>CAWIYD010000001.1:0-98895 GCA_963840195.1 uncultured Actinomycetes bacterium
GAGCAAGATATACGTAAAGGGGTGGATAGCTCTGGACCGGCGCGGTCCAGAGCTGCATCATGGAAGCTGCTGGCTGGGGTCGCAGCGGCGTGACCGGGCGCGGTCACGCAGGCAGGACTGGGCGTGGTGCCGCACCTGCAGGGGTCGGGTGGAGGCGGCGAATAAGCGTGGGATCTGATGGGGATTGGCTGCGTCGGCAGTCCGCCGGGCCTCTGGCGAATCGTAGGTGAACGTTCCTGATGATCGGGAAAGTGGTTCGCGGGTCGAACGTCGGGGGACTGCTGCGGTATTTGTACGGGCCGGGGCGAGCGAATGAGCACACGGACCCGCACCTGGTGGCGGGGTTCGGGGATCCGCAGGAGCTGGAGCCGGACCGGCGGGCGGATGGGTCGCGGGATCTGCGGCGGCTGACTGGGTTGCTGCTTCAGCCGCTGGCGGCCGACCCGCTGGGCGGGTGCGAGAAGCCGGTGTGGCATTGCTCGGTGCGGGCCGCGCCGGGGGACCGGGTGCTGTCAGACGCGGAGTGGGGGCAGGTGGCGGCCTCGGTCATGGAGCGGACCGGGTTCGCGCCTGCAGGAGGACGAGGCCGGGGTGCGGTGGGTGGCGGTCCGGCACGCGGCGGATCACATTCACATCGTGGCGACGCTGGCCCGGCAGGATGGCGGGCGGGTGCGGACCTGGAATGACTTCTTCCGCGTGCGGGAGGCGTGCCGGGACGCGGAGCGGCGGCTGGGGCTGACGGCGACGGCTCCGGCGGACCGGACCGCGGCGAAGCGGGCCAGCCGGGCCGAGACGGAGCAGGCGGCCCGGCGCGGCTGGGGCGAGGCGCCCCGGGTGTCGCTGCGACGAGAGGTCTGCACCGCGGCGGCCGGGGCGAGTTCGGAGCGGGAGTTCTTCGGCCGGCTGGAGCGGGCCGGGGTCCTGGTGCGGAAGCGGCACAGCACGGTCAACCCCGGCGAGGTCACCGGCTACTCGGTCGGCCTGGCGGCCCACGCCACGAAGGACGGCGCGGTCATCTGGTACGGAGGCGGGAAGCTCGCTGCCGATCTCACCCTGCCGAAGCTGCGGGCCCGGTGGGCCGGGCCAGCCACGGACCAGTGCCCTCGGAGCACCGGTCCACGGGGTGATGGCCCGGGCCGTGCTGCGGAGCAGGGTCACCACCGCCGCAGGGCAGGCGCGGGACGAAGCCGGGTTCTTCGCCCAGCTGCGGGAGAGCGGCGTGCTAGTGCGGCTGCGGTACAGCGAGATCAACCCCGGCGAGGTCACCGGCTACGCCGTGGCGCTCCCCGGCCACACCGAGCCGGACGGCACGCCGAGGTGGTACGGGGGAGGGCGGCTGGCGGCCGGGCTGACGCTGCCCCGGCTGCGCCAAGGCTGGAATCCGGGCCGCTCCGGCCCGGGGCCGCACGGCGGAGCGTTCCGGTTCACCGCGCCGGAACGGGAGGCGTTCTACCGGCACGCGGCCCGCGAAGCCGAGGCAGCCGCGGAGCAGATCCGGCGCAGCGCCGGGGGAGACCCTGCCGCGGCCGCCGATACGGCCTGGGCGGCGGCCGCGACCTTCCACGCGACGGCGCGAGCGATCCGGGACCCGGCGCTGCGCCGGGCCGCCGACACCTACGACCGGGCCGCGCGGGCCGCCTACGGGAAGATCCCGCACCGGACCACCGAGGGCGACCGGCTGCGCGCCGCCGCCCGGCTCCTGGCCATGATCAGCAGCAGCGAGGACGGCAGCACCACGCCCACCGCGCTCACCCTGGCCGCGAGCCTGGTCAGGCTGGCGAAGGCGGTCGGCGAGCTGCGCCAGGCGCAGCAGCACGCCGCGCAGGCGGCAGCAGCGAGAAAGGCGGCCGAAGGCCTGTACGCCGCGCTCAGCCGGTCGAGGGCAGGCGCGGCGGCGCTGGGCATCCCGAGCCGCCCGCAGCAGGCGCAGCAGGACAGGACCGCCCGGCGGCCAGGAGACGCCGCCAGGCTCGACTTCCCGGTCCCGCTGCGCCCCGGCCAGCCGTTCCCAGCGGGCGACAGCCCCGCCCGCCCAGGGCCATACTCGTCCCCAGGGCGCCCGCACAGCCCGCCCCGCCGCGCCGGGCCGGCCCCGTGACGAACGCCACAGGACCCCGGATCACGGCCAGGCGGGACCGTGCCATTCAGTGCCGGGTTTGTTCAATTCCTGTCATCAAAGCACGGCGTGTCTTGATGGCAGGCTGATGACAAATGATCAAGAAGGCCGGTCCCCGCCCCCGGGAACCGGCCTCTGACCTGCGCAAACTGGTGGGCGATACTGGGATTGAACCAGTGACCTCTTCGGTGTCAACGAAGCGCTCTCCCACTGAGCTAACCGCCCTCGAGGCGGAGGCGGGAATCGAACCCGCGTACAGGGCTTTGCAGGCCCTTGCCTAAGCCACTCGGCCACTCCGCCAGCGCCAAGGGTCCCGTCCCGGGAATCCGTGGCTTGGATAACAAGCCGAGAGCCGTAGGCGGGCCTTAGACCGCGCGGGAACGGCATCCGGCGCCTCCGAGCGGACGACGGGATTCGAACCCGCGACCCTCACCTTGGCAAGGTGATGCTCTACCAACTGAGCCACGTCCGCATGCCCGCCAGGGCGGGCTTGGTGCATCCCCGGCTAGGCCGGGGGTGCGTGAAGAACTGTAGCCGATCCTGGCGCGCGAGCAAACTCGCGCCCACGGCGTGCCGTCCTGCGCGCGGCCGCCCAGGCCAGAGGAGACCGGCCCGCCGGGCGCCGGCACGGCGGGCCGGGCTTAACCGGATGATCTGCGGGCCCGAGGGGCCGACACTGGGCATCGTGGACGTGGACAGGTTCATCCGTGATGGGTACGTGGTGATCCGCGGCGCCGTGGAGGCGGCGACGGTGCGGGCCTGCCGGGAGCTGATCTGGGAGTCGATGGCGAGGCGGGGTGTGCGCCGGGATGATCCGGCGGCCTGGCCGCCGCTGGCGGAGATCGACGACCTGGGCGCCGGGCCGTACTCGTCCCCAGGGCGCCCGCACAGCCCGTCCCGCCGCGCCGGGCCGGCCCCGTGACGAACGCCACAGGACCCCGGATCACGGCCAGGCGGGACCGTGCCATTCAGTGCCGGGTTTGTTCAATTCCTGTCATCAAAGCACGGCGTGTCTTGATGGCAGGCTGATGACAAACGATCAAGAAGGCCGGTCCCCGTCCCCGGGAACCGGCCTCTGACCTGCGCAAACTGGTGGGCGATACTGGGATTGAACCAGTGACCTCTTCGGTGTCAACGAAGCGCTCTCCCACTGAGCTAACCGCCCTCGAGGCGGAGGCGGGAATCGAACCCGCGTACAGGGCTTTGCAGGCCCTTGCCTAAGCCACTCGGCCACTCCGCCAGCGCCAAGGGTCCCGTCCCTGGGAATCCGTGGCTTGGATAACAAGCCGAGAGCCGTAGGCGGGCCTTAGACCGCGCGGGAACGGCATCCGGCGCCTCCGAGCGGACGACGGGATTCGAACCCGCGACCCTCACCTTGGCAAGGTGATGCTCTACCAACTGAGCCACGTCCGCATGCCCGCCAGGGCGGGCTTGGTGCATCCCCGGCTAGGCCGGGGGTGCGTGAAGAACTGTAGCCGATCCTGGCGCGCGAGCAAACTCGCGCCCACGGCGTGCCGTCCTGCGCGCGGCCGCCCAGGCCAGAGGAGACCGGCCCGCCGGGCGCCGGCACGGCGGGCCGGGCTTAACCGGATGATCTGCGGGCCCGAGGGGCCGACACTGGGCATCGTGGACGTGGACAGGTTCATCCGTGATGGGTACGTGGTGATCCGCGGCGCCGTGGAGGCGGCGACGGTGCGGGCCTGCCGGGAGCTGATCTGGGAGTCGATGGCAGGCGGGGTGTGCGCCGGGATGATCCGGCGGCCTGGCCGCCGCTGGCGGAGATCGACGACCTGGGCGCCGGGCCGTTCGCGGCGGCCGGCGCGTCGCCTCCGCTGGCCGCCGCCTGCAATGAGCTGATTGGCGCGGGGCGGTGGATTTCGCCGGTCGATGTGGGTAATTCGGTGGTCGTGCGGTTCCCCTCGGAGGACCGCGCGAACGCCGGGTATCACATCGAGGGCAGCTACCGCGGTCCCGGCGGTCAGGATGGGTGGGTCAACATCCGTTCCCGGGCCCGCGGCCTGCTGGCCCTCTTCCTGTTCACCGACGTGGGCCCGGATGACGCCCCGACCCGGCTGATGTGCGGCTCGCACCTGGCGGTCCCGGAGTTTCTCGCGGCCCACGGTGAGCCAGGCGCCTGCGCGGACGCCGACTTCTGGCGCCCGTCGGCGCTGTGCCTTCCCGTCGCCCACGCGACCGGCGCGGCCGGGGATGTCTTCCTGTGCCACCCGTTCATCGTGCACACCGCGACCTGGCCGCACCGCGGCGCGGCACCGCGGATGATCGCCCAGCCCGCCGTGCATGTGGCTGACGGGTTCGCGGTGGATGGCACCGATCCCTCGCCGGTGGCGCGGGCCATCGTGGCCGGCCTCGCGATGGCGTGATCGGAGCTTCTACAGTCGGGTGGTGACCGCCGCCTGGACTGACCGGCCGGTGACGTCACCGGCCTGACGGTCACGGCTCTTAGCTCGTCGAGCGACTCCCGGATGAATTCCCGGAAGTCCCGCTGGCCAGCTTCCTTGGCCCAGCGCTCGAACCCGATCCGGAAGATAGCGATCCCCGCCTCGGCGGCCAGGCTCGCGGCCGGGTCCTTCACGCCGCGCCCGCGCAGCGTGTCGGCCAGCGCGGCGGCCAGCCCGGCGAGCTTGATCAGCTCGCGCTCCTGGAGTTCGGCGTTCGCGGTAATGACCGCCTGCCGCTGCCAGGAGTATTCGCGGCGCTCCTGGAACAGGGGGCCGGACGCCTCGATGGCCGAGACGACCGCATCCAGCGGCGCGGCGGAATCAGGCGCACTGGCCAGGGTGGCCACCAGCAGGTCCTGGAGGTTGGCCCGCGCCCGCGAACAGCACCTCGCGCTTGTCGGCGAAGTACCGGAAGAACGTCCGTTCCGTCAGCCCGGCCCGCCTGGCGATCTCGGCCACCGTGGTCTGCTCGAACCCGCGCTCGACGTAGAGCTCCAGGGCCGCCTGCTCCAGGCGGCCGCGCGCGTTGGGCTCCCATCGGCTCATGTCCTGATCTTAGTTGATGGCAGTAACTGACATCGAGTACTACGCTGATGGCAGCGGCTGACATCGCGTGGTACTGTGATGACAGCGACTGACATCGACCCACCCGAGCGCAACCAGTGCCGGGATGGCCGACCACCTGGAGGTTCTTCTCATGCGTGTATTCGTCACCGGCGCGTCCGGCTGGATCGGCTCCGCCGTCGTGCCCGAGCTTATTGGCGCGGGTCATCAGGTCACCGGGCTGGCCCGCTCCGATGCCTCCGCTGCCGCTCTCACCAGTGCCGGGGCGCAGGTCGTTCGCGGCACCCTGGATGACCTCGACACCCTGCGCGCTGCGGCCGCCGCGTCGGACGGCGTGATCCACCTGGCGTTCAAGCACGACATCGCGTTCACCGGGGACTTCCAGGGCGCGGCGCAGGCGGATCGCGGGGCCATCGAGACCTTCGGCGAGGTGCTGGCCGGTTCTGGCCGGCCGTTTGTCATCGCCTCCGGGCTGCTCGGGCTGGCACCGGGGCGGGTGGCCACCGAACGGGACGACGGGCATGCCCCGGGCACCCCGGCGGCGGATCCGGCCAGCGGCCCGTCGATGCGGCTGGCCAATGCGGAGATGACGCTCTCCTTCGCCTCCCGCGGCGTCCGCTCGTCCGTGCTCCGGCTCCCCCCGACGGTGCACGGCCAGGGGGACAACGGCTTCATGACGGCCCTGATCGGGATGGCCCGCGGCCGGGGCCTGGCCGGCTACCTCGGCGACGGGTCCAACCGCTGGCCCGCCGTGCACCGGCTCGACGCCGCGCAGTTGTTCCGGCTGGCGGCTGGAGCAGGCCCCGGCGGGCTCGGTGCTGCACGCGGTCGGCGACGAGGGCGTGCCGATCCGCGACATCGCCGAGGTGATCGGACGGCACCTGGGCGTGCCGGTGGCCTCCATCCCCGCGGAGCAGGCGGGCGAGCAGTTCGGCTTCCTGGCCGGCTTCATCGGCCTCGACTCCCCGGCCTCGAGTGCGCTGACCCGCGAACTGCTGGACTGGCACCCGACGCATCCCGGGCTCATCGAGGACCTCGACAAGGGCCACTACTTCGAGAGCCCAGCCGCCTGACCAGCCGCTCACCCGCCTGACCAGCCGCCCGCCCGACGAGCCGCTCAGCCGCCCGACGACCGCCCGGCCAACCTACGAGCAGCACCGCCCGGAACCTAGCCGCGCCGCACCGCCCGGAACACCGTGTCATGGACCGTCACGGTGCGCCCCTCGGGGTCCTGGGCGGTGCGGCCCGGCGCGGCGTTGGTCACGATGTCCCACCCGCCCGGGCCGAGCAGCGCGGCCAGCTCATCCCCGGTGAAGAACAGGTCCGGCAGGTTCGGCCGGGGGATCGTCGTCTGCAGGTCGGACGGGTGATGGGCCACGATCAGCAGGCTGCCGCCGGGCCGCACCGCGGCGGCCAGCGCGCGGAACAGCTTCTCCCGCACCGCCGACGGCGGGTGCATGTACTGGGCCGACACCAGGTCGTACCGGTCCGCCTCGGGCGCCCAGGCGAAGATGTCCGCCTGCTGCCAGCCGATCCGCCCGGCGATCTCCGGGCCCGCCCCGGCCGCGTGCGCGCGGGCCCGGTCCAGCGCCACGGTCGATATGTCGACTCCGGTGACCTGCCAGCCCTGCTGGGCCAGCCAGATGGCGTCCGCGCCCTCCCCGCAGCCCACGTCCAGGGCCGCGCCGGGGGACAGCCCGGAAACCTCGCTGACCAGGTACTTGTTCGGGTTCCCGCTCCACAGCTTGGCCTGCGAGCTGTACCGCTCATTCCAGAAATCCGCGCTGAACCGTTCCGCGACCTCGGGGTCAACCTGCCCGGCCACGACACCACCTCCAGAGAGCGAGCATGCCGCCGCCCGGGCGCCGGGCAAGTCCCGCTCCGCCCATGCGGCCGGGCAAGTTCCGTCCCCGGCCATATCCGGTTGCGCGCCCGGCCGCCGGGGTCCACAGTGAGCCGGTGCTGATCAGGCGCGAGATCCCGGGCGACGCGGACACCATCCGTGCCGTCACGGCGGCCGCGTTCACCCTGCCCGCGGGCCACGGCGAGCCTCCTGAGCCGGCCGGGCCGCCGCCCGAGGCGCGGCTGGTCGACGACCTGCGGGCCAGCGGCGCCTGGCTCCCGGCCCTGTCCATGGTGTCGCTCAGCCGGGACGGCAGCATCACCGGCCACGTGCTGTGCACCCGGGGGCACGTCGGGACCGTGCCCGTGCTCGCCCTGGGGCCGCTCAGCGTCCGCCCGGACCGCCAGCGGCGCGGCATCGGCAGCGCCCTCATGCACGCCGTCCTCGGCGCCGCCGACGCCCTCGGCGAGCCGCTCGTCGTGCTGCTCGGCGACCCCGGCTACTACGCCCGGTTCGGCTTCCGGCTGGCCGCGGAGTACGGCATCACCCCGCCGCGTCCCGGCTGGGAGCCGCACTTCCAGGTCCGCACGCTCACCGCCTACGACCCGGCGCTGGCCGGCCCGTTCCGCTACCCGGAGCCCTTCGACCGCACCTGAGCCGCCCGCGCCCGCCGCGCCCGCCGGCGCACCCCCGCGCTGGACACTGGCCCGCCCCGCCTGGCCCGCGCGGCCGCCCGGAATGGCAGGCTGTCACCCATGCGAACAGTGATCGTCACCGGCGACGGGCTCAGCGTGCAGGATGTCATCGACGTGGCGCGCGGGGAGGCCCGCGCCGAACTCGGCCCGGACGTCGGGGCCACGATGGCCCCGAGCCGCTCGGTGGTGGCCACCGCGATCGAGGGGGACGCCCCGGTCTACGGGGTGAACACCGGCTTCGGGGCGCTGGCCGACACCCGGGTCGGTGAGCAGGACCTGACCCGGCTGCAGGGCGCCATCATCCGCTCGCACGCGGCGGCCACCGGGGAGCCGCTGGACGACGCAGACCGTCCGCGCGGTGCTGCTGCTGCGGGCCAGGACGCTGGCCGCGGGCTACTCGGGCGTCCGCGAGGACCTGCCCCGCCGCCTGCTCGAACTGCTCGAGCCTCGGCCTCCTCCCGGTCGTCCCCGGCAAGGGCTCGGTCGGCGCGTCCGGCGACCTGGCCCAGCTCGCCCACCTGGCCCAGCCGCTGATCGGCGAGGGCCGGCTGCGCGGCCCCGGCGACCCGCCGCGCGGCCGCCCCAGCGCCGAGGTACTGGCCGAGCACGGCATCGTGCCGCTGGAACTGGCCCCCAAGGAGGGGCTGTCCCTGGTCAACGGGACCGAGCCGATGCAGGCCCTGCTGGCCTTCTCGATTCACGACGCGGAGATGCTGGTCCAGGCGGCCGACCTGGCCTGCGCGCTGTCCATCGAGGCGCTGCTGGGCACCGACCGGCCCTACGACGAGCGGGTCCAGGTGATCCGCCCGCACCCCGGCCAGCTGGACAGCGCGGCCAACCTGCGCGCCCTGCTGGCCGGCTCGCCGCTGCTGGCCAGCCACCGGCACAGCCGGCACGCCGTGCAGGACGCCTACTGCCTGCGCTGCGCGCCGCAGGTGCACGGCGCGGTCCGGGACGTGCTGGCGCACGCCCGGCGGGTCATCGACATCGAGCTGGCGTCGGTGGTGGACAACCCGGTCGTGGTGCCCGACGGCGAGGTGATGACCACCGGGAACTTCCACGGCGAGCCGCTCGCCTTCGCCGCGGACATGCTGGCCATGGCCCTGGCCGAGCTGGCCAGCATCAGCGAGCGCCGGGTGGACCGGATGCTGGACCCGGCGTTCTCCCGCGGCCTGCCGCCGTTCCTGGCCCCGGCCGCGGGCACCAACTCGGGCTTCATGCTGGCCCAGTACACCGCCGCGTCGCTGGTCAGCGAGAACAAGGTGCTGGCCCACCCGTCCAGCGTGGACACCATCCCGACCTCCGGGAAGCAGGAAGATCACGTGTCGATGGGCTGGACCGGGGTCCGCAAGCTCCGCGAGGTGGTCGCCAACGTGCGCACCTGCCTGGCGGTGGAGGTGTGCTGCGCGGCCCAGGGGATCGACCTGCGGGCCGAGATCGCCCCGCCCAGCGAGCCGCTGCGGGCCGTGCACGCGGCCATCCGGGCCACGGTGCCGATGATGCCCGTCGACCGCGAGGTGGCCGAGCAGCTCAGCGCCGTCGACGCCCTGCTGCCCTCACTCGTCCAAACGGCCAGTACGCAGTGCGGGGGGCTGCGCTAGCGTCCATGCCATGACGGTGTGGATCGACGGGACGCTCGTCCCGGCTGGTGAGGCCCGGGTATCGGTGATGGATCACGGGCTGACCACGGGAGACGGCGTCTTCGAGGCGCTCAAGATCGCCGGGGGTGTGCCGTTCGCGCTGACCCGCCACCTGGACCGGCTGCGCGCCTCAGCGGCCGGGCTGGGGCTGCCTGAGCCCGACTGTGACCGGATCCGGGCCGGGGTGGCCGCGGTGCTGGCGGAGGCCGGGCATCCCGGCCGAGGGCCGGATCCGGATCACGGTGACCGCCGGGGAGGCCGCGCTCGGGTCCGAGCGGCCGGCCAGCCCGGAGCCGGCCACGATCATCGTGCTCGGGCCGGCGCGGGCGGCGGCGCCCGACTCGGACGTGGTGACGGTGCCGTGGCCGCGGAACGAGCGCGGCGCGCTGGCCGGGGTGAAGACCACCTCGTACGCGGAGAACGTGGTCGCGCTGGCCTACGCGCGGGAGCGCGGCGCCGTGGAGGGGATCTTCGGCAACCTGGCCGGGAACCTGTGCGAGGGGACCGGGACGAACGTGTTCGCCGTGGTCGGGGGGCACCTGGTCACGCCGCCGCTGTCGGCGGGCTGCCTGGCCGGGGTGACCCGGGGACTGCTGGTGGAGTGGGCCGGGGCCGCCGAGGAGGACGTGCCGCTCAGCGCGCTGGCCGGGGCGGGGGAGGCCTTCCTGACCGGGACCTCCCGGGATGTGCAGCCCATCCGGCGGGTCAACGGGATCGAGCTGCCGTCCTGCCCCGGGCCGGTGACCCGGAAAGCCGCCGAGATCTTCGCCGAGCGCGCCGCCGGGTCCCCGGATCCCTGAACCGCGGCGGCAGGCGGCGGGTCAGCCGCGGCGCAGCAGGTTGTCCAGCTCGCCGTCGAGGTTGATGAACTCGCCTTCGCGGCCGGCCGGGATGACCTGGAAGGTGCGCAGCAGGAAGCCGGCCAGCGCGGTGAGCGGCGCCTCGAAGTGGGCCTGGCCGAACGGCGACGACAGCGAGATGTTGAGCACCCGCTGGCCCGACGGCGTGTCGGCGGGCCACACCCGGACGTCACCGTCGCCCGCGGGCTCGGTCATCCCGCCGGCCAGCAGATCACGGGCGAAGATCCACTCAACCGGCTCATCCATCCCGACGTGAAACGCCATGCGGATGGCGTACGGGTCCTCGCCGCGGTAGTGAAGACTCGCCGTGAGCGGAACGCCATCGTGTTCTGGAACCACGAGTCTGAGGCCGAGCTCGGCTGCGACGGTGTTGCTGCTGTTCATTGCCTCGCCAAACCTTTGCCTTGTCTGATCCCGGAACGCCGGGCTTCATCCATCCAGCGCTGCCGTCTCACAGGGTGACAGGGCACGCAGGCACGAAAGTCTTCTCCAGGAGGATTCCGCGAACGCTGCCACCACTAACCTCGGTCACTACGCACCAAATCAGCCGTGACCAGGGCAAACGCTTCTCGGGACTCAACGCAATCATGACCCAGCCCTGTTCCACGGGCCAGGAACAACACGATGTGATCTAGGTCTCACCCGGGACAGGCCCGGAATTCTGCAGCGCATCCCGCACGCACCTCCGGTTTGCGTTCAGATAGCGAACAGTCGTGCTTTGTCCGATCGGGAAGCATACAGGCTTCGCGCAGGTGAGCACTACCCGCCGCGCCACTTTCGCCCCGCGCCCAGTCGCAATCGCGACATTCGCTTACTTAATCCGCGAGGCACAAATTTCAGTATTCATTGGGACAAGCCGCGGGCACGCCCAGAACGGGTTTTTCGGGCACGGCGCCACGGCCAGGCGCCGGGTCAGCCGGGCCGCCACCGGGGTCCCCGGGCGGCGCCGGCCGCGTCACCGTGGCGCCGCCGGGCCACCAGATACGCTAGTCTGTGTTCGCCCGCCAGCACGGCGGCCGCGATGCACGGCCCGGGCGATTGGCTCAGCGGGAGAGCGCCTCGTTCACACCGAGGAGGTCACTGGTTCGATCCCAGTATCGCCCACTAGACAGCAGGCGAGCCCGCAAGGTGTTGGCGCACCTCACGGGCTCCGGGCCTGGTAGGACCGGGTGCCGCGCTCGCGGCACCCGGTCCTACCAGGCGCCGTAAGCCCGCCCGGGCCGGGCTGGGGCCGGGCTACTGCCGGGCCCACTGCTGGTTGCTGCCGCCGTTGCAGGTCCAGATCTCCACGGCGGTCCCGTTCGCGGTGCCCGCGCCCGTCACGTCGAGGCAGAGCCCGGATCCGCGGCCGACGACCGTCCCGTTGGAGTTGAGAGTCCACTGCTGGTTGGTGCCGCCATTGCAGTCCCAGATCTCCACCCGGGTGCCTGCGGCGGTGGCGTTGCCGGGGACGTCGAGGCACTTGTTGCCGTAGACCTGCAATTCGCCGTTCGCCAGGTAGTCCCACTGCTGGTTGGCGCCGCCGTTGCAGTCCCAGATGTCCAGCAGCGTCCCGTTGGCGGTGGCCTGGCCGGGGACGTCGAGGCACCGGCCGGAGCCGGAGCCGCGCAGCACCGCGGTCCCGGTCCCGGTACCGCCCCCGCCGCCGGCGTTGCTGGTCTCGCCCCAGCCGTACTGGAGCCGGTCGAGCCCGGACTGGTTGGTGACGCTGACCGTCCCGTTGGTGTTGAGGGTCGTGATCGCGCAGGAGGCGTTCTCACAGGGGCCGGGGCCGGCCGTCTGGGTCGTGCCCTTGACGCCCGTCCACAGGACCGAGCCCATGCCCAGGCTGCGCACGGTGTCGGTGATCCCGTACAGGTAGGAGATGTCGTTGACGCCGTCCCGCGGACCGTCGTAGTTGACGCCGGTGTTCATCGGCACCCCGAACTCGGTCAGCACAGCACGGCTGGCGTAACCGCACAGCTCGCCCTCGAAGTCAGTCACCCAGGCCGCCTCGGTGGTGTGGGAGTCGCCGAACATGCCGTAGATGTGGATCGACAGCAACGTGCCGTTCAGGGCCGAATCGGCGCCCACGGCGCACAGGTTCTGGTCGGAATACAGGCCCGGCACGATGACCCGGTCCCGGGGCACGCTGGGATAGCGCGCCAGCCAGGTGGTCGCGGTGCCGGTGAGCTGGGTGGCGCTCATCGCGTAGGGCTCGTTCATGATGTCGAAGTAGAAGTTGCTGCTGCCGCCGTACTTGTTAATGACGGTGTCCCACATCTGGTAGAAGGACGTCGTATCGCTGATCGTGCCGCCCTGCAGCCACGGGCAGATGATGACGTTCATGCCCAGCGCGGTCGCCGCGTCGAAGGCCGCGGTGTAGCTGTTCCACCACGAGGACGAGGTGGTTGCCGCGTTGATCCCGAACCGGACGGTGTTGGCGCCGAGGCCCTGGAAGCCCTTGAGGATGGCCGTGGCCTTGGCGTAGGTGGTCGCGTAACTGTCCGACTGCGACAGGCCCACCGGGATGTTGGGGCCGGTGATGAAGTTGTCGTTGGGATCCGCCCAGTTCACTCCGTGGAACTGGCTGGTGGCGGCGAACACCGGCGCAGCCGTGCCCGCCTGGACGCCCAGGTAGCCCAGTGCCACGGCCAGGGCGAGGCCCGCTGCCGCGGCCGGCCTCAGCCAGCGTCTTCCAAAGATCATGTCTCCTCCATCCACATGCCTCAGCGGGGGCAGCCCGTAGTGCAAAGTGAGCTAGGTGTAACCCCCTTGTTGAGTTACGTCAATATCTGTTCGGAAATGTTTGTGGCTCTCGGCTGCGGCGCTGGTAGCCAGCCGCCGGCTCCCGGAACGGCCATGGCCAGCGCGGGAAGTTTCATGCCATGCGCCCGGGCCGCGGGATCCCGGGTGTCCATCTGCGGTCGTCCCGTTCGTCGTCTGGACGACCGGCCCCGAGGCCGGCGGACACAACGAAGGGTGACGATGATGAGCTCGTACATGAGCTACCAGATGGTCCGGGCCGAGCAGGTGGCCGGCGCCGAGCGGGCCGCGCGGCTGGCCGGGGGCAGCCGCGCCCCGGGGCAGGCCGCGGCGCAGCGCGAGGCGGACGCGCGGCTGGGGGAGGCCGCCGCGGCCGTGGCACAGTTGTTCCGTGGAGTCACCCGGCCCGTCATGGCGGTGCGCGCCGCCGTCCGGCACCGGCGCCCCCGGCAGCCCAGCTCTGGCCAGCCCAGCCCCGGCCAGGCCGGGCGCGGCATGCACATCGCGCGGCAGCGGTAGGGAGAAGCCGTGAAGTACCTGCTGATCCACGCCGTGCCCCTGTCCCTCGACCTGGGCGAGGCGCAGGCCGCGGAGGTGGACGCCGCGCTCCAGCTCTGGCTGGAGGAGATGATCAGCCGTGGGGTCAGCCTGCACGGCAGCCGCCTGCGGCCGGTCAGCGACGCCACCACGGTGCGGGTCCGGGACGGGGAGGTGCTGATCGCCGACGGGCCGTTCGCCGAGACCAAGGAGCAGATCGGCGGCTACGACGTGATCGAGTGCGCGGATCTCGACGACGCCCTCGACGTGGCGTCCAGGCACCCGACGGCGCGGCTCGGCAGCATCGAGGTGAGGCCGCTCTGGGAGCCGTGAACGATGTTGAGGCGGCGATCGCCGGCGCGTTCCACGAGGAGTGGGGGCGCGTGGTGGCGACCCTCATCCGGATGTCCGGCGACTGGGATCTGGCCGAGGACTGCGCCCAGGATGCGTTCGCGCAGGCGGTGCAGCGCTGGCCGCGGGACGGGGTCCCGCAGCGGCCAGGAGCCTGGCTGACCACGGTGGCCCGCAACCGTGCCCTGGACCGGCTGCGCCGCAGCAGCACCGAGGCGGCCAAGCTGCACCAGGTGGCGGCGCTGGAGCCGGCCGCTGGTGCCGACGAGACCGCCGACCTGGCCACCGCCGGTGCGGAGGGCGACATTCCCGATGACCGGCTGCGGCTGATCTTCACCTGCTGCCATCCCGCGCTGCCGCTGGAGGCCCGCGTCGCGCTCACCCTCCGGACGCTGGCCGGGCTGACCACCGCCGAGATCGCCCGGGCGTTCCTGGTGCCGGAGCCCACCATGGCCAAGCGCCTGGTCCGCGCCAAGCACAAGATCCGGAATGCGGGCATCCCGTACCAGGTCCCGCCGCCGCACCTGCTGCCCCAGCGCACCACCGGCGTGCTCGCCGTGCTGTACCTGCTGTTCAACGAGGGGTACGCGGCCAGCGCCGGGGAGGACCTGATCCGGGAGAGCCTGTGCGCGGAGGCGATCCGGCTGGCCCGGGCCCTGGCCCAGCTGATGCCGGGGGAGCGCGAGGCCAGCGGCCTGCTCGCGCTCATGCTGTTCCAGCACTCCAGGCGGCTGGCCCGGGTGGACGCGACGGGTGACCTGGTCACCCTGGAGGAGCAGGACCGCGCCCGCTGGGACCGGGCCGAGATCGACGAGGCGGCCGGGGTGCTGCGGGCCGTCCCGCCCGACGGGCCGCCCGGGCCGTATCAGCTGCAGGCCGCGATCGCCGCCTGCCACGCCACGGCGCCCGATCCGGCCGCCACCGACTGGGCCCGGATCGCCCGGCTGTACGCGCTGCTCGCCGGGCTGGTCCCGTCCCCGGTGGTGGAGCTGAACCGGGCCGTGGCCGTGGCGATGGCGGACGGGCCGGCCGCCGGGCTCGAGCTCGTCGAGGCGCTGGGATCCCGCGGGCTGGAGGGCTACTACCTGCTGCCGGCCACCCGGGCCGACCTGCTCCGCCGGCCGGGCGGCCGGCCGGGGCCGCCACCAGCTACCGCGAGGCACTGGCCCTGGCGCCGTCCGAGGCGGAGCGGCGTTATCTCGCCCGGCGGCTGGCCGGGCTGACCGGCGGGGCGTGAGACGTCACGGCACCCCTGGTCTGCCTCATCAGCCCGCCGCCGGCCCGGACCAGAACGGCCGGATCTCGAGGGTGCCGAACCGGGCCACCGGGTGCTTGGACGCCACCTCGATCGCCTCGTCCAGGTCGGCGCAGTCGATGATGTCGAACCCGCCGATCTGCTCCTTGGTCTCGGCGAACGGCCCGTCGCTGACCAGGACCTCACCGCCGCGCATCCGCACCGTGCGGGCTTCGCTGACCGGCCGGAGCGGTTCTCCCTGCAGCCGCACGCCGCGGCCGTCCATCTCGGCGACCCAGGCGTCCGTGGCGGCCGGGACGGCCGCGCTCTCCTCCGGGCTGAGCTGCAGGCTCTCGTCCACGCAGATCAGCAGCAGGTACCTCATCGATTTCTCCTTCGTGGTCACGCCAGAAAGCGGCGTCATGGCGGCCCGCCTGCTGCGGCCGGTCACCAGGACGACGAACCAGGGACGCCGCGATGGACATCTCCCGCTGTTACAGATGCGCCAGGCACTCCTCCACGGTGCCGACGACGGCGGGGTCGCCGGGCTCCTCGAGGAGACGGAGCGCGTGCCGGAGGCGGAAGGCGGCCTCCAGCGGGCGGGAGACCGCCGCGAACGGGAAGGGGTAGATCTCCGGGTCTGCCCAGCAGCCGAGCAGGCGCGGCACGACGCTCAGCCGCGACCCGGCCAGGGCCCGGTAGGCGGCGAGCTCCCGCTCGAACCACTCGACGCCGGTACTGGAACGCGGGAACAGGAACACCCGGTGGGAGTCGAGCAGGACGAGCTTGTTCCACCCGGTCACGTTCAACACCAGCCGGTCAGGGTCCGCGCCGACCAGCGACGCGAACCGCTCCGCCTGCGGAGGCACCAGCACGGCGTTGACCGGCCGCCCGACGAAGTCACCGCTCACGCCCCAAAGTATGGCCGCCGGCGACGTCAGCCCGGCCACGCACGGCCTCGAAGCGGCCCTAAGGGTGAAGGCGGCGGTGCATCCGGTCCCGGGCCTCCGCCGCCAGCTCTGCGGTACTCGCCGGGAAATCCTCCCAGGTCATGTGGTGGTCCTGGGCGCTGATGTCATCGAGCAGCGTGCTGCTGACGCGGACCGGGGCGCCGGTCACCAGGGCGAGGTTCACCGCATCGCTGGGCCGGGCGTCCACCTCATGGCGGCCGGCCGGCCCGTCGATGATGACCAGGGCGTAGAAAACCGGGTCGGCGAGCCGGGTGACCCGCACCTCCACGACGCGTGCCCCGGCGGCGGCCAGCAGGCGCCCGGCCAGCTGGTAGGTCAGCGGCCGCGGGGTCTCCTGTGCCTCCAGGCTGAGGGCCAGCGCGGTGGCCTCGGCCGGGCCAATCCAGATGGGCAGCCGGCGCTGGCCGTCGTGCTCCTGGAGCACCATCACGTGGGCCAGGCCCGGGTCACCGTCGTCGCGGCGGCGGATCTCGGCGACGACGACGTCGGACCAGGCGGGGGCGCTGTCGGTGGCGGTCATGGGCATCTCCTTGGGGGCAGTTACCGGTGGGTCAAGTACCAGCGGGGCCAGGCTGGGCATCAGCGCGGCGCGGGCTTGATGCAGCCGCGATTTGACCGCGCCCACGGTGATCGCGAGTTCCGCCGCCACCTCGCGATGAGTCAGTCCCTGCAGGTAGAACAGGAAGACGGCGTGGCGCTGCCCGGCAGGCAGCTGAGCCACCGCGGCGCGGACCGTGGCCGCCAGCTCGGCCCGCTCGGCCCGCTCGCCCGGGCCAGGGCTGCCCGAGGCGCGGTCGGGCAGGACGGCGGGCACTTCGGCGTACAGCTGGCGGAGCCACTGCCGGGCGACGTTCAGCGTTATGCCGCAGAACCAGGCGCCGAACCGCTCGGCAGAGCGCAGCCGGTCCAGGCCGATCAGGGCCGTGACGCTGGCTTCCTGCACCGCATCCCGGGCCAGGTCCCCCGGCCCGAGCAGCCTGGCGGCGAGAGCCACCGCCGTGGCCCAGTGCCTGGTGACCAGCCCGGCGAACGCGTCCTTGTCCCCGTCCAGGGCGGCTGCCACCAGTTCCGCGTCCGGCACCAGCCGGGCAGGCCCGCTCTCCACATCCCATAGTCCACCAGGAGCCCGTCCGGGTTAGCCGCGCCCGGCACCTTTGTTCCCCCGGCGGCCCCGGCATCCCCTCGGTGACTGCGGTGCCGCGTAGCCTTATGGCTGGCGGGCTCCTGCCCGCCGGGATCAGCATGGTCCTCACGTACGGCACGCTCGTCTTCGCCGGCCGGTGAACCCAGGAGGAACGCATGCCGCCGATCCCAGCCGGGAGCCATTACGTGGCCATGGGGAGCTCGTTCGCGGCCTGCCCCGGCCTGCCGCCGCGGGCTCCCGGGAGTCCCCGCCGGGCAGGCCGGTCCGCGGGCAACTACGCGCACCTCGTCGCCTCGGCACTGGGACTCGACCTGCACGACGTGACCTATTCCGGCGCGACCACCGGCGACATCCTGCGGCCGTCCGCGTCGGGCCAGCCCGCGCAGCTGGACGCGGTGACCCCGGCGACCCGCCTGGTCACCATCACCGCGGGCGGCAACGATGTCGGTTTCGTGCCCCGGCTGACCCTGGCCAGCCTGCCCGGGCCGGTGCGGGCCCTGCCGCGGGCCAGGGCCCGCGTGGCGGCGCTCGGCGACCCGGGCGGCACGGATCAGAGCTTCGCGCGGCTGGCCCGGAACCTGGCCATGATCGCGGAGCGGCTGCGCGAGCGCACCCCGGCCTGCCGGGTGCTCGCCGTTGACTACCTGACGATCCTGCCGCCCCCGGACGAGGACCCGGGCGCGCCGCCGCCCGCGGCCATCGCGGACTGGGGGCGCGCCGTCGCCGCCCGGCTGTCGGCCACCACCCGGGCGGCCGCCGCGGAAGCCGGCGGGGACTACGTCGCCGCCTCGGCGGCCTCGGCCGGTCATCACGCCTGGTCCGCGGAGCCCTGGACGCGCCGCTTCCAGCTCACCCTGCGCGGCGGGGCGCCGTACCACCCCAACCAGGCCGGGATGACGGCGGCCGCCGGCCTCGCGCTGGACGCCCTGGCCGGGCCGTGTGGTGGACTCTGATCGTGCCGCCCGAGAATCGTCCCGCCCTGCTCACCCTGACCAGCGTCAGCCGCCGCTACGGCGACCGCCTCGCGCTCTGCCCTCTCGACCTGTCGCTGGCGGCCGGGCAGTGCGTGGCGGTCCTCGGCGCGAACGGCTCGGGGAAGTCCACCCTGCTGCGCATCGCCGCGGGCCGGGACACGCCGACCAGCGGCCGGGTGGCCTACTCGGGCCGCGCCGTCACTGAGGACGACCTGGCCGTGCGGACCGAGATCGCCGTGGTCGGCGAGGCGGCCAGCGCGTACCCGGACCTGACCGTGCGGGAGCACCTGCTGCTCGTGGCCGTGGCGCACGGCGCTGGCCGGGAGGCTGGCGCGCTGGCCGACCGGGCGCTGGCGGAGTGCCGGCTGGCCGGGCACGCGGACGCGCTGCCGGGCTCGCTGTCCAGCGGCCAGCGGCAGGGCCTGCAGCTGGCCGCGGTGCTGGTGCGGCCGCGCCTGCTGCTGGTCCTGGACGAGCCCGAGCAGCGCCTGGACCCCGCGGCCCGCCGCTGGCTGGCGGGCCTGCTGGGCACGGAGAAGGCGGCCGGGGCGGCGCTGCTGGTGGCCACGCATCACGCCGAGCTGGCGGCGGCCGTCGCCGACCACGTGATCGTGCTCGGCGACGGGAGGGTGCTCGCCGAGGGCACTCCCGCGGCGGCGCTGGCCGCGGTCCGGTGACCGTCGTCCCCGGCCCGGTCACCGTCCCGGACACCACCGGGCCGACGTTCGCGCTGCTCCGGGAGCTGCACCGGGGCCGGGCCCGGAAGCAGGCGGCGTCCGCCGCCTTCTGGATCTACGCGATAGCGCTCGTGGTGGCGGTGTATGGCGGCTCGCTCATCGCCGCGGCCTACCGCGCGTTGCGGCATCCGCCGCCGCCTCCCGCCGCGGCGCCCCGCATGCTGCACGCGGCGCCGGCCCTGCTGGCCGCGGCCGCGCTGCTGCTCCTGCTGATCCTGGCGCGTGACGCGCTGTGGCGCGGCCCGGTGACCGTGCCCCAGGCGACCGCGGACTGGCTGCTGGGTACCCCGGTAGACCGGCGCAGGCTGCTGCGGCCGAGGTTCCGGCGGTCCGCAGCGGCCGCCATCGTGGCCGGGGCGGCGGCCGGCATCGTGCCGGCCGCTGCCCTGGTGGCGCTCGGGCTCGGCGGCCGGGACGCCGGCAGCGTGCTGCGGCTGGCCGGCGCGGCCATGCTCCCCGCGGCGCTGCTCTTCGCGGCCGGGACCGGGCTGGCCGGCCTCATCGAAGGGCATCAGGTGGCCTGGCGCTGGGTGCACCGGGCCACCCCGGCCGTCCTGGCGGCAGCGGCCGTGCTGGCCGGCTGCGCGGCCTGGGCGGCCTTCGGGACCGCGCCATCCGCGGTGACCACGGCGGTGCTCTGGTCCGGCCCGTGGGGCTGGGCGGCCCAGCCCCTGGTCGCGGAGGCCGGCCGGGCGGCCGCGGGGCGGGCGGTCACCGGCGCCGCGGGCCGCGCCGCCGGGCAGGCCGCGGCCGGCTGGCCGCTGGCCACCGTGCTGCTCGCCGTGGCCGCCCTGGCCCTGCTGGCGGTGGCGTACCGGGCGGCGGGCGGAGTGCCCGCCGCCGCGCTCCGGGCCCGGGCACGCACCCTCGGGGCGATGTCCGCGGCCGCGCTGACGATGAACACCCGCGGCGTCGCGATGGCCTACTCGGGGGCGGCCGCGGCCCGCGCCGGGCCCGGCTGCGGCTCCCACCGCCGCGGTGGCGGGAGCTGGTCCTGCCGTGGCGGGACCTGCTCGCGGTGGCCAGGGCGCCGGCCCGGCTGGCCGGCGCGCTTGGGCTGGCCGTGCTGGGCGTGGGCCTGCTCGCCGCGGCCAGCCACGGCAGGCAGGTGTCCCTGGTCCCGGTGGCGTGCGCGCTCACCGTCGGGTACCTGGCCGCGGCCTGGCTGTGCGAGGGGGCCAGGCTGGATGCGGACGACCCGCGCCGCTCCGCGCCGCTGCCGTTCCGCTTCCAGTCGCTGGCCTGGAGGCATGCCTTCGTCCCCGGCCTCATCCTGCTCGTGGCCGGCGGCGTGCCGGTCGCCGCGGCCTGCGTGGCCACCGGCGACCTGCGGCCGCTGGCGCTGCTGGCCGTGACCGTGCCGGTGCTCGTGGCCGGCGCGCTGGTCAACGTGTTCCGCGCGGACTTCTCCCCGGGGCTGCTGGCGGGCTCGGACACCCCGCTCGGCAACACCGCCGCGATCAACGTCGTCGTCTGGTACGCGGTCGGCCCGGTCCTCGCGGTGGTGCCGATGACGGTGCTGCTGTCCAGTGCGATCCGCTCGCCGGGCACCGGATCGCTGGCCCGCGCGCTGGTGATCGGCGCCGCCCTCGCCGCCGGCCTCGGCGGCTACGCCGCCCGGCGGGCGGGCCGGCTCCGCGCCGCGTCCTGAGCCGCATCCGGGCTGGTTATGCCCGAAATGACCTTTGTTACCGGCCGGTAGGACTTATGTCTCTGTGGTCATCTGCCCGGCCCGGAGCACGCTGGCGGGTGAGGCAGGTGGCCGTTCGGGCGCTCACCTGCTCGAGGGTCGAGGGGGTTGCCATGTCGAGTACTGCGCGAGCCCATCCCCTGTGGAGACCGCATCACCAGCCACCGCAGGAG
This sequence comes from uncultured Actinomycetes bacterium, assembly GCA_963840195.1. Lineage (GTDB taxonomy): Bacteria > Actinomycetota > Actinomycetes > Streptosporangiales > Streptosporangiaceae > RYN-230. Next base: position 20,734 of record CAWIYD010000001.1, read on the forward strand.
TTGTCGCCACGGAACCAGCAGAAGGCGCGTGCGCTGGGGCTGACCTCAGCGACCGGCCTGGTCATCGGGAGCATCATCGGGACCGGGGTGTTCACCATGCCGGCCGTGCTGGCCGGGGCGGGCACCATGTCACTGCTGGTGCTGGCCGTTGTCGCGGTGGGCGCCATGGTGCTCGCCGTCTTGTTCGGCCAGCTGACCAAGCGGGTGCCCAACTCCGCTGGCGGCTTGTACGCCTACGCCCGGTATGAGTTCGGCGACTTCGCCGGGTACCTGACCGGCTGGTGCTACTGGGTCCAGTGCTGGGCCGGCAACGCCGCCATCGTGTCGTCCTGGGTGTTCTACGTCGACGCGCTGTTCGGCTGGCATCCGTCGGGCCTGGGCAACTGGTGCATCGCCCTGACCGGCCTGTGGATCCCGGCGCTGGTGAACTTGGCCGGGGTGCGGCAGATGGCCTGGTTCCAGAACATCACGGTGGTGCTGAAGTTCCTGCCGCTGCTGTTCGTCGGGGTGGTCGGCTGGTTCTTCGTGACCAAGGCCCACTTCGGTGCCTTCAACGCCTCCGGCGGCAGCCTTTACGGCGCCATCGGGATCGCGGCCGGCGTGGCCCTGTTCTCCTTCATCGGCGTGGAAGTCGCGGCGATCACCGCCAAGCGGGTGGAGAACCCGCGGCGGAACGTGGGCCGCGCCTCGCTGCTCGGCACCGCGGCCAGCGCCCTCGTCTACCTGGCCGTGTCGGCGTCGGTGATGGGCCTGGTCGCCCACCACGCGCTGCTGAACAACGGCGCGCCGTTCGTCAACGCCTTCGAGACGATCTTCACGGGCGGCGCCTGGGCCGGCAAGCTGGTCGCCGCGCTGGCCGTCGTGTCCGGCATCGGGGCGCTGAACGGGTGGACGCTGGTGACCACCGAGGTGGCCCGCGCGGCCGCCGACGATGGCCTGTTCCCCGGGCCGTTCAACTGGACCGACCGGCGGGGCACCGCGTGGTTCGGCGTGCTGACCGCGGCCGCGCTGCCCTCGGTGCTCATGCTGTGGGCCTACACCACCAAGACCGGGCTGACCGTGTTCACCGAACTGGTCGCCCTGACCGTGGTCACCGTGGCCATCCCGTACCTGTTCTCCGCCTGTGCCCAGCTCACCTACCTGGTGTCGCGGCGCCGCCGGGTGCAGGGCTGGCTGCTCGCCCGGGACCTGCTGATCGCCGGGGTGAGCGTGCTGTTCTCGATGTGGGTCACGTTCGCCGCCGGCTACGCGGCGGTGTACCAGGCGCTGGTGATCGTCCTGATCGGCGTCATCCTGTACGCCTTCATCAAGTCCCACCGGGAGCGGACGGGCCAGGTGGCGGCCCCGCTGCCGGGCCCTGGGACAGGCCAGGTGCCGGCCCCGCTGCCGGAACGCGGCACCGGCCAGGTCCCGGCCCCGCGGCCGAGCCCTGAGACCGGAGGCGTGTCATGACCCTCGGCGTGTATTCGGAGACCGGCAGGCTGCGGCAGGTGATCGTGCACCGGCCCGGGCTGGAGCTGGCCCGGCTGACCCCGCAGAACATCGGCAGCCTGCTGTTCGACGACGTGATGTGGGCCCGGAGGGCCAAGGAAGAGCACGACGTGTTCGCCGAGGCACTCCGGGACAAGGGAGTGCAGGTGCACTACTTCGGGCAGCTGCTGGCCGAGACGCTGCAGCGGCCCGAGGGGCGCAGCTTCGTGCTCGACCGGGTGTGCACCCCGGAGATCCTCGGCCCGGCGCTGGTCGGCCCGGTCCGCTCGCTGCTCGAGGACCTCGACGGGCCCCGGCTGGGTGAGTACCTGGTGGGGGGCGTTCTGAAGGCTGACCTCGGCCTGCTGCACACCCGCAGCCTGCGCTGGGACATGCTGCGGGCGGACGATTTCGTCCTGCCGCCGCTGCCCAACCACCTGTTCCCGCGGGACAACTCGTGCTGGGTGTACGGCGGGGTGTCGGTCAACCCGATGGCCAAGCCCGCCCGGCAGCGGGAGACCGTGCACATGCAGGCGGTCTACCGGTACCACCCGATGTTCGCCGGGGCCGGCTTCGTCACCTACTACGGCGACGACGACGCCAGCCACCTGCCCGCCAGCATCGAGGGCGGCGACGTGCACGTGATCGGCAACCAGTCCGTCCTGATCGGGATGGGCGAGCGCACCACGCCGATGGCCGTGGAGATCCTGGCCCGGGCGCTGTTCACCAGCGGCCAGGCGCAGCGGGTCATCGCCGTGGAACTGCCCCGGTCGCACGCGATGATGCACCTGGACACGGTCATGACCATGATCGACCAGAGCACGTTCGTGCTGTACCCCTACTTCGACCGGGCCATGCGGTCCTGGACCCTGACGCCGGACGAGGGGGCGCTGCGGGTGACCGGCAACGCCGACTTCTGGGCCGCGCTGGCCGAGGCGCTCATGGTGGACGAGGTGACCGTGCTGACCACCGAGGAGGACGTCCGGGCCGCCGAACGCGAGCAGTGGGACGACGGCACCAACTACCTGGCCGTGGCGCCCGGCGTCATCGTCGGCTACGACCGGAACGTCGCCACCAACACCATGCTCCGCAAGCACGGCATCGAGGTGGTCACCGTGCCCGGCGAGGAACTCGGCCGGGGCCGGGGCGGCCCGCGCTGCATGACCTGCCCGATCGAGCGGGACCCGGCGTGAGGGCCATGAAGGTCGTCGTGGCGCTGGGCGGGAACGCGCTGCTGGAACGCGGCGAGCCACCCGACGCCGACATCCAGCAACGGCACGTCGTCCGGGCCGCGGCCGCGCTCGCCCCGCTGCTGCGCGACCACCAGCTGATCATCACGCACGGGAACGGCCCCCAGGTCGGCCTGCTCGCCCTGGAGAGCGCGGGCGACCCGGCGCTGCGCCGCCCGTACCCGTTCGACGTGCTCGGCGCCCAGACCCAGGGCATGATCGGCTACTGGCTGGTGCAGGCGCTGGAGGCGGCCTGCCCCGGCCGCCGGGCCGCCTGCCTGGTCTGCCGCACCCTGGTGAAGGCCGACGACCCGGCCTTCGCCCGCCCCACCAAATTCGTCGGCCCGGTCTACGCCGAGGCGGAGGCGCGGCGGCTGGCCGCGGCCCGCGGCTGGGACGTCCGCCAGGACGGCCGGTCGTGGCGCCGGGTGGTGCCCTCACCGGAGCCGGCCGCGCTCCTGGAACTCGACATGATCGAGATGCTGGCCAGCCGCGGGGTGATCGTGGTGTGCGCCGGCGGGGGCGGCATCCCGGTCGTGCCGGACGACGGCGGGGGACTGCGCGGCGTGGAGGCCGTGGTGGACAAGGACCTGACCGCGGCGCTGCTGGCCGCGGCGGTGCGGGCCGACGCGCTGCTGATGCTCACCGACGTGGCCGCGGTGCAGGACGGCTACGGGACCCCGGCGGCCCGGCCCATCGGCCGGATCACCGCCGCGCAGCTGCGCGGCCGGATCGCCGCCGGGGCGTTCCCGGCCGGGTCGATGGGCCCCAAGGCCGAGGCGGCGTGCCGGTTCGCGGTGGCGGGCACCGGCGGGATGGCCGCCATCGGGCGGCTGGAGGATGCGGCGGCCCTGCTGGCCGGCACGGCCGGCACCGTGGTGGCGGGATGAGCCGTGGTGAGATGAGGAGCATGACTGACATGACACCCGGGCCAGCCCGGATCGTGGTCGGAGTGGACGGATCGGACGGCTCCAAGGAAGCCCTGCGCTGGGCCATCCGGCAGGCCGAGCTGACCGGTGCGGAACTGGACGCGGTGATCGCCTGGGAGTACCCGGCGTTCTTCGGCTGGGCCCCGGTGGGCGTGGACGACGCGGACTTCGCCAAGATCGCCGAGGAGACCCTGACCGGCGCGCTCAACGAGGCCTTCGGCGCGGAGTGGCCCGGCTGGGTGCACCGCCGGGTCAGTGAGGGGTACCCGGCCGAAGCCCTGGTCAAGGCGGCCGAGGGTGCCGACCTGCTGGTGGTCGGGTGCCGCGGGTACGGCGGGGTCACCGACGCGCTGCTCGGCTCGGTCAGCACCTACTGCGTGCACCACGCGCACGGGCCGGTCACCGTCATCCGGCCCGCTGACCACCGGCGGCACCCGGGCTGAGCGGGAAGAGCCAGGCCGGCCGGCGGCGCGGCGCTCGCCGGCCTCCTGCTGCGCTCCGCCGGGGCGCCCAGCCGGGGCTGGGCCAGCCGCCGGCCGGGCGGTCAGCCGGGCGGGCGGGCCGGGCGGTCAGCCGGGCTGGCCGGGTGGTCAGCCGGGCTGGCCGGGAGCCAGCGTGTAGCGGACGTCCAGGGAGCCGGCGGACCGGCTGGCGGTGATCGCGACGGCGTCGCCGGGCAGCACCGCGTGGTCGTCGAGGATGGCCAGGCCGGCCGCGGTGAAGCTCAGCCGGTGGCTGCGCAGCGCCGGGCGGCCCGGCGGGCGGTCCAGGCAGCGCGCCTCGGCGGCCTCCAGCACGGCCGGGGTGATCGTCTCCGTGGCCCGGGTGACCGCCAGCCCGCGCTCGGCCAGCACCGGGTAGATGCCGCGTTCGGCCAGCTCGGCCGGGTCGAGGCCGGCCGCGGCCGGCCACGGCAGGTAGGACGTCTGCAGGATCAGCGGGCGGCCGCCGGCCAGCCGCAGGCGGCGCAGCCGGAGCACCCGGTCCGGGCTGCCGAGCCGGGCGCCGGTGTCCGGCGGCGGCGCGGTCACCCCGGCATCGAGCAGCCGGGCGCTGATGTCGGCACCCTGGGCGGCCAGGTCGGCGGTGAAGCTGCGCAGGTGGCCGAGGTCGTAGGAGTACCGGGCGGCCACGTAGGTGCCGCGGCCGTGCCGGGCGGCGATCAGCCCGTCGTCGGCGAGCAGCTGCAGGGCCTGCCGCAGCGTCATGATGCTGACCCCGAACTCCCCGGCCAGGTCCCGCTGGGCGGGCAGCGGATGGCCCGGGGGCCACTGGCCGCTGCTGATGCGGTCCCGGAGTTCGGCATGGATCCGCAGGTACTTCGGCCCCCGCCCGGCCGTCCCGCTCACCGGGCCCCGCTCACGGCGCTCGCTCACCGGGCGGCGTCCACCGCGGTGCGCAGCGCGCGCACGGACCGGCCCGCCTCGGCCGGGCCCGCGCCGTCCAGCACCTGGCGCATCAGCGCCGAGGCGACGATGACCCCGTCGGCATGCCGGACCGCGGCCGCCGCCCGGGCCGGCGAGTCGATGCCGAACCCGATCAGCACCGGCCGCGGGCTGCACCCGGCCACCCGGGCGGCCAGCGCCCACCGCTGCTCGTCGTCGCGCTCGCGGGTGCTCCCCGTGGTGGCCATCACGCTCATCACGTAGAGGAAACCACGGGACCGCTCCGCGATGCCGGCGATCTGGCCGGCCGGCGTGGCCGGGGTCACCATCAGGGTGGCGTCCAGCCCGGCGGCGCCCGCCGCGGCCAGGTACTCGCCCGCCTCGGCGGCAGGCAGGTCGGGAATGATCGTCCCGCTGAACCCGGCGCCGGCCAGCTCGCCGCAGTACCGGGCGACGCCCCGCTGGTAGGCGTGGCTGGCGTAGCTCATCGCGATCAGCGGCACCCGGCCGGCCCCGGCCCGGTCCAGCCGCGGCCCGGCCTGGGCCAGTTCGGCCAGGATCGAATCAGTGTGCGCGCCCCGGCTGATCGCGGCCTGGGACGCCTGCTGGATGACCGGGCCGTCCAGCATCGGGTCGGAGAACGGCAGCCCGACCTCGACCGCATCCGCGCCCGCCTCGATCATCGCCGCGAGCAGGTCTATCCAGTCGGCCCGGATCCCGGCGGTCACGTAGCTGACCAGGCTGGGCCGCCCGGCGGAGCGGGCGGCCTCCAGCGCCGCCTCAACCGCGCCCATGGGCCCGCTCCCGCAGCAGCGCGGCGTCCTTGTCGCCGCGGCCGGACATGGTGATCAGCACGGTGCACCCGGCGGGCAGCTCACCGGTACGCGCGGCGCGGGCCACCCAGGCCACCGCGTGCGCGGACTCCAGCGCGGGCAGGATGCCCTCGGTGCGGGCGCACAGCCCGGCGGCGGCGATGGCCTCGTCGTCGGTGACCGTGTGGTACTGGCCCGGCCGCGGGCGGCCAGGTAGGCGTGCTCCGGCCCGACGCCCGGGTAGTCCAGCCCGGCCGAGACCGATTCCGCCTCCCGGACCTGGCCATGGGAGTCCTGCAGGAAGGAGGACAGCGTGCCGTGCAGCACGCCGGGGGCTGCCCTGGCTGGCCGCCGCCCCGCCCGCCGCCTCCACGCCGACCAGCCGGGCCGGGGTGGCGGCGAAGCCGGCGAACGTGCCGGCGGCGTTCGAGCCGCCGCCCACGCAGGCCACCACCACGTCGGGCCGCCCGGAGGGCAGCAGCCGGGCGCACTGCAGCCGGGCCTCGTCGCCGATGACCCGCTGGAACTCGCGGACCATCCACGGGTAGGGGTGCGGGCCGGTCACCGAGCCGATGCAGTAGTGCGCCGAGTCCGCCGTGGTGACCCAGTGCCGCAGGGCCTCGCTGGTCGCGTCCTTGAGCGTCCGTGACCCCGACCGGACCGGCCGCACCGTGGCGCCGAGCAGTTCCATCCGGAACACGTTCAGCTCCTGGCGGGCCATGTCCCGCTCGCCCATGAACACGGTGCAGCCCAGCCCCAGCCGCGCCGCCACGGTGGCGGCGGCCACCCCGTGCTGGCCCGCGCCGGTCTCCGCGATCAGCTCCGGCTTGCCGAGCCGCCGGGCCAGCAGCGCCTGCCCCATCACGTTGTTGATCTTGTGGCTGCCGGTGTGCGCCAGGTCCTCCCGCTTCAGCAGAACGAGAACCCCCAGTTCGGCGGACAACCGCGGCGCGCGGCTGACCGGGGTGGGCCGCCCGGCGTACTCCCGGAGCATCCCGGCCAGTTCCGCGCGGAACCCCGGATCGGCCCACGCGGCCCGGAACTCCTGCTCCAGTTCGGTGCACGCCGGCACCAGGGCCTCCGGCACGAACCGCCCGCCGAACGGGCCGAACCGCCCGGCCGCCCCAGGGTCGCCCATCAGCCCCGGCTCACTCACCGTCACGCTCGTACTCATCACCCGCCGCCTCCCGGCCTCCCGGCCTCACCACGCACCAGCCACCGCGTCACCCGAGCCACCGCGCACGAGCCACCGCGCACCAGCCACCGCGCACGAGCCACCGCGCACCAGCCACCGCGCACCAGCCACCGCGCACCAGCCACCGCGCACCAGCCACCGCGCACCAGCCACCAGCGCCACCAGTCACCACGCCACCGGCCACCGGCCACCAGCCACCAGCCACCAGCCACCAGCCACCAGCCACCAGCCACCGTAGTCTTCTAGAGTTCTAGAAGACTACCGCATCCGTGGGCCCCAGGCCAGCCGCTACCGGGGGCTGCCGTCAGATGAATGTGGATCTGGTGTAGCCACATGTGCATGGCTGTGACTTTCATGTAGTCCGGGTCGCCGGGGCACCGTGACCGATGTGGCTCACGCGGCTGATGATGCCTGTGGGGAGTTGGGCCGGGAGAATGATCAGGATGGGACGGCCGGGCACCGTGGCCAGCGTGGCAGTTGAGGCTGAAGGTACCTGTGTGGGATGCCGTGGCGCCGTCACCGGCCAACCCGCCCAGGTTCCCAACCCCCGGCCTCAACCCCTCCGGTCTCAACCCGGCCGGCCTCGGCCCAGTCCGGGCCTCAGCGCGGCGGGGCCTCAGCGGACGGCGGTTCAGGCCAGGCTGTCCCGCCAGTCGGCGTGCAGTGCGGCGTAGGCGCCGTCGCCGGTGAGCAGCCGGGCGGGCGGGCCGTCCTCCACGACCTGCCCGGCGCTGAGCACCAGCACCCGGTCCGCGATCTCCACCGTGGACAGCCGGTGCGCGATGATCATGGCGGTGCGCCCGGCCAGGATGGTGCGCAGCGCCGCCTGGACCATCCGCTCGCTGGGGATGTCCAGCAGCGAGGTGGCCTCGTCGAGGACCAGCACCGAGGGCGCGGCCAGGAAGGCCCGGGCGAACGAGATCAGCTGCCGCTGGCCCGCGGACAGCCGGCCGCCGCGCTTGCCCACGTCGGCGTCGTAGCCCGCCGGGCAGCGCCGAGATGAACGCGTCCGCGCCGATGGCCCGGGCCGCCGCCTCGATCTCGTCCCGGCTGGCCCCGGGGCGGCCCAGCGCGATGTTGTCGGCCACCGAGCCGGTGAAGATGAAGTTCTCCTGGGTGACCAGGACGACCTCACCGCGCAGCGCCCGGTCGGGGACGGCCCGCAGGTCCACCCCGTCGAGCAGGACCCGGCCCTCGCCCGGGGTCGTAGAACCGGGCCAGCAGCCGGGCGATGGTGGTCTTCCCGGCGCCGGTCGCGCCGACCAGGGCCACCGTCTGCCCGGCCGGGATGTCCAGGTCCAGGCCGGGCAGCACGAGGGAGTCCCGGTAGCCGAACCGGACCCCGTCGAACCGGACACCCCGCCCGGCACCGCGGCGCGGCGGCAGCGGCCCCGGCTGCGCCGGTTCCGGGACCGCGGGCTGCTCGTCGAGCACGCCGGAGATCTTCTCCAGCGCGGCCGCCGCGGACTGGAACGAGTTGTAGAACTGCGACAGGTCCTGCAGCGGGTCGAAGAACCGGCCCAGGTACAGCAGGAAGGTGGCCAGCACGCCGACCTTGATGTCGCCGTCCATCACCCGCAGCCCGCCGTAGCACAGCACCGCGCCGGTGGCCACGTTGCCGACCAGGGTGATCCCCGGCGAGTACACCGCCAGCAGCCGGGACGAGCGCAGGCTGGCCTGCGCGTACTGCCCGTTCAGCCCCGAGAAGATCTCCATGTTGCGGTCTTCCCGGCGGAACGCCTGGACCGCCCGGATGCCGCCGAAGGTCTCCACGAAGTGCACGATGACCGCGGCCATGCGTCTCCCGGGTGCGCCGGTAGGACAGCGCGGACTCGCGGCGGAACCACAGGGTCAGCCAGGCCAGCGGGCCGAAGCCGGCCAGCACCACCAGGGCCAGCGGCCAGTCCAGCAGCAGCATCCCGACGCCGAGCAGCACCAGCGAGAACACGGCCGACACCAGCGCGTCCAGCCCGTCGTTGAACAGGTCGGAGATCGAGTCGATGTCGGAGACCTGCCGGGAGATGACCCGCCCCGAGGTGTAGCTCTCGTGGAAGGCGACCGGGAGCCGCTGGAAATGGGCGAACAGCCGCTGCCGCAGCTCGATCACGACCGTCTCGCCGAGCTGCCCCATGGAGAAGATGAACGCCCGGCTGGTGACCATCTGGACCCCCACCGCGACCGCGAAGGCGGCCACCGTCACCGCCAGCGGCACCAGGTCACCGCCGTGCAGCAGCGGCGGGATGCCCCGGTCGATGGCCACGCCGACCAGCCAGGGGCCGGCCAGGCCGGCCAGGTTGGCGGTCACGATGAGCACCAGGGTGCCGGCCACCCGGCGGCGCTGCGGCCGGAGCAGGCTGACCAGCAGCCGCCGGGACCGCGCCCGCAGCAGGGTGGCCAGCCCGGCGCTGATCTCGTCGGCGTCCTCGGCGGCGATGCCGCGCCACGCGCCGGCCGTCATGACGCCGCCTGCTGCCCGGCCGCCGGGGCCTGCGACCTGGCCTCCGACCCGCTCATCAGCTCCCGGTACCGCGGCTGGGTGGCGAGCAGCTGGGCGTGGGTGCCGGTGGCGGCGATCACCCCGTCGCGCAGCAGGGCCACCTTGTCGGCCAGGGCGACCGTGGACGGGCGGTGCGCCACGACCAGGGCGGTGGTCTGGGCCAGCAGCCCGCTCAGCGCCTGGGTCACTTTCGCCTCGGTGTGCACGTCCAGCGCGGACAGCGGGTCGTCCAGGATGAGCAGCGGGGGCCGGGCCAGGATGGCCCGGGCCAGCGCCACCCGCTGCCGCTGCCCGCCGGACAGCGCCATGCCCTGCTCGCCGATCCGGGTGTCCAGCCCCCACGGCAGGTCATGCACGAAGCCGGCCTGGGCGACGGCCAGCGCCGCCTCGATCGGCCTCGTCATCGGCGTCCGGGACGCCGAAGCTCACGTTCTCCCGGACGCTGGCCGAGAACAGCGTCGGGTCCTCGAACGCGCAGCCGACCCGGGCCCGCAGCACCGGCAGCGGCAGCCGCCGGACGTCCGTGCCGTCCAGCAGCACCGCCCCGGAGGTGGCGTCGGCGAGCCGCGGCACCAGGTGCAGCAGGGTGGTCTTGCCCGCCCCGGTGGCGCCGGTCAGCGCGACGGTCTGGCCCGGCTCCACGGTCAGCGAGACGCCGCGCAGTAAGGCCCGCTCCGCCCCCGGGTACCGGAACCCGACCCGGTCGAACACCAGGCTGGGCCGGCTGCGGCCGGCGCGTCCGCCCGTCCAGCGGCCACGCGGCCGGGCCGGGCTGGTGATGGCGGGCTCGGTGTCGAGGATCTCGTAGATGCGCTGCGCGGCGGTGGCCGCCTCCTGGCCGCCGGCCAGGATGTAGCCCATCGACTCGATCGGCCACACCAGCATCAGGGTCAGCGTGATGAACGCGACCAGCCCGCCCAGCGTCAGCTCGTGCCGGCTGGTGGCGATGGCGCCGAGCAGCAGCAGCATCCCGATCAGCGCGTTCGGGATCAGGTCCAGCCCGGCCCAGAACGTGCTGCGCAGCCGGGCCTTGCCCAGCTCCGTCTGGTACACCTCGGCGGCCTGCTCGGTGTGCCGCCCGGCGGCCTCGCCGCCCCGGCCGAGCGCCTTGAGCACCCGGATCCCGGTGGCCGCCTCTTCCACGTAGGTGGCCAGGTCGCCCTGCTGGTCCTGGGAGCGCCGGGACAGCACCCGGTAGCGCCGCTGGAAGCGGGTGCTGACCACCAGCACCGGCACGAAGACCGTCGCGGTGAGCAGGCCGAGCCACCAGTTCAGCCGGATCAGCAGCAGGATCACCGCGAGGAACGTGACCGTGTTGGTGATCAGGAAGACGATGCCGAAGCCGGCGAACCGCCGGATCGCGGACAGGTCGTTGGTGGCCCGGGACAGCAGCTGGCCGGACTGCCAGTCGTCGTGGAACGCGGGCTGCAGCCGCTGCAGGTGCGCGTAAATGTCGTCCCGCATGGACTGCTCCAGGCCGGCCACGGCACTGGCCTGGACCCACCGGCGCAGGAAGTTCAGCATGGCCTGCACGACGCCCAGGCCGATCGCCGCGGCGCCGATCGCCAGCAGCAGGCTGCGCTGGTGATGGCTGATGGCGCCGTCGATCATGGCCTTGGTCAGCAGCGGGATGACGATCTCGGCCGCGACCGCGGTGACCGCGGCCAGCAGCATGAACGCCAGCTGCCAGCGGTAGGGGCGCAGGTAGCTGCGCGCCCGCCAGAGTGATCCGAGCGGGGTCTCGGCGATCCGCCCACCCGCCGTGCCGCGGCCGTTACTGCGGGCAACCTCCGGGCGGGCGGGCGTGCCGGGATGGGGTTGCTGTGGGGGCATTACCCCGACGCTAGCTCCCGGCTGCGGCCCTGTCACCTGTATTTTCCCTGGCCCGCGCGCTGCGGGCCGGCCAGGAGCAAGACCGCGCTTAACGGCCCGTCCGGGGCTGGTCCTGACGTCACGGGAATGTCACCTCATGGCCTCTATGCCGCGGGCGGGTAGCGGCGGCCCGTCAACTCTGGCACGCTGGCTAGCCCGGGGGACTCGCGCGCCGGTGGCCCGATGCCGGCAGGGAGGGACCGTGGACCGCACGGATTCTGGGGGCAGGCAACCCTTGCGGGGATGGTCGCCTGGCCTGGCGCTCGCCGCGTTCAACGACGGCGTGACGGTCATCTGCCAGCTTTCCGCCCAGTTTTCCGAGGCGGGCTGGGCTGGCCCGTCGCCCTGCCCGGAGTGGCGGGTGTCCGACCTGGCCGGGCACCTGCGCTGCGTGGCTGATGACTACCACGAGTACCTCGACGATGCGCCGGCCAGCCGGCTGGCCCGGCTGATGGCCACCGGGGCGCACGCCGACACCCTGGCCCGCAAGCTGGCCCGGCAGAACGCGGCGGAACTGGCCGCGCTGCCGGATGCCTCCGGGCCGGAGCACATCGCGGCCTTCGCCAGCTCGGCCCGGTCCTACGCGCGGCGGCTGCCGCCCATCTGGGACCTGCCGCACCACCGGTACCGCGACGCGCTGGTCACGGTGGGCGGGATGGCCGGGGCGGCGTGCGCCGAGTGGCACCTGCACGCCTGGGACCTGGCCCGCGCGCTGGGCAAGGACTACCGCCCGGCGGACCCGGAGATCCTGCTGCTCGGCTGGCAGGCCGGCGTGCCGCACCTGCCGCCGGCCGCGGCGGCGGACGGCGGGCACGGTGGCACGGCGCCGCTGGCCGGGACCAGCGCTCCCGGCGGGGACAGCCTGGTCGGCGCCTGCTGCCCGGGCGTGAACGGGCGGGCCGATGGCCCAGGCCCGGTCAGGCGGTCCGCGGGCCGGGCCGGGCCGGCGGTCGGCGAGGACCCGTGGCATGTCATGCTCCGGGCGTCGGGACGGATGCCCGCACCCGTCTGAGGAAGGAGCCCGCTGATGGCCCTCGATGCCGCCGCCGTGCGTGCCGCCTACCCCGCTCTCGCGGACGGCTACGCCTACCTCGACGGGGCCGCGGGAACCCAGGTCCCGGAGGCCGTGATCGACGCGATCAGCGCGGCCTACCGGGCCGGCCTCGGCAACGCGGGCGGCGCGTTCCCGGCCAGCGAGCGGTCGGTGGCGCTGACCGCCGAGTGCCGCCAGGCCGTCGCCGACCTGACCGGCGGGGCCCCGGACGGGAGTCATCCTCGGGCCGAACATGACCACGCTCACCTACCGGCTGGCGGCGGCGCTGGCGGCCGGCTGGGGGCCGGGCGACGAGGTGGTCGTCTCGCGGCTGGACCACGACGCCAACGTGCGGCCCTGGGTGCAGGCCGCCCGGCGGGCCGGGGCGGCCGTCCGGTGGGCGGAGGTCGACGCGGCCACCGGGGAACTGCCCGCCGGGCAGTACGCCGGGCTGCTGTCCGAGCGCACCCGGCTGGTGGCGGTGACGGCCGCCAGCAACGTGCTGGGCACCCGGCCCGACGTGGCCGCGATCACCGCCCAGGCCCGCGCGGCCGGCGCGCTCAGCTACGTGGACGGCGTGCACGCCACCCCGCATTTCCCGGTCGACGTGGCGGCGCTCGGCGCGGACTTCTACGCGACCAGCGCCTACAAGTGGTCGGGCCCGCACGTGGGGGCGGTGATCGCGGACCCGGCGCTGCTGGAGCGGCTGCACCCGGACAAGCTGATCCCCGCCCCGGACACCGTGCCGGAGCGGTTCGAGCAGGGCACGCCGCCGTTCGCCGACCTGGCCGGGGTGAGCGCCGCCGTGGACCACCTCGCCCAGCTGGGCGGCCCGGCGCCCGGCAGCCGCCGGGAGCGGCTGCTCGCCTCGATGGCGGCGGTGGCCGAGTACGAGGGGCAGCTGTTCGGCGTGCTCGCCGGCGGCCTGGCCGGGATGAGCGGGGTGACCAGCTACGGCAAGGCGGCCCGCCGGGCGCCGACCGCCTACTTCACGGTCGCCGGGCACGCCCCGGCGGCGGTCGCCCGGCACCTGGCCAGCCGCGGGGATCAACGTGTGGTCCGGGCACAACTACGCCTGGGAGCTGACCGGGGTACTCGGCATCCGGGACAGCGGCGGGGCGGTCCGGGCCGGCCTGGTGCACTACAACGACCGGTCCGACGTGGACCGGCTGCTGGCCGCCGTGGCCGAACTGGCCGGCTGAGGCGGCGCCGCGGCCCGCGGCGCCGCGGACCCGGCGTCAGGCGCCGTTGCCGGCCGCGAACGAGTACCGGTACAGCCGGGTGGACCGGGCCTGGAAGCCGACCCGCTCGTACAGCCGGCCCGCGGCCTCCCGGGACGGCCGGGAGGTCAGGTCCACCGTGCGGGCCCCGGCCGCCTCGGCCAGCCGCAGTGCCTGCACGGTCAGCGCCTCGCCGATGCCCTGCCCGCGCGCCGCCTCGTCCACGATGACGTCCTCGATCCAGGCCCGCACCCCGGTGGGGATCGGGAACATCACCAGCGACAGCGTGCCGCTGATCGTGTCCCCGGACCTGGCGACCAGGATCGTCGTCGCGGGCGCGCCGACCACCTGCTCCAGCGCGGCCCGGTCCAGCGGCGGGGCGCTGGAGGACAGCTGGGGCAGCAGCCGGGCGAACGCCTCAACCGCCTCGTCGGTCACCTTGTCCAGCACCTCGACGTGCACAGTCACGCGGGGCACCTTACCGTGTCAGCCGGCGCCGAGGGCCCGCAGGCCGGCCGCCGTGCCGGCCGCCGCCACGATCACGACCAGGAACGGGGCGCGCAGCAGCAGGGCCACGACCGCCGCGCCCAGGCCGGCCAGCACGGCCGGGTCCGCGGTGAGGGACCGGCCGCGGGCGGTGGCCTGCACCGCGACCAGCCCGGCCAGCAGCGCCACCGGGACCAGGGCGGCGAAGCGCTGCGCGCGCGGATGGTCCAGCCAGCGCGCGGGCACGGCCAGCCCGGCCAGCTTGAGCGCATAGCACCCGCCCGCGGTGACGAGCACGGCGATCCAGGTGCCGGTCACCGCGACCGCCGCCACGCCGGCGAGCCGCCACGCCCGTTCCCCGGGCCGCCGGGCCCGCGACGGCCACGGCAGCACCGCCGCCAGCGCCGCGGCGGCGGCCAGGATGACCGGGATGCCCGGCGGGCAGAACGGGGTCGCGGCCACCGCGATCACGCGCCCCGCCGAGCGCCACGGTGCTGGCCCGGGGGGCGACCCCCCGGAACCCCCCGCCCATCCGCCGGCTCGGCGGGGACACGCCTGCGGCGCGCCCCGCCTCACTGTGCTGGCCCGGGGCGACCCCCCGGAACCCCCCGCCCATCCGGGACGGCGCTCCGGCGAACAGCATCGGCCACAGCAGGGCCAGGAACGCGGCCGGGCCCACCACGTCCAGGCCGAAGGCGGCGGGGGAGCCGAGCCGGCCCGCGCCGACCGCGCCCGCCAGGGTGGCCGCGTTCCAGGTCAGGTAGAGGCTGACGAAGGTGGCCCGGAACCCGGCGCGGGCCGCCTCCGGCGTGGGCTGGGCCAGCGCCACCGCGGTCGACTCGTCGGTGATGGCCAGCGCGGCCAGCAGCCGGACCGCCCCGCGGGCCCGCAGCAGCCCGGCCAGCCGCAGCCCGTACAGCCCGTTCCGGCTGCCCAGCAGCACCGCGCCGGCCGTTCCGGCCGCCAGGTTCCCGCCCGCGGCCACCACCCCGGCCAGCGCGAACTGGGACGCCCCGGAGTAGCCGACCAGGCTGAGCACGCATGCCTGGGCCACGCTCAGCCCGGAGGCCACCGCCGCCGCGCCGAAGGCCAGCCCCGAGATGCCCACGGCCAGTCCCAGGGCCAGGCCGTCGCGGGTGGCCTGCGCCGGGGCGCGGGCCGGGGCGCGGGCGGACGTGTCCGTCATGACCGGCAGGCTACGGCCGGGCCGGGCGCGCTGCCTTGAACGTTATTGCGCGCCGCCCGGGCCGAGCCGGGCCCGCTGGTAGGCGCCGGGCGGCACGCCCACGATCCGCTTGAAGTGCCGGGTCAGGTGCGCCTGGTCGGCGAACCCGGCCTCGGCGGCCGCCGCGGCGGGCGGCACGCCCTGGTCCAGCAGGCGGCGGGCCTCCCGGACCCGGGCCTGGTTCAGGTAGGCGTGCGGCGGCAGGCCGGTCTCCGCGCGGAACGCGCGCAGCAGCGCGTACGTGCCCAGCCCGGTCAGCGCGGCCAGCTCGGCCAGGCTGGGCGGGTCGGTGAGCCGCTCCTGCAGCAGGCCGGCCGCCTGGCGCACGGCCGGGCGGCCGGGCAGCGGGCCGGCCGGCGGCGGCCGCCGCCCGCGTGCTGGCGGAGCAGCCCGGCCAGCGCGGCGTGCAGCAGGCTGGAGGAGGCCAGCGGATCCCCCTGCTCGGCGGCCCGGTGCGCGGCCCGGACCAGCCGGGCGCTCCGCGGGTCGGCCACCACGGTCTCGCGGAAGCGCGGCGTGCCGCGGCCCCCGCCGAGCTCGGCGCTGACCGCCCGCACCACGCTCACCGCCGGGTAGAGCACCCGGTAGGACCAGCCTTCCGGGACCCCGGCGTGACCGGTATGCACCACCTCGGGGTTGAGCAGCGCCACCGCGCCCGGGCCGGCCCGCAGCAGGCTGCCGTCGTGCCGGAATTCCTCGACGCCGGCCTCGATCAGCGCCAGCGTGTAGGTCTCGTGCGCGTGCCGCGCGTACCGGTGCGTCACGTACCGGGCCCGGAGCAGGTCGACCCCGGGCACGGCGGCGTGCCGCCAGTACCGGGCCACCTCGCCGCGGCCGGCCGGGGCGGCGCCGGGCGGCGGGCCGGGCGGCCGGGCCCGGGAGGAGTCCACCCGCCCAGTACAGCACGGCCGCCCGCCGGCGCGGCCGGGTGAGCTGGCGGCGGCCGCGGCGATCGCGGCCCTCCCCGCCCGCCGCGGCGGGCGGGGAGGGCGCCGGGCCGGGCCCGTACTGATTGCGGATTACCTGGTCGCCAGCGCTTCGGCTGGGGAGAGCCGGGCGGCCTTGAGTGCCGGGTAGATCCCGGCTAGGACGCCGGCGGCGAGCGCGGAGGTAATGGCGAGCAGCAGCGCGGGCAGTGGCACTACGGCGTCCCAGTGCCGCAGCGCTGCGTATGTGGTGGTGGCGAAGGCGCCGAGGATGGCTCCGGCTGTCGCGCCGGCCAGGGCGAGCAGGGCTGATTCGGCGATGAACTGGGCCGCGATGTGGCAGCGGCGGGCGCCGAGGGCGCGGCGAAGCCCGATTTCGCCGCGTCGTTCCAGTACGGCGATGACCATGACGTTGGCGATGCCGACGCCGCCCACGACCAGGGCTACTGCGCCGAGCGCGAGGAGCAGGCTGCTGAATGCGGCGGTGGTGTCGGCGCGTGCGGTGAGCGCGGCGGCGGGGTTGGCGATGGCTACGTCCTGGGGTGCGGCCGGGTCGATGGTGGCGGGCAGCACGGCCTGGACGGCGCTGGTACTGGCCGGGTCGGTGCGGACATACAGTTCGGTGGGCGGGATGCTCTTCCCGGTCAGCAGGCGGGCTTCGGTGAAGCCGATGAGTGCGGCGCGGTCGAGTTCGGGTGCCAACGGGAGCGGCCGGAGGATACCCACGACGGTGAGCCACTGGCTGCCGAGCCACAGCTGCACGCCGCTGGTGCTGTCGATGCCGAGCGCGGTGGCGGCGCTGGCGCCCAGGACGACGGCTGGGTACCGGGTGGTTGCCGCGTTCAGGAACCGGCCGCGGGCCAGGTGGCCTTCGACCGTGGCGAGCAGGCTGGGGGCGGCGGCGTCCACGGTGATGGACTGGTTGTCAGCGGCGGGGATGCGGTCGTTCTTGTAGATCGAGGCGCTCATGGTCCCGATGGCCGCGTCGGAGATGACCGGCCCGACGCGCGCGACCATGGCCGGTGCGGTGGCGGGCAGGGCAGCGGCCTGGCTGCCCAGCAGCGTGTTAGGCGTGGCGGTGAGCATGTTGGTGCCCAGCGCGTCGATTTCGGCCACTAGCTGTGCCTGGCTGGAGCTGGAGATCCCCAGCACGCCGACCATGGTCGCGACGCCGAGCGCGATCCCGGCGGCTGACAGGATCGCGCGGACGGGCCGGCTGGCAAGCCCCTGGGCAGCCAGCCCGCCGATGTCGGCGAGGCGCAGCCCGGACCGCCCTCGCTGCATCCGGGCAGTGCCATCCGCGCGGCGGATGCCTGTCATGGCCGGGCCGCCGTGTCGTGCAGGACAGCCCCATCCCGAAGCTCGATCGTCCGCTGGGCCGCGCCGGCCACGCCGGGGTTGTGGGTCACCACCATGATGGTGGTGCCGGCCTGGTTGAGCGTGGTGAGCAGCGCGAGGATCTGGGCGCCCGCGGCTGAGTCGAGGCTGCCGGTGGGCTCGTCGGCCAGGATGATGGCCGGCTCGCCGACCAGGGCGCGGGCGATCGCGACCCGCTGGCATTCGCCGCCGGATAGCTGCCGGGGCCGGTGCTCCATCCGGCCGGCCGAGCCCGACGGCTTCCAGCGCGGCCCGGGCGGCCGCGCGGCGGCGGCTGGCCGGGACCCGGCGGTAGAGCAGCCCGGCCGCCACGTTGTCGACCGCGGACAGGGCGGGGAGCAGGAAGAACTGCTGGAACACAAAGCCGATGCGGGCGGCGCGGAACGCGGCCAGTTCGTGGTCGGCCAGCGAGCTGACCGGCTGCCCGGCGATCTGCACCCGGCCTGAGGTGGGCCGGTCCAGGGTGCCGGCGATGGTGAGCAGCGTTGATTTCCCCGAGCCGGACGGCCCGGTCAAGGCGGTGAACTCACCCTCGCTGATCGCGAGCGAGATACCGCGCAGGGCGGCCACCGGCGGTGCCCCAGGGTAAAGCTTGGCTACCTGATCCAGTTCCAGCGCGGTCACTGGGCCGTCACCACCTTCGTCCCGGCCCGGATTCCGGGCCCGGAGATCTGGACGAGCGTGTCCGCGAACAGGCCCGTGGTCACCCCCACCAGGCGGTGCGGGCCTGATGGTTCCACGACCTCGATGCCGTACCCGCCGCCGGCGAGGGCCAGCAGCGCGGAGACCGGGACGGCCAGGACTCCCCAGGCGCGCTGGGTCACCAGCGACACCTGGACCGCGATGTCCTGGCCGGTGCCGGTGGCGGCCGGGTGATCGGGAATGACCGTCAGCTGTGTCGTCGCCGACGACTGCGAACTGCCCGTGCCTGAGGAACCGGAGCCGGAGGAGCCACCAGAGCCGGATCCCGGCGGGACCGGCCCGACGGCGGTGACCCTCCCGGGTGTGCGCGTGCCGGAGGGCAGGATGATCGACACGTTCTCCCCCGTGCTCACCGGCGGCAGGTTCTGGCTCACCGGGACGGTAACAACCCGCTGCGCGGTCGTGACCTGGACCGGGGCCTGTCCCGCTGAGGCTGCCTGGCCCGGGGCGTCGTTCAGCGCCCCTGCGACCACCGCTGTGGGAAGGAAGACGATCTGCCCGAGGGTGACCTGCCCGGTCGCGGGGTAGCCGCAGGCCGTCTGCCAGCGTTCCACAGCGTCGGCGGTGAGCCAGTCGAACTGGCCGCTGGGCGCGGTGAGCAACCCGGCCGCGTAGCCGAGGGCGATGAGGTTGTTTTGCAGTTCGGTGACGTCGGGACCGCCGGTCATGCCCGGCGTGAACGCCCGCCAGGCGGGGACCGGGCCCGTCATCAAGACCACCGGAAGGTTGTCAACGTGGTAGAGCGCCTGGCCGCGGCGGATCACCGCGCCCGGGCGGGGCAGCGCCGTGTAGATGCCGGTGACCTGGTTCACGACCGGGTCGGCTGGGGCGAAGCCGAGGGTCCCGGCGGTCAGCGTGCTGGTGACCAGGCTGGTGCGGGTCACGGTGGCGACCGTGACCGGCGGCGGGCCGGGAGGGCTGGCGGTTGCGGCACCGCCGCGGATGGCCGTGGCCGTGACCGCGCCCGCCACGGCCGCGCAGATCACGCCCAGCGTGACGCTGGCCGCGCCGCGGGTCATGGCCCGGTCCCGTCGTCATGCACCCCGGCCGGCAGCAGGTGCCTGCAGGCCGTGTCCGCGGCGCGGAACTGCGGCGAGTACCGGCCGAAGTCACTGGAGATGCCCGGCACATTGCCCAGGTTGAGGACGCCGGAGGAGTCCGGGTTGAGCATCGAGATGTCATGGCTGCGCATGCATCGCGCGTAGGCGATGAGAGCAGGCATCTCAGCGGCGATCTTGCTGGCCTGGCCGCCTGCGGCGGTGTCAGCGGGCGGCAGGAAATGCTGGCAGGCGCCCAGCGCCGCCGCCCCCGCGCCGCCGCCTGCTGAGATCCCGTACGGCTTGCCGGGCTGCGGGTCGGGAACGCTGACCCCGTGGCCGCGCATGCAGCGGGCGAAATCCACCAGCCGCTGGAACTGGCCCCCGGCTGCGTGCGCAGTCGTTCCGGCAGGCGGGTGACCGGGCAGGCTGGCGACGCTGCGCGCCTGCCCCGGTGAGCAACCAGCAATCGCGAGCGCTAGCGCGGCGGCGGCGGCGAGCACACCGCAGCCTCGTCTATGCCATGTCACCGGAGCCCTCCCTTGAATCGGATGCCTGCTGGCGGCGGATGCCGGCCAGGCCCGTTCTACGCAGCTGGGCGTAACCGGGCCGCCAATGCGGCGTTTACGCTGGCGTTACCCCTGACCGGCCAGCATGGAGACCGGCTGGCGGATCATCGGCTCGCGGGAGGCCCAGTGCGCGTGCTCGTGGTCGAGGACGAACCGCCCCTGGCGCGAGCGATCGCGCGCGGGCTGCGGGCCGAGGGCATGGCGGTGGACATCGCGCTCGACGGCGCCGACGCGCTGGCCAAGGCCGCCGCCTGCCCGTATGAGGTGATCGTCTTGGACCGCGACCTGCCCGCCGTGCACGGCGACGAGGTCTGCCGGCAGCTGGCCGCCGGCCCCGGCGACGAGCGGGTGCTGATGCTGACCGCCGCCCGCCAGGTGGCTGACCGGATTGAGGGCCTCAACCTGGGCGCCGATGACTACCTGCCCAAGCCGTTCGCCTTCGGCGAGCTGGTCGCCCGGGTCCGGGCGCTGGGCCGCCGCGCCCATCCGGCCCAGCCACCCCTGCTCACCCGAGATGACCTCGCCATCGACACAGTCCGGCGGCTCGCCTACCGCGGCGGTGAGCGCCTCGAGGTATCCAGGAAGGAACTCGCCGTGCTGGAAATCCTGATGGCCGCCGACGGGGCGGTGGTCAGCGCCGAAGAACTCCTCGACCGGGCCTGGGACGAGAACACCGACCCGTTCACCAATGTGGTCAGGATGACCGTGAGCAAACTGCGCCGCAGGCTGGGCGACCCGCCAGTCATCCAGACCATGGTCGGGGCCGGGTACAAGATCCCATGATCGCCGCGCCCACACAGTCGCGGACTGCCCGCGCCAGCCTCGTTCACCTGCTGCGGCCGACGATCCGGCTGCGGGCGGCCCTGACATTCGCCGCCCTGTTCCTGGTGGCAGGCACGGGCCTGCTGGCCCTCAACTACGTGGTGCTCGATCACTCACTCAGCACCGGTCACCCCAGCGTCGCGGTGCCGTCCTACCCGGCATCGCAGATCATCCGCCAGGCTGAGGCCGTCATCCGCAGCCCCCTCTCCCCGCCGCTGGACAAGGCAGCCGCCCGCGGGCAGCTCGCCCTGGCACTGAGCCACCCGCACGCGCGGCTGTCCGGCGGGCTGCTGCCTCAAGTCGGCAGCGAACAGGCCGCGCAGGCAGCCCAGGCACGTGCCTTCGGGGACGCACTCAGCCAGCTGCTGCGCCAGTCGGCCATGATCCTGGCCCCGCTGGCGCTGCTCGCCATCGCGCTCGGCTGGCTGGTCGCGGCGCGCATCCTCGGCCCCATCCGCCGCGTCACCCAGGCCGCCCGCCACCTGTCCGCCGCCCGCCTGCACCAGCGGCTTCAGCTGCACGGGCGCAGCGACGAACTGAAAGAGCTCGGCGACACCTTCGACGGCATGCTGGCCCGGCTGGAGGCTGCCTTCGAATCTCAGCGCCGGTTCGTCGCCAACGCCTCCCACGAACTGCGCACCCCGCTGACCATCATGCGCACTGAGCTTGAGGTCACCCTCGACAGGGGACAAGCCAGCCCGCAGGACCTGCGGGCCATGGGCGAGGTCTTCCGGGCCGCCGTGACCAGGTCCGAGCGGCTCGCCGACGGCCTGCTCGCCCTGGCCGAAAGCGAACGCGGACTGGCCCAGACTGAACCAGCCGACCTGGCGCAACTGGTCCGGCCGGCGCTCAGCCAGGTCGCCGCCGCTGCCCGGCAGGCGGGTATCCAGCTCACTACGGCGCTCACGCCGGCACCCGTCACCGGCACCCGGGTGCTGCTGGAACGGCTGATCGAAAACCTCGCCGACAACGGCATCCGCCACAACCGTCCCGGCGGGTGGCTCACGATCCGCACGGCCAGCCGTGCTGGAACCGTCGAACTGACCGCCGAGAGCAGCGGCCCGTGCATCACGCCTCAAGAAGCAGCATCGCTCTTCGAGCCGTTCCAGCGGCTGCACGCCGGCCGAGTGTCCATCGCGGGGAGCGGGCTTGGCCTGTCCATCGTCCGGGCCGTGGCTCGGGCCCATGGCGGCGACGCAACAGCCGCCCCGGTAGACGGAGGCGGCCTGCGGGTCACCGTGCTGCTCCCTGCCGCACCTGCTCCCAGCAGCCAGCCGGGAACCACCGCCCGCCTGATTGTCGCCCGCAGCCGTCGCTGAATGAACCACATGCCACCGGCAGCCCGCAGCGCCACCGCGCCCGGGAGGAGCCCACCCGCCCAGTACCGCACGGCCGCCGCGGCGCCTCAGTGGCCGTAGCCGAGGATGACCGCTCCCTGGGAGGTCCCGAAGCCGGCCGCGACGGCGCCGACCCCCCACAGGGTCCGGGTCCCGGGGATCAGGGCCAGGCTGGCCACGCTGACCGCGCCCTGCGCCGCCGCGGGCACCGTCACCCGCGTCCAGTGCCCGTTGCGGTAGTGCGCCAGGTACGGGGCGTAGGCCGGGGTCTCGGCGCTGAGCCACAGCCCGCCCTGGCCGTCGGAGGCGACCGGGCCGAGCAGCGCCGCGGCCGGGATGCCGCGGGTCACCCGGGCCCACCGGGTGCCGTTCCAGTGCAGCAGCACGGCCGGCCCGGCGCCGGCCGGGGACACCGACAGCAGGGTCGCCCACGCGTCGCGGCGGGACTGCGCGACGATCCGTTCCGGGAGCAGTTCCTGCCCGGCGGGCACCAGCCCGGCGGGCAGCGGCACGGTACGCCAGGACCGCCCGTCGTAGTGCGTGGTGACCCACGCCCCGTGGGCGGACCCGAACGTCCAGATGTCCGCCGCGGACGACGCGCTGACCAGGCCGGCCTCGCCGCCGCCGTCCACGCTGGCCGGCAGCGGGCCGCTGCTCCAGGACCGGCCGTTGAAGTGGTGCGCCGTCTCCCGCTGGGTGCTCTCGTTGTAGCTGAATGCCCAGGTGTCCCGCGGGCCGAGGGTGACCACCCCGCTGATCAGGGTGCCGGACGGCGCACCGAAACTGGTCCGGGTCCAGGCCCGGCCATTCCAGTGGTCCACCGCGTCTCCATTGCTGATGGCGGCCCAGACATTGCCGGGTGCCGACGCCGACACGCTGCTGGCGAACCACCCCGCGGTCCCCGGGCCGCGGCACCGTCAGCCAGCGGCGGCCGTCCCAGTGGTACAGGACCGGGGTCTGGGCCGGCGTCGACCCGCCCGCCCACGCGTCGGACGGGCTGACCGCGGTCACGTCATCGAGGACGCTGTTGGCCGCGGGGATGGTGTGGAACACCCGCCAGCGCGGGGTGGTGGCCGCCTGGGCGGCGGGCAGGCCGGCGCCCAGGCTGAGTGAGGTGGCGGCGGCCGCGGCCAGCGCGGCCCGGGCCAGCCGCCGCCGTGCGCGGGTCCCGCGCGGCCGGACGGCGCCCGGGCCGGCGGGCTGGCCCGCCCGCAGTGCCGGGAACGGGGCGGCCGGCCAGCCAGGTGCAGCATTCATGGGTGATCCTCTCGGTCGGGTGCACTGCCGGTAGGAGGCGGGCCGGCCGCCGGGCCAACAAGAAATTCCCGGCGGAACGGCCGGAATTACCGGGCGCGGCAGCCGGCCGGGCGATGGCCCCGGGGCTGGGCCGCTCGGCCCGGCCGGGGGGTAGGCCGCCCTGGAGCCGGCCGGCCGGGCGGGCGATGATGCTGGGGTGGCGACGTCGCGTGAGCCGTCGCGGGCCAGTGGCTGGCCCGGCACCTGGCCGTGCATGCTGGCCGCGGTCACGCGGGCGCTGGCCGCCGGCGGCGCGGCCCGCCTGGCCGGGGCCGGCCGGGCTGGCGACGCCGCGTGGCTGGCCGCGGCGGCCGTCGGCGTCGGCTACGCGCTGTGGGCCATGGTGGATGCGGCGCGGCAGCGCCGGATCGGGGTGGACGTGATCGCGCTGCTCGCGCTGGCCGGCGCCGTGGCGGTGGGCGAACTGCTGGCGGCCGCGGTGATCAGGGTCATGCTGGCAGCGGGCGCGCGCTGGAGGCGTGGGCGGCGGGCCGGGCCCGCCGTGACCTGACCGCGCTGCTGGCAACGGGCGCCGCGGACGGCCCGCCGCTACCGCGGACGGGCGCTGGAGACGGTGCCGCTGGATGAGATCGTGCCCGGTGACGCTGCTCGTGGTGGCGCACGGCGACCTGGTGCCCGGTGGACGGCACGGTCACGGCGCGGCGCGCGGTGCTGGATGAGTCGGCGCTGACCGGCGAGCCGCGTCCGGTCGAGCGGCCGCGACGGGGACGCGGTGCGCAGCGGCGTGGTGAACGCGGGCGGCCCGTTCGACCTGCGCGCGACGGCCAGCGCGGCGGACAGCACCTATGCCGGGATCGTCCGGCTGGTGTCGGAGGCCGAGGCGTCGCAGGCGCCGTTCGTCCGCCTGGCCGACCGCTACGCGGTGTGGTTCCTGCTGGTGAGCCTGGCTGCGGCCGGGGCCGCGTGGGCGGCTGGCGGGCGCGGCCGCGGGCGGTGGCGGTGCTGGTGGTGGCGACGCCGTGCCCGCTGATCCTGGCCGCCCCGGTCGCGCTGGTCTCGGGGCTGTCGGTGGCGGCCCGGCGCGGCGTGGTGGTCAAGGGCGGCGGGGTGCTCGAGCGGCTTGCCCGGTGCACGACGCTGCTGCTGGACAAGACCGGGACGCTGACCAGCGGGCACCCGGCGGTCGCGGCGATCGTCGCGGCCGGCCGGCTGGCGCCGGCGCGAGGTACTGCGGCTGGCGGCGTCGCTGGACCAGGTGTCCGCGCACGTTCTGGCTGGCGCGGTGGTCGAGCGCGGCCGCGGCAGCGCGGACTGCGTGCTGATGCCTGCCGCGAGCACGTGGAGGAGGTTGCCGGGCAGGGCATCCGCGGCGTGGTGGACGGCCACCGGGTGGCCGGTCGGCAAGGCTGGTGCTGGGATCGGCGGACCGCCAGGACGCCGCCGGTGGGTGAAGGCCGCGCGCCGCCGGGCGCGGCTGGACGGGGCGCTCACCGTGTTCGTCGGCGTCGACGGCGAGCCGGCCGGGGTCGCTGGTCCTCGACGACCCGGTCCGGCCCGACGCCGCCGCGGACGATCCGCGCGCTGCGCGGCGGCGGCATCGAGCCGGATCGTCATGGTCACCGGAGACCGCGCCGAGGTGGCCGAGACAGTCGGCGCGGTGATCGGCGTGGATGAGGTGCTCGCCGAGCGGACACCCGGCCGAGAAACTGGACGCCGTCCGGGCGGAGCAGCGGCCGCGGCGCCGGTCATCATGGTCGGCGACGGGATCAACGACGCTCCCGCGCTGGCCCTGGCCGACGTCGGGGTCGCCATGGGCGCCGCGGGGCGCCACCGCCTCCTCGCGAGGCAGCCGACGCGGTGCTCACCGTGGACCGGCATCGACCGGCTCGGCGAAGTCCATGACCGTGGCGCGCCGGACGCGCCGGATCGCGCTGCAGAGCGTGCTGGCCGGAATGGCGGATGTCGCTGATGGCGATGGGCGCCGCCGCCGCGGGCCTGCTGCCGGCCGTGTGGGGCGCGCTGCTGCAGGAGGCGCATCGACGTCGCGGTGATCCTCAACGCGCTGCGGGCGCTGCGGCCGGGCCGGGCACGAGGCGCGGCTGGAGGCCGCCGACGCCGCGCTGACCCGCCGGTTCCGGAGCGAGCACGCGGCGATCCGGGCCGATATCGAGGAGCTGCGGGCGGCCGCGGACGCCCTCGGCGTCGCTGCCGCCCGAGCGAGGCGATGGCCAGCGTCCGGCAGGCGCACCGGCTGCTGGTCGGAGGAGATCGGCCCGCACGAGCAGGCCGAGCAGGACGCGAGCTGTACCCGGCGCTGGACCGGATGCTCGGCAGCAGCCGACGCGCACCGCCACCATGAGCCGGGGCCACGCCGAGATCGCCCACCAGATCCAGGCGGCTCGGCCAGCTACTCGACGACATCGGCGCCGCCCAGCCCGACGAGGTCGACATCGCCGACCTGCGCGCCCTGCTGTACGGGCTGCACGCGATCCTCCGGCTGCACACCGCCCAGGAAGACGAGAGCTACCTGTCCCTGGGCGAGCCTGAGCCGGCCGCGACGCCGGCCGGCCGCTGACCCGGGCGCCCATCCCGGGCGGGCGATGGTAATCGGCGCGTATCGCGCCGCTCATTTTCTCCCCGGCTGGGCACCAGCGGGCTGCCTGGTGCGCTTGATAGGTGGGGGACCGAACGCATCGGAAGGGCCGTCCGTGGAAGAACTGCTGCAAGACCGGGCAGGGCGGCTCAGCGCGGACACGGCGGTCCCCGCCGGGCCGGGCGCCGCCCGCCCGGCCGGCCAGCCGACGGCATGGCGGCCGGACTGGATGCTGCTGGCCGGGCCGGCTTTCACCCTGGCCGTGACGGCCTGGGGCATCGGGACCCGGTCGTACTGGGGCGATGAGGCGGACACGGTTTCGGCGGTCTCCCGGTCGCTGCCCGCGCTGGGCCGCCTGCTCCGCCACGTGGATGCGGTGCACGGCCTGTACTACCTGCTGATCTGGCCGGTGGTCCAGGTCGCGGGCACCGGCGAGGTCGTGACCAGGCTGCCCTCGGCGGTGGCCATGGCCGCGGCCGCGGGGGGCGTCGCCGCCATCGCGGGCCGGCTCGTCTCCCGCCGGGCTGCCCTGTGGGCCGGGCTGGTCTTCGCCGTGCTGCCCACGGTGAGCCTGCAGGCCCACGACGCCCGGCCGTACGCGATGGTCACCGCCAGCGCCACCGCGGCCAGCTACCTGCTGCTCCGGGTGGCCGCGGACCCCCGGCCACGCTGGCTGGCCGGCTACGCGGTGGCGCTCGCCCTGACCGGGTACCTCCAGCTGTTCGGGCTGCTGCTGGTGCCCGCGCATGCCGTCACCCTGGCCTGGCTGGCCAGGCGGCGGACCGGGCCAGCCAGCGGCCGGCGGGTGCCGGCCGCCGTGTTCCGCGGCTGGCTGCTGGCGGTGGCCGCCGCCGCGGCCGCCGTGGCGCCGGTAGCCGTGGCCGCCTGGCTGCAGCGGGGGCAGGTGTCCTGGATTCCCCGGCCGGGCTGGAAGGACGCCGGCAACCTGGTGACGACCCTGGGCGGCGGGCTGGCCGCCGCGACCGTGCTCGGGCTGCTGGCCGTGATCGGCGTGGCCGCCCGGGGACGGCCCGGCGCGGCGGCCCGGGGGCATCAGCCGCGCCGGCCCGGGCCGGCCCGGGCCGGGGCCAGCCGCCCCGGCCGGGACGTGGCCTGGCTGGCCGGGCCGTGGCTGGTGCTGCCGCCGCTGCTGCTGCTGGCCCTGTCCGAGGCCAGGCCGGTGTACAACGGCCGGTACATCACCGGCTGCCTGCCCGCGGTGGCCCTGCTGGCCGGGACCGGGCTGGCGGCCCTGCGCTGGCCGGGGCGGTCCGCCGCGCTGGCCCTGCTCGCGGCGTGCTGCCTGCCGCTGCAGCTGGCCATCCGGACGCCGGGGAGCCCCATCCAGGCCGCCGGGAATTACCTGGCCCGCCACGAGCGGCCCGGAGACGCCATCATCTACCCGGGGGCGTTCGTCCCGCCGTGGTCCCTGGCCTCCCCGGCCGGCTTCAGCCGGCTCCGCGACCTCAGCCTGGCGCAGCCGCCGGCCGCGGCCGGGCAGCTGTACGGCACCGCCGTGACCCGGCCGGTGCTGATCCGGCGGGAACGGGGAGTCCACCGGATCTGGGTGGTGCAGATGGGCCGGGGCGGCCCGCGGCCGTCCCGCTACCTCGCTCCCGGCTTCCGGCTGGCCCGGCGGTGGGCGCCCGGGCGCCATTACCTCAGGATCCGGCTCTACGTCAGGCATGACTAAGGCCCCGCCAATAGCGGGGCCTTAGTGGGTTCAGTCCATTCAGCTGGCGTAGTCCAGCAGCTGGCGGGCGCGGCTGGGGTGGCGCAGCTTGGACAGCGACTGCTTCTCCAGCTGCCGGATCCGCTCCCGGGTGAGCCCGAGCGCGCGGCCGATCTCATCCAGCGTGTGCGGGTTCCCGTCGTACAGGCCGAACCGCATCGCCATGATGGTGGCTTCCCGCTGGGTCAGCCCGTCCAGCGCGTGCCGCAGCTGGTCGGCCATCAGCTGGCGGTCCACCAGCTCGGAGGCCTCCGGCGCGTCCACGTCCTCGATGAGGTCGCCGATGCTGGTCTCGCCGTCCTCGCCGATGGTGGAGTCCAGGCTGATCGGCTGGCGGCTGGTGCGCAGCAGCTCCTCGATCTGGTCCGGGGTGCGGTCCAGCTCGACGGCCAGCTCCTCCGGGGTGGGCTCGCGGCCGAGCCGCTGGTGCATGTCCCGCTCGACCCGGCTCAGCTTGCTGAGCATCTCGAGCACGTGCACCGGCAGCCGGATCGTCCGGGCCGAGTCGGCGAACCCGCGCTGGATGGCCTGCCGGATCCACCACATGGCGTAGGTGGAGAACTTGTAGCCCTTGGTGTAGTCGAACTTCTCCACGGCCCGGATCAGCCCGAGGTTGCCCTCCTGCACCACGTCGAGCAGGGACAGCCCGCGGTCGCTGTACTTCTTGGCCACCGACACCACCAGCCGCAGGTTGGCCTCGAGCATGTGCGCCTTGGCCCGGCGGCCATCCTCGGCCACTTCCTCCAGGTCGCGGCGGTAGCCCTGCGGCCAGGTCGGGCTCGGTCTCCAGCTTGTGCTCGGCGAACAGGCCGGCCTCGATCCGCTTGGCCAGGTTCACCTCCTGCTCGGCGGTGAGCAGGCTGGTCCGGCCGATGGACTTCAGGTAGGTGTGCACCGAGTCGCCCATGGCCGACGTCTGGTCGTCCAGGTCGACCTCGGCCAGGGCCGGCTGGGCCGGCTCGGCGGCCTCCCCGGCCAGCCCGGCGGGCCTGGTCAGGCCGGCGGCCCCGGCCAGGGCCACGGCCTCAGCCTCCGCGGCCACCTCGGCCGCGTCCAGGCCGTCCGGCCCGGGCCCCTCGGCGGCGTCACGCGATTCGGTGAGCAGTGCAGTGTCCATGTCCTCCGTGCCCGTCCGTGCTCGTCCCTGGGCAGCGTCCCCGCCCCCGGCAGGCTCGTCACCCAGCCGTACCCCGGCCTCAGCCAGCTCGCGGATGATGGAGCGGCCGTCCGCCGCGGAAACGCCCGCGCCGGCGAAGGCCGCGCGCAGCTCGGCCAGGGACAGGTGGCCCTGGCCGCGGCCCAGCTGGATCAGCTCATCCACGCGCGTGGTCGCCGCCTCGTCGGCGGGAGCCCGCCTGGCGGCTGCAGTCCCCGGCATCGAGGCACCTCCCTTCGCGGGCGTGCATGGCGCACGCACGGCCGTCACGTTCCCGTGGTCTCGGTGTGCTCCAGCGGTCCGCAGTCCTTGCTACTGTGAAGCGCGGGCATAGGTAATAACGCCGTGGGGAGCCGATTGTTCCCGCCAGCACGCTAGTGCCGCATGCCTGCACGCCACGCTGCCCCCTGATGCCGCGGCTAACCACAGGTCTCTCAGTGGCTTCAACGCCGGAGCGGCACCCCGTTAATCCGGCCGCCCGGCTACTCCTGCCGGGCCAGCCGGCGCAGCGCCTGCAGGTCGGGCTTGCCCGAGGGCAGCAGCGGGATGGCCGGCACCAGCACGAGCGCCCGCGGCACGGCGAACGGGGGCAGCGTCCCGCGCAGCGCCGTGCGCAGCCCGTCCAGGCTGGGCGGGGCCGCCGGGTCGGCGGGCACCACGATGGCGGTGACGAGCTCCCCCCACTCCGGGTCCGGCCGCGGCGCCACCGCCGCCTCGCGCACCCCCGGGCAGCCCGGCCAGCGCGCCGGCCACCTCGTCGGCCGCGACCTTCTCCCCGCCCGTGTTGATCATGCCGTCGGCGCGGCCGCGCACCGTGAGCCGCCCGGCCCGGTCGAGGTCACCGAGGTCGCTGGTGACGAACCAGCCGCCGTCCAGCGCGGCCGCGGTCAGCTCCGGCCGCCCCCGGTACCCGGAGAACAGCACCGGCCCGGCCAGCCGGATCCGGCCGTCCGCGCCGATCCGCGCCGACACCCCGTCCAGCGGCGTCCCGTCGTACACGCACCCGCCGCAGGTCTCGGTCATCCCGTAGGTGGTGACCACCCGGGCGCCCGCCGCGGCCGCCTCCGCCAGCAGCCCGGCCGCCGCGGCCGCGCCGCCGAGCAGGATGCCGCGGAACGCGGCCAGCGCGGCCGGGCCGCCCGGCTCGTCCAGCAGGTGCCGCACCTGGGTCGGCACCAGCGACACGTAGTCGCAGCCGGCCGCCGCCGCGGCCGCCGCGTCCGCCCGGCCCGCGATGACCGGGCCGGCCCCGGACAGCAGCGAGCGGACGAACACGGCCAGCCCGGAGATGTGACTGGGCGGCAGGCAGGACAGCCAGCGCTGGCCGGGACGGGCGCCCAGCCGGGCCAGGCTGGCCCGGGCCGAGTGGCGCAGCGCCGCCGCGCTCAGCTCGGCGCCCTTCGGCTCGCCGGTGGACCCGGACGTGGCGATCACCACCGCCGTCCCGGGGGCCAGGGCGGGGCGGCCGCCCGGGTCGAGGCGTTCGGAGCCGTGGGGGGTTTCCAGGGTGTCCGGCCGCAGCGCGGCCAGCAGCGCGGCGACCTGGTCACCGGGCAGCCTCGGGTCGACCGGGAGGACCGCGGGCCCGGAACCGTCCAGCGCGGCGGCCAGCACCTCCAGCAGCCGGGCCGCGTGGCCGGCGGCGGGCAGCAGCACTGCGTGCAGGGGCCGGGAGGTCATCGTCGTAAGGTTAACCGGGCACATCAGCCAGACAGCCGTGGAGGGTCTTGCAGTGATCGACTGGCAGCGGTCCGGGCCGGCGGAGGGCCAGGAGTACTCCGACATCCTGTACGAGACGGCCGAGGGCATCGCCAAGATCACGATCAACCGGCCGGAGGTGCGCAACGCGTTCCGGCCGACCACCCTGTTCGAGCTGGCGCAGGCGTTCACCGCCGCCCGGGACGACCCGGGCATCGGCGTGATCATCTTCACCGGGGCGGGCACCAAGGCGTTCTGCTCCGGCGGCGACCAGAAGATCCGCGGCGATGACGGCTACGTGGACGCCCACGGCGTCGGCCGGCTCAACGTGCTGGACCTGCAGGTGCAGATCCGGCGCACGCCCAAGCCGGTGATCGCCATGGTGGCCGGCTACGCCATCGGCGGCGGCCACGTCCTGCACGTGTGCTGCGACCTGACCATCGCCGCGGACAACGCGGTGTTCGGCCAGACCGGGCCCAAGGTCGGCTCGTTCGACGGCGGTTACGGGTCCTGGCTGCTGGCCGAGACCGTCGGGCTGAAGAAGGCCCGCGAGATCTGGTACCTGTGCCGCCAGTACGACGCGCACCAGGCGCTGGCCATGGGCCTGGTCAACGAGGTGGTGCCGCTGGCCCGGCTGGAGGAGGAGACCGTCGGCTGGGCCCGCGAGCTGCTGGAGAAGTCGCCGCTCGCGCTGCGCATGCTCAAGGGCGCGCTGAACGCGGTGACCGACGGCGCGGCCGGGATGCAGCAGTTCGCCGGGGACGCGACGCTCCTCTATTACATGAGCGAGGAGGCCCAGGAGGGCCGCAACGCGTTCCGGGAGAAGCGGCAGCCAGAGTTCGGCAGGTTCCCACGCCGCCCCTGAGGGAGGCGCGGGACCGGGTGGCGGCCGCGCTGCCCGGGCTGCGCGCGTTCGCGATCCCGATGCGGACCCGGTTCCGCGGCCTCACCGTCCGGGAGGGCGCGCTGATCGAGGGGCCGGCCGGGCAGGCGGAGTTCTCCCCGTTCGCCGAGTACGGCCCGCGCGAGTCGGCCCGCTGGCTGGCCTGCGCGCTGGAGGCGGCCTGGGACGGCTGGCCCGCGCCGGTGCGGGAGGCGGTCCCGGTGAACGTGACCGTGCCGGCCGTCGGCCCGGAGCAGGCGCACCGCATCGTGTCCGGCTCCGGCTGCCGGACGGCCAAGGTCAAGGTGGCCGAGCGCGGCGAGCCGGCGGCCGCGGACATCGCCCGGGTCGAGGCGGTCCGGGACGCGCTCGGCCCGGGCGGCCGGATCCGGGTGGACGCCAACGGCGGCTGGGACACCGACACCGCCGCCCGGATGCTCGGCGAGCTGGGCCGGTTCGGCCTGGAGTACGCCGAGCAGCCGTGCGCGACGCTGGGCGAGCTGGCCGCGCTGCGCCGCCGGGTGGACGTGCTGGTCTGCGCGGACGAGTCCATCCGCAAGGCGGCGGACCCGCTCGCCGTGCGCGCGGCCGGCGCCGCCGACATCGTGATGCTCAAGGCCCAGCCGCTCGGCGGGGTGCGCAGCGCGCTGCGCGTCGCCGAGGCGTGCGGGCTGCCGGTGGTGGTGTCCAGCGCGGTGGAGTCGTCGGTCGGCCTGGCCGCCGGGGTGGCGCTGGCCGCCGCGCTGCCCGCGCTGCCGTATGCCTGCGGGCTGGCCACCATGAGCCTGCTGGCCGGGGACGTGACCGCCGATCCGCTGGCTGAGCAGGCCGGCACGCTGCCGGTCCGCCGCCCGGCCATCGATACCGAACGGCTCACCGAGTGGCAGGCTGACCCCGCGCCGTGGCGGGCCCGGGTGGCCGCGGCCGCGGAGTTCCTCGGCGCCCCGGCCGGGGGTGCCGGTGAGTGACGCCGCCATGACGGACGGGACGGGCGGGGACGGCGCCGCGGGTGACGCCGCCGGGCCGGGCCCGGCGATGAACCCGTCCACCGCGTTCGGCACCGTGCTGGCCGACGAGCTGATCCGGTGCGGGCTGCGGGAGGCGGTGCTCGCCCCCGGCTCGCGCAGCGCCCCGCTGGCCATGGCCCTGTGGGCCCGGCGCGATGCGGTCCGGCTGCACGTCCGGGTGGACGAGCGGACCGCCGCGTTCCTGGCCCTCGGGCTGGCCAAGGCGGGCGGCCGCCCGGTGGCCGTGCTGTGCACCTCGGGGACGGCCGCCGCCAGCTTCCACCCGGCCGTGGTGGAGGCGGACGAGTCCGCCGTGCCGCTGCTGGTGCTCACCGCGGACCGGCCGCCCGAGCTGCGCGGCACCGGCGCCAGCCAGGCCATCGACCAGCTGCGGCTGTACGGCGCGGCGGTGCGCTGGTTCGGCGAGGCCGGCGTGCCGGAGGACCGGCCGGGGATGAACGCGTACTGGCGGTCGCTGGCCTGCCGCGCCTGGGTCACCGCGTCCGGCTCGGCCGGCGGCCTGCCCGGCCCGGTGCACCTGAACCTGCCGCTGCGTGACCCGCTGGTGCCCGGCCTGCCGGATGCGGGCGGGCCCTGGCGCGAGCCACTGGACGGGCGGCCCGGCGGGGCGCCGTGGACCCGCACCCCCGCGGGCATCGGGCCCGCGGCCGGCGAGGCCGCCCCGGGCGGCGGGGGCGTGCTGGCCCTGCCGTGGGCCGAGCGGGGCGTCATCGTGGCCGGCGACGGCGCCGCCGACCCGGGCGCGCTGCTCCGGCTGGCCCGGCAGGCCGGCTGGCCGGTGCTGGCCGAGCCGTCCTCCGGGGCGCGCCGCGGCGGCCAGGCCCTGACCGCCTACGAGTACCTGCTGGAGCAGCCGGCGTTCAGCGCCGCGCACCGCCCCGAGGTGGTGGTGTGCGCCGGCCGCCCCGGGCTGACCCGGGGCCAGCTCGGCTTCCTGCGCCAGGCCGCGGCGGCCGGCGCCCGCCAGGTGATGCTGGCCAGCGGGGCGGGCCGGTGGGCCGACCCGGCCCGCACCGCGACCGACCTGGCCGGCCGCGGTGCGGCTGGACGGCGGCCCGCCCGGGCCCGGCCCGTCGCCGTGGCTGCGCAGCTGGCAGCGGGCCGACGCGGCCGCGCGCCGCGCGCTGGACCGGGTGCTGGACGGCGACGGCGGGCTGACCGAGCCGCGGCTGGCCCGGGACCTGGCCGCGGCGCTGCCGGACGGCGGCCTGCTGTGGGCCGCGTCCAGCCTGCCGATCCGGGACCTGGACCGGCACATGGCGCCGCGGGACGGGCTGCGCGTGCTGGCCAGCCGGGGGGCCAGCGGCATCGACGGGCTGGTCTCCTCCGCGGTCGGCGCGGCGCTGGCGCACCAGGCCGCGGGCGGCGGCCCGGCCGCCGCGCTGCTCGGCGACCTGGCCCTGGTGCACGATGCGCCGGGACTGTTCCTGGGGCCGGCCGAAGCACGGCCGGACCTGACTATCGTGGTCGTCAACAACGACGGCGGCGGCATCTTCTCCACCCTGGAGCCGGCCGGCTTCCCGGCCAGCTTCGAGCGGCTGTTCGGTACCCCGCAGGGGGCCCGGATCGGGTCGCTGGCCGCCGCGGCGGGCCTGGAGTTCCGGCGGCTGGGCCGGGCCGCGGAGCTGCCGGACGCGCTGCACGGGAAGGGCCTGCAGGTCATCGAGGTCCGCACCGACCGGGCCGCCGGGGCGCGGCTGCGCCAGCGGCTGGCCGCGGCCAGCGCGGCCGCCGGGTAGGATCCCGCCGGTGAGCGCCTGGGCGGGCAGTTTTATCCTTTGACGTGCACCTGTCCGTAACTTATCCCGGGAGGAGCCTGTGCGGGCGGAAGAGTACGTGCCTGTTACGCTCAAGTCACGAAAGCGTCCCAAGCTGGCAAGCTCCGTAGACGGAGCCGTCGGAGACGTGCTGATCTAGCCACTAGCCGGCTCGCCCGGTTATACGTCTATGTCTGTTGGCCCGCTGGAGCGCACGACGTTGCCGGCGGTCCCTGTGCACGAAGGAGCCGTGGTAATGGGGCAAGCCCCTAAGCAGCACAGCACAACCAAGATCCAGGCTCCGCAGCAGGATGCTCACCGTGGTTGTCGGCGCTGCCGCGCTGGCAGTCGTCGCGGCAGGCTGCGGGGGCAGCAGCGGGTCCAACTCCTCGAATACGGGGGGGACCAAGGTAACGGGCGGGACCGCGGTTTACGCGCTGCCCCCGTCGACCACCCCGAACTACATCTTCCCGTATTCCAGCAGCGCCGACTTCAGCGTCTCCAACATCAGCTACCTGCAGAACCTGCTGTACCGGCCGCTGTACTGGTTCGGCCAGGGCGACGACCCCGGACTACAACGCCTCGCTGAGCGTGGCCAACGCGCCGACCTTCAGCGGGAACAACGTCACCATCACGCTCAAGCCGTACAAGTGGTCCAACGGCCAGCCGGTGACCGCGTCGAACGTGATGTTCTGGATCAACATGGAGACCGCGGAGCCGTCGAACTACGGCGGCTACACCGGCTTCCCGGCCAGCCATCGTGAAGAACGTCAAGGTGGTCAGCCCGACCCAGCTGACCATGACGATGGACAAGAGCTACTCGCACAGCTGGTTCCTGTACAACGAGCTGGCGCAGATCTACCCGATGCCGGAGGCGTGGGACAAGACCGCGTCCGGGCCGAGCCACTGCACCACGACGGTCAGTGACTGCAAGGCCGTGTACACCTACCTGGACGGCCAGTCCAAGACGCTGAACAGCTACGCGTCCTCGCCGATCTGGTCGGTCGTGGACGGGCCGTGGAAGCTGAGCTCGTTCAACGCGGACGGGCACATCACGTTCGTGCCGAACAAGTCCTACTCGGGCCCGGTCAAGCCGACCCTGACCCAGTTCCAGGAAGTGCCGTTCACCACGGACTCGGCCGAGTACAGCGTGCTGCAGGCGCCGAACTCCAACGTGGACGTGGGTTACCTGCCAGAGCAGGACGCCCCGGCCAAGCCGGCCGACGCCACGGTCGGGACCAACCCGCTGCACAACTACACGCTGGCCCCGCTGTACTCCTGGGGCATCAACTACTACGTGACGAACTTCCAGAGCACGACCGGGAACGGCCCGATCATCAAGCAGCTGTACTTCCGGCAGGCGCTGGCCTACCTGATGAACCAGAAGGCCGTGATCGAGGGCCCGCTGCGCGGCTACGGCCTGCCCACCGTCGGCCCGGTCCCGAACACGCCGAAGACGCAGTTCCTGTCCCCGAGCGCGCCGACGGGCGACCCGTTCCCGTTCAACGAGTCGAAGGCCAAGAGCCTGCTGACCAGCCACGGCTGGAAGGTCGACCCCGAACGGCGTGACCACCTGCACCGACCCGGCCAAGTGCGGCGCGGGCGTCAAGTCGGGCCAGGGCCTGTCGTTCAACTTCCCGTTCTCGAACGGGGTGGCGTGGACGACGTCGGAGATGGACCAGCTGCAGTCCAACGCGGCCGCGGTGGGCATCAAGCTGAACCTGGAGCCGAAGCCGTTCAACCAGGTCATCGCCCTGGCCGGCGGCAACTGCGTGGTCACCAAGAGCTCCTGCAACTGGGACTTCGCCAACTGGGGCGGCGGCTGGAACTTCGCCCCGGACTACCAGCCCACCGGTGAGGAACTGTTCATGTGCGGCGTGCCGGCCAACTCGGGCGGCTACTGCGACAAGCAGAACGACTCGCTGATCAACGACACGCTGACCACCAGCAGCATGACGGCCATGTACAACTGGCAGAACTACCTCGGGCCGCAGCTGCCGATGGAGTGGCAGCCGAACGGGGTCTACGAGCTGACGGAGATCAAGAACACCCTGCGGGGCGTCACTCCGCAGCCGCCGACCCTAGCCATTAACCCGGAGAACTGGTATTTCGTGAAGTAGCAGGTAGCGGCTGACCCCAGGCGGGTCAGCCGCTACCCCGGGCGCGGGGGTGCCGGGCACACCCGGCACCCCCGCGTCTTACGCCCGCAAGGGGGAGTGTTGACTGTTTTCCTGCTCCGCAGGGTGCTCCAGTCGATCATCGTCATCCTGATCGTGACGGTGATCACTTTCGCCCTGCTCCGCGCGATCCCGGGCAACCCGGCCATCGCCATCCTGGGGCCCAACGCGTTCCGCAACCCGGCCGCGGTCGCGCAGTTCGACCAGCAGTACGGCTTCAACCTGCCGTGGTACCAGCAGTACTTCCTGTGGCTGCGCCACCTGCTGGCCGGCAACCTCGGCTTCTCGTGGAAGCTCAACCAGACCGTGGCGTCCCTGCTCGGCAGGCCACCTGCCCAAGACGGTGTTCCTGGTCGGCATCTCCACCATCCTGGCCCTGCTGCTGGCCGTGCCGATCGGGCTGCTGCAGGCGGTCCGCCGGAACAAGTTCGCGGACCACTTCTTCAACGGGTTCTCGACCGTGTTCTACGCGATGCCCGCCTTCCTGCTGGGCATCCTGCTGATCATGTTCTTCGCGATCAAGATCCCGCTCTTCCCGCCCGAGGGCCCGCAGGGTGAGGGGCTGGGCGTCGCTGTTCACCAACTTCAACGCCCTGGTCCTGCCGATCGTCTCGCTGACCCTGATCACGATCGCGCTGTTCAGCCGGTACATGCGCTCGTCGGTGCTGGACAACCTGACCGAGGACTACGTGCGGACGGCCAAGGCCAAGGGCGCCAGCGAGCGGCGCGTCCTGCTCCGGCACGTGCTGCGCAACTCGCTGATCCCCATCGCCACGCTGCTCGGGCTGAGCCTGCCCGGGATCATCGCCGGGGCGCTGATCACCGAGTCGGTCTTCAATTACCCGGGCATGGGGTACCTGTTCTACCAGTCGGCCCTGAACCAGGACTATCCGATTCTGCTCGGAATTACAGTGGTGGTAGCCGTCGCGACCGTCGTGGGCTCGCTGCTCGCTGACATCGCCTATGCGGTGCTCGACCCGCGCGTGAGGTACGTGAGCCAATGAGCCTAGCCAGTGTCCCGCCGGAACTGCCCGACCCGGGCAACCCATCCGCCACGACCGGGCTGGTCACCACCTACGAGGTGGTGGAGCCGGAGGCCGCCGCCCTGCCGGCGGGCGGGCTCCCGGCCGGCAAGCCGCGCAGCTCCTTCCGGCGCGGCCTCGAGGTGTTCCTGGAGAACAAGCTCGCGGTCACCGGGGTGGCCATCTTCGTCTTCATGCTGCTGTTCTGCTTCATCGGCCCGCTGGTGTACCACACTAACCAGCTCCAGGTGAATTTCGCGAACGAATTTATCCCGCCGGGCAGCGCCCACTGGCTGGGCACCGACGCGAACGGTTTCGACGTGCTCGGGCGGCTCATGCAGGCCGGGCAGATCTCGCTGGAGGTCGGCCTCGCGGCCGCCGCGCTGGCCACCGTGGTCGGCGTGCTGTGGGGCGCGATCGCCGGCTACTTCGGCGGCGTGGTGGACGCGTCGCTGATGCGGCTGGTGGACGCCATGCTGTCCATCCCCACCCTGTTCCTGGCCATCGTGGTGGTGTCCCTGGTCGTGCCGAGCAAGCCGGTGCTGATCCTGGTCATCGCGCTGACCTCCTGGCTGACCACGTCCCGGCTGGTCCGCGGCGAGGCGCTGTCGCTGCGCACCCGGGACTACGTGCAGGCGATGAAGGTGATGGGCGGCGGCAGCCGGCGCGCCGTGCTGCGGCACATCGCGCCGAACGCGGTCGGCACGATCATGGTGAACGCCACCTTCCAGGTCGCCGACGCCATCGCGCTCATCGTCGCGCTCAGCTACCTCGGCCTGGGCATCCGGCCCCCGTCCCAGGACTGGGGCGGCATGCTCAGCGACGGCATCCAGTACGTCAACGACGGCTACTGGTGGCTCATCTTCCCGGCCGGCATCTGCATCGTGGCGGTCATCGCGGCGGCCATCTTCATCGGCGAGGGCCTGCGCGACGCCGTCGAGGTGCGCCTGCAGCGCCGCTGACATGATTCACGCATTCGCGATCCGGCTGGGTACACCCACCCACGTTCCAATGAGGATGAATGGCACCACTGCTTGAGCTCGAGGACCTGCACACCGAGATCCGGATGCGCAGCGCCACGGTGCACGCGCTGGAGGGCGTCAGCCTGAGCCTGGACGCCGGGGAATGCCTCGGCATCGTCGGCGAGTCCGGCTGCGGCAAGACGATGACCGCGCTGTCCATCATGCAGCTGCTCCCGCCGGGCGGGCACATCACCGGCGGCAAGATCGTGCTGAACGGGCAGGAGATCTCCAGCCTCAGCGACGACCAGATGCGGCACGTCCGGGGCAACGAGATCGGCATGATCTTCCAGGACCCGATGACGTCGCTGAACCCGACGATGACCATCGGCGACCAGATCTCGGAGACCGTGAAGCTGCACCGCGGCGCGGACGCCAAGACCGCCCGGGAGCGGGCCATCGAGGTGCTCCAGCTGGTGGGCATGCCCCGCCCGGCGGAGCGGGTGGGCAACTACCCGCACCAGCTGTCCGGCGGGATGCGGCAGCGGGTGATGATCGCCATGGCGCTGGCCTGCGAGCCCAAGCTGCTCATCGCGGACGAGCCGACCACCGCCCTGGACGTCACCATCCAGAAGCAGATCCTGGAGCTCATCGACGACCTGCGCAAGCGGCTCGGGATGGCGGTCATCCTGGTCACCCACGACCTCGGCGTCATCGCCGGCCGGGCCGACCGGGCGGCGGTGATGTACGCGGGCCGGGTCGTGGAGACGACGAGCACGCTCCGGCTGTTCGGGAACCCGCGGCACCCCTATACCGAGGCCCTGTTCGGCGCCCTCCCGGAGAAGGCGGTGGAAGGCGCGACCCGGCTCTACAACATCCCGGGCATGCCGCCGGACCTGACCAGGCCGCCGCAGGGCTGCAAGTTCGCCGCCCGCTGCCGGTACGCCCAGGACAGCTGCCGGCAGGATGAGCCGCCGCTGACCGGGGATGTCCCGGGCCACGAGTACCGCTGCTTCTTCCCGGTCGGCTCGGTGTCCGACGAGGCCGGGGTGGCCGACCTCAAGGTGACCGAGCGGGTCTCCCTGGAGGACGTGGCGGGCGCCTCGGTGAACGGCGGCGACTTCCTGCTGACCACCGATCACCTGGTGAAGAGCTTCGCGGTGACGTCCGGGGCCGTGCTGCAGCGCAAGGTCGGCGAGGTGAGCGCGGTCGCCGACGTCAGCTTCGGGATCCGCCCCGGCAAGACGTTCGGGATGGTCGGCGAGTCCGGCTGCGGCAAGACCACCATCGGCCGCCTGATCGTCGGCCTGGAGACAGCCGACCGCGGGCTCGATCGTGCTGGACGGGGAGGACCTGGCCAAGCTGAGCAACCGGGAGCGGCGCCGCCGGGCGACCAAGGTCCAGATGATGTTCCAGGACTCCTACGCCTCGATGGACCCGCGGATGCGGGTCGGCCCGATCCTGCGCGAGCCGCTGGCCATCCAGGGCGTCGGCAGCCGGCGGGACCAGCAGCAGAAGGTCGCGGCCATCCTGGACCAGGTGGGCCTGCCGGCCAGCGCGGTGGAACGCTACCCGCACGAGTTCTCCGGCGGCCAGCGGCAGCGCCTCGGCCTGGCCCGCGCGCTCATCCTGAACCCGAAGCTGCTGGTGGCCGACGAGCCGGTGTCCGCGCTGGACGTGTCCATCCAGGCCCAGATCCTGAACCTGATGCGGGACCTGCAGCGCGACCTGGGCCTGACCTACCTGTTCATCTCGCACGACCTGTCGGTGGTGCGGTACCTGTCCGAGATCATCGGCGTCATGTACCTGGGCAAGCTGGTCGAGGTCGGCCCGTCCGAGGAGGTGTACCACTTCCCGGTGCACCCCTACACCAAGGGCCTCATCGACACGGTGCCCGTCGCCGACCCGGTCAAGGCCCGGGGCCGGGAGGAGAAGGGCGTGGCCGGGGAACTGCCGTCGGCTATCGACCCGCCGTCCGGCTGCCGGTTCCGCACCCGCTGCCCGCGGGCCCAGGACATCTGCGCCGAGCAGGAGCCTCCGCTGCGGCCGTTCACCGCGGCCGGGCACCTCGCGGCCTGCCATTTCCCGCTCCGCGAGCCGGACGGCGTGCTGCCCATGGCGCCGGCCGAGGCCCCGGCCGGCTGAGCGGCCGGTCACGCCCCGGGCTGGAACCGGCCGGGGCTGCGCCCCGGCCCGGCCCGGTCACGGTTCCAGGGCGAACTGCATGGGCCGGAACTTGGCCTGCGCCTCGGCGAGTTCCGCGGCCGGGTCGGAGTCGGCCACGATCCCGCACCCGGCGAACAGCCGGGCGCGGGATCCGTCGATCTCGGCGCAGCGCAGCGCGATGCCCCACTCGCCGTTGCCCGCGCTGTCCATCCAGCCGACCGGGGCGGCGTAGCGGCCCCGGTCCATCCCCTCCAGTTCCCGGATCAGCTCCAGGGCCGCCTCGGTGGGGGTGCCGCCGACCGCCGGGGTCGGGTGCAGCGCGGCGGCCAGCGCCAGGGACGAGGGCATGCTGCCGTCCGCGGCCCGGGCGGCCAGCGTGCCCCGCACGGCGGTGGCCAGGTGCTGGACGTTGGCCAGCCGGAGCAGGGACGGGCGCCGGGCGGCGTGCAGGTCCGCGCACAGCGGGGCGAGTGACGCGCGCACGTCGGCCGCCGCGTAGCGGTGCTCCTCGGTGTCCTTGGCCGAGGCGAGCAGGGCGGCGCCGAGGGCGGCGTCCTCGCCGGGGGTCAGCGCTGCGCGGCGCCGTGCCCGCCAGGACCAGCGAGCTGACCTCGCGGCCCTGCCGCCTGATATACAGCTCCGGGGTGGCGCCCGCCAGCCCGCCGCAGGCGAACGTGTAGCAGTCCGGGTAGCGGGCGGCCAGCCGGCCCAGCAGCAGGGCCAGGTCGATGGGGGCCGGCGCGGACGCGTGCAGGTCGCGGGCCAGCACCACCTTGCGCAGCCCGCCCGCCCGGATCCGGGCCACGGCCGCGGCCACCGCGCGTTCCCACTGCGGCGCGCTCAGGCTGCCGTCGTGCCAGCGGACCTCCCCGGACGTGGCCTGCGCCCGGCGGAGCCCGGGCCGGGCCGTCCCGGCCCCGGGCGGCCAGCCGTCCGGGGCCGGCGACCCGGGGCCCGCCGAGATCGTGGTCAGCCAGGCCCGGCCGTCCCGGCGGCCGAGCACCGCCTGCGGCACGATGAGGACCGACCCGTCCGAGGCCGGGTCGAAGGTGAAGCTGCCGAACGCCACCAGCCCGCACCCCGGGGCGCCGACCTGGTCGTCGACGTCGGCGCCGTCGAGCAGGGCGCGCAGCCACTTCTCGGCCGCGGTGAACCGGTCCGTCCCGGCGGGCAGCGGTCACCCGGGCCGCCTCGCCCCACCCGGCCAGCCCCTCGCCCCGGTGGATCCAGGCCAGCGGGGCGGAGCCGGGCAGCCGCCCGGCCAGATCCCCGGGATCGGCGACAGGAACGGTGCGGACCACGAGCCGGTCCGGCTCCCGGTAGCCTGCGCTGCCTGAACCTGATCCCACGGGGATCAACTGTACGGGCCGGTAAGAACCGGTCGGGCCGCGGGGAGGCCCGCGGCAGCCGTCCCGGGCACCCGGCCCGGTCACCGGCGGGACAGCTCACCGGGCGGGTCCTGCGCCGGGGCACCGCCGGCCCGGGCCGCCAGGCTGCTCGGCCACCACATGAACCGCCCGACGTCCAGGGTCAGGGAGGTGACCAGCACGGACCGCACCACCAGGGTGTCCAGCAGCACCCCGAGCGCCACCGTGAACC
The DNA here is from genome assembly GCA_963840195.1 of uncultured Actinomycetes bacterium. Lineage (GTDB taxonomy): Bacteria > Actinomycetota > Actinomycetes > Streptosporangiales > Streptosporangiaceae > RYN-230. Next base: position 62,884 of record CAWIYD010000001.1, read on the forward strand.
CGATCTCGGTGAGGATCACCAGCGGCAGCGTGCCGAGCGTGGCGAACGTGCCCGCCAGTATCAGCCCCGCCGAGGTGATCACGCCGCCGGTGGCGGCCAGGCCGGCCAGCATCCCGCGGTGCGTCCCGGACCTGATGCTTTCCTCCCGCACCCGGGTCATCAGGAAGATGTTGTAGTCGATGCCCAGGGCGACCAGGAACACGAACACGAACAGCGGCATGGCGTTGTCGGCGCCGGCGAACCCGAAAATGTGCCGGAAGGCGAGCGCGGACAGGCCGAGCGCGGCCCCGAAGGACAGGATCACCGTGCCGATGAGGATCAGCGGCGCGACCACCGCGCGCAGCAGCAGGGCCAGGATGACCAGCACGACGACGAGCACGAGCGGGATGATGACGTTGCGGTCCCGGATCGCGTAGTGCTCCACGTCGGCGTTGATCGCGGTGGACCCGCCGACCTTGGCATCCGCACCGGGAATCGCGTGCACGGCGGCCCGCACCCGGCTGACCACGGTGTACGCCGCCGGGCTGTCCGGCGGCACGGCCAGCGTGCCCTGCAGCAGGACCAGCCCGTCCCGCACCACCGGCGGGCTGACCGCGGCGATGCCGGGGGTGCGGGCCAGCGCCGCGCGCAGCGGCCCGGCGTCGCGGGCCTGTGCCGATCACGTAGGCCGGCTCCCCGGCGCCCGCCGGGAAGTGCCGGGCCAGGACCTTCTCGCCGGCCACCGCGCTCGGCGTGCCCCGGTAGGACTGGGCCTGGGTGAGCGCGCCGAACCGGAAGCCGATCAGGCCGAGCGAGACCACGGCGAGCAGCACGGCGGTGACGATCCACACCCGCCGCGGATGGCGGGCGATCCGGCTGCCGATGCGGGCCCACGGCCCCGCGGCCGTCGGGTCCGGCGAGCCGTAGCGCGGCCGCAGCGGCCAGAACACCCAGCGGCCCGTGACGACCAGCAGCGCGGGCAGCAGCGTGATCATGGACAGCAGCCCCACCGCGATGCCGATCGCGGCCACCGGGCCCAGCCCGGAGATGTCCGCCGAGTCCGCGGCCAGCAGGCAGAGCATCCCGGCGATCACGGTCAGCCCGCTGGCCAGGATGGCGGGGCCGGCCCGCCGCAACGCCACCGCCATGGCCACGTGCCGGTCCTCATGCCTGCGCAGCTCCTCGCGGTACCGGGCGATCAGCAGCAGCGCGTAGTCGGTCGAGGCGCCGAGCACCAGCACCACCAGGATGCCCGCGGTCTGCCCGTTGACGACGAGTCCCTCGTGCACGACCAGCAGGTAGATCACCGCCTCGGCGGCGATCAGCGAGACGCCGGCCGAGATGATCGGCAGCAGCCACAGGACCGGGCTGCGGTAGGTCAGCAGCAGCAGGACGATAACCACGCCCAGGGTGGCGTAGAGCAGCGTCGAGTCGATGCCCTTGAAGATCTTCACTGAGTCGGCCGCGCTGGCCGCCGGGCCGGTCACGTAGGCGGCCAGCCCGGGGGAGCCGGACGAGGCGATGGCGTGCACCCGGGACACGAAGCTGGTGATGGCGTTGCTGAACCCCAGGTGGGCCTCGATGAGGACCTCGGCGGCCCGGTGATCCCGGGACGGCACCGGCCCGATCACCTGGCCCGCGCCGGGCAGCCGGGCGAACGACCGGGCGTCGGCGGCGATCTTGGCCAGGTCGGCCGGGGTCAGCCCGGACGGCCGGACGTACACCACGACCGCGGGGTTCAGGTTCGGCGCGGTGAAGTGCCGCTGCAGGGTCAGCGCCTGGGTTGACTCGGCGGAGGCGGGCAGGTAGGCGGACGCGTCGTTCTTCTCCGCGCCCATCAGCTTGCCGGCCAGCGACCCGGTCAGCGCGATCACGATCACCCAGAACACCAGCACGCCGTACTTGGCCCGGCGGCCCGCCGGGAGCACCGCCAGGCGGCGCGCCCAGCCGTCCCGGCCCTGTCCTGCACTCGGTCGGCTCGGTGGCCACGGATCCTCCCCCGGGTGGGCCGCCGGCCGGCCCGGCGGTGCCGGCACACACGATGTATCGCGTTTGCCCGGCTTGTCAAGTCATATCTCGAAATGTGGCGCGCCTGCGCGCACGGGCCCCGTCCGGCCAGTCTCGCAGCCGGGCCGGCCGGGCGGCAAACACCCGGGCGGCACGCTGACCCGGAGGGCGGCTTAGCTGCGCCGCGGGGACAGGGCGTGCTAGCCTGTAGGCCAGATCTCCATTAAAACGATAGGATATATAGGATGACGATGAGCATGCCGGTCACGGCCAGTGCCGGCCGCGGGCTGAGCAGGGCCCAGCTGGCCGCGCTGCTCCGCGACGCCGCCGCGGGGGACTGGCCCGCGCTGGTCCGCTATCGACTCCGCCACCCGCTGGTACCGGCGCCTGGCCCGGGACCGCGATTACGAGATCTGGCTGCTGAGCTGGCTGCCCGGGCAGCGCACCGACTTCCATGATCACGGCGGCTCGGCCGGCGCGTTCACCGTCGTGCGCGGCGAGCTGCGCGAGCGCACGGTGCCCGGGACCGGGCGGCCCTGCGCCGAGGCCGTGCTGGCCGCCGGGGGAGTGCGGACGTTCGGGCCGCGGCACGTGCATGACGTGGAGAACACCGCGAGCGTCCCGGCCGTGAGCATTCACGCCTACTCCCCGCCGCTGGCGGAGATGCGCCGCTACCAGCTGGGCCCGGCCGGGCTGGTGCTCACCCGCGTCGAGGCCGCCGGGGCGAACTGGTGAGCGCCGCGCCCGCGCCGGCCACCCGCTCCATCAGTGACCTGCTGGCGCAGGCCCGGAGCCGGGCTCACCCGGCTCGCCCCGCAGCAGGCCTGGGCGGCGGTGCGCGACGGCGCGCTCCTGGTGGACATCCGCCCGGCGGCGCAGCGGGCCGCCGAGGGGGAGGTCCCCGGCGCCCTGGTGATCGAGCGCAACGTGCTGGAATGGCGCCTCGACCCGGCCTCGGACGCCCGCCTGCCGCAAGCCGGGTCCTACGACCTCCCGGTCATCATCATGTGCTCGGAGGGGTACACGTCCAGCCTGGCCGCCGCCTCCCTGCAGGACCTGGGGCTGTCGGCGGCCACCGACCTGGACGGCGGGTTCCGCGCCTGGGCCGCGGCGGGCCTGCCGGTCACCGGTCCCGGGCGGTAACCACCCGGCCCGGGCCCGCGCCGGGACAGCGGGGGGCCGGGGCCGGCGCCGGCCCGCCTGGCATGACAAATGTCATGCATCGCAGGTGACGCACGGCAGCCGGGGCCGGCCCGGTGGCATGGCACCCTTGGAGCCATGGCGGACGCGCTGCTCACCGAGGTCACCGGCGCCCAGGCGGGCCCGGCCGGCGAACGCCCCGCGGCTGGCCAGCCGCGCGCGGATCTAGCAGACTCGGTGCATGCCCCCTCGCACGCTCCCGCGGACCCGGGCCGGGGCCAGCCCGGGCGCCTGGCCGGCTGGCCGGGATGGCTCCGGGCCCGCATGACGCAGGCGCCGCCCCGGCCGGCGGCCGGCCGTGCCCCGGATGCCGCCGGGACCTGCCCCGAGTCCCCCGTGGCCGAGGGCCTGCTGGGCGGCCGGATGCACCGCGTCGGCTGGCTGTTCGCCGCCATCTGGCTGGTCTACCTGGCCCAGCCGGCCAGCGAGCTGTGGGACAGCCACGATCCGGTCCGCCGCTACCTCGGCCTGGCCGGCCTGGCCGCGTTCGCGGCCGTGTTCATCGCCGCCTTCGCCACCGTGCGCTCACTGCGGCACCGCCGTCAGCCCATCCAGCACCGCTGGGCCACCATCGCGCTGGCGGCCGAGGCGGCCCTGGTCGCGCTGGGTTACCTGACCATCGGCCGGGACGCCACCAGCCTGCTGATCTACGTCGGGGTGATGGCCGTCTTCCTGCTGCCCACCCGGGCGGGCTGGTCGGTGGTGGCCGCGGCCATCGTGGTATCGCTGGCCGTGCCGGGCCTGGTGCCGGCTGGCCGGTGGACCCCTCCTTCGCCTTCCAGGTCTTCGTCTCGGCGCTGGCCTGCTGGGGCGTGTCCCTGGTGATCAGGCGCAACGCCCAGCTCGCGGTGGCCCGCGGCGAGATCACCCGGCTCGCCCTGGCCGACGAGCGGAACCGGTTCGCCCGCGACCTGCACGACATCCTGGGCCACTCGCTGACCGTGGTGGCGGTCAAGGCGGAACTGGCCGGGCGGCTGGCCAGCCTGGACCCGCAGCGGGCCGAGGCGGAGATCGCCGACGTGGAGCGGATCGCCCGGCAGGCGCTGGCGGACGTCCGGGCCGCCGCGGCCGGGTACCACGAGGTGACCCTGGCCCGGGAACTGGCCAGTGCCGGCACCGCGCTGTCGGCGGCCGGCATCACCGCCGAGCTGCCCGGCGCGGACCTGCCGCAGCTGCCCCGGGCGCGCGAGGAGCTGTTCGGCTGGGCCGTCCGCGAGGGCGTGACCAACGTGGTCCGGCACAGCGGGGCGGCCCGGTGCCGGATCCGGCTGACGGCCAGCGGGATCGAGATCGCCGACGACGGCTGCGGGCCCGGCGAGGCGGCGCCGGGGCCGGGCCCGGCGGGGGCGGGCCCGGCCCCGCCGGGCGGCGCGGCCGGCCAGCAGGCCGGGACGGCCGGCTGCACCACCGGCGGCCACGGGCTGACCGGGCTGTGCGAGCGGGCCGCCGCGGCCGGCGCGGCCGTCCGCACCGGCCGGTCCGCGTGGGGTGGCTTCAGCCTCCGGGTGCAGGTGCCATGACCTCATGGTGAGCACGCCGATCCGCCTGCTGCTGGCGGACGACCAGGCCCTGGTCCGCGGCGCGCTGGCCGCCCTGCTCGCGCTCGAACCCGACCTGGATGTGGTGGCGGAGGTCGGCCGGGGCGACGAGGTGCTGCCCGAGGCCCGGCGGACCCGGCCGGACGTGGCCCTGCTGGATGTGGAGATGCCCGGCCTGGATGGCATCAGCGCCACCCGGGACCTGCGGGCCGCGCTGCCGTCCTGCCGGGTGCTGGTGGTGACCACCTTCGGCCGGCCCGGCTACCTGCGGCGCGCCATGGCCGCCGGGGCCAGCGGGTTCGTGGTCAAGGACACCCCGGCCCGGCAGCTCGCCGACGCTGTCCGCCGGGTGGCGTCCGGGTTGCGGGTGGTCGACCCCAGCCTGGCCGCGGAGACCCTCGCCGCCGGGGACAGCCCGCTCACCCCGCGGGAGACGGACGTGCTCCGGGCGGCCCGCGACGGCGGCACCGTGGCCGACATCGCCGCCGCCCTGCACCTGTCGGAGGGGACGGTGCGCAACCACCTGTCCGCGGCGATCGGCAAGACCGGCGCCCGGACCCGCGCCGAGGCGGTCCGCCTGGCCAGCACGAACGGCTGGCTGCTGGGCAGCTGACCCGGGCCGGTCAGCGCCCGTGATTCGCGGCGGCGCCGGGCCGCCTCAGGGGCGGCTGGCCACCCAGACGGTCCTGGTGGTGCGGACGGTGAGGTCGTCACGCCGCGGCAGGCTGCCGGGCCCGTCGCCGTCCAGGAGCATGCCGAGCGTGGCCAGGTCGGCGGCGCTGATCCTGCCGTCCAGGCTGGCCCGGATGCGCCCCAGGCAGGCCTGGGCGTAGCGGCCGGCCGCGGCGGGCAGCGGGGATCTCAGGTCGATGGCGAAGGTGCGCTCGGCCTCGATGGTGAACCCGGCCTGGCGCAGGCGCGGGCCCCAGTCAGCGCCGAGATGCGGTACCTCCTGGGCCAGGCCTTCGGCCAGGACGGCATGGCAGCGCGCTTCGAGCCCGGCACCGAGGCCGGCGGGCAGGAAGAGCGGGAAGGAGTCCATCTCGGCCACGGCCAGCAGCCCGCCTGCCTGCAGTGCGGTGAAGGCCCCGGCCAGGACGCGATCGGGGTCGGCCATGTGGTGCAGGGAGCTGGACGCCCACACCAGGTCCGCGGGGCCGGTGGCCGGCCATCCCGCGTCCAGGTCCGCCTGGATGGTGCGGACCCGGCCGTCCAGCCCCATCTCGCGGGCCCGGGCCCGCAGGCGGCCCAGCATCGGCGCGGACACGTCCACGGCGGTCACGCCGGCCCCCTCGAAGTGCCGGGCCAGGGCGAGGGCGCCGGTGCCGGTCCCGCTGCCCAGGTCCAGGATCCGGCGGCGCGGCTGGCCGGCCGCCAGCGCACCGACCCAGGCGATCACCCCGGACAGGTAGGAGTGCAGTACCTCGGCGTCGAGGTCCATGAGCTCGGCCAGGGCCGCCTCCTCACCCTCCGCCCGCGGGCTGGTGCTGGTGCTGGCCACGATGATGCCGTTGGCTTTCCATGGGCCCAGGCTACGTTCCTCTTGCGCTAATGGCATAGAGTCTTGCTCATGACGCAAGACGGCGATCTCGACGGCCTGGTCCGGCAGCGGATCCGGGGGCTGCGGGCCGCACGGGGCTGGTCGCTCGATGACCTCGCCGCCCGCTGCTACCTCAGCCCGTCCACCCTGAGCCGGATCGAGACCGGCCACCGGCGGATCGCCCTCGACCAGCTGGCCCCGATCGCCCGCGCCCTGGGGACCACCCTGGACCAGCTGGTGGAGCCGGCCGACGACGACGACGTGGTCATCAGGCCGCAGCGCGACGAGGTACGGGGGGTGACCGCCTGGATGCTGACCCGCGAACCCGGGCCGCACGGCGTCACCGTGGCCAAGATGCGCATCACCAGGCCGCCGCCCCGTGACGGCACCGGCGAACTGGGGGTCCATCCCGGCAAGGACTGGTTCACCGTCCTGTCCGGGACCGTCGTCCTGGTCCTGGGGGAGCGGGCCATCCTGGTCGAGGCCGGGCAGGCGGCCGAGTTCTCGACCATGATCCCGCACGCCGTCGGCGCGCACGGCGGGCCGGCCGAGATCCTGTGCGTCTTCGACCACGACGGGCAGCGCACTCATCTCCGCCCATCCCCTGCTTAGCCGGGGGCCGGGCCGCCCGGTTATCCGGCGCCCGGTCCCGGGTCGCTGGCCAGCAGGTCGCGGCACTTCTGGATGCGGCCATCCAGGTCGGCCAGGAAGCCCTGCAGCGCCGCCCGCTTGGCCTCGACGGTGTCCCGCAGGCTTTCCTGCAGGCCCAGGCACTCGCGGGTCAGCCTGCGGCGCTCGTCGTCACTGGTGCGCTCGTCGTGGTAGCTGAGCCGGATCTCGGCCAGCCGGTCCTCGTTGCGCAGCACCACCGCGATCTCGTCCAGGTTCAGGCCGAGCAGGGTCTGCAGCTCGCGGATCCGGGCCACCCGGGCCAGGTCATCCTCGGAGTAGCGGCGCAGCCCGCCCGGCGTGGTGCACGCCGGGACGAGCAGGCCCAGCTGCTGGTAGTAGCGCAGCGCCCGCTCGGACACGCCCGCCCGGACCGCGGCGGCGCCGATGCCGAGCAGGGCCTCACCCGCCGCCGGCGGCGCCCCGGCGGCGGGTGCGGTGTCTGCGGCGCCACGCTGCGCCGTCGGCCCCATCAGGTCAGCTGCTTCCGGGCGAGGCGCCGGATCCCGGGTTGCGGGGGGCGGCCCCGGACTGCTCGGCCGTGGCCAGCCGGCCGTTGCCGTTGCCGTTGCTGCTGGCCGGCCTGTCGGCGTCCGAGGACGCCACCGGCTCCAGGCCCGTGATGCCGCCGATCTCCGCGGCGCCGTCGGCCAGCTCGTCGCTCAGCGGCTCGGTCGCGTGGGCGTAAGGCCGGCCCCGGAACGCGGAGGCGACGATGGCCACCACCGTGGCGATGGCCGCGAAGGTGAAGGCCAGGTGCAGGCCGCTGGCGAAGGGCTCCTCGATCAGCTTGGGGAAGAACGAGCGGCCGGTGATGTACGCGACCTGGTGCGGGCTCAGGTGGTCCAGGGCCCCGGTCGGGCCGAGCAGTTCCTTGATCGGGTTATAGCCGAGGAACGCCGAGAACAGGCTGCCGATCGGCGGCTCGTTCGCGACCAGGTGCGCGGCCGGGGGGGCGACTCCCGCGTTGACCAGTCCCCGGTACAGGGCCGCCGGGAGGTGGTTGGCCAGGCCCAGCGTGACGATGGTGAAGAACAGGCCCATGGACAGCACCGTGGCCGAGTTCTGGAACGTGTTCAGCATCCCGGCGCCCGCGCCGCGCTGGTCCGGCGGCAGGCTGTTCATGACCGCGGCCTGGTTGGGGGAGAAGAACAGGCCCATGCCCACCGCGAACATGAAGATCAGCACCGCGAACCAGACGTAGCTGAAGTTGATCGGCAGCAGTTCCAGGAGCATGAACGAGGCGCCGGAGACGATCAGGCCGGCCGTGGCGAACAGCCGGGCCCCGTAGCGGTCCGACAGGGCGCCGGCCAGCGGGCCGACGATCAGGAATCCGATGGTCAGCGGGACCATGGAGATGCCGGCCCACAGCGGGGTCTGGCTGAAGCTGTAGCCGTGCTGCGGCAGCCAGATGCCCTGCAGCCAGATGATCAGCATGAACTGGATGCCGCCGCGGCCGAGCGCGGCGAGCAGGCCGGCGATGTTGCCGGCGGTGAACGCGCGGATCCTGAACAGGTCCAGCCGGAACATCGGCTGCGCCACCCTGGTCTCCACCCAGCCGAACAGGACCAGTATCGCGATCCCGCCGAAGATGCCGGCCAGTACCCAGGGGTTGGTCCACCCGGTGGGGTGCCCGCCGTACGGGAGCAGCGAGTACACGATGCCGGTGAGCAGCGCGACCAGCCCGATCGCGAACAGCGCGTTGCCCAGCCAGTCGATCTTGGCCGGGACACGGATCCCGTTGTCGCGGAGCATGAGGTAGGCCCAGACCGTGCCGAACAGGCCGAACGGGACCGAGACCAGGAAGACCAGCCGCCAGTCGATCGGGGCCAGCACGCCGCCCAGGATCAGGCCGAGGAACGAGCCGCCGATCGCGGCGATGCCGTTGATCCCCATCGCCTTGCCCCGCTCGTCCCGCGGGAACGCGTCGGTCAGGATCGCGGTCGAGTTGGCGAACAGGAACGCGCCGCCGACCCCCTGGAACACGCGCATGATGATGATCCACAACGCCCCGTGCGTCCCGGTCATCCAGGTCACCGACAGCAGGATCGAGAAGATCGTGAAGATGGCGAAGCCGAGGTTGTACATCTTGACCCGGCCGTAGATGTCCCCGACCCGGCCCAGGCTGACCACCAGGACCGCGGTGACCAGCGTGAAGCCCATGAACACCCAGAGGAAGTACGAGGTGTTCGAGGGGACCAGCGGGTTGAGCTGGATGCCCCGGAACAGGGCCGGGAGCGAGATCAGCAGGATCGACTGGTTGATGGTGACCATCAGGATGCCGAGCGTGGTGTTCGACAGGGCTATCCACTTGTAGTGCACGCCCCGGCCGTCCGCACCCGGGGGTGCCGCCTGCGCATGTCCCACCGCCGACATTCACATCTCCTTCTGGGGGCTGCCCGCACCCACGCTAAGGCTCTGGGGTTCTGATGACCAGAATACCGATCCTTAACGTCAACGTCAGAGTCGGCCCCCCGGCGAGCCCGCGGCCGTGGCCGCCCCGGTGGGGAGGGGCTACCGCCCGGATGTGCTACAGCAGGGCGAGCTGGACCTGTTCCGGCGGCGCCGCCGCCGGGCCCGGGCCCGCGGCCGCGCGCCAGGTGCGGCTGCTCGGGGGCGGGCTGTCCCGGCCCACCTGGTAACGCTGCGCCAGCTCGCGGACCTGGGCGGAGATCCGCTCCTGGTAGTCCCGGGGCGCGTAGGCCCCCCGGCCGTAGAGCCCGCGGTAGCGGGGGACCAGCGCGGGATGGTGCTCGCCCAGCCAGGCCAGGAACCACTCCCGGGCCCCGGGCCGCAGGTGCAGCACGATCGGGCTGACATGGGTGGCGCCGGCCTCGGCCGCCTGGCGGACGGTCGCCTCCAGCTGGGCGGGGGAGTCGGACAGGAACGGCACCACCGGGCCCATCAGCACCCCGCAGCGCAGCCCGTGCTCGCTGAGCGTGGCGCACACCCCCAGCCGCCGCCGCGGGCTGGGCGTGCCCGGCTCCAGGGTCCGCCACAGTTCCTCGTCGGCGCAGCCGACCGAGACGCTCAGCCCCACGTCGGTGACCTCGGCGGACGCGGTGAGCAGGTCGAGGTCGCGCAGGATCAGGGTGCCCTTGGTCAGGATGGAGTACGGGTTGCGCGCCTCCAGCAGCGCCTGCAGGATGCCGGGCATCAGCCGGTACTTGCCCTCAGCGCGCTGGTACACGTCCACGTTGGTGCCCATCGCGATGTGCTCCCCGCGCCACTTCTTCGCGGCCAGCTCACGCCGGACCAGCTGCGGCGCGTTGACCTTCACCACGATCTTCGAGTCGAAGTCGTGCCCCGCGTCCAGGTCCAGGTAGGTGTGGCTGTTCCGCGCGAAGCAGTTGTGGCTGACCACGCCGTTGGCGATGAAGTCGCCGGTGCCGGTGGTGATGTCATACATGGGCAGGCCCAGCCCGAGCGGCTCGACCGACTCGACCCGCAGCCGGGCGCCGCCGGTGACGGCGGCGCCTTCGATGGTCCGCTGGGCGGTGACCGCCGGGTCGGTGGCCAGGAAGAACCTGAGCTGCTCCGGCAGTCCCCCGGTGAGCCGGTAGCCGGTCAGTGGCACGGCACCGCTGCCCGGCTGGGGCCCGGCCGCGAACGCGAACCCCAGCTCGCGCAGGCTGCTGCGGAGCCAGCCCAGCACGCCGGGGTCGGTATGCGACAGCTGCAGGACGCCCTGGCGGTAGCGGCCCCCGGCGTCGAAGGCCCCGGCCAGGAAGCCCTTCCGCCACGCCGGGCCCGGCGCCTGCGGCCACTCGATCAGCCGCTCCAGGAATGCGTCGTGGGCGTGCATGCGGTAGCTGCGTACCCGGTCCAGGGCCTGCTCGTCCGCGCCCCCGGGCAGCGGGCACCGTGCTTCCCGGCCCCGGATCATCCCGCACAGGTAGCCGCGCCGGTAGTCGGCGTCATGCTTGGGCGGCTCGGCGAAGGCGCCGACCCCCAGGAGCGTGTCGGCGGGGGTGAGACGGGGCCGTGGCGGCGCGCCGTGCTCCGCGCCGGTGACGTACGTCCAGCCGCGGCCGCTGAGGAAGCGGTGGTCGCCGCTGGCGATGAGCCGGGTGCCGTCCTGCAGCGTGACCCGGTACCCGGGCTTGACCGTCTGCCAGTGGGCCAGCACGGTGGTGCGCACGTAGCGCCGGCCGCCGCCCAGGCGCACCGTGCCGTAGATCTCGTCACCGGGGCGCAGGTCAGCGATGGGCCGGGTACGGCCGCCGGCCATCAGCACCGGCGTTTCCCCGCTCAGGCAGTACGCACAGGCGTGACTGCAGCCCCGGTAGGGGTTGATCGTCCAGCGGAACGGGACGCGCGACGACTCCGGTACCCGGTTGAGGATGCTCCGGGCGTGCACCTCGAAGAAGGTCATGCCGCGGAAGCCGGGGGTATCGAACGACCGGGCCACCGCGCCCCGCTCGAACAGCGCGGGGGCCGGGCCGCCGTCCGGTGCGGCGGCGCCGCCTGGTCCCGCCTCGATCCGTATGCCGTCCCAGCGCATGATGGCCACTATAGAACGAGTATTCGAGTCAGGCAAAAACTTGTTCGAGGTGACCCGGTGGCGCCAGGCCCGGGGCGCCCGCGTCCAGCCCCGGCGCCGCGGCCCGGAGACGGCCAGGCCGGGCGGCCCGGGCCGCCCGGCCGCGAAACACGGTGCGGCAACGGGATTTGAGGCTAATGATCTTGCGGTGGGGGATAGTTAAGGGAAAGTTCCCCGCGGCCCGCCGGAGGTAGCCTCTATGGCGCTATCCATGGATGAGCAGCGCATCCTGGATGAAATCGAGCGTGGCCTGGCCAGCGCCGATCCGGGGCTGGCCACCCGGCTGGCCGCATTCGGCGCCGCCGGCAGCACCTTCGCAGTGCGGATGCGCCGGGTCCGGCTGCTCGCCTCGTTCAGCACGCTGCTGGTCGTCGCGGTGGTCTCGCTGGTGGTCTACGCGGTGATGCCGTTCCGCGCCGCGGGGGAGCGGCATGCGGGCGGCAAGGCCAGCGCGTCCCCGTCGCAGCCGGTGATGATGGCCCCCTCGCACGCCACCGGGAAACCCTCCGCCCCGGCCAGCCCGGCCTCGGCGAGTTCCGTCCCGGCCAGCCCGGCAGTGTCGGGGTCCGCCCAGGCCCGGGCGGGCACGGCGCGGCGGGCGCAGGCCCGGACGTCCACGGTGCCCAGCCAGCCCGCGCACCCGGCCGGCCACGCCACCGGGCCGCAGTAGGGGACACCGCTAAGCCGGGCTCAGTACTCCCGCCACAGCTGCAGCAGGTACTGCTCCAGGCCCTCCAGGTTCTTCCTGGCCTGCTGGAACTCATCGCTCAGCGGGTCCACGCCGCGCTCGAAAAGCTCCTCGTACAGCCGCATGACCTCGCGCCGGTTACGGGCGTAGACCCGGACCACGTAGTCGCCCACCCCGCCGGCCAGCGTGAGCCGGTCCACCGCCCGGCCGGCCGAGCACATGTCCACGCTGAGCTGCCCGCGCAGGTACAGGGAGCCCTTGGCCTCGTCCTCCCACGCGTCACCGAACGAGGGCGGCGCGGCGTCCCACTCCTCCAGCGTGACCCGGACCCCGATGTGCTCCTGCAGGCTGCCCACCCACAGCTGCTCCCGGTTCACGCTGATCAGCGTGCCCACCGGGGACAGCGGGCCGCCGGGCGCGTCCGGGTCCACCGTCGAGTCGTGGACCCGGAACATGCGCCGGTCGGGGAAGACGGGCATCTCCAGCCGGATCAGGCGTCGGCTCACGTAACCCCCCCTCGGCCGGATGACATGTCCAATTCCTAGCATGCTCCGTAGACCCGCGGGCGGGCCCGGTCATTGGCTGACAAAGGTCTCGCCGGCTGCGGGTTACTCCTCCGCGCGGACCGGCCCGGGAACCCCGGCCCGGTCCCGCGCTTCCGCCCACAGCTCCCGGTAGGCCTGCGTGGCCCGGCTGTGCGGGGCGAAGGCGGCGACGGGAGCGCGCTCCTGCGACATCCGCTCGATCAGCGACAGTGCCGGGATCGCGGTGGCGGCCACGTCGTCGCGCTCGGCGGGCAGCTTCTCGGCGATGTCGAGGTGCAGCCGCTTGCGCCGGTCGATCATCGAGAAGAACGCCAGCAGCGCCGGCTTCCTGCCGTCCAGCTCACCGATGAACCCGGTGAGCTGGTCCAGCGTGCGCACCGACAGGATGGTGGGGATGAGCGGCACGAGCACGCAGTCCGCCGCCTGCAGCACGCTCTCGGACAGCAGCGAGATGCCGGGCGGGCAGTCGAGCATGACCACGTCGTAGTCCGCGCTGAGCGGCGCGAGCAGCCGGGCCAGCCGCCGGGTCGGCTTCTTCGTCGCGTCGAGGACCAGGTCCAGGTTGCGGTAGGTGAAGTCGGCCGGCAGCAGGTCCAGACCGGGGTAGTCGGTTCCCTTGATCGCGTCGTCGATCTCCCGGCTGCCCCGGATGAGGGCCCGGCCGCCGCCCTTGACCCGGGGCCGGATGCGGAACAGGTAACTCGCCGCCGCCTGCGGGTCGAGGTCCCACAGCAGGACCCGCAGCCCGTCCTGGGCGGCCAGGTAGCTGAGGTTCACCGCCGTCGACGTCTTGCCCACGCCGCCCTTGATGTTGTAGGTCGCGAGCACCTTCATGCGTGGCCGTCCGCCGGTCAGCGCGCGGAACCGGTCCTGGCTGGGCGGGCTGGCGAACACGGCGAACCGGCTGGCGAACTGGCCGCGGGCCCGGCGCTGGGCCACCGCGACCTGCCCGGCCAGTTCCCCCATGGCCAGCAGCGCGGTGGCGGGCAGGTCGCGGGCGGCCATCATCTGGGCGGCGAAGTCCCGGATCTCCTGCTCCTGCACCTGGCGGTCCTGGAACTCACCCAGGCAGTCCTGCAGCCCTTTCAGGTCGCGGACCGCGGGCTGGTAGGCCGCCGGGTCGAGCACCGAGGCGAAGAATTCCAGCAGGTAACGCAGTTCCTTGCACCGCTTCCGCAGGTCATGCAGCCGCTCGGCCGGGGACTGCGGGGTGATGGCCTGGCCCTCGCGGATCACCCGGCGGTGCGCCCGGCGCAGCCGGGCCGCGGCCAGCGCGGCCGCGGTCTGGCCTCCCTGGGGTACCGGCAGGCCGCCGAGCGCGGTCCGCCATTCAGCGGCCAGCCGGGTGAACCGCGCGGAGCGCAGCCCGCGGGCCAGGGCCCGCTGCTCGGCGTCACGCTGCCGCTCCAGGTAGCCGTGGAATGGCGCCAGCTCGGCCGGGTCCGCGGCCAGCAGCGCGGCCGCCATCCGGTCGTAGCCCAGCAGGTAGACGTCCAGATCCCGGGTCGGCGTGGTCAGGTCACCGAGCCACTTGAACTCGCCACGGTACGTGGCCGCCAGGCCGCCCGGCAGCACGTCCCCGGCCAGCTTGAGCGCAGACCGGGTGCGGCGCACCGAAACCCGCAGATCGTGCAGGAACTCGGTGTCGATGTCCCGGATGGTGCCGGGGACGTTGGCCTCCAGCGTGTCCAGCAGGCCCAGCAGCACGTCGCGGAGCGCCAGCCGGGCCGGCATGGACCCGGACAGCCGGACGGTGACCTTGTTGCTGTAGTCCCCGGTGCGGCGCCCGGCCGCGGCGAGGGCGGCGTCCAGCGGCCGGGCCGCGGCGGACCCGTTGGCGGCCGCGGCAGACAGGAGCTGGGCTGCGCGCAGGGCCTGGGCCTGGTAGCCGCGGACCGCGGTGACCTGGATGCGGGCGGGCAGGTCAGCCGCGGCCGGCTGGGTCACCGACGTGTGGTCCAGCGTGATCCAGGCCACCGTCTTGCTATCGGTGTTGAGCAGCCGCAGGTCCCGTACGGAACTCACCGCGCGGGCGGCCGGCAGCAGGGCGCGGATCCCGGCGACCGGGGCGACCCGGTCCCGGACCGGCCCGGCAGGCAGCGCCTGGGCGGCCAGCGGCCAGGTCAGCCGGGTGGCCCGCTGGGTGAGGCGTTCCCCGGCCGGCCCGGTGAGCACGAGTTCCGCGGGCCGCGACCCGGTGACGTGCTCCAGGGTGAGCCCGGCCCGGTTCAGCCGCCAGTCGAAGGTGTCCACCCAGGTGCGCCGGACCGTGTGCGGCCGGGCCGGCGCGGCGACGTTGAACCGGGGGGCCAGCGCGGTCAGCACGTCCTCCGCCGCGGGCGGGCCATGGTCGTCAGCCCCCAGCACGACGTCACGGGAGAACGGCTGCACGGCAGCACACCTCGGCTCGGGTCAGCGAAGTTAGGGCACCTGGTGGCCGGGCCGCTGGCGGGCGCATCCCGGTACTAGGGAGATTCTAGCTACTGCCCGGTTCGGCCGGGTTTGCCTGCTCATAACCGGACCGCGGCCCGGGGCCGCGGTCCGCCGGTCCCGCGTCCGGCTCCGCCGCGCCGCCGGGCGCGGCACCGTCGCGGGCGCCCGGCACGGGTACCGCGGACATGATCAGCGTGCCCTCCCCGGTCAGCCGCAGCGGGGGCGCCGGGACCTCGCCGAGGTCCAGGCCGGGCAGCGTGAGCGTGTTCTCGGCGGGCCGGCCCGTCTGGCCCTCGCCCGCCTCCGGCGCGGGCTCCTCCGGCCCCGGGTCCGGGGCACCAGGCTCCGCCTCCGCCGCCGCGGGCTCCGCCGACCGCGGGCTCCTCCGCCACCGGCTCCGCGGCAGGCTCCGCGCGGCTCTGCGGCGGCTGGCGGCCGCCCGGCCGTCCGGCTCATCCGGCGCGGCCGCGCCCGCCGCCGTCGGCCCGGCCCCGGCGGCGTCTTCCTCCGCCGCCTCCGGCTGGTGGCCTGCCATCCCCGGCAGCGTCAGCGGGGGCCGCTTGATGGCCGGCATCACGGACGTCAGTTCCGCGCTGGACCGGGCCACCGACCGGCGCCGTTCCTGCTCCTGGTCGATCTGCGCGGCCGCCACGGTCAGCCGGTCGTTCATGGCATGCAGCAGCCGGGCCCGCGACTTGGCCTTCCTGACCCGGTCCGCTGCGTACAGCAGCACCAGCACTACGACGACGCCGACGATGAGCAGGGCAGCCATAGATCACGCCACTCACTGGGGAAGGCTTGCGGGATGGGCCCAGCCTATGCGAAGAGCGCGCGCGCCCCGGACCCGCCGCGCTCTGCTAGCCCGGGGGAGCGACCCCCCGGACCCCCGCGACCGCATCCGCCGCCTCGGCGGGGCACGCCTGCGGCGCACCCCGCCTCACCAGCGGATATCCGAGGGGGTGGAGGCGGCCCGGGATCCGGTCAGGCGAGCCGGGTGACCTCGACCGTTACCCCCATGGCCATGCTCGGCGCCCCGTGGTAGATCCCCTTGAGCGGCGGCACATCGGAGTAGTCCCGGCCGCGGGCCACCACCACATGGCACTCGCCGACCGGGGCCCGGTTCGTCGGGTCGGCCGCCACCCAGCTGCCCGACCCAGTACTCCACCCAGGCGTGGCTCTGGCCGGCGACCGGCGTGCCGATGCCGGCTTCCGGCCGCGGGTGCAGGTAGCCGGACACGTAGCGGGCCGGCAGGCCGGCCTCCCGCAGCAGGGCCACGGTCAGGTGCGCGATGTCCTGGCAGACACCCTCGCCCTGGTCCCAGGCCTCCTGCGCGCCGGTCTGCACCTCGGTCGCCCCCGGCACGTACGCGACCCGGTCCCGGACCCAGGACGCGATGACCGACGCGGTCCGCACCGGGTCGGCCCCGGCCACCAGGTCGCGGGCGGCCGCGGACAGCGCGGGGTCCACCGTCGTCCGCGGGGTGGCGGCCAGGAACTCGGCCGCCAGCCCGGCCTCGGCCTGGCCGCGCAGCTCCGCCCAGGACAGCGGGTCCGGCGGCGGCGGCGCGGCCATGGTCTCCACCATGGAGTGCGACCGGACCAGCAGTTCCTCGTGCGGGGCCTGGATGTCGAACGAGCTGACCCGGGTGCCCCAGTAATCCTGGTAGGCCCAGACCGGGATGCCGTTGCCCACCGTCACCCGGGTCTGCAGCGCGGCCTGCGTCGGCAGGGTCAGCGGGGTCATCCGCGCCTCGTTGTAGGAGGCGCGGGCCGAGCCCTGGTAGTGCACCCGTGTCTCGTGCACGATTTCCAGCAGCCAGCCCATCCTCAGCACTCCTGGGCCCAGGTGACGGCCTGCTCGTAGGTGAAATACCGGGCGGTGATCGCCTCGCTGGCCTGGCCGCAGGTGCGCTGCAGGGCGCCCAGCAGGTCCGGCAGCTGGCCCGGCAGCTGCTGCGGGTCCGCGTACTCCAGCCCGGTGCGCAGCTGCCCGATCGACCGGCGGGCCGGATCGGCCATGGTGGAACCGGCCCGCGCCGGGTCGAGCGCGGCCAGTGCCTCTTCCGCCGTGGCCAGCGCGTGCACCACCGACCGGGGGAACAGCCGGTCGGTCAGCAGGAACTCGACCACCTGCTGCGGCTCCCCGGCCCAGGTGCGGGTGCGGATGAACGACTCGTACGCCCCGCACGCCCGGAGCAGCGCGGGCCAGCCGAGCTGGTACGGGGTGGCGGGCAGCCGGGCCAGCAGCAGCCGGGCGGTCATGTCCACCCGCTCCAGGCTGCGGCCGAGGACCAGGAACCGCCAGGCGTCGTCATGGCTCATCGTCGACTCGGCCAGGCCGAAGAACAGCGCGGACCGCTGGCGGACGAACCGCAGGTAGACGTGCGGCCCCAGCCGCTGCGCGGAAATCCGCTGGTCGGCCAGCCCGTGGCTGGTCACGTTGAGGCACTCCCACATCTCGCTGGAGATGACCTCCCGGACGCTGCGCGCGCCGCGCCGCGCCGCCATCACCGCGCCGGCGATGGCGCTCGGGTTATCCGGGTCGTAGGCGATCCGGTACAGCGTGCCGGCCACGTCCAGCGGGGCGTCGGGTGCCGCGGGAATGCCGAGCACGGCCAGCAGCGCCCGGCAGCCCGCGTCCTCATCGGCACGCGGTTCCTCCAGCATCCGGTGCACGTACACGTCCACCATGCGGGCCGTGTCGTCGGCCCGCTCGATGTAGCGGCCGGTCCAGAACAGCGTCTCCGCGATCCGGCTGAGCAGGCCGGTGTTGTTCACTGCTGGCTCTCCACCGCCACCGCCGGCCCGGCCTGCCGGCCGACCGGCGCGGCCTGCGCCACGAGGACGGGCTCCACGGCCGGAACCGGCACGCCCGTGGCCGCCTGCTCGCCCTCCGCGACCAGCACCCAGGTGTCCTTGGAGCCGCCGCCGGCGCTGGAGTTGACCACCAGCTCACCCTCGGGCAGCGCCACCCGGGTCAGCCCGCCGGGGACCAGCCACACGTCGGTGCCGTCGTGGACCGCGAACGGGCGCAGGTCGATGTGCCGCGGGGCCAGCTGCTCGCCGATGAGCACCGGCGAGGTGGACAGCGCCACCGGCTGCTGGGCCAGCCAGCCGCGCGGCTCGGCGGCCACCCGGGCCCGCAGCGCCGCCAGGGTCTGCTCGTCGGCCTGCGGCCCGATGACGATGCCCTTGCCGCCCGCCCCGTCCACCGGCTTGAGGACCAGCTGGTCCAGGTGGCCAAGCACCCAGGCGAGCACCTCGGGGTCATCCAGCCGGTAGGACTCGACGTTCGGCAGCACCGGCTCCTCGTTCAGGTAGTAGCGGATCAGCTCGGGAACCCAGGTGTAGAGCAGCTTGTCGTCGGCCACGCCGTTGCCGACCGCGTTGGCGATGGTGACGTTCCCGGCCCGGGCCGCGTTGATGATGCCAGCGCAGCCGATCACCGAGTCGGGCCGGAACTGCAGCGGGTCCAGGAAGTCGTCGTCCACCCGGCGGTAGATCACGTCCACCGGCCGCAGCCCCTGGGTGGTGTGCACGTAGACGCGGTTGCCGGCGCAGGCCAGGTCGCCGCCCTCGACCAGTTCCACGCCCATCAGCCGGGCCAGCAGGGTGTGCTCGAAGTAGGCGGCGTTCGCCACCCCGGGGGTGAGCACGACCACCACGGGGTCCCGCGCGGCCTGCGGAGCGGCGGCCCGCAGCGCGGCCAGCAGCCGGGCCGGGTAGCTGTCCACCGGGTGCACGTGCTGCTCGGCGAACAGCCCGGGGAAGGTGCGGGTCATGGCCAGCCGGTTCTCGATCACGTAGCTGACCCCGGACGGGATCCGCACGTTGTCCTCCAGCACCCGGACCTGGCCGGCGCCGTCCCGGACCAGGTCGATGCCGGCCACGTGGACCCGCACCCCGTTGGGCGGGGTCAGGCCGGCCACCTCCCGGTGGAAGTTCTGCGAGGTGCACACCACCCGCCAGGGCAGCACCCCGTCGGCGAAGGCCTGGCGCGGGCCGTAGACGTCGGCCAGGAAGGCCTCCAGCGCGAGCACCCGCTGCCGGACGCCACGGGAGATGAGGTCCCACTCCACCGCGTCGATGACCCGCGGGATGAGATCCAGCGGGAACGGCCGCTCTTCCCCCGCGAAGTCGAAGGTGACGCCGCGGTCGGTGAACACCCGGGCCAGCTGGTCGGCCCGGAACCGCAGCTCGGCCGGGTCGAGCGGCTGGAGCGCGGCCAGCAGCGGCGCATACGGCGGGCGCGGCTGGCCGGGCCGCTCGAACATCTCATCCCAGGCACTGGCCAGCCGGTAGGAGTCGAATATGTCCGCCACGTCCGCAGCGTAAGCGGGCTCTGTTCCGATGTCATTACCCCGCATGACGAGCATGTTTCCGCTGGGTTTCGCGGCCCGCCCGCGGGCGGTGCCGCCGCGGGCTTCTGCCCGGGGGCGGCCCGGCGCAGACTGGAGTCAGGCGCGCGGCCATCCGGGCCCGCCGCCGGGAGGAGGCAACGCCGTGCTGTACGTCTTCGGCTTCGAGCGGACCGCCGTCGTGCTCAGCGACCTCTACTTCGTGGACCCGGAGCCGATGAAGGGGCAGGAGAGCCCCGAGCACGGCGCCCGGCTGGAGGTCAGGCTGCTGCACCCGGGGGACCTCAAGGGATCCATCTACTCGGCGCAGCCGATCGAGATCGGCGAGCTGATCTGGCGCGCCGACCTGCTCGAATCGGTGGACGGCCCGCCGGGCAGCTTCGACCGGACCCACCACCACCCGGTCGCCGAGGCAGGCTGGGAACCGGGCCGGCGGGTGTTCGAGCGGGAGCTGTCCGCCTTCCCGGTCGAGTGGGTGGGCAGCCAGCTGGCCAGCCTGGAATCACTCCTGGAGGCGGCCGGCGCGGGCGGTCACCCGGCCGATGCGCGCGACGCGCAGGCCCTGCGCAACGTCCTGCCCGAGATTCTCAACGCCCTGACCCGCCTGCTCGACCAGGTCCGGTCCGGGGAGCTGGGCCGGCCGCCACGGGAGCCGGTGGCCAGCGCCCGCGTCGGCTGGCTGTAGTTGCCCGGGGGGCGACCCCCCGGAACCCCCCGATCGGCCCTGCGGGCCGAGCGCGGCGGAGCCGCGCGCGGGAAGCCCGGTACTCCCTTCAACCTGGCCGTGTCGCGGCGGGCAAAGGCTCCGGCCGGGAGAGTTTTCCTGTTTGTAGCAGGTGCTGCCTTCTCATGCCGAGGATGACGGCCGCACACTGAGATCGTGCACGACTTCGACCTGGTGGTCATCGGCTCCGGCCCGGGCGGGCAGAAGGCGGCCATCGCCGCCGCCAAGCTGGACCGCCGGGTGGCGATCGTGGAGCGGCCGGACATGCTGGGCGGCGTGTGCCTGAACACCGGCACCATCCCGTCCAAGACGATGCGCGAGGCGGTGCTCTACCTCACCGGGCTGGACCAGCGCGAGATGTACGGGCAGAGCTACCGGGTCAAGGACGAGATCACCATCGCGGACCTGGCGGCCCGCACCCGGCACGTGGTCAGCCGGGAGAACGACGTGGTGCGCAGCCAGCTGTCCCGCAACCGGGTCACCGTCCTGGGCGGCACCGCCTCGTTCACCGGCCCGCACGAGCTGTCCGTGGACGACGGGCGCGGCCAGCCGCGCCGGGTCAGCGCGGACGCGGTGGTGATCGCCACCGGCACCAAGCCGGCCCGGCCGGCCAGCGTCGCGTTCGACGAGCGCACCATCATCGATTCCGACGGGATCGTCCACCTGGAGAGCGTGCCGCGGACCATGGTGGTCGTCGGGGCCGGGGTGATCGGCATCGAGTACGCGTCCATGTTCGCCGCGCTCGGCTGCAAGGTCACCGTGGTCGAGCAGCGCGACCGGATGCTGGAGTTCTGCGACCTCGAAGTGGTCGAGGCGCTCAAGTTCCACCTGCGCGACCTGGCCGTGACGTTCCGGTTCGGCGAGACCGTGGCGTCGGTGGAATCCACCCGGGACGGCGCCATCGCCACGCTGCACAGCGGCAAGCGGATCCCGGCCGACACGCTGATGTACTCGGCGGGCCGCCAGGGCATGACCGACGCGCTCAACCTGCCCGCGGCCGGCCTGGAAGCGGACGCCCGCGGCCGGATCAAGGTCGATGAGTACTACCGGACCGAGGTGCCGCACATCTACGCGGTCGGCGACGTGATCGGCTTCCCGGCCCTGGCCGCCACCTCGATGGAGCAGGGCCGCCTGGCCGCGCACCACGCCTGCGGCGAGCCGGTGCACACCGCCCACCTGCTGCAGCCGATCGGGATCTACAGCATCCCGGAGATCAGCTTCATCGGCCGGACCGAGGACCAGCTCACCGCGGACTGCGTGCCGTTCGAGGTGGGCGTCTCCCGGTACCGGGAGCTGGCCCGCGGCCAGATCATCGGCGACTCCTACGGGGTGCTCAAGCTGCTGGTGTCCCCGGACGACCGCACCCTGCTCGGGGTGCACGTGTTCGGCACCCAGGCCACCGAGCTGGTGCACATCGGCCAGGCCGTGATGGGCTGCGGCGGCACGGTGGACTACCTGGTCGACGCGGTGTTCAACTACCCGACCCTGGCCGAGTCCTACAAGGTCGCCGCGCTGGACGCGACCAACAAGATGCGCCAGATGGCCCGCTTCGGCGACTAGCCCGGCAGGCACATAGAATCGCGGGGTGCCCGAAGCCGTGCCCGCCGCGACCGCTGCCGCCCTCGACGACCCGTTCGCGCAGCTGCGCGGGCCGCTGGCGGGAACCACCCGGATGCGGCTGGAGGTAGCGGACAACACCAGGCTCACGCCGCACATGCAGCGCCTGGTGCTGACCGCTCCGGAGCTGGCCGGCCTCGACTACCGGCCCGGGCAGGACGTCATGCTGCTGGTGGCCGCGGACGGGCGGCGCCCGCTGCGGCGCCGCTACACCATCCGGGCCCTGGATCCGGGACGGCGGCTGCTCACCCTGGACATCGTCCGGCACGGCGGCGGGCCGGGGGAGCAGTGGGTGCGCTCCGCGCGCCCCGGGGACACCATCGAGGGCATCGGGCCGCGCGGGAAGATCTTCGTCAACGAGGCCGCCGACTGGCATCTGTTCGCGGCCGACGAGTCGGGGCTGGCCGCGGTGCTCGCGATGGCCGGCTCGCTGCCGGCCGGCGCACGGGCCATCGTCTTCCTCGAGGTTCCCGAGCCCGCCGACCAGCAGGACCTGGTGACCAGCGCCGGGCTGAGCCTGCACTGGCTGCCCCGGTCGGCCGGGGACGGGGCCGCCCAGCCGGGCGGCATCCCGGCCGCGGGCGACCCGGCGGCGCTGGCCGCGGCGCTGGCCGCCGCGGACCTGCCGGGCGGCCGCGGCCACGGCTACCTGTTCGGCGAGGCGGGAGTGGTGCTCCGGCTGCGTGAGGTGCTCGCGGAACGCGGCCTGGAGCCGGGGCAGGTCTCGCCGAAGGCCTACTGGGGCCGCGGCCGGGCGAACGCGCAGCACGGCGAGCCCGGCCCGGGACGAGTAGCCGCCCGGGCCGCGGTTTCAGAACGCGGTGCCCGCCAGCCAGTCCCTGAGTACCTGCTGGTCGCCGAGTACCTGCACGGCCGGGTCGTCCGGCGGCAGCCGCCGCAGCAGCACCAGCAGCAGGGCCGACGCCGGGCCGCGCAGCGCCGCGTCGGCGTGGCCGTGCTCCGCGCCGGACGGTGATGCCGTCCTCGCCGTGGCGGACCAGCCACTCACCACCGGGCACGTCGGCCGCGTGCACGTGTAGGGACTGCCCGGCGGGCAGCGCCGCGGCCCGAACGTCCGGCTCACCGGCGGCCGGCACGGTCAGCTCTGTGAGCCATTCGTCGATCCCATCCGCGGCCATGTCCGGCGCGATGTCCGGGACGCGGCCGGCCGCGATCTCCGCGTCAGCCCGGTGCACGGCGGTCTCGTGCGCCATCCGGCGGCCCCAGTAGGCGGCCGGCCGCTTCTTCCCGTGGGCCCAGACGGGGGTGTCCCCGGCCGCGCTTACCTCCGCGATCAGCAGCGCCGCCCCGTCCCGCAGCCAGCCGGGCCGCTGCGCCGGGTCATCCGGCAGGCGGCCGCCGGGGACACTGCGGAACGGGATGAACTCCGCGGACCGGGTGCGCGCAATCTCGGCGGCCCACCGCTGCGCCCGCCCGACGTGCGTGACCAGCTGGCGCAGCGTCCAGTCCGGGCAGGTGGGAACGGGCAGGGCCAGGTCATCCTGGCTGGCCAGGGCGGCCAGCGTGCCGGTGCTGGCCGTGATCTCGGCGTAGTAGCGGTCCGCGGCGAGCGGGCTCACCGGCCGCGCTCAGCCGCAGCCGCAGGCGCCGCCGCAGCACCCGCCACCGCCGCCGGAACGGGGCTGGGCCGCGCTGGCCCGCCCGCCGACCGAGACGGTGGACAGCAGCTTGACAGTGTCGTCGTGCCCCTGCGGGCACCGGCACGGCTCGGACGCCTCACTCATCGGGCGGCTGCGCTCGAACGTGGACCCGCACGCACGGCAGCGGTATTCATAGCGTGGCACGGCTGAAAGCCTACGTCAGTGCGGGGGCGGCTGGCGAGATCGGTCCGGGCCGGGCGCGGGCACGGCGGCCGATGTAAGGTCAGCGGGGCCGAGGTGGCCGGGCGCCCAGGGGAGGGATAGCCAGCCGCCGTGGCCGGGCGAAGCCGGCCGGGGTGAGCCTGAGCCAGGGGAGGAACCGCGATGCCCGCGATGCGTGAGTATCCGCCAGGGACGCCGTGCTGGGTGGACCTGTCCACCAGTGACCCCCAGGCGTCCCTCGCCTTCTACACCGCGCTGTTCGGCTGGGAGCAGGCCGCCGCCCCGGCGGGCGGGGACGCGGCCTACACCTTCTTCGCCCCGGCCGGGACCGGCCCCGGTGACTTTCCCGGCCAGGTGGTGGCGGGGCTGATGCCGGGCCCGGACCAGGGGCGCCGGGCGGCCTGGAACACCTACGTGAGCGTGGCCGACGCCGCGGCCACGGCCGGGCTGGTCACCAAGGCCGGCGGACAGGTGCTGGTCCCCCCGGCGGACGTGGCCGGGCAGGGCACCATGGCCATGTTCGCCGACGACCAGGGGGCGCTCGTCGCCGCCTGGCAGCCGGCCAGCTTCCACGGCGCCGGGCTGGTCAACGCGCCCGGCTGCTTCTGCTGGAGCGAGCTGGCCTGCCGCGACACCGGCGCCGCGGCCGCGTTCTACGGCCGCGTGTTCGGCTGGGAGTCCGACACCAGCCAGATGGGCCCGATGACCTACACCGAATGGCGGCTGGCCGGCCGGGCCGTGGGCGGCATGGTGCACATGGATGAGGAGTGGCCGGAGGACGTGCCGCCACGCTGGGTGGTCTACTTCGCGGTGGCCGACTGCGACGCCGCCGCCGCCCGGGCCGCCGAGCTCGGCGGGCAGGTCACCGTCCCGCCAGCCGATGCGCCACCGGGCCGCCTCGCGGTCATCACCGACCCGCAGGGCGCGTCGTTCACCATCATCACGGTGCTAGCCCGGGGCGGCGACCCCCCGGACCCCCCCGCGCAGTGCTAGCCCGGGGGGGCGACCCCCCGGAACCCCCCGCGCATCCGCTGACTCGGCGGGACACGGCTCCGCCGCGCCCCCCCTCGCCGGCGGATAAGCCCCTGCTGGCCCGGGGGGCGACCCCCCGGACCCCCCGCGCAGTGCTAGCCCCGGGGGCGACCCCCGGAACCCCCGCGCATCCGCTGACTCGGCGGGACACGGCTCCGCCGCGCCCCGCCTCGCCAGCGGATATGTTCTGCTGGCCCGGGGAGGGCGGCGTCAGGCGACCGTGTCCTGCTCCTGCTCCTCGGCCAGCAGCTGGGCCAGCGGCGGCCGCTCCACCAGCTCGTTGAGGTGCTCATCGAGCCGCAGCCCGGCGCCGGTGGCCACGGCGTGCAGGTACGCCTCGGGGCGGCGCAGCGCCAGCACCCCCGGCGTGCCCGGGCTGCAGATGCCCCGCTGCGGCAGCGGCACCCGGCTGGCCATGGCCCGCAGCACGGCCGAGCTCATCAGGCTGAGGTCCCACAGCGGCTGGTGCCGGTTCTGCCGGGTGCCCAGGTCCACCTGGGCCATGGCGGGCAGGCCCGCCTCCTGGAGCACGTCCACCATGAGGCCCAGCTCCACCCCGTACCCGGTGAGGAAGGGCAGCCCCAGCAGCAGGTCCCGGGTGACCGCGAACTCCCCGGCCAGCGGCTGGACGAAGCCGGTGAGTTCCGGGCAGAAGAAGTTGAACAGCGGCTTGGCCATCAGCTCGGTGACCCGCCCGCCGCCGTCCGCCACCGACTGGCTCGCGTCCGTGTAGGGCCGCCGGTAGGCCGCCTTGCAGAACTGCACCCCGGGCGTGGTGAGCAGCGGGCCCAGCGTGCCGTAGATGAAGTGCTCGGCGAAGTCGGCGGTGTCGGAGTCGGCGAACATGATGATGTCACCGCGGGCCACCGACAGGCTGCGCCACATGGCGTCACCCTTGCCGCGGGCCGGCCCGTACTCGGGCAGCAGCTCGTTCTCGGAGTACACCTCGGCGCCCCAGGCCCGGGCGATGCTCGCGGTCCCGTCCGGGGAATCCGCATCCACCACGATGACCTGGTCGACCAGGCCGCAGCGTTCGTTCAGCCGGGCCACCGTGGCCAGGATCGGGCCGATCGTGCCGGCCACGTTACGGGCCGGGAAGATGACCGTGGTGCTGAGATCGCGGGACGCCCCGCCCGGGCCGCCCAGTCCGGCGAACTCGTGATGGCTGAACGAGCGCTGTTCAAACCATTCCCGCACGCTTATGCTCATGGACGTCGCCTTTCCCTCAGGTCCGACAGCAACATCAGCCCAGGGCGTGGATGCGGCAATTCTGGCGGGCGCATGCCCCTGATCGCCGCCAGCCGCACGCGGAGTGGTCAGGCTAGCCGCCACATGTTGATGGCAGGTAACACCGTGTTGCGCAGACGTGAACGCACCCTGCGCCACGGGCGGCTCACCGCCCGCAGCCCCAGCGGCCGCCGCAACGGGCCGCGGTGCGGTCAGTCGGGGGCGGAGGGGCGGCTGGCCCCGGCCACCGGGGACGCCGGGCCGGGGGCGGGGCGGCGGCCGGTCGTGGTGCCGTTGGGGGCCTGGATCTCAGGGACGGCGGGGGCGGGGCCCGGAACCTGCCCGGGCCGGGGGGCGGCCGCGGCGGGCTCCTCGTAGTAGAACTGCTTGCCGCGCATCAGGGAGACCATGGCGCCGGTGAAGGACATGATGGCCGCGGCGGTGAACACGATGTCCAGGCCATGGTGGAACGGGCCCGCGATCAGCGTGGGGAAGAAGTGCCGGCCGGTCAGCATGGCCACGTTGTGGGCCGGCAGCCGGGTCAGTACCCCCGACGATGCCAGCAGGTGCTGGACCGGGTTGTAGCCGAGCAGCGCCGCGAACACGGTGCTCACCGGAGGCAGGTGGCTGACCTGGGTGGCCACCGAGTGCGGTACGCCCTGCGCGGTCAGCCCGCGGAGCAGCGCGGGCGGCAGGGAGCTGGCCAGCCCGGCGATCATGAGCGAGAAGAAGATGCCGATGGACAGGGACATGCCGGCGTTCTGGAACGTGGACCGCATGCCGGACGCGCTGCCCCGGTGCCGGGCCGGCACGCTGCTCATGATGGCGGAGGTGTTGGGCGAGGCGAACAGGCCGGAGCCCACCCCGTTGAAGAAGATGATCGTCGCGAACAGCCAGTACGGGAAGTCCAGCGGCAGCGCGATCAGGCCGATGAACGCGCAGGTGGCCACGAGCAGGCCCGCGGTGGCGAACGGGCGCGGGCCGTACTTGTCCGACAGCGTCCCGGAGATCGGGCCGGCCAGCAGGAACCCGGCGGTCAGCGGCAGCATGTAGATGCCGGCCCACAGCGGCGTGTCGACGAAGTTGTAGCCGTGCAGTGGCAGCCAGATCCCGGCCAGCCACAGCACCAGCATGAACTGCAGCCCGCCGCGGGCGATCGAGCCGAGCAGGCTGGCCACGTTCCCGGCCGCGAAGGCCCGGATCTTGAACAGGCCGAGCTGGAACATGGGCTCGGCGATGTGCGTCTCGATCAGGCAGAACACGACCAGGAGCGCCGCGCCGCCGAACAGGCCGCCCAGCACCCACGGGTTGGTCCACCCGGTCGGGTGGCCGCCGTAGGGCTGGATGCCGTAGGTGATCGCGACCAGCAGCGCGGTGGCGCCCAGGCCGAACGTGACGTTGCCCCACCAGTCGATCTTGGCGCGCCGGGTGGTGGCGATCTCGCGCAGGCTGACGTAGGACCAGATGGTGCCGACCACGCCGATCGGCACGTTGACCCAGAACACCAGCCGCCAGTTCACCGCGGCCAGCAGCCCGCCGAGCAGCAGCCCGACGAACTGCCCGGAGATCCCGGCGATCTGGTTGATGCCCAGCGCCATGCCGCGCTTGCCGGCCGGGAACGCGTCGGTGAGGATGGCCGCCGCGTTGGCCATCAGCATGGCCCCGCCGAGCGCCTGCACCAGCCGGAACCCGATCAGCCACAGCGCGCCGCCGCTGCCGGTCAGCGGGTCCAGCGACAGCGCGATCGAGGCCAGGGTGAAGACCACGAAGCCGAGGTTGTAGATGCGCACCCGGCCGTACATGTCGCCGAGCCGGCCCAGGGTCACCACCGCCACCGCGGTGACCAGCAGGTAGCCGATGATCATCCACAGCAGGTAGCTGACGTTGCCGGGGGCGAGCGGGTCGAGCTTGATGCCGCGGAAGATGGCCGGCATCGCGATGATCACGATCGACGCGTCGATCGTGGCCATGGTCATGCTCAGCGTGGTGTTGGAGAGCGCGATCCACTTGTAGCGGCCGTCCGTGCCGTCCCGGCCGGCCCGCGCAGCGTGACCGTTCATGGGCGGCTGAGCGCCGGTGGCGCCGCTGTGATCAGCGAATCTCGACACGTTGATCCATGGTACCGGCAATCAGTTGCTTGACCACAACTATTTACCCGCCCTCATGGCCGGGCGTCCCGCCGGCCGCGACCACGCCGCCGCGGGGGTAGCGTGGCCTTCCGCGGACCGCCGAACACCCCCCGGGAGGGAGCCCGCCCGTGCCCCCATGGGTGCCGCACGTCATCTGGTGGCACGTCTACCCGCTCGGGTTCACCGGCGCCGAGGCCAGCATCGGCGACCGGGACCCCGGCGGCGGGCCACCCCGGGTCGCGCACCGGCTCCGGCACCTGCTCGGGTGGCTGGACTACGCGGTGGACCTGGGCGCGAACGGGCTGGCGCTCGGCCCGGTGTTCGCGTCGGCCACGCACGGCTACGACACCACCGACCACTACCGGATCGATCCCCGGCTGGGGGACGAGGCGGATTTCGCCGCCCTGGTGGACGCGGCCCATGCCCGGGGGCTGCGGGTGCTGCTGGACGGCGTGTTCAACCACGTGGGCCCCGGTTTCCCGGCCTTCCGGCGGGCGCTGGAGCGGGGGCCGGGCGCGCCCGAGGCGGCCTGGTTCCGCTTCGACTGGCCCCCGGGGTGGCAGCCGGGCACCGAGCCGGGTTACGCCACCTTCGAGGGGCACCCGGACCTGGTGGCGCTCAACCATGACTCGCCCGCGGTGGCCTCCTACGTGGCCGATGTCATGAGCCACTGGCTGCGGGCCGGCGTGGACGGCTGGCGGCTCGACGCGGCCTACGCCGTGCCGCCCTCCTTCTGGGCCCGGGTGCTGCCCCGGGTCCGGGCCGGGCACCCGGAGGCCTACTTCGTCGGCGAGGTGATCCACGGCGACTACGCGGCGTTCGCCGCCGCCGCCGGGCTGGACTCCGTCACCCAGTACGAGCTGTGGAAGGCCATCTGGAGCTCGATCAACGACGGGAACTTCTTCGAGCTGGCCTGGGCGCTGGAGCGGCACGACGAGTTCCTCAGCCGGTTCGCCCCGCTGACGTTCACCGGCAACCACGACGTGACCCGGCTGGCCAGCCGCCTGGACGATCCCCGGCACCTGGCCCACGCCCTGGCCATCCTGCTCACCGTCGGCGGCACGCCGTCGGTGTACTACGGCGACGAGCAGGGGTTCCGCGGGGTCAAGGAGGAGCGGGCCGGGGGAGACGACGCGATCCGCCCCGCGTTCCCGGCCACCCCGGCGGAACTGCCGCCGGACGGCTGGCCGGTCTACCGGCTGCACCAGGAGCTGATCGGGCTGCGCCGCCGCCACCCGTGGCTGCACCGGGCCCGCACCGAGCCGTTGCACCTGGCCAACGAGGCGTTCATCTACCAGGTCTCGGCGGGGGATGTCCCGGCGGGGGATGTCCCGGCGGGGGAGGAGCGGCTGGTGGTGGCGCTCAGCGTGGCGGATGCCGCCGTTGCCGCCGAAGTGCCGGAGGCCGGTGAGGTGCTGGCCGGGCAGGCGGCCGTGGCGGCCGGGCCGCCTGGGAAGCCGGTGACGGTTACCCTGCCGCCGCACGGCTGGGCCATCCTGTCGGCCGGGTAGGGCGCGCGGCGCGGCCCACGGCGCTCGAGCGCCATCCCGGACGGGGAGGGGCGCGGCTCACGGAAGAGCCGGCCCTCCCCGTCCCGGATACCGGGGGAGAGCCTGGTCACCCGGCGCTGGCAGATGCGGGCCTGGGTCCCTGACGGCGGTGCTGGCTACCGCCCTGGCCAGCTCGTTGCGGCGGATGAGCAGGAAGGTGACCGGGACCGCGCACAGGCCGATCGCACCGCAGGCCCAGAACGCCCACTGGAAGCCGCCGGTGAGAGCCGCGGCTGGCCCGGTTCCCTGGCGGATCAGGGTGGTGACGCGGGTGGCGGCGATCGTGGACGCCACCGCGACGCCGATCGCCCCGCCGAGCTGCTGGGAGGTGTTGATGAGCCCGGCGGCCAGCCCGGCCTCGTGCCCGGCGACCCCGGCGAGGGCGGCGATGGAGACCGGGACGAAGGCGAATGCGGTGCCGATTCCGGTGATGAGGAACGGCCCGGCCAGGTTGGCCCAGAAGTGCCCGTGCACGGGCACCTGGGCCGCCCACAGCTCGCCCCCGCCGATCAGGGCCAGGCCCGGCCGCCATCACCAGCTTGGCCGAGCCGCGGGTGACTAGCGCCTGCGCCAGCCCGGCGAACGCGACCGAGGTGAGCGACGCCGCCAGCCAGGCCAGGCCCGCCTGCAGCGCGGAGTAGCCCAGCACCTGCTGCATGTAGAGCGTGCCGATGAAGATGAACGCGAAGAAGCTGCCGCCGAGCAGGAGGCCGACCGCGTTCGCGCCCGCGAGCGTCTTCAGCCGGAAGATCCGCAGCGGCATCAGGGGTGCCTCGACGCGCGTCTCGGTCACCAGGAAGGCAGCCAGCAGGGCGGCGGACACCGTGAGCAGCGTCACCGTCCTGGCGCTGCCCCAGCCTGCCCGCGGGGCCGTCGAGATCGCGTAGACGAGCAGCGACAGGCCGCCGGTCACCGTGACCGCGCCGAGCGGGTCGTAGCGCCGCCGTGCCGTCGCGAGCCGGCTTTCCGGCACGACGCGCGGCGCGAGCAGCAGCGCCGCGGCACCGACCGGCACGTTGAGGAAGAAGATGTACTGCCAGCCGGCGTACCGGGTGAGCAGCCCGCCGGCGATCAGGCCGACGGTCGCCCCGCTCGCCCCGATGGCGCCCCACGCGCCCAGCGCCTTGTTGCGCTCGGTGCCCTCGGGGAACATGTTCATCACGATCGACAGGGCGGCCGGCAGGACGATCGCCGCGCCGAGCCCCTGCAGGCAGCGCATGGGGATCAGGAACTCCTCCGCGGTCGCCAGCCCGCACAGCAGGGACGCCACCGTGAAGATGGCCAGGCCGGCCAGCAAGATGCGGCGGCGTCCCAGCAGGTCCGCGGCGCGCCCGCCGAGCAGCAGGAAACCGCCGAAGGTGAGGCCGTAGCCGGTGACGACCCACTGCAGGTCCGGCTCCGCCATGTGCAGCTTGCGGCCGATCGTGGGCAGCGCGACATTGACGATGGCCAGGTCCGCGATGGTCATGAAGTACGAGACCGCCAGCACGGCGAACGCGCGCCAGCGATGGGCCTGGTTCCCGCTCCGGCCCGGGGCCGGGGCGGCAGATGCCTGGGACATGCGTGTTCCTCCCCTCACTGCGGCAATGGGCTGAGGCCGGCGGCGGTGAGCAGGTATGCGTCCTGGTCGCGGTCCGGGCCGGAGGCCAGGCCGACGATGGCCTGGCCTGCCTGTTCCGGGGTGAGCGCCGGGCCGAGGCCGTTGAGGTAGGTGGCGAGGTCGACGCCCTGCCGGGCGGCGTAGCCGGCGGCGGCGACGGCCCCCAGGTCGGTGGCCGGGGTCAGCCGCGGGAGCACCGAGGTGAACCTGATGCCCAGCTTCTCCCGCTCGGACTCGGCGGCGGCGTACGCGGCGATGAACCGGATGGTGGCCTTGGCTCCGGCATAGCCGCCGCTGAGCGGGGAGCCGCGCAGCGCGGCCCCGCTGGACATGGCGATGACCACGCTGCCCGGTTCCAGCGGCAGCAGCAGCGCCTCGCGGACCCAGCCGAACACGTGCTGCACGTTGACGTCCCAGTTGCGGCTGAACGTCTGCCAGGTGTGCCGGTGAACCGGCCGCGCCAGCGGGGCCGCCCCGGCGTTGAGCACCAGCGTCCGGGGGCGGTACTTATCGAGGAGCTGCCCGGCGGCCACCGGGTCGGCCGCGTCGGCCACGACGGGGGTGAAGGCCGCCCCCAGCTGCTCGCGCAGTTCCTCCAGCCGGGCGCGGTCCCGGGCAACCCCGACGACCTGCACGCCCGCCCGGGACAGGGCGATGGCGATGCCGCGGCCGAGCCCGCGGCTTGCGCCGGTGACCACGGCCGTCGTTCCGGAAACTTCTCGCGATGTCATGGGGGCTCCTTGAGGTTCGTGATCGCGTTCAGCTGTACTGATCCGGGGCATCACGGAAACTCAATGGCCGCCGGCCGTTGAATTTCCCGGCCGCGGCGGATCTGTACTAGGAGGGCAGCGCGCGAAGATCATTCACGCGGCGGGCCAGCGGCGGACCACAGGAGCAGCGATGCCGGGCAGCGAGGATTTCGCACTACTCACCGACCCGTTCCGGGACGAGCTGCTGGCGCACTGCTACCGGATGCTCGGCTCGGTCCAGGACGCCGAGGACCAGGTACAGGAGACCTTCCTCCGGGCCTGGCGGTCCTACGGCGACTTCGAGGGGCGGGCGTCGCTGCGGACCTGGCTGTACCGGATCGCGACCAACGCCTGCCTGCGGGCGCTGGAGAACAGCAGCCGGCGGCCGCTGCCGTCCGGCCTCGGCAGCCCGGGTGCGGACCCGGCTGCGCCGCCGGCCACGGCGCAGCCGGAGGTCCCGTGGCTGCAGCCCATGCCCGGCGCGCTGGTGAGCGCCGGTCCCGCCGATCCGGCCTCGATCGTCACCTCGCGCATGAGCATGAGGCTGGCCTTCATCGCCGCCTTGCAGTACCTGCCCGCCCGGCAGCGCGCCGTGCTGATCCTGCGCGACGTCCTGCAATGGCGGGCCGCCGAAGTGGCCGACTTGCTCGGCACCACGGCCACCGCCGTGAACGGCATGCTGGACCGGGCCCGGGCGCGGCTCGAGCAGGTGGCCCCGGCCGAGGACGAGATCCGCGAGCCGGCCAGCCCGGACGACCGCGCGCTGGCCGACCGGTACGCGGAGGCCTTCGAGAAGGCCGACATCACGGCCCTGACGCAACTGCTGCGCGAGGACGCCGTCTTCGAGATGCCGCCGCGGCCGACCTGGTTCGCAGGCCGTGAGGCAATCGGGACCTTCCTTCAGGCCCGGGTTCTCCGCGAGCCCGGCAGGTTCCGGGGGACGCCCACGACTGCGAACGGCCAGCCCGCAACCGCCAGCTACCGGCGCGACGGTGACGGCGTGTACCGGGCCTACGCAATACAGGTGCTCACCATCGCCGGGCCGCACATCACGCGGATCACCTCGTTCATCGACCCGGGCCTGTTCGCCAGATTCGGCCTGCCGCCGGCCCTTTCCCCTGCCTCCCCTGCCTCCCCTGGCGAGGTCCCGGCGCCAGGCCGATGACCGGGCCAGCGCGATGACCGGGCCAGCGCGATGACGCGGCCGCCCGAGGCGATCCGGCTGCTGGAACCAGCCGTCCGCTACGCCGTCACGGCAGCCGCGGGGGTTACGCCGGGGTTCCTGTCGCGCCCGACGCCGTGCCGGGGATGGGACCTGCGGATGCTGCTCCTGCACGCCAGCGAGTCCCTGGACGCGATCCAGGAGGGCATCGACGCCGGGTGCGTAGGCCTGTACCCGGCCGCCTGTGACACTGACCTGGCCGCCATGGCCGCCGACCCCGCCCGGGCCTTCCGCGATCGGGCCGGCCGGCTACTCGACGGATGGGCCAGTACCGGCCGCGCGCACCCCGGCCGCCGGCCCGACGTCATCCAGATCGCCGACCGCCTGGTGACGGCCGGTGCTATGGCCGGCGCCGGAGCCCTCGAGATCGCCGTCCACGGGTGGGACATATCCCAGGCGTGCGGGCACGGCCAGCCCATCCCGCGCGACCTGGCGGCCGGCCTCCTCGCGCTGGCCCCGCTGCTG
This sequence comes from uncultured Actinomycetes bacterium, assembly GCA_963840195.1. Classification (GTDB taxonomy): domain Bacteria; phylum Actinomycetota; class Actinomycetes; order Streptosporangiales; family Streptosporangiaceae; genus RYN-230. The sequence continues at coordinate 96,522 of CAWIYD010000001.1, forward strand.
GTTCCCGGCACCCGCCACCCCCTGTTCGCGGCGCCGGTCAGCGTGCCGCCGGAGGCCGGCGCCAGCGACCAGCTCACCGCCTTCCTCGGCCGCGCCGGAGTGCCTTGATCAGTCCCGGGGCCAGGCGGCGAAGCGCTCCCGCAGGCGGGCGATCTCCTCCTGGCTGAGCCCGAAGGGGGCGAAGATCCCGTCGCCCCACTTGTCCAGGCGGCGGCCCGCGTCCGCGAAGTCACGGCGGGTCAGCCCGGGGTCCAGCTGCCGGGCGAAGCTGATCACCTGGTCGATGGTGTAGCGCTCCAGGGCGGCGGCGGTGTCCACGTAGTCGCGCGGCTCGGCCCGGCTGGCCAGCGCGCAGACCTTGCCGCCGACCACGTCCTCCAGGTCCAGGACCGGCCCGAACTCCATGATGACCGGGCGGCGGGTCCGCTCGAAGTAGGCCATCTGCAGCATCATCTGCTCCCCGCCGGGCGCGGTGATGATCCACTCGGCCAGCCCTTCACCCATCCCGTAGAAGATGTCGGACAGGCCGCCGGTCTTGTCCCGCCGCTCGGTGCCGAAGCCCGCCTCGCGCAGGGCGGCATCGACCGCATCGGCGGCCGCCTCCACGCCGCCTTCTTCGTTGCTGAACACATCGACGTCCTGGGTGGGCCGGTCGATGAGGCCGTGGGCGATCAGGGCGTTCCCGCCGCCGAGGGCGAACCCGTGCGGGGCAGCGGCGCGCAGTGCGATGGCCGTCACCCGGCCGTGCAGGGGGCTGACCGGCATCAGGCGGCCGCGGCTCCGGCTCCGGCGCGCAGCGCCGGGTGCTGGTCTTCCCACGCCTGCCGGACGCCCCGGGGCAGGTACAGCTGGGGCCAGAGGGCGGTCAGCGTGCCGCCATCCAGGTAACCGAGGTCCTCCGGGCGGCCCGCTTCGCGCAGCACGGTCTCATACAGCCACTGCCGCATGTCCGGGTCGGCGAGGTCGAACGCGTGACCGGGGATGCTCCAGAACAGCCACAGCGGGAGCTCGACCACGCCCTCGGTGGGCCCGTGCAGGTCATCGAGGCTGGCAGCGACCACGGCCCGGCGCCCGGGCCGGGCTTCATACCGGGCCCGCCGCGGGCTGGCCTGCATGGTGGTCACGGGATTAGCGTACCCCGTCCGGCGCCTGGTAGTCGAATATACGATCGATGTGCCGCCCGTGCCGGCGCCGGGCCGCCCCGGCGGGCGGGCGACTGGCCGTTGCCCGGCGGCCCGGCCAGCAGGCCGGGGGAGTGGCGGTACCAGGGGCGGCTCACCCGAGCCGCACATTCGAACATAGCTTTGAATTTTAGTGGCTAGCTGCTAGCATCGCCCACCACGGCGATGCGAGGCGGAGGCCAGCCATGACGAGCGCGGAGCTGCTCACCGGGCGGGACCTCACCCCGGTCCAGCGGACGATCCGTCAGTACATCGAGGATTACTGCAGGACCTCGGGTATTCGCCCAGCTACCGCGAGATCGCCCGCGCGGCCGGGCTGGCCAGCCTGTCCAGCGTGGCCCTGCACATGCAGACCTTGCAGGACAAGGGCTACGTGAGCCGCGAGCCGCGCCGCCCGCGCAGCATCGTGGTGCTGCCGTGCGGCGTTGCGGCTGTCCCGCGGGAACCCGGCCCGGCCGCAGGCGGGCCGGCCGGCAGCACCGGCGGCCGCCCGGCCCGGACATGCCGGATGCGGCCTATATCCCGCTGGTGGGGCGGATCGCGGCGGGCCAGCCGATCCTGTCCGGCCAGCCGACCGTGTCCGGCGCGGCGATGGTCTCGGGGGAGCTGGCCGGGGACGGCTTCCTGCTGCCCCGGCAGCTGGTCGGCACGGGGACGCTGTTCATGCTCCGGGTCAGCGGCGACTCCATGATCGGCGCCGGGATCACCGACGGTGACCTGGTGGTCGTCCGCGAGCAGCCGGACGCCGAGAGCGGCGACATCGTCGCCGCGATGATCGACGGCCTGGAGGTAGAGGGCACCGTCAAGACCCTCAAGCGGTCCGATGGCCACGTCTGGCTGATGCCGCACAACCCGGTTTACACGCCGATCCTGGCCGACGACGCGATCATCGTCGGCAGGGTGGTGGCCGTCCTGCGCCGCGTCTGACCCGCAGGATCACCGAGCCCCCTGCCGCTCAGTCTGCGCCCGGAGCGCCGCCGCGCCCCGGGGGCCGGACCGGGACTCCGCTCCGCCCCGGTACCTTCCGCGGGGCAGGCCAACGGTCTAATTGGACAATGGCCCCTGATGTGAGCGCGCCGGACGGCCGAGGCGACGGGCGCCCCCCTGCCGCACGGGCCGCGGCGGCGCTGCCGGTCCCGGCCAGCCTGCCGCGCGCCATCCAGGTGCGCGGCGCCCGGCACAACAACCTTCGG
>CAWIYD010000002.1:0-34415 GCA_963840195.1 uncultured Actinomycetes bacterium
TGGTACAGCCGCCGGGTTGCCACTACGACGGCCTGCGGGACCGTGTGGTCCGGGCCGCCCGGCGGTGAGCAGCAGCGGGCCCCGGCTCTTGTTCCGCGTGTCCGCCTTGGCCGGGCCAGACCCTGGGGTGAAGCTGGCCAGCGCATCCTCGAACAGGGGCTTGCCCGGGGACCGGATCGTCCAGCGGTCGAAACAGCTCCGCTTGACTCCCTGGGCGGGCAGCGCGTCGCCGAAGCCGTAGCGGAACTGGTCGGCGGTGAGCGACACCGCCTCGTTCCGGTGGGCGGGCTTGCGCAGCACGATCGAGGCCACGCGCAGCGCGGACGGCGGCAGGTAGATCACGCCCTTAATGGGCGCCGGGTCGATGGCCACCGCCGCGGCGGCAAGATCCTCCGTCAGCAGCCGCTGCGCGATGAGGCCGCCAAAGGACTGGCCGATCACCAGCGGCGGGCCCGGCAGCCCCCCGGATGATCGCCGCGTAGTGCTGGACGACATCCTCGAGGCCGTGGCCCGCCACCTGCTCGGGGTGGCGCCGGGTGTCCTCGCTGGCGTCCCCGTCGCCCGGCCAGCCCGGCGCCAGCGGCGCGTAACCGGCCTCCTTGAAGAACTCCGCCCAGCGGGGTCCCACGAGGACGCGTGCAGCCACAGGCCATGGACGAAGACAACAGGGGGGCTCGCTGGCTCCATGTCCGGTCCTTTCCTCGGCCGGGCCCGCGCCTCCGCCCGGGCCGGGCGGCCGCAATACGGCCTGGCGTACCCGGTTTGCACCTGATCTGTAACGGCGGCCAGCACCGGCCCCGGCAGTGGCGCTGGGACCGGCGCGGGCCAGCTGGCCGTGCGCCGGGTCAGGCCGCACGCTCGCTGTTCGCCGTGGCCGATGGCCGCCGGCGCGGCGCGGGCGGCGGCCGCCTCCCGGGGCGCCCGCGCGGCGGCGCGGCAGGGCGAAGACCGCGCCGATGGCGGCGGCCAGGGCCACGGCGGCGGCGACCCGGATGCCGATGGCCATCGCGGTGACGAACGCGCTGTGCGCGGCGCTGACCAGCTCGGCGCCGCGCACGCCGCCGAGTGCCGCCCGACCGCGTCGGCGGCCGCGATGGAGCTGCTGGCCAGGTCGGTGACCCGGTGCGGCAGGCGCGCCGGGGGGAGCGTGCTGCCCAGCCGGGACCGGGACAGGGCCGCGGACAGGCTGCCGACGATGGCGATGCCGAGGGCCCCGCCGACTTCGCGGATCGTGTCGTTGACCGCGCTGCCCGCCCCGGCCTGGTGCGCGGGCACGGTGGTCATGATGGTGGGGCTGGCGGGCGCCATGACCAGGCCCATGCCGGCGCCCATGATGGCCACGGCCACGGCCAGCGGCGGGTAGCTGGTGTGCACGCCGGCCGTGGACAGGTCGAGCAGGCCTGCCCCATCAGCGCGATGCCGGCCGGGATGACCACCCGGATGCCGAGCCGCGCGGCCAGGACCGGGGAAACCGGCGAGGCGGCCGCCATGGCGATCGCGAACGGCAGCGCGCGCACCCCGGCCGACAGCGGGCTGTAGCCGTGCACCAGCTGGAGGTACTGGGTCAGCACGAACAGGCTGCCGAACAGGGCGAAGAAGATCACGGTCACCGAGGCGGCCGCGGCCGAGAAGGCGCGGACCGCGAACACCCGCAGGTCGATCAGCGGGTTCGGGATGCGCAGCTCCCACCAGGTGAACAGGCCCAGCAGGGCCAGCCCGGCGGCTACCTCGGCCAGCGTGACCGGTCCGGTCCAGCCCCGGCTGGGTGCCTCGATGATGGCGTCCACCAGCAGGAACAGCGCGCCCGCGATCATCAGGGTGCCCGGGAAGTCGAGCCCGCGACCGCCGGGCTCGGCGGTCTCCGGGACGGTCAGCAGCACGCCGGCCAGCGCCAGCGCCACCAGCGGGACGTTGATCAGGAACACGCTGCCCCACCAGAAGTGCGACAGCAGCAGGCCGCCCAGGGTGGGGCCGATCACGATGCCCACCCCGGCCACCGCCGACCAGGCCGCGATGGCCTGCGGGCGCTCCCGCGGCGGGAACACGGCGTTCAGGATGGACAGCGTGGCCGGCATCACGAACGCCGCGCCCAGGCCCATCACCACCCGCGCCGCGATCAGCATGCCGGTCCCGGACGAGAACGCCGCCGCCACGCTGCCGAGCGCGAACACGGCCAGCCCGCCGACCAGGGACAGCTTGCGGCCGTAGCGGTCGCCCAGCGCGCCGGCCGGGATCAGCAGCGCCGCGAAGCACAGCGTGTAGGCGTCCGCGATCCACTGCAGCGAACTGGTGCCCGCGTGCAGCACCCGGGCCAGCGTGGGCAGCGCGGTGTTCAGGATGGTGTTGTCGATGACGACGACCAGGAGGCTCAGGCAGAGCACGAGCAGGATCTGCCGCCGCCGCGGGTGACCCTGCGGCCAGCGGGAGTTGGGCATCGCGCTCTCCTTACAACTGTTACTTACGCTCGTTCACTTACAGTCGTAAGCATAGACATATGAGCTAACAGATGTAAAGTAGGAGCGTGAAGCAATCGGCTGAAGTCACCGGGCACCAGGCCAGCGCCCGCAGCGCGGCCCGGCGGCCCGGGCCGGCCGCGGCCCGGCCCGGCGGCAGCGCAACGCCCGCGGCCAGGGCGCCCGGCTGACCGAGGACATCGTGACCGGGGCGCTCGCGCTGATCGAGCGGTCCGGCTCGGACGAGGCGGTCACGCTGCGCGCGGTGGCCCGGGAGGTCGGCATCTCCGCGCCGTCGATCTACCCCCACTTCGCCGACCGCGACGCCATCGTGATGGCCGTGGTGCTCCGGGTCTTCGACGAGCTGGCCGGGGCCATCCAGCGCGCGCCGCGGCGGCCGGCCCGGACCCGGTGGACCGCCTCGCCGCCGGCTGCGCGGCCTACGTCGGCTACGGGCTCGCCCACCCGGCCCGGTACGGCGTGCTGTTCTCCGGGGAGCAGCGGGCCGCCGGAGGACTACTGCGAGCCGGTCCCGCTGGGCCCGGACGGCCGCCCGGTGCTGGAGTGGGGCGCCGAGGCGTTCGCCCTGCTGGTGCGGGGCATCGAGGACTGCGTCCGGGCCGGGGTCTCGGCCAGCACCGACGTGGTGGCCGACGCGACCGCGGTCTGGGTGGCCATGCACGGGACGGTGACGCTGCGCACCGCGCTGCCCGGCTTCCCGTGGCCCGGCCCGGACGACTTCATCCGGCACGTGGTCCTCTCGCTGGCCCGGGTTACCGCGCCCTGACCCCGTCGATGGCCTCCCGGAGCAGGTCGGCGTGCCCGTTGTGCCGGGCGTACTCCCCGATCAGGTGGACGTAGGTCATCCGCAGCGACCAGGTCTCCCCGCCCGCGTCGAACGTGTCAGAGAACTTCATGTCCTTAACGGCCGCATCGGCGTGCTGCCACTCCGCCTGCAGGCGGCCGATCTCCCCGGCCGCCTCCGTGGCCACGGTGCCGGTGAAATCGGCATCCTTCCCGAGGCCCGGGTCGAACAGGGGCGGCACCGGCTGCCCCGCCGCGCGCTGGCGGAGCCAGATCCGCTCCACCTTGGCCAGGTGCCGGATCAGCCCCAGCAGGGACAGTCCGGAGGACGGGACCGGCCGGAGGGCCAGCTGCTCGCCGGTCAGCCCGGCGCAGATGTTCAGCAGCGTGGCCCGCTGCCAGTGCAGGTAGCCCTCCAGCATCGGCCGGTCGTCTCCGGTGGTCGGCCCGTCGACCGGATCGGGGGCGGGTGCAGTCCAGGTCATGCCGCCAAGTCTGGCATCCGTCATGGGTCGCATTGCGAGCCCAGCGGGCCCTTGCCGGGATACCGTGCACTGTGTTAACAGCTCATTTCGGGCGTAACGGTTCAGCGTCTGGATCTCGCGCCCGGACGGCGACAGTGATTCACTAGCCAAATCAGATCTGAGATCCTATTTGCCGAATGAGGGAGCCCGATGGCCGCAACGGGTGGGTTGCCCGCGGGAAGCGGCGCTGCCCGGTCCGGGGCCGTGCCCGAGGCGGCGCCCGCACCGGGGATCGGGGCCGCTGGCAGCCGGGGTGCAGGTGCGCGGGGTAGCCCGGGCGTTCGGGGAGACCGTCGCGGTGTCCGGCGTGGACCTGGAGGTCCCGCTGCACGGCCGCCTGGCCATCGTCGGCCCGAGCGGCTGCGGGAAGTCCACGCTGCTGTCGATGGTATGCGGCCTGGACGAGCCGAACGAGGGATCGATCACGGTCCTCGACGCGGATACCGCCCAGGGCCGGCTGCGCCGCTGTGCCTGGATGCCGCAGCGCGACCTGCTGCTGCCCTGGCGCGACGTGCTCGGCAACGCGGCGCTGGCGCTGGAGAACCGGGGGATCCGGCGCCAGGCGGCCCGTGACCAGGTGGCCCACCTGGTCGAGCGGTTCGGCCTGGCCGGGTTCGAGAAGCAGCTGCCGCACCAGCTGTCCGGCGGGATGCGGCAGCGGGTCTCCTTCCTGCGCACCCTGGTGGCGGGCAAGGAGGTCCTGCTGCTCGATGAGCCGTTCGGTGCGCTCGACTCGATCACCCGGGCCGACCTGCAGCAGTGGCTGCGCAGCGCGCTGGACGCCGAGCCCCGGACGACCATGCTGGTCACCCACGACGTGGAGGAGGCGCTGCTGATCGGTGAGCGGGTCGTGGTGATGTCCGCGCGGCCCGGCCGGGTCGTCGCCGAGTTCACGGTGAACCTGCCGCACGCGGGCAGCCGCCGCGAGCTCATCCGCCACCCCGAGTTCACCGAGCTGCGCGACGAGATTCTCTCCCTGCTGGAGGCGGTGGCATGACGGCCAGGGACGAGGCGGGAGCATGAGCACGACCGCGACCCGCCCGGAGGAGCCGGCCGTCGCGTCATCGCAGCGGTCGTTCCGCAGGTCGGCCGCGTCCTCCGTGCGCCGGGCACTGCCCGCCGCCGCCATCCTGCTGGCCATCGCCGGGATCTGGGAGGGGGTCAGCCACTGGTTCGGCGTGCCCGATTACGTGCTGCCGTCGCTCGACCGGATCGCCTCCACCGGGATCTCCGACTGGTCCGGCACGCTGGCCAGCGCGACCTGGGTCACGACCAAGGAGGTCGTGCTCGGGTACCTGCTGGCCGTGGTGCTGGGGGTCTCGCTCGCGTTCGCGCTGCACAGTTCGCGCGTCGTCCGCAACGCCGTCTACCCGCTGCTGATCGGCTCGCAGGCGGTCCCGGTCGTGGTGATCGCCCCGGTGCTGGCCATCATCTTCGGGTACACCATCACCCCCAAGCTGATCGTGGTCGCCCTGATCTGCTTCTTCCCCATCGTCGTCAACACCATCGACGGCCTGGCGTCGGTGGACCCGGAACTGCTCCTGGTGATGCGCACGCTGTACGGCAGCCGGTGGGCTACGCTGCGGCGGGTCGAGGCGCCGGCCGCACTGCCGTCCATGTTCTCCGGGCTCCGGATCGCGGCCACCTACGCTCCGATCGGTGCCGTGTTCGGGGAGTACGCCGGGTCGCAGAACGGCCTGGGTTACGTGATGATCCAGGCCATCCCGCAGCTAGAGACCGACCTGGTCTTCGCGGCCATCTTCATCCTCACCGCCGAGGCCATCCTCCTGTTCATCACCGTCTCGGTACTCGAGCGGATCATCTGCCCTTGGGCACGAGAAGGGAAACGGTGACATCCATGACCGCAAGACGGGCAGGCCGCAGTCGCGGAGCGCTGGTCCTCGGGGCGGCGGCCCTGATGTCGGCCGTCGTGGCGTGTGGTTCGTCGTCCTCGTCCGGCTCCCCCGCCAGCAGCAGCGGCGGCACGGCCATGACCAACACCACGGTCCTGCTGGACTGGTTCCCCAACCCCGACCACATCGCGCTGTACCTGGCCCAGAAGGACGGCGACTTCACCAAGCAGCACCTGAACGTGACCTTCCAGTCGCCGTCGAACAGCACCGACGCGCTGAAGCTCATCAGCCTGGGCCAGGTGCCGCTGGCCATCTCGTATGAGCCGGAGACGATCGTCGCGGCCACCCAGAACCTGAACGTCGCCGCGGTCGCCGCGATGGTCCCGACCTCGCTGAACTCGCTGATCATCTCGGGGAAGAGCGGGGTCAGCGGCCCGGGCCAGCTGGCCGGGAAGACCGTCGGCACCGACGGGGACCCGACCTCGGCGCAGATGCTCAAGGCGGTGCTGCAGAAGTACAAGCTGTCCCTGAGCCAGATCAAGCTGGTCACGGTCAACGAGGGCCTGGTCCCCGCTATGGTGTCCAGCAAGGTGTCCGCCATCATCAGCGGCTACCGGAACGTTGAGGCCATCCAGCTCGGCTCGCTCGGGCTCAAGCCGAAGGTCTACCCGGTGGACACCCAGGGCGTGCCCAACTACGACGAGCTGGTCATCATCGCGAATAAGAGCAAGCTGGCCAGCGACGCCGCGTACCGGACCACGGTGCGTGAGTTCCTGGCCGGGCTGGCCCAGGGGGCGGCCGCCGCGCAGGCCAACCCCGCGGCCGCGCTGGCCGCCCTGTCCCCGGTGGCCAAGGGCTACAGCCCGGCGCTGCTCAAGAAGATGGTCTACGCGACCGCCCCGCTGCTGGCCAACCCGGGCGGGTTCGGGACCATGAGCGTGAGCCAGTGGCAGAGCTTCGCCAACTGGATGCACAGTGACGGGCTGATCAGCAAGCCGGTCAACGCGGCGAGCGTGGTCAACACGAGCCTCCTGCCGAAAGGCTGAGGGGCTGCATTAGTATCTGAGATCTCAAATGGGGCATGAGGGTGCGCCCGGCCCGGGGGAGCCCGGCCGGGCGGCACCCGCGTCACGGAGGCGGCGGATGACCAGCACGCTGGGTGAGGGCGTTGAGCACCGGCAGCTGAAGGACTGGGTGTACCTGAAGCTCCGCGAGGAGATCGTCGCCACCCAGCTCCCGCCCGGCTACGTGCTGCGCGAGGCCGAGCTGGCGGCCCGCTTCGGGGTCAGCAAGACACCGCTGCGCGAGGCCTTCGTCCGGCTGGAGAAAGACGGCTTCGTGCAGATCGCGCCGTACCGCAGCGCGGTCGTGTCCGGCTACAGCCGCCAGGATCTCCGGGAGATTTACGAGGTCCGGGAGCTGCTGGAGGGCCAGTGTGCCCGCGAGGCCGCGGTGAACATCGCCACCGAGGACCTGGCCGCGCTGAACCGGATCGTGCGGGACAGCGCGGCGGCCCTGGCGGCGGACGACACCGGCCGCCTGGCCGCGCTGCTCGACGAGTTCGACGTGCTGCTGTACGCGCAGTCGAAGAACAGCCGGATCACCGCGATGCTGAACAACATCCGGGACCACGTGACGCGCATCGGCCGCCTGACCATGGCCATCCCCGGCCGGATGGGCACCTCGGTGCGCGAGCACCAGGCCATCTACGAGGTCATCGTGCAGCGGGACGGGCAGCGGGCGGAGACCCTGATGCGCCAGCACATCCTCTCGGTGATGGCCGATCAGCTGGCCAACCTGGACCTCGACTCGGTGTCCGGGCGCTGATGACCTCCAGCTCGGACGTCCTGATCATCGGGGCCGGGTCGGCGGGCCTGTTCTGCGCCCTGGGCCTGGCCGGGTCGGCGTCGGTCACGGTGGTGGAAACCGGGCCGGACGCGGGCACGCCGCCGCCGCCGTGGATGCTCTACGACTACCTGCTGCCCGGGGAGTGCTACCACTCCTACGCCGACGCGGACACCGGGCTGGCGCTGCCGCAGGGCCGCGGCACCGGCGGCGGGTCCACCGTCAACTCGGCGGCGGCGCTGCGCGGCCAGCCCTGGTGTTACGACGGCTGGGCGGTACCGGGCTGGTCCTGGCGGGACTGCCTGCCCGCCTTCTGCGCGATCGAGTCGGATCAGCAGTTCGGCGACGCCGCCTGCCACGGGACCGCCGGGCCGATCCCGATCACCCGGCTCACGCCCGGGCCGCTGGACGACGCGTTCAGCGTCCTGTGCGCCAAGCGCGGCCACCCGGCCGCCGCGGACCACAACGCCCCCGGGACGCTGGGGATCGGCGTGTGGCCCACCAACCGGCGGCACGAGGGCCGGTGGGGGACGCACGCCGCCGTGCTCCCGCTGATCCGCGGCCTGGTGGACCTGCGGGCCGGCACCCACGTGGAGCGGCTGGTCTTCGACGGCACCCGCTGCGTGGGTGCCGACGTGACCGGCCCGGACGGCCCGGAGCGGCTGCACGCCGACCGGGTGGTGCTGTGCGCGGGCGCGTTCGGCACCCCGCTGCTGCTGATGCGGTCGGGCATCGGCCCCGAGCCGGTGCTGCGCGAGGCGGGCGTGGACCTGCTCACGGCGCTGCCGGGGGTGGGCGAGAACCTCCAGGACCACCCGTGGTGCCTGCTGGATGTCCAGGTCACGGACGTTGCGGACATCGAGGCCCGTCCGGTCAGCGGCTCCCTGCTGCGGTACGAGCTGCCCGGCGATCACGTCGAGGCGGAGATCTTCCCGTGGCAGACCAGGCCCTACGACCCGTCGGTGCCCGCCGCGCAGGTCTCGTTCACCGCGGCGCTGATGACCCCGCTGTCCCGGGGGCGGCTGACGCTCACCCCCGGCGGGCCGCGGATCCAGGCCCGGCACCTCGCCGAGGACCAGGACGCGGCACGGATGGCCGAGATCGTCACGGCCACCGCGGACTTCGCCGACGAGCTGGCCGCGACCGGGCTGGTGCGGCTGCCCGAGGACCCGTGGTGGCGGGCCGGGGACCTGGCGGCGGCCTGCCGGCGTCAGGCCGGCACCTACAACCACCACAGCGGCACCTGCCGGATGGGTGACCCGGCCGCGCCGGGCACGGTGGTCGATCCCCGGCTGCGCGTGCTCGGCGTGACCGGGCTCCTGGTGGCGGACTCCTCGATCCTGCCGGTGATCCCGCGGGCCAACACCAACCTGGCCGCCATGATGATCGGCCACCGCGCCGCCGAGCTGCTGAGCCGCTAGCCCGGAGGGCTCCCCCCGGGCCGGCACCGCGCGGCTACGCCGCGCTCGGCCCGCCGGGCCGAGCGGGGGGTCCGGGGGTCGTCCCCCCGGGCCAGCCAGAGCCATGTCCCAGAAGGCCAGCTCGTAGCGGGTCGAGCGGTCGAACACCGCGGCCAGCGAGGTCATCAGGGCCGCATCGGCCACGTCGGTGTGCTGGTCGAGCAGGGAGGTGCTGGCCCGCACCAGCTCGTCGTAGCCGTCCCCGGCGAACATGGAGATCCAGTCGGCGTAGACGGGATCGGCGGGCATGGCGCCGGCCAGCCGGGTAGCGATCTCGCCGTAGCTCCACTGGCAGGGCAGCACCGCCGCCAGCCCGGTGGCCAGGTCGTGCCGCCCGGCGGCGTCGAGCAGGTGCCGGGTGTAGGCGTAGGTGACCGGTGTCATCGCCGTGCTCCCGCCCGGCGGCGCGGTGCCGCCGAGCCGGGCCAGGAAGGCATGGTTGGCCGGCAGCTCGGTCTCCACGATCTGGGCCAGGAAGCGGGTCAGCACGCCGATGGCGGCCCGGTCCGGGGCCCGGCCGATGATCAGCGCGATGGCCCGGGCGTAGTCCTCCAGGTACAGCACGTTCTGCTCGAAGTAGTAGCGGAACGTCGGGTGCGGCAGCGTGCCGGCGCCGATCCCGGCCACCATCGGGTGGCTGACCGCCGCCGACCACGCGGCGGCCCCGCGCTCGCGCAGCAGCTCCGAGGCCGTCGCGCCCGCCTGGGGCATGGTCACGCCTGGGGCAGAGTCATTCACGCGGCACCCTTCCGGCTCCGGGCACGGTTCCAAGACATGAGATATCAGACCGTGGCCGCGCGTCTTCGTCAATCCCCGGACGGGAGGCATGGGACCGGTGCGGAATGCACTCGGCCGTGAAACATGATGGTTACGTCGACGGGATTGACGGTGCGGGACGCCTGATCCTAGCCTCAGATCTGAGATCTGATTTGCCGCCGTGGATTTCTCCAGCGATATGATGCGCGGCACCGGCAGCGACGGAGGACCCGATGGGCGACGGCGCAGGCAGCTACGAGCACCCGGCCCGCAGCCTGGCGGCCGGGTGAGCGCCCCGCGGGGCGAGGGTGCCCCGGCCGGCCCGGTGCCGGTGGACACGGTGATCGCGGGCGGCTGGCTGCTCAGCCTGAATGCCCAGCGGGATGTCTACCGGGCCGGCGCCGTCGCCATCGACGGCGGCACGATCGTGGCGGTCGGCCAGCGGGATGATGTCCTGGCCCGGTACGCGCCCCGGCGGCTGATCGACGCCCCGGACGGGGTGATCATGCCCGGGCTGGTGAACGGGCACCGGCACCTGCTGTGCTGCGCCAAGGGGGCGATGCCGGAGGGCGGCCAGACCCTGGACGCGCTGCGCCGGTTCATCTACCCCTCGTTCGCCGCGCTGACCGACGAGGACATGTACGTGCACGCCCAGCACGCGGCGGCGGAGATGATCCGGTTCGGCACCACCCTGTTCGAGGAGCCGGGGTGCAACCACCTCGACGCGGTGCTGGAGGCGCTGGCCGCCTCCGGCATCCGGGCCCGGACCGGCCCGTGGACCTGGGACCAGGGCGGCCCCACCGGGGACACCGGGCTGCCGGACTGGCTCCGGATGGACGCCCGGGCCGCACTGCGCCGGCTGGCCGACGGGATCGACCAGGTGCGCAAGTTCGGCCATCCGCGGATCAAGGACGCGGTCACCATCGAGGGCGTCGGCACCTGCTCCGACGAGCTGACCCGGGGTGCCGCCGAGCTGGCCGCCGACGCGGAATCGCTGTTCGTTCTGCACAAGTCGACCAGCGAGCGGGAGGTGGAGCTGGAGCTGGCTACGTTCGGGCACCGGCCGGTCGAGCACATGCACGCGATCGGCGCGCTCAATGAGCGCACCCTGCTCAACCACATGACCAGCCTGGACCAGGCGGACGTGGCCCTGGTCGCGGACGCGGGCGCCCGGATCTCGCAGAATCCTTCCTCCGCGCTCAAGCTGGCCAAGGGCACCACCCAGACCGGGAAGTGGCCGGAACTACTCGCCGCCGGGGTGCCGATGGCGCTGGGCACCGACGCCGAGAACGTGTCCAACCACCAGGACATCTGCCGGGCCATGCAGCTCGCGGCGCTGCTGCCGCGGGACGCCCGGCGCGACCCGGGCGCGGTCACCGCCGAGCAGGCCGTGGAGATGGCCACCATCAGCGGGGCGACCGCGCTGTGGATGGGCGAGGAGACCGGCTCCCTGGAACCCGGGAAGCAGGCGGACGTCATCATCTTCGACACGTCGGATTTCGACTGGCGCCCGCTGCACAACCCGGTGGCCAACCTGGCCTACGGGGTGACCGGGCACTCCGTGGACACGGTCCTGGTCGGCGGCGACGTGCTGCTGGAGCACAAGAAACTGACCCGGGTGGACGAGGACGACCTCCGCGAGCAGGTGGAGCGCATCAACCGCCGCGTCCTGGCCGAGATCGGCATCGACCCTCAGCCGCAGTGGCCCGTCCGCTGACCCGCCCCGCCCTCCATCATGATCATGTTGACTTAGCCCACACCCGGGTGTGGGCTAAGTCAACATCACGATGCGCCGGCGTCCGGCCCGGGCGTCGGCGGCGGAGGCCCGGGCCCTCACCTTCGGGTGTCCCCCGGTTGCGTCGCGAACGCGAGTATCAGTCTCTTAGATTACTTCGGGGGCTCCGCGGGCGGCATGCGCGTCTGTTTCCTGCTGGAGCTGGGAGGCTGGCAGGCATGCAGGTCTTGTACGAGCGGTGCGCGGCGGTTGATGTCGGCAAGGACGTGATCGCGGTGGCGGTCCGGCTGCCCGGGGACGGGCTGGAGGGCCGGGCAGACCGTGAAGCGCACCTTCAAGACGTTTTACGGAGTGCTGCGGGAGGCCGCCCGGTGGCTTTCCTCGGCTAGGGGTCACCCATGTGGCGATGGAGGCGACGGGGATCTACAGCATGCCCGTCTGCCACGCTCTGTTAGAGCACGGTGAGTTCGCGCAGGTGCTGGTGTGCAACGCCGGGCATGTCAAGAACGTCCCGGGCCGCAAAACCGGCCTTGCGGACGCCGAGTGGCTGGTGCACCTGCTGGAGTGCGGCCTGCTGCGTGGGCAGTTTCATCCCGCCCGCGGACATCAAGGCCGCCCGCGACGTCATCCGGTACCGGGCCAAGGTCGTGCAGTCGCGGACTTCGGAGCTGCAAAGGCTCGGCAATGTCCTCCAGGACGCCGGCATCAAGATCGACTCGGTGGCCTCCAGCATCACCACCAAGTCCGGGCGGGCGATGATCGAGGCGCTGATCGACGGGGAACGCCGCAGCCCGGCGTTCTGGCCGATCTGGCCAAGGGCAGGATGCGCTCCAAGATCCCGGACCTGGCGATGGCGCTGGAAGGCCGCTTCGGCGATCATCATGCCCTGATGTGCCGCCTGCACCTGGACCACATCAGCCACCTCGATGCCATGATCGCGAAGCTGGACGCGCAGATCGAGGCGATGATGCTCCCCTTTCGTGCCCAGCGGGACCTGCTGACCACCATCCCGGGCATCGGCCCGCTGGCCGCCGCCGCGGTCATCTCCGAGATCGGGGCAGATGTCACCGGAGTACTTCCCCGACGCCGCCCACCTGGCCTCCTGGGCCGGTGGCACCGCGAAGGTGTGGTGGCCCTGGTGACTGCGGGGCTTCTGGGGTGCCTGGGACTGTCCGCGAGGCGGCCGGGGGAGTCAGCCGGGGATGAGGCCGGCCATCCGGGCGTAGTTGCCGCCCAGGATGCCGTCCAGCTTGGCCTGGGGGATGGGGTCGCAGCCGACCCGCGCCGCGTGCTCGTTGACCGCCAGCAGCTTGGCCCTCAGCTTGACCGGGTCATAGAGGAAGCCCGGGTAGTCGGTGCCGAAGAACAGCTTCTCCAGCGGCACGAACGACGCCTCGGCGTGGACCAGGAAGCGGAACAGTTCCTCGGTGGTCACGCTGGCGATGTGGTAGCTGAGCTCGGCGTAGAAGTTGGGGTGCTTGGTCAGCATGAACATGGCCTCGTCGACCCACGGCAGCCCGCAGTGCGCGATGGTGAGCCGCAGGTCGCGGAAGTGCCGCCCGGCCGCGTCGAGCAGCGCCGGGCGGGCGTGCTCCATCCGGGCGTCGATGCGGGTCGAGCCGGCCTGGTGCACCATGACGGGGATGCCGAGCTCGGCCGCCTTGGCGAAGACGGGGAAGGCGAGCACCGGGTCGGCGGGGGACCAGTCCTGGTACATCGGGTACAGCTTGAGGCCGGCCAGCCCGAGGTCGCGGACGGCGCGTTCCAGCTCGCGGACCGCCGCCGCCGGCCCCCGGTAAGCCGGGTTGACCGAGGCGTAGCCGAGGAACTTCTCCGGCCGCTGCGCCACGATGGCGGCGATGTAGTCGTTGCACTTCTCCGGGCTGGGCGGCCCCGGTACCCCGGTGATGCCGTAGCTGTCCACGGTGCCGATCAGCTCGCCGTCCAGGAACTGCGGCGACACCGCCAGGATGACGATCTTGTCGAACCCGGGATGGTCCCGGATGGACTCCTCCGGCCCGATCACCGGGAAGCCCTTCCGGCTGTAGCCGCTGGCCGCCCACTCCTCCTCGGTGGGCGGCCGGTGGGACGGCAGCAGGCCCAGGCTGCGGTAGATGCACAGCGAGCCCTCGCGGCCGTAGGCGGTGGTGAACTCGGCGTCCTCGGCGAGGCTCAGGATGTGCGTATGCGCGTCGATCTGCACCAGCGGTCTTCCAATTTTGCTTAACGGATAGGTGCGCGGGACTGCCCTCAGGACCGGATCTTCTCCAGGGTGCGGCGGAATCCCGCGTTCGCCTCGGCCAGGATCTGCGGCTCGTCCATGGTCAGCAGCTGGCGGCCGCGCATCAGGACCTGGCCGTCCACGATGGTGGTGTCCACCGCGCTGCCGTTGGCCGCGAAGACCAGGTGCGAGTAGAGGTGCGCCTTGTCGCCGGGCATCAGCGGGGTGAACATCGGGTTCCGGGTGTCCACCAGGATCACGTCGGCCTTCTTGCCCGCGGTGAGCTGGCCGGTGTCGTGCCGCAGCGCGGCGGAGCCGTTGCGGGTGGCCATCCGGACCACCGCCGGGGCCTGCATCAGGCTGGCGTCCACCCGGCTGGCGCGGTGGATCAGCGAGGCGAACTTCATCACCTCGAAGGCGTCCCGGCTGTTGTTGCACTCGGCGGCGTCGTGGCCCAGGCCGACGTTGATCCCGGCGGCCAGCATCTCCGGCAGCCGGGCGATGCCGTTCCCCAGCTTGGCGTTGGAGCTGGGGTTGTGCGAGATCTGGGTGCCGGTCTCGCGCATCAGCGCGATCTCGGTGTCCGACAGCCACACGCAGTGCGCGGCCACGCAGTCCGGCGCCGAGCAGCCCGGCGTCGTAGGCCACCTCGGTCGGCCGCCGGCCGAAGCGTTCCTTACTGTTCTCGACTTCGGTGAGCGACTCGTTCAGGTGGATGTGGATGCCGGTGCCCAGCTCGTCGGCGAGGGCGCGGGCGTCGCGGAGCAGCTCGGGGGAGGCCAGCGGCAGCCACTCGATGCCCACGTACACCTCGATGCGGCCGTCACCCAGGCCGTGCACTTCGTCGTAGGCGTCCTTGTTGTCCTGCAGGGTGTCCAGGTTGTGCTCGGGCAGCGCCACGTCGTTGGACAGCACGGCCCGGATGCCGATGTCCCGCGCGGCGCGGCCCAGGTCGGGCAGCCGCCGGTACATGTCGTTGACGCAGGTCACCCCGCACTTGATCGACTCGAGGTAGCTGGCCGCCGCGGACCAGTACGCGGCGTCGGAGTCCAGGGTGCGGATGAACGGGTACCAGCAGGCGTCCAGGTACTCCCACAGCGGCAGGTGGTCGCTGAACCCCTTGGCGATGGCCGTGTGGTAGTGCAGGTCGACCAGCCCGGGCATGACGATCTTGCCCGCCGCGTCGATGACCTCGTCCCGGCCGGCCACCGGGCCGGCATAGGGGCCCTCGCCGACCGCGGCGATCCGGTCGCCGTCCAGCACGACGTGCCCGCCGAAGTGCACGTCGTCCGCGTCATTGATGGTCAGCACCGTGCCGCCGGAAATGATGATCTTGCCCATGGCTGTGCTCCTGGTCCGCTTGGTCAGTAGTCGATGGCCGCGACGATGCGCCGCAGTGCGGTGTTGGCCTGGTCGAGGACGACCGCCTCGTCCACCGTGGTGAGCTGGCGGCCGCGCATGAGCACCCGGCCGTCCACGATCGTGGTGTCCACCGCGCTGCCGTCGGCCGCGAACACCAGGTGCGAGTAGAGGTGCGCCGGGTCCCCCGGCAGCAGCGGGGTGAACATCGGGCTGCGGGTGTCCACCAGGATCACGTCGGCCTTCTTGCCCGGGGCCAGCTGGCCGGTGTCGTGGCCGAGGGCGGCCGCGCCGTTGCGGGTGGCCATCCGCACCACGTCCGGGGCCTGCAGCAGGCTGGCGTCCACCCGGTAGGCGCGGTGCACCAGCGAGGCGAACTTCATCACGTCGAACAGGTCACAGGAGTTGCTGGACTCGGCGGCGTCATGACCGAGGCCCACATTGATCCCGGCGGCCAGCATCTCCGGCAGCCGGGCCACCCCGTTGCCGAGCTTGGCGTTGGAGCTGGGGTTGTGCGAGATGTGCGTGCCGGTCTCGCGCATCAGCGCCGATCTCGTGGTCGGTGAGCCAGACGCAGTGCGCGGCCACGCAGTCCGGGCCGAGCAGGCCGGCCTCGTAGGCGACCTCGGCCGGCCGCCGCCCGAACCGCGCCCGCGAGTTCTCCACCTCGCCGAGCGACTCGTTCAGGTGGATGTGGATGCCGGTGCCCAGCTCGTCGGCGAGGGCGCGGGCGTCGCGGAGCAGCTCGGGGGAGGCCAGCGGCAGCCACTCGATGCCCACGTACACCTCGATGCGGCCGTCACCCAGGCCGTGCACTTCGTCGTAGGCGTCCTTGTTGTCCTGCAGGGTGTCCAGGTTGTGCTCGGGCAGCGCCACGTCGTTGGACAGCACGGCCCGGATGCCGATCTCCTCGGCGGCCCGGCCCAGCGCGCCCAGCTGCCGGTACATGTCGTTCACGGTGGTGACGCCGCACTTGATGGACTCGGCGTAGCTGTTGAGGGCGGCCCAGTACGCGGTCTCCGGGTCGAGGGCCCGGATCGACGGGTACCAGAACTGCTCCAGCGACTCCAGCAGCGGCAGGTGGTCGCAGAAGCCCTTGCCGATCGCGGTGTGGTAGTGCAGGTCCACCATCCCCGGCATGACGATCATGCCGGCGGCGTCGATGTGCCCGGCGTCCGCGGCCCGCTCGCCGGGGTAGCGGCCGGGGCCGGCCGCGGTGATCCGGTCGCCGTCGATGGCCAGGTGGCCGCCCTCGTGTACCGTGCCGGCGTCGTCCAGGGTGAGCACGGTGCCGCCCTCGATGATGATCACGCGGCACCGTCCCCGACGGTGGCCGCGCAGTCGCGGAAGGCGCGGACGGTGGCCATCCGGTCCTTGCCGAGCGGGAACACGGTCACCGAGTCGACGCCGAGCTCAGCCAGGTTCCGCAGGTGCTGGCGGGCCTCGGCCGGGCCGCCGGCCAGCGCCATCCGCTTGACGAAGTCCACCGGCAGCGCCTCCGCCGCCCGGGCCGCCTCCTGGAACTCGCCGCCGGAGTAGCTGCCGCGGACCGCATCGATGGTCTCCTGCGGCAGCCCGGCCAGCCGGCAGTGCACCGGCGCGGTCTGCGGGAACCAGGCCGCGATGGTGCGGGCCGCGGCCACGGCCGCCGCCTCGTCCTCGTCGATCGCCCCGTAGGCGAACACGGTCACGTGCGGGCGGCGGTCCCGGCCGGCCGCCGCGGCGCCCCGGTCGATGTGCTCCAGCGCGAAGGAGATGCCGTCCGGGTGCAGCCCGGCCAGCAGGATCACCCCGTCCGCGATCCGCCCGGCCAGTTCCAGGGTGCGCGGGCCGGTGGCCGACAGGTACACCGGGATGTCCGCGCCCGGGCGGGAACCGGTAGTGCGCGTCGTGCAGCGCGAACCCGGCCCCGTCGGCTTCGACGGCCTGGCCGGCCCACAGCTCGCGGATGGCCGAGACCGCGGCTTCCAGCGTGGCCAGCCGGGCCGGGGAGTAGCCGAGCGAGAGCAGCGGCCGGTCTCCCGCGCCAATGCCGAGGATGGCCCGGCCGGCGGAGATCTCCGCCAGCGTGGCGGCGGCCGTGGCGGTGACGGCCGGATGCCGGGTGAGCGGGTTGGTGACCGCGGTGCCGATCGTCATCCGCGACGTCTGCCGGGCGGCCAGCGTCAGGTAGGCCCAGCAGTAGCGGGCGTGCAGCGAGGAGTCGGTCAGCCAGAAGCTGTCGTAGCCCAGCGCCTCGATCTCGGCCACCATCGACTCGAACTCGCCGGGCGGGTCGACCCCCTGCAGCGTTACTCCGGTCCGCACTGCTCACCACTCCTGTTCGTCGAGTCGGGTGATCGTGGCCGCCAGCGTGGCCAGGCCGGTGGCGACCGGGTCGGTGTCGATCCATTCCTGTTCGGTGTGCGTGCCGCCGCCGGTGGTGATGCCGAGCGTGACCGCCGGGATCCGCAGCGGGTAGGCCGCGTTCGCGTCGGTGCTGGCCGCCGTCAGCACCGGGGTGATCCCGGCCTCCCGCAGCACCGCGGCGGCCAGGGTCACCAGCGGGTGACCGGGATCGATGGCGCCGGCGGGCCGTTCGCCGATGACCTCGACGGCGGCTTCCACGGGGGCGGTCACCCCGCGCAGCACCTCGCGGGCGGCCTCGTGCAGGGACCGGAGCGCGGCGGCGTCGCCGCTGCGCAGGTCGACCAGGAACTCGGCATGGGTGGCGCGGGAGTTGACCGACTCCCCGCCCTCGATCCGGCCGATGTTGACGGTCGCCTTGGCTGGCCTGGTGCTGGTCTGGCCCGGTGCTGGCTGGCCCGGTGCTGTCCGGGCCGGCCGGGCGCGGCTGCCGGGAGCCGGGCCAGCGCGGCCAGCGCGGTGACCAGCCGGGCCGCCTCATGGACCGCGCTGGGCTGCCCGGCATCCTGCCAGGCGTGCCCGCCCGGCCCGGTCACGGTGACCCGCCAGCGGACCGAGCCGACGCCGGTGACGATGACCCGGCCCAGGTAGTCGCCCTCCAGGGCGATGACGGCCCCGACCGGGCCCGGCGGGTCGGCCAGCAGGGCGCGGACCCCGGCCAGGTTCCCGAGGCCCTCCTCGCCGGCCGTCGCGACGATCCAGACGGGGTGCCTCAGGTCGCGGGGCAGCAGGGCGTCCAGCGCGCTGAGCGCGCACACCGCGACGGTGTTGTCCGCGACGCCCGGCCCCGCCAGCCGGGCGCCGTGGCGCTGCGTCCCGTGCCGGACTTCCGGGCCGAACACCGTGTCCAGGTGGGCGCAGACCAGCACTGGCCGGCCGCGGCGCGGCGCCGTCCGGCTGGCCGGCGCGCAGCCGGGCCAGGACGTTGCCCGCGGCGTCGGTGGCCGCCCCGGCCAGGCCGTCGTACCGCCACCAGCTGAGCACGATGTGCGCCCGCTGCTCCTCGTGCCGCGGCGGGGCCGGGATCGCGCTCAGCGCGATGGTCCGGTCCACGACCAGGCCGGCCAGGGCGGTGAGATCACCTCCGGGTGGCATGGCGCTCATCAGGCCACGATCCCACGGGCGAGCAGGTCGTCCACAGTGGCGGCGGGCAGGCCGAATTCGCCGAGCACCTCGGCGGTGTGCTGGCCGAGGGCGGGCGCGCCCCGTGAGTAGCGGGCCGGGCCGCCCACCGACAGCGGCGGCCGCACCGTCTGGTAGGCATGCCCGTCCGGGGTGGCCGCGCTGTGCAGCATGCCCAGCGCGGCCGCCTGCGGTGAGGTCAGCGCGTCGCGGGGCGGGCGCACCGGGGACGCCGGGATGCCCGCCTCGTCCAGGACCTGCTGCCAGTGCCCGGTGCCGGCCGTGCCGAGCACCTGCTCGATCTCGGCCGTCAGCTCGCCGCGGTGCCGGAGCCGGCCGGCGTTGCTGGCGAACCGGGGGTCGGTCACCCAGCCGGGCCGCCCGAGCACCTCGCACAGCCGCTGCCACAGCTGCTCGCTGCCCGCCCCGGCCAGCGCGAGCGCCCCGTCCTGGCAGCGGAACACCCCGTACGGCGCGAACTGGGGTGAGTCGTTGCCGAGCAGGCCGGGGGCGGTGCCGGACTCCAGCACGTCCGCCGCGTAGCTGGTGAAGCAGCTCAGCGCGAACTCCAGCAGCGACGAGCTCACCGTACGGCCGAGGCCGTCGGCCGCCCGGGCCAGCAGCGCGGCCAGGATGGCGGTCGCCGTGGCCAGCCCGGAGCCGATGTCCAGCACCGGCACGCCCACCTTGACCGGGCCGGATTCCTCGCTGCCGGTCACCGCCATCAGGCCGCCGGCCGCCTGGAGGATCAGGTCGAACCCGCCCCGGCCGGCGTCCGGCCCGGACGGCCCGAACCCGGAGACGGACGCGTAGACCAGGCGGGGGTTGAGCTCCTGCAGCGCCGCCGCGCCAAGACCGGCCCGGTCCAGCGAGCCGGGCCGGGAGTTCTGCACGAAGACGTCACTCGCCCCGGCCAGGGTGCGGATCAGCTCACGGCCCCCGGCGGCACGCAGGTCCACCGCCAGGCTGCGCTTGCCGGTATTGAGCGAGGCGAACAGCGCGCTCTGCGCGCCCACGGTGACCGCGCCCTGGCTGCGGTACGGATCCCCGCCGGGCAGTCCCTCCACCTTGATCACGTCGGCGCCGAGCGCGTCGAGGATCATCGTGCAGTACGCCCCGGAGACGAACCGGGTCAGGTCGAGCACCCGGATCCCGGCCAGCGGCCGGGCCGGGGGGGTGGCGGGCGTGGCCGGGGCGGGCGGGGTTACCACGGCGGCGGCTCGGTGTACTCGCCGAACTCGGCCCGGAGCACGTCGCAGATCTCGCCCACGGTGCAGCCCGCCCGGGCGGCGGCCAGGAAGGCGGGCATGGTGTTCTGCCCGGCCGCACGGTGTCCCGCAGCCCGGCCAGGGCCTGCCGCGCCGCGGCGCCGTCCCGGGCCGCGAGCCGCGCGGCCAGCCGGGCCCGCTGCCGTCCGGCCGCGGCCTCATCCACCGCGAACAGCCCGGGGGGCGCTGCCTCGTCGCCACCGGTGAACCGGTTCACGCCCACCTTCACCTGGTCGCCGGACTGGACCGCCAGCTCCTGGGCGTAGGCCGACTCGGCGATCCAGCGCTGCGGGACGCCCTGCTGCAGCAGGTGCACGTACCCGCCGGCCTCATCCACCCGCTGCACCAGGGCCAGCGCCCGGTCGTGCAGCTCGGTGGTGAGCGACTCGACGAAGTAGGAGCCGGCCAGCGGGTCCGCGGTCCGGGTCACGCCGGACTCATAGGCGATGATCTGCTGGGTGCGCAGCGCCAGCCGCACCGATTCCTCGGTCGGGATCTCCAGCGCCTCGTCGTAGCCCATCACGTGGATCGACTGGGCGCCGCCCAGCACGGCGGCCAGGCACTGCAGGGTGGACCGGACGATGTTGTTCAGCGGCTGCTGGGCGGTGAGCGTCGCGCCCGAGCAGCCGGAGAAGAAGCGCAGCCGGCCGGACTCCGCCGTGGCGGCCCCGAACCGCCCGGTGGCGATCTCGTACCACAGGCGGCGGGCCGCGCGGACCTTGGCGGCCTCCTCGAACAGGTCCAGCTGGCTGGAGAAGTGGAAGGACAGCCGGGGGGCGAACGAGTCGAAGGCCAGCCCGCGGGCGGTGAAGTGCTCCGCGTAGGCGATCGCCGACGCCATGGCGAGCCCGATCTCGGTCACCGCGTCACAGCCGGCCTCCCGGGCGTGGTACCCGGTCACCGAGATCGGGTTGAACCGCGGCAGCTCGCGCGCGCAGTACTCCACCACATCCCCGGCCAGCCGCAGGGACGGCTCCGGCGGGAATACGTAGAGCTTGCGGGCCAGGAACTCCTTGAGGATGTCGTTCTGCAGCGTGCCGGCCAGCCGGGCCGGGGCGGCCCCCTGCCGCTCGGCGGCCACCAGGTAGAAGGCCAGCATCACCGGCGCGGTCGCGTTGATGGTGAAGTTGACCGAGAGTTCCTCCAGGGGCAGGCCGTCGAACACGGCGGCCATGTCCTCGGCCGTGTCGATGGCCACCCCGACCCGGCCGACCTCGCTGCCCGCCAGCTCGTGCGTGGAGTCGTAGCCCAGCTGGGTCGGCAGGTCGAAGGCGACCGACAGCGCGGTCTGGCCCTGCTCCAGCAGGTAGCGGTAGCGGGCGTTGGTGTCCTCCGCGGAGCCGAACCCGGCGTACTGGCGCATCGTCCAGAGCCGCTCGCGGTACATGGACCGGTATGGGCCGCGGGTGAACGGCGGCTCGCCCGGGCGGCCCAGCTCGGGTCCGGGGCCGTCCGGCGGCTCGTACCAGGGCTCGACCGGGATGCCCGAGTCAGTCCTTATCATCAGGTTCCTCCCCGGCGGGCCCGAGGGCCAGGACGTCCCGGACGGCATCCGCGATCGGCGTCCCTACCGGGAAGACGCCCTGCACGCCCAGGCCCGCCAGGGCCCGGGCATCCTGCGCCGGGATGGTGCCGCCGACCACCAGCGGGATGTCCGCCACGCCCGCGGCCCGCTGCGCGTCCCGGATCTGCCGGCTGAGCGCCAGGTGGGCCCCGGACAGCACGGAGATGCCGATGACGTCCGCGTCCTCGGCCCGGGCCGCCGCCACGATCTGGGCCGCGGTCTGGCGCAGCCCGAGATAGATGACCTCGGCCCCGGCGTCGCGCAGGGCCATCGCGACCACCTTGACGCCCCGGTCGTGACCGTCCAGGCCCGGCTTGGCCAGCACGATGCGCATCCGGTCAGGCCCGGTCCGGGGCCAGCGCGATCGCGGCGAAGCTCGCGTACACGTGGGTGGCCTCCACCATGTCGGCCACGCTCAGGTGCTCGTCCGGGCAGTACACCGGCTCGCCGCCCGGGCCGAAGATGACGGTCGGCACCTTGGCGCCGAAGCTGGCGGTGTCCCCGAGCCATCCGGCCACCCGCAGGTCCGGCTCCCGCCGGCGCACCGCGCGCACCGCGTCCCGCATGTGCCGGACCACCTCGTCGTCCGGCCCGGCCAGGTACCCGTCCTTCACGTCGGCCAGCACCACCTCGGCGCGCAGCCGCGGGTCCCGCTCCCGGGCCCGGTCCAGGCAGCGGCCGATCTCGGCCCGCACCTCCTGCACCGTGACGCCCGGCTGGGGACGGCAGTCCACCCGGATCACGCACTCGTCCGGGATCATCGACGGGCCGCCGGGCGGCAGCCCCCCGTACACCCGGCCGGGCACGATGAAGGTCTCCGGGCCGAACAGGTCCCGCACCCAGTCCTCCAGCCCCGGCGTGTAGGCCGAGGCCTCGAGCTCCAGGATGGCCTGCGCCGCCAGCGCGTTCGCGTTCACCGCCAGCGGCTTGTGGCAGGTGTGCGCGGACTTGCCGAGGACGGTGACGTCAAAGTAGTAACGGCCGCGGTGGCCGAGGAAGATCTCGTTGTCGGTCAGTTCGCCGAGCACCGCCATGTCCGCCGGGTAGCTGTCGAAGTAGGCGATGGAACCGAGCTGGTCGCCCATGTGGTCGGATACCGCGGCCATGGCCACCGTGCCGGCCAGGTCCGCCCCGCTGTCGCGCAGCGCCTCCATGGCGACGATCTGGCAGGCCAGCGCCGCCTTCATGTCCATGATCCCGTGGCCGTACACCGAGCCGCCGATCAGCTCACCGGAGAACGGCGCCGTCACCGTCCAGCCGTGGGATACCGGCTTGGTGTCCATGTGCCCGGTGAACACCACCCGCTTGCCGGGCCCGAAGGAAAGCTCGCCGAGCGCGTTCGGCCGCTCCGGCAGTACCGGCTGCAGGCTGGTTGCCTCGAAGCCGGACACGCGCATCACGTGGTGCAGGAACCCGGCCAGCTCGCCCTCCTCGCCGAGCACGCTCGGGATGCGGCATACCTGTTGCACCAGGTCGAGCAGCCGGTCGGTGTCCACGGCCGCCACCACGCGGGCGCTGAGCTGTTCCGGAGTCGGCACAGAGATCCCCACTCGTTAGGAAAATAAGATCTCAGATCTTATGACTGGCAAGTTTAGGGCGGCCGCCGCGGGGCTGACAAGGGCTGGCGACCCGGGTGGATGGCTGCCCGACCACGCCGTGACCGGGGGCGGTGCCGGTGATGGTGCCCGTCCGGCGGTGACGGGCCAGCTTGCTGCGTTCTCAAGATATAAGATCTTAAGTTTGCGCGATTCGGCCG
The DNA here is from genome assembly GCA_963840195.1 of uncultured Actinomycetes bacterium. Classification (GTDB taxonomy): domain Bacteria; phylum Actinomycetota; class Actinomycetes; order Streptosporangiales; family Streptosporangiaceae; genus RYN-230. The sequence goes on from CAWIYD010000002.1 coordinate 23,127, forward strand.
TGCAAGCGGCGAGCTAAGGATTTAACCAGCCGAAACATATCGGTAATCCGCCCCGGACGGCCCGGGTTTCGGGCTGATTACCGCGCAGTTCCCGGCACCCTTGACGGGCGCGAGCGCGGTGTGCTTCTGTTCAGATCTTAAATCTGAGATGGGATGACGCCCAGCCCCCGCGGGAGCGCAGGAGGAACCATGATCCCCGCAGCGACCACCCCGCCGCAGGCCCCGTCCCGGGCGGGCTGGACCGGGCGCGCCTGGACCGAGATCTCCGGCACCTACGCGGCCATCGTGGCCCACCCGTTCATCCAGGGCCTGACCTCGGGCGAGCTGCCCGCGGCGGCGTTCCTCTACTACATCTCGCAGGACGCGCATTACATCCGCGAGTTCGTCAAGGCAGTGGCGCTGGTCGGGGCGAAGGCGCCGGACCCGGCCGCGGCGCGGCTGCTCACCAGGCACGCCGCCGACGGGCTGTCGGCCGAGTCGGCGCTGCACGAGGCGCTGGCCGCCGATCTCGGCGCGGCGCCGGGCGCGCTGGCCAGCGGCCAGCCCGGCCCGACCACCCAGGCGTACACCAGCTACGTGATCTCCGCGGCCGTGCTCGGTGACTTCGCCGAGGGCCTGGCCGCGGTGCTGCCCTGCATGTGGATCTACGCCGAAGTCGGCCAGCGGCTGGCCCAGCTGGGCTCGCCGAACGCCGTCTACCAGCGCTGGATCGACAGTTACGCCGGGCCTGAGTACGCCGCGGACGTGGACGCGGTCCTGGACCTCGCCGATGCGGTGGGGGAGAGCCTGAGTGGCCCGCAGGATGCCCGGGCCCGGGCCCGCTTCACCGCCGCGACCCGGTACGAGTGGATGTTCTGGGACGCCGCCTGGCGCCAGGAGTCCTGGCCGCTGTGACCGCCCGGCCGGGTGGGGGCGGGCCCGGCCCCGCCGAGCCTCTAGGGTCGGAAGAAACGGCTGGACGACAGAGGGCGGAACTGACGTGCGCACTGTTTCACTGGGCGGGCTGACGGTCTCGGCAGCGGGCCTCGGCTGCATGGGGATGAGCGAGTGGTACGGGGCGGCGGACTGGGACGAGTCCGTGGCGACGATCCACCGCGCGCTCGACCTCGGCGTGACCTTCCTGGACACGGCCGACGTGTATGGCGCCGGGCACAACGAGGTGCTGGTCGGCCGGGCCATCCACGGCCGCCGTGACGAGGTGCGGCTGGCGACCAAGTTCGGCATCGACCGGTCCGGCGGCGACGCCGCCCGGGTGATCCGCGGCGAGCGCGGTTACGTCAAGCGGGCCTGCGAGTCGTCCCTGCTGCGGCTGGGCGTGGACGTCATCGACCTGTACTACCTGCACCGCCCGCCGCAGACCGCGGAGATCGAGGAGACGGTCGGTGCGATGGCCGAGCTGGTCGCCGAGGGCAAGGTGCGCTACCTGGGCCTCTCCGAGGTGGACAGCGCGCTGCTGCGGCGGGCCCATGCGGTGCACCCGATCACCGCGGTGCAGAGCGAGTACTCGCTGTGGGCCAGGGACCCGGAGACGACCGTGCTGGACGCGCTGCGCGACCTCGGCGTCGCGCTGGTCTCCTACTCCCCGCTCGGCCGGGGCTTCCTGACCGGGACGGTCGAGGTCAGCCAGCTCGACGCCCGGGACTTCCGGAGCCACAACCCGCGGTTCACCGGCGACGCGGCGACCGCCAACCAGGCGATCGCTGACGCGGTCCGCGCCGTGGCCGAGCGCACCGGGGTCGCCCCGGCGCAGGTCGCGCTGGCCTGGGTGGTTGGCCAGGGGGAGCGGCTCGGGGTGCCGGTGGTCCCGATTCCCGGCACCAAGCGGGTCAAGTGGCTGGAGCAGAACGTGGCCGCGCTGGACGTCACGCTCACCGGCGAGGACCTGGCCGAGCTGGACCCGCTGGCCGGCAAGGTCGTCGGCGCGCGCTACTGACCCGGCGACCGCGCCCGTGACCGCCGCACCAGGACGCTCCAGGTGAACAGGACTAAAACCTTTCAGGCATCGCGCCCCCCCGGCGGGCGCTAGATCCCGGTTGCGGGTAGCGTTCTGGCATGTTCCCCGGGTCACGCTCACAGCTGCGGTCACGGTGCCCGCGGCCCTGCCCGCCGGGGTACCCGACGCGGCTGGAGTGGCCATGGCGGCCGGGCGGCGGGCGCCGGTGATCGGGCTCATCGCGGTCACCGCGGGCGGCCGGGCCGCCGCGCAGCGGCTGGCGGCCGCGTGGCCGGGCCAGACCCGGACCTATGACGGCCCGGCCCGGCAGGCGCTGCCACGTGCCTGGGCGGAGTGCGACGGGCTGGTGTGCTTCCTGGCCGTGGGCGCCACCGTGCGGCTCATCGCGCCGCTGCTGGACAGCAAGTGGACCGATCCCGCGGTGGTCTGCGTGGACGAGTCGGCGCGCCACGCGGTGGCCGTCGTCGGCGGCCACGCCGCCGGGGCGAACGCGCTGGCGCGCCGGGTGGCCGAGGTCTTCGGCGCCGACGCCGTCATCACCACGGCCACGGATGCCGTCAGCCTGCCCGGCCTGGACACTCTGGGCTGGCCCACCGAGGGCACCATCGGGCCGGTGAGCCGGGCCCTGCTGGACGGTGAGCGGATCCGGCTGGAATCGGCCGAGACCTGGCCGCTGCCGCCGCTGCCGGACACCGTGGGCGAGTCCGGGAACTACTGCATCCTGGTCACCGACCGGGTCGTGACGGCTGCCCCGCGGACCGCGATCCTCCGGCCGCCCTCCCTGGTCATCGGGGTGGACGTGACCCCGGGCGCGGCGGCCGGGGACATCCTGCAGGTGGTGGACAGCGCACTGGGCGAGGCGGGCCTGTCGCCCGCCAGCGTGACCGCGCTGGCGGTGCTGCAGGAGCGGGACTCCGGCCGGGACGGTGACCGGGGCGCCGGCCGGGGCGGCCCGCCCGGCATCGCCGAGGCCGCCCGGGAGCGCGGCTGGCCGGTCCGCGCGTACCCGGCCGGCCAGGCGGCCCGCACCCGGCGCCGGCGCGGCGAGGCCGCCGCGCTGGCCGGCGGGGACGACCTGGTGGTGCCGGAGCGCTCGGCGGACGGCGTGCACGTGGCCGTCGCCCGGGTCCGGCCGCGTGGCCGGCTGGCCCTGGTCGGCATCGGCCCGGGGGCCCGTGACCTGCTCACCCCGCGGGCGCGGAACGAACTGCGCCGCGCCTCGGTGATCGCCGGGCTCGGCCAGTCCCTGGACCAGGTGGCCGACCTGCTCCGGCCCGGGACCCGGGTGCTGGGCGGCCCGCCGGGCACCGAGGCCGCCTCCGTCCGGGAGGCGGTCGTGGCGGCGCGCCAGGGCCGGGCGGTAGCCATCGCCTTCCCCGCGGATCCCGGCGCCTACGCGCTGGCCAGCCTGGCGCTGAGCCTGGCCGCCGAGGACCTCGACGTGGTCGAGGTGCCGGGCATCACCGCCAGCCAGGCCAGCTCGGCCCTGCTCGGTGCCCCGCTCGGCAGCAGCAACGCGGTGATCTCCCCGGGCGAGCAGACACCCTGGCCGGTGATCGAGGCACAGGTCCGGGCGGCCGCGGCGGCCGACTTCGTGCTCACCTTCTGCATGCCGTCCGGGAAGCCGGAGGACTCCCGGCTGGAGGAGGTGCTGGGCCTGGCCCGCGAGTACCGCGGCCCGGGCACCCCGGTGGCGGTGGTGCGGGACGCGCAGCGCGCCGAGCAGCAGGTCCGGCTGGCCACCCTGGGCGCCCTGGAGGCGTACGAGGTGGCCGAGCAGAGCATCATCATCATCGGGTCGAGCCGGACCCGGATCGTCGGCGGCCGGATGGTGACGCCGGACGGGCGCTAGCCCGCCCCGGGCACCGGCCCGTCCGCCCGCTCCCGGCCGTCCGGCTGCCCGTCCGCGGGCTCCCGGCCTGGCGATGACCGGCCGGCCAGCGGCCGCTGGTGCGACATGGGGCTGGCCGTCCCCAGGCCCGTCGTGCCGGGCGCCGGCGGGTCGTCGCCGACGATGATGCCGCCGCCGCGCTGCCAGGACAGGTAACGCCAGGACAAGTTGATCAGCGCGTTGATCCGGTTCCGGCCGCCCAGCAGGGTGATCAGGTGCAGGGCGAGCCAGGCGAACCAGGCCACCGCGCCGCGGAACCGGATTCCGTGGTTCAGCTGCACCACCGCCGACCGGCTCCCGATCGTGGCCATGATGCCCTTGTCGTGGTAGGTGAACGGGACCGTCGGCTGCCCGGCCTCCAGGCGGCGGATCTGCGCCGCGGCATGCCGTCCCATCTGCAGGGCGGGCTGGGCGAGCTGGGGCAGCGGGTGGCCGTCAATGAGCGCGATGTCGCCGATCGCGAAGATCCGGTCCTGGTCGGCGACCCGCAGGTCCGGGCCGGTGAGCAGGCGGCCGCCGCGGCCCTGCGGCAGCCCCCACTGCCGGGCCTCGTCCGGGCCGGAGATGCCGGCCGCCCAGGCGGTCAGGTCGCTGCGCAGCACCTCCCCGCTGTCCAGGATGATCGACTGGGCGGTGATCTCCTTGATGGTGGCGTCCAGCCGCAGGTCCACCCCGCGCGCCCGGAGCTGCTGCGCGGCGTAGGAGCGCAGTGGGGGCGCGAACGGGCCGAGCACGCCCGGCGCCATCTCGACCAGCCGGATGTGCACCCAGGCCGGGTCGAGGTCCGGGTAGGAGGCCGGCAGGGCCAGGTTCCGCAGGTCGGCCAGGGTGCCGGCCAGCTCCACGCCGGTGGCGCCGCCACCGACGATGGTGACGGTCACCTCCTCGCGGTGCGCGGCGAGGCTGAGCCGTTCCAGCCCGGCCATGATCCGCTCCCGCAGGCTGACCGCGTCGTGCAGGGTGTAGAGGCCGTAGCTGTGCTCGGCGGCCCCGGTGATCCCGAAGAAGGCCGCGGCCACGCCGGTGGCCAGGATCAGGTAGTCGTAGCCGACCCGGCCGCCGTCGGAGAACTCGGCGATCCGCGCCGCCGGGTCGATGCCGGACAGGTCCCCGTGCCGGAACCGGGCCTGCTGCCGGTGCGCGAACCCGCGCAGCGGGTAGGCAACGTCGCTGGGCGCCAGCCCCGCCGTGGCCACCTGGTACAGCAGCGGCTGGAACGTCGCGTAGATGTGCCGGTCGGCGAGCGTGACCCGGTACCCGGTGCGGGCCAGCTTGGCCACGGCGGCCACGCCGCCGAACCCGCCGCCGACCACCAGGACCCGCGGGGCGTCTTCTCGAACTGCCACGTCGGCTCGCTACCCAGCACGGGGCCGGTTATCACCCGGTTCGCGGTTAATTCCGCGGCCCGGCGGTCACCTCGGCCGCTTCCGCGGCCAGGCCGGCCACGCTGCCCGTGCGGGCGAACGCGGCCCGCTGGAACGTCGCCCCGTTACCGCGCCGCAGTACCTCGCTGAGCAGGGCGGTGACGGTGGCGTGGTCCCCGGCGTCGTGCAGCGCCTCGGTCACGTGCTCGACCAGCAGCCAGGCCGCGTCCGCGGCCGGCACCGGCCGGAAGGTGGCCGGGTGAAGCAGGTCGCCGTCCAGCCCGGACCGGCTGGCCCGCCAGGCGGCCAGCCGCAGCAGCTCGGCCCGCACCGGCCGGGCGGGCTGGCCGCTTCGCCACGCCCGGGTCTCGGTCTCCACCAGGGCCCGGACCAGCGCGGCGATCAGCGCGGCATCCTGGGCCCGCAGGCACACGTCGGCGATCCGCACTTCCAGGGTCGGGTAACGCCGGGACAGCCGCGCGTCGAAGTACACCATGCCGGAGTCCAGCAGCGTCCCCGTGGCCACCATATTCTCAACGGCCTGCTGGTAAGCCCGGGCCGAACCGAACCACTCGGTGGGCCCGGCGCACGGCCAGCGGCCCCACGCCTGGTAGCGGAAGCTGGCGTAGGAACTGTCCGTGCCGTGCCAGAACGGTGAGTTGGCGCTGACGGCCAGCAGCGGCGCCAGCCAGGGCTGGATGCGGTCCAGCGCGGCCACCCCCTCCTCGTCCGAGGACACCGCCACGTGCACGTGGCAGCCGCAGGTGAGCTGCTCCTGCGCGGTCAGCCCGAACGCCGCGGCCATCTGCCGGTACCGCGGCGTCCCGGTCGAAGGCCGGCCGGGAACGCGCCGGTCCCGGTTCCTGCTCCGCCGCGCGCAGCACCGCCCCGGCCACCGCCCGGGGCCGGCCGGTCTCCGGCTCGACCAGCAGTTGCTCCTCTTCGACGCCGATGGTGCGCAGGACCATCCGTCCAGCATGCCCGGTGGTCCAGACCAGTGCCGCCACGGAAACGCGGATGTAACTCCCGGAACGGATCATTGAGATCATGGGTCATCCCTCAGCCGCCCCCGGCCGTCCCGGCACCCCGCCCGCCGGCTACCTGCCGATCGAGGAGCACGGAATCGTCGGCGACCTGCGGACCGTGGCCCTGGTCGGCACGGACGGGACCGTGGACTGGTACTGCCCGTCCCGGTTCGACGCGCCGTCCCTGTTCGGCGCGCTGCTGGACGCGCGCAAGGGGGGCTACTTCTCGCTGTCCAGCCGGAGCACCAGCCGGCCCAAGCAGATGTACCTGCCGGACACCAACATCCTGCTGACCCGGTTCCTGGGGGCCGAGGCGGTCGGGGAGGTGATCGACTTCATGGTCCCGGAGACCCGCAGCACCGGGAAGGCCCGGGACCTGCTGGTCCGCCAGGCCCGGGCGGTGCGCGGCCGGGCCACCTTCGAACTAGCCTGCCATCCGGCCTTCGACTACGGCCGGGCGCCGCACACCGTGACGGTGATCCCGGGGACCGGCGCGGTGTTCGAGTCCACGGCCGGCCGCTGCGTGCTGCGCACCACGGTGCCGCTCAAGGCGGAGGAGTCCGGGGTCGCCGCCACCTTCACGCTGGATGAAGGCGAGTCCGTGGACATCCAGCTGGAATGGCTCGGCGAGGTGCGGCCGCTGGCGGCCGGGGAGACCGCGGAGGCGTTCACGCTGACATCGGATTTCTGGCAGGGCTGGGTCAGCCAGTCCCGCTACCGCGGGCGGTGGCGGGAGACCGTGCAGCGTTCCGCGCTCGCCCTCAAGCTGCTCGTCTACCACCCGACCGGAGCCCTGGTGGCCGCGCCCACCACGTCACTCCCGGAGGAACTCGGCGGCGGGCGGAACTGGGACTACCGGTACGCCTGGCTGCGCGATGCCGCGTTCACCGTCTACGCGCTGATGACCCTGGGCTTCCTGGAGGAGGCCGCCTCGTTCATGGAATGGGTGCAGGCCCGCTGCGAGTCGGCGACCAGGGAACGCGACGTGATGATCATGTACGCGGTGGACGGCCAGGAGGACATCCACGAGGCGGTGCTGGACCACCTGGAGGGCTACCGCGGGTCGCGGCCGGTGCGGATCGGCAACAACGCCGTGAAGCAGCGCCAGATCGACGTGTACGGCGAGCTGATGGACTCGGTGTACCTCTACAACCGGGAGGTGCCGATCTCCTACGACCTGTGGGTCGGGCTGTCCAAGCGGCTGGACTGGCTGTCGCGGCACTGGGAGGAACCGGACGAGGGGGTGTGGGAGATCCGCGGCCCGCGCCAGCGGTTCACCTACTCGGCCCTGATGACCTGGGTCGCCTACGACCGGGCCGGGCGGCTGGCCCGGGACCGCGGGCTGCCCGCGCCGGTGGAGCGGTGGCGCAAGCTGGCCGCGTCCGCGCACCGGTTCGTCCAGGACTCCTGCTGGGACCCGGAGCTGAAGGCGTACATGATGCACCCGGGCAGCCGGCTGCTGGACGCCTCGGTGCTGGTCATGCCGCTGGTGAAGTTCGCCGGCCCGACCGATCCGCGCTTCCTGTCCACCCTGGACCGGATCGGCGCGGAACTCACCTCGGACAGCCTCGTCTACCGGTATGCCATCACCGGCCACGACGGGCTGGACGGCGGGGAGGGCACGTTCAACCTGTGCTCGTTCTGGTACGTGGAGGCGCTGACCCGGGCGGGCCGGGTCAAGGAGGCCCGCACCATCTTCGAGAAGATGCTCACCTACGCCAACCACCTCGGGCTGTACGCGGAGCAGATCGGCGCCTCCGGGGAGGCGCTGGGCAACTTCCCGCAGGCGTTCACCCATCTGGCCCTGATCAGCGCGGCCGTCAACCTGGACCGCGCGCTGGATCGTTCCTGAAACAAAAGCCGTCCTTTGTTACGGAAACTTTCACCGGGGCAGGCCCGGGCAGTGTCTCGCTGACCTGCGATGACGTCCATGCCGCCGGGGCAGCTATGGCGCCTTTCTGTTCCAGCCGGGTTACGGTGTGCGGCACCGGGCCGGCGGACAGTTGCGCGACGTGGCGCATCGCCGGCGGGAGCGGGCCGGCGAGGAAGGGGCACGCAGATGGCAGTCACACACCGTCTCACCACCATGGCCACCGCACTGGCGACCGCTTTAGGCGGCACGGCACTCCTGGTGCTGGGCGCGGCACACGCGCACGCGGCCACCAGCACGCTGTGCAACTCGCAGACGGCGGCGGTGGCCGGCGGCACGTACATCGTGCAGAACAACGAGTGGAACTCCAGCGCCTCCGAGTGCGTCAGCACCGACGGCAACGCCGACTTCACCGTGGCGAACTCGGCGATCAGCAACGCGACGAACGGCGCCCCGGGCGGCTACCCGTCGATCTACCAGGGCTGCCACTGGGGCAGCTGCAGCTCCGGCGGCCTGACGTCCAGCCCGGTCCAGGTGTCCGCGCTCACCCCGGGCAAGGTCACCACGAGCTGGAGCACCACCCAGCCGGGCAGCGGCGCGTACGACGTCGCCTACGACATCTGGTTCAACCAGACGCCCACCACGACCGGGCAGCCGAACGGCACGGAACTGATGGTCTGGCTCAACCACGCCGGCGGCGTCCAGCCGTTCGGCTCGCAGGTGGCCACGAACGTCAGCATCGGCGGCCACACCTACAACGTCTGGTACGGCGCCCAGTCCACCTGGGACACGGTCAGCTACGTGATGACCAGCGGCACCACCTCGGTGAGCAACCTGGATGTCGGCACCCTGGCCCAGGACATGGTCAGCCGCGGTTACACCCAGAGCAGCTGGTACCTGATCGACGTGGAGGCCGGCTTCGAGCTGTGGCAGGGCGGGGCCGGGCTGGCCACCAACTCCTTCTCGGTGAACGTCAACGGCTCCAGCCCGTCGCCGTCGCCCAGCCCGACCCGGACATCCTCGCCCAGCCCGTCGCCCAGCCCGTCCCCGAGCCCGTCACCCAGCGTCACCGGCACGGCCGCCTGCTCGGCCAGCTACTCGGTGACCAGCAGCTGGCCCGGCGGATTCCAGGGCCAGGTCGTGGTGAAGGACACCGGCGGGGCCGCGCTCAGCGGCTGGAACCTGGGCTGGACGTTCCCCGGCAACCAGAAGATCAGCAGCCTGTGGAACGGCAGCCTGACCCAGTCCGGGGCGGCGGTGACGGTGGCCAACGCCTCCTACGACGGCAGCATCCCGGCGGGCGGCTCGGTCACGGTCGGCTTCACCGCCACCTACTCGGGCAGCAACACGGCGCCCGCCAGTATCTCCTGCACCTGACGGGGGTGATTACCGGCAGTTAGTCAATCCGTGACCTATCCCTCAATCGGGGGCACTCGGCGTGAGCACTGAGTGCCCCCGATTTCGGGTATTTTTCCGCCGGGGGCCAGTGTTGCGCCGATACGGGCGCTCAATGCCGGACGTCTGGTTCCGGGCAGCGGAAAGGCTCACGGATGACATCGAGGCGCGTCGGCGTCTGGTCGTGGCATGGCGTGGCGGGCGGCCTGATCCTGGCCGGCCTGCTGGCCGCGTGCACCTCGCCCGGCTCCAGCGCGCACCGGGCCACGCCCAAGCCCACCCCGTCCAACCAGGTCGTGGGCGGCCCGGCGGGCACGTACCTGGTGCCGGACGGCATCCACAAGATCAAGCACGTGATCATCGTGATGCAGGAGAACCGGTCGTTCGACAGCTACTTCGGCACGTTCCCGGGGGCCGACGGCATCCCCATGCGGCACGGGGTGCCCACGGTGTGCATGCCCAACCCGAAGAAGCGGCTGTACCCGCCCCTACCATGACAAATCCGACCGTAACGGCGGCGGGCCGCACGGCGAGGCCAACGCGGTGGCCGACGTGAACGGCGGCACGATGAACGGCTTCATCAAGCAGCGCGACGCCGCCCGCTCGACCTGCAACGTCCCGGATGACCCGGCCTGCGCCGTGAGCGGCACGCCGGACGTGATGGGCTACCACACCGCCGCGGAGATCCCCAATTACTGGACCTATGCGAAGGACTTCGCCCTCGACGACCACATGTTCGAGCCGGTGAAGTCGTGGTCCCTGCCCGACCACCTGTACATCGTGTCGGCCTGGTCAGCCCGGTGCCGGAACCGCTCGCCGATGAGCTGCGCCACCAACATCGTCGGGCCGTACGGGGTGAGCACGTTCCAGAAGGCGGTGGACAGGGAACTGCCGCACCGGCAAGGCCAGCATCGACCTGGCCTGGACCGACCTCACCTGGCTGCTGTACGTGCACCACGTCAGCTGGTCCTACTTCGTGCAGTCCGGCGTGCAGCCGGACTGCGCGAACGACTCGGCCGAGACCTGTGACGCCGTCAAGCAGAACATCTACACGCCCGGCATCTGGAATCCGCTGCCGCTGTTCGGCGACGTGCGGGCCGACCACCAGCTCGGCAACATCCGCACGCTGGGCAGCTACTTCCACGAGGCCAAGGCGGGCACCCTGCCCGCGGTCAGCTGGGTCACGCCGTCCGGGCCGGACAGCGACCACCCGCCGGCCAGCGTGCACCGCGGCCAGGCCTACGTGACGGCGGTGATCAACGCGGCGATGAAGAGCCCGGACTGGAAGTCCACCGCGATCTTCCTGGCCTGGGACGACTGGGGCGGGTTCTACGACCATGTGGTGCCCCCGGCGGTGGACCAGCAGGGCTATGGCCTGCGGGTGCCGGCCATCACCATCTCGCCGTACGCCAGGAAGGGCTACATCGACCACCAGGTCCTCAGCAGCGACGCCTACCTGAAGTTCATCGAGGACGACTTCCTGCACGGCGCCCGGCTCAACCCGGAGACCGACGGCCGCCCGGACCGGCGCCCGGACGTGCGGGAGGACGAGCCGATCCTCGGCAACCTGGTGCAGGACTTCAACTTCAATCAGGCGCCCCGGCCGCCGGTGCTGCTGTCCACCAACCCGCCGACCGACTCGCCGAGCATCCCGAGTTACTTCGTCTACCACTCCGCGTGCCAGGGATGCACCACGGTGCTGTCCGGGATGCCCGACGCGGCCGGCCCGGACGTGCCGCAGCTGCAGCTGGCCGCCCGGCCCCCGGGCGGCTAGCCATCTCAGGAGCAGT
>CAWIYD010000003.1:0-296422 GCA_963840195.1 uncultured Actinomycetes bacterium
CCGTTCCAGTAGCAGGGGCATGACGTCAATTGCGGGCGACGTAGTAACCCTTGCCGACGACAGCTACGAGCAAGCCCTCGTCGCGGAGCGTGTTCAGTGCCCCAGCTCGCTGGTGCGGTGGCTCACTCCGTACTCCTCGGCCAGTGACCGGGCGCTGGGAACACGGCCGGTGAGCTGGCCGGACTTCACCTGATCACGCAGGATCGCGGATAGCTGCTCGTGCAGCGGCACCGGCGAGTGTGATCAAGCATGTGATCACTGTGGGTAACACATCGTAGGAGCGGGTTTCCGGGGAATGCACCTGTCCCATGTGGACCCACGTATAGCTGAGGGCTACACGGATGCTGGCGGGCGCTGGGGATCATCGCCGACCGGCTCGCCGATCAGGGTCCCGTGCCGCTCCTGCCGGTGGCCCGGCAGCTTGACGTACTGGCGGACGAGGTCAGGCAGGCGGGGGAGTGGCTGGGGCAGGCAGCGGGCGGCGAGCTGGCGTGAGCGCCTACGAGGGCGACGCGGCGGCCATCGGGAAGCTGATCTGGACCTGGAGAGAGGCGTACATCATCACCTACGCCAACCGTCTCTCCACGCCGAACGCCGGGACAACGGCGCCAGAGTCCACGCCCGGACCCCAGACAACTCGACCAAGAGATCCAGTCCGACTACACCGCCCGCCCGGTACCCCGGGACCTGCCGGCCGGCCGGTGCTCCGTCCCGGGCACGGGTGATTACCGCTCGGCCCCATCAGCTACGCTCCCGCGACAGGCGGCCTAATGGGTGTCAGACGTGCGTGTCAATCGGCTGCTGGGACTGTTTGCCGGGGGAGTTTGGCTGGCGCGCCTGGCAGGACTCGAACGCGCGACCCGCTGCTCAGAAGGTACGCACGGTGAGCACGTCATAGGGCGTGACATGGAGATCTATGCATCGCTGGATCATCGCGGCTCAGGATGAATCGGGATGGTTGCTACACATGGCAGCTACATCTGTGGGCTGCGCTCACGTCTTTCCTTAGGGGTACCTTCGATACATGATCCGAGCTCACTCGTGGACCGTACCCGCTTCGGTGGACACCCGGCTTAGCTGCCCGATTCGTCGGGAGAGCAAGAAATGGGTTCGACACGCCGCTCATATACGCCGGAGTACAAGGCGCAATCGGTAGCTTTCGTCCTTGACGGTGGCCGCCCGGTTGCCGAGGTCGCCCGCAATATCGGCGTCCACGAGATGACTCTTGGCAAGTGGGTGAAGGTGGCACGAGATGCCGCGGAGTCCGGGAAGTCTCCGGATGCGCCGCTGGGTGAGTCCGAGCGGGCCGAGCTGGTGCGGCTGCGGGCGGAGTCCCGGGATGACAAGTCTGCAATCGCTGAGCTGCGGATGCAGGTGGAGTTCGCAAAAAAAGTAGCGACCTGGTTCGCGAAAGGCAGTCAGTGAGATTCGCTGCCATCGCGGGCTGGGCTGATTCGGGCGATTATCCGGTGTCGTTCATGTGCGCCTGGCTCGGGGTTTCGCGTTCCGGCTATTATGCGTGGCGGGGTGCGGAGCCGTCCCAGCGGTCCAAAGACGACTCGGCGCTGATCGCGGTCATGAGGAAAATCTATGAGGACGCGCGGGGCAATCCGGGGGTGCGGCGGATGCGCGCGGGCCTGGCGGCGCTGGGCCACCTGGTGTCACACAAGCGCGCGCACCGGCTGATGCAGGCCGCTGGCCTGCGCGGGCGCCACCCGAGGGCCTGGAAGCGGACTACCATCGGCGGCGACAAGCCGGTGCCCGCCCCCGACCTGATAGGCCGGGACTTCACCGCCGGCCGCCCCGATGAGAAATGGTGCGGCGACATCACGTACGTGAAAACGTGGGACGGATGGGCTTATCTCGCGACCGTCATCGACCTGCACTCACGCAAGCTCATCGGCTGGGCCATCGCTGATCATATGCGGACCAGCCTGGTCACGGCGGCCCTCGATATGGCCATCTCCGCCCGGAAACCACCCCCGGGAGTCGTCTTTCATTCCGACCGCGGCTGCCAATATACATCTTCGGCCTTCGATGAGTACTGCACCGGGAATAACATTAGGAGGTCCCTGGGAAGGACGGGAATCTGCTACGACAATGCCGTATCGGAATCCTTCTTCGCGACGTATAAGAAAGAGCTGATCCATACCCGCCCGTGGCCCTCGCTGGCGAACTTGGAGAAGGAGACGTCTGACTGGATCAGCAACTACTACAATCCGCTGCGGAGGCACTCAACGCTCGGGTACTTGACACCTGAGGAATACGAACTAGGATATAGGCAACTCAGTCAATTGGCAGCCTAACTCGGTGTCCAAAAAAGCGGGAACGCTTCACTCTATGTGACGGAAATTTGACAAGAAGATATCGATCTTGGTAGACGCCCGGCTGATAGGGCGACCTATGGGATCCCACCACGAGTATCTGCTCCTGTGGCTTCTTTGGTTTGGAAGTCTCGCCGCGACAGCTGTCGCCTATGGCGGCCCGATGGTTGGTGCCTTCGCGCTGTCCGCCGCAATACCTAAAATGACCGATTTGGGTCTTCCGCTCCTCCTTGGCGTCTCCGAATTCTTGCTTTTCATGGTGCTGATAAATCAAGTTAGCGCAGCGAGGCTCGATCTAGATCATACCGCGAACGTCTGGCTAATAATTATGGCTATCTTCACTGGTGTCGCGGGGCTTTCAGTCCTTAGAGCCCGGCACCTCTATTCGACTGGACTGCGCGGTGATGTTTATTCAGATGAGGTGGCCACGAATGGTTAAGGACTACCTTGGGTACCTCAACCGTGATGCGCTTTCTGCAGGTGGAGTGACTGTCCTGGCGGCAACCGGCGCTGCACGGAGTATGAGTGGATGGAGCGGATTTGTACGTGTATATATTCGCAACTGCTATTACCGTGGTGCTCCTTGCAGGGCTTCGAGGGCATACTCTTACTGCCGAAATGCGGCGAGACGTTATGCCGAGCAAACCTCCTACTAACCATAAGATGCCATCCTCCGAACACGCAGAAATAGTGATCAGGGGGAGCAATGCGAATCAAGCACTTGGATTCTTGCCATCCTTGGTTAACGATCTCGAATTGCGGAGGTTACGGAAGGGGTGTGAGGTCGAGCCTGGTGCCAGGCGAGGAAGTAGTGGCGCCGGGAGCAATGAGCAAGCTCCGCGGAATCGCATCGGCCAGCGCTGGACTGTCCATCCGGGGGATGCCGCTCCTTCGCTTGGAGGTTAGCGTGCTTGCGCATGGCCGCAATGAGTGCTGTGGCGAGTCCTGTAGGTGGTGCTTGATGGCAGGCAGGGAGTCCGGTGCCGGGGTGGTCCCGGTCGAGCGCGCTGAGCTGGTCACCCAGGATATGGAACTGATCGCGGAGCTGATCAGCCAGCTGTACGTCGAGCACCGGGCTCGTTTCGGATGTGCCGATCCGAGCCGGGTAGACGGGAGCGTGCGCTCGGCGACGGCAGGCGGGCTGAGCGCATGCCTGATGCGCTACGGCGGTTTTGGATATGCCGCTCATATCGACCCCCATAGCGACCCGCACGCGGTGGTTGTGCTGCAGGGGGACGGCGGTGTCTCCAAAGCCCGAGGGGAGCTGTACTTCACCGGCGGAGATGCGTTCATGCCTCCGCCCGATCTGCCCACGTGACGAGAACGCATGACGTCGGGCTTGCGATGGTACAGGTCCCATGGGCGGTCGTGGGCCGGCTGGCAGAAGAGGCCACCGGCGTGCCGGCCGCGGATCTGCGGTTCGAGTCGATGCCTCCGGTCTCAGCGGCCCGGCAGGCTGCGTGGGCCAGGACAGCCGGATTCATCTGCCACGAACTGGTCAGTTCCGGTATCACCGAGGTCAGCCCGCTGATGGCCCAGGAGATGACCCAGCTGGCAGCCGCCGCCCTGCTGGAGACATTCCCCAACACCACGATGACCGTCGCCTACACCGGGGGCCCGGGCTGGATGCCGCCCGCTGTGGTGCGCCGGGCCGCGGCGTTTATCGACGCCCACGCGGACCAGCCGATCACGCTGGCCGACATCGCCGCGGCGGCGGGCACGACGGGCCGGGCGGTGCAGCACGCGTTCCGCCGCTATTACGGCATTACCCCGACCTGGTATCTGCGCCGGGTCCGGCTCGCGCGCGCCCACCAGCAACTGCGGGCCGCCGACCCGGCCAGCGGGGTGACGGTTGCCGCTGTGGCCCGCCAGTGGGGCTGGGCCAGCCCGAGCCAGTTCAGCGCCGCCTACCGGCGCCAGTTCGACCTGCCGCCCAGCCAGACCCTGCGCAGCTGACCTGCCAACCGATCTTCAATTTTGGGGATTACTGTCTCTGGTGATGGCTGCCGCGTCGCGGCACGCCGGTGTCATGAGGTATCCGGATGGCGGCGGGCTGACGGCGCAGGAGCGGGCCCGGCGCGAGCAGGTGCCGCTGGCGGCGGCGGAGCTGATCGAGGCGGGGGTCAGTGACCGGGAGGTGGCGAAGCGGTTCCGGGTGTCGCGGATGCCGACGAACCGGTGGCGGCGGGCGCTGGCCGCGGCGGCCGGGCGGCCGGGCGGCGCTGGCCTCCAGGGGCACCGGCGGGGCCCGGTGCAAGCTCACCGCGGCCCAGGTACGCGAGCTGGAGGCGGTGCTGGATGCCGGCCCGGCCATCTGGGGCTGGGAGGACCAGTGCTGGACGCTGGCCCGGATCGCGGAGCTGGTGCGGCGCCGGTTCAAGGTGGAGTACACGCAGGCCGGGCTGGATGTGCTGCTGCACCGGCTCGGGTGGAGCGTGCAGGCCCCGGCGCGGCGGGCGGCCGAGCGGGACGAGGTGGCGACCGCGAGGTGGAGGGAGGAGGCCTGGCCCGTGGTAAAGAGACGGCGGCGGACCTGGGCGCCTGGCTGGTCTTCGAAGACGAATCAGGCCAGGGCCTGAGGCCGCCCGTGGGCCGGACCTGGGGGCGGCGCGGCCGCACTCCGGTGGTGCGGGTGACCGGCGGGAGTAACAAGCGGGTGTCGCTGGCCGCGCTGATCGCCGTCAGGCCGGGCTGCCTGCCAGCCCCGGCTGATCTACCGGATGCACCACGGCCGCCGTTCCCGCGATGACCAGCGCAAGGGCTTCACCGAGGCGGACTATGCCCGGCTGCTGGACGACGCGCACCAGCAGCTGGGCGGGATCGCTTGCGACGCGCCTTTAGGCGCGCCCTGGACGGCGAGCCTCGCAGGGCTTCAGGATCGGGCGCCGGAGGGATGGCCACCTCGGCAGCCCGTGCGCCACCGCTGACCCCTATGGCGGGATGCCCATGCGGTCGGCCGAGGGGCTGACTGCGCGCCGACGCCGACGTGGCCCGAAGGGCCTAGGATCGGCAGGCGGCGCCCGTCACGGGGCCCTCAGTGACGGCGACCAGGTGACAGACGGTTCGACGCCGTGCTGCGGTCCGCGAACTCGGCGCGTGGCGCTTCCATGATCGGCGGCCAGCCCCGGCCCGGCGCGCTTCGCGCGCCCTTGATCAGGGCCAGAACTGAGCCGTAGCTGCAGAAAATAGCTACAGATGGCTCATCTGTGGTCTTGGAACCGGCGTTTTCCCAGCGCGCCTGGCAGGACTCGAACCCGCGACCCGCTGCTTAGAAGGCAGCCGCTCTATCCAACTGAGCTACAGGCGCCGGACCTCTTATTGTGCACGCTCAAGGTCACGCGGTGGACACGTAACGACCGCGAGCAGGCACCCCGCGGCCAGCCGCGAGGGATCGGGGCGCTCGGTGTGCTGCCGTGGGCCGAGAGACTCGCCCTCGACATGGAAGATTCACTGGCGCTGGACGCCGCGGGCGGCCAGCCCGGCTGAACTGCTGGCGCCGACCTGGTCGTGCTGCCCAGGTCCGGGCCACCATCGCCAACCTGGGCTGGCTGCGGACCGGGTGAGCCCGGGCCGGGACTGCCGCCGGGCCTGCCGGTGGTCCCCCGGCTGAGGTCTCCACAAGCGTGAGCACACGCGCTTGACTGGGAGCCGGGGGTGGCGTCATGGACGGGACAGGCACGCAGACCCGTGAGGGTGGCGGCATTCAGGTCAACGGCGAGGTCACGGCCGGGTATGAGCCGGTGCGGGACGCGTTCGCGGCGAACTTCGCGGAGCGCGGCGAGATCGGGGCCAGCGTCGCGGTCGTGGCCGGCGGCGAGCCGGTCGTCCACCTGTGGGCGGGCTGGGCCGACCCGGCCCGCACCCGGCCCTGGCAGGCGGACACGCTGACCAACGTCTGGTCCACCACGAAGAACATGACCGCGCTGTGCATCGCCATCCTGGTGGACCGGGCCGGGCTCGGCGCGGCGGACCGGGTGGCCCGGTTCTGGCCGGAGTTCGCGGCGGCCGGCAAGGGCGAGATCACGCTCGGCTGGCTGATGTCGCCACCGGGCCGGGCTGTCCGGGCTCACCACCCCCATCACCGTGACCGACTGGCAGGACTGGGAGAAGATCACTACCCTGCTGGCCGCCCAGCCGCCGCTGTGGCCGCCGGGCACGGTCAGCGGGTACCACGCGGTGACGTTCGGCTTCCTGGCCGGCGAGGTGGTCCGCCGGGTCACCGGGCAGACCCTGGGCGAGTTCTTCGCCGCCGAGGTGGCCCGGCCGCTGCGGGCCGACTTCCGGATCGGGCTGGCCGCCGCGGACCTGCCGCGGTGCAGCGACATGCAGGAGGTGCGGCCCACCGAGGCCGAGCAGTCCGCGCTGGCGCAGAGCTTCGCGAACGCCCACCCGGCGGCCCAGGCCGCGTTGCTCAACCCGATGCTCACCGGGGCCGAGGCCAACGAGCCGGGCTGGCGGATGGCGGAGATCCCGGCCGCGAACGGGCACGGCACCGCGCTTGCCCTGGCCACCATCATGGGCTCGCTGGCCGACGGCTCGCAGCGGGTGATCAGCCGGGCGGCGATGGAGACCGCCCGTACCGGGCAGGGCCGGTGCACCGACCTGGTCCTGGGCTTCCCGCTGGAATTCGGCCTCGGCTTCGCGCTGGGCGGGCCGGAACGCCACTTCGGGCCCAACCCCATCGCATTCGGGCACGACGGGTTCGGCGGGTCGTCCGCCTGGGCCGACCCGGAGTCCGGGGTGGCGGCCGCCTACGTGATGAACCGGATGGGCCTCGGGCTGGCCGACGACAGCCGCAAGATGGCCATCGTCCACGCGGTGCAGGCGAGCCTGGCCGGGTGACAGGGCATACCCTGGGTGTGCCATCCCGGGACGCCCGGGACGCCCAGCGGAGGCCGCCGTGATCCCGCTCCTCGTCGCCGCACTGCTCGACGCGTGCGGGTACGCGGGCGGCCAGCACGCCGCGCTGCTGGCCCGCGGGGATTCCGCCGGCCTGGTGCTGCTGGCCGCGGTCACGCTGACCGCGGTGCTGGCCGCGCTGCTGGCGCAGAGCCCCCGGATCGCCGCCGCGGCCTTCGCCATCCCGCTCGGCCGCCGGGCCGCCGCGCTGCGGGAGAAGTCCTGGCGCGCGGCCTTCCTGCCGCAACGCGACCCGGACGCACGCGGCCGTCCCCGTCCCCGGGCTCCCTCGGCGGTCCCGGCGGCCGCCTGATCCGGCACTGAACCCGCGCCGCCGCGGGCCGTCCCCCCGGGGGCGGGCCCGCTCCCGCCGTGCGCCGTGACCACGCGGCCGTCTCCAGCTGTCATCCCGGTTTCCATGACCCGCTGGAGGGTGCTTCACCATGTCTGTCCTGTTCGGCATCCCGGTCGATCTCGCCTACCACCTCGTCTGCTGGCTCGCCGCCATCCTCGCGCCGCTGCTCGGCGGGTTCGCGGCGGCGGCCGCCATCGTCGCGTTCACCATGCTCATCCGGCTGGGCCTGCTGCCGCTGGGGTACCTCGCGTTCCGCGGCGAGAAGGCCCGCAACCGGCTGCTGCCCCAGATGCAGGACCTGCAGCGGCGGCACGCCCGCGACCCGGAGCGGCTGCGGGCCGAGATGGCGGCGCTGCAGCGAGCCGAGGGCGCCGGCCTGTTCGCCGGGTGCCTGCCCCTGCTGGTGCAGATCCCGTTCTTTTCCGTGATGTACCGGCTGTTCCTGTCCCGCTCGGTGGCCGGCGCCCCCAACGCGCTCCTCGGGCACCGGCTGCTGGCCGCGTCGCTGGGCAGCCGGTGGCTGGCCGGAGGCGGGCCGTTCAGCCCGCAGGGCCTGGTGTTCGCGGTGCTGTTCGCGCTGCTGGCCGGGGCCGCCGTGGTCGCCGTCCGGGCCGCCCGGCGGGCGGCCGCACCGGCCGGGCGGCGGGCGGCGGGGCCGGCGCCTGGGCCCGGCGCGCGGGCCCCGGCAGCCGAACGCGCCGTCAGCGTCCTCGGCCGCCTGGTCCCGTTCGGGACCCTGGTGATGGCGGCCGTGATCCCCCTCGCCGCCGGGCTGTACCTGCTGACGACCACCGCCTGGACGCTGGCCGAGCGGGCGGCGATAAAGCGCTGGGGCCCGGTCCGGTAGCCCGGGTATCCTGGATTCCATGCAGGTCATCCCGCAGCACACCGCCGCCGCGCGAGCTATCCGCCCGCCGGCCGCCGCTGCCTGACCTCGTTCTCCTCCCGCTGGCGACCGGAAACGGCCCGCCAGCGCGGCCTCTCCTGGCCCGTGTCGTGGCCCTTTCCGGCGCCCCCGACCCCGGAAAGGGCCCGGACATGGACCATCAGCAGGTCGTCGCGACCTTCCTCGACTTCTTCCGCGAACGCGGGCATCACCCCGTCGCCTCGCACTCCCTGGTAACGCCGCCCGCCGACCCGGTGCTCTTCACCACCTCCGGCATGCACCCGCTCACGCCGTATCTCAGCGGCCTAACGCACCCCGCCGGGAACCGCCTCACCGGGGTCCAGCGCTGCCTGCGCACCACCGACCTGGAGGAAGTCGGCGACCTGACCCACCTGACCCTGTTCGAGATGCTCGGCTCCTGGTCCCTGGGCGACTACCCGGGCCCGCAGAGCCTGCGCTGGGGCTTCGACCTGGTCACCGGGGGGTTCGGGCTGGAGCCGGGGCGGCTGCACGCCACCGTGTTCGGCGGCGACGAGCGGGCCGGGCCGGACACCGAACTGGCCGGCACCTGGGCCGACCTGGGTGTGCCGGTGGAACTGACCGGGGCGGAGAACTGGTGGTCCAACGGCCCGACCGGGCTGTGCGGCACCGACTCCGAGCTGTTCGCCTGGACCGGGTCCGGGCCGCCGCAGGGCACCCCGTCGGCCGACGGCCGCTGGGTGGAGCTGTGGAACCACGTGATGCTGCGCTACCGGCGGCTCGCGGACGGCACGCTGCAGCCGCTGCCCCGGCCGTGCGTGGACACCGGGATGGGCCTGGAACGGCTGCTCACCGTGGTGCAGGGCGTCCCCTCCGTGTACGACTGCGATCTGCTCCGGCCGTGGTCCGGCGCGGTCGGCCGGCTGTGGCCCGGGCTGGGTGCTCCGCCGGCCCGGCTGGTCACCGACCACCTGCGGGCCAGCACCGTCGTGCTCGGCGACGGGGTGCTGCCGTCCAGTACCGGGCGTGGTTACGTGCTGCGCCGGCTGATCCGCCGGGCCCTGACCGCGCTGTGGCGGGAGGATCCCGCTCGTACGCTCGGTGACCTGCCGGGGGAGCTCCTGGCCGGGACCGTGGCGCACTTCGGGCTGGGCGGCCCCGGAGAAGGGCGGCCCGGTCCGGGTCAGATCCGGGCCGTGCTGCTGGCCGAGGAACAGCGCTTCGCCGGGCTGCTCGCCCGCGGCCGGTCCGTGCTGGCCCGCCGGGGCACCAGCGGCCCGCTCACCGAGGACGACCTCCGCTACCTGCACGAGACGCACGGCCTGCCCCGCGAGTTCGTCACCGCGATGCTGCCCGGGACATGGGCCGAGAACGCGAGCCCGTGACCCGTGCCTGGGAGATGAGGGAGATGAGATTGTCACAGTTTGGGTCCGGGACTGCCGGGCGGGCGGCGGCTAGGGCAGCATGGTCCGCGCTGCGTGCGGGACGGGCCGAGGCCGGCCGCCGGCAGGACCGGGGAAGGAGCCAGAGTTGCTGATCGTCTTCGGGTTGCGGGTTTTCTACCACACCATCGGGCAGGGCGTGTTCCACTGCCGCAAGTGCGGCGGCGACCGGCAGTACCGGCACCGGGCCGGGCGGCGCTTCTTCACCCTGTTCTTCATCCCCGTCATCCCGCTGAACAAGGTGGGCGAGCACGTGCAGTGCACCACCTGCAAGACGCGGTACGTGACCGACGTGCTCCGGCTGCCGACCGCCGCCCAGATGCAGGCCGCGCTGCCGGCCGGGATGCGGGGCGCCGCCACGGTCATGCTGCACGCCGGTGACCCGGGCAGCCCGGCGGCCCGGCAGGCCGCGGTGGCCGCCATCCAGGGGGCCGGCGAGCGGGGCTTCACCGACGCCTCCCTGCTGTCCGAGGTGCCCCAGTCGGCCGAGGCCACCGGGCACGCCCTCGGCCAGGTCGCCCAGCAGCTGACCCCGGACGCGCGGGAGTGGTTCCTGGCCCAGGCGGTGCGGATCGGCACGGCTGACGGCCCGCTGACGGAACGGGAGCGGCACGCCGCCTATGCGATCGCCGCGGGCCTGAGCATGACCCAGGCCCAGGCCATCGGCGTGGTCACCCTGGCCGAGCGGGCCGCCCAGCAGGATTAGCGGGCTGCCGCTCCGTGATGTTGACTTTGCTCACATGGGAGTGTGAGCAAGGTCAACGTCAGCGGACCGGGCGGGACCAGGCCCTTGGTGGCTCCGGTGATGAGTGTCGTTGTCATGGCGTCCAGACGGCCGCCTGGCCGCGCGGCGGCCCAGCCGGCTGCCTTTCCTAGGACTGGCGGTACCAGGCTGCTCCCCAGTCGGCCGCGAATACTGGGATCGCATACTGGGATGATGACCGCTCACACCGAGCTGGGCGCGGCGCTGCGGGCCTGGCGGGACCGGCTCGACCCGGCCGCGGCCAGGCTGCCGGATCGCGGCCCCCGCCGTGCGCCCGGCAGCCCGCGCCGGGCCCGGGACTGGTGCCGTCCCATCTCACGCCCGGCCTGCAGCGGCTGCTCGACCAGCTCACCGGCACCCCGGTCAGCGTGTACGACGCGGCCTGGACGCTGCTGTCCTGGAACCCGCGGTGGGCCGCCCTGGTCGGTGAGCCCGCCGCGCAGCCCGGCCGGGACCGGAACGTGCTGTGGCGGCACTTCACCGGCACCGGCTCCCGGTCCGGCACACCCCCGGGGACCCAGGACCTGGCCGACCTGCGCACCGGGTGAGGCGGACATGTCATCGAGGCGCCAGGCTGTGTAGCCTCGTGGCGAGGAGGTCGTCATGCACCAGCCGCCCATTCCGCACGTCGATGAGCACGGACCCGGAGATCGCCGAACTGATCGAGGCCGAGGCCCGCCGGCAGTTCGAGAAGGTCCGGCTGATCCCGTCGGAGAACTACGCCTCGGTCGCCGTGCTGGAGGCCACCGGGTCGGTCCTGACCAACAAGTACTCCGAGGGCTACCCGGGCCGCCGGTACTACGAGGGCCAGCAGTTCATCGACCCGATCGAGACGATCGCGCGGGACCGGGCCAAGGCGCTGTTCGGCGTGGACCACGCCAACGTGCAGCCGTACTCCGGCTCGCCCGCCAACCTCGCCGTCTACCTGGCGTTCCTGCAGCCCGGCGACACGGTGATGGGCATGGCGCTGCCGATGGGCGGCCACCTCACCCACGGCTGGCCGGTCTCGGCCACCGGCAAGTGGTTCCGCTCGGTGCAGTACGGCGTCCGGGCCGACACCGGCCGCCTCGACCTGGACCAGGTCCGCGACCTGGCCCTGGCCGAGCGGCCCAAGGTGATCTTCTGCGGCGGCACCGCGATCCCGCGGACCATCGACTTCCCGGCCTTCGCCGAGATCGCCGCCGAGGTCGGCGCGATCCTGGTCGCCGACATCGCGCACATCGCCGGGCTGATCGCGGGCGGCGCGCATCCCTCGCCCGGTCGGCTACGCCCCGGTGATCACCACGACCACGCACAAGACCCTGCGCGGGCCCCGCGGCGCCATGATCATGTCCACCGCCGAGTACGCGTCGCCGCTGGACAAGGCGGTGTTCCCCGGCCTGCAGGGCGGCCCGCACAACCACACCACGGCCGGCATCGCGGTCGCGCTGCACGAGGCCGCGCAGCCGGAGTTCCGCGACTACGCCCACCAGGTGGTGGCCAACGCCAAGGCGCTGGCGGCCGCGCTGCTGGCGACCGCGGCTACGACCTGGTGTCCGGCGGCACCGACAACCACCTCATCCTGATGGACCTGACCCCGCAGGGCATCGGCGGCAAGCCGGCCGCCAAGGCCCTGGACCGGGCGGGCATCGAGCTGAACTACAACACGGTCCCGTTCGACCCGCGCAAGCCGTTCGACCCGTCCGGGGTGCGGCTCGGCACCCCGGCCATCACCACCCGCGGCCTGCGCGAGGAGCACATGCCGCAGATCGCGGCCTGGATGGACGAGGCGATCACCGCGGCGGTCAAGGAGGACGAGGCGGCCATCGAGCGGATCGCCGGCGAGGTCCGTGACCTGCTGGCCGGATTCCCGATGCCGGGCTGGGCGGCCGCCCCGTAATCCGCAGCACTGACGCCCCGGGCCGGCCCGTGACCTGGGCGGGTCATGCGGCGGCCGGGGTGACGTTAGGCACGCGGGATGCTTGTTGCGTTAAATCCGTGTTAGCGCGCTTGCGCGCGGGCCTCGGCCATATCAGGATGCAGCCGAGAGTGGCTGGCCGGTGGCCGGGAGTGGCTGGCACTCCGCCCGGAACAGGGGGATGCCCATGCCGACAGCCGCTGGAACCGCCGCCGGGGCGGTCGCCGGGGAGGTCACCCGACGCTGGGCGGAACTCGATCCGCTGCTCCCGGAGCCGCCGCAGGTGGCGGGGTGCGGGACCCGGCTGGCCGTCCCGGCGGCGGCGGAGGGCTCGCTGGCCGGGGCCGGCACCTGTGAGCACTGGACCGCGCCGGCCGGGTCGCTGGACGCGACCTGGGGCGCGGCCTGCCGGTTCGAGCTGAGGCCGCAGATCGCCGCCGCGGACGTCCGGGCCGCGCTGGACCAGCTGCTGGCCCAGTGGGCCGGGCACCTGTCCGGGCTGCCGGCCGCCGCGCAAGACGACACCGCGGCCGTCGTCACCTGGCCGAGCCGGGACATCGAGGGGGTGCGGGCGCTGCTCGACCACGGGCTCGTGCCGCGGTCGGTCATCGCCGCGCGCCTTCCCGGCCGCGGGCCCAGGCCCAGGCCGGCCGCCCTGCCGTCCGGCGTGCACATCAGGCAGGCCGGGCCGGCCGACGCCCGCACCGTGGTCCAGCTCGGCCTGGAGACCATCCGGTACGACGCCTGGTTCGGCACCGTCATCGAGCGGCCGGACACGGTCCCGGCGCTGCGCGTCGAGGCCGGGGCCGCGCTGGCCGGCCCGGACCCGTGGATCTGGCTGGCCGAGCGGGATGCCCGGCCGGTCGGCCTGCTCTACGCGGAACGGCCTGAGGCGTCGGGCTGGATCGCCCCGCTGGCCCGGCCGGCGCCGGTGTCCTACCTGGAGCTGATGACGGTGCGCCCGGAGGAGCGCGGCAGTGGCGTGGGGGCCGCGCTGGTGGCCGAGTTCCTCCGCATCGCCGAGGCCGCCGGTGTCGGCGTCACGCTGCTGCACCATGATCAGGTCAACCCGCTGAGCGGGCCGTTCTGGAGCCAGCGCGGGTACCGGCCGCTGTGGACGGTGTGGGAAGCCCGCCCGGCCCGCACCCTCCGATGACTGGCTGCGCCGCGGCGCGGCCTATGGCGGCCAGCGTGATGACGCCGCCCCGCAGGCCGACGGCGCGCGCCCGCGTGCCGCGGTCCGGGTAGCTGGCCTGCAGCAGGGTCAATGATGTGGGCACGAGGAGGGCCGCGGCCGCGCCCGGCGCGAACCGGACGATGATCAGCGCGCCCAAATGGACGGTGCCAGCCGGTATCGGCCATCCCGTCCCAGCCCGCCGGGATGTCCGATCCCCGGTATGGCGTCATGAGGGCGATGGGCCCGGGGCCCGCGGGGGTGGTCCCGGGGTCCGGTCGGGTCGTGGGTGGTTGAAAATCTGGTGCACACCGGTCTGCATCAATGCTTCAACCACGTAATTCGCCCGGCTGCCCCGCTGGGATTCGCGGGGCTGACGATGTCAGAGTGGCGTTTGATACGGGATGACTAAGCCAGGATTCCGCGAGCGCGCCAGGCTCCGCAGAGCCGGCCAGGCTTCCGCGAGTAGCCGGCCGGGGCCCAGGTCTTCCTCGAGTGGCCGGCCGGGGCCCAGGCCTTCCTCGAGTGGCCGGCCGGGGCCAGGCCGCCACCCGGACCGGCCGGGGGCGGGCCGGGCCGCCACGCCGACGCTGAGGGCAGGAACGTCGCAAGAGCAATGCTCTCTATTTGATTCGATGCTCTGATAAGATGACCGGGTGAACGCAAGCCGAACGGCCCGGGAGCGCGTCCGTGCCGAGCTCACCAGGGAGATCACCGACGTCGCCCGCGGCCAGCTGGCCACGGAGGGCGCCGGCGGGCTGTCCCTGCGGGCGGTGGCCCGGGAGCTGGGCATGGTCTCCTCGGCCATCTACCGCTACTTCCCGAGCCGGGACGACCTGCTGACCGCGCTGATCATTGACGGATACAACGCGGTAGGCGGGGCGGCGGAGCAGGCGGACGCGGCCTGCCCGGCCGGGGACTTCGCCGGCCGGTGGCGCGCCGTGTGCCAGGCCATCCGGGACTGGGCCCTGGCCCATCCGCATGAGTATGCGCTGGTCTATGGCTCGCCTGTGCCCGGTTACCAGGCGCCGGAGCAGACCATCGGGCCCGCCGCCCGGGCGGCCACGGTGTTCGGGGCGATCGTCAGCCAGGCCTGCCAGGCGGGCGCGATCCGGCTCCCGGACGGCATCCCGCCGCTCCCGGAGTCATTCGCCGCCGATGCCGCCCGGCTGCGTGAGTCAGTGCTGGCCAGCGTGCCCGATGAGGTGGCCGCGGCGGCCCTGGCCTCGTGGGCGGCGCTGTTCGGCCTGGTGAGCTTCGAGCTGTTCGGCCAGTTCGAGAACGTGATCACGGACCGGGCGGCATTCTTCGCTCACGCCGTGGCCACCCTGGGGCGGATGGCCGGCCTTCCCGCCTGAGCCGGCCTCCTCGCCTGAGCCGGCCTCCCCGCCTGAGCCGGCCTCTCCCGTCCGGGTCGGCTTCCCGCCGATAGCCCACACCCGGGTTGCGCCCGTTCGTGCCTCGAATCTATATTCGATCTACTAGTCCTAGCTGCCTGCCCCCGGGGCGGCTCGCGCATATCTCAGGGAGAGCGGCAGCGAGTGAGCAGGACGTACGGGGAGCCGGCGGACGTCTGGATGCAGGATGGCGTGCCGGCCAGGTTCGTCTGGCGGGGGAGGCTCTACACGGTGCGCGGCGTGCTGGATCACTGGATGACCAGCCGTGAGTGGTGGCGGCAGCAGGCTCCCGACCTGGACGCCCCGGCGGAGCGCGAGTTCTGGCGGGTGGAGGCGTCGCCCGGGGGCGACGCCCGCGCCGGGGTCTACGAACTGCGCCGCGATCCCGCGACCGGGCACTGGATGCTGGCCCGGGTATGGGACTTAACGAAGCCGGCTGGGCCAGCGACTTCGTTCACCTGCACGTGGCCTCGGCCTACTCGCTGCGGTACGGGGTCGCCAGCCCGGCCGCCCTGGCGGCGGGAGCCGCCCAGCACGGGATGCGGGCCCTCGCCCTGACCGACCGGGACGGGTTGTACGGCGCGGTCAAGCACGCCGTGGCCTGCGCGGAGGCGGGCATCGCGCCGATCCTGGGAGCCGACCTGGCGCTGGCCAGCCCGGCCAGCCCCGCCAGTCCCGCCAGCCCGGCCAGCCCGGCGGGCCCGGCCAGCCACGGACGACGGCCCGGACGGCCAGTTCCCGCGGCGGGTGCTGAACTCCCAGGCCCCGGTGCGGCTGCGCAGCGAGGATGCCCCACGGGTGACCTTCCTGGCCGAGGGCAGCCGGGGATGGGCCTCGCTGTGCCGGCTGGTCAGCGCGGCGCACCAGGCGGGCCAGCGCGGCGCCCCGCTGGTCAGCCAGGACCTGGCCGCCGGGCGGCCAGGCCTGGTCATCCTGCTCGGCCCGGACAGCGACGTGGGCCGGGCCGTCGCCGCCCGGCGGCCGGACCGGGCCGCCGCCGCCCTGGCCCGCTGGCGGGACTGCGGCGAGGCGGTCATCGAGATCACCGATCACCGCACCCGGGGCAGCCAGCACCGGGCCGCCCGGATGCTCCGGCTGGCTGAGCGAGGCCGGGGTGCCCGCGGTGCTCAGCAACGCGGTCCGCTACGCCGTCCCGGCCGACGCCGCGGTCGCGCAGGTGCTCGACGCGGCCCGGCAGCTGGCCCCGCTGGGCCAGCGGCACCTGGCCCGGCGCAACGCCCAGGCCTACCTGGCCAGTGGCGCGGAGATGGCCCGGATCGCCGGCCGGGCCGGTGACGCCGCGATCGCCGGGGGGCTGCTCCAGGCGACCGCGGCGCTGGCCAGCCGCTGCATCCTGGATCCCGGGCGGGACCTGGGCATCGGCGGCCGGTTCATGCCCGAGACCACGGCTGACCCGCTCCGCGCGCTGCGCGCGAGGTGCGCGGAGGGACTGCGCCGCCGCTACCCGGGCGGACGGGGCCAGCGGGCGGCCCGGCGCCGCGCGGCCCGGCGGCTCGACCACGAACTCGCCATCATCTCCAAGACCGGCCTGGCCTCCTACTTCCTGACCGTCGCCGACGTCACGGACCTGATCCGCGGCCGCGGCATCCATTGCTCCATCCGTGGCTCGGGGGCGGGCTGCCTGGTCAACTACCTGATCGGCATCTCCGACATCGACCCGCTCGAGTATGACCTGCTCATGGAGCGGTTCCTGTCCGAGAGCCGCCGGGGCCTGCCCGACATCGACCTTGACGTGGAGTCGGCCCGCCGGATCGAGGCGTACCGGGCGATCGTGGACGCCTACAGCGAGCAGCGCATCGCCTGCGTGTCGATGATGGAGACGTACCGGGCCCGCAGCGCGATCCGGGATGTGGCGGCGTCGCTGGGGCTGCCCCCGCACGAGATCGACCTGGTCGCCAAGGCGTTCCCGCACATCCGCGCGGGCCACATCCGCAGCGCGCTCGCCGAGCTTCCCGAGCTGCGGGGCAGCGGCCTGGCCATCCCGCAGCTCACCGGGCTGTTCCGGCTGGCCGAGCGGCTCGACGGGCTGCCCCGGCACGTGGCGATGCACCCGTGCGGCGTGGTGCTCTCGGACGCCTCCCTGCTGGACCGGACCCCGGTGGAGCGCAGCTTCGAGGGGCTGCCGCTGAGCCAGTTCGACAAGGACGACGTGGAGACGGCGGGCATGATCAAGCTGGACGTGCTCGGGGTGCGCATGCAGTCGGCGATGGCCTACACGGTCGCCGAGGTGGAGCGGACCAGGGGCGAGCGGGTGGACATCGACGCGGTCGGCTGCGCGGACGAGCCGACGTTCGAGATGATCCGCAGCGCCCGCACCCTGGGCTGCTTCCAGATCGAGTCACCGGGCCAGCGGGAGCTCGTCGGCAAGCTGCTGCCCCGGGACATCGGCGACCTGATCGTGGACATCTCGCTGTTCCGCCCCGGGCCGGTCAACTCCGACATGGTCACGCCCTACCTGGACATCCGGCACGGCCGGCGGGCGCCGGCCTACCCGCACGAGGACCTGGCCGCCACCCTCGCCGAGACCGGCGGGGTGGTCATCTTCCACGAGCAGGTGCTGCGCATCATCCACGCCATGACCGGCTGCGGGCTGTCGTCGGCCGAACGGATCCGCCGCCAGCTGTCCGACGGCGCGTCCCGGGAGGAGGCGGGGGAGTGGTTCCGGGAGACCGCGCTCGACCGCGGCTACGACACCGCCACCACGGCGCGGGTCTGGGAGGTGCTCGAGGCGTTCGGCGGGTTCGGCTTCTGCAAGGCGCACGCGGCGGCGTTCGCCATCCCCACCTACCAGTCGGCCTGGCTCAAGCGGCACTACCCGGCGGCGTTCTACGCCGGGGTGCTCACCCACGACCCGGGGATGTACCCGAAACGGGTCATCGTCGCGGATGCCCGGCTGGCCGGCCTGCCGATCCTGCCGGTGGACGTGAACGCCTCGGCCGGCGACTGGCGCGTCGAGCCGGTCACCCAGCTGCCGGGGGAGGGACTGCGGGCCGGGCTGCGCGAGGTCAAGGGCATCAGTGAGGCCGAGGTGGCGCGGATCGTCGCCGGGCAGCCGTATGCGTCGCTGCGGGACCTGTGGGAGCGGGCCGCGCCGTCCCGCCCGGTCGCCGAGCGGCTGGTCCTGGTCGGCGCCCTGGACTCGCTGCATGGGATCGGCACGGACAGCGGCATGGGCGGCGCCCCGCGGGACGGCCTGTCCCGGCGGGACCTGCTCGCCCGGGTCGGGGTGCTGGACCGGGGCCGCCGCGCGGGCGCCGCCGCGCAGGCGCCGCTCGGCTTCGGCGGTGACGGCCTCGCCGAGCTGGTGCCGGCCGGGGAACTGCGGGAACTCACCCCGGCCGAGCGGGTCGAGACGGAACTGGAGATCCTCGGCATCGACCTGAGCCAGCACGTGCTGAGCTTCTACGACGGCCTGCTCCGCGAGCTTGGCGTGGTCCGCTCCGCTGACCTGCGGCGCTGCCGGGCAGGCTCGCGGATCCTGGTCGCCGGGGTGAAGGTCGCCACCCAGACCCCGGCCATCCGGTCCGGGATGCGGATCATCTTCGCCACGCTCGATGACGGGACCGGGCCGGTGGACCTGGCGTTCTTCGAATCCGCCCAGCCGCGCTGCGCGGCCCGCGTGTTCGGCTCCTGGCTGCTGGTGGTCCGCGGCCGGCTGCGCCGGACCGGCGAGTCGGTGTCGGTCAACGCCGAGGAGTGCTGGGACCTGGCCGCGCTGGCGGAGATCCGCGCCACGGGCGGCATCGGGGCGGTCCGCGCGGCCATGGCGGCCGGTGACGTGCCCGGCGCCGGCCGGCCGCACCCCGGCAGGCCGCCCGGCCGCGGCCCGGCGGATGGCGCTCCCCAACCCAAGATCATTTATCCGAACGGCTTTGCGATGTCTCCGTACGCCGAGACCGGCTCACCTGGCGCGGGACTGAAAGACCCGCCGCGGCGGCTGTGGCATGCCAGCCCGGGCAGTTCCGGTGCGGTCACTGACTCGGCTCAGTTATCAAAGTAATAGCCGCTTGTCATGTTTTTTCACCCTTTAATTTCGCAAGCGGCCTGTTATGGAATATGGCGGCCCAGCGGCAGGGGGCGGTCTAGTCATGCGCAAATCCACGACTTAAGCTCCCTGTTAACGATGAAGAGTCGCGAGAGCTGCCAGGCGTCCGCAGGGGGCTGGAAATAGCGGATCGCCCGTTAACGGCAGTGAACGCGCCACCGGGGGGGATTCATCATGCGCCTTAACAGGCATGCGCGCACGACCGCGCGCCGCCGGCTTGCCGGCCCGCTAGGGCGAGCCCTGATCCTGCTCACCACCGTCGCCGCCGTCGCGGCCAGTGGCGGGGCCGCCCTGGCCGGCAGTGCCGCGGGCTGGCCCAGGCCAGGACGATCACTTACCGGGGAGTAACATTCCGCATCCCGGCCAGCTGGCAGGTGGTCAGCCTCGCCGCGCATCCCCAGCAGTGCGTCCGGTTCGACCGGCATGTCCTCTATCTGGGCCACCCGGGAAGCGACCAGCGCTGCCCGGCCGCGCTCATCGGCACCACCGAGGCCATGCTCGTCCAGCCGTCCGCCAGCCGGCCCGGCATGCGTGCGTGCGGCGGCCTACCCGGTGGACCGGCTGATCACCGTGACCACCCGGCGGGTCACGGTCACCGCCACCTACGGCGCCGACCGGGCGCTGATCACCCGCATCCTGGCCAGCGCCTCGCTGCCCGCGCCGGCGCCGCCCGGGGCAGCCCGGCTCGCCGCCGTCGAATGCCCCCGGGGCCCCGGCCGCCGGGCCGGCCGCCCGCGCCAGCCTGCCGGGATCCGCGACCAGCTACACCGGCCAGGGCTTCGACGCCTGCACCGCACCGGGCGTTGCGCAGATGCAGACCTGGCTGCGGCTGTCCCCGTACCGGGCGGTCGGCATCTACATCGGGGGATCCGACCGCGCCTGCGCCCAGCCGAACCTCACCTCCTCCTGGGTCACCCAGCAGCAGCAGGCGGGGTGGCACTTCATCCCCATCTATGTCGGGCCGCAGGCCAGCTTCGGCGAGATCACCTCGGCGGCCAGCCAGGCGGTCAGCGCGGCCCAGGACGCGGTCAGCCAGGCCCGGCAACTCGGCTTCGGCCCGGGCACGCCGATCTACTACGACATGGAGAACTTCCCGGCCTCGCTGAACACCCGGGTCCTGCGCTTCGCCACCTCCTGGACGAAGGAACTGCACCTGCTCGGCTACCGCTCGGGCTTCTACAGCAATTCCGATTCCGGCATCGCCGACCTGGTCAACAACTATGCCAATACGGCCTACACCATGCCGGATGTCATTTATGACGCCCTGTGGAACGGCGCGGCCAACACCTCCGACCCGATCCTGCCCACCACGGACTGGGCTGCCCACCAGCGCATTCACCAGTACCAGGGCGGGCAGAACGTGACCTACGGCGGCGTCACGATCAATATCGACCAGGATTACCTGGACGTGCAGCAGGCGGGCGGCGGAGGCGGCGGCGGCGGGGGCGGGTCCCGGCAGGCCTCGCAGGCCGCCGCGCAGCCCGGCGGGGCCGTGACCGCCTTCTACCGGGGCACCGACGGCCAGCTGTGGCGTGACTCGTTCACCCCCGGGGCCGGCTGGCAGGGCCCGGCCAGCATGGGCGGATCACTGGTGTCGCAGCCCGCCGCGGTCCAGTCGTCCCCGGGCACGACGGCCGTGTTCGCCCGGGGGACTGACGGCCATCTCTGGGAAGCGGTGTCCGGCGCGGGTTCCGGCTGGTCGCCGCTGGCCCAGCTGAACGTGGGCACGCTGGGCAGCAGGCCTGCCGCGGTGGCCCGGGGCAGCGGCGTGATCGACGTGTTCTGGCGCGGATCCGCGGACAAGCACCTCTGGCATGCCGAATACAACCCGGGCAAGGGGTGGGGCAAGCCGCAGGACCTGGGCGGCCAGTTGGCCTCGGCCCCCGCCCCCGCGCTGTCCGGTGCCGGTACCCTGAGCGTGTTCTGGAAAGGCACCGACGGGCATCTGTGGTAGTCCGGCGCAGTCCCGGCCGGCCCTGGGGCAAGGCGGCCAGTCTCGGCATGGGCGCGCTGGGCGGCGGCCCCGCTGCGGCGGGGCTGGCGGACGGCGCCGTCGATGTGTTCTGGCCGGGAAGCTCACGGGCGCGCGTGTGGGGCACCCGCTACGTGCCTGGCACCGGCTGGAGCGCGGCCACGGCCGTGGGCGGCGCCGTCACGGGCGGCCCGTTCGTGGTCACCGCCGGGCAGGCGGCCGACGTCTTCTGGCGGGGCTCCGACGGCAGGCTCTGGTGGAGCATCAGCCAGGGCACGGGCTGGCAGCCATCGTCCCGGCTGGGCATGGGCGTGCTGGGTGGCGCGCCGTTCGCGGCCGGGCAGGCCGGCGGCGTGGTGGACGTGTTCTGGAAGGGCTCGGCCGATGCGCACCTGTGGCACGGCCGGTACCGGGCTGGCTCGTGGGCTGGCCCCGGTGATCTCGGGGGCGCCGTGAGCTAGCGCGAAGCTGGGTAATTGCTGGGAGGAGGGCATGTACCTGGGACACCACCAAGGTCCCGTACGGTATACCTGGTCTGGACGACCTCTCGGTCTCCGAATGAATCTAGGACGCTCATGACCTTCATCCCGCCCAGGCTGGCGAATGCCCTGTGGCGAATCCTCCCCGGCGCCGCTGCAGCGTAAGCTCAGCACCTCGGTAGGGAAGCGGTTCAGCCGGTTCGTCCTGGTCGCCGTGACCTCGCTGGTCGCCAGCGAGATCGCCTTGGTGGTATTCCTCGACGTGGTCCACCTGACCAGCGGCGTCTCCGGGGTGTCGGCGGCGATCGTCGGCGCGGCCGTGAGCTACGTCCTGTCCCGCTGGGCCTGGGAGCGCAAGGGCCGGCCGCAACTGCTCCGGGAAACCCTGCCGTTCTGGCTGGTGTCGGTCGGCGCCTGGATCGTGCTGGGCCTGGCCACCCACCTCGGCGTCGCCCTGGCCAAGACGATGCAGGTGCACGGATTCAAGAAGACGATCGTGGTCGGCGGCGTCTATTTCCTGGCCAACTGCCTCACGTTCGCGGCCCGGTTCCTGATCTTCCACTTCCTGCTGTTCGCTGACCGCCGGGTCAAGGTGGTCGATGAGCTGGCCGTGGTAGAAGGCGGGGAGCCCCCGCTGGCGGCCGGGACGGTAGCGGCCCAGCCCGCCCAGCCCGCCACGGCTGATCCGGACGGCCCCGCGGCGGCCGGTACCGGTGAGGCTGGTAGCACCGCGCGGCCGTCACAGGTCAACGGCGGGACGGCTGGGCTCAACGGCGGCACCGGCCCGGCCGGGATGAACAGCGGCCAGCCTGGCCGCCGCCAGGCGGACCGCCCCGCGTTACCGGTACCGGACGCCCGCCACTGACCGGCGGGCCGGGCGGCGCTCCGCCGGGGCTGCCGCCCGCCCGGCCGCCGTTAACCGGCTGACCCGTGTCCCTAACCCGGACGGGGCATCCAGGGATGCGGCGCCCCGGAGGATTGAAGAACACCCGGTCGCGGGATGACCCCGCAGCCGGGTGTTTGGGGTGCGCATGCGGCCGCGGGGCCGCGGCCGGCCGGTCAGGCTCCCTTGGCCGGCCCGGGATCCAGGGCGGTGCCGTCGGCGGGCCGGTCGGCTGGCCTGGGGGCCGGGGGGACCGGGCCGCGGCGCCGCTCCCGCCACCAGGTGCCCACCACCACTCCGGCGTACCGGAGGCCGTAGATGGCGTTGTGCCCCTTCTTGCTCTCGCCGACCTGGCGCTTGTGGATGGTGGCTGGCACCTCGGCCACCCGGAAGCCCCGGGACAGCACGGCGATGAGCAGTTCCGCCGACTGGTACTGCGGCTGCTCCAGCCGGACCGCGCCAGTGACCTCGGCCCGCATCGCCCGCAGCCCGAACGAGGTGTCGGTGATCCGCTCCCCGGTCAGGACGCTGATCGTGACGGCGAACAGCCAGGTGCCTAGGCGGCGGACCGGGTCCTTGGTCTCCTGGCTGCCGAGCTTCCGCGAGCCGGTGACGAAGTCGGCCTGCCCGGCGACCACGGGGGCCAGGACGCGCTCCATCTCGGCCGGGTTGTACTGGCCGTCCGCGTCCGTGGTGACGATGTACTGCGCGCCGCCCTCCCGGGCGAGCCGGTACCCCAGGCGCAGGGCGGCTCCCTGGCCCCGGTTCACGGTCACGTCGGCCACCAGGGCGCCGTGCGTCCGGGCCTCGCTGACCGTCTCGTCCTTCGAGCCGTCCGACACCACCACTGCCTGGGTGGCGAGCCCGCAGATGGTCGCGGGCAGCGCATCCACGACCGAGCCGATGACGCCCTGCTCGTTGTAGGCGGCAATCACGATGGCCACGGGCGGCAGGTGCTCTCCGGCTTCCCCGGCCTCGGCCAGGAACGCCTTCGCGGCAGCGTCGTCGATCACCTGATCATCCGTCCAGGTACTGGTCATGATGCCGCCGCCCCGCGCGCGCGGCTGTCCGCCCCTGTGGCCTCGGCGCCCATCTACTCTCCATTCGCGTGCCTGCCGGCCAGTCCGAAAACCGTCATACCGGTCCCACCTGGATTCTGTCGCCCGGCCCCGCTGGGAGTTTCCTGACAGTGGGCCGGAAATTCAGCGAGCCCGGGACGTTGCCGGTGACCGACTTTGTCGGCACGTTCGGGTGCCCCGGCAATTCCCGCTGCCGCCCGGCCGCCGGATGGCTCACGGCATTGCGGAGTCACCGGATGGGAGGCGCAGCCACGGGCGCGCTTGGACAGTGTAGCGGTGTGCTGCCCTGCTGCGGCCCGATCCAGCGGCGTCACCTGGCCGCCCTGTGCCATGCTGGCTGGGCGAAGCCGGACTAGTGCGGGCCTGGCGGGGGCGGGGGGACCTGGCCGGGGCGGCCGGGAACGGGCTGGAAGGGGTCGGTCGTGGTCGGGATGCCCGTGCCGGGGGACGCCGGGCCGGGGGACGGGGTGCCGGACGGCGAGTCGTACCGGGTCCTGCGGTCGCGCATCGATCTCAGCCGGCTGGCCCCGCTGAGCCGTGCGGTGACCGAGCACGTCATCACGGCCAGCGCCGACTTTGACTACGCGACCGACCTGGTCTGCGAGGAGCAGGTGCTGGCCGCGGCGGTCGCGGCCCTCGCCGCCGGGGCATCCGTGGTGGCCGACACCGCGGCGGTGGCCGCCGGCACCGCCGGGTACCCGGTCGTGTGCAAGAGCGAGGAGACCCTGACCGTGCGGCTGGCCCGGACGGCAGGCATCAGCCGGCCGGCGGCCGCGGTACGGCTCGCCTTCGGCGACGCCGGGCCGGGGGCCGTGTGGCTGATAGGCGGCTCGGCGGCGGCCCTGGACGAGGTCATGGCCAGGAACGTGCAGCCGGCCCTGGTCGTCGGCGTGCCGTCCGGCCTGGTCGGAGCGGCGGAAGCCAAGGACGCGCTGCGCGCCAGCGGGCTGCCGGCGCTGAGCAACGTGTCGGAGAAGGGCGGCGCCGTGGTGGCCGCGGCGGTGTTCTGCGCGCTGGCCGACGCCGCGCTCGGCTATCCGGACGGGCTGGCCGCCGACGCGGACACCGCGGTCCGGCTGCACCTGGCGAGAGCGCGCCAGGCCGCTCCGGCCCCGGGGCGCCCGGCGGGCTGACGGCTGGCGGGCTGGCGAGGTGCCGGCCCTGGCCCTGGTGCCGATACGCTCGGGACTGGGGGGAAGGCCGGGCGGCAGGCCGGCTTCCCGGCAGCTAGCTGCCCGGGCCGGGGCCGCCCTGCCCGCTGGTATCGCTGGGCGCGGCCCCAGCCGAGGCTAAGGAGGGCGGACCGTCATGGTCGCCGGTGCGGCTGCGCCCTACCTGCTGGCGCTGCGGTTCAGTGGCCGCCGCGTGCTGGTCGTCGGGGGCGGCTCGGTGGCCGCCCGGCGCATTCCCGCGCTGCTCGAGGCCGGCGCGCAGGTCCATGTGGTGTCCCCCGCCGTGAGTTCCTCGCTGATGGGGCTGATCGAGGCGGGCCGGGTCGGCTGGCAGCCGCGGGCGTACCAGCCGGGAGACTGCGCCGGGGCCTGGCTGGTCTGCGCCTGCACGGATGATCCCGCCGTGAACGCCGCGGTCGCCGCGGAGGCCGAGCAGGCCGGCATCTGGTCGGTACGGGCCGATGATGCCGCCGCCTCGGCCGCCTGGACACCAGCCGCCGGGCAGGCGGGCGATGTGCGGTTCGGCGTGGTGAGCGGTGATCCGCAGCGCAGTGCGGGCATCAGGGATGAGGTACTGGCCGGGCTGCAGGCCGGCCGGCTGCGGGCCGGCCGGCGGCGCCGCGGCGGCCGGGTCGCGCTGGTCGGCGGCGGGCCGGGGGACCCGGGGCTGATCACGGTCCGGGGCCGGCAGCTGCTGGCCGAGGCCGACGTCGTGGTCGCCGACCGGCTGGCCCCCGGCGCACTGCTCGACGAGCTGGCGCCGGATGTCGAGGTCGTGGACGCGGCGAAGATCCCGCGCGGTCAGGGCATGGCCCAGGAGGACATCAACGCCGTGCTGGTCGGCCGGGCCCGGCAGGGCCTGGCCGTGGTCCGGCTCAAGGGGGGCGACCCCTTCGTCTTCGGCCGGGGTGCCGAGGAGGTCCTCGCCTGCCTCGCCGCGGGCGTCCCGGTCACCGTGGTCCCGGGGGTCACCAGCGCCATCGCCGTGCCTGCCGCGGCCGGGATTCCGGTCACGCACCGCGGCGTGAGCCAGGAATTCCATGTCGTCTCGGCGCACCTGCCACCGGGGGACGGCCGGTCCACGGTTGACTGGCCTGCGCTCGCGGCCTCGGCTGCGACACTGGTGCTGCTGATGGCCCTGGAGAACCTGGAACAGGTGGCCAGAACGCTGATCCGGCACGGCCGGGATTCGCGTACTCCAGTTTCGGTCATTGTGGACGGTACCCTGCCCACGCAGCACATAATTACCACGGGACTCGGCACCGTGGGCAGCGCGGTCAAGCAGGCCGGCCTGCGCCCGCCCGCGGTGGTTGTGATAGGTGAGGTAGTGAATGTCGGCGCAGAGATCACCGAACTCTCACAAAGAGCGCTGAGCGAAGCGCAGAGTGTAGTCGTGCCCACGTCACCGGGGCCTGCCGGAGCCATGCCGACGCGGGAAGGGCAGTGACAGGAGAGCAATGACGGAAGGGCAGGGCCTTGCCGCCGCCTCGGCTCGCGCTGCTGGCGCCGACGCGGTGTCGTCACCTGGCCCCATCCCGCCGGGGCAGAGTCCCGCGCCGGAGCCGCCCCCCGGCCGTCCGGAAGGCGGCCGTGAGCAAGCCGGCCGCCCGGAAGGGGGCCGTGAGCCAGCCGGCCGCCCGGAGACCGGTCACCGTGAGGCTGGCCGTCCGGAAGGCGGCCGCGCGGAAGCCATCCGGCCGGAGGCCGGGCGGCACCGCCGGGTGGACGCCCGGCGGCTCGAGGCGGCCCTGCTTGAGCTGCGCCGCCGGATCGTGGACGTGAGCCTGGTCTTCGAGACCGAGGGCGCCGAGCCGATCCGGGAGGAGCGGCGCAAGCTGCTCAGCCAGATCGACGACTACCTGCTGCCCCGGGTGCGGCAGTCCGGCGCGCCCATCCTGGTCGCCCTGGTGGGCTCCACCGGCGCCGGCAAGTTGACCCTGGTCAACAGCGTCGTGGGGGCCCAGGTCAGCAATACCGGCATCCGCCGCCCGACCACGAACAGCCCGGTGCTTGCCTGCCATCCCGATGACGTGGACTGGTTCGCGGAGAACGTGTTCCTGCCGACGGTGCCCCGGGTCCGCCAGGAAGGGCTGGCCCGGTCCGGCCGCGATGGCCTGCTGGTGCTGGCCGCGAACGAGGGCATGCCGAAGGGCGTCGCGCTGCTCGACACCCCGGACATCGACTCGGTGGTGCAAGCACACCGGGAGTTCGCCCATCAGTTCCTGGACGCCTCGGATCTGTGGCTGTTCATGACCACGGCGAGCCGTTATGCCGACGCGGCCGTGTGGGAGCTGCTGGAATACGCCAAGGAGCGGGGCGCGGCGCTGGGGATCGTGCTGTCCCGGGTGCCGCCATCCAGCGGCGCCGAGCTGACCAAGCACTTCGGTGCCATGCTGCAGGCCAACGGGCTGGGGGACAACCAGCGGTTCGTGATCAACGAGACGGTGATCACCGATCACCGGCTGCCGCCCGAGGTGGCCGCGCCGGTCCGGGGATGGCTGCAGGAGACGGCCGTATCGGCGGACCGCCGGGTAGCGGTGCTGACCCAGACCATGGCCGGGGCGCTGGACAACTTCCGCAGCCGGGTGCCCGCGCTGGCCGCCGAGGTGGAAGCCCAGCTGGCCATCCGGGCCGACCTGAAGGCGGCGGTGGAGGGCGCCTACGCGGCCGCCCTCGCCGAGGCGGACCAGGCGCTGTCGGACGGCTCGCTGCTGCGCGGCGAGGTGCTGGCCCGCTGGCAGGACTTCGCCGGGACCGGGGAACTGCTCCGCGGCCTGCAGGCCCCCCGGGGCAGGCAGGCCGGGCGGCAGCGCAAGCGCGGCGTGCCGGCCCGGGCCCGGTCGCTCAAGAGCGCGCTGCGGGCCAGCATCGAGTCCCTGGTCATCTCGGTGGCCGACCGGGGCGCTGAGGAGTCGGTCAAGCGCTGGCGCAATCACCCGGCCGGGGTGGCGCTGCTGGAGGCCGCGGCCACCGGGAGCGCCGACGGGGACTGGGGCGGCTCGCAGTTCGCCGCGGACGCGGGACTGGTCTTCCCGGCCGCGGGAGTGGCCTCACCGGCACCGGGCAACCGCGACGCGGGCGCGGACGGCCCGCTGCGCCAGGCCACCCCGCTCCTGGCCCGCGTGTCGGCTGACCTGCCGACGCATGCCGTCCGGGCGGTGAGCGGCTGGCAGGATCACGTGCTCCGGCTGGTCCAGGCGGAGAGCGTGACCAAGCGCTCGATCGCCCGGGTGATGTCGTTCGACGACGATTCGCTGGCCACCGTGCTCACCGTGGCCATGCTCGGCCAGCGGGAAGGGGACGGCAGTTCCGCCGATGGCACCGGGGCGGTCCCGCAGCTCCTGCTGACCTCGCTGTTCGGTGCCGGGCCGCTGCGGGACATCCGGGCCCGCGCCCGGGCCGACCTGCGGGACCGGATACGCCGGCTTTTCGATGAGGAGCTGCTGCGCTTCATCCAGGTGATTGACTCTGCCGGGACGCTGGATGACGCTGCGGCGATCCGGCTCTACCAGGCAACCTACTCACTTGAGATGGCGCGATGAGCATCGGCGAATATCAGCCGTCCTGGCTGGCCAGTCCCGGGCTGCCCAGCCTGAGCGAGCCCGGCGCGGGCAGCCCCAGCCTGCTGCCGGCGGGGCCGGGCGACGGTGACATATCGACCCGGCTCACCGCGCTGGCCCGGATCACCGCGATCGGCGGGGCCCGCACCGGCCCGGACGCGTTCAGCATCCCGCTGCTCACCGAGGCGGAGCAACTGGTCGCCCGGGCCGGGGAACGGCTGCGGATGTCGGCCAGCCACACCGTGGCCGTGCTGGCGGGCGGGACCGGGAGCGGCAAGTCCTCACTGTTCAACCAGCTGGCCGGGGCCGACTTC
This sequence comes from uncultured Actinomycetes bacterium, assembly GCA_963840195.1. GTDB lineage: Bacteria > Actinomycetota > Actinomycetes > Streptosporangiales > Streptosporangiaceae > RYN-230. The sequence continues at coordinate 28,642 of CAWIYD010000003.1, forward strand.
TCCGCGGTCGGCGTGATCCGCCCGTTCACCAAGGACCCGCACGCCTGCGTGTGGGGCATGGACGGGGCCGCGCCGTTGCTGGAGTGGCTGCGCATCCCCCCGCGGAACCGGTACGCGCGCTCCAGCGCGCTCGGCGAAGGCGAGTCGTCGCTGCGCGGGCTCATCCTGATCGACCTGCCGGACCACGACTCGGTGGCGGCTGGTGCCTCGCTGGAGACGGACCGCCTGGTCGGCCTGGCCGACCTGATGGTCTGGGTGCTCGATCCGCAGAAGTACGCCGACGCGGCGGTGCACAGCCGTTACCTCAAGCCGCTCGCGGGCCATTCCTCGGTCATCGCGGTCGTGCTCAACCAGTCCGACCTGCTCACCGCAGACCAGGCGGACGACTGCGTGGCCGACCTGACCCGGCTGCTCGATTCTGAGGGGCTGCATGAGGCGCGGGTGCTGGTCACCTCGGCCCGCACCGGTGCTGGCCTGGATGAACTGCGGAAGGTGCTGGCCGAGACGGTCACCGCCCGGCGGGCGGCCAGTAACCGGATCGCTGCCGACCTGGATGTCATGGCCGTGCGGTTCCTGCCCTACGCGGGCCTGCGCGGCGCGGCCTGGGACAGCGACCCGGAGGAGTTCTCCGAGCTTCCGCCGGGCAGCGCAGCCACCCTGGCGGAATCGTTCGGCCGGGCGGCCGGCGTGGCCGGGGTCGGGCAGGCGCTGCAGAGCGCCCGGGAACTGCGGGCCGTGGATTACGTCGGCTGGCCGGTGTCGTGGCTGGTGGACCGGGTGCTGGGCCGCGACCCGGTGCGCAAGCTCCGGCTCGGCAACCTGTGGGAGGAGCTGCGCGGCGTGTCGGCCGGGCCCGCCGGAGCCCAGCAGGCCGAGATCGACAACGCGCTCACCGCCATCGGCGAGCAGATCGGTCCTGGGCTGCCCAAGCCGTGGTCGGCGACCGTGCGCGCCGCGGCCCGGGCCCGGCGCAGTGAGATCCCGGGCGCGCTGGGCGCGGCGATCGGTGAGTCGCTGCCCGCGGAGAACAGCGTGGAGCCCTGGTGGCGGATGGTGGCGGTCTGGCAGGGCCTGCTGCTGGGCTGCGCGGTGACCGGGCTGGCCTGGATCGGCGCGATCCTGGCCATCGGCGTCTTCCATGCGGCCGATCACGCCGTCGCCATCTTCAGCGACGCCGCCCTGCTGCCCTGGGTGGCGCTGCTGATCGTGGCCATCCTGGTGCTGGGCTGGCTGACCGCATCCGGGTGCATGAGCCTGGTGAGTTCCGCGGCGCTGGCCGAGCGGACCAGGGTCGAGGCGCAGATGCGCTCGGCCATGATGGAGGTCGCCGAGCAGTACGTGCTGGCCCCGGTCAGGCAGGAACTGTCGGAGTACGCGAGGTTCTGCGGGGAACTCCGGACGCTGCGGGATTAGCGCCTGCTCCCGCTTCCGCCGCCTGCCCGCCTGCCCGCCTGCCGCCTGCCCGTCTCCGCCGGAGGCGCCTGGCCCCCGCCGCTGGCCGGCCCCGGGCGGCGTCCGCTCCTGGCGTAATCCGCCGGGGAAGCGGGGCCGCCGGCCCGGCGTTACGCTGACATTCCGTTGTAATTATGTAATTCGCGCAACGGCTGAGGGCGGAGGGCCGCGATGACAGACCAGCGACCGCTCGATAGCTACTCGCAGATCGTGGCCGGGGTAGCGGCCGAGCTCACGGGCAAGGTAGCCAGCCTGCGGGTGCCGCGGGCCGGCCGGGGCGGGGAGAGCCTCGGCTCGGCGGTGGTGTTCACCGGCGACGGCTTCCTGCTCACCAATGCGCACGTGGTCGGCACGGCCCAGGCGGGGACGGCGTCCTTCGCGGACGGCACCACGGCGCCGTTCCGGGTGGTGGGCGCGGACCCGCTGTCCGACCTCGCGGTGCTCCGGGCGTCCGGGCCCACCCCGCCGCCCGCCGAGCTGGGCGAGGCTGACCATCTGGTGGTGGGCCAGCTGGTCGTGGCGGTCGGTAACCCGCTGGGGCTGGCCGGGACGGTCACCGCCGGGGTGGTCAGCGCCCTCGGCCGGTCGCTGCCCACCCGCAGTGCCTCGGCGGCCCGGCTGATCGAGGACGTGATCCAGACGGACGCCGCGCTGAACCCGGGGAATTCCGGCGGCGCGCTCGCGGACAGCCATGCCCGGGTGATCGGCATCAACACGGCCGTGGCCGGCGTCGGCGTGGGACTGGCCGTCCCGGTCAACGCGACGACCCGGCGGATCATCGCCGCGCTCATGCGCGACGGCCGGGTCCGGCGGGCCTACCTCGGCCTGGTCAGCGCGCCCGCGCCGCTCCCGGCCGCGCTGGCCGAGCGGGTAGGCCGGCCCACCGGGCTGCGGGTGGCCGAGGTGGTGCCGGGCGGCCCGGCCGGCCGGGCCGGGCTGCGGGCCGGGGACCTGCTGGTCAGTGCGGGTGGCAGCCCGGTATCGGTGGCCCAGGACCTGCAGCGGCTGATGTTCGCCGACGCCATCGGCCGGCCCATGGCGATCACCGTGATGCGCAACGGCGCCCTGGTGGACGTGATCGCCGAGCCGTCCGAGCTCGTCGCGGCCTGAGCGCCGGGCCAGAGCGCCCCGCGGGGATTCTTGCACCAGGTACCGCCGGTTTGGCATGCCTGTGCACAGGCCAGCCCGTTCCGGCCCGGTCATCCCCAGAACCCGGTTCGGCATCGCCGGGGCCCCGGCCTGCCCGGGATGGTGGACCCACGGGCGGCACCGGGCCGCCGGTGGCGCGGCCGCCGCGGAGCGCCAGGAGATGCCAGGAGGCTTGGCATGATCAATGAGGCACAGGTGTTCCTCGCCGGGTACGTCGCCCGCGAGCCGAAGTTCCGCGTCACGAGCAACGGCGTCTCGGTGGCGTCACTGCGGGTCGGGTACACGCCGCGCCGGGTGGACCGGGAGACCGGCGAATGGGCGGACATGGCCTCGTCGTTCGTCACGGTGATCTGCTGGCGGGGGCTGGCCGACAACGTCGCCACCTGCCTCCGTAAGGGCGAGCCGGTGCTGGTCAAGGGGCGCCTGCAGGTGCGCCCGTACGACAAGGACGGGGTGTCCCGGCTCGCCGTCGAGATCGAGGCCAGCTCGGTCGGCTACGACCTGGCCCGGGGGGTGGCCAACTTCCAGCGGTCCCGGCGGTCGCCGGGCGAGACCGCGCTCGGCCGCCAGGCGCCCGGGGACCCGGACGGCCTGCCCCCGCTGCCCGGCCCGCCCGCCGTCCCCGGGGACCCCGCCGCCTCCGGGGACCCCGCCGCCCCCGGGACCTATGCCGACGGCGGGACCTACGCGGACAGCGGCGTGCTGGCCGGGGCGAGCAACGGCGAGGGTGCCCTGACGGCGGCCCCGGAACCGGCCGGGGAAAACCCGGCCGGCCCGGCCAGCGAGGAAGACGAGGAGGGCCTGGTCGTCCCGGCCGGCCTGACCGCGCCGTTCTGACCGCGCTGTTCTGGCCGTGCCGCGCTGGCCTGGCCGCGCTGGCCTGGCCGCGCTGGCCTGGCCGTGCTGGCCTGGCCGTGCTGGCCTGGCCGGCCCGGTGGCGGTTCTGCGGCAGCGGGACCACCCCGCCGTGGCGGCCCGCTGCCGCTGCGGGCCGCCACGCCGGGCGGGATCAGCGGAATTCCCTGCCGGGCGGGCCTCCTGGCCCTACGCTGTTACCCAGCGTTATAGATCGGCCGCTTCTCGAACACGGAAAGTGACCGGGTGTGGGTGCCGGAGAGGCCCGCCTGCGGCGGTCATGGACAGGTGGCATGTCGGTAGTCCAGCGCACCATGTACGCGGAGCGCCGGTTCGGTCCAGGTGACCGCGCCGAGGCCCCGTGGTCCGGGCCACGGCTGCCCAAGCGGCCCCGGCTGGCCGTGTACCTGCTCATCGTGGTGGCGGCCACGGCCGCGCTGACCGGATGGCAGCTGGGCCGCACCCATTTGCGGCCCGGCCAGCTGGGCCTGTTCCTGGCCTTCCTGTGCTGCGGCGCGGCCTGTGTCGAGGCCACCCGGCGCTGGGGGGTGCCGCCCACCGGGACCCGGGACCTGCTGACCGCCTGGTGGCTGCCGGTCGCGCTGCTGCTGCCGCCCGCCTGCGCGCTGCTGGCCCCGGTGCTCATCGGCCTGCTGGGGCACTGGCGGGCCAGGCAGGGACCGCTCTACTGGCGGGTGTTCACCGCCGCCGCCCTGGGACTGGCCGGGGCGGCCAGCTCGTTCGGCTTCCACGAGCTGGACGGGCACCGGCAATGGCTGCTGCGGCCGGTCACGGTGGCCGAGGCGGCGGCCTGCGGCACGCTCTTCATGCTGGTGAACGCGGCCCTGGTGGCCCTGGCCGGGCGGGCGGCCGACTCCAGCGTGCCGCGCCGCCCGGCGGCCTGGAACGCCGAGCGGATCCTGGTCGACCTGGCCGGGCTGTGCGCCGGGGTCCTGGTCACGATCGCCTGCGCGCTGAACGGCGCGCTGCTGCTCGTCGCGCTGCCGCCGCTGATCCTGCTGCAGCGCAGCCTGCTGCACCAGCAGCTGCGCACGGAGGCGCACACCGACGCCAAGACCGGGCTGCTCAACGCGGTCGCCTGGCAGCGGGAGGCGGACGCCTGGCTGCGCCGGGCCCGGCGGGCCGGTGCCCCGGCCGCGATCCTGCTGGCCGACATCGACCATTTCAAGCGGGTCAACGACACCTACGGGCACCTGGCCGGCGATGAGCTGCTCGCGGCGGTGGCCGCCACGCTGGTCCGGCATGTGCGCGGCTGTGACGTGCTGGGCCGGTTCGGCGGGGAGGAGTTCGTCGCCGTGCTGCCCGGGGCCGGGGAGCAGGAGGCCTGCTGGATCGCGGAGCGGCTCCGGGAACGGGTCCGGGCGAGCGCGGCGGCGGCCCTCGGGACGGAGGTCACCATCACCGTGTCCATCGGGGTGGCCGCCCTCGGCCGGGACGGCAGCGAGCTGTTCGAGCTGCTCGCCGCGGCCGACGCCGCGCTCTACCGGGCCAAGGAAGCAGGGCGGGACCGGGTGTGCACGCTCCCGCCGGGCGGATGCCCGTCCGACCCGCAGCGCCAGTGGCCCTAACCTTGAAGCATGCCTGAATTTATCTATCAGATGCATGCCGCCCGGCTGGTGAAGGGCGACAAGGTGCTGCTTGACGACGTGACGCTTGCTTTCTTCCCTGGTGCCAAGATCGGCGTGGTCGGGCCGAACGGCGCGGGCAAGTCAACGCTGCTGAAGATGATGGCCGGCCTGGAGCAGCCGTCCAACGGGGACGCGAGGCTGTTCCCCGGCTTCACGGTGGGCCTGCTGAGCCAGGAGCCGGGCCTGGATCCGGACAAGACGGTGCTGGGCAACGTGGAGGACGGGGTCGCGGAGACCAAGGCCCTGCTGGACCGGTACAACGCCATCGCGGAGCAGATGGCCACCGACTACTCCGATGAGCTGCTGGACGAGATGGGCAAGCTGCAGGAGCAGCTGGACCACCGGGACGCCTGGGACCTGGACAGCCAGCTTGAGCAGGCCATGGACGCGCTGCGCTGCCCGCCGCCGGACGCGGACGTGACCGTGCTGTCCGGCGGTGAGCGGCGCCGGGTCGCGTTGTGCAAGCTGCTGCTGGCCCAGCCCGACCTGCTGCTGCTGGACGAGCCGACCAACCACCTGGACGCGGAGAGCGTGCAGTGGCTGGAACAGCACCTGGAGAAGTACCCGGGCACGGTGGTGGCCGTGACCCACGACCGGTACTTCCTGGACAACGTGGCGCAGTGGATCCTGGAACTCGACCGCGGGCACGCCTACCCCTACGAGGGCAACTACTCCACCTACCTGGAGACCAAGGCGTCCCGGATCAAGGTGGAGGGGGCCAAGGACGCCAAGCGGCGCAAGCGGCTGGAAGACGAGCTGGAGTGGGTCCGGTCCAGCCCGCGGGCCCGCCAGTCCAAGAGCCGCGCCCGGCTGGAGCGCTACGAGGAGATGGCCGCCGAGGCGGACAAGGTCCGCAAGCTGGACTTCGAGGAGATCCAGATCCCGCCGGGCCCGCGGCTGGGCAACCAGGTGGTCGAGGCGGCGGACCTCGGCAAGGGGTTCGGCGACCGGGAACTCATCGAGGGCCTCAGCTTCTCGCTGCCGCGCAACGGCCTGGTCGGTGTCATCGGCCCGAACGGGGTCGGCAAGACGACGCTGTTCAAGATGATCGTGGGCGATGAGAAGCCGGACTCCGGGTCCATCCGGGTCGGTGACACCGTGAAGATCTCCTACGTGGACCAGCTCCGGTCCGGCATCGACCCGGACAAGACGGTCTGGGAGGCGATCTCCGGGGGAGACTCCACCATCCGGGTGGGCAACGTGGAGATCCCGAGCCGGGCCTACGTGGCCGCGTTCGGCTTCAAGGGCCCGGACCAGCAGAAGCCGGCCGGGCTGATGTCCGGCGGCGAGCGGGGCCGGGTCAACCTGGCGCTCACCCTGCGCCAGGGCGGCAACCTGCTGCTGCTCGACGAGCCCGCCAACGACCTGGACGTGGAAACGCTCGCGTCCCTGGAGCGGGCGCTGCTGGACTTCCCCGGCTGCGCGGTCATCACCAGCCACGACCGGTGGTTCCTGGACCGGATCGCCACCCACATCCTGGCCTGGGAAGGCGGCGCGCACTGGTTCTGGTTCGAGGGCAACTTCGAGGCCTACGAGAAGAACAAGATCGAGCGGCTCGGCCCCGACGCGGCCCGTCCGCACCGGGTCACCTACCGCAAGCTAACCCGCGGCTGAACGTCCCCCTCGGGGGAGTGCCCCGCCTGGGTCCCGGCTCAGGCGGGGCTGCGGGTTCAGGCGGGGCTGAGGCCCAGGTCCGGCCGGCCGGGAGCGGCGGGCGCGTTGACCAGGCTGTGCGCGGCCATGACCAGGTAGTCCCACAGCTGCGCGTCGAGCGCCGGGTCCAGCCCGATCTCATCGAGTGCGGTGCGCATGTGCCGCAGCCAGGCGTCCCGCTCGGCCTCGCCGATGGTGAAGTGCCGGTGCCGCATCCGCAGCCGCGGGTGCCCGCGCAGCTCGTTGTAGGCGGCCGGGCCGCCCCAGTACTGGATCAGGAACAGCCGCAGGTGCTCCTCGGCCGGCCCGAGGTCCTTGCTGGGGTAGACGGCGCGCAGTGCGGGGTCGGCGGCCACGCCCTGATAGAAGAGGTGCGTCAGGCGGCGGAAGGTCTCCTCGCCGCCGACCGCCTCGTAGAAGCTCAGCTCCGGGGTCTCATCCATGGCCACTCCAGGGTAGTGCTCCCCGCTCACTCCTCATCCTGGGCGGCGGCGTGGGCCTGGGCCTCGGCCTTGGCGGCCGCCCCGGCGCTGATGGCCGTGGCCACCGGCTCACCGGGCACCGAGGCGGCATCCAGCGCGCTCTTCAGCCGCTCCCGCAGTTCCCGGGCCACCTCCCACTGGCGCAGCGGCAGCGTCCGGGCCACCAGGCGCATGACGATGGCCTCGCTGGTCACCGACTCGACCCCCCAGACCTCCGGCTCCTCCGTGATCACGTCCCGCCAGCGTGGTTCCGCCCACATCCGCTCGGCGGTCTCCTTCATGGTCTGCCGGACGGCGGGCAGGTCCTGGTCGTAGGAAACCGGGAAGTCGATCACGGCGCGGGCCCAGCCCTGTGACTCGTTCCCGATCCGGTTGATGGTCCCGTTGCGCACATGCCAGACCACCCCGTTGATGTCGCGGAGCCTGGTCACCCGCAGGGTGATCGCCTCGACCGTGCCGGTGGCGCCCGGGGTGGTGCCGTCGCCGACCTCGATAACGTCGCCGACCCCGTACTGGTCCTCGAGCAGCATGAAGATCCCGGACAGGAAGTCACGGACCAGGCTCTGCGCGCCGAAGCCGATGGCGATGCCCAGCACTCCCGCGCTGGCCAGCACGGGAGCCAGGTTCAGCCCGAGATCGCCGGCGATGGTGATCGCCGCGATGCCGAAGATGAGCACCGACGCCGCGTTGCCCAGCACCGAGCCGAGCGCCGTGGCCCGCTGCCGCCGGCGCTCGCCGACCAGCACGTGCGTCGTGTCCGGGCTGCCCGCCTCGGCCGCGTGCCTGGTGATCTTCTTGATCAGCCGGAGCGCGAGGAGCCGGATGACGATCGCGACCAGCACGACGAAGAGGATCTGCAGGATCAGGGTGACCGGGCGGGCCAGCCATACATCAACGAGCTGGGCTGCGGTCTTGTTGTGCAGCAGATCCCAGGTCAGGCGGCAGGCGATGCCCGGCGGCCCGTTCTGGCCGCAGACGGAGTCGAGGGTGTCGCCGGACGGCGCGGCGAGGCCGTGCCCTGCGGCGAGGCCGTGCGCCGCGGCGAGCGCTTGGGATATCACCGGGGGTCCTTTCGCGGTCGGGCCGTCCAGCCGCACGCTGGGGCCGCTCCCATAGTGGCCGGCCTGCCCGGCTGGCCTGGCCCGCTCGCGCGGGAACGGCGCGGCCGGCGGCCGGGACCAGGGGCGCCAACTAGGGGCCAGTTTGATATCAGTCAGCAGGATTGTGATGACGTGGCCACGCTCAGCGTGCAAGATGCAACATGTAGACAGAGAATTGCATATTCGGAATCCGGGCGGAGCGGGTGATCTGTGCTTCATCGCTGGCGACGGAGCCGCACGGTGCAGCGGCCGTCGCAGCGGCCAAGCAACGTCGCCCGTGGCCGGCCTGCGGTCGCGTGATGGTACGCCGCCGCCGGCCGCACCCGCCCCGAGGAGGCAGGGCATGGGAGCCGAGCGCGCGCAGCCGGTAGCAGAGACCAGGCGAGGTCAGCCCGTGGTGCTCGGCGATGCCGGTGCGGCCAGCCGGGGCACGCCGCCCGGCGGCGGCGAGGCGCGGCAGGAGACGTCCATCGCCCGCGGCATCCGGGCCGGGTGCCTGGCCGCGGGGCGCGCTCCCGGTGAGATCGCCCGGCTCATCCACGCGGAGTGCGGGCCGGCGTTCGGGACCACGCTGGTGCGCGCGCACCGGCTGGCCCTCGGGATCGCGCTGGCCGACGTGGTGGCCCAGGTCCGGGCCAGGTACGTCGCCGGGGGCCGCACCCCGCCCCGGTTCAGCGAGACGCTGCTGTCCGCCTACGAGAGCGGCCAGAAACGCCCGGGGCCGGAGTACCTGCACTACCTGTGCTGCGTCTACCAGGCGGAGCCCGAGGATCTCGGGTACCAGGGCGGCTGCCTGTGCGGGAACCGGCACCGCTGCCCGGGCCCGCCGTTAGCGCCCGGCCCGGAGGAGCGGGCAGGCAGGCGGCGCGGGCCGGCCGGGCCGTCGCGGCGCCGCGCCCGCCCGCCCCGCCCGCCCCGCCCGCGATAGCCAGCTGGGCCGCCACGGCCAGTGAGCTGCTGCCCCCGTGGGTACCGCTCGCGCCCGGCGACGAGGCGCCGGCGGCTACCGCCCGCGGCGCGTGCCCGGGGGCCGGGCCGCTGCCCGCGGTCATTGACCCGGCCTGCGCGGCGGATCAGGTGACGCGCCCGGCCACGGATCCTGAGCCGGAGACCACGCCGCTGTTCCTCATGGCCCGGGCCGCCCGGGGCCGGGCCGTGGACAACCGCACCGGCGGGCCGGCCGCGAGCGGGCCAGCCGGCCGCGGACAGCCCGGCCGGCCTGGCCGAGACGGACGACGACGCGGTCCGGCGGGCCCTGCTGCGGCTGACCGCGGATCCGGCGGCGCCGGTGGAGAGCCGGTTCTTCGGCGCGGCGGAGCGGATCCGGCGCCGCCTGGACGACGCGCTGCTGGGGGCCACGGTCTCGGTCACCATGCTGGACCACTGGGAGGAGGCGGTGGCCGAGTACGGCCGGCAGTACCTGACTGTCCCGCCGCTGCGGCTGCTCTGCGACGTGCTCCTCGACCTCGGTGACGTGCGGCGGATGTGCGAGCACCGGCAGCCGCTGGAGTTCGGCGAGCGGCTCTGCGCGCTGGCCGCCCGGCTGGCCGGGCTGGCCGGCATGATCATGATCAACGTGGGGGACCAGCGGCTGGCCCGGTCCTTCTTCAGCACCGCCCGGAGCGCCGCGGACGAGACCGGGGACCGGCCGCTGCGCGCCTGGGTCGCGGTCCGCGAGGCGCTGGTGCCGCTGTACTACGGGGATCCGCGGCAGGCCGCGGCCGCGGCCCGGGCCGGCGCCGACCTGGCCGGCCGGAAGGCGTGCCCGGCCGGGGTGATGGCGCCCATCGTGGAGGCGCGGGCGGTGGCCTGGCTGGCCCGGACCGGGGGAGGCGGCCGCGGCTCGTTCGGGCGCCGGGTGAAGCTGGCCCTGGAACGGGCGCACGACGCCTTCGAGGCCCTGCCTGCCGAGCAGCAGGCCGGGACGGCGTTCGGCTACACCGAGCGGCAGCTGCTCTTTCACGAGGGTGACGCGCTGGTGACCCTGGGTGATCACCGGGGGGCGGATGATGCGTTCCGGCAGGCAATGCGCCAGTACGCGCCGGATGAGTTCCTGGACCGGTCGCTGGTGACGCTGGGCCAGGCCCGGTGCCGGTTCGCGGCGGGCGAGCCGGAGGAGGCGATCCGGCTGAGCCAGGAGACCCTGCGCCCGCTGCCCAGCCAGTACCGTCCCGGGCTCGTGCTGCGGGCGGCCCGGTCGCTGGGCGATGCGGTGGCGGCCAAGCACGGCGACCTTCCCGCCATGCGTGACTACCGGGAGGCGCTGCTCACCGGCTGAGGCCGGTATGGAAGGCGAGGAAGGCCAGGCTGTCCGCGGACAGCGAGACGCTGCGGCTGACCGCGCGGGCACCGTGCCCGACCTCGGATTCGCGCCGCAGCAGGATCGGCCGGTCCGGCCAGCGGGCCGCGGTGGCGTGCTGGAGTGCCGCGCACATCTTGTGCGCGTGCACCGGATCCACCCTCGTGTCGTTGTCGAACACGGTGAACAGGGTCGCGGGGTAGCGGACGCCCTCCCGCACCTGGTGGTAGGGGGAGTAGCCGAGCAGCCAGCCCAGCTCGCCCGCCTGCCCGGCGGTGCCGTACTCGTCGTTCCAGGTCTGGCCGAGCCCGAACCGCTCGTACCGCACCATGTCCAGCAGCGGCGCGGAGCAGACCGCCGCGGCGTACCGGTCGGGCCGCTGCGTGATCGCGGCCCCGACCAGCAGCCCGCCGTTGGACCCGCCGGAGATGCCCAGCTGCGCGGGCGTGGTCCAGCCGCCGTCGATGAGCGCCTGCGCCGCGGCGTGGAAATCGTCGAACACGTTCTGCTTGCGCTCGCGCATGCCCGCCCGGTGCCAGTCCTCGCCTTCCTCGCCGCCGCCGCGCAGCGCCGCGATCGCGTACACCCCGCCCGCCTCGACCCAGGCCAGCACGGACGCGGAGTAGGCGGGGGCCATGCTGATCCCGAAGCCGCCGTACCCGTAGAGGACGGCTGGCCGCGGGCGGCGTTCCCCCGGGCCGTCCGCCATGCTCATGATCAGCATGCGGACCTCGGTGCCGTCCCGGGAGGTGAAGGCCACCTGCCGGGTGGTTACCGTCGGGGACGGCGACGGCGCCGGGGGCCTCGGCCCACACGGTCACCGCCCCGGTGCGCGCGTCGTAGTGATAGACGGTGAGCGGCGTGGTGTTGTCGGTGTAGCCGAACCAGGCCTCGTGGCCGCCCTCCGGCCGCTCGCTGATCCCGCCGGTGCTGCCCAGCCGGCTGGCGTCCCCGGCGGGCCCGGCACCGGGCAGCTCCAGCCGGCCGGCCGGCGCCCCGGTGGCCAGGTCGTGCACGGTGATCTCGCTGATCGCGTGCCGGGTCCAGGACGCCAGCAGCACCGGCCGGCCCAGCCCGGCACCGTCCAGGATGGCGTAACCGGTGAGGATCGCCACCGGGTCCTCGGGGATCAGGTCGCGCCAGTGCTGCTGGCCGGGCTGCGCCGGGTCGGTGACCGCCAGCCGTCCCCGCGGCGCACCGGAATCGGTGAACACGTACAGGCGGCCATCCCGCCCCGGGTGCAGGCTGGTCCGGGCGTCCACGCCCTCCTGGACGGCCCGCAGGTCCGGCGTGGCCGCGCCGGATGCGGTCAGGTCGGCCAGCCACAGGTCATTACGGGGCGCGGTGCCCTGGGCCGCGGAGATCACCAGCCAGCGGCCGTCCCGGCTGACCGAGGCGCCGTAATAGTTCGTCTTGTCCCGGCCCGCGCCGAAGACCGCCGCGTCCTCGGTGTCCGGGGTGCCGACGGCATGCAGGTAGACCCGGCGGTGGAACTGCTCTTCCCCGGCGGGGACCTGGCCCGGCGGGAGCTTGCGCACGTAGTAGAACGCCATCCCGCCAGGCAGCCAGGCCACCGGGGAGTACCGGCAGCGGGTGATGGGGCCGTCCACGTCAGCCCCGGAGGCGACGTCCATCACCCGCAGCACCGACTCCTCGTCGCCGGCGGCGGACACCTGGTAGGCCAGCAGCCGTCCCTCCTGGTCCGGCTGCCACGCGTCCAGCGTGGTCAGGCCGGCCGGATCGAGGGCCACCGGGTCGATGAGCACGCGTTCCGGCTCGCCCGGCCCGGCGGTCAGCAGCACCCCGTGCTCCTGCCCGGCCAGGCGGCGCATGAAGAACTGCCGCTCGCCGCGCCAGACCGGGGTGCCGATATAGCCGGCTTCCATCAGCTGGCCGATCCGGGTGGCCAGCCGGTCACGCGCGGTCAGCGCCGCGGCCTGGGCGGCCCACAGCTCGTCCTGGGCCGCCAGCCAGTCCTTGGCCTGCTGGCTGGCGGGGTCCTCCAGCCACCGGTACGGGTCGGCGACCCGGTGGCCGTGCAGGTCTTCGACGAGGTCAAGGCGCCCGGCCGGGGGGTACCCCGGCACGGGCGGCGGGCCGGCGGGCGCCGGGTGGCCGGATGCTGTCATGCCCGCACTCTAGGGGAACGCCCCCGGCCGGCCGCCCGCACCTGGGCCGCGGCGGAGCGCCGCGGGACCGGTTGTTTACCGCGCCGCCACGCCGGCGTTATGTCTGGCCGGGGCCGGCCGGTTACGCTGTCCTTGGCCAGCGCTGCGTGTGCTACCTGGCACACCGTGCTTGCCGACCGCACCAGGCAGGAGGCGGCGTGCGACGGGTACTGCTGCTCAACGTGACGTATGAGCCGCTGACGACGGTCGGCCTGCACCGTGCCGTGTGCCTGGTGCTGGGCGAGAAGGCCGAAGTGGTGCATGACGATTCGGAGGGTGCCTTGTTGCGCTCCTCCACGACCATCCTGGCCGCCCCGTCGGTGATCAGGCTGCGCCGGTACGTGCGGGTGCCGCACCGCAGCCGGGTGCCGCTGACCCGCGGCGCGCTGATGCGCCGGGACAATTACAACTGCGCCTACTGCGGGCACCGGGCCGAGACCATCGACCACGTGATCCCGCGCAGCCGCGGCGGCACGCACACCTGGGAGAACTGCGTGGCGTCCTGCATGCGCTGCAACCACAGCAAGGCGGACCGGCTGATCGAGGAACTGGGCTGGACGATGAACCGGATCCCGAGCGCGCCCCGGGGCGCGCACTGGCGGCTGATCGGCGCGGCCCACGACGGCGACCCGCAGTGGGCCGCCTACCTCCCGGAAACCAGCCGCCGCCTGACCGTTGCCGCCGCCCGCGCGGGTGTTACCGTCACAGCACGCACGACGCGACGAGGGGGCGGCCATGGAACGCGACATCTTCGGTCCTGAGCACGAGGCGTTCCGCGACATGGTGCGCGCGTTCATCGCGCGGGAGATCACTCCCTACCACGCGCAGTGGGAGCAGGACGGCGTCGTGTCCCGGGACGTGTGGCTGGCCGCGGGCCGGGCCGGGCTGCTCGGCATCGACATCGACGAGAAGTACGGCGGCGGCGGCGACCCCGACTACCGGTACTACCTGATCCTGAACGAGGAGCTGGCCCGGGCCGGGGCCAACGGTCCCGGGTTCGCGGTGCACAACGACATCAACGGCCAGTACTTCGCCCGGCTGTGCACCCCGGAGCAGCGGGAGCGGTGGCTGCCCGGGTACTGCTCCGGGGAGCTGATCACCGCGATCGCGATGAGCGAGCCCGGGGCCGGCAGTGACCTGCAGGGCATCACCACGACCGCGGTCCGCGTCACGGGAGCCGGGGAGGCGGGCGGGCATTACGTCCTGAACGGGCAGAAGACGTTCATCTCCAACGGGCAGCTGTGCGACCTGGTCATCGTGGTGGCCCGGACCGACCCGGCGGCCGGCCACCGCGGGATCAGCCTGCTGGTGGTGGAGCGGGGCATGCCCGGCTTCGAGCGCGGCCGGAACCTGGCCAAGCTCGGCCTGCACGCCCAGGACACCTCCGAGCTGTTCTTCTCCGACGTCGAAGTGCCCGCGCGGAACCTGCTCGGCGAGGAAGGCGGCGGGTTCCTCGCGCTCATGCACAACCTGCCCCGGGAGCGGGTCGCGATCGGGTCGACCGCGCTGGCCGGGGCGGAGCAGGTGTTCGCGGACACGCTGGAGTACTGCAAGCAGCGGCAGGCGTTCGGCCGGCCCATCGGCAGCTTCCAGCACAACCGGTTCGTGCTGGCCGAGATGGCCACCGAGCTGGCGGTGGCCCGGTCCTTCACCGACCGCGCCGTGCTGGAGCACAACGCGGGCCGGCTGTCCAACTCCGACGCCTCCATGGTCAAGTGGTGGGACACCGAGCTGTGCAACCGGGTCGTGGACCGCTGCCTGCAGCTGCACGGCGGCTGGGGCTACATGAGCGAGTACCCGGTGGCCCGGGCCTTCGCGGACGCCCGGGTGCAGACCATCTTCGGCGGCACCACCGAGATCATGAAGGAGATCATCGGCCGGGACCTGGGGGTCGTGACCGGGGCCGCGCCGGGACCCGCGCCGGGCGCCGTGATGTCACCACGCGGTCCCCGTCCGGGGTGGTCAGCACGTGCAGGCCGGGGCCGAAGTGGGCGGCCCAGCACGTCGTCGCGCAGCACGCTGGCCGGGTCGCCGGCGGCCGCCACCCGGCCGCCGTCCAGCAGCAGCAGCCGGTCCGCGAACTGCCCGGCCAGGGTGAGGTCGTGCACCACGGACAGCACGGTCAGCGACCGTTCCCGGCGCAGCTCGTCCACCAGTTCCAGCGCGCTCACCCGGCGGCCCAGGTCCAGGGCGCTGGTCGGCTCGTCCAGCAGCAGCACCGGTGCCTGCTGGGCCAGCGCCCGGGCCAGCACCACCCGCTGCAGCTCGCCGCCGGACAGCGTGCCCAGCGGCCGGTGCGGCCATCGGGCCCAGCGTCATCCGGTCCAGCAGCCCGGCGCAGACGTCCCGGTCCGCGGCGGTCTCCATCCGCAGGTAGCCGATGTGCGGGGTACGGCCCAGCAGCACGTAGTCGAAGACGCTCATCTCCGGGGGCAGCTCGGGCCGCTGGGGCACGTAGGCCACCAGCCGGGCCAGCGGCACGGCGGCGCAGCCCGGCGAGGGGACGGCCGCCGATGGCGATCGTGCCATCGTGCCCGACGAGCCGGGCGGCCGCGCGGAGCAGTGTCGTCTTGCCGGCTCCGTTAGGCCCGATAATGCCCAGCCAGGCGCCGTCCGCCACGGTCGCGCTGACCTCAGCCAGCGCGGCGGCCTGGCCGAAGCGGACGCTCACCCGCTCGAAGACGATCACGCCAGGTCCTGCCGGGCCCGCTCTGCGATGCGCAGCACGAACAGGAAGAACGGCGCGCCGGCCAGGGCGGTGATGACGCCGATCGGCACCTCGGCGGGAGCCTGCACGGTGCGGGCGGCGATGTCGGCCAGCACCACGAAGGCGGCGCCGCCCAGCATCGACACCGGCAGCAGCATCCGGTAGGCCGGGCCGGCCGTGAGCCGCACGATGTGCGGCACGATGATGCCCACGAACCCGATCAGCCCGCTCACCGAGACCGCCGCGGCCGTGCCCAGGGTGGCGGCGATCACCACGGTCAGCCGGAGCCGGGCGATGTCCACGCCCAGGCTGGCCGCTTCCGTCTCGCCGACCCGCAGCACGTCCAGCAGCCGCCGGTGGGCCAGCAGCACCACGGCGGCCACCGCGACGTACGGCAGGATCAGCAGCACGTCGGACCAGGACGCCAGGGACAGGCCGCCCAGGATCCACGAGTACACCGACTGCAGCGTCTGCGAGTGCTGCTGCTGCAGGTAGGTCTGCACCGCGGTGAGCAGCGCGGCCACCGCCACCCCGGCCAGCACGATGGACCCGGTCGCGCCCGCCCCGCCGCCGCCCGGCCCGGCGCCCGATCCGAGCGCGTAGGTGACCGCGACGGCCAGGGCCGCGCCCGCGAACGCGGCGGGCGGCAGCAGCGCCGGGCTGCCGCCCGCGACGATCACGATGGTGGCGCCCAGGCCGCCGCCCGCGGCCACCCCGAGCAGGTACGGGTCGGCCAGCGGGTTGCGGAACACCCCCTGGTACGCGGCGCCGCCGCCGGCCAGCATCGCGCCGACGATGGCGCCCAGCACCACCCGGGGCAGCCGGATCTGCCAGACGATGGCGGTGTCGAGGGCGGGCACGCCGGTCACCGGGTGCCAGGGCAGCTTCGCGGCCAGCGCGCCGGCCACCGCGGGCAGCGACAGCCCGGCCGGGCCGATCCACACCCCGAGGAGCAGCGCCGCGAGCAGCACGGCCGCCGCGGCCAGCAGGGCCCGCCCGGACCGGGCCCGCGGGACGCGCGCGGCGGCCGGCCGGGCCGGGCCGCTGTCCGCGGTCCCGGCCGCCGGGGCGCGGCCGGGAAGGACCGATTTCACCGCTTCATGCCGCGGGCCACCGCGGCCTCGACCGTGCCCAGCAGGACGGTGACCCGCGGGCCCCACCGGGAGGCGATGTCGTCGTTGAGCGCGATGATGTGCCCGGAGCGCACCGCGGCCAGGCTGGACCAGCCGGGCCGCTTGGCCACCGTGGCCGCGCTCTGCTGGCAGCACAGCGTGTCGGCCAGGATGATGTAGTCCGGGTTGGCTTTGAGGATGTACTCCGCGGACAGCTGCGGGTACCCGCCCGAGCTGGCCGCGCCCCTGGCCGCGTCCGCGATGCTCGTCATGCCGAGCAGCTTGAGCAGCTGGCCGACGAACGTGGCCGAGGTGACCGAGTAGTACGTCTGGTCGAGCTCGTAGTAGTAGGTGAGCGGCTTCGCGTGGTGCGGCATGGCCGCGGCGATGCTGTGCAGCTGGGTGCGCAGCCGGGCCACTTCCTGGTCGGCCTGGGCGAGGTGCCCGGTGGCCCGGCCCAGCTCGGCGAACTCGGCGTACTCGCCGGCCAGGTTGGCCGGGGCGGGCAGCTCGAGCACGGGGACCCCGAAGGCGGCCAGCCGCTTGGTCAGCTGCCCGGTGTCCTGCGACTCGATCACCAGGTCGGGCTTTTCGGCGACGATCGCCTCCACGTTCGGCTGGTAGGCGGACAGCTTGGTGCGGGGCGCCTGCGGCGGGTAGTCCGACAGTGAGTCCACCGCCTTGACCTGGCGCGCCCGCGCCGATCGCGTAGAGCATCTCGGTGGCGGTGGGGGAGAGCGAGACGATGTGGCCGGGCCGGGCCTGGACGTGCACCGTGCCGTTGGCCGCGGCCACGGAGACCGGGAAGCTGCCGCCGCCGGCCGCCGCGCTGTCGCCGCGGCGCTGGTGGTGTTGGCCTGGGTGGTGGTGCCGCATCCGGCGGCGGCCCCGGCGAGCGCCAGGGCCAGGGGTAGCGCGGCGGCCAGCACCGGCCGCCGCGGGGTGATGAACCGCATGATCATCCTCCGTCGGGTCGGGAGGACGAAGTGCGCCCGCTGCGGTGCCGCGGACCGGGCACCGGAACGAACCGCCCTTCCTCCGAGGACAGCACGTCGGCGTGGGCCAGGCGTCCGGGCTCGTCCGCTGCGCGCGATCGCGCCGCAGGGGCATCACCGTTGCGGGACAGCGCCGGGATCACACCGGCTTCGCTGGGCTCCATGCCGTCCCGGGCAGATCGCCGGGACACGGCGTACCTTACCGCAGCGGGCGCCGCTGCCGGCGTCCGCCGGGCGCGGCGGCGCGAGCGCCGGCCTCCGGCTGCCTGGTCCCGGTGCTCTAATGGGCTCCTGCGGATCTGCCTGGAGGCCCCTATGGTGCCGTTGCCCGACTCTGCCGAGTTGCCCGACCTGGTAGCGGCGCTGTACCGGGCGGATTGGACCACGCTGAGTCTGTCCGCCGCGGTGACCAGGCGCGAAGACCGGGTGCTGCGGGGCCGGCTGGGCGCTGGGCGGCCGCCCTGGGCCGACCAGGCCGGGCGGCTCATCCCCCGGCTGGCGGGCCGGTCCCGGGATGCGGCGGCGGGCTGGCCGCCCGAGGCCGGGCCGCCGGTCACCGAGGTGACCCGGCAGGTCTTCCTGGCGCCGGGCGGGAAGTACCGGCTGAGCGACGGCGTGGCCGTGCTCACGGTCAGCGACGGTGAGTCCGCCTGGGACATTGAGGACGGCGAGGCGTCATGGCTTCGCCCGTCGAACGCTGCCATGGCTACTCGAGGACCTGCTGAGCCCGGCCCGGCTGCTGGCCCAGTTCAGCCTGGAGCTGGCGGGCCGGGTGGAAGCGGGCACGGAGGAGGCGGGCGGCCGGGCGGCTTACCGCGTCGTGGGCCGCCCGCGGCCGCTGGCGGCCGAGCCCGGCGCCCCGCAGATGAGCCGGCTCGATCTCGTCAACATCCTGGTGGATGCGGAACTCGGCATCCTGCTCCACTACGAGGAGGTGTTCCTGGGGCAGTCGCTGCTCCGCACCACCCTGGACGGCGTCGTGGTCGGCCCGCCAAAGGCTGCGGATCCCGCCCTGTTCTGGCTGCCTCCCGGGATGAACCCGGACGGTGCGGAACCCGGCAGTGAGGAGCCAGGCAGCGAGTGCGCCGGGGACCGCGTCAGCAGCGGGCCGCCGGGCTGTGACGCGGGTGACCGGCCGCGCCGTCCCCGCACGGCGGCCCTGCCCGGCTTGGCAGGGGACGCCGTGCGCGCGGCAGCCGGCGTCGCAGCGAGCGGAATGGGTTTCGCCATCCGGCACTGGCCTTCCCCGCCGGAGGCCGGCCCGGCCGGGATGCCGCCGGGCGCCGTCCCGGTCCCGGCGGGTCCCCGCGAGCCGCCCGGCAACGACCTGGTCAACCTGCTGCACCGGACGGCGCTGCCGCCGCCCGCGTTCAGCGCGGAGGCCCACCACTGGGCCGATTTCCGATGGCTCGTGCAAGCGGGGGCGGAGGCCCGGCAGAAGATTCTGCCCGCCGCGCTCGATGGCATCCTCGGGCCCGACGAGGTGTGGGACGCGGTCGCCGACCGGGCGCGGGTCGGGCATCGTGCCGTCCGGCTGCGGCTGGCGGCGGGCGGCCGCTATCGGATCGACATGCTGGAAGGTAGCCGGAACCGCGACCCCGACACCACCGCATCGGACGGCGAGCACTACTGGCTGGTACGCGGCGGCCAGCCGCGGACCAGGCGGGCGGCTCCGCTCAACGCGGAGTTCGCCCGCCTGGCCGACCCGGCTTGGCTGCTGGCCCAGCCCGGGCTGCGGACGGCAGGTGAGACCGAGGTAGACGGCCGCCGTGGCCTCGTGCTAGTGCTGAGCGAGTCGGACAGCGTCTGGCCAGTCGGCTTGGTCGGCCAGGTGGAAGCGGTGCTCGACGCGGATCTCGGCGTGCTGCTCCGGACCACCAGCTTCTCCGCCGGCCACCCGGTCGTCTGCTACGAGATGCGCTGCCTCAGTCCCGGTGCGCCCCCTGCCGAGGTGTTCGCGGTGCCCCCGGGAGCACGGCGGGCCGGCCCGCTGGACGGCATCGTGCCGCCTTCCCCGCTGGAGGCGGCCAAGGGCGCGGCCGGGCTCGGCCTGGTCGGCGCGGCCGCGCTGGCCGGCTGGCTGCAGAAGCGCCCCCGTTCCGGGGAGTCCCGGTAGGGGCCCGGCGGGGAGTCGCGGCGCTGCGCGGTTAGTTGGGACCCGCATACGGGTCCCAACTAACCGCGCAGCAGGCGCCTGGCCGGGCAGCGCGGCGGCGGGCAGGCCTGGGCCGTAACGCTTTTCCGGACGGTGGCGGCGGACACTGGGCCCTGGCTATGCAGGTTCATGACTGGGGAGGGGACCATGACCACGAGAACTGACCTGCCCGCCGCGGCGACCCGGCCGTCGGGCGGGCTGCGCCGCGGTGCCGACCTGGCCTACGGGTACCTGGCCGCATTCTTCGTGCTGGGCGTCCTGGTCCAGGTCTACCTGGCCGGGGTGGGCGTGTTCGGCATCAACGCCAGGAAGGTCGCCAACGCGAGCAGCCTGGACCCGCACCGGGCCTGGGGCACGGTGCTGATGATCCTGGCCGTCGTGCTGCTGATCCTGGCCCTGGTGGCCTGGCAGTCGGCGCGCACCGTGATCAGCACGGCCGTGCTGGCCGTGCTGGTGACCGTGGCGCAGGTCGGGCTGGCGGCGGCGGGGGACAGCAACAAGTGGGTCGGGCGGCGCGCACGCCCTGGACGGCATGGTCATCCTGCTGCTGTCGCTGTGGCTGGCCATCGCGGCGATGCGGCGCCGGAGGTCCTACCGCCCGGCCGGGTGATCACGCGGAAAAAGAATCTTCATCACCCTGCGTAACGCGCCGGATGCTCCGGCCGATTACCAGATAGACGCGGTTGACGTGGGTACCCCCGAGCTCACGTCACCGCGTCTTTAACGTGCCGCCGGGTGGCAGGTGGCCCCGGTGCGCCGCGGCCCGGTAGCGTTCGGCTTATGACAGCAACAGAGCCAGCCGCCGGACAGGCGCCCTTCGGCCGGATGCTGACCGCGATGATCACGCCGATGACGGCGGACGGCGCGGTTGATTATGACGGCGCCGCCCGGCTGGCCACCTACCTCGTGGACGAGATGCGCAATGACGGCCTGGTCATCAGCGGCACCACCGGTGAGTCCCCGACGACGACCGACGCCGAGAAGGACCGGCTGCTCCGCGCGGTGATCGAGGCGGTCGGGGACCGGGCGTCCATCGTGGCCGGGGTAGGCACCAACGACACGGCCCACACCTGTGAGCTCGCCCGTCAGGCGGAGCGGGCCGGCGCGGCGGGACTGCTCCTGGTCACGCCCTACTACAACAAGCCGCCGCAGAGCGGGCTCGTGGCGCACTTCACCAAGGCCGCCGACTCGACCGGGCTGCCGGTCATGCTGTACGACATCCCGGGCCGGACCGGCACCCCGATCAAGACCGAGAGCCTGCTCCAGCTGGCCGAGCACCCCCGCATCGTCGCGGTCAAGGACGCGAAGGGCGACCTGTTCGCCGGCTCCCTGGTGATGCTGGCCACCGGCCTCGCCTTCTACAGCGGGGACGACCTGCTGAACCTGCCCTGGCTGTCGGTGGGGGCGGCCGGCTTCGTCAGCGTGGCCGGCCACGTGATCGGGGACCGGCTGCACGACATGATCGACGCCTACCTGGCCGGGCGGGTCGCCGAGGCCCGGCAGATCCACCTGGACCTGCTGCCGGTGGTGGCCGGCATCATGACCCGCACCCAGGGCGTGATCGCGGCCAAGGCCGCGCTGGGCCTGCTCGGGCTGCCCGGCGGGATAGTCCGCGGCCCGCTCATCGACGCGACTCCGGCCGAGCTGGAACAGTTGCGTACCGACCTGGTGGCGGGGGGCGTGAAGCTCAGGTGAGTCACCCGCATCCGGAGCTCGGCACGCCGCCGCCGCTCCCCGACACCGCGCTGCGCATCGTGGGCCTGGGCGGCCTGGGCGAAATCGGCCGCAACATGACCGTGTTCGAGTACCAGGGACGCCTGCTCATCGTGGACTGCGGGGTGCTGTTCCCCGAGCCGGACCAGCCCGGCGTGGACCTGATCCTGCCCGACTTCACCTCGCTGCACGGCCGGCTCGGCGACATCGAGGCGATGGTCCTCACCCACGCCCACGAGGACCACATCGGCGCGGTGCCCTACCTGCTGCGCGAGCGGGCCGACATCCCGCTGATCGGCTCCCGGCTGACGCTGGGGCTGGTGCGCAGCAAGCTCACCGAGCACCGGATCACCCCGGCCGCGGTGGAGGTGGCCGAGGGCGGGCGGCTGTCGTTCGGGCCCTTCGAGCTCGAGTTCTTCGCGGTCAACCACTCGATCCCGGACGCCATGGCGGTGGCCATCACCACCCCGGCCGGGGTGGTGCTGCACACCGGCGACTTCAAGATGGACCAGCTCCCGCTGGACGGCCGGCTCACCGACCTGGGCGGCTTCGCCCGGATCGGGTCGGCGGGCGTGGACCTGCTCATGTCCGACTCCACCAACGCCGAGGTGCCGGGCATCGTCACCAGCGAGCGGGAGATCTCCCCGGTGCTGAACGAGATGTTCGGCAGCACCCAGCAGCGGATCATCGTGGCCTGCTTCGCCAGCCACGTGCACCGGGTGCAGCAGGTCCTCGACGCGGCCGCCGCGCACGGCCGCAAGGTGGCCTTCGTCGGCCGGTCCATGGTGCGCAACATGGGCGTGGCCCGCGATCTCGGCTACCTGCGGGTGCCGTCGGTCCGCGGCGGGCTGCTGGTCGACCCGCGCGACGCGGAGAGCATGCCGCCGGGCGAGGTCGTGCTGGTCTGCACCGGATCGCAGGGCGAGCCGATGTCGGCGCTGTCCCGGATGGCCGGCCGGGACCACCCGATCCGGATCGCCGAGGGTGACACCGTCATCCTGGCCTCGTCGCTGATCCCCGGCAACGAGTCCGCCGTGTACCGGGTGATCAACGAGCTGACCCGGTGGGGCGCCCGCGTGGTGCACAAGGGCAACGCGCTGGTGCACGTGTCCGGGCACGCCCCCGCGGGCGAGCTGCTGTACGTGCTGAACCTGGTGAAACCGCGCAACTTCATGCCGGTGCACGGCGAGTGGCGGCACCTGCGGGCGCACGCCCGGCTGGCCGAGCTGACCGGGATCCCGCACCGGAACGTCGTGATCGCCGAGGACGGGGTGGTGGTCGACCTGGTCGACGGGAACGCCTCCGTGGTCGGCAAGGTGCCGTGCGGCTACGTGTACGTGGACGGGCTGTCGGTCGGCGAGGTGACCGAGACGTCGCTGAAGGACCGCCGGATCCTCGGCGAGGAAGGCTTCCTCTCGGTGGTCATCGTGGTCGACTCGACGACCGGGAAGCTGGCGGCCAGCCCGGCCATCCACGCCCGCGGCTCCGGCATCGACGACTCCTCGCTCAGCGAGGTGCGGCCCAAGATCGAGGAGGTGCTGGCCCGCGCGGCCGAGGACGGGATCAACGACGCGCACCAGCTGGGCCAGCTGGTGCGGCGCACGGTGGGACGCTGGGTGAACGACAGCTACCGGCGCCGGCCGATGATCATCCCGGTGGTCATCGAGGTCTGAGAGCCTATTCGCCGGCGAGGCGGGGTGCGCCGGAGGCGTGTCCCCGCCGGGTCGGCGAATGCGCGGGGGGTCCGGCGGGGTCGCCCCCCCGGGCCAGCCCGCGGGCGCGCTGCAGGGCCAGCTGCCGGAGCAGCGGCCGGTAGTAGCCGAACGCGGGCACCGTGGCCGCCGGGTCCTTGGCGGCGTCGTCCCAGCGGCGCACCCGCAGCGCCGCGGTGCACCACGGATTGCCCTCGAACACGGCGGTCTCGGCGCGGCTCATCGGGCCGCCCTGGATCCGCAGCGTGTACGCCGAGGCCGGGGAGAGCGCGGCGAGGTAGCCGGGCTCCACCGCGCACAGGTACCGTTTCGCCGCCACGTGCAGCCGTACCGGCTCGGTCACCCCGGGGCCGAACCACCGGGCCAGCCAGGCCGCGCCCGCCTCGCCGTGCCGGTTGTCCCGGCCGTCCATCCCGTCGGCGAGGGGGGCGCGGGGGGCTCCGGGGGGTCGTCCCCCCGGGTAGGCGAGCTCGTGCCCGGAGACCGGCCCGGTGAAGTGGCCCACGTCGTGCAGCAGCGCCGCGGCGGTCAGTTCCTGGCCGGCGCCGGCCGCCTCGGCCAGGGCCGCGGCCTGCAGCATGTGCTCCGCCTGCGTCACCGGCTCGCCCAGGTACTCGCGGGTCCCTTCGGCGGCGAAGAGATCCGCGATGACCCGCACCGGGTCCGCTGTCGGTCATGTGCGTCCTCCTGCTGGGCCCGGCCACTCCCCGGCGGCCGCGACCGCTGACTCGATGCCGTCCAGGTCGGCGTAGCAGCCCTGCAGGTGCCGGCGGCCGGCGGCACCGAACCCGGTCCGGGCGTGCAGCACCCGGGTGTTGTCGAAGACGGCGCAGTCACCGGGGGCCAGCCGGATGGCCCGGGCCTGCGCCGGGTTCCCGATCACGCCCGCGAACGCCCGGTAGGCCGCGTAGAACGCGGCGGCCTGCGCCGGGCGGAGCCGCACCGGCTGCAGCGAGCGGCTGTTGAACCTGATCTCGCGGATCCGGCCGCGCGGGTCCAGGGTGATCATCGGCTTGGTGGCGCGCAGCCACGTCCCCGGGTCGCGGTAGCCGAAGGTGACCGGGGTGACCGCCAGGGTGGCGAAGGCGGCCGGGTCCTGCTCGCGCAGGGCCGCCGCGGCGCGGAACCCGTCCACGAAGACGGAGTCGCCGCCCTCGGCCGAGTTGTGCAGGCAGTGCAGCAACGCGGCGGTGGGCACCGGGTCCCGGTACGGGTTGTCGGTGTGCGGGGCGATCGGCCGCCGGGTGTAGGCCAGGTTCGCGGCCGACGGCTCGGCCCGGACGTCGAACAGCCGCCCGTAGTTGGTCTCCCGGACGTAACCCATGCTGGCCGCCACGTCCAGCACCGCGCCTGGCTCTTCCGGCACCCCGGCCAGCAGCAGCAGGCCCTCGCGCAGCAGGCCCTGCTGGCAGGCCCGGCGGTAGGCGGGGTCGGCCAGGTAGCGCGGCCAGGAGGCGGGCGCCGGCTGGTCCTGCGGGCCGCCGGGCGGCCAGAGCAGCTTCGCGTCCTCGGTCCGCGGATCGTCGCCGTGCCGGGGGTCCGGCCCGCGGCTGCACCGCTCCAGCCAGGCCCGGTCGAACACGGCCCGGTGACCGTCCGGGTGGAACAGCACCTCGATGCCGTCCGGGCGGGCGGTGACGGCCGCCACCGCCAGGTCGGCGGGCAGGCTGGCGACGTCCAGCAGCCGCTGGCCGCTCACCGGGTCCCGGCACTCGGCGCAGGGGCAGTTGTCCCGGAGCCAGGCGGCCGGCATGACACCTGGCGTGGCCGGGGCCGGGCTCGGCGCCAGGCTGGGCATGCGCGCTCCAGGGTCGTGGTCACGATCGGGTTCATCTCCAGGGTGTCGTGCCGCGAGGTGCCTGCCAACGGGGACGGCGGGGAATTCGCGGACCCGCCAGCCGCCGTTCACCGCGCCGCGGACGATCATGCGACACGCCCGCCCGGTTGCGGCGGGCCAGCCCCTGTCCTGGGTACTTTGGGCATCATGGCTACTCGTGTCCCTCAGGGCACCCCCCGGTCCCGGGGGGACGGGCCGGCCCGACACGGTGCCGCGCCCAGGCCCGGGTCACGCCCGGCCAGGGACGGCCCGCCGCAGGTCAGGGGCGGTCCCGCTCCGGTCAGGGCGGGCCGGCCGACGCCGAGGGCCGCCCCTCGCGGCCGCGTGCGTCCTCCGGCGGGCAGCAGCGCAGCCAGAACGCCATGCCCGCGCGGGCCCCGGCCAAGGGCGGGCAGGCGCGCCGCGGCCAGGCCAAGGGCGGGCCGGCCAAGCGCGGGTCGGCCAAGGGCGGTCAGGCCAGCAAGCGCCGGGCCGGTAGCAAGGGCCGTTACCCGGGCCGGGGCAGTGTCCCGGCCCGGTCACGGCAGAGTGCCGACCCGATCCTGATCCTGGGCGGCTGGGTGGCCCGGCTGATCGTCGGCGCCTGGATGGTCGCCGCCCATGCCGTCGGCGGGACGGCGCGCGCCTTCGGCAAGAGCGCCCGGGACATGGACCCGCTGCACCGCCGGGACGGCCTGGGCCTGGCCTACCTGGCCGCGGCCATCGTCGCGGTGGCGGCCACCTGGGTGCACATGACCAACCTGCCGTCCCGGCTGATCTCCGGCCTGCTGCACGGAGCCTTCGGCTCGGCGGCCTGGCTGCTGCCGTTCCTGCTCGGCCTGCTGGCCTGGCGCTACCTGCGGCATCCCGACCGGAACGCGCAGACCGGGCGGATGGTGATCGGCTGGACGGCACTGATGCTCGGCGCGCTCGGCCTCATCCACATCGCGGCCGGCACCCCGCATCCCAGCGCCGGAACCGCCGCCATGCAGTCCGGCGGGGGGCTGATCGGCTTCGCGGTCTCCGCGCCGCTGGTGGCCGGGCTCACGCCATGGTTCGCGGCGCCGCTGCTGGCCCTGGTCAGCGGCTTCGGCCTGCTGGTTATCACCGGCACGCCGCTGCACAAGGTGCCGGACCGGCTGTCCGAGCTGCGTGGATTCGCCCAGCGTGACATGGGTGAGGCGGAGGCCGGCCCGGAGGAGGACGGCCAGCCGGAGGTCACCGGCCAGGCCCGGCCGCTGATCCGGGGCGGCCGGAAGCGGCCGCAGGCCATCGAGGCCGGAGAGCATCACCGGCCGTACGACACCCCGATCCTGCCCGACGGCACGGCCGGGCCCGGTGGCCCGGCCGGGCCGCGGGCGGGGCGGCCCTGGGCCGGCGGTGCCGGGCGAGCTGGCCGCCGGGGCGGAGGTGGACGAGTCGCTGCTCGACGCCCTCGGATTCGGGCCGCCCGGCGCGTCCGGCCCGGGGGCCGGGCCGGACGAGGCGGTGCTGCCGGAGGGGGCGCCCGCATGGTGCCGCGGCCCAGGATGGCGCGGCCGGGTCCGGCCGCGCCCGGCCCGGGGGCCGGGCCGAGCAGCTCACCCTCACCGGGTCGGCCGAGTCCAGCTACATCCTGCCGCCGATGGCGCTGCTCAAGCCGGGCAGCGCGCCCAAGGCGCGGACCCGGGCCAACGACGTGGTGGTGCGGGCGCTGACCGAGGTGCTCGACCAGTTCGAGGTGGACGCGCAGGTCACCGATTTCAAGCGGGGCCCGACGGTGACCCGGTACGAGATCGAGCTGGGCCCGGCGGTCAAGGTGGAGCGGGTCACCGCGCTGACCAAGAACATCGCCTACGCGGTGAAGAGCGCCGATGTGCGGATCATCTCGCCGATCCCGGGCAAGTCCGCGATCGGGGTGGAGATCCCCAACGCGGACAAGGAGATCGTCAGCCTCGGTGACGTGCTGAGCTCGCCGAAAGCGGTCAGCGACCACCATCCGATGGTGGTGGGCCTGGGCAAGGACGTCGAGGGCCGCACCGTGGTGGCCAACCTGGCCAAGATGCCGCACATGCTGATCGCCGGGGCGACCGGCGCGGGCAAGTCCACCTGCATCAACGGCCTGATCACCTCGATCCTGCTCCGCGCCACCACCGAGGACGTGCGGATGATCCTGGTCGACCCCAAGCGGGTCGAGCTGGCCATTTACGCCGGGATCCCGCATCTCATCACGCCGATCATCACGAACCCGAAGAAAGCGGCCGAGGCGCTGCAATGGGTGGTCGGCGAAATGGACCGCCGATATGACGACCTGGCCGCCTTCGGGTTCCGGCACATCGACGATTTCAACAAGGCGGTGCGGGCGGGCAAGATCACGCCGCCGCCGGGCAGCGAGCGGGTGCTCGTCCCCTACCCCTACCTGCTGGTCATCGTGGACGAGCTGGCCGACCTGATGATGGTCGCGCCGCGCGACGTCGAGGACGCCGTGGTGCGGATCACCCAGCTGGCCCGGGCGGCCGGCATCCACCTGGTGCTCGCCACCCAGCGGCCCAGCGTGGACGTGGTGACCGGGCTGATCAAGGCGAACGTGCCGTCCCGCCTCGCGTTCGCCACGTCCAGCCTGACCGACAGCCGGGTCATCCTGGACCAGCCGGGCGCGGAGAAGCTGGTCGGGCAGGGCGACTGCCTGTTCCTGCCGATGGGCGCGAGCAAGCCCCTGCGGCTGCAGAACGCCTTCGTCACCGAGAAGGAGATCCGTGAGGTCGTCGCGCACTGCACCACGCAGGCGCAGCCGTCCTACCGGGAGGACGTCGCGGTCCCGGAGGCCAAGCAGCGCGAGATCGACGCGGACATCGGTGACGACCTGGAACTCCTCGTCCAGGCGGCTGACCTGGTCGTGCGTACCCAGTTCGGCTCCACGTCCATGCTGCAGCGCAAGCTGCGGGTCGGCTTCGCCAAGGCGGGCCGCCTGATGGACCTGCTGGAGAGCCGCGGCATCGTCGGGCCCAGCGAAGGTTCCAAGGCCAGGGACGTCCTCGTGCCGCCTGACGAGGCCGACCAGGTGATTGATTCGCTGCGGGGTGGGCAGGACTCAGCTTGACCTGCGGCGTCAACGCCGTCAGTCGGGGGATGTCTACACTTGTTGGTGGCTCCGCGTCGGAGGGGCTGCTCACATCCGGTAACTGTTCCCGCACCCGGGGCGGAGCGCAGTGCGATATGGCAGTGGAGGCGCGGCGTGAGCATTGGTGACACCCTGGCGGATGCACGCCGCCAGGCGGGTCTCACCATTACGCAGGTAAGCCAGCGAACCTGCATCCGAGAGACGATCATCCGGGGGATCGAGCGCGGGGATTTCTCATCCTGCGGAGGTGACTTCTACGCCCGGGGGCATATCCGCAGCATTGCCCGTGCCGTCGGCGCGGATGACGAGGAGCTGATCCGGGAGTACGACGCGGTGCACGGCGCGCCGCAGGCCATCCGGGCCGCCGATGTCTTCGAGCCGGCCACGCCGATCAGGATCAGGGAGCGGCGGCGGCCGAACTGGAGCCTGGCCATGGTCCTGGTGCTGGCCGTGGTGGCCGGGTACGGGGTGTACCGGGTGGTGGACTCCGCCGCGGCGCGCTCGGTGAGCGTGCAGGCGACCAGCGGGCGCGTGGTGTCACATCACCGCACCCACCAGGTCTCGGCCTCCTCGTCGCCGTCGGCCACGCCGAGCGCGACGGCGACGGCCAGCCCGAACGTGGTGATCAGCCTGACCGCCATCCAGGACTGCTGGGTGGAGTTCACCAAGCCGGACGGGGTGTTCCTGCTGCAGGCCTACGTGGTGGGCGGGACGTCCAAGAGCTGGACCTTCAGCCGCACGGTGAACATGAACATCGGTAACCCGGGCGGCATCGTGCTGACCGTGAACGGCAAGCGGGTCGGATCGCCCGGGGCCACCGGGCAGCCGGTCACGCTCAGCCTCGGCCCGGGCAGGCCGGTCACCGGGTAGCCGCCTCAACGGGGTCCGGCCCGCCACGGCGAGCCACGGCCAGCGGCGCCGGCCACCGGCCCGCCTGCCGTAGTCTTCCGGTGTGTCTTCTGCTCAGCGAGGCCCGCAGCCGGCGGACCGCACCGTCAGCCTGGTCACGCTCGGCTGTGCCCGTAACGAGGTCGACTCCGAGGAGCTCGCGGCCCGGCTGGAGGCATCCGGCTGGACCGTCACCGACAGCGATGAGGCCAGCGTCGTGCTGGTCAATACGTGCGGGTTCATCGAGGCGGCCAAGCAGGAGTCGGTCAGCGAACTGCTCGATGCCGCGTCCGGGGGCGCCAAGGTGGTCGCGGCCGGCTGCCTGGCCGAGCGGTACGGAGCCACGCTGGCGGCGGAACTGCCCGAGGCCGAGGTGCTCAGCTTCGACGACTACGCGACCATCGGGGACCGGCTGGACGCGGTGCTCGCCGGGGAGCGGCGGCCCGCGCATAAGCCCCGGGACCGGCGCCGGCTGCTGCCGATATCCCCGGCCAGCCGTCCGGCGGCCGCCGGGCCGCACACCCCGGGGCACGCGAGCGCGGCCGCGCCGGCCCGGCCTGCCGCTCGGCGGCGGCGGCATCCCCGACCTCCCGCCGGGGGCCGCCCCGGCGTCCGGGCCGCGCACCCTGCGGCGGCGGCTGGCCGGCGGCCCGGTGGCTCCGCTGAAGATCGCTTCAGGCTGCGACCGGCGGTGCAGCTTCTGCGCCATCCCCGCCTTCCGCGGCGCGTTCCTGTCCCGCCCGCCGCAGGACCTGGTGGCCGAGGCGGAGTGGCTGGCCGGCCAGGGCGTCCGGGAACTGGTCCTGGTCAGCGAGAACTCCACGTCCTACGGCAAGGACATGGGCAGCCCGCGGCTGCTGGACGAGCTGCTTCCCGCGCTCGCCGCCGTGCCCGGTATCGACCGGATCAGGGTGAGCTACCTGCAGCCCGCCGAAGTGCGCCCGGGGCTGATCGAGGTGATGACCGGCACGCCCGGCGTGGCACCCTACTTCGACCTGTCCTTCCAGCACGCCAGCGGCCGGGTGCTGCGGGCCATGCGGCGGTTCGGCGACCGGGAGCGCTTCTGGGCCCTGATCGCCGGCATCCGCGCGGCCTGCCCGCAGGCCGGCATCCGGTCCAACTTCATCGTCGGCTTCCCCGGCGAGACCGAGGCCGACCTGGCCGAACTGCACCGGTTCCTGTCCGAGGCCGGGCTGGACGCGATCGGCGTGTTCGGTTACTCGGACGAGGACGGGACCGAGGCGGCCACGCTGGACGGGCAGCTGGACCCGGCCGAGATCTCCCGGCGGGTCGATGACCTTGCCGACCTGGCCGAGGAGATGATGGCCCAGCGCGCGGCCGACCGGATCGGCGAGACCGTCGAGGTGCTGATCGAGGAGGATCTGGGGGACGGCCGCTACCTGGGCCGGGCCGCGCACCAGGCGCCGGAGGTGGACGGCACCACGATCGTGGCGGGGGCGCCGGGCGCGGCCATCGGTGATCTCGTCACCGCCGAGGTCACCGGGTGCGACGGCGTGGACCTCGAGGCGGCTGCCGTCGCCGCGCCCCGGCTGCTGCCCGGGCCTGCGGGAACCCGTTGAGCCAGCCGGTCACCGGCACCGGCGGAGGGGTGGCGCGCTCCCCGTCCGCTCAGTCAGGCGGCGTCCCGCCGCCCGGGCTGGTCAATGTGGCCAACGCGCTCACCATGCTGCGCCTGGCGCTGGTCCCCGTCTTCGTGCTGCTGCTCCTGGCCGGGGGCCCGGCCTGGCGGATCGCGGCCTTCGCCGTGTTCCTCGTCGCCTCGGTCACCGACCTGCTGGACGGCCGGCTGGCCCGGCAGCGCGGGCTGATCACCGACTTCGGCAAGATCGCCGATCCCATCGCGGACAAGGCGCTGACCGGTGCCGCCCTGATCACCCTGTCCGCCCAGGGCAGGCTGCCCTGGTGGGTCACCATCGTCATCCTCGCCCGCGAGCTGGGGGTGACCCTGCTGCGGTTCTGGGTGATCCGGCACGGGGTCATCGCGGCCAGCCGCGGCGGCAAGATCAAGACGATGCTGCAGGTGCTGGCGATCGCGCTCTACGTGCTCCCCGGGCCGCCCGGGCCGGTCCGGGCCGTGGTCATGGGGCTGGCCGTGGTGGTCACCCTGGTCACCGGGGCGGACTACGTCATCCGGGCCGTCCGGCTACGGCAGCGCAGCCGGGCGGCCGCGGCCCGCCGGGCACCTCCGGAGGACGGGGCATGAGCGAGGAGACGGCCGGCCGCACCGCAGCCGACCTGATCGGCCTGCTGGCCGGGCGCCAGCAGACCGTGGCGGCGGCCGAGTCGCTGACGGGCGGCCTGGTGGCCGCGGCGCTGACCGGGGTGCCCGGGGCATCCGCCGTCTTCCGCGGGGCGGTCGTCGCCTACGCCACCGAGCTGAAGGCGGTGCTGCTCGGGGTGGACCCCGCCCTGCTGGCTGCCCACGGTGCGGTCGCGCCGGAGGTGGCCGAGGCCATGGCCGCCGGGGCGCGGTCCCGGCTGGGCGCCAGCTTCGCGGTGGCCACCACCGGGGTGGCCGGCCCGGACCCGGCCGAGGGGAAGCCGGTGGGCACCGTCTACATCGCCGCGAGCGCCGGGCGGGACGGCCAGCCGGGCACGGCCCGGGTCCGCCGCCTGGCGCTCCGCGGGAGCAGGGATGACATCCGCGGGCAAACTGTGGCGCACGCCCTGGCGTTGCTGCTTGTCATCGTGGGGGAAGAGAGCCGATGATTACAGTGTTACGTTAGCAGCGAACACGGCCACAGGTGCTCTCCCTACTGTCGGTAAGGGCGGGTACGGTGTAGCTAGCAGACACTTAGCGAAGGGAGTGCGGCGATGGTCCTGCTTCGTCACTTGCTTGGTGACGTGCTGCGGCGGCTACGCCAGCGGCAGGGTCGCACCCTCCGCGAGGTGTCCGCCGCGGCTAGGGTGTCGCTCGGGTACCTGTCCGAGGTGGAACGCGGCCAGAAGGAAGCATCCTCGGAGCTGCTGGCCGCCATCTGCACGGCGCTCAACACGCCGCTGTCCCACGTGCTGAGTGAGGTCTCGGACAGTTTCGCCCTCGCTGAGCTGCAGAGCGAGGCAGGCGTGCTGACCCCCGCCGGGCAGCCCGCGGCGGAGCGGCACGAGCGCGAGCTGGAGCTGCCGGTCGCCCGTGCGTTCGAGGTCCGACCCGAGCTGCGTGTCCCGGCTGGGCACGCCCGCGGCATGGACTCCGAGGACGTGCTACGCCCGGTCGGGGTGAATGCCGACCACCCGGCGTTCGACGAGGTAACCCGCCGGATCCGCGACGTGACCGACATGGTTCCCGTCTGACCCGTGCCCTCAGGGCTCGAAGAAGCCGCAGGCGCCCCCGGGATCCCGGGGGCGCCTGCGGCTTTGACGGGGGGTTCCGGGGGTCGTCCCCCCGGGCTAGCTTGCTGGTGAGGCGGGGCGCGGCGGAGCCGTGTCCCCTCCGAGCCAGTGAATCGCGGGGGTTCCGGGGGGTCGTCCCCCGGGCTAGCACCGATCAGGCCCAGGCGCGGGGGTCGTCGGTCAGTTCCAGCACCCGCGCCGGCAGCCGCCCGGTGGAGATGTGCTCCAGGGTGACTTCCTCCAGGATGGCCCGCTCGTTGGCGCGCAGCGCGATCCAGACGCTCTGCAGCGGCTCGGCCACCCCGATGTACCCGATGTTCTCCGGGCGTTCCCCGCGCACGCCTACCAGCTGACCGTCGATGGCCCGGATGATGTCGGCCAGGGCGATCTCGGAGGCGGGCTTGGCTAGCCAGAAGCCGCCCTCCGGGCCTCGCTGGCTGCGGACCAGGCCGGCCCGGCGCAGCTGGGTGAGGATCGCCTCCAGGAACTTGCCGGGGATCTGCTGGGCCCGCGCGAGCTGCTCCGCGGTCACATGGCTGCCGTCGGCGGCAGCCAGCTCCACCGCAGCGCGCAGCGCGTAGTCAGCTCGGGCAGACAGCCTCATGTCCAGCATTATGCCGGGTACCAGCGAGTGTCCGGGCCGCCTTGCCGGCCATCCGGCCCGATTTGCCCCATCTGTCGGTCGCCGCCATCCGTCTGCGCGTGAGTTGGGACCCCCTAGGAGGTCCCAACTCACCACAACAGTGCGTCCCCCCCGCGGGAGGTCCGATCGCCGGGCCGGCCCAGTTCCCGGGGCCGGAATGCAGGCCGACCGGCTCGGTGGCCAGCGCGTAGCCGCCCGTGGAGTACGTGCTCGCGGCCGACGTCAGGTAGCCGGCCTGGCGCTGGGTCTGGCCGGCCCAGACCAGGGCGCCGCCGCCGGCCAGCAGGCCCAGCGAGACCAGGGTCAATACGGACCCGGTCACGAGCGCGATGACCCGTCCAGCCGTCCATCCCGTGGCCGCCGGGGGCGGCGGACCGGGCGGGGGCGGCGGGGCCGGGCGGTATTCATACGCGCCCGGCCCGGCCGCCGGGGCCCCGTCGGCCGCCGGTCCCGGGCCCGCGCCGGGACCGGCGGGTGGGACGCTGAGCCGGCCGCCTGGCTCAGAGCCGCCCATGTCGAGCCGGAACGGCGGGTACCGGTCGGTCATCAGGCCGGCGTAAGCGGCCACCCGGAGCACCCAGCGGTTCAGGCCGAGCACGAAGTCGAACAGCGGCTGCGGGTACCGGCCGGTGACGGCCAGGATGATCGCGGCCACCAGCGACCAGGATGCCGATCAGGCCGGCGCCGCCCCCGCTGAAGCCCTGGCTGCCCGCGCGGGACGCGGCCCAGCTGCCACCGCCGATGAACAGCCCGACGATGATGTACTGCGGGATGGCCAGCAGCCACCACTTCACCAGGACGAGCCCGCGGGACAGCCGCGCCGGGTACTCGATGGCCAGGTGGGCCGGGTAGTCGGGCAGTTCGGCCAGGCTGAACGGCGGGTACTGGTCGGTGCCGAGCGCACCGTAGGCGTAGTACTGGACGCGCCAGGTCCAGCGCAGCACGCCGACGTTGAAGTCGAAGATGCGGCGGGGGTACCGGCCGGTGAACAAGATCGCGAAGAAGGCAGCGATGCTCAGGAAGACGAACGCCACCCACAAGAAGGCCAGGACGATGTAGTGCGGAATGGCCAGCAGCCATTTGACCAGCCACAGCCATCGGGACAGCCGTGGGTCAAGGGAGGCCTCGACCCGGACCGGATAGGTCTCGGCGGACATGGGAACCACCCCTACCCAGCACGGTAAGGTCCCGGCCAGCCCGCGAGCAGGCCTGAGAGTCCCGTCCCGGCAGGCCTTTCGTCCCCGGTTCAGCGGGCCAGGCCCAGGACTTCGGCGGCCGCCTGCGCGTTGGCCCGGGCCGCGCCGTAGGTGGCCACGTGCACGCCGCCAGGCGGCCGCCACAGCGGCAGTCCCATGTCCACCACCACGGTGTCCGGCCGGGCCGCCACCAGGCCGCTGATCACCGCCCGGGCCGCCGGGTGCCGGTGCGCGTCCCGGACCACCACGATGAGCGACCGCCCGGCCGCCTGGGCCTGCACCTCGGCGATGATCCGCGCCGGGTCACCGCCCGCCAGCCCGGCCGGGACCCGGCGGACGCTGCCGGGCGCCACCCAGGCGCCCAGTCCCCAGGGCACGGCGCCCACCGCGATGTTCTCCGCGCCGTCCAGTTCGACCACCACCGGGTCGGTCAGCGGGCCGGGCACGTCTGACGCCCGGATCGCGCGCCGCGCCGCCACCAGCCCGATGTGCGCGTTCTCACCCGCGCGCGGCGCCGGCGCGTCAAATGTAGTTGTGTTACCGCGCGGTAAGCCCGATGTGCGCGTTCTCAGCGGCGCCCCCGCCGCTGGCGGCCGTCCCGCCCGGGCCCGCCGCAGCGAGCCAGGCGCGCAGCTGGGCCACGTTGCGCTCCGCCTCCTCCAGCCGCCTGGCCGGCAGCCGCCCCGAGCTCACCGCCTCGCTGAGCGCCCGGCGGACGGCGAGGTAGCCGTCCTCACTGAGGTCCCGGCCCAGGCAGAGCAGGTCGGTACCGGCCGCCACGGCACGCACCGCGGCCTCGGGGATGCCGTAGGCGTCACTCACCGCGCGCATCTCCAGCGCATCGGAGATGATCACCCCGGTGAAGCCCAGCTCGCCGCGGAGCAGCCCGGTGAGCGCCGCGGGCGACAGGGTGGCGGGCAGGTCGCCGGTGAGTTCCGGCACCCGCAGGTGCCCCGGCATCAC
Source organism: uncultured Actinomycetes bacterium (assembly GCA_963840195.1). Classification (GTDB taxonomy): domain Bacteria; phylum Actinomycetota; class Actinomycetes; order Streptosporangiales; family Streptosporangiaceae; genus RYN-230. Next base: position 63,803 of record CAWIYD010000003.1, read on the forward strand.
GCCGCGCACCCCGGCCGCGATGGCGGCGATGAACGGCGGCAGGTCGCGGTGGCGCAGCAGGTCCAGGCTGGCGTCCACGGTCACCAGCTCACGGTGGGTGTCCGCGCTGGTGCTGCCGTGCCCGGGGAAGTGCTTCGCGCAGGCCGCCACCCCGGCCGCCTGCAGGCCGCTGACCGCGGCCGCGGCGTGCCGGGCCACCAGGTCCGGGTCGGAGCCGAACGACCGGATGCCGATGACCGGGTTGTCGGCCGCGGTGTTCACGTCCACCGACGGGGCCAGGTCCACGGTCACCCCGAGCGCGGCCAGGTCCTGGCCCAGCGCCTGGTGCACGGCCGCGGTCAGCGCCACGTCGTCGACCGCGCCGAGCGCCGCGTTCCCGGGGTAGGGGCTGCCGGTCAGGTGCGCGATCCGGGTGACGTCGCCGCCCTCCTCATCGAGGGCGACCAGCGGCTGCGGCCCGGCCCCGCGCAGCTGCGCGGTGAGCGCCGCCAGCTGCTCGGGGCCCTCGATGTTCGGCCCGAACAGGGTCACCCCGGCCAGCCCCCGGTCCAGCGCGGCGAGCACCCAGCCGGGGGCCCGGTGCCCGGGGAACGGCGGGATCAGCACCGCGTCGGCCAGCCGCGCCAGCGCCGGGTCGGTGGACAGCCCGGCGCTCATCCCTTCACCGCCCCGGCGACCAGGCCCGGACGTCATCCGCCGCTGGACGAGCAGGAAGAACACCACCACCGGGATGGTGTAGAGGGTGGAAGCCGCCATGATGGGTCCCCATTCCGCGCCGCCGCGGCCGAAGAAGTAGGTCACGTAGATCGGCAGGGTGTAGTCCGAGCGCGCCTGGCCGAGGAACGTCAGCGCGACGATGAACTCGTTGTAGGCGGTGATGAAGGAGAAGACGCTGGTCGCGATCAGGCCCGGCATGACCAGCGGGAACATGATCCGCCAGAAGATCCGCAGCGGCCCGGCGCCGTCCACCGCGGCCGCCTCGTCCAATTCCCGCGGCACGGTGGCGACGAAGTTGCGCAGCATCCAGATCGACACCGGCAGCGCCTGCGCGGTGTACACGATGACCAGGCCCAGCAGGCTCTGCAGCAGGTTGACCCGGTTGAAGTCCAGGAACAGCGCGATGATCAGCGCCTGGCCCGGGATCATCTGCACGATCAGCAGCATGATCAGGTAGGACGCCCGGAACCGGAACCGGAACCGGGCCACCGCGACCGAGGCGAGCAGCGACACCAGCGAGGCCAGCCGCGACCGTGGACAGGGTCACGATCATGCTGTTGCGGAAGAACAGCCAGTAGGAGCCGATCCCGGACGCCTGGCCGCTCAGCACGGCCGAGAAGTTGCCCAGCGTGGGGTGCTCCGGCACCAGGTGCGGCGTCAGCGAGTAGATCTCCTGGGAGGGCTTGAACGCGGTGGACACCATCCAGAAGATCGGGAACAGGGTAAGGAGGGCAACCACCACGCCCGTGCCGTTCAGCGAGATCTTCTTGGCCGTGCGCATCCTGCGCGCGCGGGCCTGCGCGGCGGAGGGGGAGCGCCGGAGCGCGATGCCGGTCATGTCAGCGCTCCCTGCCGGACCGAGGCGCGCACGTAGCCGACGGTCACGATGAGCAGGATGATGGTGAGGATCAGGGCCAGCGCCCCGCCCAGCCCGTAGCTGGGCGGGAAGGTGAACGCCTTGTCGTAGAGGTACAGCGACAGGTTGAACTCGTCCCGGTTGGCCAGGCCGCCGGTGAGCAGGTAGGTCTGGGTGAACACGTTGAAGTCCCAGATCACCGAGAACAGCAGCAGGACCAGGAAGATGGGCTTGAGCATCGGGTAGGTGATCTTCCAGAAGCCCTGCCAGGCGCCGGCCCCGTCCACCCGGGCCGCCTCCAGCAGCTCGGCCGGCACGGTCTTGAGGCCGGCCAGCACCGACACCGCGATGAACGGGAAGCCCTGCCACACGACCAGCACGCAGGCCACCGTGTAGGCGGGCAGCGCCCCGGTGGTCGTCCAGTTGAAGCCGGCCCAGTCGGTGCTGCCGACCAGCCAGTGCGGCAGCCGGGCCAGGCTCCAGTCCACCAGCCCCCCGTCCGGGTTGAACAGCCAGTAGAACAGCACGCTCGCGGACACCGGGGGCGTGGCCCAGGCGAGCAGGGCGGCGACGCTGACGAAGCCGGCCATGACCCGGCCGAGCCGGTTCAGCAGCAGCCCGACCAGCGTGCCGGTGAGCAGGGTGAGCGTCACCGTGGCCGCCGCGAAGCCGACCGTGATCCGCAGCGACAGCCAGAACTCGGGGTCGGTGAACGTGGTGGTGAAGTTGGCCAGCCCGACCCACTGGGTCGGTGCCGTCCCGTCCGTCTGCGGCAGCCCGTAGTCCTGGAACGAGTACAGCGCCACCTGGACCACCGGCCACAGCAGGACCAGCGCGATCGCGGCCATGGACGGGAGCAGCAGCAGGTAGGGAGCGAGCCGGTAGCGGCGGATCACCGCCCGCAGCCGGGCCCCCGGGGACTGATCCCGCGCCCCGGGGGAGCGGCCGTCCCGGGCCGGCTGGGCCGTAGGTCGAGTTGGTGACGGTCTGCACCATGATCAGGGGCACTCTCCTCACGGGCGTCCCGGCCGGCGGCCGCGGGTCGGGTGCGGCCGCCGGCCGGGACAGCTCGGCATGGTCAGCCGGTCTCGGAGCCGGTGTTCAGCACGTTCTGCAGTTCGGTGTTGGCCTTGCTGACGGTGGCGGTGAAGTTCGCCCCGAGCATCAGCGACTTCATCATCGTCGGGATGATGGCGTCGGTCGCGTCAGCGGTCGCCCAGTTCTTGGAGTTGAGCGGGGCGATCTGGGTGTAGGCGGCGGCCTTGGCGAAGCCGGCCATCACCGGGTTGCCCGCGTACGCGCCGCCCTTGAGCTGCGCGGTGAACTCGGGGAAGAAGCCCTGAGCGTTGGCGAACGTGGTGGCGTTGGACGGGCTGTCCATCACCGAGAGCAGGGCCCAGTCGGCCTGCTGGTACTTGCTCTTCACCCAGACACCGAGGTCAGAGCCGCCGGAGAAGGCGGGTGCCGGGGCCGGCCCGGCCTGGCTGGGGATGGGGAACGAGGCCCAGTCCGCCTTGTACTTCGTGCTTACCGCGGTCATCTCCGACTCCGCCCAGGGGCCGTCGATGTACATGTCCAGTTTGCCGAGCGCGAAATCTTCATCCGATCCGCCGGAGGTGGCGCCGGGCGCGCCCAGCTCCGTCTGGCCGATGTACTTGGACGGCGACACGTGCTGGGTCAGGTACAGGTCCGCGTAGAACTTAAGGCCAGCCTCGGACTGCGGGCTGGTCAGCCTGGCGGTCCACTTGCCGCCGCTCTGCGTGGCGACCTCGCCGCCCGCGCCCCAGATGAAGCTGACGATGGCGTTGGTGTAGTTGCTCGGCGCGCCCAGGCCGTAGGTCCCGGGGAACTTCTGCTGCAGCAGCTTGGCGTCGGCGACCAGCTGGGACCAGGTGGCGGGGGCGGAGCTGATGCCTGCCTTGGCGAACTCGTCCTTGCGGTACCAGATGCCGCGCACGCCGCCGAACCACGGGACCGCGTAGGTCTGCCCGTTCACGGTGTCGTTGGCCAGGTTGCCGGGGATGATGCCACTACCGCTGGACCAGGAGTGCACCTGCGAGCTGATGTTGGCCAGGGCTCCCTGGGCGGCGATGCCGGGAGTGTCGGTGTTGCCCAGCTCGGTGATGTCCGGGCCGCCCTTGCCGCTGGTCAGCGCGTTGGTCCAGTCGGTGACCCGGTTACCCCAGGGGATCCAGTCCACGGTCACCTTGGTCTTTGCGTACGCCGGGAACTTCTTGTGGAATTGGGCGACGACCCCGTTCATCCAGGTCACTTGCGACGGCACGGACGATCCCATGCGCCAGACCACAAGCTTCGCGGGTGCCGCTGAGCTGGACGTGCTGCTGCCTCCGGAGCCGCAGCCCGCCGCCGCTCCGGCGAGTATGGCCACCGCGCCCAGTGCGGCGGCCGATCTGGTCAGTGTCACTGCTGGATCTCCCTTCCCGGCTCCGGCCTCCCGGCCGTCTCGCCGCCTACCTGGCAGTCCCCGGGGGCTCCGCTGCCGCGGGCCGTCTAGGCTGTCGCTGGCTGCCCAGACAGGCCCACGGACCGCCAGCCGGCCCGCGGGCGCCCGGGCAGGCCCCTCGGCGCCCGTGCCGCCTGGCCGGCCGCCCTGAGGAACTCTGGGCTGAAACTAACAGTAAACTTTCCTATTAGATAGACCCTGTTGCCAGATTGAGACAGAATTCAGCTCAGCCGCCCCGGACGGTCCCGCTTTGGCAGCGGCCGCCCGGGGCCCCGGCGGCCGCCTTCCCGCGCGGACGGTGCTGGGGGGGACGTCGCGCGTTGGAGGAGAGGCATGGAACAACGGCCTGGGACACCCCGGCTGCTGCGCGAGCTGAATGACCGCGCCGCCCTGGAACTGCTGCTGACCGGCGGCCCGATGACCCGGGCCCAGGTCGGCGAGCGGACCGGGTTGTCCAAAGTGACCGCCTCGCAGCTGCTTTCCCGGCTCGAGGAGCGGGGCCTGGTGGCCACGGTGGGGGAGCAGGCAGGCGGGCGGGGCCCGAACGCGGCGCTGTACGCGGTCGTCCCGTCCAGCGGCTACGTGGCCGGCCTGCACGTGGAGCACGACGAGGTCAGCGCCGGGGTAGCGGACATCACCGGGCAGGTGGTCACCCAGATCAGCGTGGACCCGAACGGCGCCGCGAACCCGGTGGAACTGGTCCGCGGGGCGGTGGCCACCGTGTGCAGTTCCGCGGGCGTGCAGATGTCCCGGCTCAAGGCGCTCGTCATCGGGACGCCCGGGGTGCTGGATCCGAGCACGGGTGACCCGCGGCTGGCGGTGAACCTGCCCGCCTGGCACGAGGGCGTGCTGGAGGCGCTGCGGGCCGACCTGCGCCAGCCGGTGACGATCGAGAACGACGTCAACCTGGCGGCCATGGCCGAGCGGGCGGTCGGGGTGGCCCAGGGCACCGACGACTTCGTGCTGATGTGGATCGGGGTCGGCCTGGGGCTGGCCACCTTCATCGGCGGCCGGGTGCACCGCGGGGTGGCGGGGGCGGCCGGCGAGATCGGGTACCTCCCGGTGCCCGGCGTGCCGCTGCCGCAGGACGTGAGCCACCCGGCCACCGGCGCCTTCCAGTCGCTGGTGGGTGCCCAGGCGGTGCGCCCGCTGGCGGCCGGGTACGGGTTCCCGGCGCCGACCGCGGCGGCGGCGGTCCGGGCGGCGGTGGCCGCGGTCGCCGCCGGGGAGGCTGGTGCCGCCGGGGAGGCTGGTGCCACCGGCCAGGCTGGCGACGGCAGGGGCGAGCGGGGCAGCGCCTTCCTCGCGGAACTGGCGGCCCGGGTGGCCACCGGGGTGGCTGCGGTCAGCGTGGTGCTCGACCCCGGCCTGGTGGTGCTGGGCGGTGAGGTCGGGCTGGCCGGCGGGACGGCGCTGGCCAGCCGGGTGGCCGCCGAGGTCCGCCGGATCTGCCCGGCCACGCCCGAGGTGGTGCCGACCGGCGTGGCCGGGCAGCCGGTCCTGCGCGGCGCCATCCTGGCCGCCGTGGACCAGGCCCGCAGCGAGCTGCTGGCCTCCGTGGCCGGCCCGTGAGCCAGCGACCGCGAAGCCGCCCTCGGGCCTGGCCTGGGCGGTGAGCTGGCCGCCGAGCATCGTGGCCCGTTCGCGCATTCCGACGATCCCCAGCCCGGATGACCAGACGGCCAGCAGCCATGCGCCAGCCGGATCCGCGTCAGTGCCTGCCGTACCCGCAGGCGCAAACCAGAGCCATCGCCGGTGATGAGGTCACGCCAGCAGGAACCCAGGGAGGACCCCGTAACCTGTGCCGCCCTGCCTGGGCCGGGGCCGCCCTCACGTCCCGGTCGCCCTGGGCAGCAGCAGGTAGTTGGCGGGCAGTGTGCGGTACCCGGCCGGGATCGTGGCCTGGCGGATCGCGGCGTGCAGCGCGGCCAGACTGGCCCTGGTGGGCTCCAGCCAGCGGAAGTCATCCACCAGCTGACTGCTCCGGCCGTGCCGGTGCAGGAACGTCACGCTGAGCCGCACCGGCAGGTAAGTCGAGGGGTCCACCCAGATCGTTTCCCTGATGCCCAGGCCCGGCTGGGGCTTGGAGATCAGGGTCATGGCCTCGACCCCGTCTACCCGCTGCTGGCCGCCGAGATAGAACGAACCGCAGGACAGGACCTTGGTAATGGTGGCGCGCCAGCTCGGGTATGCCGTGGGGACCACGTCGTCCTGGCACGTCAGCGGGGGCAGCGGGCCTGACAGCCCGCGGATGACGGTGCGCCACCGGGTCCTGGCCGGGTACGCGGCACCGTATTGCTCCGCCACGTGCCGGCCAGAGCGCAGCGTCACCTCATTGTTGGTGTTGTGGAAGACCAGCCTGCCGCTGGCCGAATAGCCCTCCTGCAGGTACAGGCCACGATAGGTCCAGGACACCATGCGCTGAGCGGTCACGTTCGTGAGGACACCGGGCACGACCGCGCTGCCGGGCGGGTCGCCTCGAACGTGTCGTTCATGTTGAGCGCGGTCAGGCCGAATGACACCCCGCGGCCGGTGGCCTGGGTTTCCTGGATGGCCTGGCCCTGGGCCGCCGCGGCGGCCAGGGCACGCTCCGTGCGGCTGGCCACGACCGCGATCGTCTGCGTGCGGACCGGGGCGCTGCCTGGCCCCGTCCCGCCGGTGGTCAGGGTGACGGTGACGGCCGCTGCCACCGCGGCGACTACGGTGCCTGCGGCCACGGCGGACCGGATCATGACCCGGCGGCGGTTGCTCCTCCGCGCCCGCTCCACCAGTCCGGCGGGCGTGCTGGCTCCGGCGGTCAGCCGGTCGAGCCCCTCGCGCAGCAGTTCCTCGATGTCATTGGTCATGATGTTCCCTCCGCCAGCTCGTAACCGGGATCGGTGCCGGTGCCGGCCAGGTCACGCAGCCGCCGCAGCCCCCGTGACGCGGCGGACTTGACCGTCCCCTCCGAGCAGCCGAGCATGGCGGCGGTCTCGGTCTCGGTGAGCTGCTCCCAGTACCGGAGCACGATGACCGCGCGCTGCCGCGGCGGCAACTGGAGCAGCAGGCGGACCAGGGCATCACGCAGGTCGATCACGGCGGCCCCGTCGCCGTCCGCCGCCGTGGCCGCCTGGACCCGCAGCAGCGGCAGCCGCTGCCGCCACCGGCCATGCCTGCGCCAGCCGTCGGCGGCCAGGTTGTACAGCACCCGCCGCAGATAACCTTCGGTGTCGCTGTCCACCTGCCGGGGCTTCCGGAGCACTCGTTCCAGCGCCGCCTGCAGCAGGTCCTCGCCGGCCTCGCGGCTGCCGGCCAGCGCGATGGCCACCCGCATGAGCTGGGTACCGCGCTCAGCGAGCAGTTGCTCCAGGACTGCGCCTGTCGGCGTGCCAGCCATGCCCGCCTCCTCTGTCGCCTGCCCATGACGAACGGGCCGGTTCCAGGGTTGCCTCGCGCCATCAAAGTGCCGCTGCCGGGCCCGCCCGGTCAAGGGCGTGTGCTGGGCCGCGGAGAGGTCAGCCCGACGGGACGGATGTCAGCCGGCAGGACGGATGTCAGCCGGACAGGACGGTGATGAAGTCGCGGGTCCAGCCGGCCAGGTACTGGCCGGCCGGGCGGACCTGGCCCGGGATGACCGCGTGCAGTGGGCCGCCCGGGGCCCCGGCCGCGTCCAGCTGGACCCATTCCGGGTTGATGTCGAGTTCCATGGCCGTGCGCGCCCCGGCCTGGACGAGCGCCGCAGCCAGATCTCCCGGGGTCGTCAACATGCTGGCCGCGTAGACCAGCTGGCCGCTGGCGGTCTCGCCGAGCGCGCTGCGGGCCACGTACTCGCCGCCGCCCAGGGTGGCGCCCCAGGCGGTCCAGTCGGCGGCAGCCGGGCTGGGCTTCCCCCCGGTCACCAGGGGCGGCAGGTTCTGCCGGACGCTGACCACGGCCTCATGCGGTTCCGGCAGCCCGGCGCCCCACACGCCGATATGCGCGGTGCCGGAGGCGTCGATGACCAGGCTGGCCAGTCCGGCCCGGAGCGGGCTGATCACGTGGCCCTCCTGCTCGTACCCGCCGGCGCCGGCCGACAGCAGGAACCCGCCGTTGAAGGCGGCGACCACGTGGTGCTGCTCGGCCGGGCCGATGCGCGGGCCCGGCCCGGACCACGGGCAGCGCGGCCGGTCCCGGGTCCTGGCTGCCGCAGTGCAGCCGGTAACGCACCGGGCCGGTGAACCGGGCCACCGTGACCGCGCTGCCGTCCGGCGCCCTGACCTGGGACACAATGGCCGTAGGGGCAGGCGCAGGCGTGGGCGTGGGCTGCGGCTTGGGGGCGGCCGGCCGGGTCGTGCCCGGCCGCGCCCCGGCGGCGGCTGGCCGGGGGTGGCTGGACGCCGGGGACGCGGCGGAGGGCCGAGCGGTGTTCGCGGTAGCGGAGCAGGCCACCAGGCTGAGCGCCGCGGCCGCGCTGAGCGGCCCCGCAGCTGCGCGCATCTGCTCCTCCGTCCGGATGCCGGCGGTTGGCCGGTGGTCGTTGGCCGGGTGGCCGCGGGGCGGTGGCCGCTGGTCGTCCCGGCGTTCCTGGCGGTGCCTGCTACCCAGGTCAGCGCGGTGCCTGCTACCCGGATCAGTACTGCGTTACCCAGCGTGCCTGCCGGGTGGCTAAGACGCCGTGTGCATCTGGTTCAGGCCTGGCAAAGAATCGCGGGTGGTCGGCCCGGCGTCCCCGGCCTGGCGGAGACCGATCCGGACCCTGCTGGCCTAGCACGACGCGATCGTGACTGCGGTGCCACGGCCGGCCGACGATGGGTGCGCTCACATTTCCGCCAAATGTGGTAGGCCCGGCCACCCCTTCAGCCCACTCACCCGGCAGCGCGGCTACCTAACGTCTACGTAGCGTTACTGTTCGCCACGCGTCCCGGCGCGGGCAAGCGCGTCGGCCTCATTCGTAGTGGGCCTGGCCTACTGCGCGGTGCTCGCGGCCACGGGGCACCATCCGTTCGGCTGGTGGGTCGCCGTGACTTACCTGCTGTGCGTGGGCCCGGCGCTGGCCTACAGCCGGGTGTACTGGAAACGGGAGCGAGCCACCGGGCTGCGGCTGCGGACGGCGGCCGGGCTGGCTCATGTGTACATGGCCTACAGCATGCTGTGCTACGCCGCCGGCTGGTGGGCGGTCTTCCGGGCGGTGCGTGGCCGCAGCGGCTGGGCCAAGACCGCCCGGGTCGCGGAAGGACCCGCCGTGCAGGCGCCTGCGGCCCGCCCGGCCGTGCCCGGCCCGGCTCTGGCTCCCCGCCCGGTCCTGGCCATGGCCGGGGCCGGTGCTGGCCGGCAGCCGGGGATGGCCGCCCGGTCCGTGGCGGCCTCCCGGCCGGCTGCGGTGGTGGGCTCCCGGCCGGCTGCGGGGTCCGGGGCGGCGCCCGCCGGGCCAGGTGAGCCGGCCGGGGCATTTGAGCCTGCCGAGGCAGGTGAGCCGGGCAGGCCCTCTGAGTCTGCCCGGGCGGGTGAGTCTGCCGGGGCGGGTGAGTCTGCCGGGGCAGCCGGGAGCGCGGCTCGGTCCAGGCCGCCTGCGCCGCGGGGCGGCCGGAGCAGGCGCCGCCCGCTGGCCGCGGCCGTGGCGGTGACCGCCGCCGCCTGCCTGGTCGCCGCGGTCGTGCTGGGCGTCACCGGCTGCACCCGGCCCGGCCATCCCTGGCTCACCGTCTTCACCGGGCAGGGGCAGGTCACCGGCACGGCGCCCGGGCCGGTCACCCTGTCACCGGCCCCGGCCACCCGCCCGAGCGACACCCACGCCGCGCTGCTGGTCTCGGCGCGGCGATACCGGAACTTCACCGCCACGCTCACCGTGCGCACGCTCCGTCAGCTCCGCCGCGGTGCGGCCGGCCGTCCGCACCCCTGGGAGGTCGGCTGGGTGCTGTGGCATCTCACGTCCAGCCGGCACTTCTACGCGCTGGCCCTGGAAGCCCACGGCTGGGTGCTGTCCAAGCAGGACCCGGCCTATCCGGGCGGTGAGCGCTTCCTCGCCTCCGGGCGCACCCCGGGCTTCCCGGTGGGCCGCCCGCACCAGGTGCGGATAACCCAGGCCGGCGCCACCATCACCGTCCGGGCTGACGGGCACCTGCTCACCCGGTTCACCGACGCGCAACACCCCTACCTGGCGGGTTCCCTGGGCCTGTATTGCGAGGATTCGCTGGCCCGGTTCACCGCCATTCACGTGACCCCGGCCGTGGCCGGGACGCGGAATCTGGCGGCCGGCCCGCGGGACGGCCAGTTCCGGCCGGGCCAGCAGGCCGGGCGGGGCCCGCCGCGGTAACCGCGCGGGCTGCTGTCGGCACCTGACCATCACCTGACCATCGAGCTCGCCGCAGCCATGCCCGCACGGCCAGGCACAGCTATCACCAACACGGGGGACTCAGGTCCCGCACGCAGAAGGGGAATTCATGTCCGGCACGCACACTGTCACCAGCATCGGCCGCGCAGGCCGGGGGGCCGTGGACCCGTTGCGAGTCATGGTGGTCTACGGCACCCGGCCGGAAGCCATCAAGGTCGCGCCGCTCATCCGGGCGCTGCACGAGTCACCGCTGTTCACCCCGCTGGTGGCGGTCACCGCGCAGCACCGCTCCATGCTCGACCAGGTCAACGAGGTTTTCGGGGTCACGCCCGACTTCGATCTGGACATCCACCAGCCCGGCCAGACGTTGACCGGCATCACCAACCGCGCCCTGGCCGGCGTGCAGGACCTGCTGGCCGCGCAGCGCCCGGATGCCGTGGTCGTGCAGGGCGACACCACCACCGTGTTCGCGGCCGCGCTCGCCGCGTTCTACGAGAAGATCCCGGTCGTGCACCTGGAGGCCGGGCTGCGCACGGACGACCCGTACTCGCCGTACCCGGAGGAGATCAACCGCCGCCTGGCCACCCAGCTGGCCGCCTTGCACCTGGCCCCGACCGAGACGAGCCGCGCCAATCTGATGGCCGAGAACGTCCATCCGTCCGCCATCACCGTCACCGGCAACACGGTCATCGACGCGCTGCTCTGGGCGTCATCCGGCGACCACGGCTATGGCGACCCGGCGCTGTCCGGACTGGACGCCGACCCGGCCCGCGTGCTCCTGGTCACGGCCCACCGCCGGGAGTCCTGGGGCCGCCCGATGCGGGAGACGGCCCGGGCCCTGGCCACGGTGGCCACGGCCCACCCGGAGCTGCGGGTGGTCTTCCCCATGCACGCCAACCCGCTGGTCCGCGAGGCCGTGCTGCCCGCCCTCGGCCACCTGCCCAACGTCACGGTCACCGGCCCGCTGCCCTACGGCGGCTTCGCCCGGCTGATGAACCGGGCCAGCCTGATCCTCACCGACAGCGGCGGGGTGCAGGAAGAGGGGCCCAGCCTGGGTAAGCCGGTGCTGGTCATGCGCGACACCACCGAGCGGCCGGAGGCGGTCCGGGCCGGCACGGTCCGGCTCGTCGGCACCGACCATGACCTCATCGTGCAGACCACGATCCGGCTGCTCGCCGATCCGGCCGCGTACGCGGCCATGGCCGGTGCGGTCAACCCTTACGGGGACGGCCGCGCCGCCGAGCGGTCCGTCGCGGCGCTCGCGCACCACTTCGGCCGGGGAGCGGCCCCGGCCGAGTTCACCCCCTCGCTCCCGCTGCGCCAGGCGAGCTAGCGCCGGCTGCCGTCCCAGCATCGCGATCACGATTCCGGGCGCGGACGCCGCATGGCCGGGCGCACCGGGGCCCAGGAGACCTGGTGGCCCACGGTGACGTCGGCGAGCCCGGTAGCGTCGTCGGCATGCCCGGCTACGCCACGACCCTGACGCGATGACCGCGGTGCGGGCCAGCCGGTATCCGCTCGGCGCGGCCGTCACCGTCGCCGAACTCGGCGATGACCCGCATCCTGCGCTGGCCCGGCTGCGGGCCGCCGAGCCGGCGTCCTGGGTGCCGTCCCTGAACGGGTGGCTGGTCACCCGGTATGACCTGGCCGTCGTGGTGATGCGGGACAGCGGGACGTTCACCGTGGACGACCCGCGGTTCTCCACCGCGCGGGTGGTCGGCCCGAGCATGCTGTCGCTGGACGGCGCGGCGCACACCCGGCACCGGCGGCCGTTCGCGGACCCGTTCTGCCGGGGCGCGGTGCACGAGCGCCTGGCCGGCTTCGTGGCCGCCGACGCGGCCCGGCTGGTCACCGCCGTCCGCCCGGCCGGCCATGCCGAGCTGCGGCGGAGCATCGCCGGGCCGCTGGCGGTGGCGGTGATGGCCCGCGTCCTCGGCCTGGCCGACACCGATCCGGGCACCCTGCTGCGCTGGTACGACGCGATCGTGACCGCGGTGTCAGACCTGGCCGGGGACGAGGCGGGACGCACGGGCGCCCCGGACGCCGGCGCGGCCGCCTTCCAGGAGCTGAGCGAGAGCCTGCGCGCCGCGCCCGGCGGCGGCCTGCCCGGCGTGGCGGAGGCATCCGATGACGGCTTGACCAGCACGGAGGTCGTGTCCAACGCGGCGGTACTGCTGTTCGGCGGCATCGAGACCACCGAGGGAATGATCACCAACGCCGCCTGGCACCTGCTGACCCACCCCGGCCAGCTGGACCTGGTCCGCGAGGACCCCGGCCTGCTGCCCGCCGCGGTCGAGGAATCCCTGCGCCTGGAGCCGGCCGCGGCGGTGGTGGACCGGTACGCCACCCGCGACGTCACGCTCGGTGATGCGGAAATCGGCCGCGGTGACCTGGTGAGCGTGTCGCTGGCCGGTGCCGGGCGTGACCCGGCCGTGTTCGCTGACCCGGACCAGTTCCAGGTGCGGCGGGGCAACGCGCGGAAGCACCTCGCGTTCGCGCACGGCCCGCACTTCTGCCTCGGTGCGCACCTGGCGCGGCTGGAGGCGGAGGCCGCACTGGGCGCGATGCTGCGGCTGCTGCCCGGGCTGCGGCTCGACCCGCAGCGGCCGTCCGCCCCGCACGGCCTGGTGTTCCGCAAGCCGCCCGCGCTGCGCGCGCGGTGGGACCCGCCGCCGCCCGGCGCCGCTCAGGACACCTGATAGCCGACGTTGACCTCGCCGGCGTCCAGGCGCTGCACCGAGATCACCGTCGTGGTGGACGGGCTGCTGAACCCGATCACGGTCTGGCCCTTCGCGCTGTCCACGACCACGGGATCGTGCACCACCCAGGCACCGTGCCAGATGGCGACCCGGAGCCGGGCCGGGGCCAGCCCCTGCAGCCCGTTGTCGCAGCCGAACCCGATCGTCCGCGCGCTGCCCTCCGGGATCGAGATCGCGGTCACCGCGTCCGCGCCGTTGTTCAGGGTGCCGCTCTGCACGTCGTCCTCCTGGGGTGCGGGGGCTGGGTTGGCGAAAGCATGCAGGGCGGCGGTGTCCCCGTTGAACACGTCGGCGTCAACGGTGTTGCTGCCGACCCTGGTCGTCCCGTACTGGTGAAAGTGCCAGGTGGTCCACGGCCGGGGAACGGCCGGCCGCCCGGCCGGCGCCGACGGCTCGGCGATCCACAGCGGGTACTTGCCCAGCCCGGCGCAGTTGCCCTGCTGCGCGAAGCTCAGGAAGGTGTAGACGACCGGGGTATGCCCGGTCGCCTTGGCCACCCCGTCGCACCACGCCCGCGCGTAGCTGGCCACCTGGGCCGGCTGCAGGCCGTCGGTCGTTTCCAGGTCCAGGGCAAGCAGGTCGCCGCTGTGCAGTCCCTGGGCCCGGACGACGGCGAGGAAGGCGCTGACCTCAGCGGCGGCCGGGTTCTTCGGGTGCGCGAAGTGATAGGCGCCGCGGACCAGGCCGATCGCGCCCGACTGCCGCCAGTTGGTCCCGAAGTCCGGGTCGGTGAACGTCGTGCCCTCGGTCGCCTTGATGAACGCGAACGAGATCCGGCCCTTTTCCGCCGCCCAGTCGAACGAGGGCTGGAAGTTCGAGACGTCAACACCCTGCGCGTCTGCCATCTGTGGTCCTCCCCCTGCCGCGCCCCCGCGCCAATGCCGCTCAAGACTAGGGGCTTAACGGCCGCTCCGTGGTGCTGTTGCCCACCTAGCCGCGGGGCCATGGCGGGGTGACCGAATGACGGCCGGGGCCCGGGGGTGCCCGGGCCGCTCAGCCCCGCAGCCGCAGGCCGCGCGGGGTGGCCCGGAAGCCGGCCCGGTCCAGCGCCTGAGCCAGCGGCGAGTCGTGCACCGGCGCGCCGTCGGCCCGCTCGATCGTCAGCCGGCCCAGGGCACCGCTGCGGATGGCCCCGGCCAGCGCGGCCGCCGCCGGTCCCAGCACCGCCGGGTCACTCGTCCACGACAGCAGGGTCTTCCCGCCACGTTCCACGTACAGCACGAGCTCGCCGCCGGACAGGACGACGACCGCCCCCGCCTTCCGCCCGGGCCGGTGGCCACCGGGCGTCTCGTCGGGCCGGTCCGGCCAGGGCAGCGCCGCGCCGAACGGGTTGGCCGGGTCGCCCGCCGCCAGCACGACCGGGGTGTCCGTCGCCGCATCCCCCGGCGCCTCCGGCGCCCGGATGCCGGGCGGACCCCAGGTGCCGGGCTGCGTCCAGGGATCGGGCTGCCGCCACGGATCGGCCGGCTCCGGGGCCGCGCTGCTCTCCGCGGCCAGCGCGCGCATCCGGTCCACCGCCCCCGGCAGGGCGAACTGCGCGGCCCCCAGGCCCTCCACGAAGTAGCCGCGGCGGCACTGCCCGGCATCTTCCATGGCCCGGAGCACCGGGTAGATGGCCGCGAACCCGCCCGGCACCCGCTCGGCGGCCACCGTGCCGCGCAGCAGGATCCCGTGCCGGTCCAGCAGGGTCCGGGCCAGCGCGTGCAGCCGGCGCGTCGGGTCGGGGTCGGCGGGCGGCACCAGCGACCAGCGCCCGGTGACCGTGGGCGGCCCGGTCCGGCTGGGCATGGCCGCCCGGCCCAGGCCGCGCCGGCGCGAGCCCGGGCCGGGCCGCGGCGCGGCCGGGGCACGGATGTCCCGCCGGCGGCCCTGCCGCTGACACCGCCGGCCACCGGCCGCCCGGTGCCCAGCACGGTGCGCAGCGCCGCCAGCGTGTCGTTGCTGAGCCGCCCGGCCCACACCAGGTCCCAGATGGCCGCGGCCACGGCGGCGTCACTCGCCAGCGCCCGGTCCTGCTCCGGGAGCAGGACGGCCGCCCGGTCCGCGAGCATCCGGAAGAACAGCGCGCCGCCGCCGTCCAGCGCGCCCAGCACCGCCTCATGCACCGGGGTCATCGAGATCTCGCCGGGCGGGGGGAGCAGGAGCGGCGCGGTGTCCGCCGGGGCCAGCACGATCCAGCCGTCCCCGCCGGGCAGGCCGCCCGCCCCCGACCACACCACTTCGCCCGCGGCCGTGAGCTCATCCAGCATGGCCGGCTGGTAGCCCGGCACCCGGCCCGGCAGGACCAGGGTCTCCAGCGCCGACGCGGGCACCGCGGCCCCGGCCAGCTGGTCGATCACCTCGAAGACCACGTCGGGGCCGGCCCTGGCCGGCGGGCGCCCCGGCTGGCCCGGGAATCACCGGCGTCGGCCGGCGGCTGCCCGGCGCTCTGCCAGGCGGGCACGAAGGCGGCCAGGGCCGCCGGGGGCACCGGCTCCGCCTCCTTGCGGAGCTTGGCCAGGCAGCGCCGGCGCAGCAGGCGGAGCACCGAGGTGTCGCACCACTGCGTCCCGCGGCGGCCGGGCAGGAACTCGCCCTCGGCGATCCGCCCCTCGGCGGCCAGGCGGCGGAGCGTCCCGGTGACGACGGCGACCCCGAGCCCGTACCGGGCGGCCAGGTCGGCGGTGCTGAACGGCCCGTGCCCGCGGGCGTACCGGGCCACCAGGTCGCTGAGCGGGTCGGGGACCGGCTCGGTGAAGGCGGCGGGCACGCCCGGGGGCAGCGGCACGCCCAGCGCGTCCCGGAGCCGGCCGGCGTCCTCGACCGCCGCCCAGCGGGCCTGCCCCGCGATCCGCACCTCCAGCGCCCGGCGCTGGCCGGCCAGGCCGGCCAGCCAGCCGGGCGCGGCGGCCGGGTCCTCGCAGCGCTCGGCGACCTCCGCCGCCGACACCGGCCCGATGGCGCGCAGCAGGTCGGCCACGCCCTCGATGTCCCGGCACTTCCGGCCCGGTGCCAGCCGCTGCAGTTCCTGCTCGGCCTGGCCCACCACGGCCGGGTCGAGCAGCTCGCGCAGGTCAGCCTGGCCGAGAAGCTCGGCCAGCAGCGAGGAATCCAGCGCCAGGGCCTGGGCGCGGCGCTCGGCCAGCGGGGCATCGCCCTCGTACATGAACGCGCCGACATACCGGAACAGCATCGACCGGCCGAACGGCGAGGGCGCCGGCGTCTCCACCTCGACCAGCCGGATCTTCCGCGCGGCCAGGTCCTGCATGAGGCCGGTCAGCCCCGGTACGTCGAACACGTCCTGCAGGCACTCGCGCACCGTCTCCAGGACGATCGGGAACGTGCCGTACTTGCGGGCCACCGACAGCAGCTGGGCGGAGCGCTGCCGCTGCTGCCACAGCGGGCTGCGGCGGCCGGGCTGCCGCCGGGGCAGCAGCAGCGCCCGGGCCGCGCACTCGCGGAACCGCGAGGCGAACAGCGCCGAGCTGCCGACCTCGTCGGTGACGAGCTGCTCCACCTCCTCCGGGGCCAGCTCCGCGATCCCGGCCGGCGGGGGCTCCTCGGTGTCCGGGACCCGGATCACGATGCCGTCGTCGGTGTGCATGGCCTGCACGTCCATGCCCTGGTAGCGCTCCCGGAGCCGGGCGGCGATGGCCAGCGCCCACGGCGCGTGCACCTGGGCGCCGAACGGGCTGTGCAGCACCAGCCGCCAGTCACCCAGCTCGTCGCGGAACCGCTCCAGCACCAGGGTGCGGTCGTCGGGCAGGTAGCCGGTGGCCTCCCGCTGGTCGGTGAGGTAGCGGACCAGGTTGCCCGCGGCCAGCGCGTCGAGGCCGTCGGCGCGCAGCCGGGCGATGGCGTCCGGCTCGCTCATCGCGCCCAGCTCACGGCAGTACGCGCCGAGCGCGCGGCCCAGCTCCACCGGCCGGCCGGGGGCGTCCCCGTGCCAGAACGGCAGCTTCCCCGGCTGCCCGGGGGCGGGGGAGACCAGGACCTGGTCGGCGGTGATGTCCTCGATCCGCCACGAGCTCGCGCCGAGCACGAACACGTCACCGACCCGGGACTCGTAGACCATCTCCTCGTCCAGCTCGCCCACCCGGTGCGAGTGCCGGCCGTTGGCCTCGCGCTGCGACGCGGCCAGGAACACGCCGAACAGGCCGCGGTCGGGGATGGTGCCGCCGCTGGTCACGGCGAGCCGCTGGGCGCCGGGGCGGCCGTGCAGCTGCCCGGTCGTCCGGTCCCAGACCAGCCGGGGGCGCAGCTCGGCGAACTCCTCGCTGGGGTAGCGCCCGGCCAGCATGTCCAGCACCGCTTCCAGCACCGGCCCTGGTCAGCCCGGCGAACGGGGCGGCGCGCCGGACCACCTGCTCCAGCTCGCTGACGTCCCAGTCGTCCATGGCTGTCATGGCCACGATCTGCTGGGCGAGCACGTCCAGCGGGTTACGCGGGATGCTCAGCGACTCGATCTGGCCGCCCCGCATCCGCCGCGCCACCACCGCCGACTGCACCAGGTCGCCCTGGTACTTAGGGAAGATCACGCCGCGCGACACGTCGCCCACGTTGTGCCCGGCCCGGCCGGTGCGCTGCAGCCCGCTGGCCACCGACGGCGGCGACTCGACCTGGACGACGAGGTCGACGGCGCCCATGTCGATGCCCAGCTCCAGGCTGGACGTGGCCACCACGGCGGGCAGCCGGCCCGCCTTGAGCGCCTCCTCGATCTGGGCCCGCTCCTGGCGGGACACCGAGCCGTGGTGCGCCCGGGCCACCTCGGGCAGCACCCCGCCGGTCGCGCCGGCCTGCGCCATGATCTGGGCCGGGGGCGCGGCCCGGGCCGGGGGTGGCCCGCTGCCGTCAGGTCCGGGCGGGCCGGCCGGGATCCCGCCGGGTGCGGGGCCGCCCGGCGTGGCTTGCCCGGCCGGCGGGGCGGCCCGCAGCTCGGCGCGCTCGGCGGCCAGCTCGTTGAGCCGGGCGCAGAGCCGCTCGGCCAGCCGGCGCGAGTTGGCGAACACGATCGTGGACCGGTGCTGCTCGATCAGGTCGAGCACCCGCTCTTCCACGTGCGGCCAGATCGACCGGCGCTGCGCGGGGCCGTCGGCGCCGTCCTCGGCGGCGCCCGGCGGCGGGTCGAGGTCGGTCATGTCCTCGACCGGCACCACGATCTGCAGGTCGAGTTCCTTGCTGCTGGGCGGCGCGGCGATGGTGACCGGCCGGGCACCGCCCAGGAACGACGCCACCGTCTCGGCGGGCCGGACGGTGGCGGACAGCCCGATCCGCTGGGCCGGCGGCCGGCCCGGGCTGAGCGCGTCCAGCCGCTCCAGGGACAGCGCCAGGTGCGCGCCGCGCTTGCTGCCGGCCAGTGCGTGCACCTCGTCGAGGATCACGGTGTCCACGCTGCGCAGTGCGTCCCGTGCCTTGGAGGTGAGCAGCAGGAACAGCGACTCCGGGGTGGTGATCAGGATGTCCGGGGGGCGGGTGGCCAGCCGGCGCCGCTCATCCGGCCCGGTGTCCCCGGTGCGTACCGCCACGGAGATGTCCGGCTCGGCGTGGCCCATCGCCTGCGCGGTGTGCCTGATCCCGGTCAGCGGGGCCCGCAGGTTCCGCTCGATGTCCACGGCGAGCGCCTTGAGCGGGGAGATGTACAGCACCCGGCAGCGCTGCTTCGGGTCGTCCGGGGTCGGCACGGCCGCCAGCCGGTCGAGGGCCCACAAGAACGCGGCCAGGGTCTTGCCTGACCCGGTCGGCGCGATGACGAGGGTGTTCTCGCCCTTCCCGATGGCCGCCCAGGCCTGGGCCTGGGCCGGCGTGGGCGCGGCGAAGGCGGCCGTGAACCAGTCCCGGGTGACCGCGCTGAAGCCTTCCAGCGCGTCCCGGCTAGGGGTCCCGCCGTCGCCCGGATGACCAGCGCGGGGATGGTCGGGGGAGGGCGTCATGTATCCATAGTGCCCGGCGCTACCGACAAGATGGGCCGCTGATCGAAGGCGCTGTGTTGGGCCAGGTGAAGGGTCGGGGGCTTGTCGTCTCACTGGCTAGAATCACCGGAATGCCAGGGCCGACCGCAGGAAGCGCCGTACCGGTGCGCAGGGCCCGCGCACTCGCTCAGGTGTACCGGCACTTTGGTGAGGTCGAGGCGGCCGGGACATCGCCGCTGTACGAGCGGGTCGCCGTCGCCCTGAGTGAGTCCGGCGCGGCGCTGCGCGCCATCGAGGCGGCGCCGGCGCGCAAGCGGCACCCCACGGTGATCCTCGCCGCGCTGCACGACCTCGCCCTCGCCGGACGCGCCCCGGCCCTGGCCGCCGCGTATGCCGCTGGGGATGGCGACGCCGCCGCTGGGGCGGCGGTCGGCACGCTGCTGCGTATGACCAACTCGGTCGTGGCCATCGCCGCGCGCAGGCAGCCGCGGGCCGGCGAGACGGGACGCTGCGCCGTGCTGTACCCGGCCATTGCCGAGGCGGCGCGCCGGGTCGGCGCGAATGCGGTGGGGCTGATCGACGTGGGTTGTTCGGCTGGGCTCAATCTCAATGTCGATCGCGTGGGCATCAGGTACAGCAACGGGCAATCGCTGGGCGACCCGTCATCTCCCGTGCGGCTGTCGTCTTCGATCGTGGGCGGCCGGCCCATCCCGGCGCGGGCGATGCCCGAGGTCGTCGCCCGGGTCGGCATCGACCTCGATCCGGTCAACGTGACCGACGCGGATGACGCCCGGTGGTTGCGCGCCTGCCTGTGGCCAGATCAGCCAGAGCGGGTCGCGAGGCTGGCAGCGGAGATCGCGCTGGCGGCGACGGCCCCTCCGGTGCTGCTGCGCGGCGACGCTGTCGAAGTGCTGCCCGATGCCTTCGCCCGGGTACCCGCGGACGCCCTGCCGGTCGTCACCACGACGTGGGCGCTGTCGCACTTCCCGCTCGAGAGCCGCCTGCGCTTCCTGTACCGCCTCGACGAAGCGGCGGCCGGCCGGGCGGTGGCGTGGGTGTCCGCGGAGGGGGTCGGAGTCGCGCCGACGATTCCGACCCTGGGCGACCGCCGCGCCTCTGGCCACAGCATCATCGGCCTGGCGGTGTTCGACCAGTCGGCTCTGCGCGCCGAGGCCATTGGCCGCTGCTGGTCGCGGGGCCGCTTCCTGGCGTGGCTGGCAGGCTCCTAGCCCGGCAGCCCGCGCACCGACCCGGTGAGCGGGCCCGTAGTGCTGTGGATGGTGCACACGACGGTGCGCTCGCCCGCGGCCCAGGCGCCCGGGTCCGGGTAGACGTAGGACTCGGTCAGCGACCCCGACGCCAGCTGAGGGTTCAGGTAGCCCGACAGCCTGCTGGCGCAGCCCAGCCCGGCATCGCGCCGCAGTGCCGGGATCCCGGGGTAGCGGTGCGCGGCCACCTGGAAGGTGCCGAACACCTCCGCGTCGTGGGCCGAGGCGCAACTGACGACATGCACCCCGGACATTTCGTTAGGCGCGGAATTGAGGCACTGGCCGGTGTGCACGGCGAAGATGCGCGGCAGGCTGACCGGCGCGGACGGCGACCGGTGCGCCACCAGCGCCGCCACGGCCAGCCCGCCCGCCAGGAGCCACGCGCCCGCCAGGACGAGGCCGGTCACGGCCAGCCGCCGGCCGCGGGCTCCGGAACTGGCCACCCGGGCCAGTGCGACCGGCCCGAGCACGACGGTGACCGGGATCAGGGCGAGGATGCCGGTGATGAGGGTGGCCACGGCAAACCCGTCGGTGCGCCGGGGCACCGGGACGGTGCCGGTGCCCGGGGCGGCGCCGCCCGGCGGCCCTGCCCCGGGCTGGCCGTCGGCCGGCGGGCTGCTGGCCGGCGGGCGGGCGGCGGGCTGGCCGTCGGCGCTCTGCCGCTGGCCGGGCACCCGCGCTATCGCGGTGGGAACGCCGTTCCCGCTTGGTGACTGGTCCAATGCACGCTCCAGGCGGTCGGTGCCCGCCGGTGGCTGGCGGGCCATGCCGATCGGATGCACCCAGGAACTGCGAGCACCACGTTATGCCGCGTTGCCGCACCCGCTATGAACCTTCCCCCGTCACAGTGATCGCATTCCTGCCGTCGTGACCCGATTGCGGCCGGCGCAAACGTTCGCGGCGCTGGCCCGGTCAGGCGCGCGGTCCCGGTAATCTCGCCGCAGGCGGACTGCGCCTGGCCGGCTGGCCGGCGGCGCCGCGAAGGCTGGCTGGCACCGGGCTGGCTGGCACCGGGCTGGCTGGCACCGGGCCGCCGGGTACCGGCCGGGTGGCACCTGGGGAGGGCCGTGCGTCTCAGCGAGTTCTGGCAGCGGATGTCCGCTCAGTTCGGCGACGCGTACGCGAGCAGCGTGGCCAAGGATCACGTGCTGGCCCGGCTGGGCGAGCGGACCGTGGAACGGGCCCTCGCCGACGGCGAGGAGGCCAAGATGGTGTGGCGTGCGGTCTGCGAGGAGTTCAACGTCCCGCAGCGGCTGCGCTGACCTGGCCCGAGGCCGGCCAGGCAGCCGGGGCCGTTCCGGGCCAGGCCGGCCAGGCCAGCCCCGGCCGTTCCGGGCGCCATTCCCGCGCTGAGCCACGGGCGGCAGTCGTCACAATCTCCCTGCGCGTGCGGCGTGTTGGCCTTATGATCGAACAGTTGTTCGCCTATGGTGAGCCCTGGCGGCCGCCGGTGGCCGTCTCGCCGCCTGGCGCGGCGGCACCGCCAGCAACGGCGCGGCGGGGCGACGCGGAATTGTCGGTACCGCCGCGTAGCGTCCGGACCAGCAGGTTGAACTAACAGAGCAGCCCTTAAATCCAATGGGAGAATCCATGGCAGGCAGCGGCGACAGGACGGTCAGCAGGACCGGCGGCGACAGGGACAAGTCGCTGGAGGCTGCGCTCGCCCAGATCGAACGGCAATTCGGCCGGGGCTCGGTCATGCGGCTCGGCGATGAGGGCCGGGCCCCGATGGAAGTGATCCCGACCGGGGCGATCGCCCTGGACGTGGCCCTCGGCATCGGCGGCCTGCCGCGCGGCCGCGTGGTCGAGGTGTACGGCCCGGAGGGCAGCGGCAAGACCACGATCGCGCTGCACGCGGTGGCCAATGCGCAGCAGGCCGGCGGCATCGCCGCGTTCATCGACGCGGAGCACTGCCCTGGACCCGGACTACGCCAAGCACCTCGGCGTGGATATCGACGCGCTGCTCGTCTCCCAGCCGGACACCGGGGAGCAGGCGCTGGAGATCGCGGACATGCTGATCCGTTCCGGCGCCATCGACGTCGTCGTCATCGACTCGGTGGCCGCGCTGGTGCCCCGCGCCGAGATCGAGGGCGAGATGGGGGACAGCCACGTAGGCCTGCAGGCCCGGCTGATGTCCCAGGCCCTGCGCAAGCTGGCCGGCGCGCTGAACAACACCAACACCACCTGCATCTTCATCAACCAGCTGCGGGAGAAGGTCGGGGTCATGTTCGGCTGCATGTCGTACTCGACCAGGGTGACGCTGGCGGATGGCACGCAGGAGAAGATCGGCAAGATCGTTAACCAGCGCTTGGATGTCGAGGTGCTCTCCTGCGACCCGGAGACGGGGCGCATAGTCCCGCGCCGCATTGTCAACTGGTTCAACAATGGCCCGGCCGCACGCTTCCTCCAGTTCACCGTGGCCAAGTCAGGTGGTAATGGCAAGGCCCAGTTCGCGGCGACGGAGAACCACCTGGTCCGGACGCCCGGTGGCTGGCGCGAGGCAGGCGAGCTGACAGCTGGTGACCGTGTTCTCCTCGCCGAGCCACGGAAGCTAAGCGAGCAGCAGATGCAGCTGATCCTGGGCGCGCTGATGGGCGACGGGAGCCTTTCGCCGAACACCCGCGGTAGGTCAGGCACCCGGTTCCGGATGGGGCATGGCGCCGCTCAGGCCGCGTACCTGGACTGGAAGGTCAGTCTGCTCGGCAATGTCGGATGCTCGCGGACCTTCAACGCGAAGGAAGCGGTCTTTGCCGACCTGAGCCCCCTTCCTGAGCTGGCTGAACTCCATGAGGCGGTCTACTTCGGCGATGGCCGGAAGCACCTCAGCTGGGAGTATCTCAAGGCGCTCACGCCATTCGCCCTGGCCGTCTGGTACATGGACGACGGCTGCTTCACGCTCCGGTCCAAGGGCGTCCAGGAGCGCACGCAGGGTGGTACCGGCCGGATCGAGTTCTGCGTCCAGGCGATGAGCCCGGGTTCACGGGAGAGGCTCGCCGATTACCTGCGGGACACGTATCGGCTGGACGTCAAGGTCGTCACCCGTGGCTCCCGGCGTCAGGCCATCATGCAGTTCACCACTGCGGCGTCGGAGAAATTCCAGCGGCTCGTCGCCCCATATGTGCATCCCTCGATGGAGTACAAGCTCCTGCCGCGGTTCCGCGGGCAGTTCGGGGTGCAGCCAGAGTTCGTCGAGCCCGGAATGTACCTGGTGCCAGCGAGGATCCTGGACGTCCACGTCAAGCCGCCGACGCGGTCCATGAACCGGTTCGACATCGAGGTAGAGGGCTTGCATAACTACTTCGTTGACGGCGTCATGGTGCATAACAGCCCAGAGACCACCAGCGGCGGGCGGGCGCTCAAGTTCTACGCGTCAGTGCGGCTGGACGTGCGCCGGATCGAGACACTCAAGGACGGTACCGAGGCGGTGGGCAGCCGCACCCGGATCAAGGTCGTCAAGAACAAGTGCGCCCCGCCATTCAAGGTCGCCGAGTGCGACATCCTGTTCGGTTTCGGGATCAGCCGGGAGGGCGGGCTGATCGACCTCGGGGTCGAGCAGTCGATCGTGCGCAAGTCCGGTGCCTGGTACACCTACGAGGGCGACCAGCTTGGCCAGGGCAAGGAGAACGCCCGGAACTTCCTGAAGGAAAACCCGGACATGGCCAACGAGATCGAGAAGAAGATCAAGGAGAAGCTCGGCGTCGGCCCGCGGGTCGATGCGGAAGCGGCCCCCGCCGCTACCGCCGCGTCAACGGTGGAGCGGCTAGCGGCCCGGCCGGGGCTATCCCGGCGGCCCGGGCCGGCAAGGCCGGCTGCGCCCGGGGCCGGGGCAGCCGCCCGTGCCGCCGCAGCCGGCAGTGTGAACGGCGGTGCCTGATCCGGCCCTGGCCCCGGATCCGGCCGAGCCCAGCGCCGCGGGCCCGGGGGCGGCGGGTCCCGGGGTGCGGGTCCGGGCGCGCCAGCCGGGGCGGAGCGTGACCCGGAGAGCAGCGCCCGGGAGCTGTGCCTGCGCCTGCTGACCGCCCGGCCGCGGACCAGGGCCGAACTGGCCGACGCCATGCGCGGCCGGGGCCTGCCGGAGACGGCGGTCGCGGCGGTCCTGGCCCGCTTCGCCGAGGTGGGCCTCATCGACGACGCCGCATTCGCCCGTGCCTGGGTGGAATCGCGGCACCACGGCAAGGGCCTGGCCCGGCGGGCCCTCTCCGCCGAACTGAAACGGCGCGGGGTCGACGGCCAGGACATCAGCGCGGCGGTCAGTGCCCTCGACCCGGCCGAGGAGATGGCCACCGCCCGGCGCCTGGTGGCCAAGGGGCTGGCCGCCAGCCGCGGGAAGCCGCTGCCGGCCCGGATGCGGCGGCTCGTCGGCCTGCTGGCCCGGAAGGGGTACCCGGCGCCCGTCGCCTACCGCGTCGTCCGGGAAGCGCTCGAGCAGGAGAGGCCTCGATCTCGCCGGGGCGGCCCCTGATCCGGATGATCCGGCGCTGACCTGGATGGACGACGAATCCGAGGCTGGCTAGACTGGCCGGTCGCGCCGGGTAAGAAGCTGATTGCACAGAGTAAGAATTGAGAAGACCGGGGTGGACTGCTTGCCCAAACTGTTATCTACGCTTAACCTCACGGCAGCGAGGTGTTACTCCGTGCCATGCGGATGAAAACGACTGAATACGGTTCGTGACCGGCTCCGGCCGGTTAGGGCTTTGGATGTGACTGGCCCGGGCGGGGAAGCCCGCCTGGGCCGGCTGGGCAGGCCGCTCGCGGCCGTGTCCGGCCGAGGAAGGGCAGCCGGGTACGGCCGGCCCGGCGCCTGCCGGGCAGCACGCCGGGCCGCCTGCAGGTCACCGGGCGCGCGTCTGGCAGCCCGGTTCGTGGGCTGCGTGCCGCCCAGCCGCTGGCCGGCCAGCTGGCCGGGTCGGTGAGCTGGCCGGGTCGGCCGACGGCCCGGGAGGCTGGCCGGGGTGAACCGGGCGGCCGCGCGGGCCGGGGCTGGCAGGCCGGGTTGCTGCCCGGTATGCGGCCGGGCCTGCCCGGCGGGTAGTGCCGACCCGGATGGGAGGTGAGCGCCCGGCGCGAGCCGGGAAGCGCCCGGCGCGAGCCGGGAAATGGCCGCCCACCAGGGCCGGTGGCTGGCAGGCATGACCCCTCGCTCCAGGTGTTCCCCTGGCACCACATCCCGGTGCCGGGGGCCAGCGAGCAGGATTGGGGTGTGCCATGAGCAGCACAATCTCTCTCGTCATCGGGATTGTCGGGCTGCTGGCCGCTCGTTTTCGCGCTCGTTGTGGTGCTGCGCCGCTCTCCGGGTCACGTCCCGCCTCCGGTCACCGAGGCCCCCGCCAGCGCTATTCCCAGCGCCAGCGTGAACGCCAGCGCCGAGCTCACCGCGGAGGCGCAGCGGACCTTCGAGGCGGCAAGCCGGGAAGCCGACCAGATCCGGACCCGGGCCGAATCGGACGCCGCCGCCATCATGCGGGAGGCCGGCCTGGCTGCGGACAAGGCGGCTCAGGCCAGCCGGGAGGCCGACGACGAACTCCGCGCGGTCCGTGAGGAGGCCCGGGACCTGCGGGCCGACCTGGAGCGCCGGGAGGCGCGGCTGGCCGAGCGGGAAGCCCGGCTGGACGCCGAGTTCGGCAAGCTTGACGAGCGGGCGGCCGGCCTGGAGCACGTCCGGGAAGAACTCGATGCCCGGCAGGCTGACCTGGAACGGCTGGATGAGGAACGGCGGGCCGTGCTGGAGCAGGTGGCCGGGCTGACCGCCGACCAGGCCAAGGCGGAACTGGTGACCGGCATCCAGAACCAGGCCAAGCGGGAGGCCGCGCTGCTGGTCCGGGAGACCGAGAACGCGGCCCGCCGCGACGGTGAGCAGCGCGCCCGCCGGATCATCACGCTGGCCATCCAGCGGGTCGCCAGCGAGCAGACCAGCGAGTCGGTGGTCTCGGTGCTGCACCTGCCGGGCGACGAGATGAAGGGCCGGATCATCGGCCGGGAGGGCCGGAACATCCGGGCGTTCGAGTCCGTCACCGGGGTCAACCTGATCATCGACGACACGCCCGAGGCCGTCCTGCTGTCCTGTTTCGACCCGGTGCGCCGTGAGGTCGCCCGGCTCACGCTGGAGCGGCTCGTGCTCGACGGGCGGATCCATCCGCAGCGGATCGAGGAAGCCTACGAGCGGAGCAAGGGCGAGGTCGAGCAGCTGTGCGTCCGGGCCGGCGAGGACGCCCTGGTCGAGTTGTCGATCACGGATCTGCACCCGGAACTGGTCACCCTGCTCGGCCGGCTGCGCTACCGCACGTCCTACGGCCAGAACGTGCTCCGGCACCTGGTCGAGTCCGCGCACATCGCCAGCATGATGGCCAGTGAGCTGGGCATGGACCCCGTGCTGCTCAAGCGGTGCACCGTGCTGCACGACATCGGCAAGGCCCTCACCCACGAGGTGGAAGGCAGCCACGCCCTCATCGGCGCGGAGATCGCGCGGCGTTACGGCGAGTCACCGGATGTGGTGCACGCGATCGAGGCACACCACAACGAGGTCGAGGTGCGCACCGTCGAGGCCGTGCTCACCCAGGCGGCCGACGCCATCAGCGGCGGCCGGCCGGGCGCCCGCCGGGAGTCGCTCGAGGCCTACGTGAAGCGGCTGGAGCGGCTGGAGCAGATCGCGA
The DNA here is from genome assembly GCA_963840195.1 of uncultured Actinomycetes bacterium. Taxonomy (GTDB): domain Bacteria; phylum Actinomycetota; class Actinomycetes; order Streptosporangiales; family Streptosporangiaceae; genus RYN-230. The sequence goes on from CAWIYD010000003.1 coordinate 90,694, forward strand.
CAGCCCAGCCGGGGGTGGAGAAGGTGTTCGCCATGCAGGCCGGCCGGGAGATCAGGGTCATGGTGAAGCCGGAGAAGGTGGACGACATCCAGGCCCAGGTAATCGCGCGGGACGTGGCCAAGCAGGTGGAAGAGGAGCTGACCTACCCCGGCCAGATCAGGGTCACCGTGGTCCGGGAGTCCCGGGCCACCGAGTTCGCCCGCTGACCGCCGGGCCCGCCCGCTGACCGCCGGGCCCGCCCGCCGGACCGCCGGACCCATCCCGGTAGCCCGGCCTGCCGGCCGGGGCCGGTCAGCCGGAGGCGGCCCGTGACGGCACGCCCGCTGCCCCTGGCGCCGATGGCGCGTCCGGCATGGACGGCACGGACGACCGGGACGGCGCGGAGGACGCGGACGGGGACGCTGGCTCTGCCGGGTCGGCGGGGTCGGCCGAAGCCGGGTCGGCGGAAGCGGGGTCGGCCGAAGCGGGCTCGGCCGGGCCGGGCGCGGCCGGGGCGGCCGCGGCGGCGGGCTCGGTGAGCGTGAGCCGCGGGATCCCGGGCGGGTCGAAGCCCAGCACCTGCCCGTAGAAGGACAGTTCCGCCTGCAGCGCGCTGATGATCGTGTCGGCCCGCCGGAAGCCGTGCGACTCACCCTGGAAGGTGAGCAGCGCGTGCCGGATGCCGTGCGCGGCCAGGTCACCGGCGATGCTGCGGGCCTGCGCGGGCGGCACGACCGGGTCGTCGAGCCCCTGCAGCAGCAGCACCGGGCTGGTCGCGCTGGTGACGTGGCCGAGCGGGGACCGTTCCGCGTAGACGTACTCGAAACCAGGCAGCGGGCCGATCAGCCCATCCAGGTAGTGCGATTCGAAGTCGTGCGTCTGGGCGGCGAGCTCGCGCAGGTCGGCCACTCCGTAGTACGAGGCGGCCGCGCTGAACACCGGCGGAACGCGAGCCCCGGACGTCACCGCGGCCAGGGCCGTCCAGCCACCGGCCGAGTGGCCGCGGATGGCCAGGCGGCGCTCGTCGGCCTCGCCCTGGCGGGCCAGCGCCAGCGCGGCGGCGGCCACGTCCTCGACGTCCACCACGCCCCACTGCATCCGCAGCCGTTCCCGGTAGCTGCGCCCGTAGCCGGTGGAGCCCCCGTAATTGACGTCGATGATCCCGATGCCCCGGCTGGTGAAGTAGGCCTTCTCCAGGTCGAGCAGGCCGACCACGTGCGACGTCGGCCCGCCGTGCACCCAGACCACGTACGGCGGCAGCTCGCCGTCCGGGGCGGCCGCCTCCGGGTGCGTCGGCGGGTAGACCAGGGCGTGCACGCTGCGGCCGTACTGCCCTTCCAGCTGCACCTGCTTCGGCACCGGCAGGTAACCGGGGTCCGGCGCCTTCTCGGTCTCCGCGCGCAGCACCTCGGAGGTCCCGGAGGCCGCATCGATCCGCACCACGGCCAGCGGCGTCAGCGGGCCGCCCGCCACCGCGACGATCGTCGTCCCGTCCGCGGACAGCCCGTCGGTGAACTCCCCGAACGGCAGGTCCAGGTCGGCCAGCTCGCCCGTCTCCGGGTCGAGCACGCCGAGCCGCAGGCCGCCCTGGCCGTGCAGCACGGCCAGCCGCCCGTCGCCGAGCCGGGCGTAGGGCCGGCCACCGAGCTGCCACAACGGGTCGGCGAATTCCTCCTCGGCCGGGTACAGCGCCTGGGCGGGCTCCCCGGTCAGGCCCACCTGGTACAGGTTCCACCAGCCGGGCCAGTCGGAGACCACGTAGAGGCTGGTCTCATCCCGCCACACCGGCGCCAGCACGGATTCCCGCATGCCCGCCCTTGACCAGCCGGCCCCGCTCCGGCACGCCGTCGGCGATCAGCCGCACCCGCAATTCGGTCCCGTCCCACGGCATCCGCGGGTGATTCCAGCAGACCCAGGCCAGCCGGCTCCCGTCCGGGGACAGGGTCGGGAAGGCGAAGAAATCCCAGCCGGTCACCAGCGGCCGGATGGCCCCCGCGTCCTCGGCCGCGCTGCCGTCCAGCGGTACCGCGACGATCCCGCGGCTGATCGCGCCCGCCTCGTGCCGCTCCTGGACGCACCACACCTCTGACCCGTCGGCCGAGAGAATAAAGTCCGCATAACGCAGCGCCGCCCGTTCCTCGCCATCCCCCGGTTCCGGGGTCAGCGGGCGGGGCGCGCCCGCCTCCTGGCCGCTGCTGCCCGCGGCCGGGGCCGTTCCCGGGTCGGCCACGACATACAGCCGCTGGTCCGCGTAGTTCGCGAAGACAACCGCGCGGTCGGCGTCCAGCCCGGTGCCGGCCCCGGGCACCGGGAGGTAAGACCGGCCGCCGTATTCGTGGACCCGGCTGCGGGCATTCCACGGGGACGGCAACAGCACGTGCTTATTCCCGGCCGCGTCGCAGTGAATGACGGTCACCCGGCCGCCCTCATCCGGGCGTCCCTCCTGCCACCACACATCGGTGCCCGAAACCAGCGGATACGACACCAGCACCTGCCCCCGGGCCACGTCCGCCGCGGTGATCGGCGACGTCCATGCACCGTAAGGAATCCGCGGGGCGGCCACGCTGTCTGTCATAGGGGATATCGTCTACCATTCGCGGGTCTGCCACGGGAGATTCCGGACATGCCAAGGGCCGGCGGAAGGAGATTCCGGACATGCCGCGTGCTGCGCGTAGTCTCGGATCCGAGATGAGCGCCTCCCGCACCTACGAGATCCGCACCTACGGGTGCCAGATGAACATGCACGACTCGGAGCGGCTGGCTGGCCTGCTGGAAGCGGCCGGGTACCAGCGCGCCCCGGACGGGCAGCCCGCCGACGTGGTCGTGTTCAACACCTGCGCGGTCCGCGAGAACGCGGACAACCGGCTGTACGGCAACCTGGGCCACCTGCTGCCAGTCAAGCAGTCCCGGCCCGGCATGCAGATCGCCGTGGGCGGCTGCCTGGCCCAGAAGGACCGGGCCGGCATCGCGCAGCGGGCGCCGTGGGTGGACGTGGTGTTCGGCACGCACAACATCGGCTCGCTGCCCGCCCTGCTGGAGCGGGCCCGGGTCGAGGCGGCCGCCCAGGTGGAGATCGTCGAGTCCCTGGAGCGGTTCCCGTCCGTGCTGCCGGCCCGCCGGGAATCGCCCTATTCCGCCTGGGTGGCGATCTCCGTCGGCTGCAACAACACCTGCACCTTCTGCATCGTGCCGGCCCTGCGCGGCCGGGAGCAGGACCGCCGCCCGGGCGACGTGCTGGCCGAGATCCGGGCGCTGACCGGGGACGGGGTGGTGGAGGTCACCCTGCTCGGGCAGAACGTGAACTCCTACGGGGTCGGCTTCGGCGACCGGCAGGCCTTCGCCAAGCTGCTCCGGGCCTGCGCCGGGATCGACGGGCTGGAACGGGTCCGGTTCACCTCGCCGCACCCGCGCGACTTCACCGACGACGTGATCGCCGCGATGGCCGAGACCCCGGTCGTCATGCCCCAGCTGCACATGCCGCTGCAGTCCGGCTCGGACACGGTGCTGCGGGCCATGCGGCGCGCCTACCGCCGGGAGGCGTACCTGGGCATCCTGGACCGGGTCCGGGCCGCCATCCCCGACGCCGCCATCACCACGGACATCATCGTCGGCTTCCCCGGGGAGACCGACCGTGACTTCGAGGACACCCTGGACCTGGTCCGGCGGGCCCGCTTCGCCGGGGCGTTCACGTTCCAGTACTCGCCGCGGCCCGGGACACCGGCCGCCACCATGGACCACCAGGTGCCCGCTGAGGTGGTCGCGGAGCGGTACCAGCGGCTGGCCGCCCTGGTCTCGGACACCTCCCTGGCCGAGAACGAGCGGATCGTCGGCCGCGAGGTGGAAGTGCTGGTGGCCGAGGGTGAGGGCCGCAAGGACGGGACCACCCCCGGCTGTCCGGGCGGGCCCGGGACAACCGGCTGGTCCACTTCGCGCCGGGTGACGGCACGCCGCGTCCCGGCGACCTGATCAGCACGGTGGTGACCCGGGCGGCCCCGCACTACCTGATCGCGGACGGCGCGCCGCTGGCCGTGCGCCGGACCCGCGGCGGCGATGCGTGGCAGGCCCGCCACGAGGGCCCCGCGGCCGGACCGTCATCCGCGGCGGCGCCCGATTCCTCCGGCTGCGCGGCGGCTGTCCCCGGGGGCGTGCTGCTCGGCATGCCGGCCGTGGGCCGCCCCGGCTGAGCCCTTCGCCGCCTCAGCCAACCTCCCCGTCGAGGACTGCGTCCTAGCAGGTGGGGGCGTCAGCTCCGCCATGACGAAGGGGGAATCATTCCATGTCGATATCAGCCCATGCGGCCCGCCGGGCCGTGGTCGCAGTGGCCGCCAGCGGTGCCGCCGTGCTGAGCATGACCGCCGCCTCGGCCGCCGCCCATCACGGGCGCGGGCTGGCCGGAACCCCGATCTGCTCGGTCGCCCGGCTCCGGGTGTCGGTCGGGCCGGGCAGCGGCACGGCCGGTGCCGTGGTCTACCCGCTGCGGTTCACCAACCTCACCCGGGTCACCTGCCACCTCAACGGGTACCCGGGGGTCGCCGCGGTCGGCCGTCACGGGCACCAGCTGGGCAGCCCCGCGTCCCGGGACACGCTCTTCCGGCCCCGCTTCGTCACGCTGCGCCGTGGTGCTACCGCGCATGCGGACCTGACGATCGAGGAGGCGGGCAACTTCCCGTCCCGGGCCTGCCGGATGCGTACCGCCGCCGGCCTGCGGGTCTACCCGCCGGCCTCCCGCGGCGCCGCGTTCGTCCGGCTGGCCTTCGCGGCCTGCTCCCGGCGTGGGCCGTCCTACCTGCATGTCACCGCGGTGCACCGGGGCCGCGGCTAGCGCTGCGCTCGCAGGCACCCGCCGGGCGGCACCGCCCGGCGGTGCGGCCGCTGGCCCGGGGGGCCAGCGGCCGCACCGCCGGGCCGGATGCGGGATGGACCCGGCTGGCCGGGCAGACCCGGCCGGCCTGCCGCGGCCGGCTTGACAGGATGGGGTCATGACGGGACGGGTGATCGTGGTCCTGGGCCCCACGGCGGCGGGCAAGTCGGAGCTGGCCCTGCGGCTGGCCCACGCGCTGGGCGGGGAGATCATCAACGCCGACTCCATGCAGCTGTACGCGGGCATGGACGTCGGGACGGCCAAGCTCACCGTGGCGGAGCGCGAGGGGATCCCGCATCACCTGCTTGACGTGTGGGACGTCCGGCATCTCGCGAACGTCGCCGAATACCAGCGGATGGCCCGCGCCACCCTCGCCGAGGTGCAGGCCCGCGGCCGGGTACCCATCCTGGCCGGGGGATCCGGCCTGTACATCCGGGCCGCCCTCGACGACCTGAACTTCCCGGGCACGGACCCCGCGCTGCGCAGGCGCCTGGAGCAGGAACTGGAGCGCTGCGGGCCCGGCGCGCTGCACGCCCGGCTGGCCGGCCTCGACCCGGCCGCGGCGGAGGGCATCCTGCCGTCCAACGGGCGCCGGATCGTCCGGGCGCTGGAGGTCGTCGAGCTGTCCGGGCGGCCGTTCACCGCCACGATGCCCCGGTATGAGTCCCTGTACCCGGCCGTGCAGCTCGGGCTCCGGGTGCCCCGGGCCGAGCTGGACCACCGCATCGCCGAGCGGGTTGGCCGGATGTGGCAGGCCGGGCTGGTGGACGAGGTGCGGGCGCTGGACCGGGCTGGCCTGCGGGCCGGCCCGACGGCCAGCCGGGCTCTCGGGTACGCGCAGGTGCTCCGCTTCCTGGCCGGGGAGTGGACCGAAGAGCAGGCCCGCGACGAGACCATCAGGGCCACCCGGCGGTTTGCCCGGCGCCAGGAATCCTGGTTCCGCCGGGATCCCCGGGTCCGCTGGCTGGACGTCGGCCCCGGGACGGACCCGGCCGGGCTGGCGCTGGCTACCATCGGCTCATGCGGTTCGCCAAAGGACATGGCACCGAGAACGACTTCGTGATCCTGCCCGACCCGGCGGGCGAGTTCGGGCTGCCCGCCGGGCTGGCCGCCCGGCTCTGTGACCGGCGCGCCGGGATCGGGGCCGACGGGGTGCTGCGGGTCGTGCGCACGCTGCGCCCGGGGCGGACGCGTCAGCGGCGAGCCCCGCCTGGCCAGCGATCGATCAGGCCGCGGACGCGGAATGGTTCATGGACTACCGCAACGCGGATGGCAGCATCGCGGAGATGTGCGGCAACGGCGTCCGGGTCTTCGCCCGGTACCTGCTGGACCACGGCCTGGTCACCGGGCCGGCCTTCGCCGTGGCCACCCGCGGCGGCGTGCGGCAGGTCCAGGCCGGGGCGGACGGCCAGATCACGGTGGACATGGGGCCGGTCACGATCCTCGGTGCCGGCCGGGCCGCGGTCGGCGGGCTGGACCGGGACGGGCTGCGGATCAGCGTCGGCAACCCGCACCTGGCCTGCCTGGTCGATGACCCCCTGGACAAGTACGACCTCGCCGAGGCCCCGGTCCTCGATCCGGCCGAGTTCCCGGACGGCGGGAATGTGGAACTGGTCCGGCTGGCCGGGCCGGGCGCCATCACGATGCGGGTGCACGAGCGCGGCTCCGGTGAGACCCGGTCCTGCGGCACCGGCGCGGTCGCCGCCGCGGCCGCCGCGTCGCACTGGCCCGGGGGAGCGACCCCCCGGAACCCCCCGGCATTGAACCCCGCGGCAACAACCCCGGGCAGGAGCAAATCTGGCGGGTCCACGTGCCCGGCGGAGAACTCACCGTCACCCTGGGGGCCGGCACCACCTGGCTCACCGGCCCCGCGGTGATCGTGGCCGAGGGTGAGCTCGACCCGCGCTGGCTGGCCGCCAGCGGCTGACCTCCGGCGCCGCCGCTGACCGCGCCGCATCTGTCCCTATTGCCCGCCCGGTAAGCCGGGCCGGAACGGCCCGCCGTGAGCTGAAGGGGCCGGTCCCGTGCGGGGCGGCCGGAATCGCCCGTTGCTGCATCAGCCCGGGTAAGGCGGCTCTATAGGACATTGTGAGCAATCGGCCCTTGGGTAAAGGGACATCTGCCGATAAGCGCACCCGATTTACCAAGGCGGATACAGTCACGCCAATCACGGAAGGTTAACGAAAACAGCGCAGGGGGTACTCACACGTCGGTCCCTGACAAGGTCAGGCGGCCCCGGCCAATTGTGTTGCAGCACGCGGCCGGGGCCTTTCATGGCAACGAACCTTGGAGGAAACAAGCCATGACGCTTATCAGTATGGCAGCTGGCGGGGCCGCTAAGACCCTGTTCGCGGTTACGATTTCGCTGCATCCGGGAACGGCTCAGGCGGCCGGTCATTACACCGTGGTGCAGCATGGCGATTCGCTCAGCGTGATCAGCCAGCACGAGTACGGCACCGCCGCGGACTGGCCCGCGCTGTGGTGGGCCAACCGGCGGCAGGTACCCGACCCGTCCATGATCCTGCCCGGGCAGCGGCTGCTCGTGCCCGGTGACCCGCACGTCGGCTCATGGCTGATCCGCGCGGCGCAGGGGGCCATGGCGGGCTCGCGCCCGGCGGCCGTCCGGGCGGCCGCGCCCCGCCGTCATCGCGCCTGGGTGACCAGCACCGCGGCCAGGGCGGCCGTGGCCGCGCGGCCGGCCATCTCGTACCGCGGCGCGCCGGGCAGTTTCCAGGCCTGCGTGATCCAGCGGGAGAGCAGCGGCAACCCGGCCGCGGTCAACCCGTCCAGCGGGGCGGGCGGCCTGTACGGGTTCCTGCCGTCCACCTGGCACGCCCTGGGTTTCTCCGGCCTGCCGGAGAACGCGCCGGTGTCAGTGCAGAACGCGGCGTTCGCCAAGGAGTACGCCCAGTCCGGTACCAGCGCGTGGGCCCCGTACGACGGCTGCTGACCAGGGGCGCCCGGCGGAGGCCTGCGGCCTCGGTCCCACCTGGGCCCGCTCAGGGCCGGGTGGGCACCGGGGCGGCCTGCGCCCGGCTGCCGGTCAGCGCCGAGACCGGCAGCCCGCGCAGCGAGGCGTCCAGCACCTCCGCGATGTGCATGATGGCCGGCGGCTCGGCGGCGCCGGTGGCCGCGATGGCCGAGGCGATCTGCAGGCTGCAGCCCGGGTTGGCCGACACCACCACGGGAGCGCCGGTGGCCAGTACCGTCGCCGCCTTGCGCGCCCCGAGTTCCCCGGCCGCCTCGGGCTGCAGCAGGTTGTACACGCCTGCCGACCCGCAGCAGGTCCCGCCGTCCGCGAGTTCCGCCACCTGCAGCCCCGGGATGGCCCGCAGCAGGTCGCGTGGCTGCTGCCGGATCCGCTGGGCGTGGCCCAGGTGGCAGGCGTCGTGGTAGGCCACGGTGACCGGCAGCGGGTGCCGGGCGCCGCGGGGTCCCTCGTCCGACGCCGCCAGCTCGGCCAGGTACTCGGTGAGATCACGTACCTTGGCGGCGGTCCGCGGCGGCGCGCTCCGCCCAGCCGTCCCCGGCCGCCTGGAACAGCTCCCCGTACTCCTTCATGGCCGACCCGCAGCCCGCCGAGTTGACCACGATGACATCCACGCCGGCGTCCTCGAAGGCCTCGATGGTGCGCCGGGCCAGCCGGGCGGCCTCAGCGGCCCGCCCGGTGTGCAGCGACAGCGCCCCGCAGCAGCCCAGCCCGCGCGGGATGACCACGTCCGCGCCCTCGGCGGTGAGCAGCCGTACCGTCGCCTCGTTCACCTGCGGGAAGAACACCTGCTGCACGCAGCCGGTGAGCATGCCGGCCACCGCGCGCCGCGGGCCCTGCGCCGGGAACCGGCCCGCTCAGCCGGCGGTGGCCGCGCGGGGGGGCCGGCGCCACCCGCAGCGACGCGATGAGTTCTGGCGCCAGCCGGGCGGCCAGCGCGCTCCGCTCGATCAGCCGGGTGGCCCCGGCCCGCTGGGCCAGCCGCAGCGGGCCGGTGAGCAGCCGCAGGCGGCGCGGGTGCGGGAAGGCGGCGAAGATCGCGGCCCGGACCAGCCGGTCACGCGGCGAGCGCGGCGGCACCGGGGCCGGGCCGCTGGCCGGCGGCTCCTCGGACCAGCCCCGGGCCGCCTCGATGAGCCGGTCGTAGCGCACCCCGGACGGGCAGGCCGGCACGCAGGCCATGCAGCCGAGGCAGCGGTCCAGGTGGCTGGCGGCGGCCTCGGTCGCCGGGGTGCCGTCGAGGATCTGGGTGATCAGGTGGATCCGCCCGCGCGGCGAGTCCATCTCCTCGCCCCACAGCTGGTAGGTCGGGCAGGCCGGCAGGCAGAACCCGCAGTGCACGCAGTCGGAGGCGAGGGCGCGCAGCTCACCGGACGGGTCGATCGGCGACGGGCTCAGATTCTCATCAGTCGGGCCGATCGGCGACAGGCTCATCAGATTCCTCCGGCGAAGCGGCCGGGCGCCATCAGGTGCCCGGGGTCGAACCGGTCCTTGATCGCCCGCATCAGGCTGAGCGCGGGCACCGGTCCCCACATGTCCACGCTGTCCCGGACCGCGGCCGGGGCGGTCAGCACCACCGCGCTGGCCCGGCTGGGCGGCCCCTCGCGCCCGGGGGCCCCCGGCGTCAGGTTCCCGGCCAGGGCGGCGCGCAGGCCGGCCAGGAACTCCGCTACCGCGCCGGGCGGCGCGGTAGCGGGCAGCGTCAGGTGCAGCACGCCCGCGGCGGGGGAGCCGCCCAGGGCCGGATCGAGCCCGGCCGGCCCGGCCGCATCGTCCACCGCGGCCAGCACCCCCGGCAGCGCGGCGGACCAGAAGCTCACCCGGATCAGGATGGGCTCGCCCGGGCCGGGCCCGGCCACCCGGGACGCGCCCCACCAGTCCGGCGGCTCCGCCGCGGTGGCCGTCCCGGCGCCGAGCACGTCCCGCATCTGGGCGGCCCGCTCGGCCACGCCGCCCGGGTCGCCCTCCAGCAGGACCCCCAGGCGGATCAGGCCGCGCAGGGCCGGCCGGTCGATCTCCACCGCGGACGGGGCGAGATCCGAGCCGGCCGCCGCCGCGGCCGCTTCGGCGGCCGCCGCCGGATCGGCGTAGCCCGCGATGACGTACGCCGCGGCGGCCGGCAGCGGGTGCAGCCGGAAAATGGCCTCGGTGATCAGGCCCAGCGTCCCGCACGAGCCCGCGTACAGCTTGCCCAGGTCGTATCCGGCGACGTTCTTGACGACCTTGCCGCCGGACTTGGTCACGGTGCCGTCGGGCCGGACCACGGTGACCCCGATGACCAGGTCGCGCGGGGTCCCGTAGCGCAGCCGCCGCGGGCCCGCCGCGCCGGTGGCCAGCAGCCCGCCCACCGTCGGCGACGCCGCCCGGCGGCCGCCGCCCGGCGGCGCATCCACCGCCAGCTGCTGCCCGGCGGCCGCCAGCACCCCGGCCAGCCGGGCCAGGGTCACCCCGGCCGCCGCCCGCACCACCAGGTCACCGGCGGCATGCTCGAGGACCTGGTCCAGCCGCAGCGTGTCGATCACCAGGTCGCAGCGGCGCGGCGGCGGGCCCCAGCCCACGGCGGTGCCGCTGCCGCGGGGCACCACAGCCAGATCATGCTCGGTCGCCGCGGCCAGCAGCGCGCTGGCCTCCTCGCTGGTGGCCGGCGACGCGACCCAGTCCGGCATCACCCCGGCGACCATGTCGCGCGGGCCGGCCGGGCGCACCGCGCGGCAGGCCAGGGCCAGCGCCCCCGGGACCGACGCAGGGCTCAAAACTGCTCCGCCTGCCCGCTGGCCACCAGCGGGTGGACCCCGCGCCGGGGCCCGGGCACCTCCCCGCACAGCCGCGGCGTCGGGAAGATCTTCCCGGGATTGCACAGCCCGGCCGGGTCGAACGCGCAGCGCAGCAGCTGCATGGTGTCCAGGTCCTCGGCGGTGAACATCTTCGGCAGGTACCTGGCCTTGTCGGTGCCGACCCCGTGCTCGCCGGTGATGGACCCGCCGTGCTCGATGCACAGGTCCAGGATGGCGCCGGACACCTCCTCGGCCGTGGCCGCCTCGCCGGGGGTGGCGTCGTTGTACAGCACCAGGGGGTGCAGGTTGCCGTCGCCCGCGTGGAACACGTTGGCCACCCGGATCCCGGACGCGTCCGCCAGCGCCGCGATCTTGTCCAGCACCTCACCGAGCGCGGTCCGCGGGACCACCCCGTCCTGCACCAGGTAGGCGGGGGAGATGCGGCCCACCGCGGCGAACGCCGATTTGCGGCCGGCCCAGATCGCCGCCCGCTCGGCCGGGTCATCCGCCTCCCGGATCTCGGTGCAGCCGGCCTGCTGGCACAGTTCCCGCACCGCGGCGCTGTCCCGGCGGACATCGGCCTCCGGCCCGTCCAGCTCCACGACCAGCACGGCACCCGCCCCCGCCGGGTAGTTGCAGGCCACCGCGGCCTCGGCGGCCTCGATGGCGAGCGCGTCCATCATCTCGATGGCAGCGGGCAGGATCCCCGCCCCGATGATCGCGGACACCGCCGCCCCGCCCGCCCCGGTGCTGGAGAACGCGGCCAGCAGCGTGGTGATCACCTGCGGGATCCGGGTCAGCTTCACCACGATCTTGGTGACGATGCCGAGCGTGCCTTCCGACCCGGTGAACGCGCCGACCAGGTCGTACCCGGGCGCGGACCCGGTACCGTCACCCAGCCAGGTCAGCTCGCCGGCGGGCGTGACGATCTCCAGGCCGGTCACGTGGTGCACGGTGAACCCGTGCTTGAGGCAGTGCGCGCCGCCGGAGTTCTCCGCGACGTTCCCGCCGACCGAGCAGACCACCTGGCTGGACGGGTCCGGCGCGTAGAAGTACCCGTACGGCCGGGCCGCGGTGCTGACGGCCAGGTTGGTGACCCCCGGCTCCACGATGGCCCGCTGGCTGACCGGGTCGATCTCGATGATCCGGCGCATCCGCGAGGTGACGATCAGCACCCCGTCGGTGCGGGGCAGCGCGCCGCCGGACAGTCCCGTCCCCGAGCCGCGGGCCACGAACGGGACGCCCGCCCGGGCGCACTCGGTCACCACGGCCGCCACCTGCCCGGCCGTCCGCGGCAGCACGACCAGGCCCGGCGCGGCCCGGTGCGAGGTCAGCCCGTCGCACTCGTAGGTGCGCAGCTCAGCCGGGTCGCTGACCACGCCGTCCGGGCCGCAGATCTCGGTCATCCGGGGCACCATCGCACCGACCGTCATCGCGCCTCCCGCAGCAGGGTCTCCTGGCGTCGCGTTCCCGGCCGGCCGCCCATGGCCAGCCAGGTGCTCCCTGTCCTCCCAGACTGCCTTGCCGCTGCCGCGTAGTCCACGCCCCGGGCGCGTTACGGCATCTCCTCATAGGCGGGCAGGGTGAGGAACTCGACGTAGTCGTCGGCCAGCGCGACCTCGGTGAACAGCGTCACCGCCTGGTCGAACCGGGGCGTGTCGAAGGCGTCCCCGGCCGAGTCCCTGACCTTGGCCAGCTCCTCGCCGACGATCCGCCGCACCAGGTCCGCCGTCACCAGCTGGCCGTCGTCCAGCCGGACGTCGTTGTTCAGCCACTGCCACACCTGGGACCGGGAGATCTCCGCGGTGGCCGCGTCCTCCATCAGGTTGAAGATGGCGGCCGCGCCGTTGCCGCCCAGCCACGACGCCAGGTACTGGATCCCGACGCTGACGTTGTTCCGCAGCCCGGCCTCGGTGATGGTGCCGGGCGTCTTGCTCACCGCGAGCAGCTCGGCCGCGGTCACGCTCACCTCCGGGCGCTGCTTGCCCAGCTGGTTGGGCGCGTCGCCCAGGACCCCGTCGAACACCTCGCGGCACAGCGGGACCAGGTCGGGGTGGGCGACCCAGGACCCGTCGAAGCCGTCGCCCGCCTCGCGGTTCTTGTCCTCCCGGACCTTGGCCAGGGCGACCGCATTGACCTCGGGGTCACGCCGGCTCGGGATGAACGCGGCCATCCCGCCCATCGCGTGCGCGCCGCGGCGGTGGCATGTCTTCACCAGCAGCTCGGTGTACGCACGCATGAACGGGGCCGTCATCGTGACGGAATTCCGTTCCGGGAGCACGAACTCCTGGCCGCGGCTGCGGAACTTCTTGATCACGCTGAACAGGTAGTCCCAGCGGCCCGCGTTCAGTCCCGCGCTGTGGTCCCGCAGCTCGTAGAGGATCTCCTCCATCTCGAACGCGGCCGGGATGGTCTCGATCAGCACGGTGGCCCGGATGGTGCCCCGGGGGATGCCCAGCGTGTCCTGGGCCAGGTTGAACGCGTCGTTCCACAGCCGGGCTTCCAGGTGGCTCTCGATCTTGGGCAGGTAGAAGTACGGCCCGGACCCCTTCTCCAGCTGCCGCCGGGCGCAGTGGACGAAGTACAGCGCGAAGTCGAACAGGCTCCCGGACACCCGCTGGCCGTCCACGAGCATGTGCTTCTCGTCCAGGTGCCACCCGCGCGGCCGGACCACGATGGTGGCCAGCTCGCTGTCCGGCCCGAGCCGGTAGGACTTGCCCTCCTCGCTGCTGAAGTCGAGGGTGCGGTCCAGGGCCCCGATCAGGTTCAGCTGGCCGGTGATCATGTTGTCCCACAGCGGGGTGTTGGCGTCCTCGAAGTCGGCCAGCCAGACCTTGGCGCCGGAGTTCAGCGCGTTGATCGTCATCTTCCGGTCGGTCGGCCCGGTGATCTCCACCCGGCGGTCCACCAGCCCCGGCGCCGGCGCGGCCACCCGCCAGTCCGGGTCGTCCCTGATCTGCCGGGTGGCGGGCAGGAAGTCCAGCATCGCCCCGGCGGACAGTTCCTCCTGCCGCTGCGCCCGCGCCGCGAGCAGCGCGGCGCGCCGGGCGCCGAGCTCCCGCTGCAGCGCCGCGACCAGGCTCACCGCCTCCGGCGTGAGCACCTCGTCGTACCGGTCGCCCCGCGGGCCCGTTATCTGCACGCCGTCGCTGGCCATGCCGCGCTCCTCCCAGGTCATCCCGCCGCCCTGCCGTTACCGGGCATGCTACTGGCAGGTAATGACGAGGGCAGCGCTGGTCCCGTGCTTCGTAACACCGTGCCGGGGCGCCGGTCAAAGTGTTCCCGGCCACATCCGGGGCACAACCTGCGCGGCGCCGGTGTTTATTGAGATGAGAGTAACCCGGAGGCATGACAGCATTGGCGAACCAACCGACGATCAGTTACCGACCCCAGCGTGAGCAGCCCATGACCCTTCCCGGTAAGCAGCCCGAGGCCGACCGCGCGCCGCGGGAGGGCCCCCGGGCCCTGGACGGGCACGGGCCCCAGGACCCGCACGGGCCGCGGGACGGGCGCGCGGAGCAGGACGGGCCCGGCGGTACCGGCGGCCTGGACCTGGCCGAGCGGCATGCGCTGCAGCGGGTATCCGGCCTGTCCACCGAGCTGCAGGACGTCACCGAGGTCGAGTACCGCGCGCTCCGCCTGGAGCGGGTCATCCTGGTCGGGGTGTGGACCGAGGGCACGCTCGCCGACGCGGAGAACTCGCTGCGCGAGCTGTCCCGGCTGGCCGAGACGGCCGGGTCGGTGATCCTGGACGGCCTGGTCCAGCGGCGGAGCCGGCCCGATGCGGCCACCTACCTGGGTGCCGGGAAGGCCGCCGAGGTGGCGGGACTGGTCACCGAGCTGGGCGCGGACACCGTCATCTGCGACGGCGAGCTGACCCCCAGCCAGCTGCGCCGCCTGGAAGGCGTGGTCAAGGTGAAGGTCATCGACCGCACCGCGCTGATCCTGGATATCTTCGCCCAGCACGCCCGGAGCAAGGAGGGCAAGGCGCAGGTCGAGCTGGCCCAGCTGGAATACCTGCTGCCCCGGCTCCGTGGCTGGGGCGAGTCGCTGTCCCGGCAGGCAGGCGGGCGGGTCGCCGGGGGCGGCGGGATCGGCACCCGGGGACCTGGCGAGACGAAGATCGAGACCGACCGCCGCCGGATCCGGGCGCGGACCACGCGGCTGCGCCGGCAGCTCGGCGAGATGTCGGTGGGGCGGCAGGTCCAGCGGCAGCAGCGCCGCGGCCGTGACGTCCCGGCGGTCGCCATCGCCGGCTACACCAACGCCGGCAAGTCCAGCCTGCTGAACAGGATGACCGGGGCGGGCGTGCTGGTCGACGACTCGCTGTTCGCCACCCTCGACCCGTCCGTGCGCCGGGCCAGGACGCCGTCCGGCCGCTGGTACACGCTGACCGACACGGTCGGCTTCGTCCGGCACCTGCCGCACCAGCTGGTGGAGGCGTTCCGCTCCACCCTGGAGGAGGTGGCCGAGGCGGACCTCATCCTGCACGTGGTGGACGGCAGCGACGCGGACCCCCAGGCGCAGATCTCCGCCGTCCGCACGGTGCTGGCCGATATCGGCGCGGGCGGCGTCCCGGAACTGGTCGTGATCAACAAGGCCGACGCGGCCGACCCCGTCGAGCTGGAGGCGCTGCGGCGCCGGGAGCCGCACAGCGTGGTGATCTCCGCGCGGACCGCCGCTGGACTGGATGAGCTGGCTGCCGCCGTGGAAGCCGCGCTGCCACGGCGCGACCGGGAGGTCTGCGCGGTCGTGCCGTACCTGCGCGGCGACCTGGTGGCCCGGGCGCACCGCGAGGGCGAGGTGCTGGCGGTGCGGCACGGCGCGGCCGGCACGGAACTGACCGCCCGGGTCCCGCCGGACCTGGCCGCCGAGATCGACAGCATTGCGGTGCCCGCTCCCGGGTGATGCGCCCCGCGGATTGTGAATCGCATGAATTGCCGGCCGAAAATCGTTAAACGGTTTGGAACCCGGCCCGCATTCTGCAATGGATTGCAGAATGCGGCAAGGGCCCCGTTTTGCGGCGGCGGGCACGATGGCGGCAGGCATCGGGGCGCTTCCTGTCCCGCCGCGGCCGCTCGCCCGCGGGCGCCCGGCCGCGGCCGCCGCCACCTGCGGAAGGCCGCGCCCGGACGGCCGGCGTGACCGCGGTCACCGGCCGGTCCCGGTCAAGGTTGGCTGACCGGCCCGGCCGGGGCGAGCGTCCCGCCGGGCCGCGCTGGGCCCGTCCCCGCCCCCGTGAATGCCTGCGCGGGCCGCGGCGAGTCCCTACCCTGGCAGAAGCCGGTGACCTGGCTGGACACGGCAGGCGGCCGGGCTGGATGCCGGGGACGCCCGGCCCGGCCCGGCGGGCTCCAGGCGGGCTCCGGCGGGCGTCCGGGGAGCCACTGGCGCCACCCGGTCCGCGGACCGGGCCGCCGGCCCGGCCTCGGGATGGCCGGCCCGGGCCAGTCAGCAAGTTACTGACACGTAGCGGAGCCGAAATCCGCGCATAGCGCGACGGACTGTGAGATCCTCGGAAAGGTCGTTAATTTCCTGCCTGGCTTCTTCGTGATAGTGCCTGTACAGGAACCCTGTAGTGCAATAGCGTAACTGAACCGATATGTTGGTTGCCGCATCGCCGGAGCACCCGACCGTCGGCCGCTGGGACCCGAGACATCCGGGCACCTGGCGGGGGGGCCAAACAGTAGGGACGAGCCATGGCAGGTGACCGCGGATGACGCAGGTGCGCCGAGTCACGCCCGCACCCTCCCGGCCAGTGCCGGGCGACCGTCCGGGGGGTTCCTCGTGACCGTCCGGCTGCTCACCAACATCGGCCGCCTGTGGACCGGATCGGAGATCTGGAGCAACGCGGCCATCCTGACCTACAACGACCGGATCGCCTGGGTCGGCCGGGCTTCCGAGCTGCCGGAGAGCCTGCCCGGCGTGATCGACGACATCGTCAACGTGGACTCCGTGGAGAACCTGGGCGGCGGGCTGGTCACGCCCGGCCTCATCGACGGGCACACCCACCCGGTCTACGCGGGTAACCGCTGGGCCGAGCTGGCCATGGTGGCGGGCGGCTCGTCGCCGAACGAGATCGCCGCCGCGGGCGGCGGCATGGCCTCCACGGTGACGGTGACCCGCGGGACCGACCCCTGGACGCTGTGCAACGGGGTCCGGGCGCGGCTCCGGGAGTGGCTGCGGTCCGGCACCACCACGATCGAGGCGAAGACCGGGTACCACCTGACCCGCGATGGCGAGCTCGCCGACGTCCGGATGCTCCGCTCGCTGGAAGGCGAGCCGGGCATGCCGCGGGTTCACGTGACGTTCCTCGCCGCCAGCGCGGTGCCGCCGGAGTACTTCGGCCGCCGCCATGACTACATCGACGCGGTCGGCACCTGGTGCTCGGACGCCGCCGCGATCGGCGCGGACAGCGTGGACGTCTACTGCGAGGAAGGCCGCTTCACCGAGCGGGAAGCCCGCTGGATCCTGTCCGCCGGGCGGGCCGCGGGCCTGCTGCCCCGGGTGCACGCCTGCGGCAGGAGCCACACCGGCGCCGCCCGGCTGGCCGCGGAGCTGGGCTGCGCCTCGGCGGACCTGCTGCACGAGGCAAGCGAGGAGGACGTGGCCGCGCTGGCCCGGGCCGGCGTGGCCGCGGTGGTCTGCCCCGGGACGGCGCTGCAGACCGGCAAGACGCCACCCGTGCGGTCGCTGCTGGACAAGGGCGTCCCGGTCGCACTGGGCTCGGACCACACGCCCGGCGGGAACGGGATCACCTCGATGCCCCTGGTGATCTCCCTGGCCATCTCCCAGTTCGGGCTGAGCGTCCCCGAGGCGCTGCGCGCCGCCACGCTCGGCGGGGCGCAGGCGCTGAAGGCCCCGGACCGGGGGGCCATGGTGCGCGGCCGGCTGGCCGACATCGTGCTCTGGGACGCGGACCACGAAGGTGCCTTCGCCTGGGCGTACGGGCTCAAGCCGCACCGGGTCTGGCTCGGCGGCGAGCCCGTCACCCTCTGACGGCTGCTGCGGCGGGTGACGGCTGCTGCGGCGGGCGCCGCACCGGGCCGCCTCCTCGCCCGGGCCGGGCGCAGGGCCGGTGTCAGTCGTGGCATGCTGCCGTTATGCCCTCTGCTGCCGGACCTTCTGCCCGCACTGCCCGCCCGCCGCGCGCGCCCGCTGCTGCCGGGCGGGCCGTCAGCCCGGACGGGCCGGCCAGCCCGGTCAGCGTGGTGGTGGGCGACGAGGACCTGCTCGTGGAGCGGGCGGTGGCCGCCCTGGTGTCGGCCGCGGGCCCGGCCGATACCGTCCAGCACGTCAAGGCGGCCGACCTGCGCCCGGGTGAGCTGGCCACGCTCACCGCCCCGTCGCTGTTCGGCGACGGCTGCGTGCTCGTCGTGCACGGGGCCGAGGACGCCGCGAAGAACGTTGCCGACGAGATCACCGCCCTGGCGGCCGACCCGCCGCCGGACACCACGGCCGTGCTCACCCACGCGGGCGGGGCCAAGGGCAAGGCGCTGCTCACCGCGCTCACCGCGGCCAGCAGGCAGCGCCGGGAGGGGACCCCCCTGGTGCGGGTCGTCGAGTGCCCGAAGATCACCAGGATGGGCGAGCGGATGCAGTTCATCCGCGGCGAGGTGGCCGCCGCCCGGCGCAAGATCGACGAGAGCGGGGTGCGGGCCCTGATCGACGCGGTCGGCAACGACCTGCGCGAACTCGCCGCCGCCTGCGCTCAGCTCGCCTCCGACACCACCGGGGTGATCGACCAGGCGGCGGTGACGCAGTACTACCGCGGCCGCGCCGAGGCCAGCGGCTTCACCGTCGCGGACCGGGCGGTCGAGGGCAAGCTCGGCGAGGCGCTGGAACTGCTGCGCTGGGCGCTGGCCGTCGGGGTGGCGCCGGTGCTCATCAGCAGCGGGCTGGCGCAGGGGGTGCGGCTGCTGGGCCGGGTGGGCAGCGCGGCCAGGGGCCTGCCGGACGCGGCGGTCGCGGCCGAAGTGGGTGCCCCGCCGTGGAAGGTGGACCGGGTGCGGCAGCAACTGCGCGGCTGGACCCCCGAGGGAGTGGCCCGGGCCCTGGCGGCGGTGGCCCAGGCGGACGCGCGGGTCAAGGGGGAGGGAGCGAACGCGGGTTACGCGCTGGAGGTGGCGATCCGGGAGATCGTGGCCAGCCGCGCCGCCCGCTGACGCTCTGCTGGCCCGGGGCGGCCCCCCGGACCCCCCGTGCATTCGCCGGCGGAAGCCTGCGGCGAGCCCGCTCGCCCCGGATGCGGCCCCCGGAAGCGCATTCGCCGCCTCGGCGGGAACACGCCTGCGGCGAGCCCCGCCTCGCGGCGAATAGCCCGGGGGGACGACTCCGGGACTAGTACCTCTTAATGGCTCTTAGGCCTGCTGCAGCTGGGCGCAGCGCTGGGCGATGGCCGACTTGCGGTTGGCCGCCTGGTTCTTGTGGATGACGCCCTTGCTGGCGGCCTTGTCCAGGTGACGGCAGGCGTTGCGCATGGCCGCGGTGGCCGCGTCCAGGTCACCGCTGTCGGCGGCCTCGCGGAACTTCCGCACCGAGCTCTTCAGCGTCGACTTGACGGCCTTGTTGCGCTGCCGTGCCTTCTCGTTCTGCTTGTTGCGCTTGATCTGGGACTTGATGTTCGCCACGCGGAAAGCCTCGCTCAGGATGTCGTCGGGGTGCCGGGGCCGGCCGCGGTCCGCGCCCGGCAGCGCCGCCGCGCAAGGGCGTCAGCGCATACGCTCCGACGAGGCAGGATAGCCTACCCGTGGCCAACCCTCAAACCGCGCGCCCGCCGGCCACCCCGGCCGGGCGGCAGCCCCGCGGACCGGAGTGACGGCAGGGACCGGCCCGGGCATCAGCGCCAGCATGCGACGATGGAAGACGAAGTCCGGGCACAGCCCGACGTGACCAGCCCGAACCGAACCAGGCGGATACTCGTGCCAGCAATGCCCGAACAGGTCCTTCCGGACGGCGCGCAGCACGCGACCAGCCCCGGCAACACCGACATGTCGGTGATCCGGAACTTCTGCATCATCGCGCACATCGACCACGGCAAGTCCACCCTGGCCGACCGGATGCTGCAGTTCACCGGCGTGGTCACGGACCGGCAGATGCGCGCCCAGTACCTGGACCGGATGGACATCGAGCGGGAACGCGGCATCACCATCAAGAGCCAGGCGGTCCGGCTCCCGTGGACCGGCCCGGATGGCCAGCGCTACGTGCTGAACCTGATCGACACCCCCGGCCACGTCGACTTCACCTACGAGGTCTCCCGGTCCCTGGCCGCCTGCGAGGGGGCCATCCTCCTGGTCGACGCGGCCCAGGGGATCGAGGCGCAGACCCTGGCCAACCTGTACCTGGCGCTGGAAGCCGACCTGCACCTGATCCCGGTGCTGAACAAGATCGACCTCCCGGCGGCCCAGCCCGACCTCTACGCCGAGGAACTGGCCGGCATCATCGGCTGCGCCCCCGGTGACGTGCTGCGCGTCTCGGCCAAGACGGGCGAGGGCGTACAGGAATTGCTGAACGAAATCGTCCGGCAGGTTCCCCCGCCTCGCGGCAACCCCGACGCGCCCGCCCGGGCACTGATCTTCGACTCGGTCTATGACACCTACCGCGGCGTGGTGACCTATGTGCGGGTCATGGACGGCCGCCTCACCCGGCGCGAGAAGAGCCTCATGATGTCCACCGGGTCGGCGCACGACACCCTCGAGGTGGGCGTGATCTCCCCCGAGCCGGTGCCGTCCGAGTCCCTGACGGCGGGGGAGGTCGGCTACCTGATCACCGGGGTCAAGGACGTCCGCCAGGCCCGGGTCGGGGACACGGTGACCAGCTCCGCCCGGCCCGCCACCGAGGCGCTGCCCGGGTACTCCCACCCGCGGCCGATGGTGTTCTCCGGGCTGTACCCGCTCGACGGGGACGACTACCCGGAACTCCGCGACGCCCTGGACAAGCTGCGGCTGAACGACGCCGCCCTGGTCTACGAGCCGGAAACGTCCACCGCGCTCGGCTTCGGGTTCCGCTGCGGGTTCCTCGGCCTGCTGCACATGGAGATCGTCCGGGAGCGGCTGGAACGCGAGTTCGACCTGTCGCTGATCTCCACCGCGCCGAACGTCGTCTACCGGGTGGTGATGGACTCCGGCCAGGTGCTGCAGGTCACCAACCCCAGCGACTTCCCGGGCGGGAACATCGGGCCCGCCGTCACGCCCGGCCGCGGGCCGTCCGGCAAGATTGCCAAGGTCTACGAGCCGGTGGTCCGGGCCACGGTGCTGGCCCCGGCCGAGTACATCGGCACCATCATGGAGCTGTGCCAGGGCCGCCGGGGCGCGCTGCTCGGCATGGACTACCTGTCCGCCGACCGGGTCGAGATCCGGTACACGCTGCCGCTGGCCGAGATCATCTTCGACTTCTTCGACCAGCTGAAGTCGCGCACCCGCGGCTACGCGTCGCTGGACTACGAGCCGGACGGCGAGCAGGAGGCCGACCTGGTCAAGGTGGACATCCTGCTGCAGGGCCAGCCGGTGGACGCGTTCAGCCAGATCGTGCACGAGGACAAGTCCCGGGAGTACGGGCTGGCCATGACGTCGCGGCTGCGCGAGCTCATCCCGCGGCAGCAGTTCGAGGTGCCGATCCAGGCCGCCGTCGGCGCGAAGATCATCGCCCGGGAGAACATCCGCGCGCTGCGCAAGGACGTCCTGGCCAAGTGCTACGGCGGTGACATCACCCGCAAGCGCAAGCTGCTGGAGCGCCAGAAGGAAGGCAAGCGGCGGATGAAGACGATCGGCCGGGTGGAGGTGCCGCAGGAGGCGTTCGTCGCGGCCCTGTCCACCACCCCGGACCGCGACCGCCAGCGCTGACCGCCACGGCAGCGATCGACGCCAGCCGGGCGGCCGGGCGGGTCAGCCGCCGCCGTAAGTCGCAGCGTGCCCGTGCGGTCGAAGGCCAGGCCCGCGCCGAGCACGGCCACCCAGAACAGCACCCACAGGGTCACGCCGAACCAGCCGAGCACCAGCCCGGTCAGGGCCAGGGTGCCGCCCGCGTCGCCGGTCCGCCGGATCTGGCTCCGGGCCATGTGGCCCAGGATCACGGCCGGGATGCAGGTCAGCCCGAAGGTGAAGAACTCGGCCACGCCGCAGGCCAGCGCGGCCTGCGCCAGCGGGTTGGTGCGCAGCCGGACGGGGGTCATCGGGTACAGCGCCAGCCCGCCCCCGGGCAGCTGGCCGGTGGCCGCCGCCAGCTCGCCGAGCGTGCGGGCCGAGTAGACCTGCTCCAGGTGCACGTCGTACTCGTCCTTGGACAGCCGTCCCTCGGCGAAAGCCGCCTTGAGCACCTCACCGGCCCGGTCCCGGTCCGCGTCAGAGGCCCGGATCCCGGCCCGCCCCTGCGCGGCCATCCCGTGCCCGTACTCCGGCCAGCTGGTCATGGCGCCTCCCGCGTGCCCGGCAGATTTCAGCATAGCCGCGGCCTGGTGCGCGGAGCCCCGGCTGGCGACGGCGGGCTGCGCAGCTTTCTGCTGTGCGCACAGCAGAAAAGCTGCGAGCCTCCCACTTACCGGGGCTGCTCCCGAAACCGGGATAGGGCCGCAGAATCTCGTTCGACCGGGGGTGCTGGCGTCGATTACCGTGCAGGAGTGGGAGACGCACGGGTGATCTCGGTGAACACGGGCCGCGGCCGCGTGCCGAGCCGGGCGCCGCGGGTCGGCCGGACCGCGATCGACAAGCGCCCGGCCAGCGGGCCGGTGGCCATCAAGCGGCTCGGCCTGGCCGGGGACGAGCAGGTGGACCAGGCCCATCACGGCGGCCCGCACCAGGCCGTGTACGCCTACGCCCGGGAAGACCTGGACTGGTGGGTGGAGCGGCTCGGCCGGGAGCTGGGCAACGGGGTCTTCGGCGAGAACGTCACCACCGCCGGGCTGGATGTCTCCGGCGCGCTGATCGGGGAGACCTGGCGGCTGGGTACCGCGGTGGTCCAGGTCGCCTCGGTGCGCGTTCCCTGCGGGACGTTCGCGGGCTGGATGGGCGAGCCGCACTGGGTCAAGCGGTTCGCCGCGGCCGGCCGCCCCGGTGCCTACCTCCGCGTGCTGACCGAGGGCATGGCCGCCCCCGGTGACCCCATCGAGGTGCTGTCCCGGCCGCAGGCCAGCGTCACCGTCGCCGAGGCCATGCGCGCCTACTACGGGGATGCCGCGCTGATGCGCCGGCTGCTGGATTGCCCGGACCGCGACCCGAAGTGGGACGAGGAGGCGGAACGGGTGCTGGGCGTGGCCGCGGCGGGCGCCACCGAACCCGATCAGGGGACACCCTGACCATGCCAGGCGTGCTTCCGGCGGGCGTGCCGGTCCCCGCCGACGGGTGCCTGCCGGCCGGGGCGGTGGCCGGGCTGGCCGGGCGGCCGTTTGGCTTCTATGTGCATGTGCCTTTCTGCCGCAGCCGGTGCGGCTACTGCGACTTCAACACCTACACCGCCGCCGAACTGGGGTCCGGGGCATCCCGGGAGTCCTACCCGGACCTGGCCGCGGCCGAGGTCCGGCTGGCCGCCCGGGTGCTGGACGGGGCCGCGCCGCCGGTGAGCACGGTGTTCTTCGGCGGCGGGACGCCGACGCTGCTGCCGCCGGCCCGGCTCGGCGGGCTGCTGCGGGTCATCGGCGCCGAGTTCGGCCTGGCGCCGGACGCCGAGGTGACCGTCGAGGCCAACCCGGAGACGGTGGACGAGCGGTCGCTGGCCGCGCTGCGCGAGGCCGGCATCACCCGGATCTCGCTGGGCATGCAGAGCGCCGTCCCGCACGTGCTGGCCGTGCTGGACCGGGAGCACCAGCCGGGGCGGCCGGCCCAGTGTGCCCGGTGGGCCCGGCAGGCGGGCTTCGAGCACGTCAGCCTGGACCTCATCTACGGCACGCCGGGGGAGAGCGACGCCGACTGGAAGGAGTCGCTGGACGCGGCGCTGGCGGCGGAGCCGGACCACATCTCGGCCTACGCGCTGATCGTGGAGGACGGCACCCGGCTGGCCGCGCGGATCAGGCGCGGCGAGGTGGCCGCCCCGGATGACGAGGCCATGGCCGACCGGTACGCGGCGGCCGACGAGATGCTCGCGGCGCACGGGCTGCACTGGTACGAGGTGTCCAACTGGGCGGCCGGGCCGGGCTCGGCCTGCCGCCACAACCTGCTGTACTGGACCGGCGGGAACTGGTGGGGCGTCGGGCCGGGCGCGCACAGCCACGTCGGCGGCACCCGGTGGTGGAACGTCAAGCACCCGGCCGCCTACGCCGCGCGGCTCGGCCCGGGAGACCGGGCACGATGCCGCCAGCCCCGGCCTGGCCCGGGAGGTGCTGACCCCGGCGGAGCGGCGGCTGGAAGAGATCATGCTGCTGACCAGGCTGGCCAGCGGGTGCCCGGCCGCCCTGCTGAGCCCGGCCGGGCAGGCGGCGGCCGCGGCGGCGGTGCGGGACGGGCTGGCCACGCCGGAGGCGCAGGCGGCGGGGCGGGTGGTGCTGACCCTGCGCGGCCGGCTGCTCGCCGACGCGGTGATCCGCGACCTCACCGACTGAGCCGGCGGCGGCCCGCGGGCTGCGCTCGCCGGCCGGGCGGCGCCGCCGCGCGGGTTACCTCAGCCGGAGCCAGCGCGGGAGGTCCCACGTCTCGCCGCGGCTCGCGGCGCCCGCCGCGCGGACCACGGTGACCAGGACGCTCACCCACAGCGCCACGAGCAGCGGGACGGCCGTGAACGTGGCCACCTGGAGCGAGTCGAGGGCCAGCATGGCGCCCGCGATGAAGCAGCACACCGAGTACAGGAGGGCCGTGACCGCGGCGTTGAGCGCCTGGGCCGCGTGCCAGTGGGCGAAACGCCGGCGCCGCGCAGGCTGGCCAGGTAGACCGCGAGCGGGAGCACGACCAGGGTGAACGGGACGCCCAGGTAAGCCAGCATGGCGCTGCGCACCTCACTGCGGCCCGGTGGCCCGCCGTCCATCCACTGGCCCGCCTGCGGGCCCAGGGCCGGGTCCCCGGCCGTGGACCCGCTGGTCGCCCGCGGGGAAAGCCGTGCCGCCCGGCCCGGTGCCGGTGCCGGTGCCGTGAGCGTCCGCGATACCGGCCGTGGCGGTAACGGGCTGGGCGGGCGATTGCCTCGGGCGGCTGATCATGGGCTCCTCGCTGGTGGTGATGCTGCACACGTTAGCCAGTTCCGGGCGCGGTCACGAAGTCGATCAGCTCCTCGACCCGGCCCAGCAGCTCGGACTCGAGGTCCGCGTAGCTGCGCGCCGCCGCCAGGATCCGCTTCCATCCGGCCGCCGTGTCCTCCGCCCAGCCCAGCTCATGCAGTACTCCCTCCTTCCACGGTATCCCCCGGGGGATCACCGGCCAGCGGGGGATACCCAGCGCGGACGGCTTGACCGCCTGCCAGATGTCCACGAACGGATGGCCCACCACGAGGACGTACGGCGAGGTCACCGAGGCGGCGATGCGCTGTTCCTTGGATCCGGGCACCAGGTGATCGACCAGCACGCCGAGCCGCCGCTCCGGGCCGGGCGCGAAGCCGGCCAGCACGCCCGGCAGGTGATCAACGCCCTCCAGGTACTCCACGACCACCCCGACGTCGCGCAGGTCATCGCCCCAGATCTGCTCGACCAGCTCGGCGTCGTGCCGTCCCTCCACGTAGATGCGGCTGGCCCGGGCCACCCGCGCCCGGCTGGCCTGCCCCGGGGGGCCCGCGGGCGCGGGCACTGAGCCGGACCGGGTCCGGTCCGGGCCGGACGGCCGGGCGGGCCGCGGCCGGGTCAGCGTCACCGGCCTGCCCTCGAGCAGGAAGCCGCCGGGCCGCAGCGGGAAGACCCGCTGCCGGCCGAACCTGTCCTCCAGCGTCACCGCGCCCTTGTCACAGGCCACCACGGCGCCGCAGAAGCCGCCGCCGTTCTCCTCCACGACCAGCCCGCGGACCGCCTCGACCTGCGGTGGCGCCGGACGCCTGCGGCGGGCCGCGGCATCGGCGAGAACATCCGTGCCGTACCGGGATGGCATGATCAGCTCCTGCCGGGTTCGGGGTGTCCCCGCGGGCGCGGGGACGCCGGGATTCCCGCCGCCGGCCGCCCAGGGCGGAGCCCATCCGGGCAGCGCCGGCGCGGAACAGGACGCTACCGGACATCCAGGGCCGGCTGGCGGTGCCGCGCCGGCCCGGCTGGCGGTGCCGCGCCGGCCCGGCCGGCGGGGTTCCGGAGGGGCGTCCTCCGGGCAGGCACTGGCCGTGAGCGGGGTTGGTCGTTATGCTCCCGGTACCGCGCTTGGGTGCCACCGCGCCCGGACCGCCTTAAACTTGGCACTCAGGACGGTGGAGTGCCAAGGGAGGTGGGGACATGCTCGATGAGCGCAAGCTGGCCGTGCTGCGCGCGATCGTAGAGGACTATGTGTCCACTACGGAGCCGGTCGGCTCGAAGTCCCTCGTCGACCGGCATCACCTCGACGTGTCCCCGGCGACCATCCGGAACGACATGGCCGTGCTGGAAGAGCAGGGCTTCATCGTGCAGCCGCACACCAGCGCCGGCCGGGTGCCCACGGACAAGGGGTACCGGCTGTTCGTGGACCGGCTGTCCGGGGTCAAGCCGCTGTCCTCCGCCGAGCGCCGGGCCATCGAGACGTTCCTGGTCGGGGCCTACGACCTCGATGACGTCGTGATGCGCACGGTGCGGCTGCTGGCCCAGCTGACCCGGCAGGTCGCGGTGGTGCAGTACCCCTCGCTGACCCGGTCCTCGGTGCGTCACGTGGAACTCGTCCCGCTGGCCGTCAAGCGGCTGATGCTGGTGCTCATCACCGACACCGGGCGGGTCGAGCAGCGCTCGGTGGAACTTCCCGACGCCGCCGACGACGACTCGGTCATCCAGTTGCGGGCCGTGCTGAACGCCTGCCTGGACGGCCGCCGGTTCACCGAGATCGCCTCGCTCGCGGCCGACCTGCCGGAACTGGTCGAGCCGTCCCAGCGGCCGAACGCCGCGGCGGTCTTCTCCGTCATCCTGGAATCCCTGGTCGAGCGGGGTGACGAGCGGGTCGTGGTCGGCGGTGCGGCCAACCTGACCACCGCCGACTTCTCCCGCGGGCTCCGGGAAGTGCTCGAATCACTCGAGGAGCAGGTGGTCCTCATGAGGCTGCTGGGCGAGTGCGGCGACCACCCGTCGCTCACCGTCCGGATCGGCGCGGAAAACCCCGTCGAGGGCCTGCGGAACACGTCGGTGGTCGCGACGGGTTATGGCTCGGGGGACCAGGTGCTGGCCAGGCTGGGGGTGCTCGGCCCGACCCGGATGGATTACCCGACAGCGATGGGAGCGGTGCGCGCGGTGGCACGGTACGTGGGCCAGATCCTGGCGGGGTCGTAGTGGCCAATGATTACTACGGCGCGCTCGGCATCCGCCGGGACGCGCAGCCGGATGAGATAAAGAAGGCCTACCGGCGGCTGGCCCGCGAGCTGCACCCGGACGTCAACCCGGACCCGGAGACGCAGGAGCGGTTCAAGGAGATCACCCAGGCCTACGAGGTGCTCTCCGACCCGGAGAAGCGGCAGATGTACGACCTGGGCGCCGATCCCTACGCGCCGAACGGCGGTGCCGGGGCCGGGGCCGGCTTCGGGGCCGGGTTCCCGTTCAGCGACATCATGGACGCGTTCTTCGGCGCCGGGGCGACCAGCCGCGGCCCCCGGACCCGGGCCCGCCGCGGCCGCAACGCCACCATCAGGGTGGAACTCGACCTCTCCGAGTGCGCGTTCGGCACCACCCGCGAGCTGGTCGTGGATACCGCCGTGGTCTGCCCGACCTGCTCGGGTGAGGGCACCGCGCCGGGCACTCACCCGGAGACGTGCGACGTCTGCGGCGGCCGAGGGGAAGTCAGCCAGGTCACCCGGTCATTCCTGGGCCAGGTCATGACGTCGCGGCCCTGCCCGCACTGCGGCGGGTTCGGCACCGTGATCCGCCGGCCGTGCCCGGAGTGCGACGGCGACGGCCGGGTCCGCACCCGGCGCACCATGAAGGTGCGCATCCCGGCCGGGGTGGAGGATGGCACCCACATCCAGCTGGCCGGGGAGGGTGAGGTCGGCTCCGGCGGCGGCCCGCCCGGGGACCTGTTCCTGGAGATCATCCAGCGGCCGCACCCGATCTTCGAGCGGCAGGGCGACGACCTGCACTGCACGGTCACCATCCCGATGGTGGCCGCGGCCCTGGGCGCCAGCCTGTCCATGGAGACCCTGGACGGCGGCCGGGACCTGGACATCCGGCCCGGGACCCAGTCCGGGCAGGTGATCCCGATGTACGGGCTCGGGGTGCAGCACCTGAACGACTCCGGCCGCGGCGACCTGCTCATCCACGTCACCGTGGAGACGCCGACCAAGCTGGACGAGCCGCAGGAGGCGCTGCTCAAGCAGCTCGCGGCGCTGCGTGGCGAGGAGACCCCGCCGGGCCGGTTCGCCCCGGGCCAGCAGGGCTTCTTCTCCCGGCTGCGGGACGCCTTCAACGGCCGGTAATCCGGCCGTGTCCCAGCCGGGGGCGCGCCCGCCGGTCTTCCTGGCCGAGCCCGGCCGACCTGGCTGGCGACCGGGTGCTGCTCACCGGGCCGGAGGGGCGGCACGCCGCCGACGTGCGCCGGCTGACCGCGGGCGAGCGGGTGGACCTGACCGACGGCAGCGGCCTGCTGGCCGAGTGCGTGGTGACCGGCGCCCAGCGGGGCCAGCTCGAGCTGGCCGTGCGGGCCCGGCGGGTCGTCCCGCCACCGCAGCCGGCCGTGGTGGTGGTCCAGGCGATCCCCAAGGGCGACCGGGGCCAGCTGGCCGTGGAGCTGATGACCGAGGTGGGCGCCGACGTGATCATGCCGTGGGCCGCGGAGCGGTGCGTCGTCCGCTGGCAGGGGGAGCGCGGGGAACGCGCCCTGGACCGCTGGCGGTCCACCGCGCGGGAGGCGGCCAAGCAGGCCCGCCGGAACCGGGTTCCCGAGGTGACCGGCCCGGCCCGGCTGGCCGGGGTGGCGGCGCGGGCCGCCGCGGCGGCGTGCGCCGTGCTGCTCGATCCTGAAGCGCCGGCCGCGCTGACCGGGCTGCCGCTGCCCGGCTCCGGGGAGCTGGTGCTCATCGTCGGGCCGGAGGGCGGCATCAGCCCGGCCGAGGGCCGCGCGCTGGCCGAGGCCGGGGCGGTCCCCGCCCACCTGGGCCCGACCGTCATGCGCACGTCCACGGCCGGGGCGGTGGCCGCTGCGCTGCTGCTCAGCCGGTCCGGCCGCTGGGCCTGAGCAACCGCGGCCGGCGCGGTCAGGAAGCCTTCGGGGTGACCACGCCGCCGCACGGCACGGCCACGCATCCCGGGCGTCGTGTCCGGCCCGGTCACCAGGGCGGTGGTGGCGGCTATCGCGCGCCCCCGGCGCCCTGTGGCGGTGGTGTCGGTTGGTGACGGGGTGGCCGACGGGCTGCCCCCGGTGTCGGTGGGCGTGGGTGTCGGCGCCGCCGACGAGGTGTCCGACGGGCTGGGCGTGGGCGCTGGCCGAGCTGGCGCTGGCGGTCGGGGTGGGCGCGGCCGTGCTCGCGCTCGGCGACGGCGTGGCCGTGCAGGCCACCACGGGCGCGCTGAAGGCCGCCTTCTTATGGGACGTGCCGGTGACCGGCTGGCTGGGGCTGACCCCGAGTGGGGGCTGCCAGAGTCCTGGCGAGACGGCCGTGTCCGGCGTTGCCGGCGGACTGCCGCCGCCAGGTGAGGACAGCGAGTTGGTCCGGGTGATCACGGTTTGCTGCACGGTCTGCAGGGTGACGAAGCCGACCACGACCACCGCCACCACGGCCGAGACGGCGAGCACCGGCCGCAGCCAGGGCCGCGCGGCCTCCAGCCGGCCATGCGCTGGCCGGGAGCGGCTGCTGCCGGCCGCGCTCCCGGCGCCCCGCCGCCCGGCCGTCCCGTTGAACAGCTGCTCCAGCTGGCCCAGTGCCGACCGGCCCGCTCGCGGTGACCGGCTCCAGCCGGACCGACAGCCGGATCCGGTAGCAGCAGCAGCCAGCCGGTGAACCCGGCGAGCAGGGAGCGGGCCGACCGAGGCGAGTGGAGCCGGTGACGGATCTTCTGCAGTCCGTCGCCGACTGGCTCGATGGACTCAGCCGCCGTGCACAGCGCACCGCGGATGAGCTCCTCGTAGTCCCGATCCTGTGATGTCATGCGTCCCGCCCAGGGCGCCCCGCGTCCCTGCTGGCCCTCCTCACGCGTCCCGCTCAAGCACCGACCGCAGCGCCGACATGGCCCGCGCGGTGTGACTCTTGACTGCTCCCCTGCTGATACCCATGACCGAGGCGATCTGGGCTTCAGACAGGTCCCCGTAGTAGCGCAGCACCAGTGCTTCCCGCTGCCGGTCCGGGAGCGCCCGCAGCGCCGAGACGACGGCGGAGCGCTCCAGGAGCGTGATGGCGCCATGCTCGGCGCTCGGCATGTCCGGTGGCGGCTTCGGCGTGTTCTTGTCCACCACCATCCGGTGCCGGAGCACCGAGCGGGACCGGTTCACGACCGACTGGCGCAGGTAGGAGAGTGCCTTGTCGGTGTCCCGGAGGCGCCGCCATGCCCCGTGCATGGCGACGAAGGAATCCTGGACCACTTCTTCCGCGGTGGCGGTGTCCCGCACCAGGAAGGCAGCCAGGCGCACCAGGGAGCGGTAGTGCTCGCTGTAAATGGTCGTGACCGCACGGTCTGCATCCCACTCCAGGGGGGCAGCGGCTAGCCCGGCATCGGCTACCAGCGTCTCGGTCACATCGATAGGACGCGTCACCACGCCGTCAGGTTCACCTGGCATGTCGAGTGCATGCACGCGACCCGCCCCAGCCGATTGGCCTCACAGAATCATTCCCCCCCAAGGGTCTGAGTCCGAAGTGCCCGCCCGCGCGCGCCGACCGTCCGGGGCGTCCCGGCATCCGGCCGGGTACGCACGAGTGCCGCGCCCTGCACATCGGGGAAGTGCAGGCAGCGCGCTGCGGGGGAGCACCATCGCATCCGTATGTGTCATGAGTGCTACCGGACAGGGGCAAGCTAGGATCCCTCTGTGCCGGAGTGTCTATTCTGCAGGATCGTGTCCGGCGGTGTCCCGGCATCACGGGTGCTCGAGTCACCGCGGACGCTTTCTTTTCGTGACATCAGCCCGCAGGCCCCCACGCACGTCCTGGTGATCCCCAGGGATCACTATCCGGACCTGCCCGCTTTGACGGCCGCCGATCCGGCGCTGCTGGCCGAGGTGCTGGCCCAGGTGCGGGAGGTCGCCGAGGCGGAGGGAATCTCCGGCCGTGGCTACCGGGTTGTCTTTAACACGGGGGCCGACGCCGGCCAGGCAGTGCCGCACGTGCACGCGCACGTCCTGGGCGGACGCGCACTGTCCTGGCCACCGGGCTGAGCGGCCCCGGATAGCATGACCAAGGACGGGCGCGGGCATGCGCTTGCGCCAGGCGGAGAGAAGGAATTGACAGACAGATCAGGCGAATCGTCCAGCCGTAAGACGACAGGTGACCCTGCCGCACCGGTCAAGATCGTCATCCCGGATGACCACTCAATGGTCAGCCTGCTGGGATCACGGGACGAACTTCTCCGCGTGATCGAGAAGGCATTTCATGCCGATATCCACGTGCGCGGGAATGAGATCACGATAACCGGGGCACCCGAGGAGAGCGAGCGCGTCGCAGGCCTCTTCGAGGAGCTCACCGAGCTGCTCGCGGGCGGTGCCGAGCTGACCACCGACTCGGTCGAGCGCGTGGTGGCGATGATGCGCCGGAAGTCGAAGGTGCGCCCGGCGGACGTGCTGACCCTCGACATCCTGTCGTCCCGGGGCCGGACGATCCGTCCCAAGACGCTGAACCAGAAGCGGTACGTGGACGCCATCGACGAGCACACCATCGTGTTCTGCATCGGGCCCGCCGGGACCGGCAAGACGTACCTGGCTATGGCCAAGGCGGTCAAGGCACTGCAGGCCAAGGAGGTCAACCGGATCATCCTGACCAGGCCCGCGGTCGAGGCAGGGGAGCGGCTCGGCTTCCTGCCGGGCACGCTGTACGAGAAGATCGACCCGTACCTGCGGCCGCTCTACGACGCGCTGCACGACATGCTGGACCCGGACTCCATCCCGCGCCTGATCGCGGCGGGCACCATCGAGGTGGCCCCGCTGGCCTACATGCGCGGCCGGACGCTGAACGACTCCTTCATCATCCTGGACGAGGCGCAGAACACCTCGGCTGAGCAGATGAAGATGTTCCTCACCCGGCTCGGGTTCGGTTCCAAGATCGTGGTGACCGGTGACGTCACCCAGGTGGACCTGCCGTCCGGGCAGGCGAGCGGGCTGCGCATCGTGCAGGACATCCTGGAGGGCCTGGACGACGTGCATTTCGCCCGGCTGACCAGCCAGGACGTGGTCCGGCACCGGCTGGTGGGGGACATCGTGGACGCCTACGACCGGTACGACGCCCGGGTCCGGGCCGCGCCACCAGCGCCGCAGCGGCGTAAGCGCGCCCAGTGACTGCCATGAGCACGGGGCGCGCGGTCCGCCGGCGCCGGCAGTGCCGTGGGCTGCCGGGGCAGGGCTCCGGTGAGCAGGGAGAGCGGCGGCCCGCGGTGAGCATCGAGATCGCCAACGAGTCCGGGGTCGCCGTGGACGAGGCCGACCTGGCCGCGATGGCCCGGCACGTCCTGGACGGCATGCGGATGCACCCGCTGGCCGAGCTATCGGTGCTGCTGGTCGACCGGGAGACCATGTCCGACCTGCACGAGCGCTGGATGGGCGAGCCGGGGCCGACGGATGTGCTGGCCTTCCCCATGGACGAGCTGCGGCCGCCGCCACCCGGCAGCGCCCGCGGGGACCAGGGCGGCGGCGCCGAGCCGGCCTCGCCCCCCGGCCTGCTCGGCGACGTCGTGCTGTGCCCGGACGTGGCCGCCGGGCAGGCGGAGCAGGCCCGGCACCCGTTCCGTGACGAGCTGGAGATGCTCTGCACGCACGGCATCCTGCACCTGCTCGGGTACGACCATGCCGAGGCCGAGGAGCGGGCCACCATGTTCGGCCTCCAGGACGAATTGCTCCGGTCCTGGCGGTCCGCCCGGGACACGCCCGCCGCCCCGGAGGACCCGGAAGGGCAGCACGGGGCCCCGTGAGACCGCCATGGCCTGGCTGATCGTCGCCGCCGCGGCGCTGGCGCTGTTCGCCGGGCTGTGCGCGAGCGCGGAAGTGGCGCTGATGCGGGTCTCCCGGTCCGGGGCCGGAAACCTGGGCCGCAGCCGGAAGGGCGCCAGCCCGCGGGCCGTCACCCGGCTGCAGGCGGTGCTCGCCGACCCGCCCCGTTACCTGGCCGTGCTGCTGCTGGCCCGGATTTCCGGGGAGACCGCCGCCGTCGTGTTCATGGCTGCCCCCCTGGTGCACTGGCTGGGCACCGGCTGGCAGAGCTTCCTGCTGACCGCCGCGATCATGATCGTGGTGCTGTACCTGCTGGCCGGGGTCGGGCCGCGCATCCTCGGCCGCCAGCACGAGCGCTCCATCGCGCTGGCCTCGGCGGACGTGCTCTACCCGGTGGTCCGGCTGCTGGGGCCGGTGCCCCGGCTGCTGCTCGCGCTGGGCAGCGTGCTGTCGCCCGGCCGGGGGTCCCGGGATGCCTTCGGCTCCGAGGAGGAACTGCGCGGCCTGGTGGACCTGCTGGAACAGCGGCAGGTCATCGAGCCTGGCGCGCGGGCCATGATCCACTCGGTGTTCGAGCTGGGGGACACCATCGTGCGCGAGGTGATGGTGCCGCGCACCGACATCGTCTTCGTGGAGCGGGACAAGACCTTGCGCCAGGCCATGTCGCTGGCGCTGCGCAGCGGGTTCTCCCGCATCCCGGTGGTCGGCGAGAACGAGGACGACGTCATCGGCATCGCCTACCTCAAGGACCTGGTGCACCGCAGCCAGGAACACCCGGAGCTGGAATCGGTCGAGAAGGTCACCTCGGTCATGCGGCCCGCCACCTTCGTGCCGGAGAGCAAGCCGGTCGACGAGCTGCTCCGCGAGATGCAGCAGCGCCGGATCCACATGGCCATCGTGATCGACGAGTACGGCGGCACCGCCGGGCTGGTCACCATCGAGGACATCCTGGAGGAGATCGTCGGGGAGATCACCGACGAGTATGACCAGGAGCAGCCCGCGGTCGAATGGCTGTCCGGGGACCGGGCCCGGGTGACGGCCCGGCTGCCGGTGACCGACCTGGAAGAACTGTTCGGCACCACGATCGAGGCCGAGGACGTGGAGACGGTGGGCGGCCTGCTCGCGCACGCGATCGGCCGGGTGCCGATCGCCGGCTCGTCGGGCACCGTGGCGGGGCTGCGGCTGACCGCGGACAGCCTGGCCGGCCGCCGGAACCGGATCGGCACGGTGACCGTGGAACGGGCCGGGGCCACCTCGCGGGCACCCGCCGCGGACGGCAACGGCGGCGGCTGAGCCACCGCGGGCCTGGCCGCCGCCCGCCGGCGGCCCGGGACCCCACCGGCGGGTGGAGAGCACCGATGGCGCCGTTGGGACTGATGTGGCGGCCGGTCCCGCCACTACACTCGGCCGGATGAGCGCGGTGGAGCCAGGCCCGGAAGACGTGAAGATCATCACCCTGGCGCGGTCGGCGCGGGCCCGCGTCGGTGCGGCCGAGGGCGCCGCCGTCCGGGACGAGACCGGCCGGACCTATGCGGCGGCGGCGGTGGCGCTGCCCTCGCTGCGGCTGTCCGCGCTCCGCCTGGCGGTGGCCATGGCCGTATCCAGCGGCGCGTCCAGCCTGGAGGCCGCGGCCCTGGTCAGCGACGCCGAGCAGGCCGACCCCGCCGACCTGGCCGTGGTGCGCGAGGCCTGGGTTCCACGCCGGCGCGGGGTGCTTTCACCCTCGGCCGACCCGGCCAACGGCGCCTGCTCCGGCCTGCTGCCAGGCCCTGACCTCCGGCGCCGCGCAAGCCGGGGTGATGCCCGCAGATGATCACACACGGGGCTGACTGCGGCGCGTCGGTCCGCCCGGCTCGACATGCGCCAGCGACGGCCCGTGCCGGGGCCGTGCCGGGCCGGGCGACCCGGGGCAGCCCGGGAACGGGCCCATGCCCGCGTGTGCCGCGGCACCGTCATCTGTGATCATGTGCTCCGAGCGCAACTACAATCAGGGGGTGGAATTCCGGTCGGGCTTCGCGTGCTTCGTCGGCAGGCCGAATGTAGGCAAGTCGACATTGATGAACGCGCTGGTGGGCTCCAAGGTAGCGATCACCAGCAGCCGGCCGCAGACCACCCGGCGGGCCATCCGCGGCATCGTGCACCGTCCCGAGGCCCAGCTGGTCATCGTGGACACGCCCGGCCTGCACCGGCCGCGCACGCTGCTGGGCGAGCGGCTGGACAGCCTGGCCCGGTCCACGCTGACCGAGGTGGACGTGATCGGCTTCTGCCTGCCGGCCAACGAGCGCATCGGCCCGGGGGACACCTACCTGGCCCGGGAACTCGCCGGGCTGTCCGCCAAGACGCCGGTGGTGGCCATCGTCACCAAGACCGACCAGGCCTCCCAGGCCCAGGTGGCCGGGCAGCTGACCGCGGTGGCCGGGCTCAGCGACTGGGCCGACATCGTGCCGGTGTCCGCCGTGTCCGGGTTCCAGCTCGACACGCTCACCGACGTGCTGATCTCCTACCTGCCGCCCGGGCGGCCGCTGTACCCGGACGGGGAGCTGACCGATGAGCCGGAACAGCAGCTGGTGGCCGAGCTGATCCGGGAGGCGATCCTGGAGGGCGTGCGGGACGAGCTGCCGCATTCCATCGCCGTCGTGGTGGACGAGATGACCCCGCGGGAGGGCCGCCCGGACCTGATCGACGTCTATGCCTTCATGTACGTCGAGCGGCCCAGCCAGAAGGCCATCGTCATCGGGGCCAAGGGGGCCCGGCTCAAGGAGGTCGGCAGCCGCGCCCGGCAGCAGATCGAGGCGCTGCTGGGCACCCGGGTGTTCCTGGACCTGCGGATCAAGGTGGCCAAGGACTGGCAGCGGGACCCCAAGCAGCTCCGCCGCCTGGGCTTCTACGACTGACGGGGCCGGGCTGGGCCCGCCGCCGGCCAGTGCCAGCTCATCCCGCACCGGTCAGCGCCAGGTCACCCGGACCCCGCCGCGCCACCGCTCCAGCACACCGGGATCACCGGTCAGCTCCAGGCCGGCCAGCCCGCCCCGGTTCCACAGCATGAGGTAGAGCTCCGGCGCCGGCCCGCTCACCGTGCAGTCTTCTGGCCCAGCGGCCGTGCCGTCCCAGCCGCGGTCCACCTCGGCGCGCTCTGGCCCCATCCGCACGCTCCACCGGTAGGAGGTGCCGGCCTGGGGGGATGACCCCCCGGAACCCCCCGCTCGCCGCTCCGCGCCGAGGCCGTCACCGGCGTCCGCGTCGAGGAACAGGCCGCGTGCCGGGTCGGACAGCGGGCCATGCCGGGCGCCGCGCCGGGCGAAGCCCATCAGCAGCTCGTCGATGCCGTCGGCGGCCAGCGCGGCCGGGACGGGATCCACGGCCGCCGGCCGCGGCCCCGGCCGCCCCGGCCTCCGCCGCCCCGGCTCCCCGCCTCCCCGCCCCGCCGCCCGCCGCCGCGGCGAGCTGGACGTCGACCCGGTGCATGGTCGTCTCGTGCACCTGCCGCCGGGCCCAGAACGCCAGCGGGGACGCGGCCCCGGGCAGGAACGTCCAGCAGGCCAGGTCCGGGGCGGCCGTCTCCAGGGCGCTGACCAGGCCGGCGTGCCCGGTGCGGAACCAGTCCAGCAGCACGGGATCCGGGATGTCGGCGGCCAGCACGCCCGTCTCGTCCAGGCGCGGCACCATCTCGGCATGCCGCTCGGTGATGTACCCGGTGGCCCAGCGGTGCACGTAGCCGACGTGGCGCAGCAGGTCCCGGAGCTGCCATCCCGGGCAGGGCGGTACCGGCAGGTCCAGGCTCAGCGGGGCGGCCGCCGCCGCCAGCAGCTCGCCCTCCTCCCGGAGCCGCCCGATGTACGCCGGGACCGCCAGGACCGGGGAACTGGTGCTCGTCATGGCCTGGATTCTCCCAGCCCGAGGGCGGGCGGCGCGCCCCCGCGTCTCGGATGGCGGACGGCGGCTTGGAAACGGGCTGGCGGTGTCTGCTAGTGTCGAGGCGACATGCTGTGCGGATCTCTCCTGCTTATCCGCCGCGGCGGGGGCCGATAGGCCGGCTCCCTCGCCGCGGGTAATTGGCGTGACCGCTGGCCGCCGCCCGATCCGCACAGGAGCAGATCTTCAATGCAGCCCCAGCATGATCCCATCCAGCATGACCGAGTACCCCACGATCAGCAGGCCGGGCCAGGAAGCGCACCGTGGCGTCCGGCAGCAGCCCAGTGGCATGCCCTGCCAGCGGTACACCCCGTTCCGGCCGGTTGACCTGCCGGACCGGGCCTGGCCCGGCAAGTCCATCACCGCGGCGCCCCGGTGGCTGTCCACCGACCTGCGGGACGGCAACCAGGCGCTGATCGACCCGATGAGCCCGGCCCGCAAGCGGACCATGTTCGACCTGCTGGTCCGGATGGGCTACAAGGAGATCGAGGTTGGCTTCCCGTCCGCCAGCCAGGCGGACTTCGACTTCGTCCGCGGCCTCATCGAGGACGGCGTGATCCCCGACGACGTGCAGATCTCGGTGCTGACCCAGGCGCGGGACGAGCTGATCGAGCGGACCGTGCAGTCCCTGGCCGGCGCGCCCCGGGCGACCGTGCACCTGTACAACGCGACGGCCCCGGTGTTCCGCCGGGTGGTGTTCGGCAACGACCGGGAGGAAACCAAGGCCCTGGCCGTCGAGGGCACCCGGTCGGTGCTGAAGTACGCGCAGCAGTACCTGCCGGACTGCGACTTCGGCTACGAGTACTCGCCCGAGATCTTCATGGACACCGAGCTGGACTACGCCGCCGAGGTGTGCGCGGCGGTCATGGACGTCTGGCAGCCCGGGCCCGGGCGGGAGATCATCCTCAACCTGCCCTGCACGGTCGAGCGGTCCACCCCGAACGTGTACGCCGACCAGATCGAGTGGATGAGCCGGAACCTGCCGCACCGCGAGCACGTGTGCGTGTCCGTGCACACCCACAACGACCGGGGCACCGCCGTCGCCGACGCCGAGCTGGCCGTGCTGGCCGGCGCGGACCGGATCGAGGGCTGCCTGTTCGGCAACGGTGAGCGGACCGGCAACGTGTGCCTGGTCACCCTGGGCCTGAACCTGTTCAGCCAGGGCATCGACCCGATGATCGACTTCTCCGACATCGACGAGATCCGGCGCACCGCGGAGTACTGCAACCAGCTCCCGGTCCATCCCCGCCATCCCTACGCGGGGGACCTGGTCTACACCGCGTTCTCCGGGTCGCACCAGGACGCGATCAAGAAGGGCCTGGAGGCCCTGGAGCAGGACGCGGCCGCGGCCGGCACGCCGGTCCGTGACTACGCGTGGTCGGTCCCGTACCTGGCCATCGACCCGCAGGACGTGGGCCGCAGTTACGAGGCGGTCATCCGGGTCAACTCCCAGTCCGGCAAGGGCGGGGTCGCCTACATCATGAAGGCGGAGCACCAGCTCGACCTGCCCCGCCGGCTGCAGATCGAGTTCTCCCGGGTCGTCCAGGCGCGCACCGACGCCGAGGGCGGCGAGGTGACGCCCGCCCAGATGTGGCAGGCGTTCTCCGGCGAGTACCTCTCCGGCGGCCCGGTGGCGCTGCTGGCCCACCACACGTCCTCCGTGGTGGACGCGAAGGACGCGCTCACCGTGGAGCTCCGGGTGGACGGCGCGGAAAGCCAGGTCGAGGGGGCCGGGAACGGCCCGATCTCGGCCTTCTGCGACGCGCTGGCCAGCGTCGGCATCGACGTCCGGGTGCTCGACTACGCCGAGCACGCGCTGCGGCCGGGCAGCGACGCCCAGGCCGCCGCGTACGTCGAGTGCGAGATCGGCGGCCGGGTCTGGTGGGGCGTGGGCGTCGACGCGAACACCGTGACCGCCTCGCTGCGGGCGGTGCTCTCCGCGCTGAACCGGGCCCGCCGCTAGCCGGCGGGAACGGCCCGCCGGGCCGGCCACGCGCGCGGTGGCGCCGTGGCCGGGCCCGGCGGGGTCCGCGGGCCGCGCCGATGCCCGCGGGTGCGCCTAGCCGGGGCATGGCCCCGGGTGGGCCACAATGGCATCGTGAGCCTGTACCGGGATGACGGGATTGTGCTGCGCACCCAGAAGCTGGGCGAGGCAGACCGCATCGTCACCATCCTGACCAGGCGCAACGGCCGCATCCGGGCCGCCGCTAAGGGCGTGCGCCGGACCAAGTCGAGGTTCGGGGCCCGGCTGGAGCCGTTCAGCCACGTGGACCTGCTGCTGTACACCGGGCGCTCGCTGGACGTGATCACCCAGGCCGAGACGGTGCGGCCGTACGGGGAGCCGCTGATCGCCGACTATCCCCGGTACACCAGCGGCACGGCCATGCTGGAGACCGCCGAGCGGTTCACCCCGGTGGAGAAGGAGCCGGTGATCCGGCAGTTCCTGCTGCTCGTCGGCGGCCTGCGGGCGCTGACCGAGCAGGAGCACGACCCGCGGCTGGTGCTCGACGCCTACCTGCTGCGCACGCTCGCGGTGGCCGGGTACGCGCCCGCCCTGGACGAGTGCGCGCTGTGCGGCACCCCGGACGCGGTGCCGGACGGGAGCGACCCGGGCCGGGTCTCCTCCTCCCGGGCGTTCTCGGTGGCGGCCGGCGGCCTGACCTGCCGGTCCTGCCGGCCTCCGGGGGCGGCGACCCCCTCGGTGGCCACCATCGGCCTGATGCGGGCGCTGCTGCGCGGGGACTGGGCCAGCGCCGATGCCAGCCAGCCCCGGCACCAGGTGGAGTGCAGCGGCCTGGTCGCCGCGTACGTCCAGTGGCACCTGGAGCACTCCATCCGTTCGCTACGTCATGTGGAGCATGCATGAGTTACCTGGCTAGCCCGGGGCCCGCGTGGTAGCCGCCCGGTCCGGCCGCCGTACCCGCACCCGGACGGCGCGCAGCCCCCGGCCATCCCCGCCGACCTGGTGCCGCGCCACGTCGCGCTGGTCATGGACGGCAACGGGCGCTGGGCCAAGCAGCGCGGGCTGCCCCGCACCGAAGGCCACAAGCGGGGTGAGGCCGCCCTGTTCGACGTCATCATGGGGGCCATCGAGCTGGGCATCCCGTACCTGTCGGCGTACGCGTTCTCCACCGAGAACTGGCGGCGGTCCCCGGACGAGGTCCGTTTCCTGATGGGCTTCAACCGTGATGTCATCCGCCGGCGCCGGGACCAGCTGAACGAGATGGGCGTCCGGGTCCGGTGGGCTGGCCGCAGCCGCCGGCTGTGGCGCAGCGTAATCTCCGAACTTCAAGATGCCGAACGGATGACCGAGGGCAACTCGGTCCTGACCCTGCAATTCTGCGTTAACTATGGCGGCCGGGCGGAAATCGCCGACGCGGCGGCGGCGATAGCGGCGGACGTGGTGGCCGGGAAGCTGCGGGCGGACAAGATCGACGAAAAGGTCGTCGCCAGGTACCTGGACGAGCCGGAAATTCCCGAGGTCGATCTTTTTGTCCGGTCATCGGGCGAGCAGCGGATCTCGAATTTCCTGCTCTGGCAGTCCGCTTATGCCGAGCTGGTCTTCCTGGACACGCTGTTCCCCGATTTCGACCGGCGCCAGCTGTGGCGGGCGTGCGAGATCTACGCGAGCCGGGACCGCCGGTACGGCGGAGCCCAGCCGAACCTGCTGCTCGGGTTAGCGGAGCCCCTGCCACACGGCTAGGGCGACCAGGCCGGCGATGGCGGCCACCCGCAGCACGCGGCCCTGGGCGCTCGCCGCGGGCCAGGACAGGGCGGCGAGCCAGGCCAGGGCGGCCGCCACGAGCAGCAACATGACCGCGCCGGCCCAGCCGCGGACGTAGAGGCCGCCGATGAACAGGGCGGCCACGACGACCGGCGGCAGCCAGCGCGGCAGGTGGTGCAGGTAGGCGGCTGGCTTCACGCTGGCCCGCTCGATGCCGCGCCGGGTCCCCGGAGATTGCTGGCTCACGGCTGCCAAGTTATCGCACGAACTGGCATCTTCCGTCCCCGCCGCCTGCCACGCCTCGGCCCGGCGGGCCATGATTTGACCTCCCGATAGCAAAGTTACCCCCTTTTCCCGGACCTGCGACATGCATTCGTGCATGCCGGCGGAATGGGCCGGGAACGGCACAAGGCGGAGCCGCGCGCGCAATTCCGGGCTGGGGTTCCATCGCATTCGGGGGGATGCAGATGCGTCGGATAATCACTTTTGCCGTACCTCTGGGAATCACATTTATGCTGATTGGCGGGAGTGTGTCCGGGGGCCAGGCGGCGGAGGCGGTGACCGCGGCGCACCGGGGAACGGCGGCGCACCCGGGAACGGCGGCGCACCGGGCGGGCGCCCGGCCGGGAACGGCGCAGCGGGCGGCCGCGCACCCCGCGGCGGCGCAGCCGGTGCCGGGGGGCGCGATGAAGCGCGTCCGGTTCGGCGGGTACACCCTGGAGGTCCCGGCGGGCTGGCCGGTCTACCGGCTGGCCCGTGACCCGGGCCGGTGCGTGCGCTACGACCGGCATGCGGTGTACCTGGGCCAGCCCGGAGCCGACCAGCAGTGCCCGGCCCACCTGGTCGGCCGGACCGAGACCATCAGCGTCGCACGGCCCGGCGGCCGGCCCCCGGTGCACGGCTGCGGCGGCCGGTGCACGGCGGCCCGGTGCAGGGCGGCCCGGTGCACGGCGGCCCCGCGATCAGCGGACTGCCCGGGGCGGCCGGCCCGGTCACCGGCGATGCTGCCGGGAACCTCGTGCACGCCTCCCTGGGCCGGAGCGGGCCTGTCCATCACCGGGACC
Source organism: uncultured Actinomycetes bacterium (assembly GCA_963840195.1). GTDB lineage: Bacteria > Actinomycetota > Actinomycetes > Streptosporangiales > Streptosporangiaceae > RYN-230. The sequence goes on from CAWIYD010000003.1 coordinate 132,118, forward strand.
TACGGCGGCAGCCCACGGGAAGTCCTGTCGATCATCCGGAGCGTGCGCCCCGTGACGGCCGCCCGGAGCGCCCGGCACGGGTCCGGGTCCCGGGCACGGCACCACGCCCCGGCCCGCCAGCGCGCGGCCGGCCACGCCCCCGCCCGCCACGCCCCGGTCGGCCACGCCGCCGGCCCGGGCGGGGCCGGGCTGGTCCTGGCCGGGTCGGCCCAGGCGCTCAGCGGGGCGGCGGCCGGGCCGGCCACGGATCAGTCGGCCCGCGGCCCCCGTCACCACCGGCCCGGCCACCGCCCGGCCACCACCGGCCCGGCCACCACCGGCGGCCCGGCCACCGCCGGTCCCGTCACCACCGGTCCCGTCACCACCGGTCCCGTCACCACCGCCCCGGGCGCCACCGGCCCGGGCACCGCCGGCCGCGGAAGAACCGGCCCCGACACCACCGGACCGGTCGCGAGCAGGCGGCGCGCCCGATGCACGGTTTCGACAGCTGCGCGGCCCCCTCGCTGGCCGTGATGCGGGCCTGGCGTCCGGTCTTCGCGGCGGCGGCGATCTACATCGGCGGCGCGGAAGAGGGCTGCGCCCAGCCGAACCTGACGCCGGCCTGGGTGACCGCCGGCCACCCGCCTCGGCTACGCGCTCATGCCCACCTACGTCGGCCCGCAGGCGTCCTGTTCCGGATACTCCGTGCGGATCAGGCCGTCCCGGGCGGCGGCCCAGGGCGCGGCCGTGGCCGCGGACGCGATCCGGCAGGCCCGGGCGCTCGGCCTGGGCCGCGGCACCCCCATCTACTACGACCTCGAAGCGTACGACGGGAGGCAACGTGCGGTGCCGCACCGCGGCCCTCACCTTCCTCGACGCATGGACCCGGGCACTGCACGCCCAGGGTTACGAGTCCGGCGTCTATTCCAGCGCCTCCTCCGGCGCGCCAGGACGTCGGCGCGGCCAGCTGGGTGCGGGGGCACCGGCTGGCCAAGCCCGACTCGGTGTGGTTCGGCCTGTGGGACGCGGGACGCAACGTGTACGGCTCGCCCTACCTGCGGCCGGACTGGTGGTCCGGGCGGCACCGGATCAAGCAGTACCTGGGGCCGCACCTGCGCACGGTAGGGGGGCGCACCGTGGACATCGACTCCGACTGGGTCTACGGGGCCGTCTACCGGTAATAAGCTTGGCGAACGCGCCCGCCCGCGCAGCCACCTCCGTCGGCTGCACCCGGCAGGGACCGCCGGCCAGGCCGGGCGGCGCATTCGCTACCCGCCGACCGCCAGCCGGATGGAGACCTGATGGCCCGCAACGACCGCATGGACACGATCGTCAGCCTCTGCAAGCGCCGGGGCTTCGTCTTCCCGTCCAGTGACATCTACGGGGGGCTGCGCGCCTCCTGGGACTACGGCCCGCTGGGCGTGGAGATGAAGAACAACATCAAGCGGCAGTGGTGGAAGTCCATGATCCAGGAGCGGGACGACATCGTCGGCCTGGACTCCTCGGTCATCCTGGCCCGGGAGGTGTGGGAGGCCAGCGGGCACGTCACCGAGTTCGTCGACCCGCTGACCGAGTGCCAGTCCTGCCACCGCCGGTTCCGCGCGGACCACCTCATCGAGGCGTACGAGGAGAAGCACGGCCACCCGCCGGAGAACGGCCTGGCCGACCTCGCCTGCCCGCACTGCGGGACCCGCGGCGCGTTCACCGAGCCGCGCATGTTCAACGGGCTGCTGCGCACGTTCCTGGGGGCAGTGGAGCGGGAAGGGGAGGCGGGCGGGGAGTCCGGGCTGGCCTACCTGCGGCCGGAGACCGCGCAGGGCATCTTCATCAACTTCCGTAACGTGCTGCAGACCTCGCGGAAGAAGATCCCGTTCGGCATCGGCCAGATCGGCAAGTCGTTCCGGAACGAGATCACCCCGGGCAACTTCATCTTCCGCACCCGCGAGTTCGAGCAGATGGAGATGGAGTTCTTCGTCAAGCCGGGCACCGACGAGGAGTGGCACGACCGCTGGATCGAGACCCGCTTCGGCTGGTACACCGACCTCGGCGTGCACAAGGACAACCTGCGGCTCTACGAGCACCCGGCGGACAAGCGGTCGCACTACTCCAAGCGGACCGTGGACATCGAGTACCGGTACGACTTCGCCGGCTCGGAGTGGGGCGAGCTGGAGGGCATCGCCAACCGGACCGACTACGACCTGAGCGTGCACGCCAAGCACTCCGGCCAGGACCTGTCCTACCTGGACCAGGACTCCGGCGAGCGGTTCGTGCCCTACGTCATCGAGCCGGCCGCGGGGGTCGACCGGTCCATGCTCATGTTCCTGATGGACGCCTACGCCGAGGACGAGGCGCCGGATGCCAAGGGCAAGCTGGAGAAGCGCACCGTGCTCCGGCTCGACCCGCGGCTGGCCCCGGTCAAGGTGGCGGTGCTGCCGCTGTCCCGCAACGCCGACCTGTCGCCCAAGGCCCGTGACCTCGCCGCCCAGCTGCGGCGGCGGTGGAACACCGACTTCGACGACGCCAGCGCGATCGGCCGCCGGTACCGGCGGCAGGACGAGATCGGCACCCCGTTCTGCGTGACGGTGGACTTCGACACCCTCACCGACCAGGCCGTGACCGTCCGGGACCGGGACACGATGCAGCAGGACCGGGTGGGCATCGACCGCCTGCTGGACTACCTGGCCGAGCGGCTGCCCGGCTGCTGACCCCGCGCCCGCCTGGCTGACCCGCTTCCCGGCCTGAGCTGACCCGCGCTCCCGCCTAGCCGGCCCCCGTGCCGGCTAGGCGCGTCCCCGCACGGTGAAGAGACGCCCCGGCCCGGCCATCCCGTTGCTAGCCCGCGGAGTAAGGAATCACTGACCGGGGCGCCACCATGCGATGGGGAGCAGGCTCTGGACCAGGCTTCCAGGTCCGGGCCGCCGGTCAGATGCCTGGCCGGGGCGACCGGCCGAAGATTTCCGCCGCGGCCTGGTGGAAGCCGCCGGGCAGGCCGTCCGCGGCCATGGTGGCCGCGATCTCCTCCATCTCCCCGGTCCAGCGCCAGCCCTTGGCCGCCGCCGACCGGCTGGCGGCGGCGTGCCGCCCGGGCAGGCCCGGCTGGGACAGCGCCCACTCGGCCAGCAGGGCCTCCTCGACCCCCTCGGCCCGGGCCAGCGCCCGCACGGCCAGCAGCAGCGCCGCGCTGCCCTTGGTCCAGCCGGCGTAGGCCATCTTGACCGCGGAGGCGGCTTCCGGGGGCCCGTCGATGACCCGGGCGTCCAGCGCCGTCCCGGCGAACAGCGCACGCACCTCGTCGGCGCGCTCCCCGGAGAGGTACAGGCGGCTGCGGCCCGGCGCGGCCGGATCAGGCGGGGAGCCGATGATCCCGCCGTCCACGTAGCTGGCCCCGGCCGCCCCGGTGACCGTGCGCACCTCCCGCGCGGTACCCGGGGCGATCGCGTTGGCGTCCAGGTAGATGCCGGGGAAGCGGCCCGCGGCGGCCACCGCCCGGGCGGTCGGCAGCGCCGCGTGCGGCGGGCAGACCGACACGATGACGTCGGCCGCGGCGGCCAGGCCCGCGACCGAGTCCGCCGCCTCCAGCCCGGCCGCCGCGGCGCGCCCGGCCGTGGCGGTACTGCGCCCGGCCGGCACCCAGAGCACCCGGTGCCCCCGGCGGGCCAGGCAGCCGCCCACCGCCGCCCCCATCTCGCCCGGGTGCAGCAGCCCGATCACGGTCTCACCCACCAGCACGCCTCCTTCTGCTGACGTCACGCCGTCCCATCCTGCCCCGCGCCGTCCGCGCCGGAGCGCGGTGAGTTGTGACCCCCAGGGAGGTCCCAAGTCACCGCACAAGTTCACGGGGCGGCCGGGAGGCCGCCGGGAGGTAAATTCCTGGCCCGCTGGGGCTGCTGTGGCCCGCCGGCGTTCCTATCGGATGCGGTCTAGACCGGTGCTCGGTAGAGTCGAAGCACCGGGCCGAATAGGCCGTCATCATCCACGCCGCCGCAGCGTCCATGCCGCGGGATCCCGCCGGCGGCATCCCGAGGAGAGCGTTTCAGTGCCGAAGCTCGTGTATGACTTCACCGAGGGGAACAAGGACCTCAAAGACCTGCTGGGCGGCAAGGGAGCCAACCTGGCTGAGATGACCAATCTCGGCCTGCCCGTTCCGCCCGGTTTCATCATCACCACCGAGGCGTGCCGCCAGTACCTGGAGGAAGGCACCGTTCCCGACAGCCTGGACGCCGAGGTGAGCGAGCACCTGCGCCAGCTGGAAGAGAAGATGGGCCGCCGCCTGGGCGACGCGGACGACCCGCTGCTGGTCAGCGTCCGTTCCGGGGCCAAGTTCTCCATGCCCGGGATGATGGAGACGGTGCTGAACATCGGCCTGTCCGACGAGTCGGTGCACGGCCTGGCCAAGCAGGCCGGCAGCGACCGGTTCGCCTGGGACGCCTACCGCCGCCTGATCCAGATGTTCGGCAAGACCGTGCTCGACATCGAGGGCGACGCCTTCGAGCACGTGCATGGACGAGGCCAAGCAGGCCAAGGGCACCAAGAACGACCTCGACCTGGACGCCAGCGACCTGCGCGGGATCGTGGACCGCTTCAAGGAGATCGTCCGGGAGCACACGGGCCACGACTTCCCGCAGGAGCCGCGGGAGCAGATGGACCTGGCCGTCAAGGCCGTGTTCAGCTCGTGGAACGCCGACCGGGCCATCCTGTACCGCCGCCAGGAGCGGATCCCCGCCGACCTCGGCACCGCGGTGAACATCGTGGCCATGGTGTTCGGCAACCTCGGCATGGACTCCGGCACCGGCGTCGCGTTCACCCGCGACCCGGGCAGCGGCCAGCAGGGCATCTACGGCGACTACCTGCAGAACGCGCAGGGCGAGGACGTGGTGGCGGGCATCCGCAACACCGTCCCGCTGCAGGACCTGGAGCAGATCGACGCCGCGTCCTACGCCCAGCTGATGGACATCATGCGGACGCTGGAGAACCACTACAGGGACCTGTGCGACATCGAGTTCACCATCGAGCGCGGCAAGCTGTGGATGCTGCAGACCCGGGTGGGCAAGCGCACCGCGGGCGCCGCGTTCCGGATCGCCACCCAGCTCGTGGACCAGGGCCTCATCGACATGGACGAGGCGCTGACCCGGGTCACCGGCGACCAGCTGGCCCAGCTGATGTTCCCCCGGTTCGACCTCAGCCAGTGAGCCGAAGCGGATCACCAAGGGGGTCAGCGCGTCCCCGGGCGCCGCGGTCGGCAAGGCCGTGTTCGACTCGGCCAAGGCCGTGGAGCGGGCCGCCGCCGGTGAGGCCGTCATCCTGGTCCGCCGCGAGACCAACCCGGACGACCTGCACGGCATGATCGCCGCCAAGGGCATCCTGACCAGCCGGGGCGGCAAGACCAGCCACGCCGCCGTGGTCGCCCGCGGCATGGGCAAGACCTGCGTCTGCGGCGCCGAGGAACTCGAGGTGGACACCAAGGCCGGGAAGATCACCGCGCCCGGCGGCGTGGTCATCAGCGAGGGCGACGTGCTCTCCATCGACGGCACCAGCGGCAACGTCTACCTCGGCGAGGTGCCGGTCGCCGCCTCCCCGGTCGTGCAGTACTTCGAGGGCGGCCTGGCCGCCGACGCCGACGACCTGGTCAGGGCCGTGGACCGGATCATGAAGCACGCCGACGAGCGGCGCCGCCTCGGCGTGCACGCCAACGCCGACACCGGCGAGGACTGCGCCCGGGCCCGCCGGTTCGGCGCGGGCGGGGTCGGCCTGGTCCGGACCGAGCACATGTTCCTCGGCGAGCGCCGCCAGCTGGTGGAGAACCTCATCCTGGCCGAGGACGAGGCGGGCCGGCAGGCGGCGCTGGACGCGCTGGAGCCGCTGCAGCGCGGCGACTTCGTGGAGATCCTCGACGCGATGGACGGGCTGCCGGTCACCATCCGGCTGATCGACCCGCCGCTGCACGAGTTCCTGCCCGACCTCACCGACATGTCGGTCAAGGTCGCCCTGGCCGGGGACAACGCGACCGAGAAGGACCGCAAGCTGCTGGAGGCGGTGCGCCGGCTGCACGAGCAGAACCCGATGCTCGGCCTGCGCGGCGTCCGGCTCGACCTGGTCATCCCCGGCCTGCTGGACATGCAGGTCCGGGCCATCGCGCACGCCGCGGCGGAGCTGAAGAAGGCGGGCCAGGACCCGAGGCCGGAGGTCATGATCCCGCTGACCGCGTCGGTGCAGGAGATGGAGATCGCCCGGGACGCCACGGCCAAGGTGCTGGCCGAGGTCGAGGAGGAGACCGGCGTCCACGTGCACACCGATGATCGGCACGATGATCGAGGTGCCGCGGGCGGCGATGATCGCCGGCGAGATCGCCAAGTCGGCCGAGTTCTTCTCCTTCGGCACCAACGACCTGACCCAGATGGGCTGGGGCTTCTCCCGGGACGACGTGGAGGGCGCGTTCTTCAGCCGGTACATCGAGCTGGGCATCTTCGGCGTCTCCCCGTTCGAGACCATCGACCCGGACGGCGTCGGCCGGCTGGTGCGGATCGCCAGCGAGGAAGGCCGGGCCGCCCGTCCGGAGCTGGACCTGGGCGTCTGCGGTGAGCACGGCGGCGACCCCGACTCGGTGCACTTCTTCCACGAGGTCGGGCTGGACTACGTGTCCTGCTCCCCGTTCCGGGTGCCGGTGGCCCGGCTGGAGGCCGGCCGCGCGGTGGTCCTCGAGTCCGCAGGTGGCAGCGACAGCAGGTGACGGCGCAGTATCCGGGTTACGACGACCACGCCACGGCCCGCTGGGCGGCTGAGCCGCCCAAGCGGGCCGCGGTGGCCGGGTTCGACCAGGCCAGGTTCGGCCGCGGGCCGTTCGAGCGGGACCGGGCCCGGGTGCTGCACACCTCCGCGCTGCGCCGGCTGGCCGCGAAGACCCAGGTCGTCGCGGTGGACGCCGGGGACTTCCCGCGGACCCGGCTGACCCACTCGCTGGAGTGCGCGCAGATCGGCCGGGAGCTCGGCGCGGCCCTGGGCTGCGACCCGGACCTGGTCGACGCCGCCTGCCTGGCCCACGACCTGGGGCACCCGCCGTTCGGGCACAACGGCGAGTCGGCCCTGGACGAGGTGGCCGCGCACTGCGGCGGGTTCGAGGGGAACGCGCAGAGCCTGCGGCTGCTGACCCGGCTGGAGCCCAAGGTGCCCGGCGCCGGGCTCAACCTGACCCGGGCCACCCTCGACGCCACGCTCAAGTACCCCTGGCTGGCCGGGCCCGGGCTGGCCAAGTACAACGCCTACGCCGACGACGCGGCGGCGTTCGCGTGGATCCGGGAGGGGGCGCCCCCGGGCCGTCCCTGCCTGGAAGCCCAGGTCATGGACTGGGCCGACGATGTCGCCTATTCCGTGCACGATCTGGAGGACGGGCTGCAGGCCGGATTGATCACCCTGCGCGCACTGTCCGATCATGCTGAACGCACCGCGGTCGTGAAGCTGACCGCCGCCGAGTACTGCGCCCCGGGGTCGGTGACGGTAGCGGAACTCGCCGAGGTGTTCGACGGCCTGCTGGCGCTGCCGTGCTGGCCGGCCAGCTTCGACGGCGGGCCGCGTTCCCTGGCCGCGCTGAAGAACCTGACCAGCGAGCTGATCGGGCGGCTGTGCGGCGCGGCGCACGCCGCCACGCTGGCCGCCTCGGACGGGCAGCCGCTGACCCGCTACGCCGCCGACCTGGTGGTGCCCCGGCGGCAGCGGCTGGAGTGCGCGCTGCTCAAGGGGGTCACCGCCTCCTACGTGATGAGCCGGGAAGGCGCCGCCGAGGCGCAGGCCAGGGAGCGGGAGCTGATCATGGAACTGGCGGCGGCCGTCCGGATGGGCGCCCCGGGCACGCTGGACCCGGCGCTTCGTCCCGGGTACCTGGCCGCGGGTTCCGACGCGGAGCGGCTGCGGGTTGTGGTAGATCAGGTGGCCTCGCTTACCGACACGTCCGCGGTCGCCTGGCACGGGCGGCTCTGCCGGTAAGTTAACGAAGCCTCGCTCCGGTGATTCGGCGGCGAGGCGGGGCGCGCAGGCGTGTCCCGCCGAGCCGGCGAATGCGCGGGGTTCCGGGGTCGCCCCGGGCTAACACTAAGGAGTCACGATGCCCGAAGAACCCGCGTACGTGATCATCGGAGCCAGCCTGGCCGGCGCCAAGGCCGCGGAGACGCTCCGCGAGGAGGGCTTCACCGGGGCCATCGTGCTGCTCGGGGCCGAGCTGGAGCGGCCCTACGAGCGGCCGCCGCTGTCCAAGGGGTACCTGCTGGGCAAGGCCGACAAGGCCTCGCTGTACGTGCACGAGGAGCACTGGTACGCCGACCACCAGGTGGACCTGCGGCTGGGGGTGACGGCCACCGCGATCGACCGGGCCGCAAGCGGGTCGCGGTGGGCGGCGGCCCGGCTCGAGGGCGGGGCCAGCATCCCCTACGACCGGCTGCTGCTGGCCACCGGCGCCCAGCCGCGGCGGCTGGACGTGCCCGGGGGCGACCTGGACGGCGTGCACTACCTGCGCACCGCCGCCGACTCCGAGGCGCTGGCCACCGCGCTGGCCGTGCCGCCGGGGGAGGAACCGGGTGGTCATCGTGGGCGGCGGCTGGATCGGCCTGGAGGTCGCCGCCGCGGCGCGGGAGAAGGGCTGCGCGGTGACCGTGCTGGAGCCGGAGCCGACCCCGCTGAACCAGGCCATCGGCCCGGAACTCGGCGAGGTGTTCGCCGGGCTGCACCGCGCGCACGGGGTGGAGTTCCGGTTCGGCGACGGGGCCAGCGAACTGCGCGGCCGGGACGGGCGGGTCACCGGGGTGGTCACCTCCGGCGGGCGCCGAACTGCCGGCCGACGTGGTCGTGGTGGCCATCGGCGCGGCGCCCGACGTGGCGCTGGCCGAGGCGGCCGGCCTGGAGGTCGTCCAACGGGGTGCTGGCCGACGCGGCGCTGCGCACCTCCGACCCGGACATCTTCGCGGCCGGTGACGTGGCCAACGTGGCCCATCCGCTGCTGGGCCGCCGGGTCCGGGTGGAGCACTGGGCCAACGCGCTGCACGGCGGCCCGGCCGCGGCCCGCGTCCATGCTCGGCCAGCCGGTGTCCTACGACCGGGTGCCGTACTTCTTCAGCGACCAGTACGAGCTGGGCATGGAGTGCTCCGGGCTGCCCGAGCCGGGGACCTACGACCAGGTGGTGTACCGGGGTGACCGGGACGCCCTGGAGTTCATCGCGTTCTGGCTGGACGGCGGCCGGGTGGTGGCCGGGATGAACGTCAACGTGTGGGACGTGACCGGCGACATCCAGGACCTGATCCGGGCCGGCTACGCGGGCCGCGCGGTGGACCCGGCCCGGCTGCTGTGGCCGGCCGGCGTTCCTATCGGATGCGGTCTAGACCGGTGCTCGGTAGAGTCGAAGTCACCGGGCCGAATAGGCCGTCATCATCCACGCCGCCGCAGCGTCCATGCCGCGGGATCCCGCCGGCGGCATCCCGAGGAGAGCGTTTCAGTGCCGAAGCTCGTGTACGACTTCACCGAGGGGAACAAGGACCTCAAAGACCTGCTGGGCGGCAAGGGAGCCAACCTGGCTGAGATGACTAACCTCGGCCTGCCCGTTCCGCCCGGTTTCATCATCACCACCGAGGCCTGCCGCCAGTACCTGGAGGAAGGCACCGTTCCCGACAGCCTGGACGCCGAGGTGACCGAGCACCTGCGCCAGCTGGAAGAGAAGATGGGCCGCCGCCTGGGCGACGCGGACGACCCGCTGCTGGTCAGCGTCCGGTCCGGGGCCAAGTTCTCCATGCCCGGGATGATGGAGACCGTGCTGAACATCGGCCTGTCCGACGAGTCGGTGCACGGCCTGGCCAAGCAGGCCGGCAGCGACCGGTTCGCCTGGGACGCCTACCGCCGCCTGATCCAGATGTTCGGCAAGACCGTGCTCGACATCGAGGGCGACGCCTTCGAGCACGTCATGGAAGAGGCCAAGCAGGCCAAGGGCACCAAGAACGACCTCGACCTGGACGCCAGCGACCTGCACAAGATCGTGGACCGCTTCAAGGAGATCGTCCGGGAGCACACCGGGCCACGACTTCCCGCAGCAGCCGCGGGAGCAGATGGACCTGGCCGTCAAGGCCGTGTTCAGCTCGTGGAACGCCGACCGGGCCATCCTGTACCGGCGCCAGGAGCGGATCCCCGCCGACCTGGGCACCGCGGTGAACATCGTGGCCATGGTGTTCGGCAACCTCGGCATGGACTCCGGCACCGGCGTCGCGTTCACCCGCGACCCGGGCAGCGGCCAGCAGGGCATCTACGGCGACTACCTGCAGAACGCGCAGGGCGAGGACGTGGTGGCGGGCATCCGGAACACCGTCCCGCTGCAGGACCTGGAGCAGATCGACGCCGCGTCCTACGCCCAGCTGATGGACATCATGCGGACCCTGGAGAACCACTACAGGGACCTGTGCGACATCGAGTTCACCATCGAGCGCGGCAAGCTGTGGATGCTGCAGACCCGGGTCGGCAAGCGCACCGCGGGTGCCGCGTTCCGGATCGCCACCCAGCTCGTGGACCAGGGCCTGATCGACATGGACGAGGCGGTCACCCGGGTCACCGGCGACCAGCTCGCCCAGCTGATGTTCCCCCGGTTCGACCTCTCCAGTGAGCCGAAGCGGATCACCAAGGGGGTCAGCGCGTCCCCGGGCGCCGCGGTCGGCAAGGCCGTGTTCGACTCGGCCAAGGCCGTGGAGGCGGCCGCCGCCGGTGAGGCCGTCATCCTGGTCCGCCGCGAGACCAACCCGGACGACCTGCACGGCATGATCGCCGCCAAGGGCATCCTGACCAGCCGGGGCGGCAAGACCAGCCACGCCGCCGTGGTCGCCCGCGGCATGGGCAAGACCTGCGTCTGCGGCGCCGAGGAGCTCGAGGTGGACACCAAGGCCGGGAAGATCACCGCGCCCGGCGGCGTGGTCATCAGCGAGGGTGACGTGCTCTCCATCGACGGCACCAGCGGCAACGTGTACCTCGGCGAGGTACCGGTCGCCGCCTCCGCGGTCGTGCAGTACTTCGAGGGCGGCCTGGCCGCCGACGCCGACGACCTGGTCAGGGCCGTGGACCGGATCATGAAGCACGCCGACGAGCGGCGCCGCCTCGGCGTGCACGCCAACGCCGACACCGGCGACGACTGCGCCCGGGCCCGCCGGTTCGGCGCGGGCGGCGTCGGCCTGGTCCGGACCGAGCACATGTTCCTCGGCGAGCGCCGCCAGCTGGTCGAGGACCTCATCCTGGCCGAGGACGAGGCGGGCCGGCAGGCGGCGCTGGACGCGCTGGAGCCGCTGCAGCGCGGCGACTTCGTGGAGATCCTCGACGCGATGGACGGCCTGCCGGTGACCATCCGGCTGATCGACCCGCCGCTGCACGAGTTCCTGCCCGACCTCACCGACCTGTCGGTCAAGGTCGCGCTGGCCGGTGACAACGCGACCGAGAAGGACCGCAAGCTGCTGGAGGCGGTGCGCCGGCTGCACGAGCAGAACCCCATGCTCGGCCTGCGCGGCGTCCGGCTGACGCTGGTCATCCCCGGCCTGCTGGACATGCAGGTCCGGGCCATCGCGCACGCCGCGGCGGAGCTGAAGAAGGCGGGCAAGGACCCGAAGCCGGAGGTCATGATCCCGCTGACCGCGTCGGTGCAGGAGATGGAGATCGCCCGGGACGCCACGGCCAAGGTGCTGGCCGAGGTCGAGGAGGAGACCGGCGTCCACGTGCACACCGAGATCGGGACGATGATCGAGGTGCCGCGGGCGGCGGTGATCGCCGGCGAGATCGCCAAGTCGGCCGAGTTCTTCTCCTTCGGCACCAACGACCTGACCCAGATGACCTGGGGCTTCTCCCGGGACGACGTGGAAGGCGCGTTCTTCAGCCGGTACATCGAGCTGGGCGTCTTCGGTGTCTCCCCGTTCGAGACCATCGACCGGGACGGCGTCGGCCGGCTGGTGCGGATCGCCACCGAAGAGGGCCGGGCCGCCCGTCCGGAGCTGCACCTGGGCGTCTGCGGTGAGCACGGCGGGGATCCCGACTCGGTGCACTTCTTCCACGAGGTCGGGCTGGACTACGTGTCCTGCTCCCCGTTCCGGGTCCCGGTGGCCCGGCTGGAGGCCGGCCGCGCGGTGGTCCTCGAGTCCGCAGGTGGCAGCGACAGCAGGTGACGGCGCAGTATCCGGGTTACGACGACCACGCCACGGCCCGCTGGGCGGCTGAGCCGCCCAAGCGGGCCGCGGTGGCCGGGTTCGACCAGGCCAGGTTCGGCCGCGGGCCGTTCGAGCGGGACCGGGCCCGGGTGCTGCACACCTCCGCGCTGCGCCGGCTGGCCGCGAAGACCCAGGTCGTCGCGGTGGACGCCGGGGACTTCCCGCGGACCCGGCTGACCCACTCGCTGGAGTGCGCGCAGATCGGCCGGGAACTGGGCGCGGCCCTGGGCTGCGACCCGGACCTGGTCGACGCCGCGTGCCTGGCCCACGACCTGGGGCACCCGCCGTTCGGGCACAACGGCGAGTCGGCCCTGGACGAGGTGGCCGCGCACTGCGGCGGGTTCGAGGGGAACGCGCAGAGCCTGCGGCTGCTGACCCGGCTGGAGCCCAAGGTGCCCGGCGCCGGGCTCAACCTGACCCGGGCCACCCTCGACGCCACCCTCAAGTACCCCTGGCTGGCCGGGCCCGGGCTGGCCAAGTACAACGCCTACGCCGACGACGCGGCGGTGTTCGCGTGGATCCGGGAGGGGGCGCCCCCGGGCCGTCCCTGCCTGGAAGCCCAGGTCATGGACTGGTCCGACGATGTCGCCTATTCCGTGCACGATCTGGAGGACGGGCTGCAGGCCGGATTGATCACCCTGCGCGCACTGTCCGATCATGCTGAACGCACCGCGGTCGTGAAACTGACCGCCGCCGAGTACTGCGCCCCGGGGTCGGTGACGGTAGCGGAACTCGCCGAGGTGTTCGACGGCCTGCTGGCGCTGCCGTGCTGGCCGGCCAGCTTCGACGGCGGGCTGCGTTCCCTGGCCGCGCTGAAGAACCTGACCAGCGAGCTGATCGGGCGGCTGTGCGGCGCGGCGCACGCCGCCACGCTGGCCGCCTCGGACGGGCAGCCGCTGACCCGCTACGCCGCCGACCTGGTGGTGCCGCGGCGGCAGCGGCTGGAGTGCGCGCTGCTCAAGGGGGTCACCGCCTCCTACGTGATGAGCCGGGAAGGCGCCGCCGAGGCGCAGGCCAGGGAGCGGGAACTGATCATGGAACTGGCGGCGGCCGTCCGGATGGGCGCCCCGGGCACGCTGGACCCGGCGCTTCGTCCCGGGTACCTGGCCGCGGGTTCCGACGCGGAGCGGCTGCGGGTTGTGGTAGATCAGGTGGCCTCGCTTACTGATACGTCCGCGGTCGCCTGGCACGGGCGGCTCTGCCGGTAAGTTAACGAAGCCTTCGCTCCGGGTGATTCGGTGGCGAGGCGGGGTGCGCCGAGGGCGTGTCCCGCCGAGCTGACGAATGCGCGGGGGTTCCGGGGGGTCGCCCCCCGGGCTAACACTTAAGGAGTCCCGATGCCCGAAGAGCCCGCTTACGTGATCATCGGAGCCAGCCTGGCTGGGGCCAAGGCCGCGGAGACGCTGCGCGAGGAGGGCTTCACCGGGGCCATCGTGCTGCTCGGGGCCGAGCTGGAACGGCCCTATGAGCGGCCGCCGCTGTCCAAGGGGTACCTGCTGGGCAAGGCGGACAAGGCCTCGCTGTACGTGCACGAGGAGCACTGGTACGCGGGCCACCAGGTGGACCTGCGGCTGGGGGTGACGGCCACCGCGATCGACCGGGCGGCGAAGCGGGTCGCGGTGGACGGCGGCCCGGCTTTCGAGGGCGGGGCCAGCATCCCCTACGACCGGCTGCTGCTGGCCACCGGCGCCCAGCCGCGGCGGCTGGACGTGCCCGGGGGCGACCTGGACGGCGTGCACTACCTGCGCACCGCCGCCGACTCCGAGGCGCTGGCCACCGCGCTGGCCGTGCCGCCGGGGGAGGAAACCCGGGTGGTCATCGTGGGCGGCGGCTGGATCGGCCTGGAGGTCGCCGCCGCGGCGCGGGAGAAGGGCTGCGCGGTGACCGTGCTGGAGCCGGAGCCGACCCCGCTGAACAAGGCCATCGGCCCGGAACTCGGCGAGGTGTTCGCCGGGCTGCACCGCGCGCACGGGGTGGAGTTCCGGTTCGGCGACGGGGCCAGCGAACTGCGCGGCCGGGACGGGCGGGTCACCGGGGTGGTCACCTCCGGGGGCGCCGAACTGCCGGCCGACGTGGTCGTGGTGGCCATCGGCGCGGCGCCCGACGTGGCGCTGGCCGAGGCGGCCGGCCTGGAGGTGTCCAACGGGGTGCTGGCCGACGCGGCGCTGCGCACCTCCGACCCGGACATCTTCGCGGCCGGTGACGTGGCCAACGTGGCGCATCCGCTGCTGGGCCGCCGGGTCCGGGTGGAGCACTGGGCCAACGCGCTGCACGGCGGCCCGGCCGCGGCCCGCGCCATGCTCGGCCAGCCGGTGTCCTACGACCGGGTGCCGTACTTCTTCAGCGACCAGTACGAGCTGGGCATGGAGTGCTCCGGGCTGCCCGAGCCGGGGACCTACGACCAGGTGGTGTACCGGGGTGACCGGGACGCCCTGGAGTTCATCGCGTTCTGGCTGGACGGCGGCCGGGTGGTGGCCGGCATGAACGTCAACGTGTGGGACGTGACCAGCGACATCCAGGACCTGATCCGGGCCGGCTACGCGGGCCGCGCGGTGGACCCGGCCCGGCTGGCCGACCCGTCCGTGCCGCTGGGCGGCCTGCTCTCCCGGCCGGTTAGGGCGGCCGGAACCGGTATCCGGCGGCCAGCAGCCGGGGCAGCACGTAGGCCAGCGCCGCACGGTCTGCGAGCGGTCACCGCCGCCGTCGTGCTCCAGGATGATGGACCCGGTCCGGGTGTCGTCCAGGATCACGGCGGCGATCGCGCGGCGCCCGGGGCGGGACCAGTCTCGCGGGTCCACCGACCAGTCCAGCGGGGTCATCCCGGTGGCCGCGCAGTGGCGCGAGCACGGCTGGCGACCATGCCCCGTAGGGCGCGCGGAACATGGGCGGGGCGCGACCGGTCACCCGAGTGGATCACGTCGGTGGCCCGGTCCATCTCATCCCGGACCGGCCCGGGCGGCAGCCACGGCCAGGTACGGGTGGGTCCAGGTGTGGTTCACGATCATGTGGCCCGCGTAGGCGACGTCCCGGGCCACGCCCGGGTAGGCGGCCACATGAGACGCCGATCATCGAGAAGGCGGCCCGGATCCGGTACCGGTGCAGCAGCCCCAGGATCTGCGGGGTGTAGACCGGGCTGGGACCGTCGTCGATGGTCAGCGCGATCCGGCCGGGGCCGCCCTGAACGTGGTATACCGGCTGTTCCACCCCCGGACGACGTGCGGGCGGGGCGCCCCCGGGTGCGTGCCGGGGGGCGCCGCCGGGTGGGCGGGCCCGGTGCGCCGGGGCGCCGGGGAAGGCGGGGGGGCCGCGGAATGGGGTAAAGGGGCGGCCGCGTCCGGCTGGCGGGCGGCCCGGGGTGCGCATCCGCCGAGCAGCATCATGCCGCCCACGGCCAGCAGCATCCGCCGCGACGGGCCGTCCGGGCGTGGCGGGGGCGTGGCGTCCATGCCGTTCATCAGGTTCCGGCTCCCTGTGGTCGGGCACGCCCGTCTGGGCGGCCCGGCGCGGACCCCCGCCGCGCGGCGGGGGAGCCAGTCCACAGTCAGGGACGGAACGGCAACCGGAACGGTTGCCACGAATAAGGGAAGAAGCGGTGAATTCCGCCTGCCGTGGCGGCGCTGCGCAGCCGGCGGACGGCGAGTGAGCCGGGGGAGTCAGGTGCCCGGGGCGGTGCGTTGCGGGGGAAAAGGGATCAGCACCACGGTGATGTTGTCCCGGCCGCCGGCCTTGATCGCGAAGTCAACCAGGGCCTTTGCCGAGCTCAGCGGCTCGGTGAGGGCGTCCGGGAGGGCCAGGGCGGCCAGTTCGTCCGCGTCGGGCTGGTAGTTCCACAGGCCGTCCGAGCAGAGCAGCAGCGCGCCCGGGGTGCCCGGGTCGAACGTGGCCAGGTGCGGCGCCGTCTCCGCCGGGGGGGAGCCGATCCAGCGGGTCACCACGTGCGCGTGCGGGGATTCCAGCGCCTCGTCCTCCGCCAGCAGGCCGGCCTGGACCATTTCCTGGGCGAGCGAGTCGTCGGTGGTGAGCCGCTGGGACGCGGACTCCGGGCGGGTGCCGAGCCAGTAGGCCCGGCTGTCACCCAGCCAGCACAGGGTCACGGTGGTGGCGGTCACCACGGCGGAGACGAAGGTGGCCGACGGGATCGCTCCGGGCGTCTCGGTCAGCCCGGCCACGGCCTGGCCCGCGGCCCGCACCGCCTCGGCCGACGCCTGCGCCAGGTCGCCGCCGGAGTCCGCCGCGCTGCGCAGCACGGCCATGGCGGCCTGCGCGGCCGCCAGCGACGCTTCCGCCGGGCGGGCCGAGGTGGACACGCCGTCACAGACCACGGCCAGCGGGACCGGCCCGGCCTCGGTATCCGCGACGGCGATTTCCATCGCGTCCTCGTTCTGCTCGTGCCGCAGGCCCCGGTCGGTCACCCCGGCGAGCAGCCCGAGATCGACTTCGGCATGGTCACGGGTCATCGCGGCACCGCCCCAGGGAATTTGCCCCAGGTTCCGCTCCGACCTGGGCCGCAGGTCAGTCTATGCCCCGGCGCGGAGGGTACGGGCCTGATCACCGGTCCCGGTTGAGTGATCTATGTGACGGATGTGACTGGCCGCCAGGGGCCGGTGCGCGGACGCCGCGTCCGCGCCGGCGATCGCCGATCGGTCGAAGGAATTCGCCTGGCTTCCCGCGGTGCCCCGGGGCGCGGTGACCATCACGTTGCCCGTGCTCAGGACGAGGCCCGCACCTCGGCGGCCACGGCGGCGGCGAAGGCCTCCATGGAGGGGAACTCCCAGTCGGGCTGGACGGGGCCGGCGGCGGCGGCGTGGCGCCCCACCCGGGCCGGTCGTGGCGGCGGTTGATCCACACCGTCGGCAGCCCGGCCTGCTTGGCCGGCACATGGTCGTGGAACAGGCTCTGGGCCACGTGCAGCAGCTTGCCGCCGCTGATCCCGCAGCCCGGCCAGCGTGCCCAGCAGGGCGTCGAAGTTGCCTGGGACGGCTTGTAGCAGCCGACGTCCTCGGCCGTGACCACGGCTCGAAGGTCACGCCCAGCCGCTCGTTGCTGGCGGCGAACGACCGGCGGTCCACGTTGGACAGGATGATCAGCTGGTAGTGGCGGCTCAGCTCGGCCAGCGCCGCCGGGGAGTCCGGGAAGGCGGGCCAGTCCGGCACCGAGGCCGCCAGCGCCCCGGCGTCCGCGTCGGTGACCTCCGCGCCGAGCCGCGCGCCCAGGGCACGGAAGCTCCGGGCCAGGATGTCGGGGTAGGGCTCGTCCGGGTGCTCCCGCTCGGCGCGGGCCTCTTCGCCCGCGTACGCCTCCAGCAGCGCCTGCTCGTCCAGCCCGA
Source organism: uncultured Actinomycetes bacterium (assembly GCA_963840195.1). Lineage (GTDB taxonomy): Bacteria > Actinomycetota > Actinomycetes > Streptosporangiales > Streptosporangiaceae > RYN-230. The sequence continues at coordinate 149,630 of CAWIYD010000003.1, forward strand.
GGCCCCGGCGACCGGGCCCACGGTCCCAGCACTGCGGCGATCCCGGCCTCCCAGTCGATGAGCGTGCCGTAACAGTCGAAGCTCAGCGCCTCGAAATCGGCCAGCCTGCGGTGCTGGCCGGGATACGCGGCCGCCTCTTCCGCCATGGTGTCCCCTCCACCGCAGGGTTACCCGTCGCGGGGCGGCCGCACACCCCCGGAGTCATCTCATGGTGATCACGCTTTCGCCGGGATGGTGATCACCGCCTCCACGGTGGCGGCGGGGGCGAGGCGGCGGCTGATCTCGCGGACCAGGTTGCCTTCCACCGCCCGGCGCCACCGCGCCTGGCCCGGCGCGACCAGGATGACGTACCGCGCCCCGCGGGCCCGGGCCACCTTGGCGATGGTCCGGCCCGGCCGCCGGGTCGCGGCGACCTGCCCGGAGGCCGTCAGGCCGGCCCGTTCCAGGGCGGCCAGCGCCCGGCCCACCCGGTCCCGCTGGTCGCCCAGCTCGCGCTGGGTGGGCAGCAGGCCCGGGTTGGGCAGTCCCAGAGCCGAGCCGTAGATCCGGGCCAGGCTGACCACCGCCACCGGCTGGCCGGCGGCCAGCGCGACGGCCCGGTCCACCGCGGCCTGCGGGACCGGTTCCCCGGTGGAGGCGATGAGCACGGCCACCGGGTCGGTGGGCTGGGCGTCCCAGCGGCGGCGGCTGGGCAGCAGCCGCCCGGCCCGGTGCAGTGGCGCGCTGGCGCGTTCCAGGAGCGCAGGCATGGCGGTCATCCTTCCGGCTCCAGCGCGGCCGCCGGTGCGCTGGCCGGCTTGGCCGCCAGCACCGTGGCCAGCTCCGGCACGGCCGCGCCGCGCCGCTTGTCGGTGAGCTTGCGCCAGAAGTAGAGCGGCAGGTAGGCGGCGAGCACCACGATGCCCAGGATGTACAGGATGTGCGACTCGTGCGGGCCGACCACGATCTCCGGGGCGTTCCAGCCGCCGGCGAAGTAGTCGAAGCCCAGGAAGAGCCCGCAGGCCAGCGCCACCCAGCGGAACCAGCCCGGCATCCGGAACGGCCCCACGCGGTCGCCCTGGAACTGGCGCACATGAAGTAGCCGACCAGGGCGACGACGATGGCCAGCAGGTAGCCGACGTTGGAGAAGATGTAGATCCGCACCGGCGAGCCGAGCAGCACCACCAGCATCGAGCAGACCACGTTGAACAGCATGGCCCGGTCCGGGGCGTGGTGGCGGTTCTTGTGCGCGAACCAGCGGGGCAGCATCCCGTCCTCGGCCGCCTGGAACAGCGAGCGGCCCACGCCCATGATGGCGTTCAGCACCGACAGCAGCAGCGCGAAGATCAGCGGGATGCCGATGAGCTACTGCACCCAGAGCCGGCGTTGCCGAAGATGTGGTCGGCGAAGCTGGTGTACAGGGTCAGCGGGTCGGCGCTCTTGAGCGCCGCGCCGAGCACGGCGACGAACACCACGGCGGTGCAGGATGTAGATGAACACCCCGTAGAGGCCCTCGGCGGTCAGGGCGATCTTGGCGTCCCGGGCGGGTCGCGGCACTCGCCGACGTAGCAGGCGGCCGCCTCCATGGCGACCACGTTCCACGAGATCGACGAAGAACCAGGCCAGGAAGAACGTGACAGCTGGCGTGACCTCGCGGTCGGCGTAGTGGAAGCCGGCCAGGTTGGCCCAGTGGAAGCGGCCGGGCTTGAACACCGGCAGGAAGATCAGCAGCGGTCAGCGGGATCATGGACAGCACGCCGAGCACGGTGGCGAAGGCGCACCCAGCCGGATCCCGAGGTAGCACGGGATGAACAGCAGCAGCAGCCCGACATGGTGATGACCAGCGATCGTCGACGGCACGGCGGCGCCCAGGTGGTGCCGAGCGGGCAGCAGGCTCGTGCCCAGCGGCGAGGCTGAACAGCACGGCGAGGTAGGCGGCGGCCAGGATCATGTTGATCGGCGCGACCGGGAACCAGCCCAGCCAGTAGCCCCAGCCGGAGACGCCGCCGATATGCCGGGGCGGTGTCTCGCCCAGCGGGCGGAAGCTGACTCGGTGGCGAAGGACGGGATGCCGCCGGTCCGGTCCGGCCAGCAGGGTGGCCAGCTCGGCCAGGCACAGGCACAGGACCAGCCGGCGAGGTCATCACGACCATGAGGATGATGCCGGGCACCGCGCGGCACCCATGGACGGACAGCGAACGGGCACGATGCCGGTCACCAGGATGGTGCCCGGCCAGGCCGATGACGAAGGCCCCCCACCAGTTGGTGCCGCGATGCAGTGACGTCTCGATGTCCACGGTCGCCCCGTCCGGGCTAGTGCTCATCGCCTCTTCTCCTCCGCCGTGCTGGTGCCGGAGCGCCCGGTGCGCCTGGTGGCACGCGGGCCTTTTTTTGGCTCTTGATCAACGATGTTGCACCACAGGAAACAGTCAGTGGTTTCTGTGCCGTAAGGGCCTGTTACGGGCCGATGAAATCGTGGCCCCGCCCCGCCGCGCGGGCCGTCCCGCCCCGCCGCGCGGGCCGCTGCGGGGCGGTGCAATATCTTGGCTGGCATGACGGGCAGGATCACGGCCGGGCCGGAGGATCACGGCGCCCCGGCCAGCCAGCTGTCCTGGGTGATCGGCAACCATCTGCGGGGCAGGCGCAAGGAACTGGGGCTGGGCGTGGGAGCTGGCGGAGCGGTGGCATTAGCTGAACGAGCTGCCGATCCGGTTTCTGCCGGTGACCGTGTTCAGCGCGGAGGCTGGCTGAGCGGGCGCCGCCCGCTGGCGGCATCGCCGCCCGCCTCGACCGCCAGCTGTGCCGAGGCCACCCGGAGCGGCGCCGGCGCGGTGAGCACCGGCAGGCAGGTGAGCCGGAGCAGCCGCTCCCGGATGCCCTGGCTGAGCATCCGGCGCCAGCCGCGGCGGCGGCAGGACCCGAGCACGATGGCGTCCGCGGACCAGCGCTCCGCCTCGGCGGAGACGTAGTCGGCGATCCCGAACAGTTGGACACCGAAGCCACGCCGGTGGCCGGGAGGCCGCGCTCCTGGAGTTGCCCAACCACGTCGCGGACCAGCGAGAAAGCCTCCTCGGCCGTCTCCACCGTCAGCCCGCGGCCGCCGAGCTCGAACTCGTTGATATGCAGGACCCGGACGGCTGTGCCGGGACCGGCCAGCGACATGGCGAAACTGAGCGCGACCTGGCCAGACTCTGAATTGTCCAGGGCGAGGAGGATCCGCTTGAGCATCGCGACCCCCCGGAATTAGTCGGCTGCCTGATCACGGCCTTGCAGCAGCTAAATTACCTCCCGTCCGGAGGGCCGGACAGGGCCCAAGGTCACACCCGGCCCGGGCCCAGCGGCCATGCTCCGCCCAGCCCCGTCACCACACCACCGCCAATGACCCCAAAACCCCACCAGCCACACCGGCCCCAGCCGCGGAGGATGCGCCAACGACATGAAAGTGGCTCTCATGCACATCAGACTGCACCAACTCCACATCCATGACAGCGGGTGCGGGGTGCGGGGTGCGGGGTGCGGGGTGCGGGGTGCGGGGTGCGGGGTTTTTTTTTTTTTTTTTTTTTTTTTTTTTTTTTTTTTTTTTTTTTTTTTTTTTTTTTTTTTTTTTTTTTTTTTTTTTTTTTTTTTTTTTTTTTTTTTTTTTTTTTTTTTTTTTTTTTTTTTTTTTTTTTTTTTTTTTTTTTAAAAAAAAAAAGGGTTTGGCCGCCGCCGTCTCCACGGCGCCGGGGTCGGCACTGTTCCGGTAGTCGTCCGGGTCAGCCAGTTCCAGGGTGTGCAGATCGCTGTTGCCGCAGAGCAGTTCCCCGGACGGTTCCGTTCGGATGTACTGGAGGTTGACCAGGTCGGACAGGACCGGGACGGAACCCAGTTCCCGGCCCGGCGCGACCAGCAGGATCTGCTCGCGGCAGACCTGGATCGGAAGCCCGATGCCGAGCGGGGCGGCCAGCGCCACCGACCACGGCCCGGCGGCCAGGACCACCGTGCCGGCCGCCTGCACCGTGCCGTCGGCCAGCAGCACCCCGGTCACCCGCCCGCCGTTGTGCGGCACCGCGACGGCCTCGCTGCCCTGGCGGATCTGCGCGCCGCCGCGCCGGGCGGCCGCCGCGAACGCCTGCGCGGTCCGGTACGGGTCCCCGTAGCCGCCCCGGGGCTCGTACCCGAACGCCGCGAAATCGGATAGGTCCGCGGCCAGCACAGGCTCCCGGCCACGTCCGGGCTGAGCGCGGTCGTCTCGACGCCCAGGGACTGCTGCATGGCCAGGTTGGCGTGCAGCGCGGGCACGTTCTCCGGGCCCACCCCGACCAGGTAGCCGACCGGGCGGAACCCGGCGTCGTCGCCGAGCACCGCGGCCGCGCTCTCCAGCAGCAGCAGGCCCTTCCAGGCCATCGCGGCCAGCGAGGGCACCCCGTAGTGGCACCGGATGATGCCGCTGGACTTGCCGGTGCCGCCACAGCCGACCGTGCCCCGCTCCAGCAGCACCACGTCCCGGACGCCGCGCTGGGTCAGCCACCAGGCCGCGGCGGTGCCGGTCACCCCGCCGCCGATGATCACTACCTCCGCGGCCCGGCCGCGCCCGGCGTCATGACGGCCAGCCGGGGATCCAGTCGGTGCCGGCCAGGGGCACCTGGGCCATGGCGGCCGCCTCGACCGTCAGGGCGACCAGGTCGTTGGGTTCGAGGTTGTGCACGTTGGACTTGCCGCAGGCGCGGGCCAGCGCCGCGGTCTCCATGGCCATCGACCTTCAGGTAGTTGGTCACCTGCTGGGCGCCCGCGGTCCAGGTCGAGCCGCCGCTCGAGACCGGGATCCTGGGTGGTGACGCCGACCGGGCAGCGGCCGGTGTGGCAGTGGTGGCAGTAACCCGGGCTCGGTGCCGAGCGCGCGGTAGTCGCCGGCCGCGTCGTGCTCGCCGCCGTCCTGCCAGTAGGTGGGGCTGTTGCAGCCGAGGGCGATCAGCGGCGGCGACGCCGATCGAGACCGCGTCCGCGCCGAGCGCGAGCGCCTTGGCCGCGTCGGCGCCGGTGCGGATGCCGCCGGAGACGACGAGCTGGACCTCGTCCTCCATGCCGATGTCGCGCAGGGCCTCCGCGGCCAGCCGGACCGCGGCCAGCGTGGGGATGCCGGTGTGCTCGATGAAGAAGTCCTGGGTGGCGGCGGTGCCGCCCTGCATGCCGTCGACCACCACGACGTCGGCGCCCGCCTCCACGGCCAGCTTGACGTCGTGGTCGACCCGGGTGGCGCCGAACTTCACGTAGATCGGCTTCTCCCAGTCGGTCGCCTCGCGCAGTTCCTCGATCTTGATCCGCAGGTCGTCGGGGCCGACCCAGTCCGGGTGCCGGGAGGCGGACCGCTGGTCGATGCCCGGCGGCAGGGTGCGCATCGCGGCCACCCGCTCGGTCACCTTCTGGCCGAGCAGCATGCCGCCGCCGCCGGGCTTGGCGCCCTGGCCGATGACGATCTCGATGGCGTCGGCCTGGCGCAGGTCGTCGGGGTTGAACCCGTAGCGCGACGGCAGGCACTGGTAGACCAGCGGCTGGAGGCGGCCCGCTCCTCGGCGGTCATGCCGCCGTCGCCGGTGGTGGTGGAGGTGCCCGACCGCGGTCGCGGCCCGGCCCAGGGCCTTCTTGGCCGTGGCCGACAGCGCGCCGAAGCTCATGCCGGCGATGGTGATCGGGATGTCCAGCTCGAGCGGCTTGCTGGCGAACCGGGTGCCGAGCACGGTGCGTCGTGTCGCACTTCTCCCGGTAGCCCTCCAGCGGGTACCGGGTCAGCGAGGCGGTCAGGAACAGCAGGTCGTCGAAGGTGCGGCAGCGGCCGCTTGGCGCCCAGGCCGCGGATCTCGTAGTGCCCCTCGGCCGCGGTGCGCTGGATCTGCGCGATGACCTCGGGCGGGAAGAGTGGCTGGCTGGCGCGGTCGAGCGGTGTCGCTCGGGCTCGTCCATCAGTACTTCTGGTCCTTCAGCGCGTCGAAGTTGTAGAGCTCGCGGGCCGAGGCGACCCGGGTGACGTTCTCCGGCTCGATGTGGTCGAAGCCGGCCCAGCTTGGCCAGGTCCTTGACGACGCGGACGTCGGCCTCGGTGAGCTCCTCGATCCGGGCGTCGGAGCCGAGGGAGGCGATCCTGCCCGGCGACGTAGATGACCGCCTCGTAGAGCGAGTCGCCCAGCGCGTGCCCGGCGTCGCCGCCGATGAGCATGGTCCCGGCCTGGGCCATGAACCCGCTCATGTGGCCGACGTCGCCGGCCGACGGGGATCGTGCCGCCCTTCAGCGAGATGCCGGCCCGGGAGCGAGGCGTCGCCCTCGATGATCATCGTCCCGCCGTGGCTGGAGGCGCCCGCGCACTCCGAGGCGTTGCCCTGCACCCGGACGGTCCCGCCCATCAGGTTCTCGCCGACCGACCAGCCGACGAAGCCGTCGACCATGATGTCCGGGCCCTGGCCGAGGCCGCCGATGAAGTAGCCCGCGTTCCCGCGATGTCGATTCGACCCGGTTGGTCAGGCCGACCGCGAGGTTGTGCCGGCCGCGCGGCTCGGTGATCCGGGCGCGGGAGCCGTCGGGCAGCGCGGCCAGCGCGGGGTTGATCTCGCCGGCGTGGCTGAGCTCGGCGCAGCTCGACGGGCTCACCGGTTCCATAGGTAGATCTCCTCGGGCCGGGCTCGAAGACCTCGGCGTCGGCGATGCCGGGCAGGCCGGCCAGCGCCTGGTACTCCGAGGCCATGGCGACGTAGTCGCCGGTCTCGGCGATGACGGCCGGCTTGCAGGCGAACGAGTCGCGGACGACGGCGAACTGGGTCGGCGGTGGACACCAGCAGCGTGAAGAAGCCGTCGAACTCCTTGACACCGCGTGCAGCGCCGTCCTCGAGGTCGTCCCCCGCGGCCATCCGGCAGGCGACAAGCCGGGCGGCGACCTCGGAGTCGTTGTCGGTGTCGAAGTCGATGCCTCGGCCCGCAGCCGGCGGCGGACGGTGGCGTAGTTGGAGAACGAGCCGTTGTGCACCAGGCGAGGTCGGCGGCGGGGGCGAACGGGTGCGAGTGCGCCGACGGTCACCGCCGACTCGGTGGCCATCCGGGTGTGCCCGACGCCCTGGTACCCGCCCCGCCCGGCCAGCCCGAAGGACTCGGCCAGCCGCACCGGGTCGCCGACGCCCTTGAGCACGGCCAGGTCCGGCCCGGTGCCGAGGAGCGGCGCCCCCGGCAGCACGGCCCGTACCGCCGCGCTGAGCTGCTGCTGTGGCACCGGGGCGGCGGCCACCCGGACGTCGGCCACCTCGGTCACGGCCACCGGGACGCCGGCCGGCTCGGTCGCGGCCAGCGCCGCGCCGGCCAGCAGCGGGCGCAGCGCCGCCTGCAGCGCCGGTCCCGGCGTGCCGGGGGCCAGCGCGCTGACCGCGGCCCAGCCCGGCGGGGACAGGCTGGCATCCCCGTAGAGCGCGATCCCGGCCGAGTCCGGGCCGCGTTCGGCGACCTGGCCGAGCATGCCGGCCATCAGCTCGCCCAGGCGCCGCTATCGGCCCGCGTCGCGAAGCTGCAACCCCACGATGCCGCACATACCTCCTCCTTCGCCGCCCGTCCCGCCCCACGGCGCGGCCTAGAACGCGGTCAGGTACCGCTCCGTCTCCCAGTCACTGACCTGGGCGTGCCAGGTCCAGGAATTCCTCCCGCTTGACCTGCTGGCGAAGTAGGCCGAGACCTGTGCTCCGGCCCGGCCGCCGTGTCCAGGGCAGCCGCTGATCACCGGGTCGGCGGCCAGCCCGTCCACCGCGTGCAGCAAGGTCGGCGGCAGCGGCGCGCCGGCCGCCGCCGAGCTCCCCGGGGTCCAGGCCCTGGTCGATGCCGTCCAGCCCGGCGGTGAGCAGGGCCGCCATGGCCAGGTAGGGGTTGGCCGAGCCGTCGCAGGCCCGGACCTCGATCCGGTCGCCGTCCGGCACCCGGATCATGTGCGTCCGGTCGTTGCCGCCGAAGCTGGCCGCGGTCGGCGCCCAGGTGGCGCCGGAGGCCGGGGCGGCCGCCGTGGTCCGCTTGTAGGAGTTGACCGTCGGCGCGATCACCGCCAGCAGGGCGGGCGCGTGCGCCAGCACCCCGGCGATGAACTGGTACGCCAGCCCGGACAGGCCCAGGCCGCGGCGGTCGGCCGGGTCGGGGAACAGCGGCTCGCCGTCCCGCCACAGCGACATGTGCATGTGCAGCCCGGTGCCGGTGCGGTCGGTGAACGGCTTCGGCATGAACGTGGCCGTCATGCCGCGCTGCTCGGCGAGCACCTGGACCAGGTAGCGGAACGCGACCAGCCGGTCGGCGGTGGTCAGCGCGTCCGCGTAGCTCGAAGTTCTGCTCGAACTGGCCGTTGCCGTCCTCGTGGTCGTTGGCGTAGTTGGACCAGCCCAGCCCGTTGATCGCGGCGGACACCTCGGTCAGGTGGTCATACATCCGGATCAGGTCGCGGGCGTCGTAACACGGCCGGGCCGAGCGGTCCTTGTCATCGGCAACCGCCAGCCGGCCGTCGCTGTCCCGGCGCACCAGGAAGTACTCGGCCTCCGCGCCGACCTGGGCGGTCAGCCCCCGCGCCGCCAGCCGGCCCAGCACGCTGCGCAGGATGACCCGCGGCGCGAACGGCCACGGCGGCCCGCCACGTACGGGTCGCAGTGCACCATGGCCAGCCCGGGCCGCAGGAACGCCAGCGGGGTGTAGGAGGCCGGGTCGGGCAGCACGATGAGGTCCGGGTCGCTGGGCTGCTGGCCCAGGGCGCCGGCGGCGTACCCGGCGAAGCCCACGCCCTCGGTCTCCAGCATCTCCGCGGCCGAGGCGGGCACCAGCTTGGCGCACGGCTTCCCGGTCAGGTCCACGAACATGGCCAGGATGAATTGGGTCCCGTCGGCGGCGACCCGTTCCGACACGCTGGGCGCTGCGGGGGCGGGATGGCCGTCCGGGTGCTCCGGGGCGACGGCCACCGCCGCGCCGCGGGACGCTGCCTTCCGTCAGAGACTGCATGGCTGAATCCATGACGCCTCGCTTCCGCGAAAAAGTCAACTGTCACGAATCGCTGTCTCATGTGAGTAAACAACGGGACGATTTCGCGGCGGTGCCAGGACGTAACGGTTGCGTTAACCGGGCCCGTCCCCCGGCCGCCGCGGTCAGCCCGTGCCGGTCAGCCAGTGCCGGTCAGCCGGTTCCGGTCAGCCACGCCGGTCAGCCCACGCCGAGCCGGTTCCGGTCAGCCCACGCCGGTCAGGCCACGCCGATCGCGGCCAGCACCCGGGCCGTGTCGGCCAGGCCGGGCAGCACGGCGTCCGCCCCGGCCGCGTCCAGCTCGGCCAGGCTGAAGCCGCCGCTGGCCACGCCGACCGAGCGGGCGCCGGACAGCCGCGCGGCCTCGATGTCCAGCGGGGTGTCCCCGATGAGCACGGTGGCCGGGCCGGCGAAGTCCGCGCCGTGCGCGGCCGCCGCGCCCGCCCGGGCCAGCGGCACCAGGTCGGCCCGGATCTCGTGGTCGTCCCCGTAGGCGCCGACCGCCAGGTCCAGGTAGCGGTCCAGGCCGAAGGCGGCCAGCTTGGCCGCCGCCATGACCCGCATGTTCCCGGTCAGCACCGACTGGACCACCCGCCCGGCGTCCAGCGCGGCGACCGCCGCGAGCGCCTCGGCGGCGCCGGGCAGCACCCGGCCGCGCTCGGCGACCAGCTGCCCGAGCTGCGGCGCCAGCCCGGCGATGAGCCGCTGGAAGGCGCCCAGCCGGGCGCGGGGCTCGGGCACCCCGGCCACGGTGAGGATCTCCAGCGCGATGGCCCGGTCGGTGCGGCCCGCCAGCGAGGTGGTGGCCGCCGGGAACGGCCGCCCGAACATCTCGGTGAACGCGCGCCGGAACAGCGCCGCCCCGGCCCCGCCCGCGTCGAGGAGGGTGAGGTCCACGTCCCACAGCACCAGCAGCCCGCCCACGGGAGGATGCTAGCTGCCGGGCCGGATGGCGGCCTCCGCTGCCCCAGCGCGTGCGCGCCCCGAATGACCGGGTCGGCCGTTAGACTCGCCGCGACGGTAGCGGGCGGTGGCGAGGGCGGTGGGTGCCAGTGGCGGGCCGGATCCGCGACGAGGACATCGCGCTCGTCCGCGAGAAGTCGGCCATCGACGAGGTGGTCGGGGAGTACCTCCAGCTGCGCAACGCCGGCGGCGGCTCGCTCAAGGGACTGTGCCCGTTCCACGACGAGAAGACCCCCTCGTTCAACGTCACCCCGGCCCGCGGCCTCTGGTACTGCTTCTCCTGCGCCGAGGGCGGCGACGTCATCAAGTTCGTGCAGAAGATCGACAGCCTGACCTTCGTGGAGGCGGTGGAGCGCCTCGCCGGGCGGGCCGGCATCGACCTGCGCTACGAGCAGGGCGGGCAGGTACCCGGCCGGGAGCACAGCCTGCGCCGCCGGCTGATCGAGGCCCACAAGGCCGCGGCCGAGTTCTTTGCCGAACGGCTCCTCGCCCCGGCGGCCACGCCCGCTCGCGAGTTCCTGGACCAGCGCGGGTTCACCCTGGCCGACGCGGAGCGGTTCGGCGCCGGGTACGCGCCCGCCGAGTGGGAGGCGCTCACCCGGCACCTGCGCGGCCGCGGTTTCACCGACGACGAGCTGCTGGCCGGCGGGCTGGCCATCCAGGGCCAGCGCGGGCCGCGGGACCGGTTCCGCGGCCGGCTCATCTGGCCGATCCGGGACCTGACCGGTGACGTGATCGCGTTCGGCGCGCGGAAGCTGAACCCGGACGAAGACGGCGCGAAGTACCTGAACACGCCGGATACCCCGCTGTTTCACAAGAGTTCCGTGCTGTACGGGGCGGACCTGGCCAAGCGGGAGATCGCGCAGCGGCGGCAGGCGGTCATCGTCGAGGGCTACACCGACGTGATGGCCTGCCACCTGGCCGGGGTGCCCACCGCCGTGGCCACCTGCGGGACCTCGTTCGGCGAGGATCACGTCAAGATCCTGCGGCGGCTGCTGATGGACGCCGACTGGCAGGTGGCCGAGGTCATCTTCACCTTCGACGGCGACGCGGCCGGGCAGAAGGCGGCACTGCGCGCGTTCGGGCTGGAGGAGCGGTTCGCCACGCAGACCTACGTGGCCGTGCAGCCGGACGGGCTTGATCCCTGCGACCTGCGGATCGCCCAGGGCGACGCGGCCGTCCGCGACCTGGTCGCGCGGCGCCAGCCGGTCTTCGAGTTCGCCGTGCGCACCGAGCTGGCCCGGCACGACCTGGACAGCAACGAGGGCCGCCTCGCCGCGCTGGACGCGGTGGCGCCCGTCGTGGGCCGGATCAAGGACCGGGGGCTGCGCGAGCGGTACGCGGTCAGCCTGGACCGCTGGCTCGGCCTGCTGGACGAGGAGTTCGTGCTGGCCCGGATCCGCGAGCACGCCGGGGCCGACGAGCCGGGCCGCGGCGGGCGGGGCAGCCAGGCGGGCCGCCCCGGGGGCCGGGCGGCGCGGGAAGCGGCCCGGGGCCCGGCCAGCGGCGGTGCCGCCCAGCCGCACCCCGAGGCGTACCGTTACGACTCCGGCGACCCGGTGGTCCGGCTGGAGCGCCAGGTGCTCAAGCTGGCCGTGCAGCGCCCGGCCCTGTGCGGGCCGGCCTTCGACGCCCTGGAGAGCGGGGACTTCACCGTGCCGGTGCACCGGTCGGTGCGGGAGCTGATCGCCGCGTGCGGGGGAGTGGCCAGCGCGGGCACGGCCCGGGAATGGGCGGCCCGGGTCATCGACGCCGCCCCGACCGACCGGGCCAGGGAGTTCATCACCGCGCTGGCGGTGGAGACCATCGAGGTGCCCCGCAAGGACGGCGAGCCGGACGCCCGGTTCGCCGAGGAGGTGCTGGCCCGCCTGGAGCAGCTGGCCGTGAGCCGGCAGATCGCCGAGCTGAAGTCGCGGCTGCAGCGGCTCAACCCGACCGAGAACGCGGAGTACAACCGGGCGTTCGGCGACCTGGTGGCCCTGGAGCAGCGGCGCATCGCCCTGCTCGGCCGGGCGGCCGGCTCGCTCTGAGCCGCTCCGGGCTGGGTTTCCTGCGTTCCCCCGTGAATGCTGTGGCGCGTGACGGCTCTGCCGTATCGAGGAATCAGCGCAGGTGTTACTTACCTGACGGTGACAAAATTAACGCCACCGTTACCGAGGCTTCGTAGCGCACACTGGTCGCGTGACCCTCACGTTACTGCCTAGTGGCGGATTGTCAGCGCAACAAGTGGCGGAGCTGGTCGCACGGGCCAGGGAGCGCGGCACCGTGTCCGCTGCTGACATCACGGCCGCCCTCGATGCCGCCGATGTCCCGGCCGAGGCGTTCGACAACGTCGTGCGCCTGCTCACCGACGAAGGCGTGGAGATCGTCGACACCGCGCCGGACGAGGTGGCCGACACGCCGCGGGCCGCCTCCTCCGACGCCGGGCAGCGGACCGGCACCGGGGACCTGGTCCGGATCTACCTGCGCGAGATCGGCCGCGTCCCGCTGCTGACCGCGCAGGATGAGGTGGAACTGGCCAAGTCCATCGAGGCTGGCCTGTTCGCCGAGGAGAAGCTGCAGGGCGGGTTCCCGCTGCTGGACGCGCACCGCGCCGAACTGGGTGAGCTGGCCGCCGACGGGCTGCGGGCCAAGCAGCGGCTCATCGAGGCCAACCTGCGGCTGGTCGTGTCCATCGCCAAGCGCTACATCGGCCGCGGCCTGGTCTTCCTGGACCTGATCCAGGAGGGCAACCTGGGCCTGATCCGCGCGGTGGAGAAGTTCGACTACACCAAGGGCTACAAGTTCTCCACCTACGCGACCTGGTGGATCCGGCAGGCGATCACCCGGGCCATCGCGGACCAGGCCCGGACCATCCGGATCCCGGTGCACATGGTGGAGACGATCAACAAGATGGCCCGGGTGCAGCGGCAGCTGCACCAGGACCTCGGCCGCGAGGCCAGCCCCGACGAGATCGCCGCCGAGATGGGCCTGACCACCGACCGGGTGGCGGAGATCCAGCGGATCGCCCAGGAGCCGGTCTCGCTGCAGTCGCCGATCGGCGAGGAAGACTCCGACCTCGGCGACTTCATCGAGGATGCCGACGCGGTGGTGCCGATCGAGGCGGCCGCGTTCATCATGCTGCAGGACCAGCTGGAGCAGATCCTGGACACCCTGGCGCCGCGGGAGCAGAAGATCATCCAGCTGCGGTTCGGGCTGATGGACGGGCACCCGCGCACGCTGGAGGAGGTCGGCCGCGAGTTCGGGGTCACCCGGGAGCGGATCCGCCAGATCGAGTCCAAGACCCTGGCCAAGCTGCGCCATCCCAGCCGCGCCCAGATGCTCAAGGAGTACCTGGGCTGAGCGCCGATCGCAACAGCAGTTAGGTCCTGACCCCTCCTGCGGGGTCAGGACCTAACTGCTGTTACGCGGGCCCGCGCGCCGGGCCGTTATTGGCTCGCCCGGGCGCGGCGGTCCGGTGATGATGCTAGGCATGACTGGACTGCGCACCGCCCACACCGCTGACCTGGACGCGGCCGCCCTCGCGGCCGCGCGGGCCCTGCTCTTCACCGTGTTCGACGACATGACGGACGATGACTGGGAGCACGCGCTGGGCGGCATGCACGCACTGGCCTGGGACGGGGACCTGCTGATCGGGCACGCGTCGGTGATCCAGCGCCGGCTGGTGCATCACGGCCGGGCGCTGCGCACCGGGTACGTGGAAGCCGTCGCGGTCCGCACGGCCTGGCAGGGGCGCGGGCACGGGGCGGCGCTGATGGCGGCGGCCGAGCGCATCATCCGTGGCGCCTACGACCTGGGCGCGCTCGGCACCACCGAGGAGGCCCGGGGGTTCTATGCGGCGCGCGGGTGGCAGCCGTGGCTGGGACCGACCTCGGCGCTCACCCCGTCCGGCATCCAGCGCACGGCCGACGATGACGATGCCATCTACGTGCTGCCGGTGTCCGTGCCGCTCGACCTGGCCGGCGAGCTGACCTGCGACTGGCGGGGCGGCGACGTCTGGTAGGCCACCCCCGGGCCGGAACGCGCCGTGCCCCGCGCGGCATCACGCGGGGCACGGCGCCCGGCTCACCCCTGGCCGGCCGGCGGATGCCGGCTCAGGGCTGGCTGGCCGGCGGGTCCGGGTTGGTCGGCTCCTGACCGGCGCTGAACGGGCGGGTGCCGCCCGCGGGCGGCGCGCCGGGTGGCGGGTAACCGGGGCCGCCCGCGGGCGGCTGGTACTCCGGCCCGCCGGGTGGCGGGGAACCAGGGCCCCCGGCCGGCGGCGGGTACGTGGGGCCGCCCGCCGGCGGGTACGTGGGGCTAGCCGGCGGCGGGTACGCGGGGCCGCCCGCGGCGGGTACGTGGGGCTACCGGCCGGCGGCGGGTACCCGGGGCCGCCCGCCGGCGGCGGGTACCCGGGACCGCCGTATCCCGGGGCGCCGTCGGCCGCGGGTGCCCCGTGGGCCGCGATGAGCCGGTAGTAGACGAGCGTGACCACGAGGGCCAGGAACGGCGCGACCAGGGTCCCGGACACGATGCTGCTGATGAAGCTGCGGGCCAGCAGGGGCAGCGCCACCAGGATGAGGCCGAGCACGATGTCGAACACGATGAGGATCAGGAAGACCAGCACATAGGTGCCGAAGACGTGCCAGGCGTAGCCGCGGACCGTCCGCCAGCTCTTGCTGAACGAGCTGATGATTCCTTCTTCGCCGATCACGATGCTCGGCACGATCAGCGACCAGAACGTCAGCAGGATCAGCCCGGGCACGATGATCAAGACGAACCCGATGGCAATGCCGATGCTGGCCAGGATGGACGCGACCGCCACGGGGACCACGAAGGGTAGCGCTGCCCGCACCGTCTCGCCCAGGTCCAGGTCCGCCCGGCCATCCCGGACATCCTGCACCGCCTTGACCAGCGCAGCCTGCACCAGGAACGCGGCGATCAGGTTGACGATGACGCCGATGAAGGCGCCGAACGACCCGGCGAGCGACAGCAGCAGGACAATGATCGCGGCGCCCAGGTAAATCGCGAACGCGATGATCAGGAAATGGGCCGCGAAGCGCCGGTAGTAGCCCCAGGCTTCGCCAAGTACCCCGGATAGTGGACTCATGGGCTCGTTATACCGTTACCTGTAGTCGTCTAACCAGCCCCAAAAACGGCCTCCAGCCCCGCCGCCGGGCGGCGGGTACGGGCGCCGGCGGGCTAGCCGGCGGCCGGCGCGGGGCCGGCCGGAACGCCGCGGTACCGGGTGAACGCGGGGAGGGCCAGGCCGATCAGCACCGCGCCCGCCACCGTGATCAGCCCGCCGGCCAGCGCGCTGACGGCCGGCGAGGTCAGCGAGGCCAGGGCGCCGGCCTCCACGTTCCCGAGCTGGGGACCACCCGCGCCGACGACGTAGTCGGCCGCCAGCACCCGGCCGCGCAGCGGCCCGGGGGTGATCGTCGCCACGATGGCGCCCCGGAAAACCACGGTGAAGGTGTCCGCCGCCCCGGCGACCGCCAGCAGCGCGAGAGCCAGCCACAAGGCCGGCGCCACGGCGAAGCCCGCGAACGCGGCGCCCCACACCGCCACCGCGGCGAGCATGGCCCGTCCCGGCCGCGCCACCGACCCGACCGGCCCGGAGCAGGCCGCGCTGGCCAGGCCGCCCACGCCGATAGCCGCGGTGAACAGGCCCAGCGTGGCCGGGCTGCCGCCGAACCGGGCCGCGTTGATGGCCGGGAACAGGGCCACCGGGAGGCCGAACACGGTCGCGTTCAGGTCGGCCAGGAAGGCGCCCGCCAGCAAGGGGCTGCGCCGGATGAAGCGCATTCCCTCGGCGACCGCCCGGGGGCCCGGCCGGGTCAGGCCGCTCTCCGGCCGGATCGCGGGCAGCCTGGCCACCGTGAACAGGGCGGCCGCGAAGCTGGCCGTGTCGAGCAGGTAGCAGGCGCGCAGCCCGAGGGCCGGGGCCGCGGCGATGACCCCGGCGATGGCCGGCCCGGTGATGAGCACGATCTGGTTGCTGAGCCGCTCCAGGGCCAGCCCGGCGGCGAGCTGGCCGGGCCGCAGCAGGCTGGGCGTGAAGGTGGCGCGGGCCGGCCGGTCCACGGCGTTCAGCGCGGCCAACACCGCCGCCAGCGCGTACAGCGGCCAGACCTGGCGCAGCCCCGCCCAGGCCACGGCGCTGAGCCCGGCGGAGACCGCGGCCAGGCCGGCGCTGGTGATCAGTACCAGGCGGCGCCGTTCGACCAGGTCGGCGAGCGAGCCGCCGAGCAGGCCGATCAGCAGGGTGGGCAGCATGGCGGCCAGGCCGAGGGCGCCGACCGCGAACGAGGACCTGGTCAGCTGGTAGACCTGCAGCACCAGGGCGAAGGCGGCCAGGGCGCTCCCGGCCGAGGACACGGTGGTGCCCGCCCACAGCCGCCGGTAGGCGGCCGACTCGCGCAGCGGGGTGAGGTCCGCCAGCAGGCGCTGCCCGGCAAGCACGGTCCCGGCCTCCTCCCGCCCGCGGAGGGACCATTGTAACAGCACTTATATAAGAGCTGTTACGTTTATCGAAGCGCTGTTACGATGACCGGGTGGAGGAGCGCGGCACCGATCCGACCGAGCAGAGCCGCTGGCGGCCATTGCGGCTGCTGCAGGCGGTCATGGATGCCGACATCGCCCGGCTCTACGCCGAGGCGGGCATCGGCGGGTTCAAGCCCAGCTGGGTCATGGAGCTACTCCGGCTGCGGGCCCGCGGTCCCATGACCATCACCGAGCTCGCCGCGTCCGTCCAGCTCACCCACTCGGCGGTCAGCCAGAAAGTGGCGGCGATGCGGGCGGCGGGCTGGGCGCAGGTCGGCCCCGGGCCCGACCTGCGCAGCAAGACGGTGCGCCTGACGGCCCGGGCCGAGCATGCGGCGGACCGGCTGGCCGCGGAATGGCAGGCCACCGAGGCGGCGCTGGCCGAGATCGAGGACGAGATTCCCTACCCGCTCAGCCAGGTGGTCCGGGACATCGAGGAGGCGCTGCGGCGCAAGAGCTTCCATGACCGGGTCGCGGAGCGGCTGGCCGGGGACAGTGCCTGGACGTGAGAACGCGCCCGGACGGGGCCCCGGGCGTGGGGTGGGCCGCTCCGCTGCGGCCTGCGCAGGCTGGCGGGGTGAGGCTGCGGCCCGGCCGGCCGGGCTGGGTGCCTGGGCGCCGGGCCGGGCCGCAGCCGGTGCCGCTAGTGCTGTTCGCCCGTCCCGGGAATGTCCGGGGTGGCCGAGTACGTGCCGCCCGCCTGGGGGTGCCCGTTGGCGTTCCGCGCGCCCATGCCCGGGATGCGGTCCCCGACCTTGCTCTTGGCCTTGGCGGCGAGCCGGGGGACCCGCTGCGCGGCCTTGTCCTTAGCCGATTTGGCCATGTTGCCCGCCTGGGCCTGGGCCGCGCCGGCCAGTTGCTGCATGGCGGGGCTGTCCGCCGCCTTCCGGGCCAGCTTCTTCATCTGCTCATATCGTTCCCGGCCTGCCCGCGCGCCGACCACGAAGCCCACGGCGAGCCCAGCGAAGAACGTAAACCGGTACCGCATCTGGCACCCTCTCTCAACCGACATCACTGCGCAGGTCTGACCTTCCCCTGATGCCCAGGCATACTCCAGGTTACGCGCCGGGAAATGGCCGCCACGGGACGTGTGTTCCCCCGCGTCGCGTTCCTGGCCCGCCACGGGGACTGTCCCGGGTGCGCTACCCTGGTGCGCGGCGTCGTGAAACTCCGGTCCTGTGCCCGGGGAGCGATCGCCGGCCGATCCCGCGTAGCTCAATCGGCAGAGCGTCCGGCTGTTAACCGGCAGGTTATAGGTTCGAGTCCTATCGCGGGAGCCATGCCTGACAGGCACGGGCCGCCGGTAAGGCGGCCTGTTTGCGCGGTGCCCTCAATTCCACCAGGCTTAGCCGGTAGATACCTGGGACGGGAGACACCGTGATGACGGAGACGGCGGCCAGCGGCGGCGGCCGGGAGGCGGAGCTGACTCCCGAAGTGCTGCAGCGGGCGGCCGCCACGTTCGGGCTGCTGGCGTCCACCACACGACTGCACATCCTGTGGTTGCTGGCGCAGGGCGAGCAGGATGTCGGCACGCTGGCCGACCGCACCGGCGGCACGCTGCAGACCGTCAGCCAGCATCTGGCCAAGCTGAAGCTGGCCGGCCTGGTGCATTCCCGCCGCGAAGGCCGCCGCCAGGTCTACCTGGTGGCCGATCCGCGCCTCGTCACGCTGGTGCACCAGGTGGTCGGGGAGCCGCACAGGCGGCAGGCCGTCCCGGGCCGGCCCCGTGGCGTGGGCAGCTGATCTGGACGTCCTTTCCGCCACCGGCACCACCGGGCCGGAAGGGACACGGCCGCCCGCCTCGGCAGGCGGCCCCCGCCGCTGGCCTGCCGGCCACTGCTCACGGGGGTGCTGGCGGGTTACGGCGCGCCGCTCGCCGTGGCCCGGCGGTCATTCATGTCCATGATGCCCTGATTTCACTGGCCGCAGCGGTATCCTCTCACTTGCGTCTTTGCGCAACCATCCTCGGATCGCTGGCCCGCCGGGGCCCGGCCCGGCCTGGACTGGAGTGACATGCACGGGATTCGCTGCCGCCGCTCGCGGACGGCCGGATGACGGCCGGCCGGCCACGGCCGCAGGGCTGGCGCCAGCGCGGCTGGCTGGCCCGGGCCGGCTACATCGCGGGCACCATCGCCGTCGTCGTGGCCGTCGCGGCCAGCCTGGGCGCGTACGCCATCTACCGGCGGCTGGACGGCAATATCAGCGTGACCAAGGTCAGCCACCTGAGCGGCCGGTCGGTCTACGGAGTGCAGAACATCCTGCTGCTCGGGTCGCAGACCAGGCAGGGCCAGCGGGCCGGCGACCTGGGCAACAACCCGAGCCTGAACACCAGCAACTCCGACAACCTGCTGCTGGTGCACATGGACCCCACGCACACGCATGCCATCGTGCTGTCCATCCCGCGGGACACCATGGTTTACGAGCCGGGCTGCAAGGCCCGGCCGAGCGTCGGGACCGGCATCCTGGGCCCCTACCAGCAGGCGATCATCGACGGCGCGATGAACATCGGCGGCCCGTCCTGCGCGGTCAGCACGGTGGAGGAGCTGACCGGGATCAAGCTTGACCACTTCGTCATGTTCAACTTCAACTCGTTCCGCGCCATGGTGGACACGATCGGCGGGGTGGAGGTCTGCGTCCCGCCCAGCGGCTACCGCGACCCGTACAGCGGCCTGAACCTCAGCGGCGGCAAGCACCTGCTCACCTACAACCAGGCACTGGCCTACGTGCGCACCCGGCACGGGGTCATGGCCGAGGGGGACGTCGGCGGCGACCTGCCCCGCATCGAGCTGCAGCAGGCCTTCATGTCCTCGGTCATCCAGAAGGTCCAGACCCAGGGCCTGCTCAGCAACTCGGTGCAGCTGCTCAAGGTCGCTGACGTGGCCACCCGGGCGCTCACCGTGGACCAGGGCCTCGCCTCGGTCAGCAAGCTGCTCAGCCTGGCCAAGAGCCTCACCCAGCTGCACGCGAGGAACGTGACGCTGCTGACCATGCCGACCATCACCGACCCGGCCAACATCAACCGGCTGCTGCCCCAGGAGCCCGCCGACGACGTGATCTTCCAGATGGTCCTGGACGGCCAGCCGTGGACGGGCCACCTGCCCGCGCTGCCCTACCACCAGGTCCAGGTGCGCGTGATGAACGGCACCGGCACCCCCGGCCTGGCCGGGAAGACCGCGGCGCGGCTGCGCGCGCTCGGCTTCGACGTGATCGGCACCGGCAACGCCCCGGCCACCGCCACCACCACGGTGACGTACTCCGGGACCGCGCAGGCGGACAGCGCCTACACGCTGATGACCGCGCTCAAGGCCACGCCCGCCGCGCAGAACCAGCTGGCCGAGCCCGCCCCGCAAGAAGGCACGGCCGGACCGGTCACGCTGGACCTCGGCAGTGACTTCACGGGCGTCAACGCGCCGGCCGTGCCGCATCCTGCGGTCAAGGGCGGCAAGGCGGGCCAGCGGCAAGAAGGCAGCGGCAGCGGGCGGCACCAGCAGCCAGCCGGTGCAGAGCCGCAACGCGGCCGCCAGCATCTGCTCCGGCCTGCCCCAGGCCAACCCGAACCCGGGCGCGCCGTAACCAGCGGGCGGCCAGCCCCGGCGCCCGCCAGACCGGCCGCCGGCCCGTCCGCGCGCCAGCTAGCTGCTCTGCCCAGCCTGCTGGCCAGGCGCGGCTAGCGCGGCTAGGGCGGGCACGCGACGGGCCAGGCCAGCAGGCTGGCCCCCCACGCCCGGGCACGATCCTGCTCGCCCTCGCGCAGCGGCCCCTCGACGTCCTCCACCAGGAACCCGGCCGGCTCGCCGATCAGCTCGTAACCGCGGCGGCGGAGCCGGCGCGCGATGCCGCTGGCCGCACCGCCCGCGTGCCGGACATCGCCGCGGGTGTCGAAGGCCGCGCCGCGGCTGCCCGCCGGGGCCTTCGGCAGGCCGCGGAACCATTCCCGGATGCCGGGGCCGGCGGCGCCGGGCTCCGGGCCGTGGCCGGGCACCCCGGCCGGCACGCGCTGCTCCGCCTTCAGGCCCATCTTCCTGGTGACCGCGGTGGACAGGCCATGCAGGTGGGTCGGGCCGCCCACGACCAGCAGGTCGGCGCCGAGCGCCCGGTCGCGGTCCGCCTCGGTGGCCTGGATGCAGGTGACGCTGGCCTCGGGCCGGGCGGCCGCGATCCCGTCCCGGACCGCCTCGGCCACCTCACGGGTGTTGCCGAACAAGCTCTCGTACACGATCACCACGCGCATCGTGGCCGCCTCCGCCCCGGGTCGCCCACTCCAGCATCGGCTGGGCGGGCGGCCCGGGGCAGGGGCGTTGGTCCCGCGGCGGGGCCCGGCCGGGCCGGCCCGGCCGGCCCCGCCAGCGGATCACTCGATGCGCGCCGCTTCCATGGTGACCTCGCCGCCGGCCGCGCTGTTCAGCGCGGTCTGCGCGCCGGCCAGGTCCGCGCGCGTCACCCGGATCGCGGCGAGCACCACGATCAGGGCGATCACCATGATCCCGGCCGAGACCTCGAACCCGCGGGAGAACCCGACCGCCAGCGCGTGGTGGTAGATGGCCAGGGCGGCCGCCTTGGCCCCGGACGTGGTGACGTGCACCGGGTGGCCAGCCTTGGCGGCGGCCACGGCCGCGGACTTCGCGGCCGCGGCCGAGTGCCGTGCGGTGTTGGACACCACGGTCCAGGCCACGGTGCCGAGCAGGGCCAGCCCGATCGAGCCGCCGACCTGCTGGCCGACGTTGGGCAGGCTGGCGGCCAGGCCGGCGTCGCGGTCCGGGACCTTCGACAAGGCGATCAGGGTGACCGGCATGAACAGCATGCCCAGGCCGGCCGCGGTGACGATCAGCGGGCCGAGCAGTCCTCCGGTGTAGGTGCTGTGCTCGGTGATCCGCGACAGCCAGAACATCCCGCCCGCGGCGATCGCCGACCCGGCGATCAGCAGCGGCCGGGCACCGATACGCGGCACCAGCTGGGCGCTGACCCCGGCCATCACCATGATGGTGGCCACCATCGGCAGGAAGGCGATGCCGGACCTCAGGGCGCTGTACCCCCAGACCGTCTGCACGAAGATGGTCAGGAAGAAGAACATGCCGAACATCGCGGTGCCGATGCACAGCATGATCAGGTTGGCCGCCGACCGGTTCCGGTTGCGGAAGATCCGCAACGGCATCAGCGCGTGCGGGCTGCGCGACTCGATGAAGACGAACGACACCAGCAGCACGACCGCGGCGGTGAGCGAGGCGATGACCTTGGTGTCACCCCAGTGCGAGACGCCGTTCGGGGTGGTGGCTGCGCTGGTCAGGCCGTAGACCAGGGCGGCCAGGCCCAGCGTGCTGGTGATGGCGCCCGGCAGGTCGAACCGGCCCGGCCGCCGCTCCGACTCGGCGAAAGCCCGCGGCGCGAGGATCGCGACCACGGCCCCGATCGGGACGTTGACGAACAGCACCCAGCGCCAGGACAGGTAGGTGGTGAGCAGGCCGCCGGCGATCAGGCCGACCGCGGCGCCGCCGATGCTCATCGCGGCGTAGACGCCCATCGCCCGGTTGCGCGGGGGCCCCTCCGGGAACGTGGTGGTGACCAGGGACAGGGCCGTCGGGGCGATGATGGCGCCGCCGACCCCCTGCGCGGCGCGGGCCGCCAGCAGCCAGGCCTGGGTGGTGGCGAAGCCGCCGAGCAGGGACGCCACCGAGAACAGGATGATCCCGGCGATGAACACGCGCCGCCGGCCGAGGATGTCCCCGGCCCGGCCGCCCAGCAGCAGCAAGCCGCCGAAGGTCAGCGCGTAGGCGTTGACCACCCATTCCAGGCCGGTCCCGGAGAACCCGAGGGCTCGCTGGACGTGCGGCAGCGCCACGTTCACGATGGTCGCGTCCAGCACCACCATGAGCTGGGCGGTCGCGATGACCAGCAGGGCCAGGCCGAGATGGCGCCCGGCCCGCCCGGCAGCCGCGCCGCCCGGTGCGGCCCGCCCGGTGGCGGGCTGTGCAGAACTCATGCCTTCTCCTTGTCAGGGCATCGATCGCTAAGCTCGCGGCGCCCGCCGCGGGCCACAGTTCAGGGGGAAGAAGAGAGCGCAACGGCCGCTCACCCGGCACCCTCATGACGGCGCGCGGGCCCGCGCTCGGCGATGAGCGCGTCCAGCCAGCCCGGTGGCAGGTCAGCCGACCGGGGGAGCGGCGGCGGTCGCCAGGAAGCCGGTCACCTCCTCCGGGACGCAGGTGCCGTTGGTGACGCTGATCGGCGGCGCCATCTTGTGGATCAGGTCGAGCAGGGTGGCGCGCTCGGAGCGGCTGAGCGCCTGCCGCCAGGGCGTGCGGGCCAGCATCTCCTGCTCCATCTGGTGCTTCAGCTGCTGGCCGGCGTCGGTCAGCACGAGCCGCTTCACCCGGCGGTCCGCCGGGTCGCTCTCCCGCACGGCGAGCCCGCGCTTCTCCAGCATGTCGGCGATGCCGGTGACGAACGAGGGGTCACAGTGCATCCGCTTGCCCAGTTCCTTCATGGCGAGCGGGCCGTCGATCAGGTGCAGGGCCTTGAGGAAGAACGCGGGCACCCCGAACTCCTTGGCCAGCTGCTCTCCCTCGGCCAGCAGCCGGGCGAACAGGCCCGCCAGGGCGTCGATGAAGTCCAGGTCCAGCTGGTCTTCGTCCGTGCGCGGGTTCATGGTGCCTCCTGCCTCCCCCCGGCCTCGTCCCCTGGCGGCAACCCCTGAGCCGCTCAATAGTTGAGTCACTCAAACAGTAGGCGGCTTGCTTGAGTAGGTCAAATTCTTTTCCGCCCGCTCAGGCCCGGGCGGGGGTAGCCCGTTCTCTCGATCACCAGAATCAATTACTTAATTACCTAACGCACACAACCGGGTGCTCTGATATCGCGTCTCACTAGATAACAGGGCGGTCCCGCAGGCCAGCTATCCCGCCGGGCACCGCGGCCGCCCGGAGCATCCCGCGGCGCGGAACTGGGGGCACGATGGACGGCGACCTGCTGCAGCATGGTGACGACGCGGCGGCGCCGCCCCAGCCCGGCGAAGACGTCTGGGCGCCGCCACGCCGCCGCTTCTTCGCCCTGGCCGGGGCGGCCGCGGGAGCGATCCCGCTGGCCGGCGGGCCTGTCCGGGGGCCTGCTGCGGTCGGCCGGGCCGCAGCAGGCCAGCCGCCCGTTCGCCGGCGCGGCGGCCCAGGCCGGGCCGGGCACGGCCGACTGGGAGGCGCTGCGCCGGGCGCTGTCCACGCACAACCTGGTCCGCCCCGGCCAGCGTTCCTACGCGACGGCCAAGGAACTCTACGACCCCCGGTTCGACGTGCTGCACCCGGCCGGCATCGCCTACTGCGCCACTCCGCGGGACGTGAGCACCTGCCTGGCCTTCGTGCGGAAGTTCGGGCTGCCGGTGGCGGCACGGTCCGGCGGGCACAGCTACGCCGGGTGGTCCAGCACCAATGGCGGCCTCATCGTGGACGTCACCGCGATGAACTCCTTCCGGGTGACCGCCGGGATCGGTCCAGGTCGGCACCGGGCCTGCGGCTCATCGACATGTACCAGCGGCTGGCGCGCGCGCGGCCTGGCCGTGCCGGGCGGGTCGTGCGCCACGGTCGGCGTGGCCGGGCTGACCCTGGGCGGCGGAGTCGGCGTGCTGTCCCGCGCCTTCGGCCTGGCCAGCGACAACCTCCAGGCGGTCCAGATCGTGACCGCGGACGGCCAGGTCCGCACCTGCACGGCCGCCCAGAACAGTGACCTGTTCTGGGCCTGCCGCGGCGGGGGCGGCGGCAACTTCGGCATCGCCACCTCGTTCACGTTCCGCACCCGGCCGCTGAGCCAGCTGGTGCTGTTCTTCCTGCGCTGGCCGTGGTCCCAGGCGGCCCGGGTGATGTCCGCCTGGCAGTCCTGGGCGCCGTTCCAGCCGGATGGGCTGTGGTCCAACCTGGTGCTGTCGGCGGGGAGTGCGGGGCGGCGGGTTGTTCCTGCAGGTGGGCGGCACCTACCTGGGCAGCGTGGCCGGCTGCCAGCAGCTGCTCAACCGGCTGTACGCGGCGGTCGGCTCGCGGCCGTCCTCGGGGGCGCCGTTCCAGACCACGTACCTGAACGCGATGATGATCGAGGCCGGCTGCGGGAACTACTCCTTCTCCGAGTGCCACCTGCCGTCGCAGACCAAGGACGGCCGGCTGCCCCGGGTGCCGTCCTACGCCAAGTCCGACTTCTTCACCCGGAAGATCCCGGCGGCGGGCATCCGGACGCTGATCAGCCAGATCGAGCGGGCCCGCACGGTGGCTGGCGCGCCGGGCGGGGTCGGCGCGGTCGGCTTCGACGCGTTCGGCGGCGCGCTGAACCGGGTCAGCCCGTCCGCCACCGCCTTCGTGCACCGCAATGCGCTGTTCGACGCGCAGTACTCGACGGGCTGGAACGCGGGGGGCGGCGGCGCGGGGTCGGCGGCGCAGCACGCCTGGCTGCGCTCGTTCTACGCTTCCATGCGGCCCTGGGCCAGCGGGCAGTGCTACCAGAACTACGTGGACCCGGACCTGCGCAACTGGCAGCAGGCCTACTACGGGGCCAACTTCACCCGGCTGACCCAGGTAAAGGCCAAGTACGACCCGCACCAGGTGTTCAAGTTCCCGCAGAGCATCCCGCCCGCCTGAGCTCGCCGTACCCGCCAGCCAGGCCTGAGATATCCGCCGGCGAGGCGGGGCTCGCCGGCCACACCTGAGATATCCGCGGCGAGGCGGGGCTCGCCGCAGGCGTGTCCCCGCCGAGCCGGGAGGCGGGGCTCGCCGCAGGCGTGTCCCGCAGCTGGCAGCGCGGGGGGTTCCGGGGGGCCGTGGCCGCGGGGTGAAATGCCGGGGGTGCCGGGGGTCGCCCCCCGGGCTAGCTCAGTGCAGGGTGAGCGCCTTGATCAGCAGCAGGCCGAGGATGACCAGGGCAGCGGTGAGCAGGCCGGCCCGGTTCCTGTTCCGGCGGAACGTCGGGACCCGGGACTTGTTCACCTTCATGTCCCCGTGCGAGCCATAGGCCCGGCGGCCGTGCCACCCGATCGCGCTGCCCAGGAAGAGAACGCAGATCAGGACCAGAGCTAATACGCCCGATGCCACGGCTGTGCCCCCTTCCAGGCCGGTAACCCCACTGTAAACACTCTGAGTGAGCATCTCGCATCCATGCCTGGTCTTCCACCCGTTTAACGTAGTTACTGCACGTAATTGGATCAGGTGGGCGGCGCGTGACCGGACCGGCGAATGAGCAGAGAGCGTCTGCCGGGCATCCGCCGGCCGGGGCCGGTAAGTGTGACGGGCCAGCCATGCGTAGAACGGGCGTGGGAACGCAACCGAAGGATTTCGCGGAGTTCTACCGCGAGGCCAAGGACGACTGCCTCCGCACCGTCCTGGTCAGCGTCGGTGACCAGGACACGGCGCAGGACCTGGTCGCCGAGGCATTCGCCCGGGCGTGGGCCCGCTGGCCCGCGGTCAGCCGGCATCCGGCCCCGGTGGCGTGGGTGGTACGGACCGCACTCAACGTGAACATCTCCCGGTGGCGGCGCCGCCACCGGGAGATACCGCTGCCCGAGCCGGGGACGGCCGCGGGCCAGCGTGCCGCGGACCAGGTGGCCGGGGGCCCGGTCGATCCCAGGATCATGGCCGCCCTGATGCGGCTTCCGGCCCGGCAGCGTGAGGTGGTGGCGCTCCGGCTGTTCCTGGACCTGGACACCGGCCGCACCGCCGAGGTGCTCGGCATTGCCCCCGGCACGGTCACGGCTCACCTGGCCCGTGCCATCGCGACGCTGCGTGATGAACTCATGCCCGCCCGACAGCAGGAGAACCGATCATGAACGACGACAGGCTGATGACCACCATCAAGGAACCCTTCGCCGGCGTGCGGCTGGACATGCCGGTGGAGCAGGTCATGCGCCGGGGCCGCGCGATCCGCACCCGGCGGCTGCGGCTGCCCGCCGCCGCGGGTGCCCTGGCCGCGGTGGCCGGGGCGGCGGTGGCCGTGGTGGCGCTGCTCCCGGCCGGCCACCCGGCCACCGCGCGGCTGGCGGCCTGGACGGTATCCGAGCAGCCCGGTGGCACGATCAAGGTCACCATCCGGGAACTGCGCGACCCGGCCGGGCTGCAGGCCCGGCTGCGCGCGGACGGGGTACCCGCCAGCGTCTCGTTCGGCCAGCCGCCTGCCGCCTGCCAGGTCAGCAACGTGCCGAAGGGCACCCTGCGGCCGGTGTTCACCGGCTACCCGCCGGTTCCGCCCGGCCAGACGCACGTCAGGTTCCATCCCGGCCAGCTCCGGTACGTGGTCATCAACCCGGCGGCCATCCCGTCCGGCGACGGCGTCGGCATCTTCACCAACCCGCAGGCCGGCCAGGCCGGGCCGCTGGCGTTCAGCCTGGTCCAGGCCAGCCAGCCGTGCACCGGAAGCTGACGGCGGGGGACTGGCGCCCCCTCACCCGGATCCCCGGGTAGGGGGCGCCCGGCCTATTCAGCGCGGCTGGACTCGGCCCAGATGTTGATCCCGGCCTCGACCGCGTGGCCGTCGATGGCGGCCACCTCCTCCTCGCTGAACTGCGAGTTCCCCGCCGCGGCCAGGTTCTCCTCCAGCTGCGCGACGCTGCTCGCCCCGATCAGCGCCGAGGTCACCCGGTCATCGCGCAGGACCCAGCTCAGCGCCATCTGGGCCAGGCTCTGGCCCCGCGCCGCCGCGATCTGGTTGAGGGCACGGACGTGGGTGAGGTTCCGTTCGGAAATCTGGTCACGGGAGAGCGAGCCATCCCGGGACGCGCGCGAGTCACCCGGCACGCCATCCAGGTATTTCGTCGTCAGCAGGCCCTGGGCCAGCGGCGAGAACGCGATGCAGCCGATGCCCTCCTCGCCCAGGACATCCAGCAGGTCCTCCTCGATCCAGCGGTTCAGCATGGAGTAGGACGGCTGGTGGATGAGCACCGGGGTGCCGAGGTCGCGCAGGATGGCGGCCGCCTCGCGGGTGCGCTGCGCCGAGTACGAGGAGATGCCGGCGTACAGCGCCCGGCCCGAGCTGACCGCGGTGGCCAGCGCGCCCATCGTCTCCTCCAGCGGGGTGTCCGGGTCGGCGCGGTGGCTGTAGAAGATGTCCACGTACTCCAGCCCCATCCGGGCCAGCGACTGGTCGAGGCTGGCCAGCAGGTACTTCCGCGAGCCGAAGTCGCCGTAGGGGCCGGGCCACATGTCGTAGCCGGCCTTGGTGGAGATGATCAGCTCGTCGCGGTACGGGCGGAAGTCCTCCGCGAAGATCCGGCCGAAGTTGATCTCCGCGGAGCCGTACGGCGGCCCGTAGTTGTTGGCCAGGTCGAAGTGGGTGACGCCCAGGTCGAAGGCCCGCCGCAGGATGGCCCGCTGGGTGTCAACCGGGCGGTCATCACCGAAGTTCTGCCATAGCCCCAGCGATATCTCCGGGAGCCTGATCCCGCTGCGGCCGCAGCGGCGGTAGGGCATCTTCTCGTCGTAGCGGTCAGGCGCGGCCACATAAGTCATGCCGGGAAGTCTCTCATCCCGCGGCGCGGCTGGCGCGGGGTTCACCGGCCGGCCGCCCGGGGGCGCTGGCAGGATGTGAGCGTTACCTGGGCACGGGAAGCAGACCGGACGTAACGCGTTTCAGCGGAGAGGACAGCCGATGTATGACGGCATCATGGCGGAGACCATCAGCCTGACCGGCCATGGCGGGGACCAGATCGAGGCCTACCTGGCCCGGCCGCTCGGTCCCGGGCCCTTCGGCAGTGTCGTGGTGATCCACCACATGCCCGGCTATGACGCGCAGACCAAGGAGATCACCCGGACGTTCGCGGCGGGTGGGTACACCGCCCTGTGCCCGAACCTGTACACCCGGGAGGCGCCCGGCGCCAGCCCGGACGATGCCGCCGCCGCGGCCCGGGCCCGCGGCGGCGTGCCGGACGAGCGGCTGGTCGGCGACGTCGGCGCGGCCACGGCGTTCCTGCGGGCCATGCCGAACTCCAACGGCAAGGCCGGGGTGATCGGCTACTGCTCCGGCGGGCGGCAGTCCTTCCTGGCCGCCTGCAGCCTGCCGCTGGACGCGGCGGTGGACTGCTACGGGGCGTTCGTCGTGGGCACCCCGCCGGAGGGGATGCCGCTCAAGGTCGGCCCGATCGTGCACCTCGCCCCGCAGCTGTCCTGCCCGCTGCTCGGGCTGTTCGGCGAGGAGGACTCCCACCCGTCCCCCGAGGAGGTCGCCGAGCTGGCCAAGGCGCTGGAGGCGGCGGGCAAGGTGTTCGAGTTCCACAGCTACCCGGATGCCGGCCACGCCTTCTTCGCGGTGAACCGGCCCGCCTACCGGCCGGAGGCCGCCAACGACGGCTGGCAGAAGATCTGGGACTTCTTCGGCGCCCACCTGGCCGGCTGAGAAAGGGGAGACCGCATGTGCACCTACCTCACCGAGAAGGTTGACGTCAGCGGCAGCGGCAAGGGCGCGGCCGGGTGGTTCACGCTGAGCGAGGCGTCGGTCTACTTCGACCACCCGGTGCACGCGCCCGCCGGGCACACGCTGAACATCGATTTCCTCAACCCGGGCCAGGGCCCGTCCGCGCGGGTCGCGGTGGAACTGACCGCGGAGTCGGCGCGCGCGCTGGCCGAGGCCATCAACGCCACCCTGGCCTCCGCGCCGCCCGGGCTGGCCTGAGGGACCGCGGGCAGCGGGCGGGGCCGCCGGGGGCCGGGCCGCCGGGGCCGGGCCGGCCGTCCGGGGTGGCGGTGATCGGCCCGGATTGTCGGTGCCGCGTGCCAGGATCGGAGAGTGCCACGAGGTTCGGCAGGCACGCGGAAGGCAGGGTCATGAAATTCCGGGTCGATCGGGACGCGCTGGCAGAGGCGGTCAGCTGGGTGGCCCGCGCCCTGCCCACCCGCCCGGTGGTGCCGGTCCTGTCCGGGCTGCGGCTCGATGCCGCCGCCGACGGGGCCCTGACGCTGTCGTGTTTCGACTACGAGGTGTCCGCGACCGCGCAGATCGAGGCGGAGGTGGCCGAGCCGGGCACGGTGATCGTGCCCGGCCGGCTGCTCACCGAGATCACCCGCAACCTCCCGGCGCTGGCCGTGGACGTCGCCGCGGTGGCCGACGCGGTCAACCTGACCTGCGGCAGCGCCGAGTTCACCCTGTACGCGCTGGCCGCCGACGAGTACCCGGCGCTGCCGGCGCCGCCGCCCCTGGCCGGCACCATCGACGGCGGGGTGCTGGGCCCGGCCATCGGCCAGGTGGCGCCCGCGGCCAGCCGCGACGACACGCTGCCCATGCTGACCGGGGTCTGCCTGGACATCGACGGCGGGACGCTGACGCTGGCCGCCACCGACCGGTACCGGCTGGCCGTCCGCGAGATGCCCTGGGCCGCGGCCCGGCCGGGGCTGCGCGCGGCCGCGCTGGTGCCGGCCCGCACCCTGGCTGATGCCGCGCGCGCGATGACGCCCGGGATGCCGGTGTCGGTCGCCTTCGACACCGGCCCGGAGGACGCGGCGGGCGGCCCGGACGGCCGGTCCGCCGGGGGATCCGCCCCGCGGGGCGGCCGCGGCGCCGCGGAGCCCCGCCCGGCCGATGGCATGATCAGCTTCGGGATGGGCGGCCGGCGGCTGACCGCACGGCTGATCGGCGGGGAGTTCATCCGGTACCGGTCCCGGTTCCCGGCCGAGTTCGGCTGCCGCGCCGAGGTGCCCGGCGCGGCGTTCGCCGAGGCGGTGCGGCGGGTCTCGCTGGTCGCCGACCGGGCCAGCCCGGTTGAGCTGACCTTCCGCCCCGGCTCCGTGGTCATCGAGGCGCGGACCGAGGGACGCGCCCGGGCCGTGGAGACGGTGCCCGCGGAGTTCTCCGGCGACGAGCCGGGCATCGCGTTCAACCCGCACTACCTGCTGGACGGGCTCACCGCCGCGGCCAGCCCGGCGGTGAGCCCGGCCGCGCGCGACAGCGCGCCCGGGGAGCCGGCCACCCGCGGCCAGCACGGTGCGCCGGAGGAGGGCGGGTCTGGAGAGGGAGCCAAGCCGCCCGAGCCGGGGCTGGTGCGGATCGAGTTCACCAGCCCGGCCAAGCCGGCCCTGATCACCCGGGTCCGCAGCCGGGGGCGGTGCCGGGCCCGAGCCCGGGACCGCCCCGGTGCCGGAGTTCCGGTACCTGGTGGTGCCGTTGCGGGCCGTCGCCCGGTCCTGACCCCGACCGCGCCCGCGGTCAGGCGCGGGACGCGAGTCGGCTGCGCAGCCGCAAGAGCGCATGGCCCGTCAGCAGCAGCCGGGCCATCCGTGCCACCCGGCTCAGCCACGGCTGGCCGGCCAGCAGTGGTACCGCCTCAATCCAGGCCCCGCGCCGCCACAGCCGCCGGGCCAGCCACGCCACGGCGGCCACCGCGGCCACGCCGGCCGCCAGGATCGCGAGCAGCGTCCCCACCACGACCCCGAGCAGCCCGCCGTGCACCATGAAGGCGGTGATCAGCAGGGCGAGGACCAGGAGAGCGCCGCCGGTCATCAGGCCGAACGCCAGCATCACCCGGCGGCCCAGCCGGGCCATGGAGGCGCGCACCTCCGCGATGTTCAGGGGGTAGGCGACACCCGGATAGCTGCCCCACGGGGTGCCCGGCGGGATCACCATGCCCTCATGCGGCAGGCCCTCGGTCACCAGGTCCAGGTCCCGGCCGTCCTGGGCCCGGTACACCGCGTCCAGCCGGTCCTGGAATTCATCCAGCGAAAGCCGGCCCGCTGCATAGTGCTCGCGCAACTGGGCGGCCACTGCCTCCCGGTCCGCGTCACTCACCGCCGTGCCGCCGTACATCGCCACGAGAACCTCCCAGTCCGTTCCTGGACCGCTGCCCGGAACCGATGCCGACACGATATGTCGCGAACCAGCCCGGGGCAAATGGCGAGGCGGCGCGGCCCGGCCGGCTCGGCGGCGGCCGGGTCGGCTCCCGGGCGGCCCCGGCCTTTTCCGGGGCGGCTCGGCCGGGCTCGGCGGGCGCGGCCAGGCCGGCTCAGAAGGAGAACTGCCCGGCCGGGCCGCGTTCCAGCGGGATGGACCGGATCACCGCCGCCACCGGGATCGGCCCGTAGATGTGCGGGAACGGGTCGGCATGACCGGGCACCGGCTCCCACCGGATGTCCGCGCCGATCCGGTCCGGGTCCAGCATGAGCAGCAGCAGCGGGCCGGCGTGATCGGAGTAGAAGGCATTCGCCACCGGCGCCACCTGGGCGGCCGTGCTGGCATGGATGAAGCCTTCCTGGTCCAGCGTGCGGCCGCGGGTGGATACCCGGTACGCGCCGTCCCGCCGGGCCTGCTCCCAGTCCGCGGCGGCCGCGATGTGGTAGATCAGCCCGGGCCGGCCGTCAGCGGGCGAGCCGCCCCCGGCAGCAGGACGGCCGTCAGTTGAGGAAATAGCTGCTCCCGCCGGTCTGCGGGTTGGTGACCAGGGCCTCGACGGACACCGACCCGGCGTGCGCGAACGTCAGGGTCAGCGTGATGTCCTTGCCGCTGTGCATCGGGCGCGCGCCGGTGATCAGCAGGTGCAGGCCGTCCGGGACCAGCCGGACCGTGCTGTGGGCCGGGATGGTGGCCGACGGGACCGTGTGCATCACGACGCTGCCCGCGCGCCGGGGGTCCCGCAGGCTGACCTGGCCGCCGACGCTGGTCCGGGCGCCGACCAGCCGGTCCGTGCCGCCGTTGTTCCGGATGACCAGGTAGGCAACCGTCCGGCCGGAGGTCGGCAGCGGCACGTAGGCGGTGGCGAGGATGATGGACGTCCCGGCGCTGGCCTGCGTGTAACACCCGGCCAGCCCGGCCGCGGTGAGCAGCGCCAGGCACGCCGCCGCGGCGGCGCGGGTGACCCGGGCGGCCGCGCCGGCCCGCGCGGCCCGGTATCCGGTCAGAACAGGTCCCGGCATTCTCTCCAGCCCTCGCGTCTCATTGCCTCCCGCGATCGTAGTCCCCTCCCGTGACCGCTCCCGCGACCGCCACCGCCGGGCCGCCGCCGGCGGCACCCGGTTCCCCGGGCGCAACAACATAAGACAGTGATATAAATGTCTTATGCATTCCGGTGCCCAGATCCCCGAGCCGGAGCGCGGGGCGGTCCTGGCCGATGGCGCGCTGGCCACCGAGGTCGCCGCCCGTCTGGAGCGGCTCATCGGGCTGTTCCGCTGGCTCAGCCCGCCGAGCGGGCTGTCCCTCACCTCGGCGGCCACGCTGGCCACCCTGGACCGGTCCGGGCCGTGCCGCCTGACCGTGCTGGCCGCCCGCGAAGGGGTCACCCAGCCGGCCATGACCCAGCTGGTGGCGCGGCTGCAGGACGGCGGCCTGGTGGACCGGGTCCCGGACCCCTCGGACGGCCGGGTGGTGCTCATCCGGATCACCGCGGCTGGCCAGGGGATGCTCGCCCGGCGCCGGGCGGTCCGCGCCGAGCGGCTGGCCGGCCTGCTGACCCGGCTCACCCCGGACGAGCAGCGCGCGCTGGCCGCCGCGCTGCCGGTGATCGACACCCTGGCCGGGGCGCGGCGGGACGACCCCCCGCCGCAGGACCTGGACCGCATCGCAGAGCCATCTCCCACCACGAATGGGGCACCATCATGAGCAGGGCACCCGGAGCCACCGCCGCGAGCCCGTTCCGCCAGCCGAAGGCCGTCTTCGCCGTCGCGTTCGCGTGCGTGGTCTCGTTCATGGGCATCGGCCTGGTCGACCCGATCCTGCCCGCCATCTCGCACGAGCTGCATGCCTCGCCCAGCCAGGTGACGCTGCTGTTCACCAGCTACCTCGTCGTGACGGCGGTAGCCATGCTGATCACCAACTGGGTGTCCAGCCGGATCGGCGCCAAGAAGACGCTGATCGCGGGGCTGGCCCTGATCGTGGTGTTCAGCGCGGCGGCCGGCGCATCGCCCAGTATCGGCGCCATCATCGGCTTCCGGGCCGGCTGGGGCGTCGGGAATGCGCTGTTCATCGCCACCTCGCTGGCGGTCATCGTCGCCTCGGCCAGCGGCGGCTTCGCGGGCGCGATCGTGCTGTACGAGACGGCCCTGGGCGTGGGCATCGCGATGGGGCCGCTGCTGGGCGGGATCCTGGGTGAGATCAGCTGGCGGGGGCCGTTCTTCGGCGTCTCCGTCCTGATGGCCATCGCGCTCATCGCCACGGTCGTCCTGGTCGAGAAGACACCCAAGCCGCCCCGCAAGACCAGCCTGTCCGAGCCGCTCCGCGCGCTGCGGCACCGCGGGCTGCTCACGATGGCGCTGACCGCGCTCTGCTACAACTGGGGCTTCTTCACCGTCCTGGGTTACGCGCCGTTCCCGATGAACCTGAGCCCGATAAAGCTGGGCCTGGTCTTCACCGGCTGGGGCATCATGGTGGCCCTGTTCGCCGTGTTCGGCGCGCCCCGGCTGCAGGAGCGGTTCGGCATCGCCCGGACCATGTACCTCAACCTGGCCCTGTTCGCGGCGGTGATCCTGGTCATCGCGATCTGGACCACGGACCGGGCGGTGCTCATCCCGGCCGTCATCGTGTCCGGCATCTTCATCGGCGTCAACAACACGGTCACCACCCAGGCGGTGATGACGGTCGCCCCGGTCGAGCGCCCGGTGGCCTCGGCCGCGTACAGCTTCGTCCGGTTCATCGGCGGCGGGCTGGCCCCGTACGTGGCCGGGCGCCTGGTGATCGCCTTCAACATCCACGTGCCGTTCTACATCGGGGCCGGTGCCGTCGTGCTCGGCATCTTCATCCTGGCCACCGCGCACCGCCTGCTCGGCGAGGCCGAGCGGGTCCAGGCCGAGCAGGTCACCCAGGCCGCCCCGGCAGCGGACGGGCCGGCCTCGGCGCTGATCCCGGTCGAGGGCCCGGTGCCGGCCACCGCCGGGGCGCCGTCCGCCGTGGTGCTCGCCGCGGTGGACGACTCGGCGATGGCCGCGCTGGTCACCGACGCCGCGGCCCGGCTGGCGGCGGGCGGGGCCGCCACCGTGCACGTGGTGCACGCTCAGGAGGGCGCCACCGCGGGGGACGCCGGGATCGACGCCGAGGACCTCGCCGCGGCCCGCGCCGTGGTAGCCCGGCAACTGGACCGGCTGGCCGCCCGGAGCATCCCCGCTATCGGCCACGTCCTGCTGCACGCCGCCGATCACGGCGCCGCCGGCCGGCTGGTCGCCGAGTACGCCGACAGCATCGGGGCGGCCACCATCGTGCTCGGCGCGCCCAGCCACGGCGGCCTGCCGGCGCTGATGGACGCCAGTGCCAGCCGCGAGCTGTGGCGGCATGCCCACAGCCACATCCTGGTCGTCAACCCGGTGGCGGCCACGCTCACCAGCCCGGCGTCCCGTCCGGGGGAGCCTGCGGCGGCCGCCCCGGGCGGCCCGGCCCGGAACGGGTCCGGCGCCGGCTGAGCGTGCGCTCCGGCCAGGCCCGGTCAGGAGTAGTCCCGGCAGGCCGGCCAGGCAGCCGCCCAGGATTCCCTCAGCCCGGTGGCCAGCGCCGCCGCGGTAGCCTGCCCGGTTCTCCACCGCCCGGCGTACCCGGGCGGCTCCCTCCCGCGGCGGATGCCGGGCGGACGTGGCCGGGCCGTACGATCGGGACGTGAAGAGGCTGATGGCCTGGGCTGCCGCGCTGCCGCCGCGCGTCCAGGACCTTGCCCTGGCGCTGGCGCTGACCCTCGTGGACGTCGGCTCCCTGGTGCCCTACCGGTCCCAGATCCACCCGTTCTGGCTGGCTGTCCTCCTGGTGACCGCGCAGAGCATCCCGCTCATCTGGCGGCGGCGCTGGCCGCTCGCCGTGCTGCTCGTGGCGGGCTTCCCGCGCATCCTCTACGACCAGCTCAACCTGGGCTACGCCCCGCTGCCGCTGGCCAACGCCATCGCGCTCTACACGGTGGTAGAGCGCTGCTCCCCGTTGACCCGGCGGATCGTGCTGGTGCTGGTGATTCTCGGCAGCACCATCTCGCAGCTGGCCCCGGGGCACAACCAGCCCTACGACGCGATCGTGTCCGCGCTGATCAGCCTGACCGCGTGGATGGCGGCCGTGCTCAGCCGGACCCGCCGCGCCTACATCGCCGAGGTCGAGGGGCGGGTCGCCCGCGCCGAGGCGGACCGGGACACCGGGGCAGCGCGGGCCGCGGCGGCCGAGCGCACCCGGATCGCCCGTGAGCTGCACGACGTGGTGGCCCACCATGTGAGCCTGATGGCGGTGCAGGCGGAGGCGGCCTCCGCGCTGCTGCCCGGCCGGCCCGACGAGGCGGCCCGGTCGGTGGAGGTGATCGGCACGACGGCCCGGCAGGCGCTCACCGAGCTGCGGCGGCTGCTCGGCGTGCTGCGCGGGCCGTCCGATCGGCTGGACACCGCCCCGTCGGTGACGCTGGCCGGGCTGGACACGGTGCTCGAGCAGGTCCGCGGCACCGGGCTGCCGGTCGAGCTGACCGTGCGCGGCACGCCGTACCCGCTGGCCCCGGGCATCGACCTGACCGCCTACCGCATCGTCCAGGAGGCGCTCACCAACACGGTCCGGCACGCCAAGGCCGCCCGCGCCGCGGTCGAGCTGGACTACGAGCCGGGCTTCCTGACCGTGCGGGTCACCGATACCGGGGCCGGGCCGGTGCCCGCGGCCAGCGCTGCCCCGGCACGCGCCGGGAGTAACGGCGCGGCCGCCAGGATCGCGGGACCCCGCTCCGCCGGGTTCGGGCTGGCCGGGATCACCGAGCGGGTGGCCTCGTGCGGCGGGCAGCTCACCGTCGGGCCGGCCGGCCCGGGCGGCTTCGCCGTCACCGCCCGGCTGCCGGCCCAGTGACCGCCGTGGGCGCCGCCCCCATCCGGGTGCTCGTCGTGGACGACCAGGAACTGGTCCGGGCCGGCTTCTGCGTGATCCTGGACGCCACGGAGGGGATCAGCGTGGTGGGGGAGGCGGGCAACGGCGCCGACGCGGTGGCCGTGGCCGCCGCCCAGGCCCCGGACGTGGTGCTGATGGACATCCGGATGCCCGGGATGGACGGGCTGGAGGCCACCCGGCAGATCACCCGGTGCCCGGGATCCGCAGTCCGGCCCCCGGGTGGTCATGCTGACCACGTTCGACCTGGACGACTACGTGTACGAGGCGCTGCGCGCCGGGGCCAGCGGCTTCCTGCTCAAGGACGCCCCCCGGCGCGACCTGATCGCGGCGGTGCACGCCGCCGCGGCCGGGGATGCGCTGCTCGCCCCGTCGGTGACCCGGATGCTCATCGAGGCGTTCGCCCGCCGCCCGGCCGGCGCCGTGCCCGCCCCGTCCCGGCTGGCCTCGCTCACCGCGCGGGAGAAGGACATCCTGCTGCTGGTGGCCCGCGGCTGCAGCAACGCGGAGATCGCGCGGGAGCTGTATGTCGGCGAGGCGACCGTGAAGACGCACATCGGGCACCTGCTGGCCAAGCTGGGCCTGCGGGACCGGGTGCAGGCCGTCATCCTGGCCTACGAGACCGGCCTGGTCGTCCCGGGGGCGCCGGACAGCGGGCCCGTGCCAGGCAGCTGACCCAGGCCATGCGTCCGAGCCCCGGCCTGCCGGGCAGCCGGCGGCTGGCCGGTCAGCCCAGCCCGAGCCGCCAGGTCTCCCCGACCAGGTCGTGCCCGAAGCTGTGGTGCGGCTCCGCCGCCACCAGCTCGAAGCCGGCCCGCTGGTAGATCCGCCGGGCGGCGGTGAGCACGTCGTTGGTCCACAGCACCATCTCCCGGTAGCCGGCCCGGCGCGCGAAGCCGACGCACTCGGCGACCAGCCGCCCGCCGACGCCGAGCCCGCGGGCGGACGGCTCGACCAGCAGCAGCCGCAGCCGTGCGGTCGCGTCGTCCTCCCGCATGCAGAACACGCAGCCGGCCGGGCCGCCGTCCAGCTCCGCGATCCAGCCGGCCTCCCGGTCATCGCGGCGGCCCGCGTAGTCGGCCACGATCCGGGCCACCAGGGCCTCGTAGCTGGCGTCCCAGCCGTACTCCTCCGCGTACAGCGCCCCGTTGCGGGCCACCACCCAGCCGAGGTCCCCGGGCCGCGGCGGGCGGAGCACGACAGCGCGCGGGCGTGCCCGGGCGCCGGTGATCTCACCGATGGCCGCCATCGCGGCCACCAGGCGGTCCTGCTCGGCCTCGCTGAGCTGGCCGAGCAGGGCGCGTGCCTGCCCGGCCGAGCGCTGGTCGAGCTCCCGGAACACCTGCCGCCCGGCCGGGGCCAGCGCGATGACGCGCCGCCGGCCGTCGGTGTCGGAACGGCGCCGGGTGATCAGGCCGTCCGCCTCGAACCGGGCCAGGATCCGGCTCAGGTACCCGGCGTCGATGTCCACCGCCCGGCGCAGCCCGCTGATCTCGCAGTCGTCCCGGTGGGCCAGCTCGAACAGCACCCGCGCCTCGGTCAGCGAGTAGGGCGAGTCCAGGTACCCGCCGCGGAGCAGCCCGAGCAGGTTCGTGTACGCGCGGTTGAACTCCCGCACCGCCCCGACCCGCCCGTCCGGCACGGTCCCGTCCGCCGCCGAACTACTTGACTCCGACAAAGAAGTCTTTGACATAGTCAAATAGTTGCCCGCGACGGCGGCCAGATCAAGCCCTCCCGGGCCGGTTTCGTTCGTGATGTTGACTTTGCTCACATCCCGGTGTGGCCAAAGTCAACATCACGAACGGGACAGGGGGTGAGCACCCCGGCCGGCTGCCGGGATAGCCGTGCGCGGCGCCGGGACTATCCATCGGGATTGACGATGGATAGCCCGGGCGGAAGCCTGGCCTGGTGACCAGCGATGCGGGGCCGGCCGCGGAGTTCGCCGAGCTCTTCCGGGCCGTGTACCTGACCTTCCACCGGCGGGACGGGCCGCGCAGCCAGCTGCCGAATGCGTCGCTCGCGGTGCTCGAGCACCTGGCGCTGGCCGGGCCGCTCACGATCGGCGAGGCGGCGGCGCACCTGCGCCGCGCCCAGTCCGTGGTGAGCGAGATCGTCAGCCACCTGGAGCGCCAGGGCCTGCTGGAGCGCGAGAGTGACCCGGCCGACCGGCGGCGGACCCTGATCTGGCTCA
Organism: uncultured Actinomycetes bacterium; assembly: GCA_963840195.1. Lineage (GTDB taxonomy): Bacteria > Actinomycetota > Actinomycetes > Streptosporangiales > Streptosporangiaceae > RYN-230. The sequence continues at coordinate 188,041 of CAWIYD010000003.1, forward strand.
CCCCGGACGGGCAGGCCGCCCTGCGCCGGCAGCGCGAGGTGCTCAGCGCAGGACCTGCTCGCCGGCGCGCTGTCCCGGATGCCCCGCGATCAGGTCGGCGCGCTCCTGAGCCGCGCTGCGCGCGCTCGTCCAGTCAGCCAGCCCGGCCCCGGCACCACCGGGCGTTTCCCCAGGGAGGACACCATGACCACGACGCAGTCGTGTGAAAGCTGCGGCATGCCGATCGAGACCGGCCGGTACTGCGGCCACTGCACCGACGAGACCGGGCAGCTCCAGTCGTTCGAGCAGCGCTTTGAGCGGATGACCGCCTGGCAGGCCCGCCGGCACCCCGGCCTGGCCCGCGAGGAGATCGAGCGGCAGACCCTGGAGTACATGGCCACCATGCCGGCCTGGCGCGACCATCCCCGCGTCGCGTCGCACGCTGGCTGACCCGGCCCGGAGCGCGAGGCGTGTCCCCGCCCGGCGTCGAGGCACCGGGCGGAGGGGAGTGGTCAGGCGGCTTGCTCGGCCTGCAGCTGCCGGACGACTTCCAGCGCGTCGCTGACGTGCTGGCCGATGTTGGTCATCGAGCTGAACATGTGCCGGACCGTGCCCTGGCGGTCGATCACGTAGGTGACCCGGCCGGGCAGCAGGCCCAGCACGGCCGGCACGCCGTAGCGCTTGCGGACCTGGCCGCCCTGGTCACTGAGCAGCGTGAAGGGCAGCTGGTGCTGGCCGGCGAACGCGGCGTGCTTGCTGACCGAGTCGGAGCTGATCCCGATCACCTCGGCGCCGGCGTCGGTGAACACCTCATGGCTGTCCCGGAACGCGCACGCCTCGGCGGTGCAGCCGCGGGTGTCATCCTTGGGATAGAAGTACAGGACGACCACCCGCTGGCCGAGCCGGTCGGCCAGCCGGACCGGCTCCCCGGACTGCGCCGGGAGGGTGAAGTCGGGGGCCTTGTCGCCGACCTGGATGGCCTGGGCCATGCTCTGCCGCCTCCTCGTGCCCGCGTGGGTCACGGGCCACTCCCGCAGCGTATCCGCCCGCCGCGCGGCCCGGTCAGCCGCGGTCGAGGGCGGTGCCGAGCAGGCCGAGCGGCGGAGAGCCCAGGTCGAGCAGGGCGGTGTGGAAGCGGAGCAGGCTGAACCCGCTGCCCCACTGCTTGCGGGCCCGCTCGCGCAGGTCCATGATCTCCAGCTTGCCCCAGGTGTACCGGCCGTAGGTCGGGTCGAAGGTGGCCCGGCGGGCCTCGGACAGCGCGGCCGGGCCGGCCAGGTGGGTGTCCGCCTCGAACCGGCGGGCGCCCTCCTCGACCGTCATCCCGGCCGTGTGCACGCCGATCGCGCAGGCCAGCCGGGTGACCCGGACCAGGGCCTCCAGCCAGACGCCGACCGCGAACCGGGGGTCGTCGGCCAGGAATCCCTCTTCCACGCACAGCTCCTCGGCGTAGTGCGCCCACCCCTCCAGGAACGCGGACGAGTGCAGCGTGCGGCGGACCGGGCCGGCCGCGCGGCGCAGCGCCCGGCCGTGCGAGAAGTGCCCGGGCGCCACCTCGTGCACCGCGATGCCGGGCAGCGTGGTGGCGCTGAACACCTCCAGCCATTCCTCGGTCTCCCGCTCCGGCCAGGACGGGTCGGGCGGGGTCACGTAGAACCAGGACGGGCCCTCCGGCTCGCCGGGCGCGGCGGTGGAGATCATGGCCATGGCCCAGCGGCGCGATTCCGGCGCGTGGCCGACCCGGCAGATCCCGTCGTGGTACGGGACCAGGTTGCGCTCCCGGGTGAACTCGATGGCCCGCTCGGTCCAGTGCCGCGCCGCGTCGACCACCCCGTCCGGGCCCGGGTGGTCACGGACCAGCTCCCGGCAGAGCTCCAGCGGCGGCCGGCTGGCGTCGATCCGGGCGCAGTCCTCGGCCAGCCGGGCCAGCAGCCGGTCCCGCTCCGCGTCGGCCCGCGCCGTCAGCCGGCCGAGGTCGACCTCCATGCCCTCCGCGCTGCCCATCAGGGCGGCCAGCCCGGCCGCGCCCAGCGCGGCGTCCGGGTCGCCCCCGGCCGCCGCGCGCTGGACGTGCTCGGCCAGCCGGGCATGCGCGGTCAGCGCGGCCGACGCCAGGGCCGGCGGCGCGCCCGGCGGGATGCCCGCGGCCAGCCCCTGGATGCCGCCGAGCAGCGCGGTGGCCACCGGCGCGCTGACCTGGTCCAGGGACGCCACCGCGGCGTCGACGGCCTGCGGCCACAAGGTGAGGTGCTCCAGCCGGGCCGCGTCGCGCTCCGCCGCCGGGGCGTACTCGCGGTCGTAGCAGGCGAGGTCCATCTCCCCGAGGTGCAGCAGCGGGTTGCGCCGGTGCAGTTCCAGTTCCCCGTAGCTGACCTGAGTGCGCCGTTCGAACGCCGCGAGGTGCGCCTCGTCGTGCTCGTCCTCGAGGCGGCCGCCCGCCTGGGCGGCCGCGGTCAGCCGGGCCAGCCCGGACCGCACGCCGTCCGGCGACAGGTCACCGATCCGGCCGTCGTATTCGTGCCGGCCGCTGTACTCGCGCACCTCGGCGACCTCGAGGTCGCAGACGGCCCTGACCCGGGCGGGGAGTTCTGTCATGCGCACGACGTTACCGGGCGGCCGGGGCCGCCCGGTAACGGCTCAGCGACTTCACAGCCCTCCGCCGGGCTTGCCCGCCCCGCCCTTGACCGCGTCCACGCTGAGCGGGCTGCCCAGCTTGGCGGGCAGGGTTGCGGAACACGTCATGGCCGTGAACTTCACGTACAGCGCGCCGTACTGGCCGGGCGGGTAGATCTTGAGCCAGTGCGCGGTCACCGGCTTGCAGTCTGACTTGCTGTAGTTCAGCGCGTCGACGACCTGGACCGTGACGTGGGCGGTCTGCCCGGGCGCGAGCACCACCGTGGTGGGCGCCACCGCCGGGTTGCGGCTCGCGGCCGCGCCGACCTGGCTGCCGGACGGGCTGGTCACGAAGGACACCCCGGGGTAGCCGTACAGGTAGCAGGACTTGCCGGAGTGGTTGGTCAGGTTCAGCGGGTAGTACGTGCTGCCGGCCGCCGCCCCGCCCACGCCGCTGGGGATCGCGGCGGTCAGGTCGGACGGCGAGCACGCGGGCACGGCCGGGCTGCTGGGCGGGGTCTGCGGCGCCGTCGGGGATGGTGCTCGGCGGCGCGGAGGTGGCGCTCGGCTGGGCCGGCGAGGAGGCCGCGGTCGACGCCGGGCTACCGGAGGAGTTGTTGGCGGCCGATCCGCAGGCGGCGGCGAGGGCGGCGGTGCTCAGCAGCACTGCGGCGGCACCGGCCCGCCGGGCCACGTGCGCGGATGATGTCATGGTTACGTCCCTTATCGCGGCGGGGTCAGTCGTTGCTGCCCCGGGGGTGTCCTGCCTCTTACGACGCACGCTCCCCGGTGCTGGTTGCGTGCGGCCGGCCGGGCCGGGCGGCCCGGCCGGCCAGTGCCCGGCCGTTGCCTGGCCGGCGGCCACGCGACGATGATGGCAGCGGTGACCGGGTTCCGGCCGGCGCCACTCCGCCGCATGACCCGCCGCACCCCCAGGGACCGCCGATGATGCCGCAGGGCTCCTCGTTCACCACCCGGCCGCAGCTCGCGGGCACCTTCGGCATGGTCGCGTCCACCCACTGGCTGGCCACCGCGGCCGGCATGGCCGCGCTGGAGTCCGGCGGCAACGCCTTCGACGCCGCCGTCGCCGCCGGCCTGGTGCTCCAGGTCGTCGAGCCGCACATGAACGGGCTCGGCGGCGAGGTCCCGGTGATCGGCTACGACACCGGCCGGACGGGCAGCGGGACGGGGCCGGGCGAGGTGTTCGTGCTGGACGGCCAGGGACCTGCGCCGGGCAGTGCCACGCTGGGGGCGTTCGGGGGGCTGGGGCTTGACCTGGTCCCCGGCAACGGGCTGCTGCCGGCCTGCGTGCCGGCCGCGTTCGGGACCTGGATGCTGCTGCTGGAGCAGCACGGCTCGCTGCCACTGCGCGAGGTGATGCGGTACGCCATCGGGTACGCCCGGGACGGTTACCCGATGAGCGCCGGGGCCAGCGCGGCGATCGCCTCCGCCGAGCAGCTGTTCTCCGGCGCACTGGCCCACGTCGGCGGAGATCTACCTGGCCGGCGGGCGCCCCGCGCCGGGGTCCCGTTTCGCCAACCCGGACCTCGCCCGCACCTACCAGCGGATCCTGGACGAGGCGGAGGCCGCGGGGGCGGGCCGGGAACAGCAGATCGAGGCGGCCCGGCGGGCCTACTACGAAGGGTTCGTGGCCGAGGCCATCGACGCCTTCACCGCCGGTGCCGAGGTGATGGACCTCACCGGCGAGCGGCACCGGGCGCTGCTGCGCGGCGCCGACCTGGCCGGCTGGCGGGCCCGCCACGAGGCGCCGGCCACCCTCGGCTTCGCCGGGCTGACCGTGTGCAAGACCGGGCCGTGGGGCCAGGGCCCGGTCTTCCTGCAGCAGCTCGCCCTGCTCGACGAGCTCGGCGTGGCCGCCGCGGCGCCGGGCAGCGCCGACTTCATCCACCTGGTCGTGGAGTGCGCCAAGCTGGCCTTCGCCGACCGGGAGGCCTGGTACGGCGATCCCCGGTTCGCCGACGTGCCGCTGGAGGCCCTGCTGTCCCGGGCCTACGCGGTGCAGCGCAGCGCGCTGGTCGGCGCGGAGGCCTCGGCGGACCTGCGGCCGGGCCGCCCGGGCGGTGCCGAGCCGCGGCTGCCCGGCTACGCCGCCGGGCCGGCCCGGCACCCGGACGGGGTCAGCGGGGCGGAACCGAGCTCGGAGGAGAGCGGCCCGACGGCCCGGCCCGGCTGGGACGCGGCCAGTCCCGCGTGGGCCGCCAGCCGGCCCGGCCGCCGGCGATACCTGCCACGTGGACGTGGCCGACCGGTTCGGCAACATGGTGGCGGCCACGCCCAGCGGGGGCTGGCTGCAGAGCTCGCCGGTCATCCCCGGCCTCGGCTTCTGCCTGGGGACGCGGGGCCAGATGTTCACCCTGACCCCCGGCCTGCCGAACACCCTGGCGCCCGGCAAGCGCCCCCGGACCACGCTGTCACCCAGCCTGGCGCTGCGGGACGGCCAGGCGTACCTGGCCTTCGGCACCCCGGGCGGGGACCAGCAGGACCAGTGGACCCTCGGCTTCTTCCTGCGGCACGTGCTGGGCGGGCTGAACCTGCAGGAGGCGATCGACGCCCCCGCGTTTCACACCCGGCATTTCCCGTCCTCGTTCTTCCCGCGCGAATCGTCGCCGCGGGCCGTCGATGTGGAGGAGCGGGCCGGGGCCGCGGTGCTGGATGAGCTGCGCCGCCGGGGGCACCAGGTCACGGTCCGGCCGCCATGGTCGCTGGGCCGGGTCAGCGCCGTGGCCCGCATGGCGGGATGCTCTACGCGGCCGCGAACCCCCGGGGGATGCAGGGATACGCCGGCCGGCCGGTAGCCGACAGGGCCAGGGCCCGCGTGACCGCAGCGGCCACGGCGGGCTACTGAGCGCGCCGCGCTGCCTGGGGGCCCGCCCACCCCCCGGGACTGCTGTCTGCCTGCTGATCATGGTCTCCTACGCGGGGGTGGCCAGGCCCGCCTGGTAGGCCAGGATCACCAGGTGCACCCGGTCGCGGGCACCGAGCTTGGTGAGCAGGTGGCCGACATGCGTCTTGGTGGTCGCCTGGCTGATGTTCAGGGCGCGGGCGATCTCGGTGTTCGACAGGCCCGCCGCGACCAGGGCGAGTACCTCCCGCTCCCGGGCGGTGATGGCGTCCAGGGCCCCGCTCGCGGGGTGGGCCGCCGGGGCCGCCGACGGGGTGCGGGCGAACTCCTCGACCAGCCGCCGGGTCACGCTCGGCGCCAGCAGGGCGTCGCCGGCCGCGATGACCCGGATCGCGCTGAGCAGCTCGGCGGGGGAGATGCTCTTGAGCAGGAAACCGCTGGCCCCGGCCCGCAGCGCGGCGAACACGTACTCGTCCAGGTCGAACGTGGTCAGGATGAGCACCCGCACCGCGCTGGTCACCGCGGACCGGGTGATCTGGCGGGTCGCCTCGATGCCGTCCATGTCCGGCATCCGCACGTCCATCAGCACCACGTCCGGCTGGGTGCTGCGGGCCTCCTGCACCGCCTCCGCGCCCGTGCCGGCCTCGCCGACGACGGTGAATCCCGGCGTGGCCGCCACGATGCCGCGGAACCCGGCCCGGACCAGTGCCTGGTCGTCGGCGACCAGCACCCGCAGCGTCATCGGGCCGCCGGCAGCGGCAGCCGGGCCCGCACGCGGAATCCGCCGTCCGGCCGTGGCCCCGCGCTGAAGTCGCCGCCGCACAGGCTGACCCGCTCCCGCATGCCCATCAGCCCGTGACCGGCCCGGGGGAACGCGGCCGCCTGCGGGATCACGGCCGCCCGTGACGGCGCGGCACCGCCCGCGCCGCCATCGGTGACCTGTACCAGCAGGGCATCGGGGCCGTAGTCCACCAGCACGCGGCAGCAGGCGGCCCCGGAATGCTTCACCACGTTGGTCAGTGCCTCCTGCACGATGCGGTACGCGGACAGGTCGATGCTCGCGGGAACGTTCCTGGCGGCGCCGGTGCGCTCGACGCTCACCTGAACACCCGCCCCGGCGGTCCGCTCGACCAGGCGATCCAGGCTGGTCAGCCCCGGTGCGGGCGCGAGCGGGGGAGCTTCCCGGCCCCATGGGCGGGCCGGGCCGGCGGCGCGGCCCGGGCCGGCCCCGGGTGCCGGGCGGCCTGCCGGGCCCGGCCCGGGCGGCGCGGCGCCGGCCGGCGCGGGCCTGGCGGCCGGGAGGGCCAGCGGCGTGCCCCCGCCCGCCGCGGCGGCGACCGGGGATGCGGGGCCGGCCGGTGCCCCGGCGGCCGGTGCCCGGCGGCGGCGCCCCGGCGGCCGGTGCCCCGGCGGCCGGTGCCCCGGCGGCCGGTGCCCCGGCGGCCGGCGGGGCGGCCAGCGCGGCTCCGGGTGCGTCGCCGGCCCCAGGACCCGGGGCGCGCGCCAGCGCCGTCCCGGCGGCCAGCGTCGCCTCGCCCCCAGCCTCCGCGCTCGTCTGCCGCAGCACGCCCAGCAGCCGCTGCATCTCGCCCAGTGCCTCCCGGCTGACCGACTGGATCGCGCCCAGCGCGGCCCGTGCCTCACCGGGCTGGCTGTCGAAGACGTACTCGCCGTAGCCCGCCTGCACGGTGACCACGGTCATGCTGTGCGCGACCACGTCGTGCAGTTCCCGGGCGATCCGCAGCCGCTCCAGGGTGACCGCATCGCTGGCCGCCCGCTCCCGGACGTGCGTCATGTAGCTGCGGCGCTGCTGCACCGAGTAGCCGACGACCCAGATGATGGTCAGCATCAGGCCGACCGCGACCGCGTTGCCGGAGCCTTTCCCGCTGAAGTGCATCTCCGCGCCCTGCACGCCCAGCAGGGCCAGGGCGGCGGCCAGCCCGGCCCCCGCGACGGCCCGCCGGGCGGTGCAGGCCACCACGTACAGCACGAGGGCCAGCGGGAGGAACGGGCCTTTGGTGATCTCGGCTCCGGACACCAGGATGACTACCCACATGGCGAGCACGAAGGCCAGGGCCCGGCCCGGCGCCCGCCGCCGGAACGCGACCGGCGCGGCCAGGCCGAGCGCCAGGAGCGCGGCCAGCAGGGTCGGTACCGACAGCAGGTGCAGGAGGCTGTGCCGGCCGTTGCGGCCGGAGAACAGCGCGCCGAAGACGAGCGGCCCAGCAGAACGCGGCCGCCAGCCAGTCCATCACGACCCAGAAGGCCCGCGGTGGGCGCAGCCGCATGGCCAGCGGCGGCCGGAGTTCTCCGCTCACCTGCCCACGGTATCGCCGCGGACCCGGCCGGGGCGTCCCCCCGCGGGCCTAGTCTTCCGGGCCGACCGGGCCGGCGGGCGGCGGCCGGTCCGCCCGGAGGTGGACCGGAAGGTCGGCCGCCGGGCCGATGACGGCACGCCCGCCAGCCGCCAGACTAGGAGCCCCCAACCGAAGGTGAGGGCAGCCAGTGACCGCCGCTATGCCGCTGCGAGGGCGGCCGCCCGGGCTCCCCGGGCCGGCGCCCGCCCCGCCCGGCGCCGTCATCGAGACCTCCGCGCTGACCAAGCGGTACCCGGCCGAGGTGACCGCGCTGGACGGGCTGACCGTCCAGGTCAGGCCGGGCGTCACCGGGCTGGTCGGCGCCAACGGCGCGGGCAAGTCCACGCTGATCAAGATCCTGCTCGGCCTGCTGCCGGCCAGTTCCGGCCAGGCGGCGGTGCTGGGCCTGGACTGTGCCCGCGACGGGCAGCGGATCCGGGCGCTCACCGGCTACATGCCGGAACACGACTGCCTGCCACCGGACGTCACCGCCACGGAATTCGTCACCCACCTGGGCCGGATGTCCGGCCTGCCGCCGACCGCCGCCAAGGAGCGGGCCGCCGAATCGCTGCGGCATGTCGGCCTGTACGAGGAGCGCTACCGGCAGATCGGCACCTATTCCACCGGCATGAAGCAGCGGGTCAAGCTGGCCCAGGCGCTGGTCGGCGACCCGCGGCTGATGCTGCTCGACGAGCCGACCATCGGGCTCGACCCGGCGGGCCGGGCGTCCATGCTCGACCTGGTGGCCAAGATCGGGGCGGAGTTCGGCATCTCGATCCTGGTCTCCTCGCACCTGCTCGGCGAGATCGAGCAGATCTGCGACCACCTGGTGGCTATCGACGGGGGCCGGCTGCTCCGCGCCGACTCCATGACCAGCTTCACCCAGGTGAGCCAGGTGCTGCTGATCGAGGTGGACGAGGGCACCGGCGACCTGGCGGCCGAACTGGCCGCCCGCGGGCTGCGGCCGCGGCAGCACGAGCGGGCGCTGCTGGTGCAGATCGAGTCGGACGCCACCTACGACCTGGTCCGCGACGCGGTCGCGGACCTGGGCCTGCCGCTGAACCGGCTGGAGCAGCGCCGGCGCCGGGTGGACGAGCTGTTCCGCGAGAACGAGGAGCAGCAGGGCTGGGCGCCGGAGGCGCCGCACTCCGGGGAGGCGAACCATGACCGCTGACAACGGGGCCCTGGCCGCGGGGGGCGGCGGTGTCATCCACGACATCGGCTACCGGCGTTACGAGGGCCCGCGGCTGGGCCGGGCCGGCATCGTCCGCGCGCTGTGCTGGCACAGCCTGCGGTCCGCGTTCGGCTTCGGCCGCGGCGCCAAGGCCAAGATCGTGCCGGTCATCGCCTTCATCGTGATCTGCCTGCCCGCCCTGGTCAGCGCCGTGGCCGTGGCCCGGGGCTCGGCGCGGCCGGTCAGCTACGACACGTACATCTTCCAGCTCCGTGTCTTCGTGATGATCATCTTCATCGCGGCGCAGGCACCCGAGCTGGTCTCCCGGGACCTGCGCAGCCATGTCCTGCCGCTGTACTTCTCCCGGCCGATGCAGCGGCTGGACTACCCGCTCGCCAAGCTGGCCGCGTTCATCCTGGCCTGCCTGGCGCTGATCGAGATCCCGCTGCTGCTGCTCTACCTGGGCACGGTCACCCAGGCGCACTCGGGCAGTGCCATCTGGCACGAGACCAGGGCGCTGATCCCGGGCCTGCTGGTCGGGCTGCTGTGGGCGGTGCTGCTGGCCGCCATCGGCCTGGTGCTCGCCTCGCTGAGCGGGCGGCGCGCGTACGCGACCGGCACCATCGCGATCTGCTTCTTCCTCAGCTGGGTGCTGGCCGGGATCCTGCGCGGCGTGGCCACCGGGCGCGGGCCGATCACCGGGGGAGCCGGGGTAGCCACCACCGGGGCGCGGCTATCCGGGCTGGTCAGCCCGTTCACGGTCATCGACGGCGTCCGGCAGTGGCTGGGCGGCACCACGGTCGGGACCCATCCCGCCACCGGGGGGCTACGGCCCGCTGTACGGGGCGATGTTCGTCCTGCTGCTGGCCGCGGCGATCGGCGGGCTGGCCGTCCGCTACCGGAAGGCAGGCGTGGCATGACCGACATCGAGCTGCGTAACGTCTCGCGCTGGTACGGCAACGTGGTGGCGATCAACGACATCACGATGACCATCGGCCCGGGCGTCACCGGGCTGCTCGGCCCGAACGGGGCCGGGAAGTCCACCCTGCTGCACCTGATCTCCGGGTTCCTGGCGCCATCGCGGGGCGAGGTGACCGTCGGCGGCGCGGCGAGCTGGCGTAACCCCGGCCTGTACCGCACGCTCGGCCTGGTGCCCGAGCACGCGTCCGTCTACGCCTTCCTCACCGGCCGCGAGTTCGTCCGGGCCACCGCCCGGCTGCACAAGCTGGCCGACCCGGACCGGGCGGCGGACCGCGCCATCGGCATCGTCGAGATGGCCGACGCGCAGGACCGGAAGATCTCGACCTACTCCAAGGGCATGCGGCAGCGGATCAAGGTGGCCGCCGCGCTGGTGCACGATCCTGAGCTGCTCCTGCTGGACGAGCCGTTCAACGGGATGGACCCGCGGCAGCGGCTGCACATGATGGACCTGCTGGAGACGCTGGGCGAGCAGGGCCGCACCATCCTGTTCAGCTCGCACATCCTGGAAGAGGTGGAGCGGCTGGCCGGCACCATCCAGGTGATCGTGTCCGGGCGGCTGGCCGCGTCCGGTGACTTCCGGGCCATCCGGCGGCTGATGACCAGCCGGCCGCACGTGTTCCGGGTGCGCAGCTCCGATGACCGGCGGCTGGGCGCGGCCCTGATCGGCCGCCCGGCGGTGAGCGGGGTCGAGATGACCGGGGGCGGCGCTGCAGGTGAAGGCGTCCGACTACGGGGCGTTCAGCCGGGAGATCGCCGGGCTGACCCGGGAGCGCGGCATCCAGCTGCGTGAGCTGCTGCCCGAGGACGAGTCGCTGGAGAGCGTGTTCGCCTACCTGGTGGAGTCCTGAAGACCGCCGGCCCGGGCCGGCGGGCCGGGCATGCCCGCCCCGCCGGCCAGCCCAGAGAGGGATGATGTGCCATGTTCTCCGTGCAGGCCAGGACGGTGGCCTCGATCACGCTGCGGGCCACCATGGGCCGCAAGCGGGTTTTCCTGTTCGCGCTCCCGCCGCTGATCCTGCTGCTGATCACCGCGGCGCTGAAGCTGGCCCACCCGCCGGGCACCGCATGGCCCAGCCACATCCTGGGCGACTTCGGTTTCGTGGTGATCCTGCCGCTCACCGCACTGATCATCGGCACCAGCGTGCTCGGCGCGGAGATCGACGATGGCAGCGTGGTGCACCTGCTGGCCACGCCGGTGCCCCGGTCCACGGTGATCATCAGCAAGTTCGCGGTCGCGGCCGTGCTCACCATGGCCTTCGTCGCGGTGCCCGAGCTGGTCGCGGGGCTGATCGCCACCGGCGGGGCGACCAAGCTGGCCGTCGGCCTGTTCGTCGGCGCGCTGGCCGGGTCGGTGATCTACAACGCGGTGTTCGTGATGATCTCCGTCCTCACCACCCGGGCCATCGCGGTGGGCCTGCTCTACCTGCTCATCTGGGAAGGCGTGCTGGCCACCTTCGCCAGCGGCGCGCGGGTGCTGTCGGTGGGCCAGTACTCGCTGGCCATCGCCAATGCGATCGCGCATGACAGCGAGCTGAACGCGCACCTGGGCGCTGGGCACCGCCCTGGTGATGGGCACGATCGTGACGGCCGGCACGCTGGCCCTGGCCGTCCGGCGGCTGGCCGCCTTCTCGCTCAAGGGCGACGCGGTCTGAGCCGTTACGCCGGTGCCTGCCCGCCGGGCCGGAACGCGGGCCCGTGCCCGGGCACGATCACCGAGGCCACGGCGAGGATGCGGCGCCGGCTCTGCTCCAGGGCGGCCTGGTCGGCGGCGAGCGGGTCCTGTTCCGGGCCGTCCGGCCCCCACCAGGCGTGCGTGCACGCGTACACCCCGCCGGGAGTGGCCGCGAGCGTGGTGATGTCCTCGGCCGTGTGCCCCGGGGTGGCGATCAGCCGGACGGACGGGGTGAGCTCGAAGTCCCCGGGCTCCCGGCTGATCCACAGGTCCCCGCGGTAGGTGGCCCAGTGGTCATGGATGGCGGCCCGCGGGAACAGGGCCGCGTTCACCGTGTGGTCCGGGTGGTGATGGCTGAACACCACGTCGGTGACCTCCTCCGGGCCCGGCCCGCACGCGGCCAGCGCGCGGAGCAGGCCGTCCCGGCCGGCCACCAGGCCGGGGTCGACCACGATCACCCGCCCGGCATCGAGGATCAGGGTGACCGTGCTGCCCACCCGGTCCCCGGCTTCCTCCTCCCGCACGTATCCCTCGTGCAGAACGAAAACCTGCGCGCTGCCTGCCCCCGCGCCAGGCCCGGTCACCGGGCACCTGCCGGGCGGGCGGCCTTCGCGGCTGCCTTGCGCTGCTGCTTGTAGGCGCGCACCTCGGCCAGCGAGTCCTCGTCGGTGATGTCGGCCACCGAGACCCGGGAGCCGTCCGCGCCGAACGGCCCGGCCGCCTCGCGCCAGCCGGGCGGCCGCACGCCGAGCTGCTTGCCAAGCAGGGCCGCGAAGATCTGCGCCTTGACCGGGCCGAACCCGGGCAGCCCGGACAGCCGCCGGATCAGTTCCGCGCCGCTGGCCGCGCCCGCCCACAGCCGGGCCGCGTCCCCGTCGTAGCGGTCGGCGATGAGCCGGGCCAGGTCCTGCGCCCGCCCGGCCATGGCCCGGGGATAGCGGTGCAGCGCCGGCCGCTCGCTGAACACCGCGGCCAGCGCCTCGGGGTCGTAGCCCGCCAGCTCCTGCGCGGTGGGCTCGTGACCGAGCCGGCGGGCCAGCTCACGCGGTCCGCTGAACGCTTTCTCCAGCGGCACCTGCTGGTCCAGCATCATGCCGAGCAGCAGCGCGAGCGGGTCCCGGCTGAGCAGGTCGTTGGCCTCCGCGTCGATGGGCAGCGAGATGGTCATGAGGGCCTCCTGGTCGCTGCCGACATCCTGGCCGGCCGCGCCGGATCCCGCGAAACCGGGCCGGCCAGATGGGGGTCAAGACTGGACGCGACCTGGGAAGCTGCTCAGGAGTCGCCGTCCGCGGAACTACCTGCGGGCCGGCCAGCGTTTCAGATAGCAGGCATGGACGTGGCGCGGCTGGCTGGTCTTGATCCAGTCTGGGCATCACATCCGTGCACGCCCAAGGAGGCAGAAGTTGTCCGGTCGAATGAAGCTCGCCATCGCTGGGGTTGTGCTCGGCATCATTTTGATGTGGCTCGTCCCGTGGGAGATCGCCGCGGCGGTCATCGTCCTGGCCATCGGCATACCGGTGGGCATGTGGCTGGCGCTCGACCCGTCGCAGCGCCGCCGGATCAAGGGCATCCAGCGTCGCCGGCAGATCGGCGGCTGACCGGCCCCGGCTCCACCCCGGTTAGCCCCGGCTCCACCCCGGTGGTCAGCTGAGCAGCCCGGGGTAGAGCAGGGCGAGCTGGTGCGGGTAGGCGGCGATCAGGCGGAGCTCGTCGTCGGTGAGCGGCTTCCCGGTCGCCGACGCGCACAGCTGCACCAGCGAGAAGGCCAGGTCCTCGTCCCGGGCCGGGACCTCGATGCCCAGTGAGCCCAGCACGTGCCGGAAGCCGGCCTTGCCGCCGTACTCGCCGGTCAGCACCACCCGGCCGGCCCGGGTGAACCAGTCGTCCGGGAACGGGCCGAGCGTGTCATCGTCGTACAGCTCATAGTTGTGCCGGTCTTTCAGCGCGCCGTCGGCGTGGATGCCGGACTCGTGCGCGAACGCGTTGCGGCCCGCTCCCGGCTGGTTCTGCGGCAGCGGCTGGCCGAAGGCGTAACTGGCCCACAGCGCGAACCGGCGGGCCCAGGACAGGTCGACCGGGTCGCCGATCTCCGCCTGGCCCGCCACGCCGAACCCGTGGCGGAAGGCGAGGATGCAGGACAGCAGGTCGGCGTTGCCGGCCCGCTCGCCGATCCCGTTGACGCAGGTGTTGACCCAGGCGTCCTGGCCGGCGTCCAGGTCGCCGAGGGCGCCGGACACCGAGTTGGCCACGGCCATGCCGAGGTCGTTGTGGCAGTGCGTCTCCACCGGGATCCGCACCGCCGCGGCCAGCTTCGCGAACCGTTCCCGGATCCGGTCAGGGGTGTCGCCGCCGATCGTGTCGCAGTACCGCACCCGGTCCGCGCCGGCCTCGCGCGCCGCGGTGGCGAAATCCAGCAGGAAGGCGTCGTCGGTCCGTGACCCGTCCTCGGCGTTGACCCCGATCGTCTCCGCGCCGCCGTCCCGGGCGGCCCGCACGGCCGCGGCCATCTCCGAGATGACCGGTGGCCCGGTCCAGCCGGCCGCGGAACTTGTGCACGATCATCTGGTCGGACGTGGAGATGGACAGGTTGTAGTGCCGCAGGCCGAGCGGGACCGCCGCCTCGACGTCACCGGGCACCGCCCGGCACCAGCCGGACAGCCGCAGCGGGCCGAACGCCCCGGCCTCCGCCAGCGCCACGTTGGCCCGGATGTAGGGCACCTCGTGGAACAGGAACGGGAAGCCCAGCTCGGACTGGGCCACGCCGAGCCGGCCCAGGTAGAAGTTCACCATCGTCTTGCCGAACTTGGACAGCCCGGTCCGCGCCGTCTGCACCCCGTCGCGGTTCGTCACGTCGAGGAAGTGAATCGCTGGCATGTCGCACCCTCCGGATCAGGCGGCCCCGTGCTGGCGAGGCTGTGCCGGCGAGGCTGTGCTGCCGGGACTGGGCCGCCGGGACCAACTCGCCGGTATGACCACCCTGGCAGCTCTGTCCATGACGATCAATATTGATTAAAATCAACTATCCGCTGGATGGCGGGCGGCGTGGGCGACGGGCGGAGACGGCGTGACCGAGTGGATAGGCGCCGCCGAGGCGGCCCGGCGGCTCGGCGTCAAGCCGGCCACCCTGTACTCCTACGTGAGCCGGGGCGTGCTCACCCGGCAGCACGGTCCCGGGGGCAAGGCCAGCCTGTTCGACCCGGACGAGGTCGCGGAACTGGCCCGGCGCGGCCGCCCGCGGCGCCCGCCGGACGGCACCGGGCTGGTCATCGAGTCGGCGATCACGGAGATCGCCGGTGACCGGCTGCGGTTCCGCGGCCAGGACGCCCTCGGGCTGGCCCGGGAGCGCGACTTCGAGGACGTCTGCCTGCTGCTGTGGCGCGGCGCGCCCGGGGACGGCGGGGACGGCGGGGACGGCGGCTGGCAGGCGGCCCCGGAGGCGGTGCGCGGCCGGCCGGGCCGCTCAGGCGGCGCTGCCCGCGGGCACCCTGCCGCTGGAACGGCTCCAGGTGATCGTCCCGGCCCTGGCCGCCACCGACCCGTTCCGGCTCTCGCTCGACCCTCCCGCGGTGATGGCCGCCGGGCGGGCCATCCTCGGCGGCATGGTGGACTGCCTGCCGCTGGCCGGCCCGCACGGGGCAGCCGGGACCGGCCGCCGGCCGGACGGCAGCCCGCCGGACGGCCGCCCGCCGGACGGCTATCCGGCGGGTGGTGGCTCACCCGGACCGGGCTCAGCCCGCCCAGGCCAGGGGATCGCGGCCCGGCTGTGGCCCCGGCTCTGCCCGCAGCCGCCCTCGCCCGGGCTGCTCGCCGCGCTGCGCGCCGCCCTGGTGCTGCTGGCCGACCACGAACTGGCCGCCTCCACCCTGGCCGCCCGGGTCGCCGCGTCGGTCCAGGCCGACCCGTACGCGGTGGTGGCCACCGGGCTCGGCGCGGTGGGCGGGGCGCTGCACGGCGGTGCCTCGCTGGGCGCCCAGGTGATGCTGGCCGCCGCCGACGGCCCGGCCGCCGCCCCGCGGGTGGTCGGTGACCTGCTCCGCCGCGGGGAACGGGTCCCCGGCTTCGGCCACTTCGTGTACCGGTGCGGCGATCCGCGGGCCGGGCTGCTGCTCGCCCTGGTCCGCGAGGCCGTGCCCGGGTCACCGCGGCTCGCCGTCGCGGACGCGGTGCTGGCCGAGACCCGGCGGCGCTCCCTGCCCGAGCCGAACATCGATTTCGCCCTGGCCACGCTGGCCAGCTGCGCGGGGATGATCACCGGGGCCGGGGAGGCGGTGTTCGCCGTGGCCCGCACGGCCGGCTGGCTGGCGCACGCCCTGGAGGAGTACGCGGCGCGCACCCCGCTGCGGCCCCGTGCCCTCTACACCGGGCCCGGCGCTAGGTAGCGGGGGGCGCCCCGGGTACTGTCGCAGCACGCCGCTGACGGCGGGAACTGGCGGAACGCGCCGGCGACCGGCCGCCGCGGGCGGAGGGGGATGGTGATGATCGAGATCGTTCCGGTCGACACGCCATCGCTGGGGGACCGCAGCTACCTGGTGACCGATGGCGACGTCGGCACGGTGGTGGACCCGCAGCGGGACATCGACCGGCTGCTGGCGCTGGCCGCGGAGCGCGGCGTGGCGATCACCCACGTCTTCGAGACTCACCTGCATAACGACTACCTGACCGGCGGCCTGGCCCTGGCCCGGGAGACCGGGGCCGCGTACCACGTCAGCGCGGCCGACCGGGTGGCCTACCGCCGGGAGCCGGTGACCGACGGGGACCTGGTGGACATCGGCCCGTCGGCCCGGATCCGGGTGCTGGCGACCCCCGGGCACACCTTCACGCACCTGTCCTACCTGCTGACCGGCCCGGCCGGGGCGGCGGTGGGCGTGTTCACCGGCGGCTCGCTGCTGCACGGGTCGACCGGCCGCACCGACCTGCTCGGCGGCGAGCACGCGGCGGCCCTGTCCCGCGCGCAGTACGCCTCGGCCCAGCTGCTGGCCGCCGAGGCTGCCCGACGAGGTGGCCGTGCTGCCGACGCACGGGTTCGGCAGCTTCTGCTCGGCCAGCGAGACCAGCACCGCCGGGTCATCCACCATCGGGCTGGAGAAGCTCCGCAATCCGGTGCTCACCCTGGGCGAGGACGAGTATGTCCGGGACCTGATGGCCGGGCTGGACGCCTACCCGGCCTACTACGCGCGGATGGGCCCGGCCAACGCGGCGGGCCCGGCGCCCGCCGACCTGTCCCTCCCCGGGCAGGCGGATCCGGCGGAACTGCGCCGCCGCATCGCGGCCGGGGAGTGGGTGGTCGACCTGCGTTCCCGGCGGGTGTTCGCGGCCGCGCACCTGCCCGGATCCCTCGGCTTCGAGTTCGGCGACTCTTTCGCCAGCTACCTGGGCTGGCTGCTGCCGGACGGCGCCGCGCTCACCCTCATCGGCGAGAGCCCGGAGCAGGTGGCCGCGGCGCAGCGGGACCTGTCCCGGATCGGGATCGGCCGCCCGGCCGCGATGAGCACGGCGCAGGCCCCCGGCTGGGCGGCCGGGCTGCCGCTGGCCAGCTTCCCGGTCGCCGGGTTCGAGGCGCTGGCCGCGGCCTGCGCGCAGCGGCCGGTGACCATCGTGGACGTGCGGCGCCGCCTGGAATGGGCGTCCGGTCACCTGGCCGGTGCCCGGCACATCCCGCTGCATGAGCTGCCGGGCCGGCTGGCCGAGGTGCCCGGCGGCGAAGTGTGGGTGCACTGCCAGGGGGGCTACCGGGCCTGCGTGGCGGCGTCCCTGCTGCAGGCGGCCGGGCGCCAGGTGACCGCCATCGACGACGATTTCAGCCACGCCGCGCAGGCGGGCCTGACGGTGCTCGGGAACGGCCGCCCGGCCGGGCCGGGGGGCACCGGCTGACCGCGGCCGCCGCGCCGGGCCGGGCGGGAGTGCCAGGATCGGGGTCATGGAGCAGGAATCCGCGGCCCGGGAGGCCGTCCTCGCCGCTGCCCGGGGCATGCTGGATCGTGGCCTGACCTCCGGCACCAGCGGCAACGTGTCCGCGCGGCTGCCCGGCGGCCGCGTCGTGATCACCCCGTCCGCGCTGCCCTACGACCAGATGACCGCGGCCGACCTGGTGCTGCTGGATGACACGGGGGAGCCGGCACCGCCCGGCCCGGGCCGGGCCCCGTCCTCCGAACGTCACCTCCACCTCGCCTGCTACCGGGCGTTCGGGGAGATCGGCGCGGTGCTGCACAGCCACCCGCCGTACGCCAGCATGTTCGCGGCGGCCCGGCAGCCGGTGCCGCCGGTGATCGACGAGGCGGTGCTGTTCATCGGCGGCGAGATCCCGGTCACGGACTATGCGGTCAGCGGGTCGGCCCAGGTCGGGAGCAACGCGGTGCGCGTGCTCGCCGACCGGGCCAGCGCCCTGCTGGCCAGCCACGGCCTGGTCACCGTCGCCGCCGATCCGGCCCAGGCGCTGCATGGTGCCGTGGTCGCGGAGCACTGCGCCCGGGTCGCGTGGGGAGCGCGGGCGCTCGGCGGGCACGCGCCGCTGCCCGCGGCCGCCCTGCGCGAGATGGGCGAGTTCTACCGCCGGGCCCGGGCCCGGCGGCCGGCCGCCGGTCAGTGACCGGCGGACTCGCCGGAGCCCCGCCGGGCGAGCCCGCTCGCCGCCCGGATGGCCAGCACCCGGACCGCTGCCAGGACCACGCCCATGACGATCGCCCAGCCGAGCGCCTCGGCCATGCCCACCGCCGGGTCCTGCGGGTCGTTGGGCGGCTCCTTGCCGGTGGCCCGCTTCCAGCCCACCGTCATCAGCTTGCGGGCCGCGAACGCCGCCCCGAACGCCGCGGCGGTGCCTAGCGCCTTGGACGCGCCGTCTCCGCGCTTGTCTGACATTCGTCCTCCCTGAGGGCCGCCACGGCGGGCGGGCCGTTCCTGCCCGTGATCATCCCACGGGCGTGCCGCCGGCTCGCGCGGCGGCCCGCGCCGCCTCGATCGCCGCGGCCAGTTCCGCCGGCCGCCTGGTCCCGATCAGCCAGTACGGGACGGCGCTGGCCGGGTCCTCGACCGCGATGTACACCGCCCGTGGCAGGTAGGGCCGGGCCACCAGGAACGCGGCCGGGTCGGCCCGCGGGCCGCGCAGCGCCCGGGTCTGGTCCGCGTCCAGCACGGTGACCTGGCCCGCCCGGGCCAGCGGCAGCCGGCCCCGGCGGCCGACCCGCAGTTCCCCGCCGGTCACCTCGATGCGCAGCCGCCCCCAGGTGAGCAGCCCCGCCGCCATGGCCAGCGTCAGCACCCCGTACACCACCGCCGCGGGCCGCCAGTCCAGGCCGGCCAGGAATCCACCGCCGAGCAGGAAAATGGACAGCATTCCCAGCAGCCACCAGCTGCCTGGGACACGCAGCCGTTCACGGTAGACACGCATGGGTCCACCGTAGTTGGTTACATGGGGACATGATTGGGCGACGGAGATGGCACGGCCCCCGGGAGATCCCGGCCGGGCCGGACGACGGGGCAGATGCCATCACGGAGGCAGCCGGGGGGGCTGGCCAGGCCATGCGAATCAAGCAGATCGTCGGTCAGGAGCACGGCAGCGCGGACCCGCCGCCGGGCCGGCCGCCGGGCGGCGCGGAGCCGCCCCGGCCGGCCGCCGGGCCGGGGGTGCCCGGCTGGCTGCAGCGCGCCGCGGGCTGGTCCTGGCGGCTGCTGCTCATCGGCATCGTCATCTACCTGGCCTTCCGGGTGGCCAGCGTGCTGCGCCTGGTCGTGCTGCCGTGCGTCGCCGCCCTGCTGCTCACCGCCCTGCTGCAGCCGCTGGCCTACCGGCTCCGCCGGGCCGGGCTGCCCGCCCTGGCCGCCACCTGGTGCGCGCTGCTCGTCGCGGTGGCCGTGCTCGCGGGCGCGGGCACGCTGGCCGCCAACCGGACCACGGCGGATTACCCCACGCTGGTGAACGAGCTGCGGCACACCGCGAATCAGTTGCAGGTCTACCTGGCCGGGCCGCCGTTCCACCTGCGGCACGCGGGCCTGCAGGGCCTGGCCAACCGCGGCCTGGCCTACCTCAAGCAGCACCAGGCCCTGGTGGCGGGGACCGTGGTGTCCGGCGGCAAGATCTTCCTGGAGCTCCTGGCCGGCCTGGTGCTCATGCTGTTCGTCACGTTCTTCCTGCTCAAGGACGGCGACCGGATCTGGGCCTGGCTGACCGGGCTGCTCGCGCCGGAGCGGCGGCAGCGTACCTTCCTGGCCGGGGGCGCGGCCTGGCAGGCCCTGGTCTACTACGTGCGGGGCACGATGACGGTCGCCGCCATCCACGCCGTTGTCATCGGGTTCGCCCTGTGGGTCCTCGGCGTCCCGCTGCTGGTGCCGCTGGTCATCCTGGTCTTCCTGGCCGCCTTCGTGCCGCTCGTCGGCATCCTGGTGGCCGGGGCGCTCGCCGTGGCCGTGACCCTGGGCACCAAGGGCTGGATCGCGGCGCTGGTGCTGGTGATCATCTTCATCCTGGAGAACCAGCTGGAGAGCCACCTGCTGCAGCCGCTGGTGGTGGGGCGCATGGTGCGGCTGCACCCGCTGGCGGTCATCCTGGTGCTGGCGGTCGGCGGCGTGGTGGCCGGCATCCCCGGCGCTATCGTCGCCGTCCCGGTCACGGCGGCGCTGGTCCGGGCGGCTCCGTACTTGCGCGGCGCGCCACCGCTGTAAGGTCGCCTGCGTGAAGAGGCATAGTCAGGGCGGGAGCGGGCCGTGCCCGCGGTGAACCCGGGTACCGACCCGGTCGACGTGCTGATCAAGCGGCTGGATCCGGATCTGCCGCTGCCCGCCCGGTCACACCCCGGTGATGCCGGGGTCGACCTGGTCGCCGCGGCCGACGTGGATCTCGCCCCGGGCGCGCGCGCGGTGGTGCCCACCGGGGTGGCGATCGCGCTGCCGGACGGGTACGCGGCGTTCGTGCACCCGCGGTCCGGGCTGGCCGCCCGGCACGGGGTGACCATCGTCAATGCACCGGGCACCGTGGATGCCGGGTACCGTGGCGAGATCAAGGTAACCCTGCTGAACACCGACCCGGCCCAGGCCGTCCGGTTCCAGCGGGGCGACCGCATCGCACAGCTCATCATCCAGCGCGTGGCCACCCCGGTGTTTCATGAAGTGGACAGCCTGCCCGGGTCCGCCCGGGGGGAGAACGGCTTCGGCTCGACCGGCGGCCACGCCAGTGCCGTGCCGGCCCGCTAGGGCCAGCACGCAGGTGGCGGCCGGGCAGCAGCACCGGGCCGGCCGATCGAGAAACCAGAGGAGAACGGAAGTGTTCCGTCGGCGTCGCCGCGAGGAAGAAGCCGAGCCCGCGCCCATCGAGGATGAGGCGCAGGACGGCGCGGAAGACCGGGCCGCGGAGGACGACGAGCCGTCCGGCGAGGCCGGGGCCGCCGGTCCCTGGGACGCGGAGGACGACATCCCGGCCGCCGAGCGCATCGACTTCGGCAGCCTGCTGGTCCCGGTGGGCGAGGGCTTCGAGATCCAGCTGAACATCTCCGACGAGCAGGGGCCGCTCATCGCCATCGTGCACGGCGTCAGCTCGCTCCAGCTGCAGGCGTTCGCCGCGCCGAAGAGTGACGGGCTGTGGGACGACGTGCGGCAGGAGATCGCCACGGCGGTCGCCGAGGCCGGCGGGGCCAGCGAGGAGGCCGCCGGGGCGTTCGGCACCGAACTGCACGCCCGGGTGCCCGGCGAGCCGTCACTGGGCCAGGCCGGCCTGCAGCCGGTCCGGTTCATCGGCGTCGACGGCCCGCGCTGGTTCCTGCGCGGCGTCATCACCGGCCCGGCCGCGGCGGACGCGGCGGCCGCCGCGCCCTTCGAGGAGGTGTTCGCCGGGCTGGTCGTGGTGCGCGGCGCGCACCCGGCGCCGCCCCGGGAGCTGCTGGAGATCCGGCTGCCCGAGGAGGCCCGCCAGGCCATGGAGGAGCAGATGGCCGCGGAGCAGGACCAGCAGCCGTTCGGCAACCTGCCGAGCCCCTTCGAGCGCGGTCCCGAGATCACCGAGACGCGGTAAGTACCCTCGTCCGGGATATTCGCCGGCGAGGCGGCACCCGCCGCAGGCGGGCTCCCTCCGAGGCGGCGGATGCGCGGGAGGTTCCGGGGGTCGCCCCCCGGGCCAACACCGCCTACGACACTCCGTGGCGATGGCCGCTGGAGAGCAGGTTGGCCAGTTCGTCCTCCACGTCCTCGCTGGTCACGAAGAGCAGCTCGTCCCCGGTCTCCAGCGGGTCGTCCTTGGCCGGCACGATCACCCGGCCATCCCGCAGGATGGCCACCAGGGCCGTGTCGGCCGGCCACTCGATGTCACCGATGCGCCGCCCGGCCAGCGGCGCGTCATCCGGCATGGTCAGCTCGACCAGGCTGGCCTCGCTCTGCCGGAAGGTCATCAGCCGGACCAGGTCACCGACGCTGACCGCCTCCTCGACCAGCGCGGACAGCAGCCGCGGGGTGGACACCGCGACGTCCACCCCCCACGACTCGTTGAACAGCCACTCGTTGTTCGGGTGGTTGATCCTGGCCACCACCCTGGGCACCCCGTACTCGGTCTTGGCCAGCAGCGACACGACCAGGTTGGCCTTGTCGTCCCCGGTCGCGGCGATCACCACGTTGCACCGTTCCAGGGACGCCTCGTCGAGCGACGCGATCTCGCAGGCGTCGGCCAGCAGCCATTCCGCCCGCGGCACGCTGTCCACCGTGATCGACCGCGGGTTCTTGTCGATCAGCAGCACCTCATGCCCGTTCTCCAGCAGCTCGCTGGCGATGGAGCGGCCCACCGCGCCCGCCCCCGCGATCGCGACCCGCATCATCGGCCTCCCTTTCCCTGCGGCTTGCCCCCCGGCGCGCGGCTGGCCAGCGCGGCCGAGATGCGTTCCAGGTCCTCTTCCAGCGCGACCATGTGCAGCACGTCGCCTTCCTGCAGCACCGTGCCGGGGCCGGGCATGACCACCTCGCCCAGGCGGGCCAGGAACGCCACCCGGGCCCGGGCGGCCTCCTCCAGGGCGGATGTCTTCTCGCCCACCCAGTCCGGCCCGTACGCCACCTCGGCCAGCACCACCGCGCCGGTGGGGTCACGCCACAGCGGCTCAGCACCCTCGGGCAGCAGGCGGCGCAGCATCTGGTCGGCCGTCCAGCGCACCGTCGCCACCGTCGGGATGCCGAGCCGCTGGTAGACCTCGGCCCGCCGGGGATCGTAGATCCGGGCCGCCACCCGCTTCACGCCAAACGACTCCCGGGCCACCCGGGCCGCGATCACGTTCGAGTTGTCGCCGCTGCTCACCGCGGCGAACGCGTCCGCGTGCTCGATGCCGGCCTCGATGAGCACGTTCTGGTCGAAGCCGATCCCGGTCACCTTCTTGCCCTTGAACGGCGACCCCAGTTTGCGGAACGCGTTCTGGTCCTGGTCAATGACCGCCACCGAGTGGCCCTGGTCTTCCAGGATGTGCGCCAGGGTCGAGCCGACCCGCCCGCATCCCATGATCACAATGTGCACGGCCGCCCCTTGCGTGAGTACAGTCATATCCAGAAACCCGGGTCATCCAGCCATCCCTGCCGCAGCTGCGGCCGTCACCAGCGGTGGCCGCCCGTGCCAGCCCCGCCCGGGGCCCGCACCGGCTAACCGCCTTGAATGACGCTCACAGTGCCCGCCAACGGTATTCCCTGTCCGCGCGCATACAGACGGCCGGTCAGGATACTCGACCCGGCTGAACACTAGGAGCAGCGTGACATCTGCGCGGAGGCGAGCCGGCGAGCTGGCCGGTGCCGGCGCCCCAGCCGCGCCGGAGGCTGCCGCGCCCGCCAGCGGCCAGCCGGGCGACCTGCTGGAGCTGGTGGTGGGCGACGTCGCCCAGGGCGGCTGGTGCGTGGCCCGGGAACCGGGCGGGCGGGTCGTCCTGGTCCGGCACGCGCTGCCCGGCGAGCGGGTGCTGGCCACGGTGACCGAGGTCACCAGCCGGTTCGCCCGCGCGGAGGCCACCGCCATCCTCGAGCCGTCCCCGGACCGGGTCGAGCCGCCCTGCCCGCACGCGCGGCCCGGTGGCTGCGGCGGCTGCGACTGGCAGCACGCCGGCCTGGACGCGCAGCGCCGGCTCAAGGGCGCGGTGATCAGCCAGCAGCTGCGGCGGATCGCGGGCCTGGACCTCCCGGTGACCGTGGAGCCGATGCCCGGGGAGGCCGGCGGCCTGGGCTGGCGTACCCGGGTCCGCTTCGCGGTGGGCCGCGACGGCACCGCCGGGCTGCACAAGCACCGCTCCCATGAGGTGCTGGACGTGGGCGAGTGCCCGATCGCCCACCCCGGCGTCACCGAAGCCGGGGTGACCCGGCACTCCTGGCCCGGGGCGGAGTCCGTGCAGGCAGTTAGCTCGCCCGCGGCCGGCGGGCACGCGGTCGTGGTGACCCCCTCCACCCGCCGGCAGCCCCGCGAATCGCCGGCTCGGAGGGACACGCCTGCGGCGCGCCCCGCCTCGCCGGGGCGTGCTGGCCCGGGGGGGCGACCCCCCGGAACCCCCCGCGAATCGCCGGCTCGGAGGGACACGCCTGCGGCGCGCCCCGCCTCGCCGGCGAGCGCGGAGCCGGGTGGGCGGAGCGGGCGTTATGCACGGTGGGCGGAGCAGGTGGAGGGCCCGGTACTGGTGGCCGGGCGCGGCGGGCTCACCGCGCTGCGTGGCCGCCCGTACCTGGAATACCAGGCCGCGGGCCGGACCTGGCGGGTGAGCGCGGAGGTGTTCTGGCAGGTGCACCCGGCCGCCCCGGACGTGCTGGCCGGGGCGGTCACCGAGGCGCTGCGCCCGCAGCCCGGCGAGGTGGCGCTCGACCTGTACTGCGGGGCCGGGCTGTTCGCCGGGCTGCTGGCCGATGCGGTCGGCCCGGGCGGGGCGGTGCTCGGCGCCGAGTCCGATCCGGCCGCCGTCCGTGACGCGCGGCACAACCTGCGGCCCACTCCCTGGGCCCGGATCCACCGCGGCGACGTGGCCGCCGTGCTGGACCGGGTGGACTGGGCCCGGGCCAGCCTGGCCGTGCTCGACCCGCCGCGGGCCGGGGCCGGGCCGCCCGGTCCTGGACCGGCTGCTGGCGCCGGGCAGCTCGCTGCGCCGGGTCGCGTACGTGTCCTGCGACCCGGCCACGCTGGCCCGGGACATCGCGCAGTTCACGGCGGCGGGCTGGCGGCTGGATGCGCTCCGGGCGTTCGACGCCTTCCCCATGACCCACCACGTGGAGTGCCTGGCCACGCTGACCAGGGACTGAGCGCCGCACCGCCGGCCGAAGCGGGCCGCCCGGCGGGGTCCGTGCACGGCCCGCCGGGCGGCTGACGGTGGCCCAGGTGCGGTCAGCGACCCGGGGCCGTCGGCGGCGGCACCTGGGTGAAGCCGCCCGGGACGGTCACCGTGAGCTGGGCCAGGTTGGCCGGGGTGGGGGCCAGCCACTGGAACTCGGTGCGCTGGCGCGGGAGGGTCATCTGCACCGGCAGGTACGTCGCCGGGTTCACCCAGAACGTGAACCGGCCCGAGGCACCGGAGATCTTGATGGTGTCGATGCCGCCGATGAGCTGGTGGCCTACCACCGTGTAGGCGCCGCAGGCCAGCTGGGACCGGATGAAGGCCGGCCAGCCGTCGCCCGAGCCGCCGCCGTTCAGGACGATGAGGCTGCCCCGCACGCAGCTGGCCGATGCCGGCGGCTTCGGTCCCGCGGAGCTGCCTGTCGTAGCCGTCCACCACGTGTCGTTGCGGTAGATGACCGCGGTGCTGCTGTGCCGGGGGCGGAGCCCGAGATCGAAGACGTGCTGCCCGGAGGCGGCGTAGGAGGAGAATTTCGTGGTGCGCTGGTACGTCCATCGCAGCGTGTAGCCAACCTCCCAGGGCGAGGCGGCCGCCACCCCCCCGACCAGGGCCTGGGGAAAGGGCTGCAGCGTGTTATCGGGCTGGTACACGGTGTGGTCATACTCCACCAGGCCGGCCGTCCTCGACGAGGCCAGGGCGCGCTCGACATGGCTCACCACGTAGGCCGTGTAGCTGGTCCGCAGCGGCTGCCCGCTGGCCGAGCCGAAGGCCCCCGATGCCCCGGCTATGGCCAGGCTGGCGCCCACCACGGTCGCCGTGCCGGCGGCGGTGACGAGCCGGGCCGTCCGCTTCCGGCGCTGGCGCTGCTGCTGCGCCCGGGCGGCCAGCCCCGGCCGCAGCTTCACGCTGCGCGGTGGCCTGGTCCATGGCGTCCCGCAGCCGGTCCTCGAATTGCGTGCTCATGATCGTTTCTCCCCTGCCGGGACGCTCTCCGCGTCGTTCTCTTCACCCATCAGCTCGCGCAGCCTGCCCAGGCCGCGCGAGGCCGCCGACTTGACCGTGCCGGGGGAGCAGCCCAGCGCCTGGGCCGTCTCGGCCTCGCTGAGCTGCTCCCAGTAGCGCGCCACGATCACCGCCCGCTGCCGCGGCGGCAGCTGGGCCAGCAGGCGGATCAGCGCGTCGCGCTGGTCCACCTGCGCGACGGCGTCCGGCGCCGCCGCGCTGGCGCCACCCCGCAGCAGGGCCAGCGGCCGCTGCCAGGCCCGCTGCCGCCGCCAGCCGTCCGCGGCCAGGTTGTACAGGGTGCGCCGCAGGTAGCCCTCGGGGTCGCCGACGACCGCGCGCCAGTGCTGGAGCAGCCGTTCCAGGGCCGCCTGCAGCAGGTCCTCGCCGCCCTCCCGGCTCCCCGCGAGCAGCACGGCGGTGCGCAGCAGCGGCTCGCCCCGCTCGGCGAGGAACGCCTCGAGATCGGCGGCGGGCTGGTCAGGTGGCATGGGCCCCGGTCCTTCCTGTCGCCCTCCAAGTACGAGGGAGCCTGGCCGATGGTTGCCTCCGGCCGCGGTGAAGGATGATGGCATGCACCTGAGGATCTTCACCGAGCCCCAGCAGGGCGCGGAGTACAGCCGGCTCCTCGCGGTCGCCCGGGCCACCGAGCAGCTCGGTTTCGACGCGTTCTTCCGCTCCGATCATTACCTGAAGATGGGGGAGGTCAGTGGCCTGCCCGGGCCGACCGACGCCTGGATGACGCTGGCCGGGCTGGCCACCGCGACCTCCCGGATCAGGCTGGGCACGCTGATGAGCCCGGTCACGTTCCGCTACCCGGGGCCGCTGGCCATCGCGGTGGCCCAGGCGGACCAGATGAGCGGCGGCCGGGTGGAGCTGGGCCTGGGGGCGGGCTGGTTCGAGGCGGAGCACGCCGCCTACGGGATCCCGTTCCCCCGGGGGGCGGAGCGGTTCGACATGCTGGCGGAGCAGCTGGCCATCATCACCGGCCTGTGGGCGGCGCCGCCGGGCCAGCCGTTCTCCTTCTCCGGGAAGTACTACCAGGTCAGGGACTCGCCGGGACTGCCCAAGCCGGTGCAGCGGCCGCATCCGCCGATCCTCATCGGGGGCACCGGGAAGTTCCGCACGCCGCGGCTGGCCGCCCAGTACGCCGCCGAGTTCAACGTGCCGTTCCGCGGCCTGCAGGAGACCGCCGCCGCGTTCGGCCGGGTCCGGGAGGCGTGCCAGGCGGCCGGGCGCGATCCCGGCTCGATGGTCTACTCGGCCGCGCAGACGGTCTGCTGCGGGCGGGATGACGCCGAGGTGCGCCGCCGGGCCGCCGCCATCGGCCGGTCCGTGCCGGACCTGCGGGACGGCGGGCTGGCCGGCCCGCCCGCCGAGATCGTGGAGAAGATCGGCCAGTTCAGCGCGCTGGGGGCATCCCGGATGTACCTCCAGGTGCTCGACCTGCACGACCTGGACCAGCTGGAGCTGATCGCCGCCGAGGTGATGCCGCAGGTCCGCTGAGGGCGTCCCCCGGGACTTAGCGAGGGCGTCCCCGGGACTTAGCCGGGTCACGCGGTGGGCAGCCAGAACCGCAGTTCGCTGCCCCGCTTGTCGTCCGGCACCCCGCCATTGGCCTCGATCACCCGCCGCGAACCGAGGTTGGACTCGTCGCAGGTGACCAGGGCCGGGTCGATGCCGAGCGCGTGCGTCACCGGCAGCGCGGCGGCCAGCATCGCGGTGGCGTGCCCGTGGCGCCGGGCGGACGGCTTCACGTCGTAGCCGATGTGGCCGCCCAGGTCCAGCAGCCGCGGGGTGAGCCGGTGCCGGATGGCCAGCCGCCCCAGGTACTCCTCGCCCTCGACCCACCACAAGGTGGTGGACGGGACATGGCCGGGCCGCCGCGGCGCGTCCTCCTGGGCCTGCTCCCGCAGGTAGCGGGTGTACTCCCCGAACTGGGCCGGGTCGTGCCAGGCCACGCCGAACTCGCGGATCTCCCGCCCCAGCATGGTGTCGTCGTTGGCCGCGCCGCGCCCTTCGGCGCGGAACTCCTCCATCGCGGCGAGGAAGGACAGCCGCACCTGGGAGGTGGGGGGACTGAATCCTGGCATGACCTCACTCCTAGCGGCTGCTGGCCGCCGCGCGCAGCGGAATGAGCCACCGCGTCCGCCTCCCGCTACCGGGCGTTCATTGCTAGCTCAGCAGGAAAGTCCAGCACGGTGGCGGCCTGGGAGGAGGAAGCTCATCCCGGCTGGGCGATGGCGCTAGCGGCCCGGCCGGCGTCGTGGCGTCCTCGCCCGCACCGCCGGCGATCATGAGTCTAACCAGGAGGTAGCTGTCATGTCCTCACCCGGTCCGCGGCGCTGGCTGCGGTGGCTGATCGCCGCGGTCGTCGTGGTCGTGGTGCTCGCCGTCGGCGGCCCGTTCGTCTTCTTCCACTTCGTGGAGGGCAGCACGCCGGCGCCGCTGAGCCTCAAGGCGGGCGGCGCCCCGTCCGGCACGCCGAGCGCAAGCGCCGCCGCCGCGGGCGGCGGCACCGCCGTGGCCGGCTCGTGGACCGTGGGACGGGGCTCGCAGGTCGGGTACCGGGTCCAGGAGATCCTCATGGGCCAGTCGCACACGGCGGTCGGCCGCAGTGCCGCGGTGACCGGGCAGATGGTGATCAAGGGGACCACGGTGACCACGGCGGGCTTCACCGTGCGGATGGCCACCATCCATACCGACTCTGCGCAGCGTGACGCGCAGTTCGATGGGCGGATCATGGACGTGGCCGCCTATCCGGCCGGCACCTTTGCGCTCACCCGGCCCATCACCCTGGCGCCACTGCCCGCCGTGGGGACTATCAGGACCTACCAGGCCACCGGCACCCTGACCCTGCACGGCAAGGCCGTCGCGGTCACCTTCCCGCTGCGGGCCGAGCGCACCGCGGCCGGGATCGACGTGCAGGGGTCGATCCCGGTGCTCTTCTCCAGGTGGGGCATTCCGAACCCCTCCTTCACCGGCTTCGTCACCACGCAGAACCACGGGGTCTTGGAGTTCCTGCTGGACTTCCGGCCTGCCTGACCAGCGGGCCGGACGGGCCGTGCTGGCCCTCAGTGGGCGTGCTCTTGACATCGCGGCCCGAGGCGGGATGATGTGTGTCGATTTGATGGGCTACGTTCAATTTGCACCAGAAAATGTTTGATCATGGCGACCCGGCGGCGGCCGGAGTGCGCGCTGGCGCCGCGGGAGCACCCCCAGCACCCCGTGGATGAGGCGAAACGAGGACGCTATGAGTGCCGACCAGGACAACCATGCTGCTCCGCGGCCGCAGGCGGGGGGCCTCCCGGTGCCCGGCCCGTCGCGGCGGCAGGTGCTGCGCGGCACGGGAGCCGGGCTCGGTGCCGCCGCCCTGGCTCCCGTCCTGCGGTTAGGTGAGCCGGAGGCGGGCGCGGCCCGGGCCCGGCTGACCATGCGGTCCGCTGCGGGCCGGGTCACCGACTTCGGCCAGGGGTGGAAGTTTTCCCTGGTCAACCCGTACGGGATCACCGATCCCAGCGGCGCCTACGCGAACGCGCAAGATCCCGGCTTCGATGACTCGGGCTGGCGGCAGCTGGACGTGCCGCACGACTGGAGCATCGAGCTCGCCCCGGTGGACAACGCCAGCACGAGCAGCGCTACCGGGTTCCTGCCCGGCGGCCTGGCCTGGTACCGCAAGCACTTCACGCTGCCGGCGTCGGTGGCGGGCCAGCGGATCTCGATCGAGTTCGACGGCGTGTACCGGAACTCGAACGTCTACCTCAACGGCACGCTGCTCGGCAACCACCCCTACGCCTACACGGGCTTCAGCTACGACGTGACCGGCCTGGTGCACACCGACGGGGTCACCGCGGACGTGATCGCGGTCAGCGCCGCCGACCAGCAGCCGAGCAGCCGCTGGTACTCCGGCGACGGCATCTTCCGCAACGTCTACCTGGTTGTCACCGGCCCCGTCCACGTGGCCCGGCACGGCACGTTCGTGACGACGCCGGGCCTGCCCGGGACCCTCAGCTCGGGCTACGCGGCCGTCCAGGTCGATACCGAGGTCGCCAACGACGGATCCGTGACGGCGTCGGTGCAGGTAGCGGCGACTCTCACCGGGCCGGACGGGAAGACCGCGGCCCGGGGCACGACCACGGTCAGCGTCCCCGCCGGGCAGACGCGCACCGCGAGCGTCAGCCTGAAGGTGACCAGCCCCGCGCTGTGGTCCACGGGCAGCCCGCACCTGTACACGGCGCGGACCGACCTGTCCGTGGGCGGCACCCCGGCCGACACCGTGTCCACGCCGTTCGGCATCAGGTACTTCTCCTTCGACCCGGCCGCCGGGTTCTCGCTGAACGGCGAGTACATGAAGATCAGGGGCGTCAACCTGCACGCCACCGAGGCCGCGGTCGGGTCCGCGGTCCGTTACGACGCGCTGGCCCGCCAGATGGGGCAGATGAAGAGCATGGGGGTCAACGCGCTGCGCACGGCGCACAACCCGCCCGCCCCCGAGCTCATCAGCGTCTGCGAGCGCCTCGGCATCCTCATGATGGTCGAGGCCTTCGACTGCTGGCGGCACGGCAAGCTGGCCTACGACTACCACCTGTACTTCGACCAGTGGGCCGATTCCGACATCAAGGAGATGGTCAGCGCCGCGAAGAACTCGCCCGCGGTGGTGCTGTGGTCGATCGGGAACGAGACCCCGGATACCTACATGTCCGACGGGCCCGCGATCGCCCAGCAGCTGGTCGCCGACATCAGGTCGATCGACACCACCCGGCCGGTGGTGATGGGCTCCGACCAGTACCGCAGCGTGCCGGCCACCGGGTCGCCCCAGGACCTGATCCTGGCCGAGCTGGACGGGCTGGGCGTCAACTACAACACGGCCAAGTCCATGGACGGCCTGCACGCCAAGTACCCGGGCAAGTTCTTCTTCTGCTCCGAGATGGGCTCGGAGACCTCCACCCGCGGGGTCTACCAGGACCCGCAGCTGCTGAACACGGGGGAGAACTACACCCCGGGCAAGCGGGCCACCTCCTCCTACGACAACAACCTGGCCTCCTGGTGCATGAGCGGCGAGTACGAGCTGAAGAAGGACCGGGACCGCAAGTTCTGGAACGGCGGGTTCCTGTGGTCCGGCCAGGACTACATCGGCGAGCCCACGCCGTATGACGTCTTCCCGGTCAAGGCGTCCTTCTTCGGCGCCGTGGACACGGCCGGGTTCCCCAAGGACGCGTATTACCTGTTCCGCAGCCAGTGGACCAGCGAGCCGGTGGTGCACATCGTGCCGATGGACTGGACCCGCCACGCGCCGGGGGACCCGGTGCCGGTGTGGGTCTACGCCAACGTCGCCACGGTCGAGCTTTTCCTTAACGGCACCTCAATGGGCGCGAAGTCGTTCGATCAGAAAGTCACCACCGACGGACGGAAATACCTGGAGACCACCGAGCCGACCCACGACGACTACAACTACCCGTCCGGCAGTTACACCAGCCCCAACGGCAGCATGGGCAAGCTGCACCTGACCTGGACGGTGCCATTCCGGCCGGGCACCCTCACCGCCGTCGCCCAGGCCGGCGGCCAGGAGGTGGCCCGGGACGAGATCCGCACCGCCGGGGCGCCGCACGCCCTCACCCTCACCCCGGACCGCACGGTCATCGCGGCCGATGGGACCTCCCTGGCGTTCCTGGCCGTCGCGGTCGTGGACCGGGCCGGGGTGGTGGTGCCGGACGCCAGCAGCCTCATCCAGTTCGGGCTGGCCGGGCCGGCGGTGCTGGACGGCGTGGACAACGGCCAGCAGGAGAACGCGCAGAGCTACCGGGCGTCCTCGGTCCCGGCCTTCAACGGCCGGGCGCTGGTGATCATCCGCTCGTCCGGGGCGCCCGGCCGGATCACGGTCACCGCCGCCTCGGCCGGGCTGGGCGGGGCGAAGGCGGCGCTCACCGCCACGGCGGCCACCACGTCGGCCGGCCGCGGCGCGCCCCCGTCAGTCCCGGCGGTGCTGCTGGCCAGCGCGGCCGCCCCGCAGGCGCCTGCCGCCGACGCGAGCTACTCGGGCTCACCGGCCACGGTGCCCGCGGCCATGCTCGACGGCGACCCCAGCACCGGGTGGTCGAACTTCTACGACAAGGCCGCCACCGCCAACGTGCTCGCGGTCAGCGTGTCCGACGCCAGCGACTGGGTCTCGGTCAGCTGGCCGTCCCCGCAGTCCTTCGACTCGGTGCAGGCCTCGTTCACGATCAGCGCGACGCTCGCCCAGCCCGCCTCGATCCTGGTGTCCTCGTGGGACGGGACGCAGTTCACGCCGGTGCGCAACCTGAAGATCAGCCGGGCCACCGCGTCGGACCAGCCGACCACGCTCAGCTTCGACCCGGTCCGCAGCACCCGGGTCCGGCTGGACATGACGAGCGCGGCGCCCGGCACCGGCGCGGGCTTCCTGCAGATCGTGGAGCTGCAGGTGCTCAGCGACGGGACCAGCATCGGCTGAGCCGCCCGGGCCGCCCAGGAACGCACGGTGGCATCGGGACGGCCGCGGAGTACCGTGATGACATGGATGGTGATGCTGTCGGCAGTGAATATGCGGCCCATCTCACCGATTCCGACCTGAAGCTGCTGGCCGCCGCCGCGCCCGCGGCGCCGCCAGAGGCGGGCGCGGGCTGGCTGCGCAGCGACCCGGCGGCCATCCCCGGCCTGCTCGGCGACCCGCAGGTGTTCGAGGCCGTCTTCGGCTGGGCCGAGGACGGCGCCTCGCCGCGCCCGGGGGAGATGGCCCCGGTCTCGCCGTTCCTGACCTTCGCGGTGGCGGTGCACCGCTCCGCCGCAGAACTGGAGTCCCTGGGCCACGTGGCGGAACGCACCGGGCCGCGGCAGCGGGTGCCGTTGTTCGACGCCCCGGCACTGCGGGAGTTCCTCGGCTCCCCGGCCCGGCGGCTGTTCCTGGCCGAGCTGCTCGCCTCGTTCACCCGGGTGGCCAGCGGCCGGTACCGGGTCCGCGGCGGGGGAGGGCGGATGCGGACCCGGCGGTTCAGCGAGCTGGACCCGGTCCGGCTGGCCGGGCTGCTCGACGACGTCCCGGAGGCGGAGCGGCCGGGCGTGTACCGCAGGCTCGGTGACGTGTCCCTGTTCCTGGCCGGGGTGTTCCCCGACTACGCCACCCTGTACGGCGTCGGGCCGGCCGGCGTGGCCCGGCTGCTCCGGGCCGCCCAGGTGCCCGCCGCCCAGCATGAGCAGCTGGCCGCCGTCCCGGCCATCGAGCTCCTGGAGCAGCTCGGCGCGCGGTGGTACCGCACCGCCTGCGGGCTGGCCCCGGTGCGCACCGCGCGGCTGGACGTGGTGGCCGAGGTGGCGGACAGCTTCCGGCAGGCCCGCCGGGTGCTCAACCACATCGCCGACCGGTACCTGTTCACCGCCGGGCAGTCCTGGTTCGCGCCCCCGGCCGGCTGACGCGGCGGGGCTGCCTGCCCCGCCGTGCGGCCGCCCGGCCTGCGCTCAGCCTGCCGGGCGGCCGCTCAGCCTGCCGGGCGGCCGCTCAGCCTGCCGGGCGGCCGCCGCCGCGGGCCCACGGGTCGTAGTCGACCTCGAGTTCCTCCTGGGCGGGCCGCTGGGCTTCGGGCACGTGCCGCAGGTTCAGCCGGATCCGGGTCCAGGTGGAACTGCGCCCGCGCATCGAGTCCACCAGGACGTCGGACGGTTCCAGGTACGGCCACACGTCGGGGTGCCGTTCTTTCCACCGGTCCAGCCCGGCCATCGCCTCGTCCTTGGTCGCGGCGCGCGCGACCTCGATGAGCGGCATGGTGGAGCGGCGCCGCCCGGTCGGGCCGGCCGTCTTGCCCGGCGCGGGTGGCGGCACGGGCCCGGCCCGGCGCTTGGACGGCTGCACCCGCGGCGGCTCGCCGGCCTGCTTGTCGTAATGCGGCGGCCACGGCGCGTCCGGCAGCCCCGCGGCCTCGTCCCGGTCGGCCAGGTCCAGCAGCGGCTGCAGTGAGCCGGCCGCGGCGTCCATGTCCCGCCAGGGGTCCCCGAGCCGGGCGAAACGCTCGGGCACGGTGTCGATGGTGAACGCCTCGGCCCGGCAGTCGGCGACCTCGTCCCAGGCCAGCGGGGTGGATACCCGGGCGTCCGGGGTGGGCCGCACCGAGTACGCCGAGGCCACCGTCCGGTCCTTCGCGTTCTGGTTGTAGTCCACGAACACGCCGTGCCGTTCTTCCTTCCACCACTTCGCGGTGGCCAGGTCGGGCGCCCGCCGCTCGACCTCGCGGGCCAGGGCCACCGCCGCCCGCCGGACCTGGGGGAAATCCCAGCGGCGCTCGATCCGGGCGTAGACGTGGAAACCGCGCGAGCCGGACGTCTTGGGCCAGCCGGCCAGCCCGAAGTCGGCCAGCACCGCCCGGGCGACCAGCGCCACCCGGAGAATCTGCGGCCACTCCACGCCGGGGACCGGGTCCAGGTCCACCCGCAGCTCATCGGGGTGCTCGAGGTCGTCGGCCCGGACCGGGTGCGGGTTCAGGTCGATGCAGCCCAGGTTGACCGCCCAGGCCAGGGCGGCCGCGTCCCGGGGGACGACCTCGACCGCGCTGCGCCCCGAGGGGAAGCGCAGCTCCACCGTGTCGATCCAGTCCGGGCGGGACTCCGGGGCCCGCTTCTGGAAGAACGCCTCGCCCTCGGCGCCGTTCACGAACCGCTTGAGCACCATCGGACGGCCGTGCACGCCGCGCAGCGCCCCGTCGGCCACGCTGAGGTAGTACCGGACCAGGTCCAGCTTGGTGTGCCCGGTACGCGGGAAAAAGACCTTGCCCGGATTGGAGATGGCGACCTCGCGGCCCGCCACCTCCAGGATCTCCTTGCGATCGGCCATGGCGACACGATAACCGCAGCCCGCGGCCGGGTCGCGGCCCGCGCCGGCGGCACGGGCGGGTTAGCTGCGGATGTCCTCGATCACCGAGATGAGCTCGCGCACGCACCGCACCGCACCGGGCAGGATGGGCCCGTGAAGGTGATCGTGCTGTCCGACACGCACGCGCCGCGCCGCTGGCGGTCCTGCCCGCCGGCGGTCGCGGAGCAGTTGCGCGGCGCGGACCTCATCCTGCACGCCGGCGACGTGTGCACCGCGGGCGTGCTGGATGAGCTGGCCGCCTACGCGCCGGTCCGGGCCGTCCTGGGCAACAACGACGGCCCGGACGTGGCCGCCTGGGGTGCGCCGGAAACGCTGGAACTGGACCTGGACGGGCTCGCCGTGGCCATGATCCACGACGCCGGCCCGGCGGCCGGGCGCCCGGCCCGGATGCGCCGCCGGTTCCCCGCCGCCGCGCTGGTGATCTACGGCCACTCGCACATCCCGCTCGATCATGCCGGGCACGGGCAGCGGATCTTCAATCCCGGCTCGCCCACCGACCGGCGCCGCCAGCCGCGCGGCACCCTGGGGCGGCTGGACATCCGCCGGGGCAGGCTGGCCAGCGTGCGCCTCGTCCCGGTGACACCCGAGCCGTAACCGGGCCTCAGCCGGGCACCGCCCGCAGCCCGTCAGCCAGCACGGCCATCACGACGCGCGGGTCCGCGTGGGCACCGGCGCGGGCCCGGATGGCGAGCAGGGTGCCCGTGATGAGGCCCATCAGGTCGGCGAGGCGGACGTCACCCCGGATCCCGCCGCCGTCCTGGGCCCGGGTGAGCAGGTGGCCGATGCCGGCGCGCAGGTCCGCGGCCACCGCTCCGGTGCCGCCGGGCAGGGCCAGACCGGAACGGGCCAGCGCGTCGGCGAGGTCGCGCTTCAGGCCTGCCTCGGTGACGAGCCGGCCGATGAACCCCAGCAGGGCCCCGGCGGGGTCCGCGGCCGAGCGGAGTTCCCGGGCCTCGTCGGCCAGCCGCTGGAGCCGGTCGTGCAGCACCGCCGCGAACAGGTCTTCCTTGGCCGGAAAGTGCCGGTAGAGGGTGCCGGGCCCGACTCCGGCGCGACGGGCGATCTCATCGAGCGGCACCGACAGCCCGTCCGCGGCGAACGCGGCCGCGGCCGCCTGCAGCAGCCGTTCCCGGTTGCGCCGCGCGTCCGCCCGCAGCGGCCTGCGGCTGGTAACCGGGGCGCTGTCTCCGTTAAGCTCATAACCGGGGCGCACTCTCCGATTGTATCCGCCGGCCCCGCCACGACGAGGAAGGCCTGACCGTGCCCATGACGCCCGCCGCCAGCCCGCGGCAGACCGCCGAGCGCTTCCTGCGCGCTGCCATCAGCCCGGACCCGGGAGAGATGGCCGACTGCTACGCCCCGTCGGTGGTCATCGAGATGCCGTTCGCGGTGCCGGCCCTGTACCCGGCCCGGATCGAGGCCACCCGCGAGGAACTGCGGACCCGGTTCCGGGCGGGCGCCCAGGTCCGGCGGTACCGCCGGCTCAGCGACATGGTCATCCATGAGACCGCCGACCCGGAGGTGGTGATCGCCGAGTACCAGCTGCATGGCGAGCACGTCAGCACCGGCGGCCAGTTCAGCCAGCGGTTCCTCATGGTGCTGACGATCCGCGACGGTGGCATCGTGCATTCGCGTGACTACGCCGACCCGATCAAGGGCGCGCAGCTGCTCGGCCGGGTCCCCGAGCTGCTGGCCGCGCTCGGTGCCCCGGCCGGCCAGCCGCCGCCAGCAGGCTAGCGCGTACCAGCCGGTTCAGCCCTGGCCGGGGGGCAGCGGGCGGAGCAGCGGGAAGATCTGGCACTCCCGCACGCTCTTGTCCATGAAGAACGCGAACACGCGCTCGCTCAGCCCGAACCCGCAGGCCGGCGGCATGCCGTACTCCAGTGCCTCGACGAATTCCGGGTCGGGCATCTGCGCCTCCGCGTCGCCCGCGGCCCGCATCTGGCGCTGCTCCTCGAAGCGCCGGGCCTGCTCGAGCGGGTCGTTCAGCTCGCTGTACCCGTTGCCCAGCTCGCTGCCGGCCACGATGACATGGAACCGCTCCACGATGCCGGGGCGGTCCGGCCGGCTCTTGGCCAGCGGCGACACTTCCAGCGGCTCGTTGACCAGGAATCCCGGGCCCGCCAGGCCGCGCCGGCAGTGCTTCCACAGCGCATCCATGGCCCGGGCCCGGTTCAGGCCGTCCCGGTCGACCACGATGCCCAGCTCGTCGATGATGCTGACCAGCTTGTCGGTGCCGGCCGACTGCACCTCGAGGCCGAGGAACTGGCTGATCGTGTCGTAGTAGTCATACCGGGCCCACTCGGCACCGAGGTCGACCTGGTACTCCCGGCCGTTACGGTGCAGGCCGAAGCGCAGGGTGCCGAACGTCTCGCGGATGACGTGCCGGAACAGCTCCTCGACCAGCTGCATGCCGGTCTCGTAGTTGGCGTACGCCCAGTAGAACTCCATCTGGTCGTAGTCGTTGAGGTGCTCGCGGCTCTGATTCTCGTTGCGGAACTGGCGGCCGATCTCGAAGGTCCGCTCCAGGCCGCCGACGAGCAGCCGCTTCTGCCACAGCTCGCCCATCGAGATCCGCAGGCAGACATCGGTGTCCAGGTAGTTGTGGTGCGCGATGAACGGCCGCGCGTCGGCCCCGCCGGTGGTCAACTCCAGGGCCGGGGTCTGCACCTCGGTGAAATCATGATCTTCGAGGAAGCGCCGCATCGACCGCCAGAACCTGGCCTTGGCGTAGATCATCTCCTGGATGTCCCGGTGCAGCAGGATGTCCAGGTAGCGCTGGCGGAGCAGGGCTTCCTCGTTGGTCAGCCCGGAGTGCTTGTCCGGCAGCGGCCGCAGCGACTTGGTCAGGATCGTGACCTTCCTGGCCCCGACCGAGAGCTCGCCGGTCTTGGTCTGCACCCGGTGGCCCTCGATGGCCACGAAGTCCCCGATGTCCAGGAGCTTGACCAGCGCCTTATAGCCCGGCTGGTGATCCTCGGGAAGATCGCGCCGGGAGATCATGAACTGCATGTCGCCGCTCTCGTCATGCAGCTGGCCGAAGGTCAGGTTGCCCATCGGGCGCAGCAGCATGATCCGCCCCGCGATGCTGGCCGGCTCGCCGTCCGGCACCGCCCGGGCCTCGGCGACCGGGATCCGCCGGACGGCGTCCGGCGGGTAGGGGTCCAGGCCCATGTCCCGGAGCTGATGCACCTTGGCGATCCGCTGCTGGCGGATCTCGGCCAGCACGTCGGGGCGGCTCACGTCCGGCTCGGTCCCGGCCGGTGCCGGGCCGCTCGCCGCGGTACTGGTGCTGTCGTCGGCTGGCACTGTCTGCTGGGCCCTTCACCGTGGAGAATCGCGCGCGGGGAGGGCGCGCTGAGCTACCGGCCCAGTATCCCGTACCGCGCCATGGCGGCGCGGCGTTGACCGCCGGCTGGCGATGGCGGGCGGCTCGCGGGCCCGGGTGGGGTGGCACCAGACTGGCGGCATGAGGGTGACGGCGTGCGGGTGACGGCGTGAGGCTGGATGAGGCCGCGGCCCGGCAGCGGTTCGGCGCGGCGCGGGTGGCCCGGCTGGCCACCCGCGGCCCGGACGGCCGGCCGCACCTGGTTCCGGTCACGTTCGCGCTGGCCCGGGACGCCGCCGGCGGCGACCGCCTCTACAGCACGGTGGACGCCAAGCCGAAGACCACCACCCGGCTGCAGCGGCTGCGGAACATCGCGGCCGACCCGCGGGTCGCCCTCCTGGCCGATCACTACGCCGAGGACTGGGCCGGGCTGTGGTGGGTGCGCGCGGACGGGACCGCCGCGGTGCTCACCGGCCCGGCGGACATGGCCGTCCCGCTGCGGCTGCTCGCCGAGCGTTACCCGCAGTACCGGGAGCAGCCGCCTGCGGGCCCGGTGATCAGCGTCCGGGTCGAGCGCTGGACCGGGTGGGCCGCGGCCGGCTAGCGCCCCCGATCCCGCCGCACCTCCGGATCCCGGTCCAGACGCCCCGCCATCCCGGTCAGACCCCCGCGGGGAGGTGGCTGAGGGCGTCCTGGATGGCCTGCTCGGGCAGGTCGAAGTCGGTGACCCGGCCGGCCTGGTAGCTCTCGTAGGCGGTCAGGTCGAGCAGGCCGTGGCCGCACAGCGCGGTCAGGATGACCTTTTCCTCGCCGGTCTCCTTGCAGCGCAGCGCCTCCTCGATGCAGGCGGCGAGCGCGTGGGTGGGCTCGGGGGCGGGCACGATGCCCTCGGTCCGGGCGAAGCGCAGGCCGGCCGCGAAGCACTCGGACTGTGGCTTGGCCACGGCCTCGAACAAGCCCAGCTCATACATGTGCGACAGCAGGGGCGACATGCCGTGGTAGCGGAGGCCGCCGGCGTGGATCGGGTCCGGGATGAACTCGTGCCCGAGGGTGTGCATCTTGAGCAGCGGGGTGAAGCCCGCGGTGTCGCCGAAGTCGTAGGCGTACACGCCGCGGGTGAACGACGGCGCGGCGGCCGGCTCCACCGCCCGGAACACCGGGTTCATCCGGCCGGCCAGCTTCTCCCGCAGGAACGGGAAGACCAGCCCGGAGAAGTTGGAGCCGCCGCCGGTGCAGCCGACGATCAGGTCGGGCACGTCCCCGGCCTGCTCCATCTGCTTGATGGCCTCCTCGCCGATCACGGTCTGGTGCAGCAGCACGTGGTTCAGCACGCTGCCCAGGGCGTAGCGGGCGGCCGGGTCCCCGCCGGCGACCTCCACCGCCTCGCTGATCGCGATGCCCAGGCTGCCGGGGGAGTCCGGGTCGGCGGCCAGCACCGCCTTGCCCGACTGGGTCAGGTCCGACGGGCTGGGGTGCACGATGGCCCCGTAGGTCTCCATCAGCAGGCGGCGGTACGGCTTCTGGTCGTAGGAGGCCCGGACCTGCCAGACCTCGCACTGCAGCCCGAATACGGCCGAGGCGAACGCGAGCGCGCTGCCCCACTGGCCGGCCCCGGTCTCGGTGGTCAGCCGGGTCACGCCCTCGGCCGCGTTGTAGTACGCCTGCGGCACCGCGGTGTTCGGCTTGTGCGACCCGGCCGGGCTGCCGCCCTCGTACTTGTAATAGATGCGGGCCGGCGTGCCGAGATCCTTCTCCAGCCGCCGGGCCCGGAACAGCGGCGTCGGCCGCCACAGCCGGTACACGTCGAGGACATCCTCGGGGATGGGGATGTGCCGGTCGGCGGATACCTCCTGGGCGATCAGGGCCATCGGGAACAGCGGCGCAAGGTCGTCCGGCCCGACCGGCTCCCGGGTCCCCGGGTGCAGCGGGGGCGGCGGCGGGGACGGCAGGTCGGGCACGATGTTGTACCACTGCCGCGGCAGCTGCGACTCATCCAGCAGGTACTTGACCTGACGGTCCATGGCGGTTCCTCCTGGGCGGCCCGTGGCGACAGTGATCATCCCGACGATAACGCGGGTGGCCCAACCAGGCGATGGTTGACGGCGTCTCAGCAGGGAAACCACACGGCGCCGGCGCCGGAACACGGAATCCCGGCCCCCGCGGGGAGTCCCGCCGACCCGGGCCCGCCATCAGCCAATCGTGAGTAGCGTGTGAGGAATCTACCTGTAACTGCCTGAAAATCACGTTTGACGCGGATAGCATCCGCTCCGACCCCACCCCGCCAGCGCCGCCCGGCCCCAGGCCCGGAGCGGGCCG
Source organism: uncultured Actinomycetes bacterium (assembly GCA_963840195.1). GTDB lineage: Bacteria > Actinomycetota > Actinomycetes > Streptosporangiales > Streptosporangiaceae > RYN-230. Next base: position 228,457 of record CAWIYD010000003.1, read on the forward strand.
GAAGGACCCCCCCGATGACACGCCCCCGCCCGCTCACCCTCCGCTGCCGCCGGGCCACCGGGACGGCCCTGGCCAGCCGGGCCCGCCGGGCACCCCGGCCCGCGGGCCGGGCATCCCGGCCCGCGGGCGCCTGCCGCGGCCGGTGGCTGCTGGCGCCCGCGGCCGTGGCCGCCGTGCTGCTCGCCGGGTGCGGCCCGGCCCACCCGGCGAGCGCCCCGGGGAGCGCGGCCAGCACCCGCCCCAGCGCCGCCCGCGCCGGCGCGACGGCCAGCGGTTCCGGTCACCGTGACCCGGCCGGGACGCACACCGCGCCGGGCACCGCGGCCAGCGCCGGGAACCACGCGGCGGCCGGGGACAGCCCGGCCGGCTTCTGGTACGGCACCGACAGCTGGCCGGTCACCCTGGCCGGCGGGCGGCCCTACCACCAGCCCGTGAACGGCGGGTCGCCTGGCTACGGCGGGTACATCGGGATGGCCGGGAACTGGGCCCGCTGGGCCGGGTGCGGCGGCAACATCGCCTGGTCCCCGGCGGACGCCGCGGCGGCCAATGTCAACTACCGCACCTATCGCGAGGGCATCGGCACCGGCGTGTACTGGTACATGGCCGGCCCGGGAGTTGACCCGCACTACAACGGGACCACGGCCGAGGCCAGCGCGTGGGGCGCCGCGCAGGCCGCCGCCACCCTCCGGGCCATGGCCCCGCTGCACGTCACCTACCCGGTGGTGTGGATGGACGTGGAACAGCCCGGGATACCGCCGGCCCTGGACAACGGCTGGGACAACGCCTACACCTCGCCGTGCAGCGGCCGGGTCGCCACGCCGGGCATGGCCCCCGCGGTGGACCGCGCCGAACTCAACGGCTACCAGGCCTACCTGACCGCGCACTCCTCCTACCGGGCCGGGGTGTACTCTTCCCCGCTGGTCTGGAACGTGATCTTCGGGACCGGCGCCGCGGCGTCCATCCCGAACCTGGACGAGTGGACCTACACCGACGGCACGCGGAGCATTTCGCCGGCCCCGCGCGGCTGGTGCATCCCGGGCACCTCCACCTGCGCCCGGTTCTTCGGCGGGGTGACCGCGGCCAGCCCGCACGCGGTGATGTGGCAGTGGTCCGGCGGCGGCGGGCTGAGCAACGGCGTCGGCGATTTCGACCAGATCGACGCGGCCCACGTGCGCTGAGCGGTGGCTGGCCGGCTGCCGGACGGCCGGGTCCCGGCTCCCGTATGGTGAGAGCGTGAGCTCTGGGCTGATCGACCGCCGGACCGCTCGCCTGTCGCTAGGGCTGGCCGCCGCCGGAGCGTTAATGCTGATGGCCGGGCTGGTCCTGTGGGCGGTTAGCGCACTTGGCCGGGTGGTCCCGCGCTCAGCGACCACGGGAACCTGGCTCGTCACCGTGGCCCTGCTGACCGCGGGGGCGTGCTGCGCGCTGCTGATGATCGCTGTCCTGATCACTGCGGGTGGCGGCTCCCGGGCCGAGGAGCAGGACCCGCTGGCCGCTCCCCCCGGGTTTCCGCACGACTACGGTGGGCCCGGCGACTACGGTCAGCCCGGCGGCTACGCCGAGCAGGGTGCCTACGCTCAGCCCGCCGGATACGGCGAGCCCGGTGCCTACGGGGGGCCCGGTGCCTACGGGGGGCCCGCCTACGGTGACGGTGCCTACGCCCAGCCGGGTGCCTTCGGCCAGCCACCCGCCTATCGGGAGCCGGGTGCCTATGGCCAGGCCGGCGTGTATGCCCAGCCCGGTGTCCAGGTCGGCCCGGGTGCCTTCGACCAGCCCGGCGACTACGGCGAGACCGGCAGGTTCGCGCCGCCCGGTGCCCAGGCCGACCCCCGGGCCATCGGCCAGCCTGACGTCTACGCCGGGCCCGATGGCACCGGCCCGGACCACGTCCCCGCCTCCTCCGCCGGGGTGCCCAACCCGCCGGAGCTCCTCGACCCGCCGGGCACCTCCCCGCTGCCCGACCTGCACCACGCGGCGGATGTCTACGACCCGCCGCCCCCTCCCCAGGCTGCCCGCCGGCCCGGCCCGGACGATCCCGCCGACGTCCCGGGGGCGTCCGGGGCCGACGGCGCCGCCGGAATCCAGTTTCCAGGCACCGGCCCGGCGGCCCCGGACACGGTGGGCTCCAGCGGGGAGAGTGACGGCGGCGACCCGGGTGCGGTCGAGGAGACCGGCACCGGCCGCCGGCACCCGGGTGACTCCGGCGCCGACGTCTGGACGCCGGCCGCCCGGGCCCCCAGCGCCGATGCGTGGGCACCGCCTGCCGATGCGGCCGGAGCCGGGATCCCCGGTCCGGCCGGCGCCGCGAACACCCCGGGCACGTGGCGGCCGGAGCAGGCCGCGAGCTGGGCCGACGCTGGGACTGCGGACGCCCCGCCCGGCGCCTGGCACCCCGAGCAGGCTCAGCCTCCGGCAGATGCCTGGGGGCCCCCAGATGCGGATGCGCTGGCGCCGGCCGCGCCGCCCGGCGCGGGCCCAGCGGCGTACCCTGAGCCGCCCGCCGCCGGCCCGCTGGCCGCCGTCCCGGACGCTGCGGCCGCCCCGGATCTGGAGGGTGAGGCGGATCCGCAGGCCGTGCCGGACATGCAGGTCGCGCCCGACGACCGGGCCAAGAAGCCTCCCGTGTGGTGGCGGGCGGCCCGGAGCCTCGGCGGTTCCCGGCATCACGATGTGGACGAGGACTGGCTGCGCTCCCTGCGCGGGCCGCAGTCGCAGCCTCCGCCGGGCAGCTACCCGCGCCGGGGCACCCCGGCGGAGTGACCAGCGGCCGGCCGCGCCGCGCTCAGGAATCGCCCGGTCCGCGGAGCCCGGTCACGATCACCTGGACCACCCGCCGGATGAATGTGTCGGTCAGCGGCCGGTGCCCCTGCAGCAGCCGGTGGTAGGCCGCCCCGTAGACCAGGTCCAGCGCCACATCCGTATCCGTGTCGGCCGGGATCTCGCCGCGCCGGATGGCCCGCGCGAGCATGATCCGGTGCTGCGCGCGCATGGGCTCCATCACCCGGGCCCGCCACGCTGCGGCCAGGTCCGGGTCATCCTGGGCGGCCGCGACCAGGCCCGCGAGAATGCGGCCCGCCGGGGTCTTGGTGACCACCCGGACCCACGCCCGCAGCGCCGCAAGCAGGTCACCGCGGAGCGTCCCGGTATCCGGCAGCGGCTGCCCGGCCGTGAAGTCGGCCATGAACGCGTCGAGCGCGAGCGCGCCGCGCGACCGCCAGCGGCGGTAGACGGTGGCCTTGCCGACCCCGGCCCGTGCCGCGACCTCTTCCATCGACATCCCGGCCAGCCCGCGTTCCGCGAGCAGTTCGGTGGCCGCCCGCAAGATGGCGCGGTCGGCTGCCTCGCTGCGCGGCCTGCCCCGCGTCCCGGCCTCCGCCGGGCTGCCCCCGGCGGGCCCGCGGGCCGCGCCTGTTCCGGCAGGCAGGCCCGCCGGGCCAGCTTCGGGGGGCGGGCCGGCGGCCGGCGGAATACCTGAGCCGCTCATCGGGTTACCACCTGACGGCTATATACGAAACGATCCGTATCGGATAGTGTTGTGATTCAGAGTAGGACGAGTACCCCCGGCCGCCAAACTCACACCCGCCGCCACCCCGTCACCACCAGGGAGCGCGCCCTCAGCTGGCCGTCCCGGCCGCTCCCGGGCCCGCCCGGGCCGGCCACCGCCATGCGGGCCCGGCCTGGGGCGGCCCGGACGCCGCAGCCACGGCCACAGCCAGCGGGGTACCGGCGGGCCGCGCTCATGCTGATCCTGATCGCCTCGTTCATGGTCGTGCTGGACTTCTCCATCGTGAACGTCGCGCTCCCTTCTATCCAGCGTGAACTGGGATTCGCCACGTCGGCGGCCCAGTGGGTGGTCACCGGGTACGCGATCACGTTCGGGGGACTGCTCATCCTCGGCGGCCGCGCGGCGGACCTGTTCGGGCGGCGCCGGATGTTCCGCGCCGGGCTGATCGCCTTCTCCGTGGCCTCGCTGGCCGGCGGGCTGGCCCGTGACCCGGGCCTGCTCATCGCCGCGCGGGCCGTCCAGGGTGCCGGGGCGGCGCTGGTCGCCCCGGCCGCGCTGTCCCTGATCACGACCGGCTTCCCCGAGGGCAACCAGCGCAACAAGGCGCTCGGCCTGTACGGCGCCACGGCGTCAATCGGCTTCGTGGCCGGCCAGGTGCTGGGCGGCGTTCTCGTCCAGTTCACCAGCTGGCGCGCGGTGTTCCTGGTCAACGTGCCGGTCGGGGTGGCCGCCGTGCTGCTCACCCCGCACCTGCTGGGCCGTGGCCGGGAGGACCGCACCCGGCGCCGGCTGGACATCGGCGGCGCGCTGCTGATCACCACCGCGGTCGCCGCGCTGGTGTTCGGGGTGTCCGAAGGGGGCGCGGCCGGCTGGACCAGCCTTCAGGTGCTCGGGGCCGCGGCCCTGGCCGCCGCCGCCCTGGCACTGTTCGCGCTGGTCGAGCGGCACCACGCCGATCCGCTGGTCCGCGGTGGCCTGCTGCGGCTGGCCTCGCTGCGCAAGGGCGGGGCGCAGATCATGCTGCTCGGCATCTGGAACGGCGGCGAGATGCTGGTGCTCTCCTTGTACTTCCAGCAGGTGCTGCACGACTCGCCGCTGATGACCGGCCTGGCCATCGCGCCGCAGGGCGTGGTCGGTTTCGCGGCCGGCGCCGCCGGTGCCCGGCTGGCGGCCCGGCTCGGCCTGCGCCGCCTGCTGATCCTCACCAATGCCGTGGCCACGCTGGGCTTCCTGGTGCTCACCCAGCTGCCGGCGGCAGGCGGGTACAGCCCGCTGCTGGCCGCCGTCACGTTCGTCGGGTTCGGCACCGCCGGGACCGCCTTCGGCGCGATGGTCAGCGCCAGCAAGGGCGTGGCCAACGCGGACCAGGGCCTGGTCGGCGGCGTGATCAACACCAGCCGCCAGATCGGGGCCGGCATCGGCGCGGCGCTGCTGCCCGCGGTCGCCCTGACGTTCAGCCACGGCAGCCAGGCCGGGGTCACCGGTGACCGGGCCGCCATGCTGGCCGGGGCGGTGGCCGCCGGGCTGGGCACCCTGATAGCCCTGGGGTACCGGGGCCGCCCGGGCGGGCACAACCCGCCCCGGCCGGCCTGACGAACGACGACGGAAGGATGACGCGATGAGCACCGCAGCACATGACGGCCAGCCACGGTCCCGGGTGGCCGTGCTGGGCCTGGGCACGATGGGCCAGGGCATGGCGCACAGCCTGCTCCGGGCCGGGTTCGGCGTCGACGTGTGGAACCGGTCACCTGAGGCCGCGGCCCGGCCTGGCGGCAGACGGCGCGGTGGCCCACGAGGACCCGGCGGCCGCCGTCGCGCAGGCCGGCGTGGTGATCACCATGGTGGCGGACGCGGCGGCGGTCGAGGACGTGGCCTTCGGCCAGGGTGCGCTGGCCGCGATGCGGCCGTCCGCGGTATGGGCGCAGATGGGCACCATCGGCGTGGACGCCATCGCGCGGCTGGCGGCCCGGGCCGCCCGGGAGCGACCTGACGTCGGGTTCGTGGACGCGCCCGTGTCCGGCACGCGGGCGCCGGCCGAGAACGGCCAGTTGCTGATCCTCGCGTCCGGCCCGGAGGACGCCCGCCCGGTCCTGGACCCGGTGTTCGCTGCCCTGGGGCAGCGGACGCTGTGGCTCGGTGCGGCGGGGGCCGGCAGCCGGCTCAAGCTGGTCATGAACACCTGGCTGGTCACCCTGGTGGAGGGCACCGCGGAGATCCTCGCGCTGGCCGACTCGCTCGGCGTGCCCCGGTCCAGCGTGCTCGGCTTCCTGGGCGAGGGCAACCTGTCCGCTCCGGTGGCCCAGGTCAAGGGGCGCAAGATGGACGCCGCGGATGACTCGCCCGACTTCTCGCTGCAGTGGGCGCTCAAGGACGTCGACCTGGCGCTGGCCGCCACCGACCGGACGCTGCCGGTGCTCGAGGCCATCCAGCGGCGCTGGGCGGCGCTGGCCGGGCAGGGCCTCGGCGGCCTGGACCTGTCCGCCGCCCGCCACGGCCTGGACCGTCCCGCTTCCGTCCGCTGACGCCCCGACTCCGTCGCTGACGCCCCGCCAGGCACCCCGCCAGGTACCCCGCCAGGCACCCCGCGAGGCACCCCGCCAGGCACCCCGCCCTTGATGATGTTGACTTTGCTCACATGGGAATGTGAGCAAAGTCAACATCACGACGGCAGGGCCGGGGATCGCCGCGCCGCAGGGGGCTGCTAGCCCTTCCCATCCGTGCCCGTCCCGGTTGACGACGGCGACGCCGGTGGATTAGTGTCCTAGTGATCTAAAACACCGGAGGGATGAGACGGTGATTCGGTTCCGGGTGGACGGGCGATCGGCGGCACCTCCGTACCTGCAGATCGTGCAGCAGGTGCGCCAGGCGCTCCGGATGGGCGTGCTCGACGTGGGGGACCAGCTCCCGTCGGTCCGCGAGGTGGTCACCGCCACCGCCATCAATCCGAACACGGTGCTCAAGGCCTACCGCGACCTGGAACGCGAAGGCCTGGTGACCGCCGCGGCGGGCCGCGGCACGTTCGTGACCAGACGGCCGCCCGGCCCGCCGCCCGGCACCCACGAGCGGCTCGGCCGCAGCCTGGCCCGCTGGGTGCGCGAGGCGCGCGCCGCGGGGCTTGACGACGAGTCGATGGAATCGCTGCTGCGCGTCACGCTGCGCTCGGCGGACGAGGAGGAGATCGCTTGATCACCGCCATCGAAACCCGCGGGCTGACCAAGCGGTACCGCCGCGTCACCGCGTTGTCCGATTGTTCCATCCTCGTCCCCGAGGGCCGGATATCCGCGCTGGTCGGGCCGAACGGGGCGGGCAAGACCACGCTGCTCCGGCTGCTTTCCGGGCTGGCCAGCCCGACCAGCGGCGACGCCGCCATCCTGGGCCGCGCGCCGCGCCAGGACCCGGCCTTCCTGGCCGAGATCGGGTTCCTCGCCCAGGAGATCCCGCTGTACCGGCGGATGTCCGCCGAGGCCCACATCGGGATCGGCGCGCACATGAACCCCCGGTGGGACGGCCAGTCGGTCAGGGACCGGCTGCGCGGGCTGAACATCCCGCTGGACGCGGCCGTGGGCACGCTGTCGGGGGGCCAGCGGGCCCAGGTGGCCCTGGCGCTCACGCTGGCCAAGCGGCCGCGGGTCCTGCTGCTCGACGAGCCGGTCGCGGCCCTCGACCCGCTCGCCCGGCGGCATTTCCTCGGCACGCTCGCCGACGCGGTGACCGCGGGCGGGCTGACCGTCGTGCTGTCCTCGCATCTGGTCGCGGACATCGAGCGGGTCTGCGACCACCTCATCCTGCTCGCGTCCTCCCGCGTCCAGCTCTGCGGGGATATCGAGGACCTGCTCGCGGAACACCAGGTGCTGGTCGGCCCGCGGAAGGACACCACGGCGATCGAACGGGACCACGCCGTCGTGCACACCGAACGGACCGCCCGGCAGACCACGATGCTGGTGCGGCTGAACGGCCCGGTCGCCGACCCGGAGTGGGAGGCCGAGGACGTCAGCCTGGAGGACATGGTGCTCGGCTACATGGGCGCCGACGCCGCCCCGGCGATCGCGGAGCTGACCGCTGCGGGAGGTGAGCGGTGACCTGGGTCATCTGGCGCCAGTACCGCGTCACCGCCGCCATCGCGGGCGCTATCCTCGCCACCTTCGCCGTCCTGTTCCTGATCACCGGCCTGCATGACGCCGCGCAGTGGCACACCGCGCTGGCCCACTGCGCCAGGAACGGGACCTGCGGCAACCTCTCGCAGACCGTGTCGCTGGCCGGCGGCCCGGTGTACGCGCTGACCACCCTCACCCTGGCCGCTCCGCTCCTGTTCGGGATGTTCTGGGGCAGCCCGGCCGTGGCCAGGGAACGGGAAACCGGGACCGTGCAGTTCGCGTGGACGCAGTCGGTCACCCGGCGGCACTGGCTGTCCGTCAAGGCCGGCTGGCTGCTGCTCGCGGGCGCGGTCTTCGGCGGCGCGGTCGCCGGGATCGTCACCTGGTGGTACGCGCCCCTGAACGCGCTCAACCAGGACCAGTTCACCCAGGGCTTCTTCGACATCCAGGGCATCGTCCCGATCGGGTACGCGGTGTTCGCGGTGGCGCTCGGGATCACCGCCGGGACGCTGATCGGCCGGTCGCTGCCGGCGCTCGCGGTGACCGCCGGCGTGTTCCTCGCCATCCGCCTGGTGGTCACGTACTGGGTGCGGGTGCACTACCTGCCCGCGGTCACCACCATCTACCGCGTGACCCAGAACTTCACCCCGAAGGGGGCCTACTGGCCGCTCACGCACGGCGTGGTGCTGCCCAGCGGCCAGCTCTTCACCGGCCTGAGTGTCGGCCCCACGGAGATAGTCTCCACACCCGGCGGCGGCCTGCCCGGCGCGTGCCAGGCGCTTGGCCCGGTGAACTCCGTTCTCGCGTGCCTGGCGCGCCTCGGCTACCGCTCGTTCACGACCTATCAGCCGGGCTACCGGTTCTGGCCGTTCCAGTTCATCGAGACCGGCATCTTCGCGGCCCTCGCCGCCGTGCTGATCGCGGTCATGTTCCTCGCCGTGCGGCGCCGGGACGCATGACATGACCGGGGTTACCTGGCGGCGGGCACCGCATCCGGGCGGCCTGGCCCGGCCTGGCCCGGCAACCGGTCAAGGACGGGGACCGGGGCCCCACAGCAGCCGGCGCCAGAATCGTCCGGTGCCGATCAGCCGCAGCCGGGCGCGCAGCGGCAGCCGGGGGACCGGGCGGTGGATGCACAGGCCGCTGTCCCCGGGCAGCAGGCAGTCGCCGGAGCACGCGCCGGCGCAGTGACGGCAGTGCCGGCCCGCAGGCATCCGCGCTCCCTTTCCCTCGGCGCGTGCCTGCCCTGGCTACGCGCCCACCGGCCCGCTGTCAACCAGCGGGCTCGCTGCGGCCGTAGTCGTCCGCCAGGCGGACGATGTCGTCCTCGCCGAAATAGTCGCCGTGCTGGACCTCGACGAAGACCAGCGGCTCGGCCCCGGTGTTGTGGATCCGGTGCGCGACGCCCAGGCCGACGTCCACCGTCTGGCCCGGCTTGACGGCCACGTCGGCACCGTCCAGGGTGACGACGCCCTGGCCGGCCACGATGAACCAGTGCTCCGCCCGGCGGGCGTGCTTCTGGTAACTGAGCCGCTGCGCCGGATGCACCTCGATCGTCTTGACCTTGAAGTTGCTGCCCTCGGTGAGGACCGTGTAGCTGCCCCAGGGGCGCTCGGAGTGTTCAGTCACCGGAATATCCTGCCCGATCCGGGGACCCGGCCGGCACCCCACCCGCCCGGCATCCGCACCGGCCCCCCCGGTACCTTGACGTCGAGATAAGCTCGCCCTAGCGTAAAGACGGCAATTAGCTCGATATCGAGATACCTGTGGTGCACCACAGCGTTGAGGAGCACAGCCTCAGGGAGGCGGACCCGGATGACCGCGAACAGCTTTGGCAGCCAGGCCACGTTGCAGGCCGGCGGGACCGAGTACCAGATCCACCGGCTTGATGCGGTGGCCGGGTCGGCGAGCCTGCCGTTCAGCCTGAAGATCTTGCTTGAGAACCTGCTGCGCACCGAGGACGGGCGCAACGTGACCGCCGAGCACGTCACCGCCCTGGCCGGGTGGGACGCCGCGGCCGAGCCGTCCACCGAGATCCAGTTCACCCCGGCCCGGGTCATCCTGCAGGACCTGACCGGCGTGCCGGCCGTGGTCGACCTGGCCACGATGCGGGAGGCCATGCGGGACCTGGGCGGCGACGCGTCCAAGATCAACCCGCTGGTCCCGGCCGAGCTGGTCATCGACCACTCGGTGGTGGCGGACATCTTCGGCCGGCCGGACGCGTTCGACCGCAACGTGGACCTGGAGTTCAGCCGCAACCGGGAGCGGTTCCAGTTCCTGCGCTGGGGCCAGGATGCGTTCCGCCAGTTCAAGGTGGTGCCGCCGGGCACCGGCATCGTGCACCAGGTGAACATCGAGCACCTGGCCCGGGTGGTGATGGCCCGCGAGGGCGCCGCCTACCCGGACACCTGCGTGGGCACCGACTCGCACACCACCATGCAGAACGGCCTGGGCGTGCTGGGCTGGGGCGTGGGCGGCATCGAGGCCGAGGCGGCCATGCTGGGCCAGCCGATCAGCATGCTGATCCCGCGGGTGGTCGGCTTCCGGCTGACCGGCGAGCTGCCGTCCGGCGCCACCGCCACCGACCTGGTGCTCACCATCACCGAACTGCTCCGCAAGCACGGCGTGGTCGGCAAGTTCGTGGAGTTCCACGGGGACGGGGTGGGCTCGGTGCCGCTGGCCAACCGGGCCACGATCGGCAACATGAGCCCCGAGTTCGGCTCCACCTGCGCGATCTTCCCGATCGACGGGCAGACCCTGGACTACCTGCGGCTGACCGGCCGGCCGGACGGGCAGGTCGCGCTGGTCGAGGCGTACGCCAAGGAGCAGGGCCTGTGGCACGACCCGGCCGCGCGGCCGCGCTACTCCGAGGAACTCGAGCTCGACCTGTCCACCGTCGTGCCGTCCCTGGCCGGGCCGAAGCGGCCGCAGGACCGGGTGGCCCTGTCCGACGCCAAGCCCGCGTTCCGCGAGGCGCTCGGCAACTACGTGCCGCTGGACCGGCTGGACGAGGACGTGGCCGGGACCTTCCCGGCATCCGACCCGTTCGACGCGGACCGGGAGAACGGCGGGGCGGCCCAGCCGGCCGGCCAGCCGGCGGCCGCCCGCTCCGGCCGCCCGTCCAACCCGGTCCAGGTGACGCTGGAGGACGGCACCAAGACCTCCGTGGACCACGGCTCCGTGGTCATCGCGGCCATCACCTCGTGCACGAACACCTCCAACCCGTCGGTCATGGTGGGCGCCGCGCTGCTGGCCAAGAAGGCGGTCGAGGCCGGGCTGAACCGCAAGCCGTGGGTCAAGACCACGCTGGCGCCCGGCTCCAAGGTGGTCATGGACTACTACGAGCGGGCCGGGCTGACTCCCTACCTGGAGAAGCTCGGCTTCAACCTGGTCGGCTACGGCTGCACCACCTGCATCGGCAACTCCGGGCCGCTGCCCGAGGCGATCAGCGCGGCGGTGGCCGACAACGACCTGGCCGTGGTGTCGGTGCTGTCCGGCAACCGCAACTTCGAGGGCCGGATCAACCCCGACGTGAAGATGAACTACCTGGCCTCGCCGCCGCTGGTGGTGGCGTACGCGCTGGCCGGCACGATGGACTTCGACATGGACAACGAGCCGCTGGGCAGCCGTCCCGACGGCACCCCGGTGTACCTGCGCGACATCTGGCCCTCGGCGGCCGAGATCGCCGACGTGGTGCTGCACGCGGTGGCGGCGGAGATGTTCACCCGGGACTACGCCGACGTGTTCGAGGGCGACGAGCAGTGGCGTGACCTGGACGTGCCGGAGGGGGACACGTTCGAGTGGGGCGCGGACTCCACCTACGTCCGCAAGCCGCCCTACTTCGACGGCATGCCGGACAAGCCCGCGCCGGTCAGCGACATCCACGGTGCCCGGGTGCTGGCCATGCTGGGCGACTCGGTGACCACCGACCACATCTCCCCGGCCGGGGCGATCAAGACCGACAGCCCGGCCGGGAAGTACCTGACCGAGCACGGGGTGGCGCGGAAGGACTTCAACTCCTACGGCTCCCGGCGCGGCAACCACGAGGTGATGATCCGCGGCACGTTCGCCAACATCCGGCTGCGCAACCAGCTGGCCCCCGGCACCGAGGGCGGCGTCACCGTGCACCTGCCCGACGGCGAGCAGATGCCCATCTACGACGCGTCCCGGCAGTACCTCGCCGAGGGCACGCCGCTGATCGTGCTGGGCGGCAAGGAGTACGGCTCCGGGTCGTCCCGGGACTGGGCGGCCAAGGGCACCCTGCTGCTCGGCGTCCGCGCGGTGCTGACCGAGTCGTTCGAGCGGATCCACCGGTCCAACCTGATCGGGATGGGCGTGCTCCCGCTGCAGTACCAGCCCGGGGACTCGGCCGCCTCGCTCGGCCTGACCGGGCAGGAGGTCTTCGAGATCACCGGGATCGAGGAGATGAACGGCGGGACGGTGCCCCGCGAGGTGACGGTCCGGGCGGACGGCAAGGAGTTCCGGGCCGTGGTCCGGATCGACACCCCGGGCGAGGCGGAGTACTACCGGCACGGCGGCATCATGCAGTACGTGCTCCGCTCCCTGCTCGGCTGATCCGGCGGCCCCCGGGGAGCTGCGGCCCGGCCCGGGCCCCCGCCGGGGCCCGGGCCCCCGCCGGGGCCCGGGCCGGGCGGGCGCGGCGGCCGGTAGCGTGGCGGGGTCATGCCTGAGCCTGCCGTCCCCGCCGTCCTGCCCAGGTCCCGGGGCCGCCGCCGGGCCGGCGGGGCCGCGGTCCTGGTGGCCGGCATCACCGCCCTGGCCTTCAACATGCGGGCGGCGATCACCAGCCTGCCCCCGCTGTTCCCGGAACTGGCCACCAGCCTGCGGATGTCCCCCGCCGCGCTGTCCGTGCTGGCCGCCCTGCCGGTGCTCTGCTTCGGCGTGTTCTCCGGGGCCGGGGCCCCGCTCAGCCGGCGGTTCGGCGAGGAGCGGGTGCTCGGGGCGGCGCTGGTCGTGCTGGCCGCCGGGCTGGCGCTGCGCGGCGCGTTCCCCGGCGCCCTGCTGTACCCCGGCACCGCGCTGGCCGCCGTGGCCATCGCGCTGCTCAACGTCCTGCTGCCCAGCCTGGTCAAGCGGCGCAAGCCGGAACGGGCCGGGCTGCTCCTCGGCATCTACCTGCTCGGGCTGTCGGCGGGCTCGATCCTCGCCTCGCTGATCGCGGTGCCCGTCTACCGGGCCTCCGGCGGCTCGGTGCCGCTGGCCATGGGCCTGTGGGCGCTGCCGGCCCTCGGCGCGGCCGTGGTGTGGCTGCCCCAGCTGCGGTTCCGCACCCGGCCGTCCGGCCGGCCCGGCCGCGCCGCCGGCGGCCCGGCCACGGGCGTGCCGGTCTACCGGCACGCCCTGACCTGGCAGGTGACCGGGTTCATGGGGCTGCAGAGCCTGACCTTCTACGCGACGCTGTCCTGGCTGCCCACCATGTTCCGGGACCGCGGGACCAGCCCGGGCGGGGCGGGGACCCTGCTGGCCGTGATGAGCCTCGGCGGCGCGATCACCGCGCTGGTCGTCCCGGTGCTCGCGCACCGGGCCCGGGACCAGCGCCTGCTGATGGCGCTGACCGTCGCGGCCAGCGCGGCCGGGCTGGCCGGGGCCTGGTTCGCCCCGCTGGGCTCCGCGGTGGCCTGGGTGCTGCTGCTCGGGCTCGGCCAGGGCGCCGCGCTGGGCCTGGCCATCTTCTTCACCATGGCCCGGGCCCCGGACCCGGTCACCGCCGCGTCGCTGTCGTCGTTCGCGCAGAGCGCGGGCTACCTGCTGGCCACCACGGGCCCGCTGCTGGTCGGCTTCCTGCATACCGCCACGGCGGGCTGGACCATCCCGGTCGCCGTGCTGCTGGTCATCACCGGGCTGCAGGGCACGGCGGGCTGGCCGGCCGCCCGGGACCTGACCGTGCCCGCCCTCGGCCGCGGGGGGCCGCGGGCCGGGGCGCCCGCGGCCTGATCCCGCCGCCCGACGCCGCACCCCCGGGGGCGAAAGGTTCCGAAAATTATTGCTTCACCAGCGCCGGGCGGCATACGTGCCGGGCAGCGGCGGGCAGCAGGTCGCTGCGCCGGGGCACGTCCCGGAGGAAACTCCCTGCAGGGCGCATAGTCACCACGGAAGCGGGGCCGGGGTGCGGTGGCGCGGCGGGCGGGTGATCCTGGGGCATCCGGAACCAGGCGGGGGTCAGCTACGATAACTCGCGTCGAAGCGTTTCGGTCTGCGCTGCTGGAAGACGCCCGGCTCGCCGGGTGCCACGGCGGGAAGGGGCGGTGCCGTGGCCAGCCAGCAGGGGGAACCCGCCCGGGGCGGGCCCGGGCGGCGGAAAGAGGCGAAGCGGGGCGGGACCGGCCGCAGGCCGACGCTCGCGGTCGTCGCCGAGCAGGCCGGTGTCTCGCTGCCGACCGTGTCCAAGGTGGTGAACGGGCGCCCCGATGTCGCGCCGGACACCAGGGCCCGGGTGGAGCGGCTGCTCGGCGAGCTCAACTACACCCGGCCCGGGCCGCGCCGCGGCCGCCGGGCCGGGCTGCTCGACCTCATCTTCAACGGGCTGGACAGCCCGTGGGCGGTGGAGATCCTGCGCGGCGTCGAGGACTGGTGCTCCGGCCACGGCGTGGCCGTCGCGGTATCGGCGGTGCGCCACGGCAGCGCCCGCCCGGCCAGCTGGACCGGCGCCCTGGCCAGTCATGACACCGACGGGGTCATCCTGGTCACCTCGGAGCTGTCCGCCGCGCAGCTGGAGCAGCTGCACGCGGAGGGCATCCCGCTGATCGCCGTGGACCCGGTGAACCTGCCCGACCCGGCGCTGCCCAGCGTGGGCGCGACCAACTGGGCGGGCGGCATCGCCGCCACCGAGCACCTGCTCGGCCTGGGGCACCGCCGGATCGCCGCCATCAGCGGCCCGGTGAACTACCTGTGCAGCCGGGCCCGGGTGGACGGTTACCGGTCGGCCCTGGAGCAGGCCGGGATCCGCACCGACCCGGCGCTGATCAGGCACGGCACTTTCCAGCACGAGGACGGCTTCACCTGCGGTGGTGAGCTGCTCGACCTGGCCGACCCGCCGACGGCGATCTTCGCCGGCAGTGACCAGCAGGCCCTCGGCGTGTACGAGGCGGCCCGGCAGCGCGGGCTGCGCATCCCGCAGGATCTCAGCGTGGTCGGCTTCGACGACCTGCCCGCCGCGCGCTGGGTGTCCCCGCCGCTGACCACGGTCCGCCAGCCGCTGGCGGACATGGGCCGGGTGGCGGCCGAGATGCTCGGCAGCCTGATCGACGGCATGCCGCCGCGCAGCCAGCGGGTCGAGCTGTCCACGGCAGCTGGTGATCCGGGACTCGACCGCGCCCCGGGCCTGAACGGCCGGTCCGCGGCCCCTTGCGGGGCCGCAACATTTCCGATACGACTTTCGACGGATGTCCGGCCCTGCGCCGCCTGGCCCGGGTGCGTCCCAGGCCGCCGGGGTAGGTTCGGAACGGTCGCTGCTGGAGGTGCCGCATGCTCGTAGCCGGGGTGGATTCGTCCACGCAGTCCACCAAGGTGCTGCTGTGCGAGGCGGAGGACGGCACGATCGTCGGCCGGGGCAGCGCGCCGCACCCGCCCGGCACCGAGGTTGACCCGCGAGGCGTGGTGGGTCGCGCTGCAGCAGGCCGGGACGGGCCTGCTGGACCGGGCCGACGCGGTCGCCGTGGCCGGGCAGCAGCACGGCATGGTGGTGCTCGACGAGGCGGGCGCGGTGATCCGGCCCGCGCTGCTGTGGAACGACCTGCGGTCCGCCCCGGCGGCGGAGCGGCTGATCGCCGAGCGCGGCGGCCCGGCCTGGTGGGCGGAGCACACCGGCAGCGTGCCGAACGCCTCGTTCACCGTCACCAAGCTGCGCTGGCTGGCCGAGCACGAGCCGGAGAACGCCCGGCGGGTGGCCCGGGTGCTGCTGCCGCACGACTGGGTCACCTGGCGGCTGGCCTCGGAGGGACGGCCGCCCGGCCGAGCCGGTCACCGACCGCGGCGAGGCGTCCGGCACCGGGTACTTCTCGCCCGCGTCCAGCCGCTGGCTGCCCGAGGTCGCGGCGGCCGCGCTGGGCCACGAGCCCGCGCTGCCCCGGGTGGCCCCGTCGGCGCGAGGTGATCGGCCGGACCGCCAGCGGCGCGGTCGCTGGCCCCCGGCACCGGCGACAACATGGGCGCCGCGCTGGGCCTGGGCCTGCGAGCCCGGCGAGCTGGCCACCTCGATCGGCACCTCGGGCACGGCCTACGCGGTGACCGGGCACGCCGGTGGCCGACGCCACCGGGGCGGTGGCCGGGTTCGCCGACGCCACCGGCCGGTTCCTGCCGCTGATCGCCACGGTCAACGCCGGCCTGGTGCTGGCCGCGGTGGCGAAGCTCCTCGGCACCGACCTGGCCGGCCTGGACGAGCGTGCGCTCGCCGCCGAGCCGGGCGCCGGCGGCCTCACCCTGCTGCCCTACCTCGACGGTGAGCGCACCCCCAACCGCCCCCGGGCCCGCGGCGTGCTCAACGGCCTCACCACGCGCAACGCGACCCCGGAGAACCTGGCCCGGGCCGCCATCGAGGCGGTGCTGGTCACGCTGGCCGAGGCGGCCGACCTGATCGCCGCCCAGGGGGTCGAGCGGACCCGGGTCCTGCTGATCGGCGGCGGCGCCAAGTCCCCGGCGGCCCGCCGCCTGGCGCCCGGCATCTTCGGCGTGCCGGTGCTGGTGCCCGCGCCCGAGGAGTACGTGGCGCTCGGCGCGGCCCGGCAGGCGGCCTGGGCGCTGGCCGGCACCGACGAGCCCCCCGCGTGGCCGCGGCAGGTGCCGGACGAGTACACCGGGCCGGCCGAGCCGGCCATCCGGGAGCGGCTCGCCTGGCTCGGGGAGGCCACCAGGGAATGGGACGACGCCGCACCGGGCCGGCCGCTGGCCGGGCCCGCTGGCGGCGGCGCAGATGGCAAGGCCGCGACGGTCGACGGGCCTCGAAGAAAGGACTGCCCGGTGACGCAGACGCATATGTCCCGACGCCGCGAGGACAAGTTTTCGTTCGGGATCTGGACGGTTGGCTGGCAGGGAGTGGACGTGTTCGGCGGCCCGGTGCGGCCGCCGATGCCCGCCGACCGGGCCGTCCGCAAGCTCGCCGAACTGGGCGCGTACGGGGTCAATTTCCACGACAACGACGTGTTCGAGTTCGAGCGCCAGCGAGGCGGAGCGGGATCGCGCGGATCGCCGACTTCCGCCAGGCGCTGGACGACACCGGCGTGGTGGTGACCACCGCGACGACCAACCTGTTCGGCCACCCGATCTTCAAGGACGGCGCGTTCACCGCCAGCGACCGCGACGTGCGCCGGTTCGCGCTGGCCAAGGTGATGCGCAACCTGGACCTGGCCGCCGAGCTGGGGGCGGGCGTCTACGTGTTCTGGGGCGGCCGGGAGGGCGCCGAGTCCGGCGCGGCCAAGGACGTGCGCGCCGCGCTGGCCCGGTACAAGGAGGGCCTGGACCTGCTCTGCCAGTACGTCCTGGACCAGGGGTACAGCCTGCGGTTCGCCATCGAGCCCAAGCCGAACGAGCCGCGCGGCGACATCCTGCTGCCCACGGCCGGCCACGCCCTCGCGTTCATCAACGAGCTCGAGCACGCCGAGATGGTCGGCATCAACCCGGAGGTCGGGCACGAGCAGATGGCCTCGCTCAACTACGCGCATGGCATCGCCCAGGCCCTGTGGCACGGCAAGCTGTTCCATATCGACCTGAACGGCCAGAACGGCCCGCGGTACGACCAGGACCTGCGGTTCGGCGCGGGTAATGCCCGGGGGGCGTTCTGGGTCGTGGACACCCTGGAGGCCGGCGGCTATGACGGGCCGGTCCATTTCGACTACAAGCCGCCGCGCACCGAGGATGACGAGGGCGTGTGGGTGTCGGCCGCGGCGTGCATGCGCAACTTCCTGATCCTGCGGGAGAAGGCCCGGGCCTTCCGCGCCGACCCGGAGGTGAAGGCGGCCCTGGCCGCCTCCGGGGTGGAGGAGCTGGCCACGCCGACCCTGGCCGCCGGGGAGACCTGGCGGGACGTGCAGGGCTTCACCCCCGACATCGAGGCCCTGGCCGCCCGCGGGCTGGGCTACGAGCGGCTGGACCAGCTCGCCCTGGAGCACCTCTACGGCGTCCGGTGATCCGGATCGCACGGCGCCCGGTGATCCGGATCCGGCGCGCCGGCCCGGGATCGCCGCCCGGGCCAGCGTCCCGGCGCGGCGTGGGCAGCATCACGCCGCGCCGGGGCGACCTTCCGTGCGCCGCGCGAGTCGGGCGAAATAGACTCACCAGGGATTGCCGCTTCGCCCAACGGGGGAGGATGGCAGGCCCGGGGTACCGGGCCTGCGCCGACCCGCACGAGGCCCGGACTGGCCGAGCAGACCTGATCCAGGCGACCAGGCCGCTGAGATGAGGGAGCAGCACAGGTGACCTTGCTGGAATCCATCGCCGGCCCGCGCGACGTGAAGCAGCTGGACGCTGACCAGCTGCCCGTCCTGGCCAGTGAGATCCGGGACCTGCTGGTCGAGACCGTGTCGCGGACCAGCGGCCACCTGGGCCCCAACCTGGGCGTGGTGGAGCTGACCATCGCCCTGCACCGGGTGTTCGACTCGCCGGTGGACAAGATCGTTTTCGACACCGGGCACCAGTCCTACGTGCACAAGCTGCTGACCGGCCGGGTGGGGGAGTTCGGCTCGCTGCGGCAGCGGGGCGGCCTGTCCGGCTACCCGAGCCGGGCCGAGTCCGAGCATGACCTGGTGGAGAACTCGCACGCGTCCACCAGCCTGTCCTACGCCGACGGGCTGGCCAAGGCGTACCGGCTGCGCGGCGAGACCGACCGGACCGTGGTCGCCGTCATCGGGGACGGCGCGCTGACCGGCGGCATGGCCTGGGAGGCGCTGAACAACATCTCGGTGGCCAAGGACAGCCGCCTGGTCATCGTGGTCAACGACAACGGCCGGTCCTACCAGCCGACCATCGGCGGCCTGGCCAACAACCTGGCCAGCCTCCGGGTCAACCAGCGCTACGAGAACGTGCTGGACTACATCAAGACCACGCTGACCCGCACGCCCGTCGTCGGCGGCCCGCTGTACGGGACCCTGCACGGGATGAAGAAGGGCCTCAAGGACGTCCTCCAGCCGCAGGTGCTGTTCGAGGACCTGGGCCTCAAGTACCTCGGCCCGATCGACGGCCACGACGAGCAGGCCGTCGAGGCGGCGCTGCGGCGGGCCCGCGACTTCGGCGGCCCGGTGCTGGTGCACGTCATGACCCGGAAGGGCTTCGGCTACCAGCTGGCCGAGGACAACGAGGAGGACTGCCTGCACCAGGTGCCCGCGGCCGCCCCGGCGGGCACCGTCCCGGGCGTGCCCAAGCGCACCTGGTCGGAGGTGTTCGGCGAGGCGCTGGTCGGGATCGGCGCCCGGCGGCCCGACGTGGTCGGGATCACCGCCGCCATGCTGCACCCGACGCAGCTGGCGCCGTTCGCCCAGGCCTACCCGGACCGGGTGTTCGACGTCGGCATCGCCGAGCAGCACGCGGTGACCAGCGCGGCCGGCCTGGCCATGGGCGGGCTGCACCCGGTGGTGGCGATCTACGCCACGTTCCTCAACCGGGCGTTCGACCAGGTGCTGATGGACGTGGCGCTGCACCAGCTGCCGGTCACCTTCGTGCTGGACCGGGCCGGCGTCACCGGCCCGGACGGGGCCAGCCACAACGGCATGTGGGACGGCTCGATCCTGCAGGTCGTCCCGGGGCTGCGGATCGCCGCGCCGCGGGACGCCACCCGGATCGCCGAGCTGCTGAACGAGGCGGTCGCGGTCAGCGACGGGCCGACCGTGGTGCGCTTCCCCAAGGGGAACGTGGGCGCCGAGGCGGAGCCGGTGGCCAAGGCGGGCAGCATGGACATCCTCCGCCAGCCGGACGGCGGCGCGGCCCCGGATGTGCTGCTGGCCGGCGCGGGCCCGATGGCGGTCAGCGGCCTGATCGCCGCGGACCGGCTGGCCGACCAGGGCATCGCGGTGACGGTGGTGGACCCGCGGTGGACCAAGCCGCTCGACCCGGCCCTGGCCGGCCTGGCCCGGCGGGCCCGGCTGGTGGTGACGGTGGAGGACAACGGCCTGGCCGGCGGCTTCGGGGACGCGGTCGCCCGGCTGCTCCGCGACGAGGGCGTGGCGGTGCCGGTGAAGACGTTCGGCATCCCGCAGCGGTTCCTGGCCCACGGGACGCGGGACGAGGTGCTCGACGAGATCGGCCTGGCCCCGCAGCACCTGGCCCGGCAGATCACCGAGGCGGTGGCCCGGCTCGACCAGGAGCAGGAACCCGGCTCGCAGGCACCCGGACCCGCGGCCACCGCGCAGCCGGCCAGCCCGCAGGCCACCGGCGAGCAGCCGCCGCCCGGGACCCGCCAGCAGGCATAAACTCCGCCGGAGGCGGACCCGGGCGGCCAGCCCGGCGGATGAGGACGGTGGGTGGCAGCAGTGCGGACACTCCAGATCGCGGTCATCGGTTCCGGGCCGGCCGGGATCTACACGGCCGAGGCGCTGATCAAGCAGGCCGCCGCGCTCGCCCCGCCGGGCACCGTCCGGGTGGACGTGCTGGACCGGCTGCCCACGCCGTACGGGCTGGTCCGCTACGGGGTCGCGCCGGACCACCCGTCGATCCGGTCCATCGCCGATTACCTGCGCGGCGTGCTGGAGCACCCGGCGGTGCGGTTCCTGGGCGGCGTGCACCTCGGTGACGACGTCACCCGTGAGGACCTGCTGGCCAGCTACGACGCTGTGGTCTATGCCACCGGGGCGATGCGCGACCGGCGGATGGGCATCCCCGGCGAGGACCTGCCCGGCAGCTACGCGGCCACCGACTTCGTCAACTGGTACTGCGGCCACCCCGACTCCGACGCCGGCGCGTTCCTCCTGGACGCCGAGTCGGTGGCCGTGGTCGGGGTCGGCAACGTGGCCGTGGACGTGGCCCGGATCCTGGTCAAGGACCCGGCTGCGCTGCGGGTCACCGACATCCCCCAGGGGGTGCTGGACACGCTGTGCGCCAGCAAGGTCCGCGAGGTGCACATGATCGGCCGCCGCGGCCCCGCGCAGGCCAAGTTCACCACCAAGGAACTCCGTGAGCTGGGCGAGCTCGACGGCGTGGACATCGCGGTGCTGCCGGAGGAGATCGATGCCGCCGCCTTCGACCCGAGCGGGCAGAGCGCCCAGCTGGCCGCGGCGGACCGCCGGGTGCGCGGCAACATGGCCGTGCTCACCGGCTGGGCCGGCCAGGCGCCGGCCGGCCAGGACCGCAGGCTGACCCTCCGCTTCTGGCTGCGGCCGGAAAAGATCGAGGGCACCGAACGCGTCTCCGGGCTCACTGTCGAGCGCACCCGCCTGGACGATCAGGGGCGGGTGACCGGGACCGGCGAGTACGAGACGATCACGGCCCAGATGGTGTTCCGCAGCGTGGGGTACCAGAGCGTGCCGCTGCCCGGGGTGCCGTTCGACGAGCGCACCGCCACCGTGCCGAACGCCGAGGGCCGCGTGCTCGGGCCGGACGGCGCGCCGCTGCCCGGGGAGTATGTGGCCGGGTGGCTCAAGCGCGGCCCGACCGGGGTGGTCGGGACGAACAAGTCGGACGCGGCGGCCACGGTCCGGTCCCTGCTGGCCGACCTGGCGGCGCGCGGAGCCGCGGAGCCCGGGCCGCGGGTGCCGTTCACCGAGATGCTGGCGGCCCGCGGCATCCGCCCGGTCGGCTACGAGGACTGGCTCCGGGTGGAGCGCGCCGAGGCCGAGCTGGCCGCCTCGCTGGGCCGCGGGGAGCGGGTCAAGATCGGCGGCCGGGACGCCATCGAGGCACTATGCCGTCCGCCGGCTGGCTGACTCCGGCGGCCTTCCACCGGGTCGCGGTGTCGGCCGTCCGCCGGCTGGCCCGGCCCGCGCTGCGTGATCCCTTCGTCCAGCGTGCCGTTGATACCGCATTCCGGCTTAGTTACGCGGTATTGAACTGGACAAATACGTTGCTATCCGTCATTGAAAACGCAGGGGCCGGAAGTCTTGACCGCCGGGACACTGGGGACAATGACGACATGAGTGCCGGGCAAGTGAACTTTCCAGCGAACTGATGGTGAACCAGGCTGCCAGCACGGCGCCCGAGGGGACCGCGGCGCAGCCCGGTGATGACCTGCCGCCGGACCGGTACATCGAGCGCGAGGGCAGCTGGCTGCGGTTCAACCAGCGGGTGCTGGAACTGGCCCAGGACGAGCATGTCCCGCTGCTGGAGCGGGTCAGGTTCCTGGCCATCTTCGCCAGCAACCTGGACGAGTTCTTCATGGTCCGGGTGGCCGGCCGGATGCGGCGGATGGCCACCGGCCTGCCGGTCGAGGGCGTCACCACCGGCATGCCGCCGGACCAGGTGCTCGAGACCACCCTGGAGACGGCGCGCGAGCTGAGCCTGGAGCACGCCGAGTACTTCCGCTCCGTCATCATGCCGGCCCTGGCCGCGGAGGGGATCGAGATCCTCCGCTGGAAGGAGCTGTCCGCCGACGAGCAGAGCGAGCTCCACCAGCTGTTCCGGGACCGGATCTACCCGGTCCTCACCCCCCTGGTGGTGGACCCGGCCCACCCGTTCCCCTACATTTCCGGGCTGTCGCTCAGCCTGGCGGTCATGATCGCGGAGCCGGAGACCGGCGCGACCATGTTCGCCCGGGTGAAGGTGCCGCCGCTGCTGCCCCGGTTCCTCACCGTCGGGAAGTACCGGTTCGTCCCGCTCGAGGACGTGATCGCGGCGCACCTCACCGAGCTGTTCGTGGGCCTGGACATCCTGGAGCACCACGTGTTCCGGGTGACCAGGACCCGGGAGCTGGAGATCGACGAGGACGTCACCGAGGACCTCATGCAGTCGCTGGAGCGCGAGCTGCTGCGGCGCCGCTTCGAGCCCGCGGTGCGGCTGGAGGTCGAGGAGTCGATCTCCGCGGACGTCCTGGAGAAGCTCGTCACCGAGCTGGCCATCGACCGGCGCGCGGTCTACCACCTGCCCGGCCCGCTGGACCTGACCGGCCTGAACGCCATCGCCGACCTGGACCTGCGGCGGCTCAAGTACCCGGCCTTCGTGCCGCGGGAATCGGCGCTCCCGCAGGACAGCGACGTGTTCGCCACCCTGGACCGCGGGGACGTGCTGGTGCACCACCCGTACGACTCGTTCACCGCCACGGTCGAGCGGCTCACGGTGGAGGCCGCCGCCGATCCCCGGGTGCTGGCCATCAAGCAGACCCTGTACCGGACCAGCGACTCCTCGCCCATCGTGGACGCGCTGATCGACGCGGCCGAGGCGGGCAAGCAGGTCGTCGTGGTCGTGGAGCTGAAGGCGCGCTTCGACGAGCGGGCCAACATCATCTGGGCCCGCAAGCTGGAGGAAGCGGGCTGCCATGTGGTGTACGGCGTCCCCGGCATGAAGACGCACTGCAAGATGGTGCTCGTCGTGCGGGAGGAGCCGGACGGGTCGCTGCGCCGCTACTGCCATATCGGCACCGGGAACTACAACCCGTCCACCGCCCGGCTCTACGAGGACTACGGGCTGCTCACCTCCGACGAGACGGTGGGCGGTGACTCCACCGACCTGTTCAACCACCTGACCGCGTACAGCCGGAAGAGCTCCTACCGCCGGTTCCTGGTCGCCCCGAACGCGCTGCGGGCCGGGCTGCTGGAGCAGATCGAGGGCCAGGTCGCCCGGCAGCGGGACGGCGGCCCGGCCCGGATCCAGCTCAAGTGCAACGCGATCATCGACGAGGAGATCATCGACGCGCTGTACCAGGCCTCCCGGGCCGGGGTCCCGGTGGACCTGTGGGTCCGCGGCATCTGCGCGCTGCGGCCCGGCCTGCCCGGCCTGTCGGAGACGATCCGGGTCCGCAGTATTCTCGGCCGTTTCCTCGAGCATTCACGGATCTACGCCTTCGGCGCCGGGAGCGTGGAGGACACTGAGGTCTGGATCGGCAGTGCCGACCTGATGCACCGTAACCTGGACCGCCGGGTGGAACTGCTCTGCCGGGTCAGGGACGCCGAGCACAAGAGGGAGCTGACCTCGCTGATCGACCTGGCGATGGACGACCAGACCAGCTCCTGGTGGCTGTCCGGCGACGGCACGTGGACCAGGCATCACCTGGACGCGGAAGGGAAGCCGATGCGAGACCTGCACTCCTACCTGCTGCAACGGCGCGGTCACCTCGCCGATAGCTGATGGCGGCGGAGCAGGCGGGGCGGGCACCAGGAGCAGTCCGCGCGGCGGGCGCCGTGCTGTGGCGGCCCGGTGCTGAGGGCCCCCAGGTGGCGCTGGTGCACCGGCGCCGGTACGACGACTGGAGCCTGCCCAAGGGCAAGAGCGAGCCCGGCGAGCATGTCCTGCTGACCGCCGTCCGGGAGGTGGCGGAGGAAACGGGCATCCGGGTGGTCCTCGGCCGCCGGCTGCCCTCCACCCATTACGACCGGGACGGCCGGCCCAAGGTGGTGGACTACTGGGCGGCGCGCGCGGCCGACGTGCCGCAGCCCGGATTCCGGCCGAACGACGAGGTGGACCAGCTTGACTGGCTGGAGGTGCCGGCCGCACGGGACCGGCTGAGCTACCCGCACGACGTGGCGGTGCTGGACGACTTCGCCGCCGGGCCGCCGGACACGATCCCGTTCATCCTGGTCCGGCACGCGTCGGCGGGCAGCAAGTCGGCCTGGCGGGCAGCCGGCCGCGGCGATGACCTGAAGCGGCCGCTGGACGAGGCCGGACTGCGGCAGGCCGCCGCGCTGGCCCCGCTGCTGGGCTGCTTCGCCCGGGGCCAGGTGCTCAGCTCGGTCGCGGAACGCTGCGTGGCCACCGTGCGGCCCTACGCGGCCCAGGCGGGCCTGGAAGTCCAGGCGGACCAGGCGTTCACCGTGGGCCTGGTGTCCCCGGCGGGGACCCGCCACCGGGTCGACGAGGTGGTGGGCAGCGAGCGCCCCACGGTGGTCTGCGCGCACCGGGAGAACCTGCCGGTGCTGCTGGAGGAGGCCAGCGCCGTGCTCGGGGCGAAGCCCCCGGAGGGGGAACCGCTGCCGACGGCCGGGTTCTGGGTGCTGCACATTGGCTGGTCCGCGCTGATCTGCGCGGAACGGCACCACGCGCTGGCGGCCGCCGGGGCCTGAGGCCTCAGCCCAGGCCCGCCCCGGACGCGTCCCAGTCCAGGGTGGCCGGCAGCGCCCCCTCGAAAGTGAGCAGCCACCGCTTCACCTCGATCCCGGTACCGCCGCTGTAACCGCCCAGGCCGTTCCCGGCCACCACCCGGTGGCAGGGCACGATCACCGGGACCGGGTTCGAGGCCATGACCCGGCCGATGGCGCGGGCGGGCAGCGAGATGCCGTCCGGCCCGGTGACGGCCCGCTGCGCCAGGCCGCCGTAGGTGACGGTCTCGCCGTACCCGACCGAGTCGAAGAGCACGGTCAGCACCTGCCGCGGCGAGGCCGGGAGGCCGGCCCAGTCGATGGGGACGTCGAAGACCCGGCGCTGCCCGGCGAAGTACTCGGCCAGCTGATCGCGGGCCGCGGTGAGCAGCTCGCTCCCGGCGCCGCCGGCCCCCGGCGCGGGCTGGCCGCCCGGGGAGGACCGGAAGCGGACCCGGGCCACCCCGGCGGCGCTGCACGCCACCGCCAGCGGCCCCACGGGCGAGCTGAGCGTCGCCCAGGCCAGCCCGGCCGTCGTCATCACCCGGCCCACCGCCTTCCCGGTCCCTGCGGGCAGCCAGCGCCACGACCGCTCCCGGATACCGAGACTACGCACGCCCGCCGACAGTTTCCCGGCCCGCAGGCGGCGGCCGGGCAGCGGCCCGGTCCGCGTAGCCTGCCATGATGACGGGAGGCCGGCCGGGTGAGATCCCAGGGGGAAGCATGACGGAATCGCCGGGGAGGGCCGCCGGGTTGCGGCGCTTCGGCGGCCGGGACGGCCGGGGTGAGCGGGGCCGGCCCGTCCTGCCGCCGGACGCCACGGTCCGCTTCGCCGCCGAGCGTGCGGCGGCCAACATCGACGACGTGTTCGCCGCGCTGGACAAGGACCTGGTCGGCCTGCAGCCGGTGAAGAAGCGGATCCAGGAGATCGCGGCGCTGCTACTGGTGGACCGGGCCCGGCAGCGCTTCGGGCTCAGCGCCCCGAGGCCGAACCTGCACATGTGCTTCACCGGCCCGCCGGGCACCGGCAAGACCACCGTGGCGCTGCAGATGGCCGACCTGCTGCACCGGCTCGGGTACCTGGCGACCGGGCAGCTGGTCCACGCGATGCGGGACGACCTGGTCGCGGAGTTCGTCGGGCAGACGGCGCCGAAGACGAAGCGGGTGCTGGACCGGGCCATGGGCGGGGTGCTGTTCATCGACGAGGCGTACTACCTGTACCGGTCCGAGGACTCACGCGATTACGGCCAGGAGGTCATCGACATCCTGCTCCAGGTCATGGAGAACGAGCGGGACAAGCTCGTCGTCATCCTGGCCGGCTACAAGGACCGGATGGACAGCTTCTTCTCATCCAACCCGGGGATGAGCTCGCGGATCGCGCACCACCTCGACTTCGCCGCCTACGAACTGGCCGAGCTGGTGTCCATTGGCCAGATCATGCTGGGGCAGGCCAGCTATTACCTCTCCGACGGGGCCCAGGACGCCTTCGGCGAGTACCTGGAACTGCGGATGCGCCAGCCCCGGTTCGCCAACGCCCGGAGCGTCCGCAACGAGCTGGACCGGGCCCGGCTACGGCACGCGCACCGGCTGGCCTCCGAGCCGCACCACAGCTGGACCCGGGACGACCTGATGCGGCTGGAGGCGGCCGACATACTCAGCGCCACGACCGGCAGCGAAGAGGGTGACCTCGGCTACGCGGTGCCCTCGTCCGGCTAGCCGCGGCGGGCGCGGTCACTCGTCGTCCTTCTCGGCCAGCCGCAGCAGCGCGCCGGCCATCGGCACCGCGACCAGTCCCACCTGCCACGGCCGGGCGCCGTAACCGGCCAGGTGGGCGGCGACCGCCTCGGCCGTGACCGGCTCCGGCGGCTGCCAGGCCAGCCTGCGCACCGCATCCGGCTGCACCAGGTTCTCCGCGGGCAGCGAGTGCTCGTCGGCCAGGGCCGCCACGACGGTGCGGACCGCGGTCAGCCGCCTGGCCGCCTCCGGGTCGCGTTCCTGCCAGCGGTGCGCGGGCGGCGGGCCGTCCGACACCTGGCCGGATGGGCGGGGCAGCGCCTGGTCCGCCTCGTCGTGCGCCCGGCGGATGGCCCGGAACCACTCCTGGGCGTGGCGCTTGGCGCCGCGCCCGCGGAAGCCGGGCACGCCGAGCAGGGCCGCGACCGAGGTCGGCGCGGCCCGGGCCGCCTCGACGATGGCCGAGTCCGGCAGCACCCGGCCCGGGGACAGATCCCGCTGCTGGGCGATCCGGTCCCGCTCGAGCCACATCTCCCGGACGATGGCCAGGCCACGCCGGGTGCGCACCCGGTGGATGCCGGACGTGCGGCGCCAGGGGTCCGGCCGCGGCGGCGGGGGGCCCGCGCCCAGCACGGCCGCGAACTCCTGCCGGGCCCACTCATCCTTGCCCTGGGCGGCGAGTTCCGCCGCGAGGGCGTCCCGCAATTCGACCAGGACCTCCACGTCGAGTGCGGCGTAGCGGAGCCAGTCTTCCGGCAGCGGCCGGGTCGACCAGTCGGCGGCCGCGTACCCCTTCTCCAGGGCCAGCCCGAGGACCGTCTCCACCAGCGGGCCGAGCCCGACCCGCGGGTAGCCGAGCAGCCGCCCGGCCAGTTCGGTGTCGAAGAGCCTCTGCGGCCGGTAACCGAGGTCGGCCAGGCACGGCAGGTCCTGGGAGGCGGCATGCAGCACCGCCTCGGTATCGGCCAGCGCCGCGTCCAGGGTGGACAGGTCCGGGCAGGCGACCGGGTCGATCAGCACGGTGCCGGCGCCCTGGCGGCGCAACTGGACCAGGAAGGCGCGGTGACCGTAGCGGAAGCCCGACGCGCGCTCGGCGTCCACGGCGACCGGCCCGGTGCCGCCGGCCAGCGCACGGATCGCCTTATCCAGCGCCGGCGCCGTCACCACCAGCGGCGGCAGCCCGTCCCGCGGCTCCAGCAGCGGCTCGGGCTGCGGCGCAGCCGGGCCTTCCCCGGCCAGTTCCCCGGGGGCGGCGGGCTCCGCCGGCTGGCCGCCGGCCGGTGCGCCGGCCGGTGCGTCGTCCGGGCCGGCGCCGGCCCGGGGCGCCGGTCACCGGGGCCGCCGGGGGCCAGGCTGGCGCAGCGCGGCCACGCCCCGGGCCAGCGGGGGCAGCCCGGCCGCGGCGCACAGTGCATCGCACCACGCGGCCAGGTGCCCGTCCAGCAGGTCCCCCTCCGGTACCAGGGGCGTCCCCGGGGATGCGGGCAGCGGGACCGGGCCGTCCGGGCCAGCCGGCGACCAGGACGCCCGCAGCTCGAACCCGGTGATCGAGGGCTCGGTTTCCTTCGCGCCGAAGCCCTCGGTGACGACCCGGGTGACGGTGCCGCTCGGCTCGGCGTAGCCGACTGTCCGGTTGGCCAGCGCCTCGGTCAGCCAGGACCAGCCCACCTGGCCGATCAGCGGGTCCGCGGCGATCTCCGGGTCGAGGTCGGCGCGCACGTACACGATGATCCGCAGCGGCCCGGCCCAGCCGTCGTGCCCGGCCGGGTCGTAGAGCAGCACCAGCCGGCCGCTGGCCACGTCGGCCTCGTCCACCTCCACGGTGGCCGCCAGCGCGGTGGCGAACGGGGCCAGGGTCCGGGGCGCGGGAACGTCCTCGAAGCTCAGCTCGGGGCAGACGGCGCACAACTCGGCGCGCTGCTCGCCGAGCCCGTCCACCAGGGCGGCGAAGGCGGCCGCCGGGCCTGCGCGCAGGCCCGGCTGGCCCGGCCCCGCAGCGTCGCGCGGCACAGGCTGATCAGACGGGACGTGGCCCCCCACTGCCCTCATAGGGTGAGCGTACGTCGTCGCTGCCCGCCATCACGCAATGCGCCCGGGCAATCGCTGTCAAACCGGTATTCACGGGCCTGCGGGGCGGATGACCGGCCAGACGGCCGCGCCGCGGCGCCCGGAGGACATGACGGGCATATGCGGACCAACCGGGTCACCGCACCGACCTCCTCCCGGTTCCGCCGCGCCGGCCCAGGTCCCGGGGGACCGCTGCGGGTGCGCACTGTCCCCGGGATGGTGGCACGCGGACCGCGCGGATGGGTGGATCTCGGGCGGCGTGTCCCGATGTCACCTGGGCGGATGCGGCTGCGCGGGGGCCGTCCTGTGAGAGCATCCAAGATGTGACTGCGCAGCCCACCCCGCTCGCCGACGCCCCGTTCCTGCGCGCCTGCCGCCGCCAGCCGGTCCCTTACACGCCGGTCTGGTACATGCGCCAGGCGGGCCGCTCACTGCCGGAGTACCGCCGCGCCCGCGGCGGCATGCCGATGCTCAAGGCATGCTCGATGCCCGACGTGATCACCGAGGTCACGCTGCAGCCGCTGCGCCGGTACCCGGTCGACGCGGCCATCCTGTTCAGCGACATCGTGGTCCCGCTGCACGCGATAGGGGTGGACATCGACATCAAGCCGGGTGTCGGCCCGGTGCTCGGCGAGCCCATCCGCGATGAGCGGGACCTGGCCCGGCTGCGCAACCTGGAGCCGGGCGATGTGGGGTTCATCACCGAGGCGGTGACCGCGCTGGTGGGCGAGCTGGGGCCGATGCCGCTGATCGGCTTCGCCGGCGGCCCGTTCACCCTCGCCTCGTACCTGATCGAGGGCGGCCCGTCCAAGGGGCACGACCTGACCAAGTCCCTGATGTACGGGAACCCCGGGCTGTGGAACGCGCTGCTGGGCCGGCTGGCCGACATCACCATCAGCTTCCTGCGGGTCCAGGTGGCGGCCGGGGCCTCGGCGGTGCAGCTGTTCGACTCATGGGCGGGCGCGGTCAGCCCCGAGGACTACCGGGCGTCGGTGCTGCCGCACAGCAGGCGGATCTTCGAGGCCCTGGCGGACACCGGCGTGCCGCGGATCCACTTCGGCGTCGCCACCGGCGAGCTGCTCGGGCTGATGAGCGAGGCGGGCGCGGACGTGATCGGGGTGGACTGGCGGGTGCCGCTGGACGAGGCGGCCCGCCGGATCGAGCCGGGTAAGGCGCTGCAGGGCAACCTGGACCCGTCGATCCTGCTCGCCCCGTGGGAGGTCATCGAGCCGCGGGCCAGGGAAGTGATCCGCCGCGGCCGTATCGCCGAAGGGCACGTGTTCAACCTGGGCCACGGCGTGCTCCCGGCCACCAGCCCCGACACCCTGGCCCGGCTGACCGACCTGGTCCACGAGGCTTCCGTCCGGGAGCACGCCGGCTCCTGCAGGTCCGGTTCCGCGGGCGGCCCGGGCGGCGCAGGAGGCGGCGCCAGATCAGGTAACCCAGGCCGCCCAGCGCGGCGAGGACGACCGCGAACGGCAGTGCCGCGCCCGCCGCGGTGAGCAGCGCGGAGACCACCCGGACCAGCCCGTGCCAGCCGGCCGCGAGGCCGCCGGCGAAACCGGCCGCCTTCTTCGGGTGCTTCACGGCCGGTACCGGCCTGCCGACCAGCAGCAGGCTTACCGTGCCGAACGCGGTCTCATGGGCCAGTGCACGCTGCTGGGCCTGCAGTTCCTCCAGGCTCGCCTCCTCCGCGTTGATCTGGTTCTGCACGTCGAGCAGGCTGGTCACCGAGCCGGCCCGGGTGAGCAGCGCGCGGAGCGCGGCGATGGCGTCCTGTGCCGACGTCACCCGGCTGCTGACGTCCGCGACCGTCTGGGTCACGTCCTGGGCCTGCTGGTCCAGGGTCAGCCGGGTGCCGAGCTGGGCGGACAGGATGGCCAGTGCCTGCTGGTAGCTGGCCGCCGGGATCTTCAGCTGCAGGCTGACCGTGGACTGGGCCGGGTGGGCCCGGTCTAGCGCGGTGTGCTCGCTGGCCAGGTAACCGCCGTCGGACCGGGCCAGCTGGGCCGCGGCCGCGGCCGCGCGGCCGAGGCTGGCCACCCGCACGGTCAGGCTGGCGGTATAGATGATCGACTGGGCGCCGGGACCGGGCAGCACGGCCAGCGCGGCGCCCCCGTGGCCCGCGCTGGAACCGGCGGCGGCATGGGCGGCCTGGGCCGTGCCGGGCAGGGCCGCGCCGGCCCCGTTAGCGGGGGATGAGGATGCGGACGGGGACCCGGTGGCGGAGCAGCCGGCCGCCAGCAGGCAGCCGGCGACGGCGAGCAGGCCGGCCGCGGCAGCCGCGGTCCGGCGGTCAAAGCTGGGCAATCTCATGCCGGTCGGACGCGGCCGGGGCAGCGGACGGTTCCTGGCCCCTGATCACATGTTCACAACGTGCGGGTCACGGTCCGGCATGGCGGCCCGGGTCCACGGCCGCAGGGCCAGCGCCACGGCCGGGAACACCAGCACCGACAGCAGCGAGGCGCCGATCAGCGCGGCGGCGGTCGCCGGGCTGAGCAGCCCGAGCGCCAGCCCCAGGTCGGCGACGACGACCGGGAAGGTCAGCGTGGTGGCCTGCAGCAGCCCGGCGGCCAGCGCGGGCCGGGTGCCCACCGCCCGCCGGTACAGCAGCGCCGGGCCGCCCCGGACCACCACGATGGCCAGCACCAGCAGCGGCACCAGGGCCAGCGAGGAGGCGTGCGCGAACAGCGCCCGGATGTTGAACTGCACCCCGGTCATCACGAAGAACACCGGGACCAGGAAGCCGTACCCGATGGCGCGGATCTTCGCCTGGTAGCGCTCCTGGCTGGGCCGCTCATCGCCGTCGGAGATGCCGACCACCACCCCGCCGATGAACGCGCCGAGCAGCGCGTCCACGCCGAACCGGTGAGCCAGCGCGGTGAAGATCAGCAGGGTGACGAACGCGGCCCGGACCCGCAGCTGCGAGGTGTCCTCGTCGGAGTCCGCGAAGGTCCGGCTCATCCACCGGGTCCGCCACAGGCCCCGGAGCGCGAACGCGGTGATCACCGCGGCGGCGCCCATGGCCAGCACGTAGAGCACCTGGACCGTGGTCGACTCGGGCTGCGCCGAGAACAGGATCGTCAGCAGCAGCAGCGAGCCGAACTCGCCGACCGAGGCGGACACCACCACCAGCTGGCCGAACTCGGTGCTGATCTCCCCGGCGTCACGGAGCACCGGGACCACCACGCCCAGCGTGCTGGCCACCAGGCACAGCGCGAGCAGCCGCACGTCCGCGCCGGACGACACCGCGCGCAGCCCGAACGCGACCGGCACGGCCAGCACGGCCGAGACCACGAACGCCGAGCCGGCCAGCCGGAACGTCGGCCCGCGGAACCGCTCCGGCTTGACGTCCTGGCCGGCCAGGAACAGCAGGAACCCCAGCCCCAGCAGGTACAGCACCTCGGCCGCGCCGCGGGCCTGGACCAGGTTCAGCACCTGCGGCCCGACCACGATGCCGGCCACCACCTCCAGCACCACCGGCGGGACCAGCCGCCGCGGCACGGCCCGGGCCAGCAGCGGGGCCAGGAACGCGGCCACCGCCACGATGAGGAGGCCGAAATAGTCGAGTGTCACCCCATCCCTCCCGGTTGGTGATCTACCCCCGGGGGCGGCCCGGCACCCCTGAGGGTGAACCGGCACCCCGTAGGGTGAAAGCGTGCAGCAGCCCGGAGCGCAACCCGTTGTCGCGATCATCGGTGCCGGCATCGCCGGCCTGGCCGCCGCGTACTTCCTGCGTGATGAGCCGGTACGGGCCGTTCTGCTGGAAGGGTCGGACCGGACGGGCGGGAAGCTGCAGGCCGCCGAGGTAGCCGGCGCCACCGTGGACGTGGGCGCGGAAGCGCTGCTGGCCCGCAGGCCGGAGGGGACGGACCTGATCCGGGCGGCCGGCCTGGCGGACGGCCTGGTGCTGCCCGGCACGACGGCGGCGCGGATCTGGAGCCGGGGCGTCATGCGGCGGCTGCCCGCCCGGCAGTACATGGGCGTGCCCGCGGACCTCGGCGACCTGGCCGCTTCCGGCCTGCTGTCACCGGAGGGCCTGGCCCGGGCCCGCCAGGAGCCGGGCCTGCCCGCCACCCCGCGGGACGGGGACGTGCCGGTGGCCGGGTACATCGCGGGCCGGTTCGGCCCGGAGGTGGTGGACCGGCTGGTGGACCCGCTGCTCGGCGGGGTGTACGCGGGACGCTCGGAGGAACTGTCGTTCGAGGCCACGCTGCCCGGCCTGGCCCAGGCGTCGCGGGACCAGGCGTCGCTGGCCGGACGCGGCGGCCTCGCTGCTGCCGCCCCCGCCCGCCGGCGGCGGGCGGCCCCGGCGCGGGCCGGGAGAGCGCGGGCCCCGCCGCGCGGCCGCCGATGTTCACCTCGCTGGCCGGCGGCCTCGGCTCGCTGCCGGCCGCGGTGGCGGCGGCGTCCGGCGCGGAGCTGCGGACCGGCGCCATGGTCCGCGGGCTGGCCCGCACCGCCTCCGGATGGCGGCTGACGGTCGGCTCGGCGCACGACCCCGGGTACCTGGACGCCGACGCGGTCATCCTGGCCCTGCCTGCCCGCCCGGCTGGCCGGCTGCTGGCCGGGGTGCCCGGTGCCGCGGCGGCGGCCGCCGGGCTGGGCGAGATCGAGTACGCCAGCATGGCGATCGTCACCCTGGCCTACCCGCGCGCCGCGTTCCCCCAGCTGCCGGGCAGCAGCGGGTACCTGGTCCCGGCCGTGGACGGCCGCGACGTGAAGGCGGTCACGTTCTCGTCGGTGAAGTGGCCGCACCTGCAGCGGCGGGACGGGGACCTGATCTTCGTCCGCTGCTCGGTGGGCCGGATCGGCGAGGAGGCGGTGCTGCAGCGGGACGACGGCGACCTGGTCGCGCTGGCCGCCGCCGACCTGGCCGCCGCGACCGGGGTCCGCGGCGCCCCGGCCGGCTCCCTGGTCACCCGGTGGGGCGGGGCGCTGCCCCAGTACACGGTGGGCCACCTGGACCGGGTGGCCCGGATCCAGGCCAGCCTGGCCGGGCAGCCCGGGCTGGCCGCCTGCGGCGCGGCCTACGCCGGGGTCGGCATCCCGGCCTGCATCGCCACGGCGCGCGCGGCGGCCGATCAGGTGCTGGCCGGATTCCAGCAGGACGAGGCGGAGAATAGGGACTATGTCAGTAACTGAGGGAATGGCGGCGGGCGGCAGCCCCGAGGAGGTGCCCGCCGGGGGCAGCGGCACCGGCGTGCTCCCGGCCGATCCCGGGCCGGAGCCGGAACCGCAGCGGCCCCGGGCCCGGGACCTCAACGAGCTCATCCGGTACACCATGTGGTCGGTGTTCAGGGTGACCGGCACCGGCGCGCTGGAGGCGGCCGGCTCGGTGGCCGGCCTGGGCCGGGACGGCCTGGCCGACGAGGTCGCCGAGCTGTCCCGGCAGGCCGCCGGGAAGGGCGTGGTCACCCGCGGCTGCTACGACCTGCAGGGGATGCGGGCCGACGCGGACTACATGTTCTGGTGGCACGCGCCGTCCTCCGACGACCTGCAGGAGATGTACGCGCGGTTCCGCCGGACCGCCCTGGGCAATGCCAGCGAGCCGGTCTGGTCGGTCATGGCGCTGCACCGGCCCGCCGAGTTCAACAAGGGGCACATCCCCGCGTTCCTGGCCGAGGAGGAGCCCCGGGCGTACGTGTCGGTGTACCCGTTCGTCCGCTCCTACGAGTGGTACCTGATGGACCCGCCGCAGCGCCGGGAGATGCTCGCCGAGCACGGCATGATGGCCCGTGAGTACCCCGACGTGCGGGCCAACACGGTCGCCTGCTTCGCGCTCAACGACTACGAGTGGATGCTCGCGTTCGAGGCCGACGAGCTGCACCGGATCGTGGACCTGATGCGGCACCTGCGCGGGGCCCGGGCCCGGCTGCACACCCGGGAGGAGATCCCCTTCTACACCGGCCGCCGCAAGCCGGTCCACGAACTGATCGCCGCGCTGCCGTAGCCGCGTCCGCGGCGCGGCCGCGGCGCGGTGCGCAGGCCGGCCGGTGTGAGGCATGGGGCATCCGGTGCTGCCGTTACGTCATCGCGCCGCTCCGGAGTTCGTGATGTTGACTTTGCTCACATGGGAGTGTGAGCAAAGTCAACATCACGGGGAGGTGGGGTCCCATGCCCGCTGACGGTGGCCGCGTTCGAGCTGGTCCCGGTGGAGAAGCCGGAAGAGGTTAATGTCATCGTCGGCCAGGCGCACTTCATCAAGACGGTGGAGGACCTGCACGAGGCGCTGGCCGGGGTCGAGTTCCCAGCTGAGGTTCGGCATCGCCTTCTGCGAGGCGTCGGCCGACCGGCTGATCCGCCGGTCCGGGAACGCCCCCGAGCTCATCGGCCTGGCCGTGGCGAACGCTGAGGCGATCGCGGCCGGGCACGTGTTCGTCATCATGCTGCGGGACGGTTTCCCGGTGAACGTGATGAACCCGGTCAAGGCGGTCCCGGAAGTCTGCACGGTGTTCTGCGCCACCGCCAACCCGGTGCAGGTCATCGTGGCCACCGCGGCCGGCGGCGGCCGCGGCGTCGCCGGGGTCATCGACGGGCTGCCGCCGCTGGGGGTGGAGACGGACGCGGACGCCGCGGCCCGGCACCGCCTGCTCCGCGACATCGGCTACAAGCTGTAGCTGTGCTGGCCCGGGGGGACGACCCCCGGAACCCCCCGCGCAATCGCCGGCTCGGCGGGACACGCCTCCGGCGCGCCCCGCCTCGCCGGCGATCAGGCTTTGACCGGGGGCGGCGGCGGGGACGTCGGCGTGGATCTGGGCGCTGCGGCGGTACAGCTTGGACGGGAACCAGTTCCAGCGGCCGCACAGCACCACGATGGCCGGCACCATCAGCGTCCGGACCAGGAAGGTGTCGATCAGCACGCCCAGCGCGATCGCCGCGCCCAGCTGCTTGATCTGGCTGGTCGCGCCGGTGACGGCGGCCGAGGCGAAGGTGGCCGCCAGGATCAGCCCGGCGGAGGTCACCGTGCTGCCGGTGTGGTGCGAGGCGGTCCGCACGGCCGGGCGCAGCGGGAGACGGTGCGCCTCCTCCCGGATCCGGCTCATGACCAGGATGTTGTAGTCCTCGCCCAGCGCCATCAGGAAGATGAACAGCAGGAACGGCAGCACGAAGTTCAGCCCGGACTCGCCCGCGCCGACCTGGAAGATGAGCACCGCGATGCCGAGCGCGGCGAAGTAGCTGAGCAGCACCGTGGCGACCAGGTACAGCGGCGCGACGACGCTGCGCAGCAGCAGCCCGAGCAGCAGGGCCAGCAGCACGATCACCACCGGCACGATCTCCTTCAGGTCGCTCTGCGACACCGTGCTCACGTCGTAGGAGGACGGGGCCAGGCCGGCGGCGCCGCTGTCGGTGGCGCCTGCCGAGTGCTGCACGCTGGTCACCGCGCTGCGCACGGCCGGGGTGGCGTTGATCGCCGCGGTCGTGGACGGCGAGCCCGCCTTGAGCGAGGTGTAGTACTGCACCGTCTCGCCGTTGGGGCTGATGAACTGGGACAGGGCGCGGTAGAGCGCGTACTGCTGCGCGGACACCGGGGTGCCGGCCGGCTCGGTCGCGGGCAGCTTCCCGGGCGGCCCCAGCTGGGCGTACAGGCTGGACAGCTGGCTGGTGGTCAGCGTCGTGCCGTTCGGGTCGAACGGGCCGCTGACCGAGGCGAACACCGTCTTCTGGCCGAGCTCGTTCTCGGCCTGCTGGACCGGGCCCAGGTTCTTCCACACCGAGGACTTCCAGACCAGCAGGACCTGGGTCGGGTTGGCCACGGCCGGCGGGTAGTGGTTGTTGATCACGTTGGTGCCGTTGGCGGACTGGCTGCCCGGCGGCCCGGTGGTCTGGCCGCCGAAGCCGCTGGAGGTGTACCCGAACGAGAACACGCCCAGCACGGCGAGGAACAGCACCCCGCAGACGAGCGTGGTGACCGGGTGCGCGATGACCACGTCGGCCAGCCGGGCGTACAGGCCCTCGCGGTTCGCGGGGCGGACCGGCCGCGGCCAGAACGTGGCCCGGCCGAACACCGCGAGCAGCGCGGGCAGCAGGGTCAGCGCGGCCAGCAGCATGAGGAACACCCCGAGGGCCAGCGCCGGGCCGAGCCCGGAGTACAGCCCGAACGTGGCCAGCAGCAGGGTGAGCAGCGCCACGATGACCGTGCCCGCGGAGAACGTGATCGACTCGCCGACATGGCGCCCGGCGTCCTCGATCGCCCGGTGCGGGGTGGACCCTTCGGCCATCTCCTCGCGGACCCGCATGATGAAGAACAGCCCGTAGTCGGTGCCCGCCCCGAGCAGCAGCACGGTCAGCATCGTCTCGGTGATGGTGGAGACCTGCAGCCCGGCCTTGGACGCCTCGGCGATGATGCTGCCCGACATCAGCAGCACCCAGATGGCCGGCAGCAGGGTGATCAGCGGCGCGGCCACCGCGCGGAACACGATGATCAGCATGACCAGGATGACCAGCACCGACAGGTCCTCGGTCAGGTGCTGCGCGTGGGCCTGGGAGTTCTGGTTGTCCACCGCGCTGGGCAGCTGCCCGGTCAGGTAGGAGGACAGCCCGGACGGCAGCGGGAAGCCGCTCATCGTGGACCGGATGGCGGCCACGGTGGGCGCCGCCTTGGTCGAGGAGGTCAGCACGTTGATGACCACCTGGGCCTTGTCCACCTTGCCGTCCTGGGACAGCCCCTGGTCGGACACCGACACCACGTGGTCATCCTTGGCGATCTTGTTCTGCAGGTTGGTGATGGCCTGCTGGTCGCTGGAGCTGAGCGCGGACTTGCCCAGGACGACCAGGGTCCCGGTGCTGTCGTTGGTGGGCTGGAACGGGGCCGCCAGGTCCATCGCGTGCACGCTCGGCGAGCTGGCGGGCAGGAACGAGCTGTTGTCGGTGTTCACGGCGGTGGACAGCGACGGGAAGAAGGCGAGGCACAGCGCCCCGATGATCACCCAGGCCGCGATGATGACGTAGCGGAACCGGATGGCGGCACGGGCCAGCCCGGCCATGAAATTCCCCATGAACGCCCCCCATGCAGTGCCCCCACACCACGCACGGGGTGACTTACCCACAGCGGCCCACACTTAATGTCCCGGGCCGGGATGATAAGGCCGGGATCAGGGCTGGGCGGGCTCCAGGGTGAGGGAGACGGAATTGATGCACCAGCGCTGGTCGGTGGGCACCGGATAGCCCTCGCCCTCGAACACGTGTCCGAGATGCGACTCGCACGCCGCGCACCGGACCTCGACCCGGCGCATGCCCATGGAGTTGTCCTCGATCAGGATGACCGCGTCGTCCTCGGTCGGGGCGTAGAAGCTGGGCCAGCCGCAGTGCGACTCGAACTTGGCGTCGGAGCGGAACAGCTCGGCCCCGCAGGCCCGGCACCGGTACACGCCCTCGGTCTTCGTGTCGGTGTACTCGCCGGTCCACGGCGCCTCGGTGCCCGCCTGGCGCAGCACCTGGTACTCCTCCGGACTGAGGCGTTCCCGCCATTCGGTATCGGTTCGGCGCACCTTGTCCATGCGGGCGAGGTTACCCGACCGTACAACCGCTACCCTCGTGTCGGCAGAGATCACGGAGGCGTGGCGACATGGAGTGGCTGAACGAGCCGGCCAGCTGGCAGCGGACCGACGACGTTCTGCAGGTGAACACCGATCCCGGCACCGACTTCTGGCGGGTCACCGGCTACGGCTACATCCGGGACAGCGGCCACGTCTACGGCGAGGTGCTGGCCGGTGACCTGGACGTGGCGGTGCGCATCCGCGGGAACTGGGCCGCCCAGTACGACCAGGCCGGGGTGATGCTCCGGGCCGACGAGCGCACCTGGCTGAAGACCGGGGTGGAGTTCTTCGAGGGGCGGCCGCGGCTGAGCACCGTGCTCACCCTGGGCCTGTCCAGCTGGTCGGTGGCGAACCTGCCGGACGGCGCGGACGACATCGCGCTGCGGGTGTCCCGGCGCGGCGACGCCGTGGAGATCCGCTACACCACCGACCCCGGCGTGCCGCCGGACCTGGCCGCCCTGGTCTACCTGCCGCCGGACAGCGAACTGCTGGCCGGGGTGATGTGCGCCGCCCCGGAGGGCCCCGGGTTCAGCGTGTCCTTCCACGAGCTGCGGGTCGCCGCCCGGAAGTGACCGGTCACAGCGTCACGTGGTGCACCGGCTCGGGGCTGGCCGACGGGCGGGCCAGCACCTGCTCCACCTGGCCGGCCGCCTGCACATCACCCAGCACGGCCCGGATCCGGGCCAGGTCGGCGTCGCCGGCCGAGATGACCAGCTGGCGGACCGGCGCCCGGATGGACAGCCGGGCGGCCGACTTGGCCCCGCGCACGGCCGCGATGGCCGCCGACGCCACGTCCAGCACGGCGGGGTCGGCCGGCCCGGCCAGCTCGCGCAGTTCACCGGGCTCCGGCCAGCGGGCGCGGTGGATGGAGCCGTCCTGCCACCAGGACCACACCTCCTCGGTGACGAACGGCAGTACCGGCGCGAACAGCCGGAGCAGCACCGACAGGGCCGCACGCAGCGCGCCTGCCGCCGAGGCGGCGGGCTGCGGCCCGCGTTCCCCGTAGGCCCGGGACTTGACCAGTTCCAGGTAGTCGTCGCAGAAGAACCAGAAGAACGACTCGGTCTCGGCCAGGGCCCGGGCATGGTCGTAGTCCTCGAACGCGGTGGTGCAGGCGGCCACCACGTCGGCCAGCCGGTGCAGCAGGGCCCGGTCCAGCGGCTCGGTGATCCCGCCGGGCGGACCGGCCGCGGCAGGCCCGCTGCCGTCCCCGGCGGCCGCCCCCGTCTCCCCGGGCGGGGCCAGGGACAGCGCGAACCGGGCGGCGTTGAGGATCTTGATGGCCAGCCGGCGGCCCACCCGCAGCTGGGCCGGATCGAACACCATGTCGGTGCCGAGGCGGCCGCTGGCCGCCCAGTACCGCGCCGCGTCCGAGCCGTGCTGGCGCAGCGAGTCCATCGGGGTCACCACGTTGCCCCGTGACTTCGACATCTTCTTCCGGTCCGGGTCCAGGATCCAGCCCGAGATCGCGGCGTGCCGCCAGGGCACCGTGCCGTCGGCCAGGTGGGCCCGGAGCACCGTGTAGAACAGCCAGGTGCGGATGATCTCGTGGGCCTGCGGCCGCATGTCCATCGGGTAGACGTGCGCGGTGAGGTCCGTGCCGGCCCCGGCCGAGGCGGTGGCCACCGCGATCTGCGGGGTCAGCGAGGACGTCGCCCAGGTGTCC
The DNA here is from genome assembly GCA_963840195.1 of uncultured Actinomycetes bacterium. Lineage (GTDB taxonomy): Bacteria > Actinomycetota > Actinomycetes > Streptosporangiales > Streptosporangiaceae > RYN-230. The sequence continues at coordinate 268,227 of CAWIYD010000003.1, forward strand.
AGCACGTCCGGGTCGGCGGTGAAGCCGCCCGGCTGGCCGCGCTGCTCCTCGGCGTAGCCCGGCGGCGGCTCGGCGGCCGGGTCGGCCGGCAGCTGAGCCTCGCCCGCCGGGATGGGCGCGTCGTACCGGGGCTGGCCGCCGGAATCCAGCGGGTACCACACCGGGATCGGCACCCCGAAGAAGCGCTGCCGGCTGACCAGCCAGTCCCCGGTCAGGCCGCTGACCCAGTTCTCGTAGCGGGCCCGCATGTGCGCCGGGTGCCAGCTGATCTCGCGGCCCGCCGCCAGCAGTTCCGCGCGCAGCCGCTGGTCGCGGCCGCCGTTGCGCAGGTACCACTGCCGGGTGGTGATGATCTCCAGCGGCGTGCTGCCCTTCTCGTAGAACTTCACCGGGTGGGTCAGCGGCTCCGGGTCGCCGAGCAGCTCACCGGACGCCCGGGCCAGCGCGGCGACCCGCTGCCGGGCCTGCGCCACGGTCGCCCCGGCCAGCTGCCGGTAGGCGGACCGGCCGGCCCGGCTGGTGATCCCCGGGGGCAGGGCGGCCAGCAGCCGGCCGTCCGGGCCGAGCACCGGGCGGGCGGGCAGGTCCAGGTCCCGCCACCAGGTCACGTCGGTCAGGTCGCCGAACGTGCAGACCATGGCCAGGCCGGTGCCCTTGCCCGGGTCGGCCAGGTGGTGGGCCAGCACCGGCACCTCGGCGCGCCGAACAGCGGGGTGGTCACGGTGGTGCCGGCCAGCCCGGCGTAGCGCTCGTCGCCGGGATGGCAGACCAGCGCCACGCAGGCCGGCAGCAGCTCGGGACGGGTGGTGGCCACCGGCAGGGCCGTGCCGTCCGGCCGGCGGAACGCCAGCCGGTAGTAGTGGCCGGCCACCTCCCGGTCCTCCAGCTCCGCCTGGGCCACCGCGGTGCGGAACGTGACGTCCCACAGGGTCGGGCCCTCGGCCAGGTAGGCCTCGCCGCGGGCCAGGCTGGCCAGGAAGGCCCGCTGGGAGATGGCCCGCGCGGTGTCGCCGATCGTCCGGTACTGGCCGCGGACCAGTCCACCGACAGCCCGAGCCGCCGCCAGACCTGCTCGAACGCCTGCTCGTCCAGGTCGGTGAGCCGTTCGCAGAGCGCCACGAAGTTGCGCCGGGACACCTTCACCGGGTCGCCGGACGGCGAGCCCGGCGGCACGAACGACGGGTCGTAGCGCAGCGCCGGGTCACAGTTGCACGTGGAAGTAGTTCTGCACCCGGCGCTCGGTGGGCAGGCCGTTGTCGTCCCAGCCGATGGGGTAGAACACCGCCTGGCCGCGCATCCGGTGGAACCGCGCGACCGTGTCGGTGTGGGTGAACGAGCAGACGTGCCCGATGTGCAGCGCCCCGCTGACCGTCAGCGGGGGAGTGTCGATAGAGAAAACAGCGTCCCGTGGGGCGCCACGATCAAACTTGTACTACGCCCTGCTCTTCCCACCGGCGCGACCACTTTTCCTCGATGCCGTCGAGCGAAGGCTTGACCGGCACCAGGCTGGCACGACGCTGCTGCTCGGCAGCGGGGCGGGAATTGGTGCTCATGGCGGCCAGAGTAGCGCATCCCGGGCGGCGCCGCTGCTGTGATACTGGGTGCTGTGCTGCGCGCGTCGGAAGGACGGATGGTCGGCAGGGACGGGGAACTGACCCGCCTGCTCGGCCTGCTTGACGACGCCGCGGCCGGGCGGCCCGCCCACGCGCTGCTGTCCGGGGACGCCGGGGTCGGCAAGACCCGCCTGGTCACCGAGCTGGCCGCGCGCGCCTCCGACCGGGGATTCCTGGTGCTGTCCGGGCGGTGCGCCGAGCTGGGTGACGCCATCCCGTACCTGCCGCTGGCCGACGCGCTGCGGGAGGGCGCGGCGGGCCCGGCGGCCGAGGCGGTGGCCGGCGCGCTGGCCGCCCGCCCGGTGCTCGGCCAGCTGCTGCCGGACCGGGCCGGCCCGGAAAGCGGCGAAGGCGAGGCGTCCGGCCTGGCCCAGCAGCAGCTGTTCGGCGCGGTGCTCGGGCTGCTCGCGGAGCTGGCGGCCGCCCGCCCGGTGCTGCTCGTCCTGGAGGACCTGCACTGGGCCGACCAGTCCACCCGGGACCTGGTGACCTTCCTGAGCCGGGTGCTGCACCGTGAGCGGGTCGCGGTGGTGGTCACCTACCGCACCGATGACCTGTACCGCCGTCACCCGCTCCGCCCGGTGGTGGCCGAGCTGCTCCGGCTGCCGACCGTGGCCGCCCTGGAACTGGGGCCGCTCGGCTACGAGGACATGGCCGACCACCTGGCCGCGCTGGCCCCGGGCCCGCTGGACGCGTCCACGCTGCACCGGATGGTCGCCCGCGCCGAGGGCAATCCGTACTATGCCGAGGAACTGCTGGCCGCCAGCACCGCGACCGGCAGCGAGCTGCTGCCCAGCGGCCTGGCCGCGCTGCTGCTGGCCCGGATGGAGCGGCTGCCCGCCCCGGCGCAGCAGGTGCTGCGGGCCGCCGCGGTGGCCGGCCGCCAGGCCGCCGACGACATCCTGGCCCAGGCGTCCGGCCTGGACCGGGCCGGGTACGAGGACGCGATCCGGGAGGCGGTCGCGCATCAGCTGCTGGTGCAGGGCGGACCGCACGGCTACTCGTTCCGGCACGCGCTGATCCGGGAGGCGGTGTACGCCGACCTGCTGCCGGGGGAGCGGACCCGGCTGCACGCCCGGATCGCCGAGCTGCTGGCCGACGAGAGCCGGCTGGCGGCCGTGCCGGGCTCGGCCGCCGAGCTGGCCTACCACTGCCTGGCCAGCCACGACATCGCCGGGGCGTTCGCCGCGTCGGTGCGGGCCGGGGAGGAATCGGAGCGGCTGGCCGCCCCGGCCGAGGCGCACCGGCATTACGACGCGGCGCTGGCCCTGTGGGAGCGCGTCCCCGAGCCGGAGAAGCTGGCCGGCCAGAGCCGCGGCATGCTGGCGTTCTGCTCCGCCAACTGCGCGGCGTCCAGCGGGGAGGTGGCCCGCGCCGTCCAGCAGCTGCGGCGGATCCGGGACGCGGCGGACCCGGCCGCCGACCCGGTGCTGGCCTGCCGGGTGCAGGAGCGGCTGGCGTACTACCTGCTCGAGGTGGAGGAGCCCGCGGCCCGGGCATCCGCGCAGGCCGCCGCCCAGGCGGCCGTCGAGGTGCTCAGCGCGGACCCGCCGCGCTGGGAGCACGCCCGGGCGCTGGCCACGCACGCGCAGACTCTGATGTACTCCGGCCAGGTCGGGCCGGCGGCGGCGCAGGCCCACGCGGCCCGGGCCGCGGCGCAGGCGGCGGACGCCCCGTGGATCGAGGCGGACGCGCTGGTCACCCTGGGCCTGCTCGCCGAGCGTGACGGCGAGCCGGGCACCGCGGTCGGCAAGCTCCGCGCAGGCGTACCAGCAGGCCCGCGAGGCCCGGGTGCTCGGCGTCGAGCTGCGCGCGGCGTTCCAGCTGGCCCGGGTCCAGCTGGAGCACGGGGACCTGGCCGAGGCGGACCGGACCGCACACCTGGGGGTGGCCCGGGCCGAGGCGGCCGGGCTGGGCCTGGCCCCCTACGGGCTGGACGTGCAGTACCTGCACTACCTGGCGCACTACGCGGAGGGGCAGTGGGATCACGCGCAGGAGGTGGCGGACGGGTTCGGCATCCGGGTGGCCACGGTGGCGGAGGCCCGGCTGTCCGCGATGGCGCTGTTCCTGGACGTGGCCCGGGGCAGCCCCGCGGTGGCGGAGCGGCGCGCCTGGCTGGAGCCGTTCTGGCCGTCCGACAGCCTCGCGTCCTACATCGCCCGCGGCCTGCTGGCCGAGCACGCCCTGTGGCGGGATGACACCGACACCGTGCTCACCGAGATCGGGGCGATCCTGGCCGGGGAGGACACGAGCGAGGCATGCTACGGCCCGGGGGCGATCCGGGTCGCCGCGGTGGGCCTGGCGGCCCGGGGTGACCGGGCCCGCCGGGCCCGGGCCGCCGGGGACGCGGCCGCGGCGCAGGCCGAGGCGGAGGCGGCCGGTGAGCTGATCCGGGTGGCCCGGGAAGGGGCCGCCTTCCCGGCGCGGCCACGGTTCGTGCTCGGCGTCGAGGGCCGCGGCTGGCTGGCCCGCGCCGAGGCCGAGTGGGCCCGGGCCCGCGGGGACAACGACCCGCAGGCGTGGCAGGCGGTGGTGGCGGAGTTCAGCCCGGGGTTCGTGTACGAGACGGCCCGGTCGCGGTGGCGGCTCGCCGAGGCGCTGGCCGAGGCGGGCCAGCGCGCCGACGCGGAGCGGGAATGGGCGCTGGCCACCGCCGTCGCGGAGGACCTCCGCGCCGCGCCGCTGCGGGCCGCGCTGGCCGACCTGGGCCGCCGGGCCCGGCTCGGGCGGGCCGCCACGGCCGCCGGGCCGGACGCGCTGTCCGGGCTGACCGCCCGGGAACGCGAGGTGCTCCGGCTGCTCGCCGCCGGGCGGAGCAACCGGGAGATCGCCGCCGCGCTGTTCATCGCGCCCAAGACGGCCAGCGTGCACGTGTCGAACATCCTGGCCAAGCTGGGCGCCGCCAGCCGCACCGAGGCGGCCGCGATCGCGCTGCAGGCCGGCCTCCGCCCCGCCAGTTGAGGATGCGCGGGGGGTTGCGGGGGGTCGTCCTCCCGGGCTAACGCAGCCCGGGGGCGAGCTCCTCGAGGATCTCGCCGGCCCGGGCCGCCGCCCCGGCCGGATCCGCGTCCGGCGACCCGACCAGCGGATCCCAGTTCAGGTCGTAGAACAGCTCGGTGACCCCGTGCTCGCCAAGCCACTGCGCGTCGGCGCGGATGTCGGCGTAGCTGCCGGACAGCAGCAGCCGGCCGCCGCCTTCCGGCACCGTCACCGGGGCGCCCGCGCGGACCACGCCGCGGCAGACGATCCGGATGGCGTCCGGGTCCCGGCCCGCCTCCTCGGCGGCCGCGCGGACCACGGCGATCCCCTCGCCGATCCGGGACAGGTCGGTGCGGCTGGAGGTGACCCAGCCGTCGGCGTACCGGCCGGCCCGCTGCAGCGCGGCCGGCACGATCCCGCCGAGCAGCACGGGCGGGCCGGGCCGCTGCACCGGCCGCGGCGCGATCCGGCCCGCCGGCACCTGGTAGTCCTGGCCGGTGAACGCGGGTCCGCCGCCGGCCCAGGCGTGCCGCAGCACCTCGATGTACTCCCGGGTCCGCGGCCCGCGCCGGGCCATGGCCGCGCCGGCGACGGTGAACTCCTCCGGCATCCAGCCGATGCCCAGCCCCAGGTCGAGCCGGCCGCCGGACAGCACGTCCACGGTGGCCGCCTGCTTGGCCAGGTAACCAGGCGCGATATACGGCGCGTTGACCACGGCCACGCCGAGCCGGATCCGCTGGGTGGCCGCGGCCAGGAAGCCGAGGGCGACCATCGGGTCGAGCACGCTGTGGTAGACCGGCTCCATGGCGGAGCCCTCCGGCACGATCAGCCGCTGGAAGGTCCACAATGAGGCGTACCCGGCGGCCTCGGCGCTGGCCGCGAAGGTGGCGAGGTTCTCCGGCGTAGCCCATACGCCGGACACGGGGGCTCCGAATCCGATCTGCATTCCCCTCACCCTAGGGTCTGAGGAAGTCAGAACACTAAGAGGGCCCGAACGGAGAACCACCGATGGCTACTGACCCGCGCACCCTGACCGGCATGCTGCGCAATTCCCATGAGCGTCTCGCCGGGCTGGTCCGGCCGCTCACCCCGGAGCAGCTCCGCGCCCAGTCCTACGACAGCGACTGGACCGTCGCCCAGGTCCTGTCGCACCTCGGCAGCGGTGCCGAGATCGGCCTGCTCACCCTGGATGCCGCGCTCGCCGGGGGCGGCCAGCTGGACCGGGACGCCTTCCCGGCCATCTGGGACACGTGGAACGGCAAGTCCCCGGACGCCCAGGCCGCGGACGCCCTGGCCTGGGACGAGCGCCAGGTGAGCCGGCTGGAGCAGTTCACCGACGAGGAACTGGCCGCCATGCACCTGGAGTTCTTCGGCCGCCAGCTGGACGCGGCCGGGCTGGTCCGGATGCGCCTCGGTGAGCACGCCGTGCACACCTGGGACGTGGCGGTGACGTTCGACCCGGCCGCCGCCGTCGCGCCTGATGCCGTCCCGGAGCTGTTCGAGCACATCGGCCAGCTGCTCGGGTTCGTGGCCAAGCCCGCCGGGGACCAGTTCCGGGTCCGGGTGCGCACCACCGACCCGGAGCTTGACTACCTGCTGACCGTGGCCGACCCGGTGACGCTGTCGGACTGGGTGCCCGGCACCGAGGCGGACGGGGAGATCCGGCTGCCAGCCGAGGCGTTCCTCCGGCTGCTCTACGGGCGGCTCGACCCGGAGCACACCCCGGCCCACTCGGCCGAGGGCATCGGCCTGGACCGGCTGCGCGCGGTGTTCCCCGGGTTCTAGCCCGGCTGCCGGGCCAGCCGGGCGGCGTCACGGGCGCAGCCCCAGGACAGGGTGACGCCCGCGCCGCCGTGGCCGTAGTTGTGCACGAGGCGGCGGCCGGCCGGGCCGTGGGCGGTCCCGGCCGGGCTGGCTTCCAGCCGCACCTGCGGCCGGGCCGGGCGCAGCCCGGCCCGGTGCTCGATGATCCGGGCACCGGCCAGCCGCGGGTCGATGGCGGCGCAGTCGCGCAGGATCCGCTGCGCGGTCTCCGGGCGGGGCTCGGTGGACCAGTCGCCGCTGGCCTCGGTGCCGCCCAGCACCACCCGGCCGGCGTGCGGGAACAGGTAGCTGATCTCGTGGCCCGCATCCGGCAGGCCGATGAAGAACTCGGCCAGGCCCGGGTTCTCCACGATGACCACCTGGCCGCGGACTGGGGTGAGCGACGGGTCGGGGACCAGGTCGTGCGCCCCGCTCCCGGTGCAGTTCACGATCACCGGCGCGCTGGTCCCCGCGGCGGCCTGGCCCAGGGTGCGCACCGGGCTGACCTGGACCCGGCCACCCGCCTGGCGGAACCGGGCCAGCAGGTAGTCCAGGTAGACCGGCATGCAGACGACCGGCGCGGTGTACCGCCAGCCCGCCGCGAAGCCCGGCGGCAGGCTGCCCGGCGGGGACGGGCTGATCTCGCCGAACGCGGCGAGGGGCCCGGCCCAGTCCGGGCGGGCGGCGGGGGAGCGGGCCGCCTCGGTCCCGCTGACCAGCCGGATGCCCGCGGCCGGCTGGCCGGCCAGGCCGGCCAGCACGTCCAGGGTCTCCGCGCACCACCGGCGCACCCGGTCGCTGTCCTCCACCAGGTGCGGCCCCCAGATGGCCCCGGCCACCGCCGAGGTGGTCTGCGCGGGGAGGTGGCCGGTGCGGATGGTGACGGCCAGGCCGTCCTCGGCCAGGCACACCGCCGTAGTCAGCCCGATGACCCCGGCCCCGAGGACCAGGACGTCCGTTGCGCGCTCGGCCACTCCCCGACGGTAGCGCCTGCGGGACCGGGATCCGTATCAGCCACCCGGCCGCAGTAGCGGCATGATGGCCGGGTGGCCAGTGGCGGTGGCGGCCGGGGACGGCAGCAGGACGGGCGGATAATCCGGGTGATCCGGCCCGGCCCGGCCGTCTCCGTGGACGTCACCCGCTGGCCCGGCACGGTGGCCGCCGTGGCCCAGATCCTCACCGAGGGACTGGTCCTGCCCGGCGGCCTCACCGTGCTGGTCGGCGAGAACGGATCCGGCAAGTCCACCGTCGTCGAGATGATCGCCGAGGCCTGCGGGCTGAACGCGCAGGGCGGGTCGGCCCACTCGGAACTGTTCCGGATCCGCGGCAGCGAGCCCGGGATCGGCCGGCGGCTGGTCGTGGAGCGCAGCCCGGGCCGGCGCGGCTGGTCCTACTTCCTGCGCGCCGACACGATGCACAGCCTGTACACCTACCTGGAGGAGAACCCCGGGAGGCGGCCGGAGCGGTTCCACGAGCTCAGCCACGGGGAAGGGTTCCTGGAGATCCTGCGCACCCGGGTGAGCCAGCCCGGCTTCTACCTGATGGACGAGCCGGACGCCCCGCTGTCGTTCACCGGCTGCCTGGCGCTGGCCGCGCTGCTGCACGACCTCGCGCAGGGCGGGTCGCAGGCGATCGTGGCCACCCATTCGCCCATCGTGGCCGCCGTCCCCGGTGCCAGCATCCTGGAACTCGGCGACTGGGGGCTGCGGCCCGCCCGCTGGGAGGACCTGCACCTGGTCGGCGCGTGGCGCCGGTTCATGGACGAGCCGGGCTCCTACTTCCGCCACGTCCTGGGCGACTGAGCCGTCCCGGGTGCCCGGCGCCCCGGCGGCCCGGCGCCCCGGCGGCCCGGCGCCCCGGCGGCCCGGCGGCCCGGCGGCCCGGCCCGGCGCCCGGCCGACGCCGGCCCGCGGGGCGTCACATGTCCAGGATGATGGTGACGGGGCCGTCGTTGACCAGGCTGACCTTCATGTTCGCGCCGAACACCCCGGTCTCGACGTGGGCGCCGAGCCCCCGCAGCGACGAGATCACCGCCGTCACCAGCGGCTCGGCGACCGGGCCGGGCGCGGCCGCCTGCCAGGTGGGGCGGCGCCCCTTCCGGGTGTCCGCGTACAGGGTGAACTGGCTGATGACCAGGAGCGGCGCGGCAATGTCGGAGCAGGACTTCTCGCCGTCCAGGATGCGCAGCCCCCAGAGCTTGGCGGCCAGCTTCGCGGCCGTCTCCGGGGTGTCGCCGTGGGTGACGCCGACCAGCACGAGCAGGCCAGGTTCGGTGATGGCCCCGGTGACCTGCCCGTCCACCGCGACGCTGGCCTGGCTCACCCGCTGCACGACGGCTCGCACGGCAGCACATCCCTCCTGATCGCGTCCCGCGGCGGGTCACCGCGCCCGCACCATTGTCCGGTGGGGCAGCGCCGCGCGCGGCACCGGGATGTGCGACGCTGGCCTCATGCGGCCCACGCTGTTCGATTACGCCGGCGGCGGCCGGCCTTCCTGGCCCTGGCCGCCGCGCACCACGCCCGGTGCCTGGCGGACCCGGAGCTGAACCACCCGTTCTCCCATCCCGGCCAGCACCCCCAGCATGTGGAGCGGCTGGCCGCGTACTGGGCGGAGGTGATGGGCGGCCCGCCGGAGTACTCCCGTGCCTGCGCCAGCCAGACCGAGCTGCAGGAACTGCACGCCGGCAACGGCGACATGACCGACCTCGGCCGGCGGTTCGTGGCTTGCTTCGTCCAGGCCGCCGACGACGCCGGCCTGCCGGAGGACCCCGAGTTCCGGGCCGCGCTGCGCAGCTACATGGAGTGGGCCGTCGCCGACATCCTGGTCTACTCGCCGCACGGCTCGGCCGTCCCGGCCGGCCTGCCCGTGCCCCGCTGGTCCTGGGACGGCCTGCAGCCCTGAGCCCGGCCGCCTGCGCCCGGTGCCGCCCGGCCGCGGAATCCGGTTGCCCCCACGCGGGCACGCGAGTAGGAAGCTTGCATGCTGCACGGGGATATGATCGGGCTGCGGGCCCGGCAGGACAGCGACATCCCGCTCCTGCACGCCGACCTGTACGAGGATGTGGCGACCAGGTCGCAGGCGGACAGCCGGCCCTGGCGGCCCATCCCGCTGGGGGACTCCCCGTACCGGGTCACTGCCGCCATCGACGATGCCGCGATCTTCTCCGTGGTGCTGCTGGACACTGACGAGCTGGTCGGCGAGGCGCTGCTGTGGGGCATCGACACGCACAACCGCGCGGCCCACCTGGGCATCTCGCTGCGACCGTCGTTCCGCGGCCGGGGCCTGGGCAGCGACACGGTCCGGGTGCTGTGCCGGTACGGCTTCGAGATCCGCGGGCTGCACCGGCTGCAGATCGAGACGCTGGCCGGTAACGCGGCGATGCTGGCCGTGGCGGCGCGGGCCGGGTTCACCCGGGAAGGCACCCGGCGCCGGGCGGCCTGGGTGACCGGCCAGTTCGCCGACGAGGCCATCCTTGGCCTGCTGGCCGGGGAGTGGCCGGGCTTACGGCCTGGGTGAGGGGTGCGCCGCCGGGCCCTGGCCACGCGGCGCCGGCCAGCCCGAGGAGGGCGTCGGCCACCCCGGCCGGGTCAGCCAGCATGTGCAGGTGCTCCCCGGCGAGCTCACGGACCGGCCAGCCGCGCCGGGCGGCCTCGGCCGCCGGGGCCTGGTAGGCATCGGAGAACCTCAGGTAGCCAGGGTGGCAGTCGCGCCAGGAGGGCGGTGCCGGGGGTAGCGACTCGGTGAAGAAGGCCAGCGGCAGCGGGGCTGCCTCGGCCATGGCCGCCTGCGCGGCGGCGTGGCCGGGGACGGCGGCCGCGACGTCTTCCGGCGGCCACCACCGCGGCCACGGCGGCACCGTCCCGGCGGTGGCCAGGCCCTCCAGGTACGGCAGGAAGCCCGCGTCGGCGACGGGGGTCGGCCCGGTCCGGGCGGGCAGCGCCGCGTCCGCGAACAGCACGGCCACCGGGCGGCCCGGCAGCGCGCCGGCCAGGTGCGGGGCGAGCACGCCCGCGCCGGAGTGCACGACCAGCACGCTCCGGCCCGCGGGACGGCGGGGCAGCCGGGACCGGGCCAGCCGCACCAGGTGGCCCGCGTACGGCGGGCCGTCAGCGGCGAATCCGGTCAGGGCGGGCACGGCGACCCGGTGACCCCGCCCGCTCAGCTCGGCGGCGACCGGGGCCCAGCTGGCCGGGCCGAGGACCGGCGCGTGCAGCAGCACGAAGAGGTCAGCCACGCTGTCATGCTCACCATCCGCCGCGGTGCGGGGAAGCCCATTACGCGGCAGGCTGAACCCGCCGGGCGGTGGCCCCGGGCGGTCAGTGCAGGTGGGCGCGGAAGAACTCGATGATGCGCTGCCGTGCGTCCCGGGCCGAGGGCTCGTGCGGGCCGTAGCCCATCAGCGGCGCGGCCACCTTGATCATGAGCGGTATCCGGTCCCCGGCCCGCTCATGATCGTTCAGGAACCCATGGCCGGCGGCGGGGTACTCCTTGACATCGTGCGGGATCCCGTCCGCGGCGAGCGCGCCCTCCAGCCGGGCGGCCGCGCCGCGCAGCGTGAGGTCCCGGCCGCCGTAGCTGCCGACGATGGGGCAGGCGGCCCGCAGCAGGTCAGGAGCGTCCTTGGGGACCGTGCCGTAGTTGACGCTGGCCGCGCTGAACCCCCGGCCGGGGGCGAGCAGCAGGGCGAACGCGCCGCCCAGGCAGAACCCGATGACACCGACCTGGCGGGTGCAGTTGGGCTGGTCGGCCAGCCAGCCGCGGACCGCCTCCACGTCCTCGAAGGCCCGCCCGCTGCGCCGCCGCAGGTCGCTGAACGTGCTGCGCAGGCAGGCCAGCGGCCGGCCCCAGGAGAACAGGTCCGGCGCGGCCGCCAGGTAGCCCTCACCGGCCAGCCAGTCCGCCTGGTTCCGCAGGTCCTGGGTCATGCCCGTGACGTCGTGGATGACGACCACTCCCGGCCAGGGCGCGGGGGTGGACGGCTCCGCCAGGTATACCGGCAGGTCACCGCGGACCGACCGGATCGCCGTATCCGCCATTGGTGCCTCCGCGCCTCGGCCCGCCCCGCCCGGCAGCCAGCCTACGGGCCGGCCGCCCGGGCCGGGTCATCAGCGGGTGAACGGCTCGAACGCGTGGCTGAACTGCCAGGTGGACTGGGTGACGCCGGAGCAGGTGTTGCTGCCGCCGGTGCCCGGGCAGCCGCCGTTGTCCCGCTGCAGGGCCCAGAAGGACAGCTCGGCCAGGTGCTGGCGGGCCGCCCACTGCTCGACGGCCGGCGCGTCGGCGGTGGTGAAGATCTCCGGCGGCCCGAAGTCGTCGATGCCGATCATCTCGGTCACCCCGATCATGGACCAGATCCGCGGGGCGGGCAGGCCCGGGTAGAGCTGCTGGAGCGTGCTGAACAGGTGCCCGGCGGCGGTCACCGTGTCGGCCGCCATCTCATGCGGCTGGTTGTCGTAGTAGTCGAACGTCATGATGTTGACGACGGCGATGCGGGCGCCGTTGCTGACCGCGCTGCGCAGCACGTTCACGCCCGAGGCGTCCAGCCCGGACACGTTGGTCGGCAGGGTGTAGACGAACTGCACGCGGCGGCCGTGCCGCGCGGCCCAGTCCTCGACCATCCGGATCGCCTGGTTGCGCCGGTCGATGCCGGCCGTGTCGGTCAGCGAGTTGTCCTCGGTGTCCAGGTCGAGCCGGGTCACGTCGTAGGTGGTGATGACCTTCTCGTAGGCGGCGGCGATCCGCGGCACGCTCGTGCAGCTGTCGGCGATCTCGGTGCCGCCGTGATCGGCGGAGTACCCGCCGAACGACGGGATCACGTCGCCGCCCGCCGCCCGGATCCGGGCGATGTCACTGCCGTAGACGGACGGGGAGACCGGCGTGGCCGGGTCGCCGTTCCAGTCGATGGTGCACGATCCGGGCGCCGGGGTCTGGATGAACGCCATGGTCAGGTAGCGGGCTCCGGACGCCGCCGACAGGGCGGCCGGGCTGTCGGCCGGGTAGGCCTCGAAGTACGGCGCGAAGACGTGGGCGGGCAGCGGGGCTGGCCCGGGACCGGCGCTGGCCGGGGCGGCCGCGGCGGCCGATCCCGCCGCGGTGAGCGCCGCGGCGGCCAGGATCGTGAGCGGGCGGACCGCGGCAGTCAGCCAGCGCGGCCGGGACGATGGGACGGAGCGCAACCAGGGCATCGGGGCCAGCTTTCCGGGGAGTCCAGCGGGACGGGGCAGGCGGCCGGGGCCGGGCCGTAGCCGCAGGCCAGGCCCGGGGAGGGGCGGTCTCACTTTCAGTTAAGAAACTTTACTGTTAATAGTGGGATGATTCCCCCGACCGCGGGGAGTGTCAAGGGCCCGTGACGTGGTGGTCATGGCCGGGATCACGATCGCGGAGCTGTCCGGGCAGCTCGTCGGGGCGTGGCATCCTGTCGGGGTGGCGAAGCGAATCTGCGTGACCGGCGCGAGCGGCCGGGCGGGCCGGGTCACCGTGGCGGAACTGCTGGCCCATGGCTACCAGGTGGTGGCCACCGACCGGGTGCTGCCCCGCACTGAGCTGGGCGTCCGGCCGCTGCTGGCCGACCTCACCGACTACGGCCAGGCCACCGAGGTGCTGCACGGGGTGGACGCCGTGGTGCACCTGGCCAACATCCCCGCCCCGGAGATCCACACCCCGGCCACCACGTTCAACCAGAACATGGCCATGAACTTCAACGTGTTCACCGCCGCGGCCCAGGCCGGGCTGGAACGGGTGGTGTGGGCGTCCAGCGAGACCACCCTCGGCCTGCCGTTCGACACCCCGCCCCGGTACGCGCCGGTGGACGAGGATCACTACCCGGTCCCGACGAGCACCTACGCGCTGTCCAAGGTGGCCAGCGAGACCGTGGCCGGGCACATCGCCGAGTGGTCCCAGATCCCGTTCATCGGGCTGCGTTTCTCCAACATCCTCGGGCCCGCGGACTACCAGGACTTCCCGGAATACTGGCCGGACCCGGCCGCGCGCCGGTGGAACCTGTGGGGCTACATCGACGAGCGTGACGCGGCCATGGCCTGCCGGCTGGCCCTCGAGGCCCCGGCCGAGGGCAGCACCAGCTACATCATCGCGGCGGCGGACACCGTGATGAACCGGCCCTCCGCCGAGCTGCTGGCCGAGGTCTTCCCGGGCGTCACGCTGAACCGCGAGGTGGGGGAGTTCGGCACGCTGCTGGCCATCGACCGGGCCCGCGCGGCGCTGGGCTTCACCCCGCAGCACTCCTGGCGTGACCACGTGACGGCCGCCCCGGGCTAGGGCCAGGCCGGGTGTCCGTAGGATGCAGGGGTGCCCAGCGACCTGCCGCCGTGCCGGACCATTCCCGGTGTGCTGCGGGACGCGGCGCGGCGGGACCCGGGCGGGATCTGGGTGCGCACCGACGACGGCGAGCTCAGCTTCGGCGGCGCGCTGAGCCAGGTGGCCGCGGCGGCCGGCGGCCTCCGTGCCGCCGGGGTCGGCCACGGCGACCTGGTGCTGGTCACCACGCGCACCACGCCGGAGTACCTGATCTGCTGGCTGGCGCTGGCCGCGCTGGGCGCGGTCACCGTGTCGGCCAACCCGCGCAGTGCCCCCGCCGAGCTGGCGGGGCTGGCCCGGCAGGTCCGGCCCCGGGCACTGATCACCGACCCGGGCCTGGCCGGCCTGGTGGAAGCGGCCGGGATCGCCGGCCTGCCGCCGCTCGGCACGCTGCCGGCCGGTGAGCTCGCGGGCGGCTGGGCGGGCGCCGGCGCCCGGCGCAGCCCGCCGACCTGCCGGACGCCGGGGTCACCCCGGACGACCTGGCCGTGCTCATCCCCACCTCGGGCACCACCGGCCGGTCGAAGCTGGTCATGCAGACGCACCGGGCCTACGTGCTGGCCGGCGAGGGCTTCCCGTACTGGATGGGGCTGACCAGCGCGGACCGGCTGATGACGTCGCTGCCGCTGTTCCACATCAACGCCCCGGCCTACTCGATGATGGGCTCGCTGGCCTGCGGGGCCGGCCTGGTCCTGCTGCCCCGGTTCTCGGCCAGCGGCTTCCTGGACGCGGCCCGGCGGCACGGCGCCACCGAGTTCAACGCGATCGGCGCCATGCTGGAGATCCTGATGCGGCAGCCGCCGCGGCCCGGTGACGCGGACACCCCGCTGCGGCTGTGCTACACCGGCCCGGCCCCGGCCCGGGACCGGCAGGAGGAGATGGAGCGCCGGCTCGGGCTGCGGATCGTGGTCGGCTACGCGATGTCGGAGAGCCCGTACGGGCTGATCTGGGCGCATGGGCAGCGGCCGTTCGGCACCCTGGGCACGGTCCGCCAGCACCCGGGCCTCGGGGTGATCAACCATGCCCGGGTGGTGGACGACGCCGGCCGGGAGGCCGGCCCGGGCGGCACCGGTGAGCTGCTGCTCCGCAACCCGGTGCTGACCCCCGGCTACTGGGGGATGCCGGACGAGACGGCCGCGGCGTTCACCGCGGACGGCTGGCTGCGCACCGGCGACCTGGTCACGGTGGACCCGGGCGGCACCTACACGTTCGTGGCCCGGAAGAAGGAGGTGCTCCGCCGCCGGGGCGAGAACCTGTCGCCCGCCGAGGTGGAGGAGGTCCTGGCCGGGCACCCGGACGTGCTGGAATGCGCCGTGACCGGGGTGCCGTCGGAGCTGTCCGAGGACGAGGTGAAGGCGTTCATCGTGCCGGCCCCCGGCCGGGTCCCCGACTTCGCCGCGCTGCGGGCGCACGCGGCCGCCCGGCTGGCCGCGTTCAAGGTGCCCCGGTACTGGCAGCTCATCGACGAGCTGCCGCGCACCCCGACGGCACGGGTGGCCAAGCACCGGCTGCCCCCGGGCCATCCGCCGGGGGAGTACGACGCGGCGGCCGTTACGAAATAATTCCTGCCGGGAGAGCAGACAACCACGCACCGTCGGTGCCATCGCGGGCTTCCTCGCCGCGCACCTGGTGCTGCTGGCCGGGGCGGCGGTGCCCGGCTGCCGCTCGCCCGGCAGGCCCGCCGGGGGCTGGTGATCCGGATCAGCCTGGACTCAGATCCGGAAGAACAGGTTCAGGTAGCGGTCCGCGATCTCCTGGTCGCCGCGCACCGTGCCGGCGTTGCTGCGGCCGAACGTGGTCAGCACCAGGCTGCCCGCGTCGAAGTCGAGCACCGCGGGCAGGTCGCTGACGTCCCCCGCCTCGTAGCTCATCCCGTCGCCGGTCACGCTGATCCGGTAGCTGCCCGCATTCCGGCCGGTCACCGTGATGCCCAGCTCGAACGGGGTGAGATCGGCGTCCTGCGGATCGTGGACTGCCACAGCACGAACATGAACGGCACCAGCAGGTCGGCCGCGTCCCCGGATAGGCCGTGCGCCCGCCCGGTGCCCTGCCGGATGTCCCAGGAGTGGACCGCGTAGTCCATGAGCTGGCCCGCCGCGTAGAAGAACGCCGGGACCGGGCCCATGTAGAAGTGCGGCACGATGAAGCCGGTCCACTCCTCGGGACCCATCGGCTCCAGGATGCCCATGAGCTTGTCCAGGTCGTTCTGCAGCCGGGCCAGCATCTCCTGCTGGGACAGCCCGCGGAACCGGGTGGCCTGCTGGCCGGCCCGCTCGTGCATGCCGGCCAGGCCGTACGGGCTGGCCTCGCCGCCGGCCCGGGCGGTCTCGAAGGCCTCGAAGTACCCCTCGGTGGTGTCCACCAGGTGGCCGACCACGTCGCGGACCGACCAGCTCTCGCAGGCGGTGGGCGCCTCCCAGGCGCCGGGGCGGCTGGCCAGGCCGATGAGGCGGGCCGCCTCATCCCGGACCACCCGCAGGATGGTGTCTTTGCCCTCATAGGACGTCGCGTCCCAGGCGCTCATGTGCTCCACCTCTTCGTTGAGTCAGCCACAGCACCGGTCCCGCGGCGGCCCGGGCGGAGTGCCTGCCATGCGCACCGCGGTTCACGTGACGAACATCACAGCACCGGCCAGCGCGTGTCAATGGGTCATCGCCCGGCAGGTTGCGGGCAATGTGGCCAGACGGGGTGTGAGCTGCGCGCAGCAGGGAAGATTGGTGGCCGTGCGCCTCCCGTGCAACGGTGCCGGGGGGCGTCTGGCCCCGGCACCGGGCCGTGCCCGGTGCCGGCCCCGCCTGGCCTGGGCATGGCCGGTGCCTGGTCATTGACCGGAGTACCCGCATCCCATAGCCTACAAAATTGATCGGGATAATTCCCCCCGCTCTGGCGGCCTGTTCGTGCGCAGCCGCACTGTCACGCGAAGGAGGCCCCATGCCTCTGCCGGACTTCCTGGTCATTGGAGCTCCCAAGGCAGGGACCACCGCCCTGCACGCGGCACTGGCCCAGCATCCCGCGCTCTACCTGTCCCCGGTCAAGGAGCCCAAGTTCTTCCTGACCGACGGGCCGCCGCCGAGCAAGGGCGGCGGGCCCCGGCGACATCCCGACCTGGCGCGAGCATGTCTGGCGGCGGGACGACTACGAGGCGCTGTTCGCCCCGGCCACGGCGGGCCAGCTGCGCGGCGAGTCAACCCCCTTCTACCTGTACGACACCGATGCCCAGCGGCGGATCCGGGAGCTGATCCCGGACGTGAAGATGATCGCCATGCTGCGCGACCCGGTGGAGCGGGCCCACTCCAACTGGGCCCACCTGTGGTCGGCCGGGCTGGACCCGGAAGGCGACTTCGTCCAGGCCTGCGCCGAGGAGGACCGCCGGGTCGCCGCGGGCTGGGCGCAGTTCTGGCACTACACCCGGCTCGGCCGGTACGGCGAGCAGCTGGAGCACCTGTACCGGGTGTTCCCGAAGGAGCACGTCCTGGTGCTGCGCTACCGCGAGCTGGTGGATGCGCCGGTCCAGACGCTGGATGAGATCTGCGCGTTCCTGGGCGTCCCGGCCGGGGTCATCACCGAGGTGCCCAGGGAGAACGTGACCGCGCACCCGGACGAGTCGCTCGGCCACCGGGTGCTGTCCCAGCTGCTCCGCGGCGCGGCGGCGGCCGGGCGGCACCTGCCCGGCACCACCGGGACCGTGCTGACCAGCCCGCTGGAGCGGATGCTGCAGCGGGGGGCCCGGCCGCGCCAGCCGCTCACCTGGGAGCAGCGCCAGGCCCTGCTGCCGTACTTCGAGTCCGACATCCGGCTGCTGGAAAAGGTCACCGAGTCCGACTTCGGCGACTGGCTGCAGCCCCGGGAGCGGTCCGGCGGGCTGGTCGGGGACCGCCCGCCCGGCCAGCGCCAGGCCCGCAACGGCCAGCCCCGGGGCTGACCGGTGCTGGCCGGGGCTGCCGCTGGCCGGGGCGGCCGCGGAAGCCCCGGGGGCGGGTCCCGGGCGGCCGGGGAACCCGGCTCAGGCGGGTGGTGGCAGCAGCTCGGTGCGCAGCTCGTGTG
This sequence comes from uncultured Actinomycetes bacterium, assembly GCA_963840195.1. Taxonomy (GTDB): domain Bacteria; phylum Actinomycetota; class Actinomycetes; order Streptosporangiales; family Streptosporangiaceae; genus RYN-230. The sequence continues at coordinate 285,980 of CAWIYD010000003.1, forward strand.
ACCCGTCCGGCTGGGTCATCTCGTAGTACAGCCGGTGGCTGCCGTCGGGCAGCGGCAGGATGTCGAGGTAGCGCAGCCCGCCGCCGGCGTAGGGGGACTCGGCCACGGGCGCGTCGCCGGTGGCGGCCAGGCTGGTCGGCTCGGTGCCGGTGGCTACCCCGGTGCGCTCCTCCCAGTTCTCCGCGGCGCTGGCCCGGCCGTCGTAGTACGCGACGATCGAGCCCGCGTTGCGCAGCACCGCGGTCACCCGGGTGCCGCGCGAGTCCCAGTGGCCCGGGCGCCCCGCCAGCGCGGTGCCGTGCCAGGTCCATTCCCGGCCGTCATGGCTGGTGGCGTAGTCGGTGACCATCTGGTCGGCCTCGTCCGGGTCGGCCAGCGGGTGGCAGGAGGCCCACAGCTGCCACAGCCCGTCCCAGTGCCGGATGACCGGGTCCTTCACGCCGGTCTTGACGTCCCCGGGGAGGACCATCTCGATGGACCGCGCGTCGAACTGGGCCGGGCTGGCCGCCTCGATGAGCTCGACCCGCCAGTGCTTGGTGCCCGGCGTGGCGCAGCTCAGGTACAGCCGCCAGGCGCCGTCCTCGGCGCGGACCAGCGAGGGCCGCTCCAGCGACTCGGTGCCGACCAGTTCCCGGCCGATGGTGACCAGCGGCTCGAAGTGCACGCCGTCCGCGGAGCGGGCCACGGTCACCCCGTACCCGCGGCCGCGGCCGACCGGGCGGCGCAGCCGGTAGGCGAGGTAGATGGCGTCGTCACCGAGCACCGCGCTGGGCGCGCCGGCCCAGTAGCCCGGGCCGGCGCCGGGCGGGGCAACAGCGAGTTCCGACAGGTCCGGGCGAGGCAGCAGCGCGGGCAAGCGAGATTCCCCTGTTAGCATGTAGGAATTATAGACTTGTGATCGTCCCCACACTCGCCGGCAGGCAAGATAGAGGTAACTTCTTGGTTACGCTGGGCGGCCGCCGGGGACCGGGGCGGCCAGGGTGAACCGCCGGGCAGCGCACGCGGGGCGAGCGAACGGCCGCAGAACACCCTATTCCGAGCGCAGCATACTCCGGTACACGGTGATCAGCGCGTTCTTCTGCTCATCGGTGAGGCGCTGATCAGCGCGGATGGCCGCCTCGGCGTCGGCGGCGGGCGGGGCGGCCGCCGGCCCGGGGGCCGCGGGCCAGCCATTCCCGGCAGCGGCCGCGCGGTCGCCGTCCAGCAGCCCGGCCTGCGCGAGCAGCGTCTCGGCCGAGACGTCGAGGGCCTCGGAGATGAGCTTGAGCACCCGGACCGAGGGCTGGTGCAGGCCCCGCTCGATCTGGCTCAGGTACGGGTTGGACAGGCTGGTCATCTCGGCCAGCTGGCGCAGCGACAGGTTGGCCAGCTTGCGCTGGCTGCGGATGAACGAGCCCAGCGCCTGCAGCTGGGTGTCCCACGGTTCCGGCACGGGGACCTCCCAGGTAGGGCGGCGGCTGCGAGGCCGCGGCTGCTTGCTAACTATAGTACGCGAATGCGCGGCGGGCCGGGAATCCGGTCCGCCGCGCAGGGTGCGGTGCGGTTACTTGGCGGCGGTGCCGGCCTTCGGGGCGCCGTTCTTGCCGGCCATCAGCGGCTTGGTGGCGTGCAGCACGCTCTCGGCGAAGCTGCGCTGGGTGGCCAGCAGCTGCTCGGCGAAGTCGTAAGCGTTCGCCACCAGCTCCTCCGGCTTGGGCAGCTTGTCGGCGTAGGGCAGGTTCGGGACGGGGATGGACGGGGTCAGGGACTGGACCGCGTCGGCCCACCGCTTGATCGCATCCACCACGGCCTCCTGGCTCTTGCGGACCGTGTCCAGGATCTCGCCCTGGATCTCCTGGCTGGTGTTGCGGGTGTCGGCCATTACGTGCTCCTCGGGGGTGCTTGCTTTCGTTTGCCTAGTGCTTACTATATCATGCAGATTGGATGATTTGTCAAGCATCCCAGGTGACTGCCTCCTTCCGCTGGCCGCTGGCCGGTGGCTGCCCGCGACCGCGGGCAGCCGTCCCGGGACCGCCTCAGCCGTGGATGTACTGGCCCGGGGCGTCGCCCTGGGCCGGATAGCGCCGGCTGCCCATCTTGGGCGGCTTCACCTTGCCGCCGGCGCGCTGCCCGGCCCAGTCGGCCCAGTCCTCCCACCATGAGCCCTTGATGACCTTTGCTCCCGCGCGCCACTGCTCCGCGGAGGTGTGGTTGTCCTGGCTCACCTCATGCCAGGCCTTGGGACCGGGCGGGTTGACGATGCCGGCGATGTGCCCCCCGTTGGACAGCAGGTACCGGACGTGCCCGCCCAGCAGCCCGGTGGTCTTGTACGACGCCGTCCACGGCACGATGTGGTCGTTCTCCGCGCTGACCACGTACGTGTCGTTCTTGATCTCCTGCAGGGACAGCCGCTGCCCGGCCAGTTCCAGCTCGCCGGTGGCGAGCTGGTTGTGCAGGTACAGCGAGCGGAGGTAGAAGGAGTGCATGGCCGCTGGCATGCGCGTGCTGTCGGCGTTCCAGGCCAGGATGTCGAAAGCCGGGGGCTGCTGTCCCATCAGCCAGTTCGTCGCCACGTAACTGAAGATGAGGTCATTCGCCCGGAGCATGTCGAACGAGGTCCTCATGTCGGACGCCTCGAGGAACCCCTTGGCCTGCATGTGATGTTCCATCTGGGCCACCGTGTGCTCGTCGGTGAAGACCCCGAGCACGCCCGGCTCGCTGTAGTCAAGCAGCGTGTTGAGCAGGGTGATGCAGCCGATGCGGTCGTCGCCGGTCCTGGCCAGGTAGGCGGCGAGCATCGCGGTCAGGGCGCCACCGAGGCACAGCCCGGTGATGTTGACCTTGTCGGAGCCGGTGATGTCGCACATCACGTCGAGCGCGGTCCGCGGCCCCTCGATGAGGTAGTCGTCCAGCCGCACCCCGCGCATGCTCTCATCGGGGTTGCGGTAGGAGATCGCGAAGACCGTGTGCCCGTGCTGGACCGCCCACTCGATGAAGCTGCGGCCGGGCGCGAGGTCCATGATGTAGTACTTGTTGATCCAGGCCGGGCTCATCAGCATCGGGATGGCCCCCACCTCGGGGGTCTGCGGCGCGTACTGGATGAGCTCCATCAGGTCGTTCTTGTACACGACCTTCCCGGGCGTGGCGGCCAGGTTCCTGCCCACCTGGAACGGCCGCCGGTCCACCTGGCTCGGGCGGCCGTCGTTATGCAGGAGATCATCGACGAAATTGGCGGCCCCGGCGACCACGCTGCCGCCGCCGGTCTCGAAGGCCCGCTTCAGCGCGGCCGGATTGGTGGCCAGGAAGTTCGTCGGGGCGACCGCGTCGACCAGGAAGCCGGTCATCAGCCGCGCCTTCGCGTCGCTGACCGGATCACCGCTCCCGGCGTCGAGCATGTCCTCGCTGAACTGCTTGAGCGCAAGGTAAGCCTGGCGGAGCCCGGCGAAAGCCGGGTTGTCCTCCCAGGTCCGGTCCGCGAACCGCTTGTCCTTCCCGGCCGGGATGGGCGGCGGTACGTCCCGGCCGGCTGACCGGTACGCCGTGAACTGGGCAATCCTGCCCATGGTGGACCAGAACCGCCATCCTGCCCCGGCGACCTCGTCCGGGCGCTCCAGGGCCCGGTTCAATACGGCCAGCATGGACGCGCCGAAGCTGCCCATGTCGAGTTCGGGGATGAGGCTGGCTTCCGGCGCGATCACCTCCGCCGCGTCCTCCACCACCCGCCGCGCGAAGTCATGTTCGGACATTCCGCACCTCCTTGTCTTGAGTGTCCGTTCCCGCCAGCGGGTGGTTACATCCGCTCGAAGATGGCGGCGATTCCCTGGCCGCCGCCGATGCACATGGTGGTCAGCGCGTAACGGCTGCGCACCGCGGACAGCACCTGCACTTCTGGCTGCTCGGCCATGGTCATTCCGCTCACATGTCCAGGCCGCCGTTGACCGCCCAGATCTGGCCGGTCACGTACGCGGACTCGTCGGCGGCCAGGAAGCGGACCACCCGGGCGATCTCGTCCGGCCGGCCCAGGCGGCCGACGGGGATCTGCCCGCGGATCCGGTCCAGCACCCGTTCCGGGATGGTGGCCAGCATGTCGGTGGCGATGAAGCCGGGGGTCACCGCGTTCACGGTCACCCCGATCCCCTCGCCCACCGGGTGGTCCGCCTTCTTGAGGTGGAAGAGCGCCTCCTTGGCCAGGGACTTGGTCAGCCCGAACAGGCCCGACTTGGAAGCCGCGTAGTTCACCTGGCCGATATTGCCGGTCTCCCCGATCACCGAGGACACGTTGATGATCCGGCCGCTGCCGCGCTCGATCATGTGATCCAGCGCCGCCTGGGCCATGAAGAAGGCGCCGGACAGGTTGACCGAGATGACCCGCAGCCAGTCCTCGTCGGTCATGTGGGCCACGGTCCGGTCGATGGTGATGCCGGCGTTGTTGACCAGGATGTCCAGCCGCCCGTGCTGCTCGATGACCTCGCTGATCACCCGGCGGCAGTCATCGGCGTGGCCGATGTTGCCCTCGTGCAGGGTGAACAGCTGCCCGGGGAACTGCTCGGCCGCGCGGGCCTGGAACTTCCTGGCCCGCTCGCCGCTGTGCCAGTAGCCGGCCGCGATGCCCGCGCCGGCCTCGGCCAGATCCTGCGAGATCGCGCCGCCGATGCCCGCCGTGCCCCCGGTGACCAGGGCCACGCGGCCGGCCAGCGAGCCCGCCCGGGTGTCGCCGCCGTACGTCTGGGTGGTTGTCATGGTGCCGTCCTCGTGTTCACGTGTGCGCGAGATGCCTCACGGGTGTATGAAAATGAGACACCCTCGGAAAGCGCGTCGAGTGCCCGGGGGAAAGAAGTGCGCCAGTGCATGATGTGATCCCGCCCTCGGGGAGATCGATTTCCCGCCCGGAATGCCTCGTGGTTTTCTTCTTCGTATCACCCCGAAACGTGGCGGAAAAGTTTGCATGGCAGGAAATCGGTTGTGTGCGCAAAGAGGGGCCATTGGTCCGTGGCCGGGGCGGGCCAACGGCCCGCCCCGGCCGTGCCAAGGGACCCTGGACATCCGGCCCCCGGTGCCCGGCTGGCCGGTGTTCTCCGGGTTGCTGCGCTATACCGTCATAGCTACCGGTTTCCGGCGGGCGCTGGCCCGGCCGGATGGGCGCGGCAGCCGCGCGCCGCGCAGACGCTTGGGGAGTGATGCTGTGCCGATCTACGCACTCGACTATGCCGCGCCGTCGATCGACCCGCAGGCCTACGTGCACCCGGATGCCGTGGTGATCGGCGCAGTGGAACTGGCCGCGGGCGCCTCGGTCTGGCCCGGTGCGGTGCTGCGCGGGGACCACGGCGTGATCCGGGTGGGGGAGCGCACGTCCATCCAGGACGGCACGGTGGTGCACACCACCGAGGAGTGGCCCACGCTGATCGGGGCGGACTGCGTGGTCGGGCACCGGGCGCACCTGGAAGGCTGCGTGGTGGAAGACGGCTGCCTGATCGGCTCCGGCTCGCTGGTGCTGAACCGGGCCCGCGTCGCCGCCGGCGCGGTCGTGGCCGCGGCCGCGCTGGTCCGGGAGGACATGGTGGTGCCGGCCGGGGCGCTCGCCCTCGGCGTGCCCGCCCGGATCCGCGCAGGGGCCGGCCAGGCCCAGCAGGAATGGATCAAGTACGCGGTGCAGACCTACCTGGACCTCGCGGAGCGGCACCGGAGCGGGCTGCGCCGCCTGGACGCCCCGGCGGCGGGCGACTGAGATGCCGGCCGCGTGACAGGGCCGGCCGCGTGACAGGGCCAGCAGGTACGCCGCCCGCACAGCCCGGCGACTGTGCGCTGCCCGCCGGGCCGTGCGGGCGGCCATTCACCATGCGCCCCAGGTGGGAAGAGGCACCCCCTTAGACGTGCCCTCCCCGGCCCTGGTTCCGGCCGCGGGAGGATTTTTCCCGGCTTTTCTCAGCGGCCGCCCAGCGGTGCCGGGATCAGCTCATCCGGGATGCCCCAGGAGGACGCCGGCCGCGACGGCGGGACCCGGTGCGCGGCACCCGGGCTGAGCTGGCGGTGGATGACCTCGGCGGCCCCCTCGATCGTGGCGATGCCGTACCCCATGGTCGGGTTGTCCTCGGTCAGGACGACGATGGCGTAGCCGCGGTGGTGCCCGGTGAAGCAGCCGATGCTGTGGATCCGCCAGCCGTGCGTGGCCAGCGGCAGCCAGCCGTTCTTCACGTGCACGGTCAGGCTGGCCGGCGCGCCCGCGGGCACGCCCCAGCGCTGCGCGGGGATCACCCGCGCCATCAGGCCGAGGGCGTAGTCGCGGGACGCGGTGTCCAGCACCCGGTTCGGGAACCTGAGCAGGTTCAGCAGCAGCATTTCGTCGTGCGCGGTGATCTGGGTCAGGCCCCAGTAGCCGCCCGGGCCGAGCTGGGTCTGGGTCATCCCGGCCCGGCCCAGGAAGTACTGCAGCCGCCCCCGGCCCACGTGCGCCCACAGGGCGGACGCAGCCGCGTTGTCCGACTCGGTGATCATCGCGGTGGCGAGCTGCGCCTCGGCGCGGGTCAGCGGCCGGTGCTGGGTCATCGCCTCGCGGAGCAGCGTCCCCAGGATGGTCACCTTGACCACGCTGGCCGAGTCGAAGTGCAGCCCGGCGTTCAGCCAGCAGCCCAGCCGGTCGCCCTGGTCATCGACCCGGAGCGCGACGGTGGACAGCCGGCCGCGCAGCGCCGCCCGCAGGCCGCGGGCCAGCCGGGCAGCGAGCCGGGGATGGAGCGGGGACGTGCAGGTCACCGGGAACGGGCCGCCGTCCGGCGCGTTCTGCGCCGACGGCCGGGCCAGCGCCGGGCTGGCGGCCAGCCCGCTGGTGAGCAGCGCCGCCCCGAGCAGGGCCGATCCCAGCAGCACCCTGCCCGCCGGTGGCCTCACTGGTCTGGCCTCACTGGTCTCACTAGTCGCGGGATAGCACGTCCGCCCATCAGGCACCGTCCGTCCATGCAGTATCAAGCAGGTACTTCAACAGACGCCCGGCGATGCCCGGTGGTTGCCGCGGTCGCGTTCCGGTGGGCGCAAGTTAGCGGGTTATTACCGGCGAGTCATGATGCTGCGGGCGCCGCGGGCCGGGAGGGCCGGGACCCATGGCGGGCCGGGCGTCACAGGCGGCCGCGGAACCGGTCCCGCCACGGGCGGCCGTCGGGGTCGAACACCGTCCGGTACAGCGGCACCGCCCAGGCGCGCTGGGCCGCGGTCGGGCGGGACACCTGGTGCGGCACCACCCGGCCCGGCGGGCGGGCGCCGGCCTGGCCGGCCGCATGCCAGGCGGCCAGCCGCTCCGCCTGCCGGCCGAACGCGGCGAACGCCGCCGCCGGGTCGAGCAGGTCGGCGACGTCGCCGGCGTCCCGGTCCAGGTGCTCGCACCACAGCCGGAGCCGCAGGTCGCGGGCGAAGGTGCGGGCCCCGTCGCCGAGCCCGGCCGGGTCGGCCGGGGCCCGGGCGTCCCGGGTCGAGTCGAGCACCCCGATGGACAGCTCGCTGTCGTGGCTCCACGACCGGCGGTTCAGGTTGTCCGACCCGACCATGGCCCACACGTCGTCCACGATGGCCACCTTGGCGTGCACGTACACCGGTGTCCCGGCCGGGTTCTCCAGGTCGTAGACGGCGAACCGGTCCCCGCCCGCCCGGCGGCAGGCCCGGACCACGTCGTGCCGGGCCATCAGCCCCGGCCACCGGGTGACCGGGCCGGCGTTGTCCGGGTGGCGCGGCACCACCGCGATCACGTGCAGCTCCGGGTTGCGCCGCAGCGCCCCGGCGATGATCTCGGCCGCCGGGCGGGACCACAGGTACTGGTCCTCCAGGTAGACCAGGCAGCGGGCGCGGGCGAACGCCTTGCGGTAGGCGTGCGCGATGCTCCGCTCGCCGAGCGGCGCGAACGGGTAGCGGCGCAGCCGGGCCGGGTAGGTGCGCAGCACCTGGACCGCGTGCGGGCCGCGGGCGGTGCCGTCATCGGGCATCGGCGCGGGCAGCGGGCGGCTGGTCATCGCGCCCATGTGGTAGGCCCGGTCGTAGAGCTGGCGCACCGGGCTGGGCAGGTCCAGCACGCTGCTGCCGTACCAGCGCTCCCGGAAGGTGTGCTCCAGGTCGTGCACCGCGGGCCCGCGCACCTCGGCCTGGATGTCGTGCCAGGGCGGCCGCTCGCCGTACTCGCTGGGGAACTCCATCACCTGCGGGTCGCCCGCGTGCTCCCCGTCATCGTTACGGCTGTGGCCGAGGTCGATGCCGCCGACGAACGCCACATCCCGGCCCGGCGCGCCCGGGTGCCGCAGCACGACCAGTTTCTGGTGGTGGCTGCCGCCCCGCCGGGTCCGGGCGTCCAGCAGCACCTGGCCGCCGTCGGCGTCGATCTCCCGGACGAACTCCGCGTTGGCCTCCTCGGACTGGCGCAGCGCCTTCGGGTGCGACCGCCACAGCAGGCCGAACACGCTGACGCCACGCTTGGCCGCCCGGCCGAGCACCTCGCCGGCCGCGGAGCCCGGGCCATCCAGGTGCTCGTCGAAGTCACCCCGGAAATCCAGGAAGTAGACCTGGTCGCCGGCCTGGGTGGCGTTGATCTCCGCGTGCAGCCGGGCGAAGTAGCCGCGCCCGTCCACCAGCGGCACGACCAGGTTGCCGATGGTGAAGGCGCGCAGGTCGGTGGCCCGGTTGGCGCGGTCGCCCTCGGCCAGGAACCACGACACGATGGCCGGGTCATTCACCGGGTGGTCGGGAGCGTCCTGCTCGAGCGGGTCATCAGCCGAATCGGTCGCGCCTGGGAGCATGCCCGGATTGTTGCACCCTGGAAAGCCGGCCAGGTGAGTAAAGGTCAAGAAACGGGCAAGCTGCGCCGGCCTTCGGCGGCACCTCCAGCACCGGCGGCAGCCCCGGGCCATGATGGGAGTCATGACTGTGCGCGGTTCCTACTCCCGGCGCGCCTTCCTCGGTCTGGCCGCGGCGGGCGCGGCCGGCGCGGCCGCGGGCTGCTCGGCGTCCGGCCAGAAGGCCGCCTCGGCCAGCGCGACCGCCAGTGCCGGGGCGTCACGCCGGGCCCCCAGCGGCCGTCCGGTGAGCGAGAACTCCCGGCCCGGCGACCCGAACTGGCAGATCAGCAACCTCGGCGCGCCGATGGCGATCGTCGGCTACGCCGGGCAGGCCAGCGTGCTGCCTGGCGAGCCGGTCACCCTGTACGTGTCCACCACGGCCCGCTCGTTCCGGGTCAGCGCCTTCCGGATGGGCTGGTACAACGGGGACAAGGCCCGGCTGGTGTGGCAGTCGGGGCCGGTCAAGGGCCACCAGCAGCGCGCCTCCTCCCTGATCAAGCCGACCAACACGGTGGAGTGCGACTGGGGGGAGTCGCTCACCGTGCCCACCGACGACTGGCCGGAAGGGTCCTACCTGCTCCGGCTGGACGCCGAGTCCGGCGCCCAGCGGTTCATCCCGCTCACCGTCCGGTCGGCCAGCACGGCCGGCAAGGTGGTGATCAAGAACGGCGTGGAGACCTGGCAGGCGTACAACACCTGGGGCGGCTACGACCTCTACAACGGGCCCGGCGGCACCGCCGACTACGCCAACCGCTCGCTCGCGGTCAGCCTGGACCGGCCCTACGACGCCAGCGGCGCGTTCATGTTCCTCTACCACGAGCGGAAGACCATCGAGCTGGCCGAGCGGTCCGGCCTGCCGCTCGCCTACGAGACCAGCATGGACATCGACGGCGATCCGAACTTGCTGCACGGGGCCAGCGCGCTGATCTGCCCCGGGCACGACGAGTACTGGTCGCCGCCGGAGCGGGCCAACGTCACCGCGGCCCGGGACGCCGGGGTGAACGTCGCCTTCCTGGGCGCTAACACCCTGTTCCGGCGGACCCGGCTGGCCAGCACCCGGCTCGGCCCGCGGCGGCTGGTCATCTGCTACAAGACCAGCTACACCGAAGACCCCATGTACGGCAAGGACAATGCGCTGGTCACCAGCGACTGGCGGGAGCCGCCCAACCCCGACCCGGAATCGTCGCTCACCGGCGTGCTGTACGAGTCCAACCCGACCAGCGCCCCGTACGTGATCGCCTCCCCGGACAGCTGGGTGTACGCCGGCACCGGGGTGACGAAGGGCACCCAGCTTCACCGGGCTGGTCGGCATCGAGTACGACCGGGTCAACCCGGTCTACCCGGTGCAGCGGCCGATCGAGGTGCTGTCGCACTCGCCGCTGACCTGCCGCGGCGTGAACAGCTACTCGGACTCGGCCTACTACACCCACCCCGGCGGCGCCGGGGTGTTCGCCACCGGGACCATGCGGTTCGTGGCCACCGCCAACGGCCTGCACCTGTTCGGCGTGAACCGCCGCGCGTGGCGCTTCGCCCAGAAGGTGATCGTGAACGTGCTGCACGGGTTCGCGGACGGGCCCGCGGCAGCCAGGCACCCGGCCCGGGACAACCTGGACGCGATGCACGAATGGCCGGGCGACCCGATCGCCGCGCAGCA
>CAWIYD010000004.1:0-375918 GCA_963840195.1 uncultured Actinomycetes bacterium
AAGATCGTGATCTCCTGATGGTAACGCTCCGTGCCCCGGGTCACCAGTGTCTAACGTCCCGGGCAGCAGGCCCCCAGGCAGCCCAGGCAGGGGCCGGAGTCGCCCGCACGATGCGGGCGGTGACCCGGAGCCACCATCTCCATCGCGGTTCTTCTGCTCCCGGCCTGGCACCAGTCAGTTCCGTCCGGCCGGACGGTAGCCAGGACTGACCAGGCTCGCTTAAAAGGGCGACCCAGGGAGTCGGTCATGCAAATACTCATCATACTGTCGGCGATCATCATGGCAATTTTCTGGCGTGCCGCCCTCCGGATTGCCTTGATGATCGTGGCCATCATACTGATGGTGCTGATCACCTCTGGAGCGATCGTCGTATTCGACGGTATGCATCATGTGATCAAGTAGGTGAATCCCGGTCGGCAGGCGTGTCCCGGTCATCGGCCACACGCCGGCCGTCCGGGCATTCCCGGACCGTGACCGTGGGCAAGGTGCATTCCGTCCGCGCAGCTGCGTTGACGACTACCCGCCGCCCCGGTGCAGGTGCCTGGTCAGCCGTTCTTCGTGCCTGTTCACGGAGCCAGGGACCAGCTGCCGGTGCCCGGTGGGGGTAAACCCGGCAGCCAGGTAGAGTCGCCGCGCCGCCTCGTTGCCGTCCAGGATCCACAAGGAAGCGGCATCTGCCCCTTCGTCGGCCACGTGTTCCAGGACCGCATGGAGGAGATTCCGGGCGACGTGCCGTCGGCGATGCGCCCGAGCAACCCATAGTGAGTTGATGTAAGGATGCGGCGAAGAATCAATTATCCCTAGGGTCGCGGATATCACGCCGACGGGCTGGACCGACGTTCCGGCGCGAAATGCAAGAAGCCAGGTATCCTTGCTCAGCCGTTCACGCCACCAGTCCGCTTCATGCCCGGCTTCGCAATAGTAACTTGAAATGAATGCATGCGGCGCATCTCGCAATGCGCGCAGCCGGATCAGTCGGAGCCTGCGCCAGTCAGCCTCGGTGAGCGCGCGTACGTCCGTCATGCCGAGTTGTGGTGTCGCATGTGTCCGGTTCTCATCCTTGTCGGCCCGTACGCATTCTACGTACGGCTATCTCATGAATGCGAGCGGCGGGTTATGCGCCCGGCCTCTACTCCCATCCCGGGGCGCGGTAGCCCGGCCCGCAGTACGCTGGCCGGGCCATGGTGGACAGCGAGGTCGCGCTGATGACGCTGGTGCGCGCGATCGTTGCCGACGACGCGGCCACCGCGCTGAGGTTGCTCGCTGCATCGGGGTCGCTCGCGAGCGCCCGGGCGGGGGAGGGCGCGACCCGTGCCAGGGCGGCGGACTTCTACCTGGCCGAGATCGGGCACTACCTCTATGCGGGCGACACGGCACTCCATATCGGCGCCGCCGGCTACCGGCTGCCGGTCGTCCGGCAGCTGATCACCATGGGCGCCGACGTCGGCGCGAGGAATCGCCGCGGCGCTCAGCCCCTGCACTATGCGGCTGACGGCAGCCCCGGGTCGCCGAACTGGAACCCGGGCGCTCAGGCCGCGACCATTAGCTGCCTCATCGAAGCGGGCGCCGACCCGGACGCCACCGACAAGGGCGGGGTCGCGCCGCTCCACCGTGCCGTGCGCACCCGCTGCGCCGCCGCGGTGAAGGCGCTTCTTGACGGCGGGGCTGACGCTTCCCGCCAGAACAAGTCCGGCTCGACCCCGATGCAGCTCGCGACCTGGACCACCGGCCGGGGCGGTTCAGGCTCGCCCGAGTCAAGGGGGCAGCAGGAGGAGATCGTGCGCCTGCTGCAACAGCATGGTGCCGTGCGATAGACGATCACCGGATGGACCGCTAGCGGCAAGGCCGGTTAGTTAAGGTTCGTCGCCGGCTGTCAAGGGGGCGGCGAGGATGGCGATGGCGATGGCGGCTTTGCGGGTGGTGCGGTCGACTTTGCCTCGGGCGTTGTACCTGGACATGGCGCGCTTGACGACGCGGGGGCTGACGCGCAGCCGCCTGCGGGGCATCAGGCTGGCCAGGACGAGCCGGCCGATTGTCCCGGCCAGGTCGGAGATGGTGCCGGCGAGGACGCCGGCGGCGAGGATGACCTGGTCGCGGGCGGCGTTCAGGGCGACGGAGAAGCTGGCGCGGTCGGGGTCGGTGCCCGGGACGGTGCCGGCGGCGTCGGCGATGGCGGTGCGCAGCACCTGGTAGGTGACCAGCAGGGCGCAGACCTCCTGGTCGATGCCGCCGGGGGTGCGGGCGCGCAGGACCCGGCCGCCGAGGATGGTGGACTTGAGCTCGAAGTAGGCGCTCTCGACCTCGTCGGGTAGCGGCGGCGCGTTACCGCGCCGCCGCCCCCTAAGAACCGGCCGTGCGGAGTTGTCCCCGCAGCTCGGCTCAAGCAGGCCCTTAAGACTGCGGGCTTGCAGAAATGCCGGATTCGCTGACGCCGATGCGTCGGCGGCAGTGCGCGTGGATGAGACGGTATGCGACCTGCTCACCCGGCGTGCCGAGGTCCATCACGGTAGCGACCGCTTCCTTGCGGATCGCTTTCCGGATGATGGTGTGCCACTGCTCCCACTCGCGCTCATCATGAGGTTCGTGGCTGGCGTAGAGCAGCAGCCCCCGGCAGAGCGGGCACCGGCCGCGCTGGCGGCGCAGCAGGTGCCAGGTCGCGGGGCTGACCGGGGGCCGGTTGCGCTCACGGCGCTTGGCCCAGTATTCGGCCAGGTCAGGGTCATCGGGGGATGCCCTTCCCGCGACCATCACGTGCCGGACGATTTTCGTCCAGGCGAACCTGCGGAGGTAGCGGCCGGTGTCCCGGCTGCCGAACAGCCACTTGTCGTTCCTGGACGGGTTGAACATGCCGAAGTACCGGGAAACGACCCAGCGCCGCGACTTGTTCGGGTGGGTATGCCTGGCCCATTTCCAGGCCAGCCGCCACACATGCGCGTCGAGCCTGTTGTAGGCGAGGCTGGATACCCCGATCCGGTAATATGCCGCCCACCCGGTGACTATCGGGTTCAACCGGGCGATGACCGCGTCGGCGTTGGCCCCTCGCAGGGCTATGGCCTCGGCGGACAGCCTGTTCCGGATCTTCCGCATTGCGTCTTTGCTCGGCTTGGTCAGCAGCTTGCCGCCGAACCGGCGGATCTCGAACCCCAGGAAGTCCACCCCCTGATCCAGCTGAGTGATCTTCGTCTTGTCCTGGTTGAAAGCCAGGCCACGGGGTTCCAGCCAGTCGGCGAGCCGTGCCTGGACCTGCTCGGCCTGCTGCCTGGAGTGGCAGAGAGCGATCAGGTCGTCGGCGTAGCGGACCAGGATCGGGCAGCCGGGTGCGGCGCTGCCGTCCCGGTAGTACCGGACTCCGGCCGCCTGCTCGATGCCGTGCAATGCCACGTTCATGAGCAACGGGCTGGCCACGCCGCCTTGTGGGGCGCCGGCGTCAGTCGGGGAGAAGACCCCGTCCTCGATCACGCCCGCTTTCAGCCACTGGCGCACCAGGCCCCGTGCGGGGAAGGCGCCCAGTGACGCGAGGATGTGATCGTGGCTGAGCCGGTCGAACGCCGACTGGAGGTCGGCGTCCAGCGCCCACAGCCGCTTCGCGGCCCTGCCGCTCGCGGTGGTATGGATGGCCACGATGGCATCGTGGCAGCCGCGGCCCGGCCGGAACCCGTAGGATTTCGGCTCGAACCGCGATTCCCACTCGGGCTCCAGCGCGTTCACCGCCAGGGCCTGAAGCGCCCGGTCGGCGATCACGGGAATCCCGAGGCCGCGACGTCGCCCGTTGCTCTTGGGCACATACACCCGCTTGACCGGCCGTGGCCTCCACGCGGCCGCGCCGTGCTGGAGCCAGGCGGCCAGGTCGGCCTTCTCCCAACTGGCGAGCACGATGCGCCCGTCGACCCCGGCCGTCCTGCGGCCAGCGTTGACCTCCGTGACCCGCCGCACGCTCACCAGCGCGTTGCTACGGGACCGGAGCATCAGTTTCTGCAGGCTGCGGACCTTCTTCAGGTCCCCGTCCCGCGCTGCCGCGAAGATCCGCCGCCGCAGCCGCCGTACGTTCTCCTCGGCCTGGCCCCAGTCCACCTGGCCCCAGTCCGGGAAGCCGTCCTCTGGTCCGTTCACCGGGACCGGCGCTGGCGCTACCGCGACAGGCGTGCCGTTCATGGTGTCCAACTTGCCCTTCGGTTCCGGCATCACAGCTTGCTTTCCTCCGCAGGCCCACCAGGCCCGCGTCAGCGCCCTTTCGGGCTAGGGCAGCCGCCCCTGTCCGGCCGGTTATGCGGGAGCCACTGGCGGAGGAGCCAGTAAACGGTCCCGGTTTCCCGCTGCCTTTCGGCCGCCGGCATTCGCTTCTCGGGCCTTCCTGCGCCCGCTGGGGAGTTGAGCCTTCCTCACGTCCGGCCGACCAGCAGGCCGTGCCTGCCGGACCCCAACGGGGTTGTCACGTTCCGCTTGGCCGAGGTGCGACCGGGGTGGGTGCCGCCTGGACCCCGGGGACGGTGGTTCGCTCCCGGCCGGTCGTTGGACACCGGCCAGCACCTGCCGCCTTCCAGCGGCGGTCCCTGTTCTCCCGCCCTTGCATTCCGCCTGCGGGAGTCCACGTAACGAGGCGTCATCGGCGATTCACTCACGTTCACCCGTCCGGCCTTTCCCTGGCCTGTTCCCCCCGGACGGAACGGGGGGCCTTGGGCCTCTCCCCGGGCTCCGCACCCCGCGATTACTCGCGGCGCACGCCGGGGCGGGAACAGTCCCTGCGAACTGGACCGGAAACTACGTAACCAGCATCAGCCGGTCCTCCTTCTGCGAGTTCCACTCGCACCAAGCGACTTCGTGTCGCACCCAGCGCTCGTGGTAAAGAACGGCGAGCTCGCGGGCGGGGTAGCGGGCCGGGTCGAGTGAGGGTGGTGACCAGCCGGCAGCCGCTCGTGGCGTGCCCGGTGCTGGTGGTGACGGTGATCTCGGCGTCGATGACCCGGACGGGGATGCCGCCGAAGCGCGACAGCCAGGACCCGTCGGGCAGGCGGCTGCAGGACGGGAAGCTTCGGGGAGCAGTTCCCGGCCGCGAACGCGGATCAGGAAGTCGGCATCGGTTGCCGCGATCTGCGCGGCCAGGAAGCCGGCGCCGAAGTTCCGGTCGGCGAGCAGGATCATGCCCGCGTGCAGGCTGGCGAGCAGGCCCGGGGCGCAAGTAGTCTCGCCGCTGGAGACAGGGCCGGACACGGCGTCGATGACGGTGCGGGTGCCGCAGCTGACCAGGGCCAGCAGGCGCAGCATCGGGTAGCTGGAGCCGCCGTTGTTACCGCCGCGCTGCCTGGAGTAGACGGCCAGGTTCGCCGCGCTGTCGGCGACGGTCATGATCGTGCCGTCGATGGCGCAGACCAGCAGCCCTCGCCACCGCGCTCCGCCCGGGGCCGGGCCGCGCAGCAGGGCGAACAGCTCGCGCAGCGGCGCCGGGCCCGAGACGCCGCCGCGCCTGGGTCATCGCGGACGCGGTCGGGGCCGCGGCGGCCAGCCCGTCCAGCCCCGCCGCCAGCGCGGTCCCAGACCTGCCCGTAGCCCAGCTCAGCGAACAGGCACCCCGCCAGCACCAGGTAGACCACCACCCGGGCCGGAAGATCACGGACACGGCGCTGGGCCCGGCACGTTTCCTCCAGCACCGCGTCGACCATCTCGAACGGCACCTGCTGCGTCAGCTCGCCCAGGTGACCAGGCGCGAACCGCCCTCCAGCCACCGTCACGGCACGGGAAATGACAGACTTATCCACGGCGGGGCTCCAGGTGACGAGGCATGTCTTTGGCGGACAAACCTCACTTACCGGAGCCCCGCTCCCTTCGCACCAACCGACACACCTTGACAGCCAGGCAACCCGCTTAACTAACCGGCCTTGCCGCTAGCGGGGGTGCATGCCGCCGTCGAGGGAGACCACCTGGCTGGTGAGGTAGTGCGGATCATGCCCGCGGCCGGCTGCCGGTCATCCTGGCAGCGGCAGGCCGAACAGGCGGACGGCGTTCGTGGCCGCGATCATGGCCATGTCCGCGCCGCCCAGGCCGGTGCCGTCCAGCTGGTCGGCCAGCGGGCCGGCCGCCATGTCGAACGGGTAGTCACTGCCGTACATCACCTGCGGCGCGCCGACCATGTCGGTGAGGAAGCGCAGCGGGACCGGGGCGTGCGTCACCGTGTCGAACCAGAACCGGGACAGGTAGGCCGACGGGGGGTGGGCGCAGCCGTGCGCCTCCGGGCGGACCCGGTAGCCGTGATCCAGCCGGCCGATCTGGTACGGCAGGTAGCCACCGCCGTGCATCAGCACCAGGCGCAGCCCGCTGAGCTGGTCGAGCACCCCGCTGAAGATCGAGCCGGGCCACGCTCACCGTGCTGGCCAGCGGGTTGCCGACCAGGTTGGTGAGGTAGAAGTCGGCCAGCCCGGGCTGGGCGCCCACGTAGTACGGATGCAGGATCAGCGGCACCCCGAGCTCGGCGGCGGCGCGCAGCACCGGCCGGAACGCGGCGTCGTCCAGGCCGGCCGCCTCGACGTTCGGGCCGATCTCCGCGCCGCGCATGCCGAGGTCACCGACGGCCCGGCGCAGTTCCGCCGCGGCGGCCGCGGGATCCTGCATGGGCAGGGTGGCCACCGCGGTCATCCGGCCGCCCGAGGCGGCGGCGAAGGCCGCCAGCGCGTCGTTGGCGGCGCGGCAGAACCCGGCCGCCTCCGGCCCGGGCACCCAGTACATGAACAGGGTGGGGGCCAGCGAGATCACCGCGTGGTCCACCCGCCGCTGGTCCATGGCCGCCAGCCGCGCGGCCACGTCGTAGTAGGGCGGCGGCACCGGGTAGCTGAACCCCTGCCGGTGGACCAGCCGCTCCGTGCCGCCGTCAGGCTCGGCGCGCAGCCCGTCGAAGCCAGCCCCGGCCCGGGCGTCCCGCAGCACCCCGGGCGGCACCATGTGGGTGTGCACGTCCACCGTGAGCATGGTCACTCCCTCCCGGCCGGCCCAGCGCGGAACCGGCCCGGCGGGGTCACCCCGGCGGGGCCGGGTCCCCCGGATGAGCGGGACCGCCGGGCGGCATCCCCGCCGCGCTGATCGTTACCGGGACATTGCAGCACATCGGGGAACTGACGATCCGGAACAGCCTCTGGCTTATCGGTTGCCCAGACCACCCGGGTCTGCCTGTAAGCTATCTTCGCTCAGCGCCATGCGGCGGAGTAGCTCAGTCAGGCAGAGCAAGCGGCTCATAATCGCTGTGTCGCCGGTTCAAGTCCGGCCTCCGCTACCCAGTATGCGCAGGACACCGCTGCGCATACAGTTGATGCAGGACCCGCCGATCACAGAAAGGCACTCCATCGTGGCTGCCACCGACGTCAGGCCCAAGATCACCCTGGCCTGCCAGGAGTGCAAGCGCCGTAACTACATCACCAAGAAGAACCGGCGCAACGACCCGGACCGCATGGAACTCAAGAAGTACTGCCCGTGGTGCCGCTGCCACCGGGCGCACCGCGAGACGCGCTAGCGCGCAGCGTGGCCGTCAACCACGACTACGCGGGCCGGACCTTCCCGGCCACGCCGCCGTACGAGGTCAGCCGGGTCAAGATCGCCGAGTTCGCTGACGCGATCGGCGACCCCAGCCCGGTCTACCGGGACCGGGAGGCCGCCGTGGCGGCCGGCTACCCCGACGTGGTCGCGCCGCCCACGTTCCCCATCGTGGTGAGCATGGCCGCGTCCGGCGCGGCGATCGCCGACCCCGGCCTGGGCGTCAACTACGCCATGGTGGTCCACGGCGAGCAGCGCTTCGAGTACACCCGGCCGCTCCAGGCCGGCGACGTGGTGACCGCGCAGTCCACCATCGAGAGCATCCGGGAAGTCGGCCCGCTCGTCATGCTGACCACCCGGACCGAGATCCGCACCACTGGCGGCGAGCCGCTGTGCACCGCCTTCTCCACCATCGTGGAACGGGGCGCGGAGGAGGCCGGATGACCGCGGTGGTCAAGCTGGGTTGGTCAAGTACGCCGATGTCGAGGCGGGCGCGGAACTGCCCCCGGCCAGCTACCCGGTGACCCGGCTCAGCCTGGTCAAGTACTGCGGCGCGTCCGGTGACTTCAACGTCATCCACTGGAACGAGCGCATCGCCAGGTCGGTCGGCCTGCCCGACGTCATCGCGCACGGCATGTTCACCATGGCCCAGGCGGCCCGCTACATCACCGACTGGACCGGGGACCCGGGCTCGATGACCGAGTTCGGCGTCCGGTTCTCCGCCCCGGTGGTCGTCCCCGACACCGACGAGTTCGTGACCATCGAGGTCACCGGGACGGTGCAGGAGAAGCTGGACGGCAACCGGGTGGTGGTGGCCCTGACGGCCCGCGCGGCCGGGGCCAAGGTGCTCACCCGGGCCCGCGCCGTCGTGCGGCTGCCCTGACTCCGTTCTGCCCAACGGCCCCCTCGCCGCGCCGCCGCTGACCACGCCGTGGAGGAACCCGCCGCCGATGCCAGACGTTCGTGAGCAGGTGCCGCTGTCCGGCTTCACCACGCTCGGCCTGGGCGGCCCGGCCCGCCGGTTCGTGCCGGCCGGCACCGACGCCGGGCTCATCGCCGCGGTGCGGGCCGCCGATGACCGTGGTGAGCCGCTGCTCATCCTGGGCGGGGGCAGCAACCTGGTCATCGCGGACGAGGGCTTCCCGGGCACCGTGATCCAGGTGGCCACCGCGGGCATGCAGGCCGGACCGGGCCCCGATGGCCGCCCGGCCCCGGTTACCGTGGCCGCCGGGGAGGACTGGGACGGCGTCGTGGCCCGCTGCGTGGCCTACGGGCTGGCCGGGCTGGAGTGCCTGTCCGGCATCCCGGGCCTGGCCGGCGCGACCCCGATCCAGAACGTGGGCGCCTACGGCCAGGAGGTCGCCGAGACGATCACCACGGTCCGGGTCTATGACCGCAAGGCCGGCGAGGTGACCGATCTGGCCGCCGCCGACTGCGGGTTCGGCTACCGCACCAGCGCCTTCAAGCGGGACGCCAGCGGGCGGTATGTGGTGCTGGCCGTCACCTTCCGGCTGGCCCGCGACCAGCTGTCCGCCCCGGTGCGGTACCCGGAGCTGGCCCGCGCGCTCGGGGTGGCCGAAGGCGGCCGGGCCCCGCTCGGCGCGGTGCGCGCCGCCGTGCTCGGCCTGCGCCGGGGCAAGGGCATGCTGCTGGACCCGGGGGACCCGGACAGCCGCAGCGCCGGGTCGTTCTTCACCAACCCGGTGCTGGACGGCGCGCAGTTCGCCGCGCTGCGCGCGGCGGTCGCGGCGCACTGCGGCCCCGAGGTGCCGATCCCGCAGTTCCCGGCCGGGCCCGGCCAGGTGAAGGTGCCGGCCGCGTGGCTGATCGGGCAGGCCGGGTTCGGCAAGGGCTACCCGGGACCGGGCGGGGCGGGCGGGGCGCGCATCTCGGCCAAGCACACCCTGGCCCTGGTCAACCCGGGCGGCGCCAGCACGGCCGGCCTGGTGGCACTGGCCCGGGAGATCCGGGACCGGGTCCGTGACGTGTTCGGCGTGGAACTGGCCGTGGAGCCGGTGCTCGTGGGCGTGACCGTGTGAGGAGCGGGCGATGACGGGACGGGCCCTGGTGCTCGGTGGCGGCGGGCTGGCCGGCATCGCCTGGGAGACCGGCGTGCTGGCCGCGCTGGCGGACGCCGGGGCGGACGTGGCGGCGGCGGACTTCCTGCTCGGCACCTCCGCGGGCGCGACGGTGGCGGCCCAGGTGGGCAGCGGGGTCCCGGTCGCCGAGTTGCTGGCCCGGCAGGTCGAGCCCGCCCGGCAGGCCGCTGAGCTCGTCCCGGACCCGGCCGCGGTCGCCGCGCTGATGGAGTCCTGGGAGACGATGGCCGCGGACGCCGCTGCTGACCCGGGCGGCCAGCGGCGGCAGGCCGGCGAGCTGGCGCTCCAGGCGGACACGGTGCCGGAGGCGCGGCGGCGGGAGGTGATCGCCGGGCGGCTGCCGGATCACTCCTGGCCGGACCGGGCGCTGGCCGTGGTCGCGGTGGACGCGCACTCCGGCGACCCCCGGGTGTTCGACCGGGCCTCCGGCGTGGACCTGATCGATGCGGTTGCCGCGAGCTGCGCCGTGCCCGGCATCTGGCCGCCGGTGACGATCGGCGGCCGCCGGTACATCGACGGGGGAGTCCGGTCCACGGTCAACGCCGACCTGGCCGCCGGGTACGGGCGGGTGCTGATCCTGGTGCCGATGGCCGACCCGGCGCTCGACGCCCAGGTGGCCGCGCTGGCCGAGGCGGCCGAGGTCGAGGTGATCAGCGCCGGCGAGGAGACCGTCGCGGCGTTCGGCCTCAACCCGCTGGACCCGGCGGTACGGCCCGGCGCCGCCCGGGCCGGCTACGCCCAGGGCGAGCGCGACGCCGCCCGGGTCGCCCCCTGGTGGAAGTCCTAGCCGCTGTTACCACGGGAGGGTGGCGGCGAGGCCGCTGACGGCGATCGCGGCCAGGGTCCCGGCCAGCAGGAACGGGCCGAACGGCAGCTGGGACTTCCGGGTGGCCCGGTGCGCGGCGATCAGGCCCAGCCCGGCGGCGGCGGCCAGCAGGTAGCCGAGGAACAGCCCGGCCAGCAGCGGCCCCGGGCCGAGCCAGCCCAGGTACAGGCCGAGGATCCCGGACAGCTTCACGTCCCCCCAGCCGATGCCCGCCGGGTACGCGAACGCCTGGACCAGGAAGGCCGCCAGGGCGGCCGTCATGCCGAGCAGCGCGCCGCGGAAATGCGCGCCGCCCCCGGGGACCGCCAGCGCGGCCAGCCCGAGCAGCACCAGGGCGGCCGGGTAGGACGGCAGCGTGAGCAGGTCGGGCAGCCGCCGCTCGCGGGCGTCGATGACCGCGAGCAGGGCGCCGGCCGCGGCCAGGTAGCAGTAGGCGGGCAGCACCGGGCTGGCCCCGAAGCGGGCCATCATGACCGCCATGGCGGTCCCGGCGAGCAGCACGGTCCCTGGGACCAGGGTGCCCGGCAGCGCCGCGCCGGGCAGCGGCCGGTGCGGCATCCCTAGCCCCCGTTGATGCTCTGGATCTCCGCGACGCGCAGCGGCGGGGTCCGCCCGGTCGTCACGATGGCGGGCAGCCGGTTGTTCCCCGGGCCGCCCAGCACGCCCGCTCCCCACGTCACCGACCAGCGGACGGTGGCGCTGACCGAGGCGGTGGCGTCCGGCGCCTGCCACAGCACGCCGCAGTCGGGCCGGGTACCGGCCCCGCCCGCGCTCGCCGGGACCTGGCCGGCCGGGAAGCGTGAGCCGTCCCGGCCGCACCCGGAGTACGCGGTCCCGTGCCCGCTGCTCACCGCGACGCTGAACGCGCCCGCCCCGGCCACCTGGGCCCACACGCTGACGGTCTGGGCGCCGAGCGTGGCGATCACCTCATAGGCGTCCGGCCGTCCCGTGGTCGCGCTGACCGGCCGGGTCCGGCCCCAGACGTAGGTGGCCAGGTTGACGTAACCCTGGGCGGCCGGGTTGATGGTCAGCCTGGGTGCCGGGATCGTCATGTGGTTGTAGGCGTAGGCGGCGAGGGTCCGGGGCGGGACCGGCGGGATGGGCGGCGCCTGCCCGGGCCCGGCGAAGAAGAACAGCGGGAGGGTGAAGCAGGCCCGCTGGGCCGCCGGGGAGGCCGCCGGGTTGACCGGCAGCTCATACCAGGTGCCCGGCGGCACCGGCTTGCTGGCGAGCAGCTTCCTGGCCTGCTGCGCCGCGCCGTAGACGCCGAACGGGGTGCCCGGGGCGGCCGTGCCGAACTGCTGGAGGATGTAGCGGCTGCCGCTGGCCGCGTCCCCGACCGGCTGCCACAGGCAGGGCGGCTCGGGCACGTTGAGCGGGACCTGGGCGCTGCCCGCGGCGCCGTAGTCGCCCTTCAGCGTGATCACGTTGCTGAGCTGGACCGAGCAGGTGCTGAAGGTGCAGCCCACGCCGGCCCCCGGCGCTCGCTGGCCCGGCGGCCGCCAGCGGCACCAGCGTCCCGGTGAGGACCAGGGCCGCCAGCGGGCCGCGCCATCTCCTCATGGCCTGCACTCCTTCGCCTGCGGGTAATAGACGACCGGGTACATCGAGACGACCTGCCAGCGGCCATTCTCAGCGGCGACCACATCCGTATTCCGGTAGTAGTGCTGATCGCCCGGCTCCCGGCTGGGGATGATCGCGCCGGTGCTCAGGCTGGTGTTCGCGGACATCGCATTGTCGAAACATTCGGAGACGTCCACCGCCCCCTTGGCCACGGGGTCCGGGAATGCCCTCAGATGGGAGAAGATGATGGTCCCGGTGAACGATTCCGTGGTCACGTCCGGCTGGGCCAGGATGGACCGCTGCGTGCTGCGGGCCGCCCCCGCCGCGTATCCGGCCCACCGGTCATCCTGATTACCGCGGTACTCGGCGTACAGCACGGCGAGCAGGAAATCCTTGGCCGTTATCACGGCCGGTACCTCCGCGCCATTGCGCGGCAGCCAGCCGGGCATCACGATCCGCACGTCCCGGCCGAACGGGGGCCAGGCGAGCGGCCCGGCCGCCGGCCCGCCGGGCGCGGCCGGGGCGGCCGGGGCGGCCCCGCCGGCCGCCGCGCTCCCGGGGCGGAACGTCCCCGCCGGGGCGGTGCCGCACCCCGCCGCCAGCAGGGCGCCTGCTACCAGCCCGGCAGCGGCCAGGGGCCGCCTGGGCGGGCCGCACGGGCCGGGCGCCCCGGGCTGGGGCGGCCGCCCCGGGCTGGGCCGGCGGCGGGCAGCCTGCCCAGGGCGGCCGCCCACCCGGGGCTGGGCCGGGCTGGCCCGGCCCGGCGTGGTCGTGCCGGGTGCTTCCCGCATTGCGCTGGCCTCCCCCTCTCCGGCTGGGCTACTGCGCGAACTCTACCAATGCCTGCCTTTCCGGCAAGGCCTGTTACACAGTTGCTAATCGGCCGATAACACTATTCTGATTAGTACGTAATTACTAATCAGAATAAGAAGAAACGGGCCGTCCGCGAGGCCCGCCACCGCGTTCACCAGGACTTCATGAGAAGGCAGGCCTGACCGGCCGCCCTGGTCGGCGGTAGCGCTCTATCACGACAAGGTGAGTTTCCGGCGTATGTCCCGTGTGGGTAGCCTCATGTGGCTTTATGGTTAAGGCGCATCCGTGAATAGGCGGGTGCCTGGAGTTCACGGTTCAGCGCTGTCCTCAGCAGGGAGGCTCACAGCGAAAATGCCAAGTGACCGGGGCACGCTGCCACGCAGCCTCGCGGGCGGCGCCGACCAGCACCCGACCTGGCCGCAGCCGACGGCGCCCGCGGCGCGGCGGCTGCCCGGCGCCCCGCGCGAGCGGCGCCCGGCACTGGCCGCCCTCGCCGTCCTGCTGATCCTGGGCGGTGCCCTGGGCGCCGGCTTCCTGGTCCTCCAGAGCGGCAAGCGGGTGGCCGCCATCGAGGTATCCGCGCCCGTCGGGCGCCGGCCAGCAGATCCCGCTGAGCGCGATGCAGCCGGTGCAGATAGCGGCCGGCACCGGGCTGGGTTACGTGCCCTGGGACCAGGCGGCCGAGGTGGCACGGTTCTACGCGGTCAGTGCCATCCCGCCGGGAACACTGCTGACCCGGGGCATGGTGGCCGGGGCCGGCGCCTCGCTGGCCGGGAAGGCCGTGCTCGGCCTGGCCCTCAAGGACGGGCAGTTGCCGCGCGGCCTCGCCGACGGCGACCACATCGACATCTACCAGGTCAGTGACGCCCAGGAGACCTGCCCGGGCACGTCCGGGGGCCTGCTGGCGGCGGGCGGGGTGGTCCTGTCCGTGGCTGCCCCGGCGGCGGCCTCGGGCAGCAATGCCCAGGCCGATGTGCAGGTGGCCGTCAACCCGGTGGACGCCGGCGCGGTGGCCTGCAACGCGGCCAACGGCGCCGTGGGCATCGTGGTGCTGCCTGCGGGCGGGGCGCCCGCCGGGACGGCCTCGTCCGGGTCGGCCGCGCTCGGGGCGGCCGGCCCCGCGCGCCGCCGGCGCCGGGGGACGGCGGGCGGGGCCGCCCCCGGCCAGTCCCCGGCGGCCAGCGCCGTCCCGGGCCAGTCCGCGGCCGGCGGCGAGCCGAGCCCGGCGGCGTCAGGCGGCACCGGCAGCGCCACTCCGTCGCCGGGCGGGACGGGCTGATCATGGCCCTGATCGCGGTGGCCGCCGACAAGGGCGCGCCCGGCGTCACCACGACCGCCATCGCGCTGGCCGCGGTGTGGCCCCGGCCGGTGCTGCTCGCCGAGTGCGATCCGGCCGGCGGCGACGTGGCCTGCTGGCTGCCGGCCGACGACGCCGGCGGCCGCCTCGATCCCCAGCGCGGGCTGCTCAGCATGGCGGTGGCCGCCCGGCGCGGGGTGCGGCCGGAGCAGGTGTGGGCGCACGCCCAGAAGCTCCGCGGCGGCCTGGACGTCCTGCTCGGGATGGCCAACGCGGAACAGGGCAGCGGGCTGGACCCGCTGTGGGGCACGGTCGGCATCGTGCTGGGCGGGCTGCCCCGGGCCGACGTGATCGCCGACTGCGGCCGGATCGGCGCCGACGGGCCGTTCTATGACCTGCTTGCGCACGCGGCGGCCGTGGTCCTGGTGGCGCGGCCCAGCCTGGGCGAGGTCCTGCGGCTGCGCGACCGGGCCGCCGCCGTGGCGCAGGCCGTCCGCCGCCGCACCGGCCGTCCCGGCCGGGTAGGCGTGCTGCTCATCGCCGACCACCGGGGACTGCGTGAGGCGGTCACGGAGGTCGGGCAGGCGGTCGCCCCGGACGGCGGCCCGGTCAGCATGCTCGGCGGGGTCGCGTTCGAGCCGCGGAGCGCGGAGGCGCTCCGCGGCGAGTGGGGCGGGAAGCTCGACCGGTCGCTGTTCATCAGGACGGCCCGGGAGGTCGCCGGGCAGCTGGCCGGCCCGTGGTGGCTGCCCGGCCGCGGGGGCGTCGAAGAGCCCGCCCCGGCCGCGGCCGGGCCGCCCCCGGGACGGCCGGCCCGGGCCGCGCCCCGGCGGGCCGGGGGTGGGCGGCGGGCCGGGCCGCCGTGGGACGGGCATCCGGATCCCGGGATCCCCGCCGGGACGCACGTCCCGCAGGGCGGGTGGTGACGTGGTCGATCACCTCCTCGTCAAGCGGCTCCGCGGCGATGTCGGGGACCGCCTCGCCGGGCAGCGCCGGCTCGATGCGGCGGCCGGCCTGCCCCCGATGAGCGGCGAGGATGAACGGCAGTTCGCCCGCGCTCTCATCGCCCAGGTCCTGGAGGATCACGCCCGGAGCGAGATCAGCGCCGGCCGGGCCCCGGCCAACGCGCAGGAGGAAGAGGACCTGGCGGCGGCCATCCACGCGGCGCTGTTCGGCGTCGGCCGCCTGCAGCCGCTGCTGGATGACCAGCAGGTGGAGAACGTCGACATCAACGGCTGTGACCGGGTCTTCGTGAGCTACGCGGACGGCCGCGAGGTGATGGCCGAGCCGGTGGCCGAGAACGACGAGGAACTGGTCGAGCTGGTCCAGGTGCTGGCCGCCTACTCGGGCCTGTCCAGCCGCCCGTTCGACAGCGCCCATCCCCAGCTCGACCTCCGGCTGCCGGACGGTGCCCGGCTATCGGCGGTGATGGACGTGACGCTGCGGCCCGCGGTCTCCATCCGCCGGGCCCGGATGGGCAAGGTGCTCCTGGCCGACCTGGTGGGCAACGGCACGCTGCTGCCGGAGGCGGCTACCTTCCTGGGCGCCGCGACCGCCGCCCGGAAGAACATCATGATCGCTGGGGCGACCAACGCGGGCAAGACCACGCTGCTGCGCGCGATCGTCAACCAGATCCCGCCCGCCGAGCGGCTGATCACCGTGGAGCGGGCCCTGGAGCTGGGCATCGACCATCTCCCGGAACTGCACCCGAACGTGGTGGCGCTCGAGGAGCGGCTGCCCAACTCCGAGGGCCACGGGGCCATCACCATGGCCGAGCTGGTCCGCCGGTCACTGCGGATGAACCCCAGCCGGGTGATCGTCGGGGAGGTGCTCGGCGACGAGATCGTCACCATGCTGAACGCGATGTCGCAGGGCAACGACGGGTCCCTGTCCACCATTCACGCCAACTCCGCGGTCGAGGTGTTCAACCGGATCGCGACCTACGCCATCCAGTCCGCCGAGCGGCTCCCGGTGGAGGCCACGCACATGCTCATCGCCGGCGCCATCGACTTCGTCGTCTTCATCGAGAAGCGCAACGACTACTCCCGCGGCGGGCGGCTGCGCCGGTTCGTCAGCAGCATCCGCGAAGTGACCGGCCTGGACGGCCGGGTGCTGTCCAGCGAGGCCTTCGCGCCTGGCCCGGACGGCCGGGCCGTGCCCCGGGCCCCGGTGTCCTGCCTGGCCGACCTGGTCCCGCACGGGTACGGCCCGGGCGGAGGCGGCTGGTGACCGGCCTGTTCGCGGCGGCGCCGGTGCTCGCGATCCTGCTCGGCGCGGTGGCCGGCGGCGGGCTGCTGCTGCTCGTGACGGCGCTGCGCGGGATGCCGCCGCGGCGGCAGGCCGGCCAGGCCGCGGCCCTGGAAGGCCGGCTGCGCGCCCTGGCCGGGCCGCGGGGCGCGGTGGCCCTGGTGGCCGGCCTGCTGGTGCTGCTGCTGACCCGGTGGGTGGTCGGCGCGGCCGGGGTGGCGCTGCTCGCGCTGGCCTGGGGCAGCCTCGGCGGGGCCGCCGGCGAGCGGCGCAGCATTGCCCGGCTGGAGGCGCTGGCCACCTGGACCGAATCGCTGCGCGACACCATCGCCGGCGCGGTCGGCCTGGAACAGGCCATCCCCGCGTCGCTGCGGGCCGCGGCCCCGTCGCTGCGCGAGCCGCTGACCCGGCTGGTGGACCGGCTGCACACCCGGATGCCGATGCCGGAGGCGCTGCGCCGGTTCGCCGCCGACCTGGATGACCCGGGAGCGGACCTGATCATCGCCGCGCTGATCATCAATGCCCGGCTGCGCGGGCCCGGGCTGCGGGACCTGCTGGGCGCGCTGTCCGAGTCGGTGCGCGAGGAGCTGGACATGCGGCGGAAGGTGAACGCGGAGCGCCGGTCCACCCGGCGCAGCGCCCAGATCGTGGTGGGCGTCTCGGTCGGGCTGGCGCTCGCGCTGGCCCTGTTCAACCGGTCCTACGTGCAGGCCTACGACAGCACGGTCGGCCAGCTGGTCCTCGTCGTGGTGGTCGCGCTGTACGCGGCCGGCTTCATCTGGATGCGCCGGCTGGCCACCTTCGACACCCCGGAACGGCTGCTCACCGGGGAGGAGCCCGCGCTGGCCGAGGCCGCGGCCCCGGCTGGCAGCCACCCGTCGAGCAGCCCCCCGGCCGGCAGCGCCCCGGCGGTCGCCGGCCGGGCGGGGAGCCCGTCATGACCGGGGCGCTGCTCGCCGGGGCGGTGACCGGGCTGGGACTGTTCCTGCTCACGTTCGCGCTGCGGCGCCGGCGGGTCGGCCTGGCGCGGCAGGTGGCGTCCTTCGACACGGCCCCGCCGGTGAGCCGGGCCGTGCGGCGCGCGCTGGACGAGCGGGAGAGCGAATTCGCCCGGCGGCTCGGCCGGGCCCTGGCGGCCTTCTGCGCCGAGCAGGGCTGGGAGTTCCCCACGCTCCGGGCCAACCTGTCGATCATCGGCAAGTCCTTCGAGAACTACCTGGCCACCAAGGTGCTGCTGGGCGTGTTCGGCTTCCTGCTCGGCCCGGTCCTGCTGGTCCTGCTCAGCCTGGCCGGCCTGCGCGTCCCGTTCGCGATCCCGCTCTGGCTCGGGCTGGTGCTGGCCGGCCTGTTCTTCTTCCTGCCGGACCTGGAGGTGAAGCAGAAGTCGGACGCCCGGCGCCGGGACTTCCGGCACGCCATCGGCGCCTTCCTCGACCTGGTCTCGATGAACCTGTCCGGCGGGCGCGGCGTCCCGGAGGCCCTCATGGCGGCCAGCGAGATCGGGTCCGGCTGGGCGCTGTGGCGGCTCCGTGACGCCCTGGCCAACGCCCGGATCACCGGGCAGACCCCGTGGCAGGCGCTGGGCGCGCTGGGCGAGGAGGTCCGGGTCGATGAGCTCCGGGACCTGGCCGCCGCGCTCAGCCTGGTCGCGGACGACGGCGCCAAGGTGCGCGAGTCGCTCAGCGCCCGCGCGGCCAGCCTGCGCCGCCGGGAGCTGGCCGACCTGCAGGGCCAGGCCGGGGAGAAGTCCCAGTCGATGCTGGTGGCCCAGATGCTGCTGTGCGCCGGCTTCCTGATCTTCCTCACCTATCCGGTGGTGGGGGTGTTGCTCGGCGCCTGACCGCGCACGGCATGGACCGAAGAACGGAGGATCGAGATGAGCAGCCTGAACGCGACGCTGAACTTCCTGTGGGCCTTCCTCGGCACGCGGCTGGCGCGCCTGTCGCATGCCAGGCAGGACGCCGATCGTGGTGCCTCGGCGGTCGAACTGGCCATCATCACCGCGGTCATCATCGGCATCGCCGGGATCGTGCTGGCCGCCATCAACTTCTTCGTCACCAACGAGAGCAACACCATCCGGGGAGGCTGACCGGGTGGCCGGGACGGACCTCAGGGCATCGCCGTGCTGGTGAGGCAGCGGGCGCAGGTGCCGCGGCCGGCGCGGGCCGAGCGCGGGTCCAGCGCGGTCGAACTCGCCGTCCTGGCGCCCGCGCTGATGATGATCTGCATGCTCATCCTGCAGTTCGGGCTGTGGTTCAACGCCCGCCAGGCGGCCCTGTCGGCGGCCCAGGCGGGGGCACTGGTGGCCCGGGAGCAGGCGGCGGCCAACCCGGACTGGGCCGGTGCCGCGCAGCAGGCCGCCACGCGGTACTACACCGGGCTGCACACCTCCCTGCTCAGCAAGCTCACCGCCCAGGCGTCCGGGAACGCGCGGACGAACGTGTACGTCACCGTGAGCGGCCCGCTCGGCTATTCGGTGTTCGGCTTCTTCGGCCTGAACCTGACCATTTCCGCTACCGCTGGCGGCCCGGTCGAGTGCTTCCGGCCGCCGGGCGCCCGTGGCTGCGGCTGAGGATGACGTCATGATCGGCAGACCTCGCGGCCAGCGCGGCTCGATGTCGGTGGAGCTGGCCATCGTCGCCCCGGGGCTGATCCTGCTGCTGCTCCTGGTGGCGGCGGCGGGCCGGGTGGTGGAGGCCCAGGGGCACCTGGACGGCGCGGCCCGCGACGCGGCCCGGGCCGCGTCGATCGCCCCGTCGCCGGTGCAGGCCGGCCAGGCGGCACTGCAGGCGGCCCAGGCCGACCTGGGCAGCACCAGCTGGTGTGCGGCCGGTTCCGTGCGCACCGCCGTGGCTGGCTACCCGGGTGGCGGCCAGCTGGCCCAGCCGGGCGACGACGTGGCGGTGACCGTGACCTGCGCGGTGGACATGAGCCCGTTCTCGCTGCTCGGCTTCCGGCCCACCAAGGTGTTCACCGGCCGGGCCGTAGCCCCCCTCGACGTCTTCACCTGCCGGGGCCCCGGATGTTAGGGCTGTGCTGGCCCCGGGCCAGTACTGGTGATTGCGCGGGGGGTTCCGGGGAGTCGTCGCCGCGGGCTAGCAGAGGCTCCGTGGCCGTGTTCACCGTGGTGTTCGCCGTCGCGGTGATCTTCCTGACCGCGCTCATCGTGGACGGCGGCATCGCCATGAACGCGAAGCAGCGGGCCGCGGACATCGCCGAGCAGGCCGCCCGGGCCGCCGCCGGGGACATCGACGTGGCGACGCTGCGCAACAGCGGGGTGGCCCAGATCGGGCCGGGTGCGTGCACCATGGCCGGCCAGCTGGTGCAGCGGTACGCCCAGGGCGCCAGCACCGGCGTGGACACGGTGACCAGCGCGGCCATGGACGCCTGCCAGGTGCTGGGGGCCAACACGGCAACGGTCCAGGTCACCATCACCACCCGGCCGCTCATCCCGGGCATCCTCGGCCGTTTCACCGAGACGGCCCGCGAAACCGCCACCGCCCAGTGCGGCATCACCACGGGAGCACCCTGCTGATGGCACCACCGATGAGCCCGACCCGCCCGTACCGGACCGCGACCCGCCGCCGGTCGCCAGGAGACCTGCTGCTCGGGCTGGTCGCGGTGGCCGCCCTGGTCGCCCTCACCGCGGGTGTCCCGTTCGCCCTGGTCACGGTGTTCGGGCTGCCGATCCCGCACAGCGTGCCCCGGCTGTCCGCCCTGAGCCGCCCGCTCGATGTGTTCGCCATCCTCAAGGCGCTGTCCGTCCTGGTCTGGCTGGCCTGGATCCAGCTGGTGTGCTGCGTGGTCGCCGAGGTCAGGGCGGCGGTGCGCAACGCCGGCATGCCCGCGCGGGTGCCGCTGGCCGGAGGCACCCAGGCGCTGGTGCACCGGCTGGTCACCGCCGCGCTGCTGCTGTTCGCCGCCACGGCGGCGCTGTCGCCCGCCTTCACCGGCCGCGGCCCGGCGGCGGCCCCCCGGGCCGCGGCGGCCGCGGCGCACCGGCCGTCGGCCACGGCCCGGCCGCACGCCGCCCCGGCCCCGCCACCGCAGTCGGTGGGGCAGCCGGAGGTCGCGCCGGCCTCGGGAACGGGGACGAGAGGAACAAGGCCGCCGGCCGCAGGATCACCGGGAGCAGGGTCGCCGGGAGCAGGGTCGCCGGGCCGGGCGTCGCCAGGAACGGGATCGCCGGCCGTCCGGCTGCCGGGAGCGGGGCGGCCCGGGGCCGGGCGGCACGGCCCACACAAGATCTATGTGGTGCAGCCGCCGGTCGGCCGGTTCCACGAGAGCCTGTGGGAGATCGCGCAGAAGTTCCTCGGCGACGGCCGGCGGTACCGGGAGATCTACGAGCTGAACTCGGGCCTGGTCCAGCCCGACGGGTCGAAGCTCACCATCGCCAGCCTGATCCGCCCCGGCTGGGTGCTGCGGCTGCCCGCGGACGCGAACGGGCCGGGGATCGAGATGGCCCATGTCCCGGCGGCGGCCGGGATGGAGCCGGCCTTCCCGGCCGCCGCGACCGCGCCGGCCGGGACTGTCCCGGCCGGCGCGGTGCCGGCGCCCGGCCGCGCCTGGCCCCGCGCGCGGCCGGCCCCGGCCGCGCACGGCCCAGGCCGAGCACCACGGGGCTGAGCATCACGAGGGCAGGCACCACCGGGCCGGGCACACCGCAGACCAGGACGCTCCCGTCCGGGAGACCGCGGTCATCGAAGCGGCGGCGTCCGTCAGTCACGGGCCGGGCCGCCCGGCCGCCGGGCAGCAGGCCGCCGGGCTCAGTTACCCGCGTGAACTGGCCGCCGCCTCGCTGCTCGCCTCCGGCCTGCTCGCCGCGCTCGGCCGGCGGCGGCGTGAGCAGTTGTGGCTGCGGGCGTTCGGCCGCCGGGTCGTCGGGCCGGACGGGGCCGCGGCGCTGGCGGAGGCCGCGCTGCGATCGGGGGCCCAGGAACCGTCGGCCCGGCTGCTGGACACCGGGCTACGCTACCTGTCGCACGCGCTCGCCCGGGCTGGCCGGACCCCGCCGACGGTATTCGCCGCCCATCTCAGCCCGGCCAACCTCGACCTCTGGGTCGCCCCGGCGGACCTGCACGCTCCGAAGCCGTGGACCGCGGTGGGCGACGGCCAGGTCTGGCGGCTGCCGGCCGCCGCGCTGGACCGGATGCCCGCGGCGAAGGGAGCGCCGGCGGCCGCGCTGTTCCCCGGCCTGGTCTCCCTCGGCACCGACCACGCCGGTCGGGTGCTGGTCGACCTGGAGGCCGCGCACGGGGTGATCGCCGTGACCGGCCCCGGGGACATCGTCACCGCCGCACTGTCCGGCATCGCCCTGGAACTGGCCACCAGCCGCTGGTCCGACCGGATGCAGCTCACCCTGGTCGGGTTCGGCGCGGACCTGGTGCGGCTCGCCCCTGACCGGATCACCGCGGTGGCGACGCTCAGCGAGGCGCTCCCCGGCCTCTCGGCACGGGCCGCGGCGGTGACCGCCGCGCTGGCTGCCGCCGGGATCGGGTCGGTGCTGGCCGGGCGCTCCGAAGGCATCGACCCCGAGGCGTGGACGCCGCACTACCTGATCAGCGCCGTTCCGCCCACGCCGCTCGAGTGCCGCCAGCTGCTCGCACTGGTCCGGTCTTCCCAGGCGGCCGCGGCGGCCTACCTGATCGCCGGCGACGTGCCCGGCGCCGCCTGGAGCCTGGGAAGTCACCCCGGAGGGCCGGCTGATCGCCGGCGGGCTCGGTTTCGACGTGCAGGCCCAGCTGGTGCCGGGCCGGCAGCGCGACGCGGTCGTCGACCTGTTCGATGCGGCGGCCCGGACCGAGGGCGTGCTGCTGTCCACGCCGCCCGCCGGCGCGGTCCCCGCCGAGCACCTGGAATCGGGCAGTGCCCCGCCGGTGCGGATCACCCTGCTCGGCCCGGCGGGCGTGGACGCGCCCGGCCCGGTGCCCCCCGGCCAGGCTGGCCTGCTCACCGAGGTGCTGGTGTACCTGGCGGCCCACCCCGGCGGCGTGCCGCGGAGCGCGCTCGCCGCCGCGGTCTGGCCGGGCGGGGTCAGCCCCGCCGAGTGTGACGCGGCCCTGGGCCAGGCCTCGGCGTGGCTCGGCGCCGACAGCATCGGACGGCCGCACCTGGCCGCGGACCCAGCCGGGCGGCTCCGGTTCGGCTCCGGTGTCCGGGTGGACTGGCAGGTGTTCCAGGCGCTCGCCGGGCATGCCGCGCTGGCGCCGGCCGGGAGTGCGCCCGAGGCGGGCTACCTGGCCCGGGCGCTCGAGCAGGTCAGCGGGCCGTTCCTGGACGGCCGCGACCCGGCGCGCTATGCCTGGCTGGCCACCGAGGGGCTGGAGTACGAGGTCGGGGCCCGGGTTGCGGACGCCGCGCACCGGCTGTCCGCGCTGCGGCGCGACGCCGGGGACGCCGAGGGCGCCATGGCGGCGGCCCGGGCTGGGCTGCGGCTGGCGGCCAGCGACGAGCTGCTCTGGCGCGACCTGCTGCGGGGCGCTGAGGCGACCGGGCAGCCGGACGTGCTGCACGCGGTGGTGGAGGAGGTGTGCGACTGGGCCGCGCTGGATGAGCCGGAGCCACGGATGGCGCCGGAGACGGAAGCGGTCATCGATGAGCTGTACCCGTCCTGGCGCTCTACCGTGGGCTAGCGCGTTCTCAGGGTCCGGCCAGCCAGGTGTCGATGCCCGCCAGCAGGGCCCGGGCGCGCTCCGGCGGGGCGACCGAGCCGCGCACCGACATCCGGGCCAGCTCGGCCAGCGCCGAGTCGGGCAGCCCGTGCACCCCGCGGGCGATCTCGTACTGGGCGGCCAGCCGGGAGCCGAACAGCAGCGGGTCATCGGCGCCCAGCGCGACCGGCACCCCCTCGCTGAGCAGCGTGCGCAGCGGCACCTCGCCGTGGTCGGCGGCCACCCCCAGGGCCACGTTGGACGCCGGGCAGACCTCCAGGGTGATCCGGCCGTCCGCCAGCCGCCGGGTCAGGCCGGGATCAGCGGCGGCGGCCACCCCATGCCCGATCCGGTCGGCCCGCAGCTCGTCCAGGCAGGCCTGGACGCTGGCCGGGCCGCACAGCTCGCCGCCGTGCGGGGCCAGCAGCAGGCTGGCCCGGGCCGCGATCCGGAACGCCGCGGCGAACTCGCCGGGGCCGCCGCGCCGCTCATCGTTGCTCAGCCCGAAGCCGACCACGCCGCGCCCGGCGTACTGGGCCGCGAGCCGGGCCAGGGTCCGCGCCTCCAGCGGGTGTTTGGTGCGGTTGGCCGCGATGATGAGGCCGATGCCCACCCCGGTCTCCTCGGCGGCGGCGTGCGCCGCGTCCAGCACCAGTTCCACCGTCGGCGTCAGCCCGCCGAACCGCTGGCCGTACCCGGACGGGTCGATCTGGATCTCCAGCCAGCCCGACCCCTCGGCCCGCTCGTCCTCCGCGGTCTCGCGGAGCAGCCGGCGCACGTCCTCCGGAGTGCGCAGCACCGACCGGGCGATGTCGTACAGCCGCTGGAACCGGAACCAGCCGCGCTCGTCGGCGGCGCTCAGCCGGGGCGGCCACGACAGCGTCAGCGCCTCGGGCAGCCGGATCCCGTGCCGCTCGGCCAGGTCGACCAGCGTGCCGTGCCGCATCGCCCCGGTGAAGTGCAGGTGCAGGTGCGCCTTGGGCAGCGCCGCCAGCGAGCGGGCTGGCTGGTCGCCGCTCCCCCGGGGCCATTGACCGGCGAGGGGAGGCCCGCCGGGGGCGGGTCTCGCCGAGCCGGTGATCGCGGGGGGTTCCGGGGGGTCGCCGCCCGGGCCATGACCGGTGAGGGGAGGCCGCCGGGGCGGGTCTCGCCGAGCCGGTGATCCCGGGGGGTTCCGGGGGGTCGCCCACCCGGGCTAGCAGAGTCAATGGGCGTCGCTGAGCAGCTTGCCCATCCGGGAGATCCCCTCGGCCAGGTCCTCGTCGCCGAGCGCGCAGGACAGCCGGAAGTAGCCCGGGGTGCCGAACGCCTCACCCGGGACCACGGCGACGTCCGCGTGCTCCAGGATCACCTCGGCCAGTTCCGCTGAGGTGGCCGGCCTGCTGCCCGCGATCTCCCGGCCCAGCACCCCCTTCACGGAGGGATAGCAATAGAACGCCCCCTCCGGGACGGGGCAGACCACCCCGGGAATGTCGTTAAGCATGGAAGACATCGTCAGCCGGCGGCGGTCGAAGGCCGCGCGCATGTCCGCGACGGCGGACAGGTCACCCGACACCGCCGCCAGCGCGGCCGCCTGCGCGACGTTGCACACGTTCGAGGTGGCGTGCGACTGCAGGTTGGACGCGGCCTTGATGACGTCGGCCGGGCCGATCATCCAGCCGACCCGCCAGCCGGTCATCGCGTACGTCTTGGCCACGCCGTTCAGCACCACGCAGGTGTCGGCGATCTCCGGCGCCACGGCGGGCATGGAGGAGAACGTGGCGCCGCCGTAGACCAGGTGCTCGTAGATCTCGTCGGTGGCCACCCACAGGCCGTGCTCCGCGGCCCAGTGGCCGATCTCCGCCACCTGCTCCGGCGGGTACACCGCGCCGGTCGGGTTGGACGGGGAGACGAACACCAGCAGCTTGGTCCGGTCGGTGCGGGCCGCCTCCAGGTCGGCGACGGACACCCGGTAACCGGTCCGCTCGTCGGCCAGCACCGGCACCGGGACACCGCCCGCCAGGCCGATGGCCTCCGGGTAGGTCGTCCAGTACGGGGTGGGCAGCAGCACCTCGTCACCCGGGTCCAGCAGCGTGGCGAACGTTTCGTAGACGGCGTGCTTGCCGCCGTTGGTGATCAGCACCTGGCTCGCCTTGACCTGGTAGCCGGAGTCGCGTGCGGTCTTGGCCGCGACCGCCTCCCGTAGCTCGGGAAGCCCGGCGGCCGGGGTGTACTTCTGGAAGCGGGGCTCGGCGCAGGCCCGCTGTGCGGCCTCGACGATGTAGCCGGGGGTTGGGAAGTCGGGCTCGCCGGCCCCGAACCCGATGACCGGCCGGCCCGCGGCCTTGAGCGCCTTGGCCTTGCTGTCCACGGCCAGCGTGGCGGATTCGGCGATCGCGGAGACCCGGGCTGAGATGCGCGGATGGGCTGAAGTCATGCCTCCATGCTGCCACCTCGCCGACAGTGACCGCATCGCGATTTGCCGTGGCCGTCCGGGAACATCCGGGCCGGCTGGCCCGGGCCGGCCGGGCGGCCCGGCGATCCGGCCGGCCCGGTTCACCCGCATGGTTCGACGGCGGGCGGCCGGGCACGTAGACTTCATCAACTGGTGGTGGTCCACTCGGTGATGGCTGCGTGCCCGCGAGGGCGTCCGGCAGCTCCGGCTGGGTCGCCGGCAGGCACCCGCCTCGCCGTCACCGGCTGCTGACACCGCTCCGCAGTCATAGGGCAGTAGCTCAATTGGCCAGAGTCCCGGTCTCCAAAACCGGTGGTTGGGGGTTCGAGTCCCTCCTGCCCTGCGAGGTCGGTCCGCGCGAACGGTGCGGGCCGGTGGTATCAGCTGGTACACCGATCAGCGTTGTTCAGGTGAGGTAATGGCGACTCAGACGCGTGGCGAGGTCTCCAAGGGCCGGGCGGCCAAGCCTGGTGGCCCGGCTAAGGACAGCCGGACCAGCCCTGCGCTGTTCGTGCGCCAGGTCGTCGCCGAACTGCGCAAGGTGATCTGGCCGACCCGCAAGGAGCTGATCACCTATACGACTGTGGCGCTGTCATTCGTGCTCGTCATGGTGGCGATCGTGACCCTCCTGGACCTCGGGTTCACCCGGCTGGTGTTCGCGGTCCTGGGCTGAGTCACCTGGCGCATGCGCCGGGTGACGGCAGGGTACGGGTCTTTGCCGGGAGGCACGGCCGGGCGGCAGGAAGCCCTGCCACCGGGAAGCCCTGGTGCCGGGGGAGGCCGCGGGGGCCAGGGGGCCGGTGCCGCGGCAGTGCGGGGACCGGCGCCGCGCGTGGATCCTGGCGGCGGGTGCCACCAGGAAGAGCCGGTGCCAGGAAGGCAGAGGGAAAGAGCTATCGTGTCCGAGTTCCAAGTGCACGTCAGTGATGAGGCGAGCGACCTGAGCGGCGCCGACATTGCGTCAGACGCGGCCGAGACCGAGATCGCCGAGGCCGGCGAGGCCAGCGCGGCCGAGGACAGCGCGGCCGAGGACAGCGCGGCCGAGGACAGCGCGGCCGAGGACAGCGCGGCCGAGGACAGCGCCGGGGCGCCGGAGGCCGCCGACGAGGCCGGCCGTGACGACGACGAGGCCGGCAGTGACCTGGCCGCCGACGCCGGGGACGACCAGGAGGACGAAGCCGCCGCGGCCGTTGAGGACGACGACCCGGTGGCCATGTTCAAGGCCGAGCTGCGGCTGCTGCCGGGCGACTGGTACGTGGTGCACTCCTACGCGGGCTACGAGAACCGCGTGAAGGCCAACCTGGAGAGCCGCACCCAGTCGCTGAACATGGAGGATTACATCTTCCAGATCGAGGTCCCGGTGCACGAGGTGACCGAGATCAAGGGCGGCAAGCGGCAGCAGGTGTCGGAGAAGGTGCTGCCCGGCTACATCCTGGTCCGGATGGACCTGACCGACGAGTCCTGGGCCGCGGTGCGCAACACCCCCGGGGTGACCGGTTTCGTCGGCCTGTCCAGCCGCCCATCGCCGCTCAGCCTGGATGAAGTCGCCTCGCTGCTGGCGCCGGAGCCTGAGGTGAAGGCCGCGCAGGCCGAGGCGGTGCGCCGGTCCTCGGTGGAATACGAGCCAGGCGAATCCGTTACCGTGATGGACGGCCCGTTCGCCACGCTGCCCGCCACGGTGAACGAGGTCAACCCGGACACCCAGAAGCTGAAGGTGCTGGTGTCGATCTTCGGCCGGGAGACCCCGGTCGAGCTCTCCTTCGATCAGGTCGCCAAGATCTGATCCGTCTTTCCGCAGGCACAGAAACAGGAACAGGAACCCGGAACCAATGGCTCCCAGGAAGAAGAAGATCGCTGCCGTCGTGAAGGTGCAGCTGAACGCGGGCGCGGCCACCCCGGCCCCGCCGGTCGGCACCGCGCTCGGCCCGCACGGCGTCAACATCATGGACTTCTGCCGCCAGTACAACGCGGCCACCGAGTCGCAGCGCGGCAACGTCGTACCGGTCGAGATCACGATCTACGAGGACCGCTCGTTCTCGTTCGTGACCAAGACGCCGCCCGCGGCCGAGCTGCTCAAGAAGGCGGCCGGCGTGGCCAAGGGCAGCGGCGAGCCGCTCACCTCCAAGGTCGGCTCGGTCACCTCGGCCCAGGTCCGGGAGATCGCCCAGACCAAGATGCCCGACCTCAACGCGACCACCATCGAGGCGGCCGAGAAGATCATCGCCGGCACCGCCCGCTCGATGGGGCTGACCGTCAGCGGCTGACCCGGCCGGTGCTGCTCAGCGCCGCCGAGCAGTGGCATAAACGGGTGCGGTGACGGGTTGTGAACCGGTGGATTAGCCGTGCTGCCCCTCCGGGGTGGCGCAGTGGCAGGGCCAGGCGCTGGCCCGATGACCACGACCTCCGCTGAAAGTAACGAGGAGAACGAGATGAAGCGCAGCAAGGCCTACCGCGAGGCGGCCGAGAAGATCGACCCGGACCGGCTGTACACGCCGTCCGAGGCGGTCGCCCTGGCCAAGGACACGGCCAAGACCAAGTTCGACCCCACCGTCGAGGTAGCCCTCCGGCTCGGCGTCGACCCGCGCAAGGCGGACCAGATGGTCCGCGGCACGGTGAACCTGCCCAACGGCACCGGCAAGACGGCCCGCGTTCTGGTGTTCGCCACCGGGGACCGGGCCGAGGAGGCCCGCGCCGCGGGAGCCGACTATGTCGGCTCGGACGACCTCATCGAGCGTATCCAGGGCGGTTTCCTGGACTTCGACGCGGTCGTCGCCACCCCCGACCTGATGGGCAAGGTCGGCCGCCTGGGCCGGGTGCTGGGCCCGCGCGGCCTGATGCCGAACCCGAAGACCGGCACGGTCACCCCGGATGTGGCCCGGGCCGTCACCGAGATCAAGGGCGGCAAGATCGAGTTCCGGGTGGACCGGCACGGCAACCTGCACTTCGTGATCGGCAAGGCCTCGTTCCCGGCGACCGCGCTGGTGGAGAACTACGCCGCGGCGATCGACGAGGTGCTCCGGCTCAAGCCGTCCGCCGCCAAGGGCCGCTACGTCAAGAAGGTGGCCCTGACCACCAGCATGGGGCCCAGCATCCCGGTGGACCCGTCCAAGACCCGCGGCCTGACCGGGGAACTCGAAGAGGCCGCAGCCGGCTGACCGCGCGGCGGGGACCGGTCCGGACGTTGATGGGGCGCGCCGCGGCGCGCCCCATCGTCATGTGGCCGCGGCCCGGCCGGGGGAGCGCCGATTTGGCGGCCGCGCCGCGGGCCGCGTAGTCTTACCCGGAAGCCAAAGACCGTCGGTCGCTGCCGCCTGCCCGTCAGGTGGCAGCCGAAGGACCCGCGTCAGCGGGCGGCCTGCGCAGGCGTACTGAGCTGAACCACCGCGGTCCGGCCCGCTCCCAGGGTCGGCGGTGTCCACGCCCTGGTGCCTGCGCCGGGGCGTTTCGCATGTCAGGGTTCCTCGCCGGCGTCCGATCAGCCTGGGTGGCCCTGGTAAGGGCTGCTCCAGACACCCAGCCGGGTCAGTCCTGCGGGCCTGCTCCCGGACACAGAACCGGGCAGGTCCTGCGGGGCCCGCTCCCGGACACCGAAAGGAGGCCCATGGCGAGGGCGGATAAGGCGGCTGCGGTCGCCGAGCTCACCGAGCGCTTCCAGAGCTCGGAAGGGGCGGTGCTCACCGAGTACCGCGGCCTGACCGTGGCCCAGCTCGCCGAGCTGCGCGGCACGCTCGGGGCCAGTGCCACCTTCAGCGTGGTGAAGAACACGCTGACCAAGATCGCTGCAACCGAGGCAGGCGTCGCCGACGAACTCGGCGGGCTGCTCAGCGGCCCGTCGGCCATCGCGTTCGTCCAGGGCGACGTGGTCGAGGCGGCCAGGGGCCTGCGTGACTTCTCCCG
This sequence comes from uncultured Actinomycetes bacterium, assembly GCA_963840195.1. Classification (GTDB taxonomy): domain Bacteria; phylum Actinomycetota; class Actinomycetes; order Streptosporangiales; family Streptosporangiaceae; genus RYN-230. The sequence goes on from CAWIYD010000004.1 coordinate 29,342, forward strand.
GGCGAACCCCCTTCTCGTGATCAAGGGCGGGGTGGTGGACGGCAAGGCCGTCAGCCCGGCCGAGATCGAGAAGCTGGCTGACCTCGAATCGCGGGAAGTGCTGCTGGCCAAGCTGGCCGGCGGGATGAAGGCCTCGATGTCGAAGGCGGCCGCCGTGATGTCGGCGCTCCCGGTGCAGATGGCCCAGCTGGCCGAGGCGCTGCGGGCCAAGCGCGAGAGCGAGGGCGGCGCCGTGGCGGCGCAGCCCTCCGACAGCGCCGCACCCGCGGAAGGTGCGGACCAGGCCGCGTCCGCGGACACGGCCGGGGCTTCAGCCGGCCGGCCGGCACCCACTACCGAACGCAGGAACTGAAAAGAAGAGGAACCACCCACCATGGCGAAGCTCAGCACCGACGATCTGCTCGACGCATTCAAGGAGATGACCCTCCTCGAGCTGTCGGAGTTCGTGAAGCAGTTCGAGGACACGTTCGACGTGAAGGCCGCGGCGCCGGTTGCCGCGGCGGCGGCCGCCCCGGCCGGCGGTGGCGGCGAGGCCGCCGCTGAGGAGGAGAAGGACGAGTTCGACGTCATCCTCGAGGGGGCGGGCGACAAGAAGATCCAGGTCATCAAGGAAGTCCGCAGCCTGACCAGCCTCGGCCTCAAGGAGGCCAAGGACCTGGTGGACTCCGCGCCGAAGCCGCTGCTCGAGCGGGTCAACAAGGAGACGGCGGACAAGGCCAAGGCGGCCCTGGAGGGCGCTGGCGCCTCCGTGACGGTGAAGTAACCGCCACCGTCTGCCCGCCGCCTGTGCCGGGCCCGCGCGCCGCGCGGGCCCGGCACAGGCATGTCGGCCCGCACCCGGCGGCCACCCGGCCGGCCTGCCGCCACGCCCGTCCCCGAGCGGGCGCTGCCGATCAGCGCGGATGCACGGAGCGCAACTGATAGACTTACCCCAGAGCACAACCACCCACACGCACGGCCGAATGTGGTGTTCGTCACGTCACCGGGATCACCAGACCACGTGACGCGGACTTGACGTTTTGCCTCGAACGAGCCATGCTGCGGAGCAACCGTGAACATCATGGTGAGATACAGTTGACGAGCAGTGTAGCTGTAGGCTACACTGCCAATTTGCGCTGCACTCTTTGCGTCCTCGGCATCCTCGACCCCTCGCGGCGTCCGCCGCAGGGCGTTTTGTGTGCGTGCGGTGATAGTCGGCCACAAGCTCGGAAGGACCCCTGTTGGCAGCATCGCGCAGCGCCTCGGCCGCCAGTACAGCCCCTCGTCGCGTTTCCTTCGCCCGGTTCAAAGAACCGCTTGAGGTACCCGGCCTCCTCGCCCTGCAGACTGAGTCGTTCGACTGGCTGCTGGGCAACGAGCGCTGGCGTGCCCGGGTAGAGGCAGCGCGCCAGGCGGGTGTCAAGGAGGTTCCGGAGCAGTCCGGTCTCGAGGAGATCTTCGAAGAGATCAGCCCGATCGAGGATTTCACGGGAACCATGTCGCTCTCGTTCCGGGACCACCGGTTCGAGCCGCCCAAGTACTCCGTCGAGGAGTGCAAGGACAAGGACATGCACTACTCGGCCCCGATGTTCGTCACGGCCGAGTTCATCAATAACAGCACGGGCGAGATCAAGAGCCAGACCGTGTTCATGGGCGACTTCCCGCTGATGTCGCCCCGGGGCACGTTCATCATCAACGGCACCGAGCGTGTCGTGGTCTCGCAGCTCGTCCGTTCCCCGGGCGTCTACTTCGACCGCCAGGTGGACAAGACGTCCGACAAGGACATCTTCAGCTGCAAGGTGATCCCGTCCCGCGGCGCCTGGCTCGAGTTCGAGATCGACAAGCGGGACAGCGTCGGCGTCCGTATCGACCGCAAGCGCAAGCAGAGCGTCACGGTCCTGCTCAAGGCGCTCGGCTGGGACGACGCCAAGATCCTGGAGCGTTTCGGCGAGTACGAGTCGATGCGGGCCACCCTGGAGAAGGACCACACGTCCGGCCAGGATGACGCGCTCCTTGACATCTACCGCAAGCTGCGCCCGGGTGAGCCGCCGACCCGCGAGTCCGCTCAGGCCCTGCTGGAGAACCTGTACTTCAACCCGAAGCGGTACGACCTGGCCAAGGTTGGCCGGTACAAGATCAACAAGAAGCTCGGCCTCGGCCTGCCCATCCGGCAGGGCACGCTGACCGAGGACGACATCGTCGCCACCATCGAGTACCTGGTCCGGCTGCACGCCGGCGAGGACGAGATGAAGACCAGTGACTCCGTCGTCATCCCGATCGAGACCGACGACATCGACCACTTCGGGAACCGCCGCCTGCGCACCGTGGGCGAGCTCATCCAGAACCAGGTCCGCCTGGGCCTGGCCCGGATGGAGCGGGTGGTCCGGGAGCGGATGACGACCCAGGACGTCGAGGCGATCACGCCGCAGACCCTGATCAACATCCGGCCGGTGGTCGCCGCGATCAAGGAGTTCTTCGGCACCAGCCAGCTCTCCCAGTTCATGGACCAGACCAACCCGCTGGCCGGCCTGACCCACAAGCGCAGGCTGTCCGCGCTCGGCCCCGGCGGCCTGTCCCGGGAGCGGGCCGGGTTCGAGGTCCGTGACGTGCACCCCAGCCACTACGGCCGGATGTGCCCGATCGAGACGCCGGAAGGCCCGAACATCGGCCTGATCGGCTCGCTGTCCTCGTACGCGAGGGTCAACGCGTTCGGCTTCGTCGAGACGCCTTACCGCAAGGTCAAGGGCGGCCGGGTGACGGGCCAGATCGACTACCTCACCGCGGACGAGGAGGACCGGCACGTCATCGCCCAGGCGAACACGCCGCTGGGCCCGGACGGGGAGTTCGAGGAGAGCCGCATCCTGGTCCGCCGCAAGGGCGGCGAGGTCGACTACATCGGCCCCGATGACTGCGACTACATGGACGTGTCGCCGCGCCAGATGGTGTCGGTGGCCACGGCCATGATCCCGTTCCTCGAGCATGACGACGCCAACCGCGCCCTGATGGGCTCGAACATGCAGCGTCAGTCGGTGCCGCTGCTCCGCAGCGAGGCGCCCCTGGTCGGCACCGGCATGGAGTACCGTGCCGCGACCGACGCCGGGGACGTGATCGTCGCGGAGAAGGCCGGCGTGGTCGAGGAGTCCTGCGCGGACTACGTGACCGTGGGCAACGACGACGGGACCAGGAACACCTACCTGGTGGCCAAGTTCCGCCGGTCCAACCAGGGCACCTGCTTCAACCAGAAGCCCATCGTCACCGAGGGGCAGCGGATTGAGGTAGGCCAGGTCATCGCGGACGGGCCGTGCACCGACCAGGGCGAGATGGCCCTGGGCCGGAACCTGCTGGTCGCGTTCATGCCCTGGGAAGGGCACAACTACGAAGACGCGATCATCCTGTCCCAGCGGCTGGTCCAGGACGACGTCCTCTCCTCGATCCACATCGAGGAGCACGAGGTCAACGCCCGGGACACCAAGCTGGGCCCGGAGGAGATCACCCGGGACATCCCGAACGTCTCCGAGGAAGTGCTCGCGGACCTGGATGACCGCGGCATCATCCGGATCGGCGCGGAGGTCGTCACGGGCGACATCCTGGTCGGCAAGGTGACCCCGAAGGGGGAGACCGAGCTGACTCCGGAGGAGCGCCTGCTGCGGGCCATCTTCGGTGAGAAGGCGCGGGAAGTCCGCGACACCTCGCTGAAGGTCCCGCACGGTGAGTCCGGCAAGGTGATCGGCGTCCGGGTGTTCACCCGGGAGGACGGCGACGAGCTGCCGCCCGGCGTGAACGAGCTGGTCCGGGTGTACGTGGCCGCCAAGCGGAAGATCACCGACGGCGACAAGCTGGCCGGCCGTCACGGCAACAAGGGCGTCATCGCCAAGATCCTGCCGATCGAGGACATGCCGTTCCTGCCCGACGGGACCGCGGTGGACATCGTGCTCAACCCGCTCGGTGTCCCGGGCCGGATGAACGTCGGCCAGGTCCTGGAGACGCACCTCGGCTGGGTGGCCAAGTCCGGCTGGGATGTCGAAGGGGATGACGCCGGCTGGAAGGGCCGGCTCCGCCAGATCGACGCGGGCGAGGCCGAGCCGGGTACCCCGGTGGCCACGCCGGTGTTCGACGGCGCGCGCGAGGAGGAGATCACCGGCCTGCTCGGCAGCACCCTGCCGAACCGGGATGGTGACCGGATGGTCGGCTCCGGCGGGAAGGCCCAGCTGTTCGACGGCCGGACCGGGGAGCCGTTCAAGGACCCGATCTCCGTCGGCTACATCTACATCCTGAAGCTGCTGCACCTCGTGGACGACAAGATCCACGCGCGGTCAACGGGTCCCTACTCGATGATCACGCAGCAGCCGCTCGGCGGTAAGGCCCAGTTCGGTGGCCAGCGGTTCGGGGAGATGGAGGTGTGGGCCCTGGAGGCCTACGGCGCCGCCTACGCCCTGCAGGAACTGCTCACCATCAAGTCCGACGACGTGCTCGGCCGGGTCAAGGTCTACGAGGCCATTGTCAAGGGCGAGAACATCCCGGAGCCGGGCATCCCCGAGTCGTTCAAGGTGCTGATCAAGGAAATGCAGTCGCTCTGCCTCAACGTTGAGGTGCTGTCCAGCGACGGCGCCGCAATCGAGATGCGAGACACCGATGAGGATGTCTTCCGCGCTGCGGAAGAACTCGGTATCGACCTGTCCCGGCGCGAGCCGAGCAGCGTTGAAGAGGTGTGAGGGTGCTGACCGCCCGGGCCTGACCAGGCCCGGGCGGCCAGGCCAGCATCCTCATCCGAACTACCCCAGGGGATAACACACGTGCTTGACGTTAACTTCTTCGACGACCTGCGTATCGGCCTGGCGACCGCTGACGACATCCGGCAGTGGTCGCACGGCGAAGTCAAGAAGCCGGAGACCATCAACTACCGCACCCTCAAGCCGGAGAAGGACGGGCTCTTCTGCGAGAAGATCTTCGGTCCGACCCGGGACTGGGAGTGCTACTGCGGGAAGTACAAGCGGGTCCGGTTCAAGGGCATCATCTGCGAGCGCTGTGGCGTCGAGGTCACCCGGGCCAAGGTGCGCCGGGAGCGGATGGGCCACATCGAGCTGGCCGCGCCGGTCACCCACATCTGGTACTTCAAGGGCGTGCCGAGCCGGCTTGGCTACCTGCTCGACCTGGCCCCGAAGGACCTGGAGAAGGTCATCTATTTCGCCGCGTACATGATCACGTACGTGGATGACGAGTCGCGGTCCCGCGACCTGCCGAGCCTCGAGGCCAAGATCTCGGTCGAGCGCGGCCAGCTGGAGCAGCGCCGGGACAGCGACATCGAGTCACGCCAGGGCAAGCTGGAGAAGGACCTGGCCGAGCTGGAGGCCTCCGGGGCCAAGGGCGACGCCCGCCGCAAGCTGCGGGAGAGCTCCGACCGCGAGTGCCGCCAGATCCGGGACCGGGCCCAGCGCGAGATCGACCGCCTCGAAGAGGTCTGGAACCGGTTCAAGAACCTCAAGGTCCAGGACCTGGAGGGTGACGAGCTGCTGTACCGCGAGATGCGCGACCGCTTCGGCCGCTACTTCCGCGGCGGCATGGGTGCCCAGGCCATCCAGGAGCGGCTGGCCAGCTTCGACCTCGAGGGCGAGGCGGCCAGCCTGCGCGAGACCATCCGCAGCGGCAAGGGCCAGCGCAAGGCGCGCGCGCTCAAGCGGCTCAAGGTGGTGTCCGCGTTCCTGTCCACCCGGAACAGCCCGATGGGCATGGTGCTGGACTGCATCCCGGTGATCCCGCCGGACCTGCGGCCCATGGTCCAGCTGGACGGTGGCCGGTTCGCCACCTCCGACCTGAACGACCTGTACCGCCGGGTGATCAACCGGAACAACCGGCTCAAGCGGCTGCTCGACCTCGGCGCACCCGAGATCATCGTGAACAACGAGAAGCGGATGCTCCAGGAGGCCGTGGACTCGCTGTTCGACAACGGCCGCCGCGGCCGGCCGGTGACCGGGCCGGGTAACCGCCCGCTCAAGTCGCTGTCCGACATGCTCAAGGGCAAGCAGGGCCGGTTCCGGCAGAACCTGCTGGGCAAGCGGGTGGACTACTCCGGCCGTAGCGTCATCGTGGTCGGCCCGCAGCTCAAGCTGCACCAGTGCGGCCTGCCCAAGGAGATGGCGGTCGAGCTGTTCAAGCCGTTCGTGATGAAGCGCCTGGTCAACCTGAACCACGCGCAGAACATCAAGTCCGCCAAGCGGATGGTGGAGCGCGCCCGGCCGGTGGTCTGGGACGTGCTGGAGGAGGTCATCACCGAGCACCCGGTGCTGCTGAACCGGGCGCCGACGCTGCACCGCCTCGGCATCCAGGCCTTCGAGCCGCAGCTGGTCGAGGGCAAGGCCATCCAGATCCACCCGCTGGTCTGCACCGCGTTCAACGCGGACTTCGACGGCGACCAGATGGCGGTGCACCTGCCGCTGTCCGCCGAGGCGCAGGCCGAGGCGCGGATCCTGATGCTGTCCACCAACAACATCCTCAAGCCCGCCGACGGCAAGCCGGTGACGATGCCCACCCAGGACATGGTCATCGGGATCTACTGCCTGACCCGCGCGGCCGAGGACGCCCCGGGCAACGGCCGCGCGTTCTCCTCGATCGCCGAGGCGACCATGGCCTACGACCAGGGTGAGCTCGACCTGCAGGCGTCCATCCAGGTCCGGCTGACCGACTCCACGCCGCCGCGCGGGTTCACCCCGCCGGAGGGCTGGACGCCGGGCACGCCGTTCCGGCTGGCGACCACGCTGGGCCGGTGCTACTTCAACGAGACGCTGCCCGCCAGCTTCCCGTTCATCAACTACGAGGTGGGCAAGAAGCAGCTGTCCACGATCGTCAACGAGCTGGCCGAGACCTACCCCAAGGTGGAGGTGGCGGCGGCGCTCGACGCGCTCAAGGACGCCGGGTTCCACTGGGCCACCCGGGCCGGCGTCACGATCGCGATCGAGGACGTCATCGCCCCGCCGAACAAGGCGGAGATCCTCGATGCCTACGAGAAGCGCGCGGACAAGGTGCAGCGGGAGTACGAGCGCGGCCTGATCACCGACGACGAGCGCCGCCAGGAGCTCATCGAGATCTGGACCCACGCGACCAGCGACGTGGCCAAGGACATGGAGGCCGCGTTCCCCGAGACCAACTCGGTGTGGATGATGGTCAACTCCGGGGCCCGTGGTAACCCGATGCAGGTCCGGCAGATCGCCGGCATGCGCGGCCTGGTCTCCAACCCCAAGGGCGAGACCATCCCGCGGCCGATCAAGTCCAGCTTCCGCGAGGGCCTGTCGGTGGTCGAGTACTTCATCTCGACCCACGGTGCCCGCAAGGGCCTGGCCGACACCGCCCTGCGCACCGCCGACTCCGGGTACCTCACCCGGCGCCTGGTGGACGTGGCCCAGGACGTCATCGTCCGGGAAGAGGACTGCGGCACGGACCGGTCGCTCGCGATGAAGATCGCCGAGCCGGGCCCGGACGGAGTGCTCCGGAAGCTGCCCAACATCGAGAACACCGGCACCGGCCGGGCTATCGCCGAGGCCATCGAGCTGGACGGCAAGGTCGTCGCCGAGGTGGACACCGACACCACCGAGACGCTGATCGATCTGCTGGTCAACGCCGGGGTGAGTTCGGTCAGGACGTTCAGCGTCCTGGTCTGCGAGGCCAAGATCGGTGTCTGCGCCAAGTGCTACGGGCGCTCGCTGGCCACCGGCAAGCGGGTGGACGTGGGCGAGGCGGTCGGCATCGTGGCCGCGCAGTCCATCGGTGAGCCGGGTACCCAGCTGACCATGCGTACCTTCCACACCGGTGGTGTGGCCGGGCTGGACATCACCCACGGCCTGCCCCGGATCCAGGAACTCTTCGAGGCCCGGATCCCCAAGGGCATGGCGCCGATCAGCGAGGTGGACGGCCGGGTCAAGGTCGAGGAGACCGAGAAGACCCGGAAGATCATCGTGATCCCGGACGACGGTGGCGAGGAGATCGCCTACCAGGTGCCGATGCGGTCCCGCCTGATCGTCTCGGACGGTGAGCACATCGGGGTCGGCCAGCAGCTGATCCAGGGTGCGGTGAACCCGCACGAGGTGCTCCGCATCCTCGGCTCCCGCCAGGTCCAGCTGCACCTGGTGCACGAAGTGCAGGAGGTGTACCGGTCGCAGGGCGTGTCCATCCACGACAAGCACATCGAGATCATCATCCGCCAGATGCTCAAGCGGGTGAACGTGCTGGAGTCCGGGGACACCGAACTGCTCCCGGGCGAGCTGGTGGAGCGGCCCCGCTTCGAGGAGACGAACCGCAGCGTGGTGGAGCAGGGCGGCACTCCCGCCTCCGGCCGGCCGGTGCTCATGGGCATCACCAAGGCCTCGCTGGCCACCGAGTCGTGGCTGTCCGCGGCGTCCTTCCAGGAGACGACCCGGGTGCTCACCGACGCGGCGATCCACGCCAAGTCGGACCCGCTGCTCGGCCTCAAGGAGAACGTCATCATCGGCAAGCTCATCCCGGCCGGTACCGGCATGCCGCGGTACCGGAGCGTCCGGGTCGAGCCCACCGACGACGCACGGTCCTCGGTGTACCCGGCGACCGCGTACGAGGAGGCCCCGAGCTACGCGTTCGGCCAGGGCAGCGGAGACGCGATCCCGCTGGAGGAGTACGACTTCGGCTCCTACAACCGGTAAGGATCACTAGCGCGAAGGCGCCCGGCGGCGATGCTGCCGGGCGCCTTTCGCGTGCCCGGGGTGCTTCGCCGTTTAGCCCGCCCCTCCCGGGCAGTGAGGAAGAAAGGTTCACCAGACAAACCGCGCAGCGGAGTGAAGGAGCCAGCGATGGCGGCCGAGGACAAGGCAGCGAACAAGGTGACCGAGCTCAAGGGGAAGGCCAAGAAGGAGACGGGCAAGGCCATCGGCAACGAGCAGATGGAAGCCGAGGGCCGGACCGACCAGGCCAAGGGGAACCTGAAGCAGGCCGGCGAGAAGGTGAAGGACGCCTTCAAGAAGTGACCTGATCGTCGAGAAGCGACCTGATCGCCAGCCCGGGGTGCCGCAAGGCCGGCCCCCGGGTTTTCCCGTCCCCGGGCGCGGTGCCGTCTATCAGTGCGGTGCTTTCTCGACCGCCGGCGACACAAAAGGCACCGCACTGAGGGGAATCACGAGTGGGCGGCCCAGGCGCCGGCGGCGGCGAGGGCCGTCTCCACGGCGGCGTCGGTGAACGTGGCACGGCGGACCCGGCGGTCCGCCGCGCCCAGGGCCAGCATCGACGCGGCGTGCAGCAGGTCTACCGCCGCCCCGCCGCCGAGCGGCACCGGGCTGCCCGGGTCGGCCCGCTGGCCCGCGGCGGTCAGCGCGGCCTGCGCCAGGTGGCGCACTCCCAGCACCCGGGCCACCAGCCGCGCCCGTGACCCGGGCGCGGCCTCACGCTGGGCATCCGCCTCGGCCGGGGGCCGCGGGCGGCCCGCCGCCCCCGGCCCGGCCGCCAGCCGGATCAGTGCCCCCGGCGCGCACAGCAACGCCACGCCGTATCCCGCCCGGATCAGCGTGAGCGTCCCGGCCACGGTGGCTCTCCCATCGTGGCCGCCCGGCCAGGTACCGCGGCCGGTCGTTCCGCCCGCCCGGGGGGGTGGCATTACCTGGGCGCCCAGCTGCGCACCAGCAGGCCGCCGGCCAGCGCGGCGCCGGCCAGGAGGCCACCGGTGACGCCGGGATGGTGGGACATCCAGAGCTGCGCAGACCGGGAGTGCGACCGGTTGTCGAAGATGCCGTGCGCGCCGTGGTCGGCGCCGTCCGGCCCGTCGACCGGGGCGAACAGGTTGTCCGGCCGGCTGCCGGCCGGCACCTCCTCGCTGGTCTGCTGCGAGTCGAACCCGGTCCTGGCCAGGTACCGGTCGAGCAGTGCCGGTGCCACCTTCTGGGCCAGCAGGGTGGCCACCGTGCTGCCGCCCACCCAGTACTGCTTGCGTCCCGGGTGATCCGCGGCATACAGCACGCCGCGGGCGGCCACCTCCGGCTGGTAGATCGGCGGCACCGGCTGCGGGTGCCGGGGCAGCCGGGACAGCACCCAGGAGAACTGCGGCGTGTTGACCGCGGGCATCTGCACCACGGTCACCCGCACCCCGGACTGCTCGTGCATGAGCTCGCAGCGCACTGACTCGGTGAACCCGTTGACGGCGTGCTTGGCGCCGCAGTAGGCGGACTGCAGCGGGATGCTGCGCTCTCCGAGCGCGGAACCGACCTGCACGATCGTGCCGGCGTTGCGCGGCCGCATCCGCGACAGCGCCACCATGGTGCCGTTCACGAACCCCAGGTAGCTGACCTCGGTGACCCGGCGGAACTCCTCCGGGGTGATCTCCGCGAACGGGGCGAACACCGAGGTGAACGCGACGTTGATCCAGACGTCGATGGGGCCGAACGCCGCCTCGATCTCGGTGGCGGCCTTGTCCAGCTGCGCGTGGTCGGCGACGTCGGCCGGCACCGCGAGCGCCTGGCCGCCGGCCTCGGTCACGTCCTGCGCGGCACCGTCCAGGCCGGCTTCCCCGCGGGCGATCAGCCCCACGTTGGCGCCGCGGGCGCCGTAGAGCCGTGCGGTGGCCCGGGCGATGCCCGCGCTGGCGCCGGTGATGACAACTGTCTGGGTCATGGAAGCTTCCCTTCTGGAATAACGGGCGGCCCGCCGTGGTTGGCTCCCTGTGGCGGCAGGGACGCGGTTTCCCTGTGGCAGCAGGACGAGGACGGCGTGCGCACCCGGCGGGCCGACTCCCAGCTACCCAGGGGACGTTGTTTCACCGCTGCCGGCAGGGAAAAAGACGGCGGTGACGCCCGGTCAGCGATGATCGCCGTTCACTTTGCCTGCGGGCAAAAGGTTGGGTACTCTTGAGCATCGTGCCCGTGCAATGCGGGTACGCGTGCGCCAGCGGGCTGTTGCTCCCTGGCCGGACGGTGCGCAGGTTCAGACCAGCGGCCGGACGGCGTGGAGCGTGAGCGCCCAGGCGTGCGGGCCTTTTCCCTTCTCGACTCCAGGCTCCGCTGGGAGCTGGTGTGCCGTGATGACTGCGACACACCCGACCGCGGGGGTCGGAGGGGCAAGGAAACTGGCAGGTCCAGGCGCTGTCATGGTGCCACGGAAGGCCGCGCCCCCGGGTGCGGGAGACAGGAACGTTCGCGCCGCCAGGCGCGAAAGAGACGACGGCGCGCCCGCCAGGGCGCGGAGAAGACATCGTGCCGAAGGCACGCTAGGAAGACGGAGACGCGGTGCCCACGATCCAGCAGCTGGTCCGAAAGGGCCGCCAGGACAAGGTGGCCAAGACCACTACCCCGGCCCTGAAGGGCAGTCCTCAGCGCCGAGGTGTCTGCACGCGCGTTTACACGACCACGCCGAAGAAGCCCAACTCGGCGCTGCGGAAGGTGGCCCGCGTCCGGCTGACCAGCCAGATCGAGGTCACCGCCTACATCCCGGGTGTCGGCCACAACCTGCAGGAGCACTCCATCGTGCTGGTGCGTGGCGGCCGGGTCCGGGACCTGCCCGGCGTGCGCTACAAGATCATTCGTGGCGCCCTGGACACCCAGGGCGTGCGCAACCGCAAGCAGGCACGCAGCCGCTACGGCGCCAAGAAGGAGAAGAGCTGACATGCCGCGTAAGGGCCCCGCGACCAAACGGCAGCTCGTCACCGACCCGGTGTACGGCTCGCCGCTGGTGACCGCGCTGGTGAACAAGGTGCTGCGCAGCGGCAAGCGCTCGCTGGCCGAGCGGATCGTGTACGGCGCGCTCGAGGGTGCCAAGGAGAAGACGGGCAACGACCCCGTGGTGACGCTCAAGCGGGCCCTCGACAACGTGAAGCCCACCCTGGAGGTCCGCAGCCGCCGGGTCGGCGGTGCGACGTACCAGGTCCCGGTCGAGGTGCGGGCATCCCGCAGCACCACGCTGGCACTGCGCTGGCTGGTGTCCTACTCGCGCCAGCGGCGGGAGAAGACGATGACCGAGCGGCTGATGAACGAGCTGCTCGATGCGAGCAACGGCCTCGGGGCGAGCGTCAAGCGCCGCGAGGACACCCACAAGATGGCCGAATCGAACAAGGCGTTCGCGCACTACCGGTGGTAGCCGGCCGCGCCCCCACGAGGGGCGCCGCCGCTCCCGCCGGCCAGGCACCGGCCGACGTAGACGAAGCAGCAGAGGAAGCGAAGAAGTGGCCACGATGACCGCCGTAGAGCTTGCCAAGGTCCGCAACATTGGGGTCATGGCGCATATCGACGCGGGCAAAACCACGACCACCGAGCGGATCCTGTTCTACACCGGCATCAATTACAAGCTCGGTGAGGTCCATGAGGGCGCGGCCACCATGGACTGGATGGAGCAGGAGCAGGAGCGCGGCATCACGATCACGTCTGCCGCGACGACCACGCACTGGCGTGATCACACCATCAACATCATCGACACTCCCGGGCACGTGGACTTCACCGTCGAGGTGGAGCGCTCGCTCCGGGTGCTCGACGGTGCCGTCGCCGTGTTCGACGGGGTCGCTGGTGTCGAGCCGCAGTCGGAGACGGTCTGGCGGCAGGCCGACCGTTACGGTGTGCCGCGGATCTGCTTCGTCAACAAGATGGACCGGGTGGGCGCGGAGTTCCACCGCTGCGTCGAGATGATCACCGACCGGCTGGGTGCCACCCCGCTGGTGATCCAGCTGCCCTGGGGGGTCGAGTCCGACTTCCGCGGGGTCATCGACCTGGTCCGGATGCGCGCGCTGCTCTGGCAGACCGAGGGCAAGGGCGACACGTACGACGTCGTCAGCCTCCCGGACGACCACGCCGAGGCGGCCCGCGAGTGGCGCGACAAGCTGCTCGAGACCATCGCCGAGAACGACGAAGAGATGATGGAGGCCTACCTCGAGGGCACCGAGCCCACCGAGGAGCAGCTGGTCGCCGCGATCCGGCGGGCCACTATCGCGGGCGGCGTGACCCCGGTGCTGTGCGGCAGCGCGTTCAAGAACAAGGGCGTGCAGCCGATGCTGGACGCGATCGTGGACTACCTGCCCAGCCCGGTGGACATCCCGCCGGTCAAGGGGCACGAGGTGGGCAACGAGGACGAGGTCGTGCTGCGCAAGGCCGACCCGTCCGAGCCGTTCGCCGCGCTGGCGTTCAAGATCATGTCCGACCAGCACCTGGGCAAGCTGACCTACATCCGGATCTACTCCGGCACCCTGGAGTCGGGGTCGAACGTGCTCAACTCCACCAAGGGCCGCAAGGAGCGGATCGGCAAGATCTACCAGATGCACGCGAACAAGCGTGAGGAGCGGCCGTCCGCCATCGCCGGCCAGATCGTGGCGGTGATGGGGCTCAAGGACACCACGACCGGGGACACCCTGTGTGACGCCGTCCAAGCAGGTGATCCTGGAGTCGATGACGTTCCCGGCGCCGGTCATCAACGTGGCCATCGAGCCGAAGACCAAGGGCGACCAGGACAAGCTGGGCACCGCGATCCAGCGGCTCGCCGAGGAGGACCCGACCTTCCAGGTCCGCACGGACGAGGAGACCGGCCAGACCATCATCTCCGGGATGGGCGAGCTCCACCTGGAGGTCCTGGTGGACCGGATGCGGCGGGAGTTCCGCGTGGAGGCCAACATCGGCCGCCCGCAGGTCGCCTACCGGGAGACCGTCCGCAAGACGGTGGAGAAGGTCGAGTACACGCACAAGAAGCAGACCGGTGGCGCGGGCCAGTACGGGCGCGTGATCATCAACCTGGGCCCGACCGGCGGCGACGGCGGCGGCTACGAGTTCGAGAACAAGGTCACTGGCGGGCGCATCCCCCGGGAGTACATCCCCTCGGTGGACGCGGGCTGCCAGGAGGCGGCGGAGTTCGGCGTGCTGGCCGGCTACCCCATGGTGGACGTCAAGGTCACCCTGACCGACGGCGCCTACCACGAGGTGGACTCCTCCGAGCTCGCCTTCAAGATCGCCGGCTCGATGGCGTTCAAGAAGGCCGCCGCGCATGGCCAACCCGGTCCTGCTGGAGCCGGTCATGGGAGTCGAGGTCAGGACGCCCGACGAGTACATGGGCGAAGTGATCGGCGACCTGAACAGCCGCCGCGGCCAGATCCAGGCCATGGAGGAACGGTCCGGGGTCAAGGTCATCAAGGCCCACGTCCCGCTGTCCGAGATGTTCGGCTACGTGGGTGACCTGCGCAGCCGGACCCAGGGCCGGGCCGACTACACCATGCAGTTCGATTCGTACGCCGAAGTGCCGCCCAGCATCGCCAAGGAGATCATCGCCAAGGCGCGCGGCGAGTAACAACGACAAGAACGTCCATCAGGAGAGCCGGCGCACCGAGAGAGCGCCTTGGCCCCACCGCGGTGGGGCAGATCGCAACGAGGAGAAACCAGTGGGCAAGGCCAAGTTCGAGCGGACCAAGCCGCACGTGAACATCGGCACCATCGGGCACATCGACCACGGCAAGACCACGCTGACCGCGGCGATCACCAAGGTGCTGCACGACAAGTATCCCGACGTGAACCCCTTCACGCCCTTCGACCAGATCGACAACGCGAAGGAAGAGAAGGAGCGCGGGATCACCATCTCGATCTCGCACGTCGAGTACCAGACCGAGAAGCGCCACTACGCGCACGTGGACTGCCCCGGTCACGCCGACTACATCAAGAACATGATCACCGGTGCCGCGCAGATGGACGGCGCCATCCTGGTGGTCGCCGCCACCGACGGCCCGATGCCGCAGACCCGCGAGCACGTGCTGCTGGCCCGCCAGGTCGGCGTGCCGTACATCGTGGTCGCGCTGAACAAGGCCGACATGGTGGACGACGAGGAGATCCTGGAGCTGGTCGAGCTCGAGGTACGCGAGCTGCTGTCCACCTACGAGTTCCCCGGCGACGACGTCCCGGTGATCCGGGTCTCCGCACTCAAGGCGCTCGAGGGCGACCAGGAGTGGGGCGCCAAGGTCATCGAGCTCATGGAGGCCTGTGACGACGCCATCCCCGAGCCGGTCCGGGACACCGAGAAGCCGTTCCTGATGCCGGTCGAGGACGTCTTCTCGATCACCGGCCGCGGCACCGTGGTGACCGGCCGGATCGAGCGCGGCAAGGTGCACACCGGTGAGGAAGTCGAGATCATCGGCATCAAGGAGAAGGCGGCGCGGACCACGGTCACCGGGGTCGAGATGTTCCACAAGATCCTTGACGAGGGCCAGGCCGGTGACAACGCGGGCCTGCTGCTGCGCGGCATCAAGCGCGAGGACGTGGAGCGCGGCCAGGTCATCATCAAGCCGGGCACCAACACCCCGCACACCGAGTTCGAGGGCCAGGTCTACATCCTGTCCAAGGACGAGGGCGGCCGGCACACGCCGTTCTTCAACAACTACCGCCCGCAGTTCTACTTCCGGACCACGGACGTGACCGGCGTCGTCCACCTGCCCGAGGGCACGGAGATGGTGATGCCCGGTGACAACACCGAGATGCGGGTGGAGCTGATCCAGCCCATCGCCATGGAGGAAGGCCTGCGGTTCGCGATCCGTGAGGGCGGCCGCACCGTGGGCGCCGGCCGGGTCACGAAGATCATCAAGTAGTGCGACCGCCGCCCCCGGCCACCGGCCGGGGGCGGCGACCACTGCACCCCAGTACCGGCCCACGGAATACAGAAGGACACGGAAGGCACATGGCGGGACAAAAGATCCGCATCCGGCTCAAGGCCTACGATCACGAGGTCATCGACAGCTCGGCGCGGAAGATCGTCGACACGGTGACGCGCACCGGCGCGCGGGTTGCCGGGCCTGTCCCGCTGCCCACCGAGAAGAACATCTACTGCGTCATCCGGTCCCCGCACAAGTACAAGGACTCGCGGGAGCACTTCGAGATGCGCACGCACAAGCGGCTGATCGACATCATCGACCCGACGCCGAAGACGGTCAACTCGCTGATGCGGCTGGACCTGCCCGCCGGCGTCAACATCGAGATCAAGCTCTGAGGAACGCACCGATATGACCAAGCACATCAAGGGCGTCCTGGGGACCAAGCTCGGCATGAGCCAGGTCTTCGACGACGAGGGCCGGATGGTACCGGTCACCGTGGTCGAGGCGGGCCCGTGCGTCGTGACCGCGGTGCGCACCCCGGACGCCAACGGCTATGCGGCCGTGCAGCTGGGCTACGGCGAGATCGACCCGCGCCGGGTGACCAAGCCGGTGGCCGGGCACTTCGCCAAGGCGTCGGTGACCCCGCGCCGCTACCTGGCCGAGCTCAGGACCGATGACGCCACCGACTACACGCTCGGCCAGGAAGTCACCGCCGAGACGTTCAGCCCGGGCGACCTGGTCAACGTGACCGGCAAGAGCAAGGGCAAGGGCTTCGCGGGCGTGATGAAGCGGCACGGGTTCAAGGGCCTGTCCGCCTCGCACGGCACCCAGCGCAAGCACCGTTCGCCGGGCTCGATCGGCGGCTGTGCCACCCCGGGCCGCGTGTTCAAGGGGGTGCGGATGGCCGGCCGGATGGGCGGCGCCCGCACCACCACGCCCAGCCTCACCGTGCAGGCGGTGGACGCCGAGCGCGGCCTGCTGCTGATCCGCGGCGCCGTGCCGGGCCCCAAGGGCGGCCTGATCTTCGTCCGCAGCGCGGTCCGCGCGCAGACCCCGCAGGAGGCCCGGTGACCAGCACCGTCAGCGTCGTCTCCCCGTCCGGCCGCGCTGGCCAGGACGTGGAGCTGCCCGGCGAGATCTTCGACGCGCCGGTCAACATCCCGCTGATCCACCAGGTCGTGGTGGCCCAGGAGGCCGCGGCCCGGCAGGGCACGCACGCGACCAAGACCCGCGGCGCGGTCCGCGGCGGCGGCAAGAAGCCGTACCGGCAGAAGGGCACCGGCCGCGCCCGCCAGGGCAGCATCCGGGCCCCGCAGTACGCCGGCGGCGGCACCGTGCACGGCCCGCAGCCCCGCTCCTACGTGCAGCGCACGCCGAAGAAGATGAAGGCCGCCGCGCTGCGCGGGGCACTGTCCGACCGGGCCGCCAGCGGCCGGGTCGCGGTGGTCAGCGAGTTCGTCGAGGGCGAGGCGCCGAGCACCAGCGCCGCGCTGGCCGTGCTGCGCACCGCCACCGGGCTGGCCGAGGCCAAGCTGACCGCGAAGGTGCTGGTCGTGGCCCAGGCCGACGACGTGGCCGACCTGGAAGAGCCTGCGCAACGTGACGGGCGTCCGGCTGCTCGCCGCCGACCAGCTCAACACGTACGACGTCCTCGTCGCCGAGCACGTGGTGTTCACCCGCGCCGCGCTGGACACGTTCGTCGGCCGGGCCGGGAAGAAGGAGGACGGGCAGTGAGCGCGACCAGGATCCCCAATCCCCGCGACATCCTGCTGCGGCCGGTCATCTCCGAGAAGACCTACCGGCTGGCCGATGACGGCAAGTACACCTTCCTGGTGCCCACCGACGCCAACCGGACCCAGGTCCGGCAGGCGGTGGAGACCGTGTTCGGGGTCAAGGTCACCGGCGTGAACACGCTCAACCGGCCGGGCAAGCGCCGCCGCACCCGGTACGGCTGGGGCCAGCGGTCTGCCACCAAGCGGGCCATCGTCAGCCTCGCCGAGGGTGAGCGGATCGATGTCTTCGGCGGCCCGGTCAGCTAGGCCAGCCGGCCACATCAAAGGAGCTTGAGCAGAGATGGCAATCCGCAAGTACAAGCCGACGACCCCGGGACGGCGGGGCGCGAGCGGCGCGGACTTCTCCGAGATCACCCGGACGGAGCCGGAGAAGTCGCTCGTCCGCCCGCTGTCCTCGCGCGGCGGCCGGAACGTGCACGGCCGGATCACCGCCCGGCACCAGGGCGGCGGCCACAAGCGGGCCTACCGGCTGATCGACTTCCGCCGCGCGGACAAGGACGGGATCCCGGCCCGGGTGGCGCACATCGAGTACGACCCGAACCGCACCTCGCGGATCGCGCTGCTGCACTACGCCGACGGGGACAAGCGCTACATCATCGCGCCGCAGGGGCTGACCCAGGGTGACCGGGTGGAGAACGGGCCTGGCTCGGACATCCGCCCCGGGAACTGCATGCCGCTGCGGAACATCCCGACCGGCACCGTGGTGCACGCCATCGAGCTCCGGCCCGGCGGCGGCGCCAAGATCGCGCGGTCGGCCGGCTCGGGTGTCCAGCTGCTGGCCAAGGACGGCGGCTTCGCGCAGCTGCGCATGCCGTCCGGCGAGATCAGGCGGGTCGACGCGGCCTGCCGGGCCACCGTCGGTGAGGTCGGCAACGCCGAGCAGGGCAACATCAAGCTCGGCAAGGCCGGCCGGAACCGGTGGAAGGGGCACCGCCCCACCGTCCGCGGTGTCGCGATGAACCCGGTCAACCACCCGCTCGGTGGCGGCGAGGGCAAGAGTTCCGGCGGCCGGCACCCGGTCAGCCCGTGGGGCAAGCCGGAGGGACGGACCAGGCGGGCCAACAAGCCAAGCGACCGGCTCATCGTTCGCAGGCGCAGCAAGAAGAAGCGGTAGGAGCAGTCAACGATGCCTCGTAGTCTCAAGAAGGGCCCGTTCGTCAACGACCACCTGATCAAGAAGGTGGACGCGCAGAACGACGCCGGAACCCGGAACCTGATCAAGACCTGGTCCCGGCGTTCCATGATCGTTCCTGCCATGCTGGGCCACACGATCGCGGTCCACGACGGCCGCAAGCACGTGCCGGTGTTCGTCACCGAGGCCATGGTCGGGCACAAGCTGGGCGAGTTCGCGCCGACCCGCACGTTCCGCAGCCACGTCAGGGACGACCGCCGCAGCCGCCGCTAGGCCGCGCACGCGCAGACCACAGAGAGCGAGAGAGAGTCATGGAAGCAAGGGCAAAGGCGCGGTACGTACGCGTCACGCCGCGGAAGGCCCGCCGGGTGGTGGACCTGATCCGCGGCATGCCTGCCGCCGACGCGCAGGCGGTGCTGGCGTTCGCGCCGCAGTCGGCCAGCGACCCAGTGGGCAAGGTGCTGGCGAGCGCTATCGCCAATGCCGAGCATGCCCAGCAGGTGGACGCCGGCTCGCTCGTGGTCAGCCGGGCGTGGGTGGACGAGGGCCCGACGCTCAAGCGGTTCCGGCCGCGTGCGCAGGGCCGGGGCTACCGGATCAACAAGCGCACCAGCCATATCACGGTAATTGTCTCCGATGAGCCCAAGGGGAGGTCCCGCTAGTGGGACAGAAGGTGAACCCGCATGGGTTCCGGCTCGGCATCACCACCGACTTCAAGAGCCGGTGGTATGCGGACAAGCTGTACAAGGATTACGTCGCCGAGGATGTCGCCATCCGCCGGATGCTGCAGCGCGGCATGGAGCGGGCCGGCATCTCCAAGGTGGAGATCGAGCGCACCAGGGACCGGGTCCGGGTGGACATCCACACCGCCCGGCCGGGCATCGTCATCGGCCGCCGCGGCGCGGAGGCCGACCGGATCCGCGGTGACCTGGAGAAGCTCACCAGCAAGCAGATCCAGCTGAACATCCTCGAGGTGAAGAACCCCGAGACCGACGCCCAGCTGGTCGCCCAGGGCGTGGCTGAGCAGCTGTCCAGCCGCGTGTCGTTCCGGCGCGCCATGCGCAAGGCCATGCAGACCTCCATGAAGGGCGGCGCCAAGGGCATCCGGGTGCAGTGCTCGGGCCGCCTCGGCGGCGCGGAGATGTCCCGCTCCGAGTTCTACCGAGAGGGCCGGGTGCCGCTGCACACGCTGCGCGCCGACATCGACTACGGCTTCTACGAGGCCCGGACCACCTTCGGCCGGATCGGCGTGAAGGTGTGGATCTACCGGGGCGAGGCGCCGCAGACCCGGGCCGAGCGTGAGGCGGCCGCGGCCGCCCTGCGGGCGGGCGGCCAGCGCCGGGACCGGCCGACGGGCCCGCAGCGGCGCCGCCGCCCGGGTGGCTCCGAGGGCCCGGACCGCGGCCCGGCCGGCGACCGGCCGGACGACAGGACCGCCGACCGCGGCCCCGCGGCCAGCGCCGCGCCGGCCGAGGCGCCGGCGGCGACGGCAGCGACCAGCGGTGAGGAGGGCTGAGTCATGCTTATCCCGCGCAGGGTCAAGCACCGCAAGCAGCACCGGCCGGACCGGCACGGGGTGGCCAAGGGCGGCACCCGGGTGGCCTTCGGTGAGTACGGCATCCAGGCGCTGGAGCGCTCGTACGTGACCAACCGGCAGATCGAGTCCGCCCGTATCGCCATGACCCGGCACATCCGGCGTGGCGGGAAGGTGTGGATCACGATCTACCCGGACCGCCCGCTGACCAAGAAGCCGGCCGAGACCCGGATGGGGTCCGGCAAGGGCTCGCCCGAGTGGTGGGTGGCCAACGTGAAGCCGGGCCGCGTCATGTTCGAGCTGTCCGGGGTGCCCGAGCCGGTCGCCCGGGAGGCGCTCCGCCGTGCCATGCACAAGCTGCCTATGAAGTGCCGCTTTGTTACTCGTGAAGTGGGTGAGGGCTGATGGCTGGCCTGGCCGCCGCAGACCTGCGGAACTCCAGCGAGGAAGAGCTCGACAGCAAGCTGGCCGAGGCCAAGACGGAGCTGTTCAACCTCCGCTTCCAGGCCGCGACCGGCCAGCTGGAGAGCCACGGGCGGCTGCGCGCCGTCCGCAAGGAGATCGCCCGCATCTACACGGTGAAGCGGGAACGCGAGCTTGGCATCGTGATCGTCGTAGAGGAGGCGGATGAGAGTGAGTGACGAGCAGGACGCGGCCACCAGCCGCGGCTACCGCAAGATCCGCGAAGGCTACGTGGTCAGCGACAAGATGGACAAGACCGTCGTGGTCATCGTTGAGGACCGCGTGAAGCACCCGAAGTACGGCAAGGTCATCCGGCGCACCAGGAAGTACACCGCGCACGACGGCGAGAACGCCTGCGGCGTGGGGGACCGGGTGCGCCTGATGGAGACCAGGCCATTGTCCGCGACGAAGCGCTGGCGCGTCGCGGAGATCCTGGAGAAGGCCAAGTAACGACCCACCCGCGGGGCGGGAGCCCCGCGAACCCCGGCGTCAGGAAGCAGGAGTTGACGTGATCCAGCAGGAGTCGCGGCTTAAGGTCGCCGACAACACCGGAGCCAAGGAGATCTTGTGTATCCGCGTGCTCGGCGGCTCGGGCCGGCGATACGCGGGCATCGGTGATGTCATCGTGGCGACAGTGAAGGATGCCCTTCCCGGTGCCGGGGTGAAGAAGGGCGATGTCGTCAAGGCGGTCGTGGTGCGCACCCGCAAGGAGCGCCGCCGCGGCGACGGCTCGTACATCCGTTTTGATGAGAACGCCGCCGTGCTGATCCGGGACGGCGGGGACCCCCGGGGCACCCGCATCTTCGGCCCGGTCGGCCGGGAGCTGCGCGAGAAGCGGTTCATGCGGATCATCTCGCTCGCGCCGGAGGTGCTGTGATGGCTGTGTCAGCCAAGGCAGGGAAGAAGACCGCGCCCGCCAAGCCGGCGCGGATGAAGATCAAGAAGGGCGACCACGTGGTGGTCGTCGCGGGCCGGGACCGGGGCCGTGAGGGCACCGTCATCCTCGCCGACCCCGAGCGCCAGCGGGTGCTGGTGCAGGGGGTCAACATGGTCCGCAAGAACAAGAAGGTGGATTACCAGGGCGCTCGTGGTGCCAAGGAAGGCGGCATCACGAACACCGAGGCGCCGATCCACGTGAGCAACGTCCAGCTGATCGATCCGGAGACCAAGAAGCCGGCCCGCGCCGGGTTCCGTTACGACGAGGACGGCACCAAGGTCCGGATCTCCCGCCCGGGCGGTAAGGACATCTGATGACGACGACGACACAGGACCGGGCCACCTCGAACGGGGCGGCCGCGCCGCGCCCGGCGCCCCGGCTCCGGGACCGCTACCGCGCCGAGATCGCCCCGGCGATGCGCGAGGAGTTCAGCTACGCCAACGTGATGCAGATCCCCACGCTGACCAAGATCGTGGTCAACATGGGTGTCGGCGAGGCGGCCCGGGACGCCAAGCTCATCGAGGGCGCGGTCCGCGACCTCACGGTGATCACCGGGCAGAAGCCCGCGATCGCCCGGGCCCGCAAGTCCATCGCGCAGTTCAAGCTGCGCGAGGGCATGCCGATCGGTGCGCACGTCACGCTGCGCGGCGACCGGATGTGGGAGTTCCTGGACCGGCTGCTGTCACTGGCGCTGCCGCGCATCCGTGACTTCCGCGGCCTGTCCGACCGGCAGTTCGACGGCCGGGGCAACTACACGTTCGGCCTCAACGAGCAGCTGATGTTCCACGAGATCGACGCCGACCAGGTGGACCGGCAGCGCGGCATGGACGTGACCGTGGTGACCACCGCGACCACCGACGAAGAGGGCCGGTCGCTGCTGCGGCGGCTCGGATTCCCGTTCAAGGAGAGCTGAGGAGTGGCCAAGAAGGCGCTAGTCGTCAAGGCGAACCGGACGCCCAAGTTCAAGGTGCGCGGGTACACCCGGTGCTCGCGCTGCGGGCGGCCGCGCGCCGTGTACCGCCGGTTCGGCCTGTGCCGGATCTGCTTCCGCTCGATGGCCCACCGCGGTGAGCTGCCGGGCATCACGAAATCCAGCTGGTAACTGCCAGCCATGACCATCCTGGGCGCGACCGCGCTCACTGACCACGCCGCAGGTCCCGCGAGGGAAACCCCGGCGAGGAAGGCCTCCAGGCCATGACGATGACCGACCCGATCGCAGACATGCTGGCCCGTCTGCGTAATGCCAACTCGGCGTACCACGACACCGTGGGCATGCCCAGCTCCACGATCAAGGTCCGGATCGCGGAGATCCTCCAGCGGGAGGGCTACATCGCGGGCTGGAACGTGGAAGACGCCGAGGTGGGCAAGAAGCTCGTGGTGTCGCTGAAGTACGGGCCGACCCGGGAGCGCTCCATCGCGGGGATCAAGCGGGTGTCCAAGCCCGGCCTGCGGGTGTACGCGAAGAAGGACAACCTGCCCCGGGTGCTCGGCGGCCTTGGCATCGCCATCATCTCCACCTCGGCCGGCCTCATGACCGACAAGCAGGCGAACCAGCGCGGCGTAGGCGGGGAAGTCCTCGCCTACGTCTGGTGAGGAGACGGCGATGTCACGAATCGGACGGCTCCCCGTGGAGATTCCCGGGGGTGTCGACGTCACGATCAACGGTCGGGAGGTCAGCGTCAAGGGCCCCAAGGGCAGCCTGGCGCTCGAGCTCTCCGCACCGATCGAGATCGCCCGCGAGGACGGTGTCCTGCGGGTGACCCGGCCGAACGACGAGGGCAAGGTGCGGGCGCTGCACGGGCTGTCCCGCACCCTGGTGGCCAACATGGTCACCGGGGTCACCCAGGGCTACAGCAAGACGCTGGAGATCGTCGGCGTCGGCTACCGGGTGCAGCAGCGCGGCGCCAACCTGGAGTTCGCGCTCGGCTTCAGCCACCCGGTGACGGTCACCCCGCCGCCGGGCATCACGCTCCGCGTCGAGACGCCTACCCGGCTGGTGGTCGAGGGCATCGACAAGCAGCTGGTGGGAGAGGTCTCGGCCAATATCCGCAAGCTGCGCAAGCCCGACCCGTACAAGGGCAAGGGCATCCGCTACCAGGGTGAGCAGATCCGCCGCAAGGTCGGGAAGGCTGGTAAGTAACAGATGGCTGGCACGAAGACCAGGAGCCGGGGCCGGACGGCCGCGCGGACGCGGCGGCACACCCGGGTCCGCAAGAAGGTGCTGGGCAGCGCCGAGCGTCCCCGGCTGAGCGTGACCCGGTCAGCGCGGCACACGTCCGTCCAGCTGATCGACGACGGCGCGGGCGTGACACTCGCCTCCGCGTCTACCCTGGAAGAGCCGGTCCGCGGCGCCGACGGGGACAAGACGGCCAAGGCGCGCCAGGTCGGCGCGCTGCTCGCGGAGCGGGCCACTGCGGCCGGCGTCACCGCCGCGGTCTTCGACCGCAGCGGCTGGGCCTACCACGGCCGGATCGCGGCCCTGGCCGACGCCGTCCGCGAGGGAGGCCTGGACCTGTGAGGGGCAGCACCACGACGAGCTTCGTTAAGCACGAGAGAAGGAATTTCTGATGGCAGGAGGACCGCGTCGGGGCGGCGGCGGTGGCGAGCGGCGTGACCGCCGTGACGACCGCCGCGGCGGCGCCGCCGACAAGGGCACCGCGTACCTGGAGCGGGTCGTCACCATCAACCGGGTGGCCAAGGTCGTCCAGGGTGGCCGGCGGTTCAGCTTCACCGCCCTGGTCATCGTCGGTGACGGCAATGGCATGGTCGGCGTGGGCTATGGCAAGGCCAAGGAAGTCCCGGCCGCCATCGCCAAGGGCGTCGAGGCGGCCAAGAAGTCGTTCTTCCGGGTGCCCCGGATCGCTGGCACGATCCCGCACACCGTGCAGGGCGAGGAGTCCGCAGGCGTCGTGCTGCTCAAGCCGGCCAGCCCCGGCACCGGCGTGATCGCCGGCGGCCCGGTGCGCGCCGTGCTGGAGTGCGCGGGCGTGCACGACGTGCTGTCCCGCTCGCTCGGCTCGTCCAACCCGATCAACGTCGTGCACGCGACGGTGGCGGCGCTCAAGAGCCTGAAGCGGCCCGAGGAGATCGCCGCCCGGCGCGGGCTTCCGATCGAGGACGTGGCCCCGGCGGCCATGCTGCGCGCCCGCGCGGCGGCGGCCGCCGCTGGGCGCCGCGTCCGGCAACAGCTGACGGGAGCGGGCTGATGGCACAGCTGAAAGTTACCCAGACCCGGTCGGAGATCGGGGGGACCAAGGAGCAGCGGGCGTCCCTGCGCTCGCTCGGGCTCAAGCGGATCGGGCACGTGATCGTCAAGGACGACCGGCCCGAGTTCCGCGGCATGATCTACGCGGTGCGGCACCTCGTCACCGTCGAGGAGGTCGACTGACATGCTGAGGATCCATCACCTCCGCCCGGCGCCGGGCTCGCGCACCGAGCGCACCCGGGTCGGCCGCGGTGAGGCGTCCAAGGGCAAGACCGCGGGCCGGGGCACCAAGGGCACCAAGGCGCGGAACTCGGTGCATCCCGGCTTCGAGGGCGGCCAGATGCCGCTGCAGCGCCGGGTGCCGAAGCTGAAGGGCTTCTCCAACTCCCGGTTCAAGACCAGCTACCAGGTCGTCAACACCGGGCGGCTGGCCGAGCTGTATCCCGAGGGTGGCGAGGTGACCGTGGACGGCCTGGTGGCCAAGGGCGCGGTGCGGGCCGGTGAGCTGGTCAAGGTGCTCGGCGAGGGTGACCTCGGCGTGGCCGTCCAGGTGTCCGTGCACGCGTTCTCGGCATCGGCCCGGGAGAAGATCACCGCGGCCGGGGGGACCGTCACCCAGCTGTGACCCTATCCCCGGGCACGGCCGCGGCCCGTGGCACGTTGTCCATGCGACAGCAGCGCACGGTGATCGTCCCCCGCGCGCGGGGGGCTGTCACCGTGCTTCGGACGCGTTACACTGCGGCGCACTGGCTGCTGTTGCCAGCCCCCGGGAGGGCGCGGCCCTGCCCCGTTGACCGACCACGTTGAGGACTGCGCATGCTGACCGCGTTCGTCCGGGCCTTCCGGACGCCTGACCTGCGCAAGAAGCTGCTGTTCACGCTGGCCATGCTGGCCGTGTTCCGGTTCGGCGCGGCGGTGCCCACCCCGGGCATCTCCGAGAGTGCCGTGAAGTTCTGCACCGGCCTGGAGAGCTCGAGCAAGGCGGCGGGCGTGTACCAGCTGGTCAACCTGTTCAGCGGCGGGGCGCTGCTGAAGCTGTCGGTGTTCGCCCTGGGCATCATGCCCTACATCACGGCGAGCATCATCCTGCAGCTGCTGGCCGTGGTCATCCCGCGGCTGGAGACGCTGCGCCAGGAGGGCCAGGCCGGCCAGCAGAAGATCACCCAGTACACCCGGTACCTCACCGTGGGCCTGGCCATCCTCCAGTCCACCGGCATCATCGCGCTGGCCCGGTCCGGCAACCTGTTCTCCGGCTGCACCCGGTCGCTGATCCCGAACTCCTCGCCGTTCACCATCTCCACCATGGTCATCTGCATGACGGCCGGCACCGCGGTCATCATGTGGCTCGGTGAGCTGATCACCGACCGCGGCGTGGGCAACGGCATGTCGGTGCTGATCTTCACCACGGTCATCTCGCAGATAACCGGGTACATGGTCGCCGTCTACCGGGCCAAGTCGATCTTCGTGCTGGTGTCGTGCTGGCCGTCGGGGTGGCCATCGTGGCCTTCGTGGTGTTCATGGAGCAGGCCCAGCGGCGCATCCCGGTGCAGTACGCCAAGCGGATGGTGGGCCGCAAGATGTACGGCGGCACCTCCACCTACATCCCGCTCAAGGTGAACCAGGCCGGTGTCATCCCGGTCATCTTCGCCTCGTCCCTGCTCTACATCCCGATCCTGGCCGCCTCGCTGTTCGGCAACAAGACCCACCCCTCGGGCTGGGTCAACTTCATCAACAACAACCTGGGCAACGGGGCGAACGGGGACTCGGCCCTGTACATGGTCCTCTACTTCCTGCTCATCGTCTTCTTCACCTACTTCTACGTGTCGATCACGTTCAACCCGGTGGAAGTCGCGGACAACATGAAGAAGTACGGCGGGTTCATCCCCGGCATCCGTCCCGGCCGGCCGACCGCGCAGTACCTCAACTACGTGCTCACCAGGCTCACCGCACCGGGGTCGATGTACCTGGGCCTCATCGCGCTGGTGCCGGCGGTCGCGTTCGCGCTGCTGGGAGTGGGCACCCAGTTCCCGTTCGGCGGGACCAGCATCCTGATCGTGGTGGGGGTGGGGCTGGACACGGTGAAGCAGATTGAGAGCCAGTTGCAGCAGCGCAACTACGAGGGCTTCCTGAGGTAGTGCGCGTCGTCCTTGTCGGGCCCCCCGGTGCGGGCAAGGGGACACAGGCCCAGTTCATCGCGTCGCACCTGTCCATCCCGAAGATCTCGACAGGTGACATCTTCCGCACCAACGTCAGCCAGGGCACCGCGCTCGGCCGCCGCGCGCAGGCGTTCATGGGCCGCGGCGACCTGGTCCCGGACGAGGTGACCATCGCCATGGTCACCGACCGGCTGCAGGAGGACGACGCGCAGTCCGGCTTCCTGCTGGACGGCTTCCCGCGCACGGTGCCCCAGGCGGAGACGCTGAAGAAGATGCTCGCGTCGTGGGACACCAGGCTGGACGTGGTGCTGGAACTGGTGGTGGACGACGACGAGGTGGTCCGGCGGCTGTCCGGGCGGCGGACCTGCCGCCGCTGCGGCCGGGTCTGGCACGCGCTGTTCGACCCGCCCGCGCGCAAGGACCACTGCGACGACTGCGGCGGGGAACTGTTCCAGCGGGACGACGACCGCGAGGAGACCATCCGGCACCGCATCGAGGTGTACGCGGAGCAGACCGCGCCGCTGGTCGCGTTCTACGCCGACGAGGGCATCCTGCTCGGCATCGACGCCACCGGCCCGGTGGAGGAGATCACCGAGCGCGCCCTGTCCGCCCTGCGCCGTTTCATCCGCTGAAGGCCGTACTTCCGCTGCTTCCAGCTTCATCAGCGGGCGGGCGGCGGCCCGCCCACGGGTACCGTTGAGGGGGACGGAGGCGGCATGTGGAAGAGGCATGAGCCGGACATCGAACTGAAGAGCCCGGAGCAGTTCGCCGCGATGCGCGAGGCCGGGCTGGTGGTGGCGGCCGCGCTGCGGGCGGCGGCGGACGCGGCGGCTCCCGGGGTGAGCACGGCCGACCTGGACGCGGTGGCCAGTGAGGTCATCCTGGCGGCCGGTGCCGTGCCCTCGTTCAAGGGCTACCACGGCTACCCGGCCACCCTGTGCACCTCGGTGAACGAGGAGATCGTGCACGGCATCCCCGGCCCGCGCCACCGGCTCCGGGCCGGCGACCTGCTGTCCATCGACTGCGGCGCGATCGTGGACGGCTGGCACGCCGACGCCGCGCTCAGCCTGGGGATCGGCGACCTGCCCCCCGGCCTGGCCCGGCTGCTGGACGTCTGCGAGCAGGCCATGTGGGCCGGGCTGGCCCAGGCCCGCCCGGGCGCGCGGCTGACCGACATCTCGCACGCCGTCGAGGCCACGGTGCGGGCCGCGGGCCGCGGCTACGGCATCGTCGAGGACTACGTGGGGCACTTCATCGGCAGTGAGATGCACATGGACCCGCCGGTGCTGAACCAGGGCAAGCCGGGCCGCGGCCCGGTGCTGACCGCCGGGATGGCCCTGGCCGTCGAGCCGCTGCTGACCGCGGGCAGCCCGGAGACCGTGCTGGACGACGACGGCTGGACGGTCCGCAGCGCGGATGGGCGGCCGGCGGCGCACTTCGAGCACACGGTCGCGATCACCGCCGATGGCCCCTGGGTGCTGACCGCACCGGACGGCGGCGCCGCCGGGCTGGCCCGGGCCGCCGTCCCGGCAGCCGCCGCACGGCTGGCCCCGCCCGCGAGCACCCCGCCCCGTCCCGCCGTACGTCCCTGAAGGAGGCCCGATGGCCAGCGACCCGAAGATCCGCGCCAGCGACGCGGACCGGGACCGCACCGCTGCCCTGCTCCGGGAGCATCTCGCGGCCGGGCGGCTGGACGCCGAGGAGTTCCACGAGCGGCTGGAAGCCGCCTATGCGGCCAAGACGCTCGGCGAACTGGACGAGCTCATGGCCGACCTGCCCGCTATCGACCCGTATCAGCTCCCCGCGGCCACGCTCCGCCCGGGCCGCCCCGGCCCCGCCCCGCTGCCCTGGTGGCGCCCGCCCGGCTAACAAAAATCTGGCCCCCGAACGCCCCGTCCCCCGGACTGACCCGCCCCAGCCGGGGGGACGGGGCGTTAGGCTGGCAGGGAATTTTCCGCGCCCGGCCCCGGTTCGCAAAGTCAAGCGGGGTCGCGTAGACTCTGCTGCGGTTCGCGAGTTGCGCTGTGCTGGCGTTTTGATCATGCCTCGCGGAACGGATAGGACCGGCATCCCGGTGGGCACAGTCCCGGGAAGCACCACGAAAAACGTAGACAACACCTGCCTGCACGCGTGAGCAAGCGGCGAGCGCGGCGGGCCTAGACAGCGAAGCGCGGAGGACATGCCCAAAAAGGACGGCGCCATCGAGATCGAGGGCAGGATCGTCGAGTCACTTCCCAATGCCTTCTTCCGGGTGGAGCTAGACAATGGGCACAAGGTTCTCGCCCACATCAGCGGGAAGATGCGGATGCACTACATCCGCATCCTGCCCGACGACCGGGTTGTCGTTGAGCTGAGCCCATACGATCTGAGCCGCGGCCGGATTGTCTACCGGTACAAGTGACGAGACGGCGGGCGTTAGTTCGCCAGAGTGCCGGAGGAGGCCACGATGAAGGTCAAGCCGAGTGTGAAGAAGATCTGCAGCAAGTGCCGGGTGATCCGGCGGCATGGCCGGGTCATGGTCATCTGCTCTGACCCGCGGCACAAGCAGCGCCAGGGCTGATGCCCTGAACCGACGAACCGCAGCCTGCGGCCGGCCGACCAGCCGGCCGCCAGGCCACCCCCGGACGGAGGCCGGGGCCCAGCCCGGGCGGGGCAGGGAGCGGCTCGCAGACCTCCGCAAGGACAGTAAGGAGAACGCCCGCCCATGGCACGCCTCGTTGGCGTCAACCTCCCCCGCGAAAAGCGGCTGGAGGTCGCTCTCACGTACATCTACGGGATCGGGCGCACCCGCGCCCTCGAGACGCTGGCCGCCACGGGCGTCAGCGGCGACTCCCGGGTCCACCAACTCGGTGACGACGAACTGGTCCGGCTCCGTGACTGGATCGAGGCCACCTACAAGGTCGAGGGTGACCTTCGCCGCGAGGTGCAGGCCGACATCCGCCGCAAGATCGAGATCGGGTGCTACCAGGGCATCCGGCACCGTCGCGGCCTTCCGGTGCACGGCCAGCGCACCCAGACCAACGCCCGGACCCGCAAGGGCCGGAAGAAGACCGTGGCCGGCAAGAAGAAGGCCGGCAAGAAGTAGTAGTCCGCGCCCGCGGGACGCATGACGTCAGCCGCGCCGGGGATCGACGACCTCACCGAATAGGAAGCAGATGCCGCCAAGGAGCCGCACGGCCACCGCGAAGAAGGTGCGCCGCAAGGAACGGAAGAACGTCGCTCACGGGCACGCCCACATCAGGAGCACGTTCAACAACACCATCGTCTCGATCACCGACCCGGTGGGGAACGTCATTGCGTGGGCGTCCTCGGGCCAGGTCGGGTTCAAGGGCTCGCGTAAGTCCACTCCGTTCGCCGCGCAGATGGCCGCGGAGGCCGCGGCCCGCCGGGCCATGGAGCACGGGATGCGCAAGGTCGATGTGTTCGTCAAGGGCCCCGGCTCTGGACGCGAGACCGCCATCCGCTCGCTGCAGGCGACCGGCCTGGAGGTCGGGTCGATCCAGGACGTCACCCCGGTTCCGCACAATGGCTGCCGCCCGCCGAAGCGGCGCCGGGTCTGAGGAGTAAACGAGAAGATGGCGCGATACACGGGCCCAGACTGCAAGCTGTGCCGCCGCGAGAAGATGAAGCTCTTCCTGAAGGGCGCTAAGTGCGATTCGCCGAAGTGCCCCATCGAGATCCGGCCCTACCCGCCGGGTGAGCACGGCCGGAACCGGCCCAAGGAGAGCGAGTACCTGCTGCAGATCCGGGAGAAGCAGAAGGCCCGCCGGGTCTACGGCATCCTGGAGCGGCAGTTCCACGGCTACTACGAAGAGGCCACCCGCAAGCGCGGCATGACCGGCGAGAACCTGCTCCAGATCCTGGAGAGCCGCCTGGACAACGTCGTGTTCCGGGCCGGCTTCGCCAAGAGCCGGGACATGGCCCGCCAGCTGGTGCGGCACGGGCACTTCACCGTGAACGGCAAGAAGGTGGACATCCCGTCCTACCGGGTGACCGAGAACGACATCATCGAGGTCAAGCCCAAGTCCCGGGAGCTGACCCCGATGGTGGTCGCCGTCGCCGAGGCCGGCGAGCGGCCCACCCCGGCCTGGATGGAGGTCATCCCGGACAACATGCGGATCCTCATCCACTCGCTGCCGGTCCGGGCCCAGATCGACACCCAGGTCTCCGAGCAGCTCATCGTCGAGTACTACTCGAAGTAATGCTTGCCGGGCCGCCGTATCAGCGGCGGCCCGCCGCGGGAATGGCCCACCCGGCCGGTACCGGCCGAGCCTGGCACCGGTGAACGGGCCACCGCTGAAAGATCGCGACTGTCATATAACGGGCGTCGCGGAAAGGGGTAGGAAATGCTCATCGCCCAGCGTCCCACGCTTACCGAAGAGCAGGCCGGCGACTACCGGTCCCGGTTCGTCATCGAGCCGCTCGAGCCGGGCTTCGGCTACACCATCGGGAACTCGGTGCGCCGCACCCTGCTGTCCTCGATCCCCGGTGCCGCCGTGACCAGCATCCGGATCGAGGGTGTGCTGCACGAGTTCTCCACCGTCCCCGGGGTCTCCGGAGGATGTCACCGACATCATCCTCAACCTCAAGGAGCTGGTGGTCTCCTCGGAGCAGGACGAGCCGGTGGTCATGTACCTGCGCAAGCAGGGGCCCGGTGAGGTCACCGCGGCCGACATCGCGCCGCCCGCCGGGGTCGAGGTGCACAACCCGGACCTGCACATCGCCACCCTGAACGGCAAGGGCAAGCTGGAGATGGAGCTGACGGTCGAGCGCGGCCGCGGCTACGTGTCCGCCGCGCAGAACAAGCAGCCCGGCCAGGAGATCGGCCGCATCCCGATCGACTCCATCTACTCGCCGGTGATGCGGGTCACCTACAAGGTCGAGGCGACCCGGGTCGAGCAGCGGACCGACTTCGACAAGCTCATCCTGGACGTGGAGACCAAGCCGTCGATGCGCCCCCGCGACGCGGTGGCCAGCGCCGGCAAGACCCTCGTCGAGCTGTTCGGCCTGGCCCGCGAGCTGAACGTCGAGGCGGAGGGCATCGACATCGGCCCGTCGCCGACGGACGCGGCGCTCGCCGCCGACCTGGCGCTGCCGATCGAGGAGCTGAACCTCACCGTCCGCTCCTACAACTGCCTCAAGCGCGAGGGCATTCACACCGTGGGCGAACTGGTCGCCCGCAGCGAGCAGGACCTGCTCGACATCCGCAACTTCGGCGCCAAGTCGATCGAGGAAGTCAAGCAGAAGCTCGTCGACATGGGCCTCGCGCTCAAGGACTCCCCGCCCGGATTCGACCCGGGCACCGCGGCCGACAGCTACGGCGCGGACGACGACGACAGCTACGTCGAGACCGAGCAGTACTGACGGGATCCGGCACCCCCGGTAGTACCCGACCAAGGAGAACGTTCCGATGCCCACGCCTACCAAGGGCACGCGGCTGGGTGGCAGTTCGGCCCACCAGCGGCACATCCTGGCCAACCTGGCCACGGCCCTGTTCGAGCACGGCAAGATCACCACGACCGAATCCAAGGCGCGCCGGCTCCGGCCGTACGCCGAGCGGCTGATCACCTTCGCCAAGCGGGGTGACCTGCACGCCCGTCGCCAGGTGCTCACCGTGGTCACCGACAAGAGCGTGGTGCACACCCTGTTCACCGAGATCGGGCCGCAGTTCGCGGCCCGGGACGGCGGGTACACCCGGATCACCAAGATCGGCCCGCGCAAGGGCGACAATGCCCCGCTCGCGGTCATCGAGCTGATCCAGGAGGAGGCGGAGGCCAAGCCACGGCGCCGCCGCGCCCGCCGCTCCCAGCCCGCCGCCCGTCCGGCCCGTGGCGCAGCGGCCACGGAGACGGCCGAGGAGGCTCCGGCTGAGGCCGAGGACTCGGCGGCTGAGGCTGAGGCGGCGGAGACCGCTGAAGCGGATGCCGCTGACGATTCCGCGGAGGCTGACGTGACCGCGTCGGCCGAGGACGAGGCCGAGGACGCCGAGGCGGAGGACGCCGAGGCGGACGGCAAGCCGGCCGAGAGCTGACCGCGTCCCGCGAGATAGCAGGGGAACCGGCCCCAGCCCAGGCGATGGTCGCTGGGGCTGGGGCCGTTCCATGTCCGGGGGAGGCGCTCGGCCGGCTCCGGC
Source organism: uncultured Actinomycetes bacterium (assembly GCA_963840195.1). Taxonomy (GTDB): domain Bacteria; phylum Actinomycetota; class Actinomycetes; order Streptosporangiales; family Streptosporangiaceae; genus RYN-230. Next base: position 62,223 of record CAWIYD010000004.1, read on the forward strand.
TCGACCTCAGCTACGACGGGGGCGGGTTCTCCGGGTGGGCCCGGCAGCCGGGGCGCCGCACCGTCCAGCAGGTCGTGGAGGAGGCGCTGGGCCGGGTGCTCCGGCTGGGCGGCCCGGCCGCGCTGACCGTCGCGGGCCGGACCGATGCCGGGGTGCACGCCCGGGGCCAGGTAGCCCACGCCGATGTGCCGGTCACGCACTGGTCGGCGGCCGCTCCGGCGGTGCTGCGCCGGCTGTCCGGGATACTGCCCCCCGACGTGCGGGTCGGCCGGATCGGGCCGGCCCCGGAGGGGTTCGATGCCCGGTTCTCCGCGTTGAGCCGCCGGTACTCCTACCGGGTCTGTGACGACCCGGCCGGTCCCGACCCGCTGCGGCGGCACGACACGCTCGGCTACCGCCGCCCGCTCGACGTCGCGGCGATGAACGCGGCGGCGGCGCTGCTGCTGGGTGAGCATGACTTCGCGGCCTTCTGCCGCCGCCGGGAGGGCGCCAGCACGGTCCGCGAGTTGCTGCAGCTGTCCTGGGCCCGGGAGCCCGCGGTGCCGTCCGTGGTGGTGGGCACCGTGGTCGCCGACGCGTTCTGCCACTCCATGGTCCGGGCGCTGACCGGTGCCCTGCTCAAGGTGGGGGAGGGGTCGCGGCCGCCCGAGTGGGCGGCCCAGGTGCTCCGCGCCCGGGTCCGCGACCCCGGCGTTCCGGTGGTGCCGCCGCACGGGCTCTGCCTGGAGGAAGTGTGCTACCCGCCGCCTGGCCAGCTGGCCGGGCGGGCCCGGGCGACCCGGCGGCTGCGCGGGGATCCTGCGGGGACGCAGCGGGGGAAGGAGCCGCCGTCATGAGGCCCCTCCCCGCCCTCATCGTGGTCGGTTACGGCGTCTCCGGCTTGCCGAACAGCATCCGGCTGGTCAGGCTGATGTTCGCGGTGGCGCCGACCAGATTGCGCGAGAAGGTGTCCAGCTGGGCCCGCTGCCTGGCGTTGCCCGGGCGCCTTGAGGTTGGTGAACTCTGCCCAGGTCAGGATCAGGTAGTGGCCCTTGATCTGGGCTTCCTCCAGGCCGGTGCCCTGCGTCAGGTTGCGGGTGGGGCCCTTCGCCCCGGGTAGCTGCTTGATGAACGCGGTCGCCCCGGTGGCCTGGCCGGCCGTCTGCGCCCCCGTGAAATCGGCCAGGTTGAGCACCCCGATCGTGGCCATGATCTTCTGCCCGGCCGACAGGTAACTGGCCCGCATCACCTGGGTGCAGGCGCCCCGGCGCAGGGCCGCCTGCAGCTTGGCCCCCAGCACATTCCGGGGGCAGGCGGTGCTGGCCTGCTGGATGGTCCGCACTACCGTGGCCCCGCCGGCCGAGTACCGGGCCGGGAACAACTCCGTCAGGGTGAGCGCCGCCGGGTCCTCGGTGCGGGTGGTGATGTGCTTCCAGAGTCCGAGGTTCGGTGACGGGCTGCTGGCCGCGGCGGGCTTCCGGGACGACGCGATGCCGCCGGCGGTCGCCCGCCCCTTGACGAAGTACAGGTAGGCGACGCCGATCAGCACGGCGACGACCACCATCATGACCAGGGGCATCAGCCACATCCGCGCGCGGCTGGCCGGCTTGCGGGCCTTCCGCGGCTTACCCGGCTTGCGGCCACGGGCCGCGGACCGCGATCCGGTCCCGCCCGGCCCGGTCCCGCCGGGTACCGCCTCGCGGTCACCGGTGCGCTGGCCCGCGCGGTCGCCCCAGCCGGTGCCGTCCTCCCAGGCGGGACTGCCCGGTGCCGCGGTCCCGGACTCCGCATCGGTGCCATGCTGCGGCGCGGCCAGCGTCCCGGACGGCGCCTGTGCCGCCCAGTAGCCCGGGCCGTCCTGCTGTGCTCCCCAGGCCCCGCCCGTGCCGTCCGCCGCGCTCCAGGAGCCCTGCGGGCCGTCTCCAGGCCGGGCTGCCTGCGGCCCGGTTCCGCCCTGTGCCTGCGCGGCCTGCCGGTCACGCCGGGCGGCCAGCCGTCCTCCCGGCCGGGGCTGGCCGGGATCGGTCCCGGCTGGCGGCGGGTGGCCGGGCGCCAATCCGGCCGCCGCCGCATAGCCGGCCGGGCCGGTAGGTCCTCCTGTATCCGGGTACCCGCCTTGTGTGTCCGGGTACGCGCCTTGTGTGTCCGGGTACGCCGTCGGCTGTGTCCGGGTAGCCGCCGGCCGGGGCGAACGGCCCGCCGTTCGCGGTCCCGGCCAGCCCAGCACCAGCCGGCCCCGGGCCGCTGGCTCCGTCAGCCCGCTTGCTGGTCCACTCGCCGGCCAGGTCGGCCTCGTCCAGCACCGACCAGGTCTGGGTGGCGGTGGCGTCGGCGGCGGGGTCACTCACCGCGAGCAGTGGGTAGTCCGGTTCCGGGGCCTCACCCAGGGCATCCGCGCCCAGCGCGCTCCGGTCGGCGGCCCGGGCGTTCCGCAGGGCCGCGGAATTCCACGGCGAGAACTGGCCGGGCGGGTACACCGGATCGGGTGCTCCCGGGGCAGGCGGGTACCCGCGGACCGGGCCACGGCCGCCGGGGCCGGCCGTCCGGAACGCTCCCGCGCTCCACAGCGAGCCCCCGGCGGCCGGGCTGCTTCCGCTGCCGCCGCCGCTCAGTCCCGTGGCGCTGCGGCCCGTGTTTGATCCACCCGTATTTGATCCACCCGTATTTGATCGGCCCGTGTTTGATCGGCCCGTGGCGCTGAAGCCCCCATCGCCGGGGCCTGTGGTGCTGGGGCCTGTGGTGCTGGGGCCTGCCGTGCTGGAGCCGGCAGTCGTGGGACTGGTGGAGCTGGGAACCGTGCCGCTGAAGCCGGTGGTGCTGGGGCCGGTGGTGCTGGGGCCGGTGGTCCTGGGGCCGGTGGCTGAGGTGCCCGGCGGTGGGAGGTCCCGGAGCGATGCCCGGCGCCGGGCCGCGACCCGCCGCGGTGTCGGCGGCCGGGCTCCGGCCCGCCCAGTCGGCCACGCTGGCCTCCGCCGCCTGGCCGACCTGGCCGGCCAGGGCGGCCTCGCCAGCCCGGCCTGCCCGGCCGGGCCGGGCTCCGGGGCTGGTGCTCTGCGGCCCAGTGTGATCCTGGCTGGTGCTCGGCGGCCCGGTGTGACCCTGGCTGACCGGACCGGGCCCACCAGGGATCTCCGCATCAGCCCGCCGGGGCGATGGACTCCAGGCGTCGGCCGCCGGATTGGCTGGCGGGCTCCAGGTGTCGGCCGAGGGATCTACGGCTGGGCTCCAGGAACTAGTCGCGGGACTGGGTGCTGGGCTCCAGGCACCCATCCCGCCTTCGTCTCCCGCCGGTCGCTGCGGTGCGGCATGGCTGCCCGTGCGCGAGCCGGCGGTCCGGGGGCTGGCAGTCTGGGGGCTGGCACCAGCGCCCGCGGTCGGCCATCCGGGGCTGGCTGGGTGCGGCCCGGTGTCGGTGCTGGGCCATCCGGGGCTGGCTGGGTGCGGCCCGGTGTCGGTGCTGGGCCATCCAGAGGCGCCCGCCGGTGATTCTGGGTCTTCGACCGGCCACCCGGCCGCGGCCGGGCGTGCTGCCCGGTCCGTCCCGGGCCACCCGGCCGCGGTGCTCGGCGTCCCGGGTTCGGTGGTCGGCCACCGAGCGTGGCTGCCGCGCCGGTCGCGGCCGCCGGGCTCCTCGCCCGGCCACCCGGCCGCGCTGCCTGCCCGCGCCGCGCTGCCTGCCTCCGTCGCGCTCGCGCCTGGCCAGCCTGCCGGGCGGCCAGCCTGCCCGGTGCCGGTGCCGGTGCCGGTGCCGGTGCCGGTGCCGGTGCCGGAGCCGGAGCCGGAGCCGGTGCCCGGCCACCCGCCCCGGTCCGCCGTCCCCCCGTTGCCGGGCGGCGGCCAGCCACCTGGCGTTGCCCCGGCCGTGCGGTCGGCGCCCAGCCATCCGCCGTCTCCGGACCGGCTGTCCGGAGCCGGCCATCCCGGCCCCGTGCCGTACGTCTCAGGATCGGTTGCCGGGCGCCGGTATCCGGTGCCTGGCTGCCCCGCGGCCGGGGGCACGGGGCCACGAGCCGGTGCGGGTGGGATGCCTTCGGCCGTGCTGCCCCGCGGCCACGAGCTGTCGGCGTAATCGAGGTCGCCCGGGTGTCCAAAGCTTCCCGGTATCCCCGCGCGCTCCGCGGGATCATCCCCGCCGGCCGGATCGGCCCATGGAGCGCCATGGCGTGGCCGTGCGCCGGGTCGGCTCTCCGGCGGGGCCGCGCCCTCATCACCCGGATAGCCCATGCCGGGAGCGTATCGTCCTATCCCGCTAAGCTTGGCGGGACCGGCAATTTCCCTGGCCGGCACCGGGTTAGCCACGCCCGGACGGCACCTGACCAGGTGGGCCGGTCAGTACCTGACCCGCCGCCGTCGGCGGCGGGGCAGCCGGCACCGGGCCCGCGGGCCCGGCCGCCGTGCCCGCCCGCAGGCACGGCGCAGCCCGTCCGGCTGCACGCCGCGGCGGTCGCGGCCCCGCTCATTTTGACCGTTGCTAGCCGGGGCCGGTATCCTCGTGAGACGTCCATGTGCGTTCGCATGCCTGCGGTGCCTGCTCAGCAAGGCCGGTTACGGGGTTAGCGGATGTGTTCGGACCCCCTCACCTGGAGGGTTACCCCGGGTGCGGAGCCAAGGACCAGGTCTCACCACACGAAGGCTTACGACTGTGCGCACATTCAGCCCCAAGGCCGGCGACATCCAGCAGCACTGGCATGTCATCGACGCCTCCGATGTGGTCCTGGGCCGTCTGGCCAGCCACGCGGCGATCCTGTTGCGAGGCAAGCACAAGCCGATCTTCGCGCCGCACGTCGACACGGGCGACTTCGTTATCGTGATCAACGCCGAGAAGATCGCCCTCACCGGCCGCAAGCTGGAGCAGAAGCGGGCTTACCGGCACTCCGGCTATCCGGGCGGGCTCCGCGCGGTGGCCTACCGTGACCTGCTGGAGCAGAACCCAGAGCGGATGATCGAGAAGGCGGTCCGCGGCATGCTGCCGAAGAACTCGCTGGGGCGCAGCATGCTCCGCAAGCTCAAGGTCTACCGCGGCCCGGACCACCCGCACCAGGCGCAGCAGCCCACGCCTTTCGAGATCACGCAGCTCGCCCAGCACGAACCGGCCGCCAACGCGGGCGGCCGCTGACCCGGCAGTCCCACTGCGGCCGCGAGATCGGCCGTGCCTGGGCGCTCTGATCAGAACCGAGAAGGAAGTACGAGGGAAGGAACCGTGGCCGAGTCCACTGGCACGCAGACGCTCGAAGAGGGCGCCAGCGTGGAAACGGCGGAAGACGCCGGGGAGCACGTGTCGGAGTACACCACCGAGACGGCCGCGGATGCCGGAGAGCGGCAGTCAGCCCGCAAGCCCGTGGTGACCGGCAGTGCGCTCGGCACCGGGCGCCGCAAGGAAGCAATCGCCCGGGTGCGTATCGTCCCCGGGTCGGGGCAGTGGCGGATCAATGACCGCACCCTCGAGGGCTTCTTCCCGAACAAGGTGCACCAGCAGCTGATCAGCGAGCCGTTCGTGAACCTGGGTGCGGAGAACCAGTTCGACGTGATCGCGCGGATCAGCGGCGGCGGCATCACCGGCCAGGCCGGGGCGCTCCGGCTGGGCATCGCCCGGGCGCTCATCGCTGGTGGACCCCGAGAACCGGCCCGCGCTGAAGCGGGCCGGCTTCCTGACCCGTGACGCACGGGTGAAGGAGCGCAAGAAGTACGGCCTGAAGAAGGCCCGTAAGGCGCCGCAGTACTCCAAGCGCTGACCTCTGGGCCATGGGTCTGGCCCAAACCCCCCGGATAATCTGCTTTGCTTTCCGCACCGACGAGATGACCGGGGGAGCTGGTTAATCATGGTCCGGCTGTTCGGAACCGATGGTGTCCGCGGAGTGGCGGGCGCCGACCTGACTGGCCAGCTGGCCATGGACGTGGCCAGCGCGGCCGCAGCGGTGCTCCGCGACACCGGGGCCTTCCAGGAGGCTGCTGCAGGCCGGACGCCGGCCGCTGGCGCTGGTGGGCCGCGACTCCCGTGCCTCCGGAGAGTTCCTGGAGGCCGCCGTCGTGGCCGGGCTGGCCGGAGCGGGCGTCGACGTGCTGCGGCTCGGCGTGATCCCCACCCCGGGGGTGGCCTACCTGACCCGGGATCTCGGTGCCGCCCTCGGCGTGGTGCTGTCCGCCAGCCACAACCCGGCCCCGGACAACGGGATCAAGCTCTTCGGGCACGGCGGGTTCAAGCTGCCCGACGCGGTGGAAGACGAAATCGAGGCCCAGCTGAGCCGGTCAGGCGGCCGCCCCGCCGCCCCGCCGGCCGACGGCTTCGGGCGGGTGACGGATGCGGGCGCCGAGCATGACCGCTACCTGCAGCATCTGCTCGCCTCAGTGACCGCGCCCGGCGATGCGCCCGGCCAGGTGCCCGCCCCGCTGGCGGGCCTGACCGTCGTGGTGGACTGCGCGCACGGTGCGGCCTCCGCGTTCGCGCCCCGCCTGCTCCAGATGGCCGGGGCCAAGGTGATCGCCATTGGCGCGGAGCCCGACGGGCTGAACATCAACGCCGGCTGCGGATCCACCCACCTGGAGACGCTGTCCGCCGAGGTGGCCAAGCACGGGGCCGACGCCGGCATCGCGCACGACGGCGACGCGGACCGGTGCCTGGCGGTGGGCGCCGACGGTGAGGTCATCGACGGCGACCAGATCCTCGCCGTGCTGACGCTCGCCCTGGCCGGCCAGGGCCGGCTGCCCGGCAACACCGTGGTCACCACCGTGATGGCCAATCTCGGTTTCAAGAACGCCATGAAAGACGCCGGGATCACGGTCATCGAGACGGCGGTCGGCGACCGGTATGTGCTCGAGGCCATGCGGGCGGGTCATTACACCCTCGGCGGGGAGCAGTCCGGGCACATCATCATGCTCGACTACGCGACCACCGGCGACGGGCTGCTGACCGCGCTCCAGCTGCTCGCCACGACGGCCCGCCAGGCGCTGCCCCTGGCCGAGGTGGCCGCGGTCATGACCAGGTACCCGCAGGTGCTGCTGAACGTGCCTGGCGTGGACAAGGCCCGGGTAGCCGACTCGCCCGAGCTGGCCGCCGCGGTGGCCGCCGCCGGGCAGCAGCTGGGCGCGTCCGGCCGGGTGCTGGTGCGGCCGAGCGGCACCGAGCCGGCCGTCCGGGTGATGGTCGAGGCGATGGATCCCGGCCAGGCCCATCAGGTCGCCGAACGGCTCGCCGCGGCGGTCCGGGCCGCGGGCTGAGGTTAGCCTGGCGGCATGTGCGGCATCGTGGGGTACGCAGGTCATCGCCCGGCGGTAGACGTGGTCGTGGAAGGACTGCGCCGCCTGGAATACCGCGGCTATGACTCCGCCGGAGTGGCGGTGCTGGCCAACGGCACGCTGGCCGCGGAGAAGCGGGCCGGGAAGCTCGGCAACCTGATCGCGGCGCTCCGCGAACAGCCTGCCTGGCCAGGCACCGTGGGCCTCGGGCACACCCGGTGGGCCACGCACGGGCCGCCCAACGATCCCAACGCGCATCCGCACCTGGACTGCGGCGGCCGGCTGGCCGTGGTGCACAACGGCATCATCGAGAACTTCGCGGCCCTCCGCCGCGAGCTGGCCGGACGGCATCATCTCGCCTCGGACACCGACACCGAGGTCGTAGCCCATCTGCTCGAAGAGGAGATGGCCGCGCAGCAGGACCCCGTCTCCGGGGCCGTTGCCCCGGGCGCGCTGGCGGCCGCGATGCGCCGGGTCTGCCAGCGCCTGGACGGTGCCTTCACCCTGGTCGCGGTGGATGCCCGCGACCCGGGCGCGGTGGTCGGCGCACGGCGCAACTCACCGCTGGTGATCGGCCGCGGCGACGGAGAGAACTTCCTGGCCAGCGACGTGGCCGCGTTCATCGCCTACACCAGGAACGCGGTGGAACTCGGCCAGGACCAGGTGGCCGAGGTCCGCGCCGGGGGAATCACCGTGACCGGCTTCGACGGAACTCCCGCCGCCGTCACCGAGTACCACGTGGACTGGGATGTCTCGGCCGCCGAAAAGGCGGGTTACGACTACTTCATGCTCAAGGAGATCGCCGAGCAGCCCCGGGCGGTGGCGGACACCCTGCTCGGCCGGATCGGCGCGGACGGCCTGCTCACCCTGGACGAGGTCCGGCTGGACGACGCCGAGCTGCGCAGCATTGACAAGATCGTCATTGTCGCCTGCGGGACCGCTTACCACGCCGGGATGATCGCCAAGTACGCCATCGAGCACTGGTGCCGGATCCCCTGCGAGGTCGAGCTGGCCAGCGAGTTCCGCTACCGGGACCCGATCCTCACCCGGACCACGCTGGTCATCGCCATCTCGCAGTCCGGGGAGACCATGGACACCCTGATGGCGGTCCGGCACGCACGGGAACAGCAGTCCCGGGTGCTGGGCATCTGCAACGTGAATGGCTCATCCATCCCCCGGGAATGCGACGCGGTGGTGTACACGCACGCCGGCCCGGAGATCGCGGTCGCCTCGACCAAGGCGTTCCTCACCCAGCTGGTGGCCTGCTACCTGGTGGCGCTGTACCTGGGCCAGGTCCGCGGCACCAAGTTCCCCGGCGAGATCAGCGCGGAGATCGCCCAGCTGGCGCAGATGCCGGGAGAAGTGGACCGGGTGCTGGACACCATGGAGCCGGTCCGCGCCCTGGCCCGGGAACTGGCCGCGGAGCGGTGCGTGCTGTTCCTGGGCCGCCACGTGGGCTACCCGGTGGCCCTGGAAGGGGCACTCAAGCTCAAGGAACTCGCGTACATGCACGCCGAGGGGTTCGCCGCCGGTGAGCTCAAGCATGGCCCCATCGCCCTCATCGACGAAGGCCTGCCGGTCGTCGTGGTCGTCCCCTCCCCGCGGGACCGTGGCGTGCTGCACGACAAGATCGTCTCGAATATTCAGGAAATCAGGGCCCGCGGGGCTCGGGTGGTAGTTATCGCCGAGGAAGGCGACACCGAGGTGAAGCCGTACGCGGACACCCTCATCGAGGTCCCCGCCGTGCCCACCCTGCTGCAGCCGCTGGTGACCACGGTGCCCCTGCAGGTATTCGCCTGCGAACTGGCCACCGCCAAAGGCCACGACGTAGACCAGCCCCGCAACCTGGCCAAATCCGTCACCGTCGAGTAGCCATTTGCGGAGCAGTTAGCCTCAGACCCCTTATAGGGGGTCTTAGCCGAACTGTTCCTGGTTTGCGCCGCGCGGCGGCGTGGAGCGGGACAGTTTTCCCCAGAACGGCATTCTGGTGGTGACAGCCGTCTGCCCCGGCGTCACGATGAGCGGCGTGCATGACCTCCCCGACGCCCTCGCGGACCTGCTGGACCAGCGTGCTGGGGTGCTGACGAGATCGGAGGCCCTCCAGGCCGGGATGACCCGTAAACAGGTCGAGGTAAGGGTGGCCAGCGGCCGGTGGCAGCGGCTGCATCTCGGCGTCTACGCGGCCTTCAGCGGAGAGCCGGGACGGCTGCCGGTGCTGTGGGCGGCGCTGCTGCGGGCCGGGCCGGCCGCGGTCCTCAGCCACCAGACCGCGGCTGAGTTGAACGGGTTCGCCGCCCCGGCCCCGCTCATCCACGTGACGGTGCCGAGCGGGTGCCAGGTGGCGGCTATCCCCGGGGTCAGGCTGCACTACTCGCGGCGGGTGGGGGAGGCGCGGCTGCCGGTTCGGGTGCCGCCGCGGACGCGGATCGAGGAGACGGTGCTTGACCTGGCCGCCTCCGCGAGGGACCTGGATGAGGCGTTCGGCTGGGTGTTCCGGGCCTGCGGCAGCCGGCTCACCGGTCCGGACCGGATCGCAGCGGCGATGGCGTTACGGGCCAGGATGCGCTGGCGGGCCGAGTTGTCCGCCGCGCTCGGGCCGGGTGCGCAGGGGGTGCACTCGCTGCTGGAGTACCGCTACGTCAGCGGGGTGGAGCGGCCGCACGGGCTGCCCCGCGGCAGGCGGCAGCGCCCGGTGACCCGGGCCGGGCGGCGCCAGTACCAGGACGTCGCGTACGAGGAGTACGGCGTGCTGGCCGAACTGGACGGCCAGGCGGCGCACCCGGCCGGGGAACGGTGGCGCGACATCGCCCGGGACAACGCGAACGCCGCTGCCGGGCAGGTCACGCTCCGCTACGGCTGGGCCGACGTGACCGGGCGGCCCTGCTGGGTGGCCGGCCAGGTCGCCGCCGCCCTGGTCCGGCGTGGCTGGGCCGGTGCCCCGCGCCGCTGCGGCCCGGCTTGCGGGCTGCCAACCAAGGAGCAGTTAGGCCCAGACCCCCTATAAGGGGTCTCAGGCTAACTGCTCCTTAAATGGCCACCTGCGGGGGCGGGCGCACCTGCGGGGCGGGGGGCGGATGACGCCGCCGGCGGGGATGGCGGCAGTGCCGGGGGCCGCGTGACAGGCTGGATGGGTGATCGTCGGCATCGGGGTGGACATCGTGGACATTGCCCGCTTCCGGGCCGCCTTGGCGCGTACCCCGGGGCTGGCCACCAGGCTGTTCGCGGAGAGCGAACGCGGCGCGCGGCCGGAGTCGCTGGCGGCCAGCTTCGCGGCCAAGGAGGCGGTGGCCAAGGCGCTCGGCGCCCCAGCCGGGTTGCGCTGGACCGACGTCAGCGTCACGCGGGACGCCATGGGGCGGCCCGCGCTCGCGGTCGGCGGCAGCGTCGCCGCCGTGGCCAGCCAGTGGGGCGTACGCCGCTGGCATCTGTCGCTGAGTCATGATTCCGGGATGAGCATCGCGATGGTGGTGGCCGAAGGATGAGAGAAGCACACTCGGTACCGGCGGTCCGGGCGGCCGAACGCGCCCTCATGGACCGGCTGCCCCCGGGCACGCTGATGCAGCGCGCGGCGGCCGGGCTGGCGGCGGTGTCGGCCGGCCTGCTCACCCGGGTCAGCGGGGCCCGGGTCGTGGTGCTGGCCGGGAGCGGGGACAACGGCGGTGACGCGCTCTACGCCGCGGCCCGGCTGGCCGGCCGGGGCGCCGTCGTGCTCGCCATCCAGGCCGGGTCGAAGATCCACGACGAGGGCGCGGCCGCGCTGCGGGCGGCCGGGGGGCGGCTGGCCAGCCCGGTGGACCCGGCGGTCCCGGCCGCGATCGGCGCCGCGGACCTGATCCTGGACGGGCTGCTGGGCATCGGCGGCCGGGGCGGCCTGCGCGAGCCGCAGGCGTCGCTGGCCGGGCTGGCCGCCCGGTCGCCGGCCGTGGTGGTGGCCGTGGACCTGCCGAGCGGTGTGGACGCGGACACCGGAGTCGTCGAGGGCGCGGCAATACAGGCGGACGTGACGGTGACGTTTGGCACGATGAAGCCGGGGCTGCTGGTGGACCCCGGTGCCGGCCACGCCGGGGTGGTCGAGCTGGTGGATATCGGCCTGGGGCCGTTCCTCGGCCCGCCGGACCTGCTGGCCCTGCAGGCGGCGGACACCGGCGGGCTGCTGGCCCGGCCGCCCGCCGAATCCGACAAGTACCGCCGCGGGGTGGCCGGGATCGTGGCGGGCAGCCAGCGGTTCACCGGCGCGGCGGCGCTGGCCGTCGGCGGCGCCCTGCGCGGCGGCGCCGGGATGGTCCGGCTGGTGTCCGCCGAGCATGCGGTGGCCGTGGTCCGGGTGCTCTGGCCGGAGGCGGTGATCACGGTGACCGGGGGGCGCCCGGCTGCCGAGGACATCCCGGCGGCCGGGCGGGTCCAGGCCTGGGTGGCCGGGCCGGGGATGGGCACCGATGATGACGCGCGGGAGCGGCTCGCCGCCGTGCTGGCCAGCGACGTGCCGGTGCTGGTGGACGCGGACGGCCTGACCATCCTGGCCGCCGACCGCTCGCTGCTGGACCGCGCGGCGCCGACCCTGCTGACCCCGCACGCCGGGGAACTGGGCCGGCTGCTCGGCGCCGACCCCGCCGACGTGGAGGCGCGCCGCCTGGAGCACGCCCGGCGGGCCGCCGCCGAGTTCCGGGCGACCGTGCTGCTCAAGGGCTCGACCACGGTGATCGCCAGCCCGGACCCGGGCATGCCCGCCTACGTCAACCCCACCGGGACGTCCTGGCTGGCCACGGCGGGCACCGGGGATGTGCTGTCCGGGCTGGCCGGTGCCCTGCTGGCCCAGGGCCTGCGGCCCGCCGAAGCGGCGGCGGCGGCCGCCTACCTGCACGGCCTGGCGGCTCGCCAGGCCGCGGCCGGGTCCGGCGAGCGGCCCGCCCCGGCCATCCAGCCCGCGCTGGCCGGGCCGGCCGACGCCGGCCGGGCCGGCCACGGCAGGCGGGCCGGGCGCGGCGGGCGGGCCGGGCGCGGCGGGCGGGGGAGACGGGCCGGCCGAGGCGCCCATCGCGGCGGCCGACGTGATCGGCGCGCTGCCCGGCGCGATCCGCTGGGTCCGCCAGCAGGCAGGCTGAGCTGGCACCCCGGCGGGGCTGGCACACTGGGTGGCCATGGATGGTCCCGCGGAAGCACTGATCGACCTGGATGCCATCGCCGGCAACGTCGAGGCGCTGCGCGGCCGTATCCCCGGCCCGCAGCTGATGGCGGTGGTCAAGGCGGACGGCTACGGGCACGGCATGATCCCGGCCGCGCACGCCGCGCTGGCCGGCGGCGCCCAGTGGCTGGGCGTGGTGCACGTGCACGAGGCCCTGGCGCTGCGCCGGGCGGGGATCACGGCCCGGGTGCTCTGCCTGACCGGGGTGCCTGGCGCGGCCCACGAGGACGCGGTCCGGGACGGCGTCGACCTGGCCGTCGACTCTGAGCCGCTGCTGGCCGAGATCGCGGCCGCCGCCGCGCTGGCCGGCCGCCCGGCCCGGGTGCACCTCAAGATCGACACCGGGATGGCCCGGGGCGGGGCCACCGCGGCCGGCTGGCCGGGGCTGGTGGCGGCGGCCCGGTCCGCGGAGGCGGCCGGGAAGGTCGTGATTGCGGGGATCTGGTCGCATCTGGCCTGCGCGGACATTCCGGGGCACCCGTCCATCGCGGCCCAGCTGGACCGGTTCACCGACGCGGTGGCGCTGGCCGAGGCGGCTGGGGCCCGGCCCGAGGTACGCCACCTGGCCAACACGGCCGCCGCGATCACCCGGCCAGAAACCTGGTTCGACCTGGTCCGCCCGGGCGGCGCGGCCTACGGGCTGGCCACCCTGCCCGGCGGCGCGCCGGGCTGGCTGCGCCCGGCGATGACGCTCAAGACCAGGCTGGTGCTGGCCAAGCGGGTCCCGGACGGCACCCCGGTGTCCTACGGGCACCGGTACACCACGCGCGGGGAGAGCACGCTGGGGCTGATCCCGCTCGGCTACGCCGAGGGCATCCCGCGGCAGGCCTACGGCGTGGTCCCGGTGCAGGCCCGGGGGCGCCGGTGGCGCATCGCCGGGACGGTCTGCATGGACCTGTCCGTGCTGGACTTCGGGGCCGAGCCCGCGCAGGCCGGGGATGAGGTCGTGATGTTCGGCCCGGGAGATTCCGGGGAACCCACCGCCCAGGAGTGGGCCGAGGCGCTGGGCACGGTGTCTTACGAGGTCGTCACCAATGTCGCCGGCCGGGTGCCCCGAACCTACTCTGGAGTAGCATTTGACTCACCGGACCCGGTGCACACGGCGGGCTCAGCCCCCGCCGGGCCGGGCACCCGGTGAGAGCGAGTCTCCTGGCCCGGTGCATCGGGGCCGGGTGACCCGGGGACGGCCGGAGGCACCCGCCGGGCGTGGCGGCCGGAGAGCGGCGGGAGGTGCGGATGGCGACCTGGCGGCGGATCACCGGGGCGGCCGGGCTGGCTGCGGGCGCGGTGGCCGCGGGAGCCGGCGCGCTGGTGGCGGCCGAGCGGATCGCGATCGGCCGGGTCCAGGTGCTGCGCCGTACCGCCCCGCCCGAGAACCTGGGTGAGCTGCGCGGCCGCCCGCTGACCGTGCTGGCCGACGACGGCGTCCCGCTGCATGTGGAGATCGACGAGCCGGACCCGCCCGAGGGGGCGTCCCAGCGCCGCGGCCGCCGCCGGCCGGAGCCGCTGACCCTGATCTTCTGCCACGGGTACACGCTCAACCAGGACTGCTGGCACTTCCAGCGGGCCGCCTTCCGCGGGCACCGGATGGTGTTCTGGGACCAGCGGGACCACGGCCGGTCCGGCCGGTCCCCGGGCGGCAGCACGGCCAGCATCGACCAGCTGGGGGAGGACCTGGCCCGGGTCCTGGCGGCGGCCGCCCCCGGCGACGGGCCGGTGGTGCTGATCGGCCACTCCATGGGCGGCATGACGATCATGGCGCTGGCCCGGCGGCATCCCGGGCTGTTCGGCACCAAGGTGCTCGGGGTGGCGCTGATCTCCACCACGGCGAGCGGCCTGGACGCGGGCAGCCCGTGGATGCCCGGGCTGGCCCGGCCGGTGCTCCGCCGGGCCCTGCCGGTGGTGCTGCGCGGCGCGGCGACCGGCTACCGGGCCATGCTGGTCGAGCATGGCCGCCGGATGGCCAGCGACGTGTCGTTCCTGTCCACCCGGTTCATCGGGTTCGGCGACCCGGGCGTCAACCCGGTCCTGGTCGATTTCCTGGAGCAGATGATCAGGTCCACCCCGATCGAGGTGGTGGCGGCGTTCGGCGAGGCGCTGTACGCGGTGGACCTGCGGGACGCGCTGGAGACGGTGGGACGGGTCCCGGTGGTCGTCCTGACCGGCGACAAGGACCGGCTGATCTCCCCGTCACTCGGCCTGGACCTGGCTTCCGGCATAGCCGGCGCGGAACTGGTCTGGGTCGCGGGGGCCGGGCACGCCGTTATCCTGGAGTCCCCCGGGGTGGTCAACGACGCCATTGCCGGCCTGATCGCCCGGGTGGACGCCGGGCGCGGGGCCCGCGAGCGGTCGGCCTGACTCCGGCGGCCGCGCCGCCCGGCCGCCCGCAAGCGGGCGCCCGGCCGCAGGCGAGCGGACAGCGAAAGGCAGAGGTGCAGGCGGATGCCGTCCCCAGCTGAGCGCATCGAGGTGCCCACCGCGGCGGACATGCACGCGCTGGGCCGCCGCCTGGCCGGCCGGCTGCGGGCCGGCGACCTCCTCGTGCTCAACGGCCCGCTCGGGGCCGGTAAGACCACCCTGGTCCAGGGCATCGGGGCGGGCCTGCAGGTGCGCGGCCCGGTGACCTCGCCCACCTTCGTCATCGCCCGGGTGCACCCGTCGCTGGCCGGCGGGCCGGGCCTGGTGCACGTGGATGCCTACCGGCTGTCCAGCGTGGCCGAGGTGGACGACCTGGACCTCGACGCGTCCGTGGACGACTGCGTGACCGTCGTGGAATGGGGCGGGGGGCTGGTCGAGGGGCTGGCCGCGGACCGGCTGGAGATCGGCATCACGATGAGCCCGGCCTCCGGCGGCGACGGGCGGCAGGTGACCCTGACCGGTATCGGCGAACGGTGGGCGGCCGGTACGGAATCCGCGGGTTGTGGCGTGCCGGTCACTCCTGAGGCCATATAGTTTCGGTCTGTCCCTGCATTGCTGACGTCGGTGCTTCCTGGCGGCCTGGCCGTGGCAATGCGTCCCGCGCCGTTATGCACGGTCTGTCCACGTCCCCGGAGGCGCGCCGTGGCTCAGCAGGGGCCCGTTCCCCCGCGCTCTGGTCGGCTGCCCGCACCAGGCGGTGGCCCGCGCTGGGAAGATCCCGGCTACTCCGACGACGACGAGGAACTGCCGCCCTGGGCCGGGCTGGCGGTCGATCCCCGGTGGGCCGACGGCACCGGCCGCGGCAAGCGCCCGGCGACCGCCCGGCACGTCTCCGAGCCCCCGGCTGAGCCCGAGTTCGCCGAGCCGGCCCCGCGGGTCCGCCCCCGCGGGCGGCAGGCGGCGGCCCGGGCCCGGCGCACCCGGCGGTCGGCGTACCTGTGGGGCAGCATCCTGGCCGCCGCCGTGATCATCGGCGGCGGGATCTGGTGGCTGGCCGGCCGGAGCAGCCCCCCGGCGCGGCTGCCCGACGCCATGGTCACGACCTTCCTGCCCGGTGAATTCCAGACCGTGCCCAACGCCTGCACGGCGGTCACGGCCAGCACCCTGAACTCCTACCTGCCGGGGAAGCGGGTCGTGGCGTCGCCGCAGTCGCTGGACGGCGGCGAGGCCAGCCTGTGCAGCTGGACGCTGGATGCCCGGCCGCTCTACCGGCTGCTGAACGTCCAGGTCCAGGCGTATTCGCCGAACGGCCTGGCCAGCGGGGACGGCAGCGCCACGTTCGCGGCCATCGACGCCTACGCGCAGGCGCTGCAGCAGAAGGCCAGCCCGCCCAAGGCGACCCGGCTGCCCAAGGCCGCCATCACCACGCTGTCCGGCCTGGGCAAGGGCACCAAGGCGTTCGCCGCGTACCAGCAGGCCCGCTCCGCCGGGGTCACCACGGACCTGCTGACCGTGGTGGTCCGGGACCGTAACGTGGTGGTCACCGCGGTGCTGGAGGGGGACTCGGGGCGGGGCGGGTACGGCCCGGTCTCGGTCAGCCAGCTCCAGGCCGGGGCCGAGGCGGCGGCCCGCGACGTGCTGTCCGGGCTGAAATAAGCCCGGCCCGGCACCGGGCCCGCCCGGCACTGGGCCGGGTGCCGGGACGTGCGCCGGGCCGGTCAGGTGCGGGGCTGGTCACATCAGGTCCGCCGGGTAGTTAGGCTCTGCATTCGTGCTGCTCGCGTTCGACACCGCGACGCCAGCCGTGACGGTGGCCCTGCATGACGGGACGCACGTGCTGGCCGAGACGACTGCCATCGATGCCCGCCGCCATGGCGAGCTGCTGGCCGCTGCCATCGAGGCGCTGCTGGCCGGGGCCGGGGCCAGCCGGCGCGACATCACCGCCGTCGTGTCCGGGACCGGCCCGGGGCCGTATACCGGCCTGCGGGCCGGTCTGGTCACCGCCCGGGTGCTGGGCAGCGCGCTCGGCGTCCCGGTCTACGGGGTGTGCAGCCTCGACGTGATCGCCGCCGACGCCGCGGCCGCGGCGGGCGGCCGCGAGTTCGTGGTGGCCACCGACGCCCGCCGCCGTGAGGTGTACTGGGCGCGCTACGACGCCGCGGGCGCACGGCTGGCCGGCCCGGACGTCGGCCGCCCGGCCGACGTCGCGGCGGCGGCGGGGCCGGTCCCGGTCGCGGGCACCGGGCCGGTGCTCTACCCCGACCTGCTGGGAGCGGGGATCGGGCCCGCCTACCCGTCGGCTGCCACCCTGGCCCGGCTGGCCGCCGCCCAGATCGCCGCGGGCACGGCCGCGGCCGGGGCCGACCCGGTCTACCTGCGCCGCCCGGACGCCCGGGTGCCCGGGCCGCCCAAGCGGGTGACTGCGTGAGCGCCGGCGCCGCGGACCGGGTCCCCGCCGGGGCGGCGCAGGTCACCCTGCGCCCGATGACCCGTGCCGACCTGCCCGCGGTGCTCGGGCTGGAGCATGCCCTGTTCGGCGAGGAGGCCTGGACGGAGGGCATGCTGGCCAGCGAACTCGGCGGGGTGGCCAGCGGCCGGTACTACCTGGTCGCCGAGGACGGCGGCGAGGTGATCGGCTACGCCGGGCTGCTGACGCCCGGTGGCGGCCAGGCCGACGTGCTGACGCTGGCCGTCGCCGAGCAGCGCTGGGGACGGCGGGTGGGCGCCACGCTGCTGGACGCCCTGATCAGCGAGGCGGCCCGGCGGGGCTGCACGGAGGTCTTTCTCGAAGTGCGGATCGACAACGAGCGCGCGCAGCGGCTCTACGCCGGGCGCGGTTTCACCGAGATCGGGGTGCGGCGCGGTTATTACCAGCCGTCGGGCACGGACGCCCTGGTGATGCGGCTCAGCCTGCCCGCCGCGACCCGCGGCTCCCGGCCGGGCGGCCCGGCGGTGGGCACGAGGTGCCCGGTGAGCGGCCCGCTGGTGCTCGGCATCGAGACCTCGTGCGACGAGACCGGCGCCGGGCTGGTCCGCGGGCATGACCTGCTGGCCGATGCGGTGGCGTCCAGCGTCGCGGAACACGCGCGGTTCGGCGGCGTCGTCCCGGAAGTGGCCAGCCGGGCCCATCTGGAGGCCATGGTGCCCGCCGTGGACCGGGCCCTGGCCACCGCCGGGGTCACCCTGGCCGACGTGGACGCGATCGCGGTGACCGCCGGGCCCGGGCTGACCGGGGCGCTGCTGGTCGGGGTGTGCGCGGCCAAGGCGTACGCGCTGGCGCTCGGCAAGCCGCTGTATGCGGTGAACCACCTGGCCGCGCACATCGCCGTGGACCAGCTGGAGCACGGTGCGCTGCCGACGCCGGCCATCGCGCTGCTGGTCTCCGGCGGCCATTCGTCGCTGCTGCTCACCAAGGACGTGGCCGGCGACGTGCAGCCGCTCGGGGCCACCATCGACGACGCGGCCGGCGAAGCCTACGACAAGGTGGCCCGGCTGCTGGGGCTGCCGTTCCCCGGCGGCCCGCCGGTCGACCAGGCGGCGCGGGACGGGGATGCGGCGGCCATCGCGTTCCCGCGGGCCAAGTACCACGACCAGACGTACGACTTCTCCTTCTCCGGGCTCAAGACCGCGGTGGCCCGCTGGGTGGAGGCGCGGCAGGCGGCCGGGCTCAGCGTGCCGGTGGCCGACGTGGCCGCGTCCTTCCAGGAGGCGGTGGCCGACGTGCTGACCCGCAAGGCGGTCCAGGCCTGCCGGGCCTACGGCGTGGACCACCTGGTGATCGGCGGGGGAGTCGCCGCCAACTCCCGGCTGCGCAGCCTGGCCGCGGAGCGCTGCGAGGCGGCCGGGATCCGGCTGCGCGTGCCCCGCCCGGGCCTGTGCACCGACAACGGCGCCATGGTGGCCGCCCTCGGCGCCGAACTGGTGGCCCGCGGCGCGATCCCGTCCACGCTGGACGTCGGGGCCGACTCCGGCCTGCCGGTGACCAGCGTGCTGGCCTGACCGTAGCGGCCAGCCGGGTTGACGATGCGGCGCGCCGGGGCTACTGTTCGGGACTGGCACTCTCTCGGGTAGAGTGCTAATGCGACGAGGCTGGTCTGGCACCCGCGACGACAGCTGGCCGGGGTCGTGTCTACCTATAGCCGTTTCCCGCCATCCTTTTCGGAGGAGGAGGTCAGATCGTGGCAACCGCTACCAAGGTTGTGCTCAAGCCACTCGAAGACCGGATCGTGGTCCGCACGCTGGAGGCCGAGCAGACCACCGCGTCCGGGCTGGTCATTCCGGACACCGCCAAGGAGAAGCCCCAGGAGGGCGAAGTCCTGGCGGTCGGCCCGGGCCGGTTCGATGACGCGGGCGCCAAGCGCGTACCGATGGACGTGAAGGTCGGTGACATCGTGCTGTACAGCAAGTACGGCGGCACCGAGGTGAAGTACCACGGCGAGGAGTTCCTGGTCCTCTCCGCCCGCGACGTGCTGGCCATCGTCGAGAAGTAACACGCGGCTCCGGCAGCGGGCTCCGTCCCGCGACCAGATGTCTGCTGCGGACCACCGCCCCGGCGCTATCCGGCGTCCGGGGCGGTAGTCCGTGGCCGCCCCGGATGACCGCGGCCCGGCCGCAATGATCTAGTCAAGCCAATTTGAGGTGCTCATGGCCAAGATGCTGGAGTTCGACGAGGAGGCACGGCGCGCGCTGGAGCGCGGCGTCAACCGCCTCGCCGACGCCGTGAAGGTGACGCTGGGGCCCAAGGGCCGCAACGTCGTTATCGACAAGAAGTGGGGCGCTCCGACCATCACCAACGACGGCGTGACCGTCGCCCGGGAGGTGGAACTGGAGGACCCGTACGAGAACCTCGGCGCGCAGCTCGCCAAGGAAGTCGCCACCAAGACCAACGACGTGGCGGGTGACGGCACCACCACGGCCACCGTGCTGGCCCAGGCGATGGTCCGCGAGGGCCGCCGCTCGGTGACCGCCGGGGCCAACCCGATGGCGCTCAAGCGGGGCATCGACGCGGCCGCCTCGGCCGTGTCCGACCGCCTGCTCGAGGCGGCCCGGGAGGTCGAGGAGCAGCGGGAGATCGCGCACGTGGCGACGGTCTCCGCGCAGGACCCCCGGATCGGCGAGCTCATCGCCGAGGCGTTCAGCCAAGGTCGGCAAGGACGGCGTCATCACCGTCGAGGAATCGCCGACGATGGGCCTGGAGCTCGAGTTCACCGAGGGAATGCAGTTCGACAAGGGCTACATCTCCCCGTACTTCGTCACCGACCCGGAGCGCATGGAAGCCGTCCTGGAGGACGCGTACATCCTGCTGCACGCAGGCAAGATCTCCTCCATGGCCGATTTCCTGCCGCTGCTGGAAAAGGTCGCGCAGACCAAGAAGCCATTCCTGGTCATTGCCGAGGACGTCGAGGGCGAGGCGCTGTCCACCCTGGTCGTGAACAAGATCCGCGGGCTGCTGCCGTCGTCGCGGTCAAGGCGCCCGGCTTCGGTGACCGGCGCAAGGCCATGCTCGGCGACATCGCCGTGCTGACCGGCGGCGAGGTGATCAGCGAGGAGGTCGGGCTCAAGCTCGAGCTGGTCGGGCTGGAGACGCTGGGCCAGGCCCGGCGGATCGTCGTCACCAAGGACGACACCACGATCGTGGACGGGACCGGTGACGCCGAGGCGGTCAGCGACCGGATCCGCCAGCTGCGCGCGGAGATCGAGGCCACCGATTCCGACTGGGACCGGGAGAAGCTCCAGGAGCGGGTGGCCAAGCTGTCCGGCGGGGTCAGCGTGCTCCGGGTGGGCGCCGCCACCGAGGTGGAGCTCAAGGAGAAGAAGCACCGGCTGGAGGACGCCATCTCGGCGACCCGGGCCGCCATCGAGGAGGGGATCATCCCCGGCGGTGGCAGCGCGCTGGTGCACATCTCGGCCGCGCTCGACGACCTCGGCAAGACCGGGGACGAGGCCACCGGGGTGAACGTGGTGCGCACCGCGCTGGTGTCCCCGGCCCGGTGGATCGCCGAGAACGCGGGCTCGGAGGGCTCGGTCGTCACTTCCAAGATCGCTGAGCTGCCCTTCAACGAGGGCTTCAACGCGGCCACCGGCGAGTACGGCGACCTGGTCGCGCAGGGCGTGATCGACCCGGTCAAGGTGACCCGGTCGGCCGTGCTGAACGCCGCGTCCATCGCGGCCATGCTGCTCACCACCGAGGTGCTGGTCGCGGAGCGGCCCGAGGAGGAGGACGAGGCGGCCGCGGCCGGCCACGGCCACTCCCACGGCCACGCGCACTAGCCACCGGCACGCAGTCACGGCACTGGGCCCGGCGCACTGAGCCGGGCCCGGTCACCGCGGACAGGCCCCTCCGGCACCGCCGGAGGGGCCTGCCGCGTTCTAGGCTGAGGTTCCCGGGCGGTAAGCCGCGAAAGCGGCACTCCGCAGGCCGTCAATTACTATGTGTAGTCAATTGACTACACATAGTAATTCTGAATTCGGAACGTGGTCGCGCGGTACATCAATGTGACCTTTCTGTTGCCTACTTTCATGAGGTCACCCCCTGATTTCGTGGGCATCATGCAGACGTGAGCGACGGACACATCCGGGCCGTGACCAGCGGTGCCGTAGCGAGCGGGCGAGTGTCGGGTGGCTCCCTGGCGGGCCAACAGGGGCCGGCGGGGGCCGCCCCGGCAGGACTGGCGGCGTCCGGGGCGAGCGTCCCGGTGCCCGGGCAGTGGTCCCCAGGATCGGGGGCGATGGCGTCCGGATCCGGCGGCCCGGCCCGTGGGCCGTGGTCCCCGGGATCCGCGGCGGCGGCGCCCCCGGCGGATGGCCCGGTGCCCGGGCAGTGGCCCCCGGGGAGGGCAGGCGCGGCGCCCGGCCCGGAGCGGGACGGCGGCCGCGAGGCGGAGGATGACACCCCGGGTTCCGGGCCGGAGAGCGTCGCCGACCTGGCCGCGCTGGCGGTCCGCGGCCAGCCCGGCGCGATCGAGGCGCTGCTGCAGCGGATCCGGCCCATGGTCGTGCGGTACTGCCGGGCACGGCTCGGCCGGGTGGCCGGCCACTACTACGTGGCGGACGACGTGGCCCAGGAAGTCTGCCTGGCGGTGCTGTCCGCGCTGCCCCGCTACCGGGACATGGGCCGCCCGTTCGCGTCCTTCGTGTTCGGCATCGCCTCGCACAAGGTGGCCGACGCGGTACGCACCGCCTCCCGGCTCGCGGTGCCGTTCGAGGACCTGCCCGACAGCCCGGACGAGCGCCCCGGGCCGGAAGAGACCGTGGTGGCCTACATTGAGGCGGAACGTGCCAGAGCGCTCCTCGCCCAGCTGCCAAATCACCTGCGTGAGCTGCTAATACTACGCGTCGTGACGGGTCTGTCCGCCGAGGAAACGGGTAACGTACTAGGTATGTCAGCAGGAGCGGTGCGGGTTGCCCAGCACCGGGCGCTAGCCCGGCTCCGGGCGATCGCGGTCGAGGAGTCGATTGCGTGATCACGGGGCGCGGACCCGGGGCGCCTGGCATCACCCCTGGCCTTGAGTTCACTCGCCGGCCGGGGGGCCCAGGCGGGGCGGGACATGGGGCCGTCGATCTCAGCGAGATCCGGCGGTCCGAGGAACTCATCGACCGGCTCGCGGCCCGTGAGGCCAGGGCCTTCGGGACCGGCCCGGGGTCGCCCGTTGATCCGGCGGCCGCGCTGCTGGCCGCCCTGTCGGCGGACGTGGACGTGCCCGCCCGCCCGGACCAGCCGGTCATGATGCCGGGGCCGGCTGCGGTGAGGGGAGCCATGGCCGTCCCGCCGTCCCGCGGCCTGGCCGACTGGCTCCGGGCCGCGGTGGCCGGGGCCGTCGTCGCCGGGCTGGCCGGGACGACCAGCCTGATCACCGCCAGCATGCTGGCCCGGCTGTGCCGCGGGGCCGGGGGCCGGGGCCGGGGGCCGGCCCGCGGCTGGGCGCCGCCGGCCCGGTCCCGCCGCTACCGCTGAGCCGCGGCGGCGGCACCGAGCACCGGGGCGGCCCGGCGGCTCTAGACTGGGGGGATCCCGCAGCCACCGCCTGGAAGGTGTCATGAGCGACGACGGCAAGTTCGCCCCCCCGGCCCTCACCTTCGACGATGTGCTGTTGCTGCCCGCCCACTCCGAGGTCATGCCGGGCGAGGCGGACACGACGGCCCGGCTCAGCCGGCGGCTCACGCTCAACGTCCCGTTGCTCTCCTCGGCCATGGACACCGTGACCGAGGCGCGGATGGCCATCGCCATGGCCCGCATCGGCGGGGCGGGGGTGCTGCACCGGAACCTGTCCGTCGAGGACCAGGCGCAGCAGGTGGACATGGTGAAGCGGTCCGAGGCCGGGATGATCACCAATCCGGTGACCTGCGGCCCGGACGCCACCGTGGCCGACGTGGACCGGCTGTGCGCCCAGTTCCGCATCTCGGGCGTCCCGGTGACCAGCCCGGACGGTGTGCTGGTCGGCATCGTCACGAACCGGGACATCCGGTTCGTCAGCTGACCACAGCCGCCGGGTCGCGGACGTGATGACCCCGATGCCCCTGGTCACCGCCCCGGTCGGGGTATCCCGGGAGGGCGCCTTCGCGCTGCTGCGCCAGCACAAGGTGGAGAAGCTGCCGCTGGTCGACCCGGGCGGCCGGCTGCGCGGCCTGATCACCGTCAAGGACTTCACCAAGAGCGAGAAGTTCCCGAACGCCACGAAGGACGCGGAGGGACGGCTGGTCGTCGGCGCGGCCGTGGGTGTCGGGGAGGACGCCAAGTACCGCGCCCAGGCCCTGGCCGAGGCGGGGGCCGACTTCCTGATCGTGGACACCGCGCACGGCCATTCCCAGGCCGTCCTCGACATGGTCGCGCAGCTCAAGGGGAACCTGCAGGTCGAGGTGATCGGCGGGAACGTGGCCAGCCGGGCGGGCGCGCAGGCCCTCATCGACGCCGGTGCCGACGGGGTGAAGGTCGGCGTCGGGCCCGGCTCCATCTGCACCACCCGGGTGGTGGCCGGTGTCGGGGTCCCCCAGGTGACCGCCATCTATGAGGCGGCCAAGGCGGCCCGGGCGGCGGGCGTGCCGCTCATCGGGGATGGCGGCCTGCAGCACTCCGGGGACATCGCCAAGGCCATCGCGGCGGGCGCGGACACCGTCATGCTCGGCAGCCTGCTGGCCGGCTGTGAGGAGGGACCGGGCGAGATGGTGTTCATCCACGGCAAGCAGTACAAGCTGTACCGCGGGATGGGCTCGCTGGGCGCCATGCGCAACACCGAGCGCGGCCGGTCCTACTCCAAGGACCGTTACTTCCAGGACGACGTGCTGCGCGAGGACAAGCTCGTCCCGGAGGGCATCGAGGGCCAGGTGCCCTACCGTGGCCCGCTGTCCGCCGTGGCCGGCCAGCTGGTCGGCGGGCTCCGCGCGGCCATGGGCTACTGCGGCGCGCGCACCATCGGCGAGCTCCAGGAAGCCAGGTTCACCCAGATCACCGCGGCGGGGCTGGCCGAGAGCCATCCGCATGACATCGAGATGACGGCGGAGGCCCCCAACTACACCCGGCGCTCGCGCTGATGACCGCGGTGGAGATCGGCCGCGGTAAGAGCGGCCGCCGGGCCTACCCGCTCGACGAGATCGGCATCGTGCCGTCCCGGCGCACCCGGGACCCCGAGGAGGTCTCGGTGGCCTGGCAGATCGATGCCTACCGGTTCGAGATGCCGCTGGTGGCCTCGCCGATGGACAGCGTCGTGTCGCCGGCCTTCGCCGCCCAGCTCGGCGGGCTCGGCGGGCTGGCCGTGCTCGACCTGGAGGGACTCTGGACCCGGTATGAGAACCCGGAGCCGATCCTGGCCGAGATCGCGGAACTCCCCGGGGCGCAAGCCACCCGGCGGCTGCAGCAGATCTACGCCGAGCCGATCAAGGAAGAGCTGATCGGGCAGCGCATCGAGGAGATCCGCTCCGCCGGCGTGACCACCGCGGCGAGGCTGTCGCCCCAGCGGACCGTGCGCTATTACAAGACCGTGATCGACGCGGGCGTGGACATCTTCGTGATCCGCGGCACCACGGTGTCCGCCGAGCACGTGTCCGGGCAGGCCGAGCCGCTCAATCTCAAGCAGTTCATCTACGAGCTCGACGTGCCGGTGATCGTCGGCGGCTGCGCCACCTACACCGCGGCGCTGCACCTGATGCGCACCGGCGCGGCCGGCGTGCTGGTCGGCTTCGGCGGCGGGTCGGGGCACACCACGGCCGCGGTGCTCGGCGTGACCGTGCCGATGGCCACCGCGATCGCCGACGTGGCCGCGGCGCGGCGGGAGTACCTGGACGAATCGGGCGGCCGCTACGTGCACGTGATCGCCGACGGCGGGATGACCCGCAGCGGGGACATCGCCAAGGCGCTGGCGTGCGGCTCGGACGCCGTCATGGTCGGCTCCCCGTTCGCCCGGGCGGCGCAGGCACCGGGCCACGGATACCACTGGGGCAGCGAGTCGCACCACCCCGACCTGCCCCGGGGCGCCCGGGTCGAGGTGGGCACGGTCGGCACCCTGGAGCAGATCCTGCACGGCCCGTCCGACGTCACGGACGGCTCGCTGAACCTGATCGGCGCGCTCCGCCGGACCATGGCCACCTCGGGCTATTCCGACCTCAAGGAGTTCCAGCGGGTGGAGGTCGCGGTGACCCCGAACGCGCCCCCGCGCCGGTAACCGCGCGATGCTAACGTTCGGCGTGTGATGGCCGGGGGACAGGAGACGGCACGGCTGGACCCGGCCGGGCGGGCCGCCGCCCTGGCCGCGCTGACCCAGGACGAGCTGCAGGTGCTCGTGGTGGGCGGCGGGGTGGTCGGCGCGGGCGTCGCGCTGGACGCGGTGACCCGCGGCCTGTCGGTCGGCCTGGTCGAGGCCCGGGACTTCGCGTCGGGTACCTCCTCGCGGTCCAGCAAGCTGATCCACGGCGGCCTGCGCTACCTCGAGCAGCTCAACGTGGGCCTGGTCCGCGAGGCCCTCACCGAGCGGGCGCTGCTGCTGCAGCGGATCGCCCCGCACCTGGTCCGGCCGGTGCCTTTCCTCTTCCCGCTCACCCATCACCTGTGGGAACGGGCCTACGTCGGCACCGGGGTGACCGCCTACGACGCGCTGGGTTTCTCGCTCGGCCAGCCGCGGGGGCTGCCCGGGCACCAGCAGCTGACCAAGCGGGGGGCGCTCCAGCTGGCGCCGGCCCTCAAGCGGTCCGCGATCACCGGGGCGCTGCAGTACTGGGACGCGCAGGTGGACGACGCCCGGTACGTGGTCGGCCTGGTCCGCACGGCGGCCAGCTTCGGGGCCCACATCGCGTCCCGGACACAGGTCACCGGCTTCCTGCGGGAGGGCGAGCGGGTGACCGGGGTGCGCGCCGTGGACCTGGAGACCGGCGAGGAACTGCAGATCCGCGCCCAGCAGGTGGTCAACGCCACCGGGGTGTGGACCGACGACGTGCAGGCCATGGTCGGCGGCCGCGGGGTGATCAACATCCGGGCCTCCAAGGGCGTGCACCTGGTCGTGCCGCGGGACCGGATCCAGTCCCGCACCGGCATCATCATGCGCACCCCGTCCAGCGTGCTGTTCATCATCCCGTGGGGACGGCACTGGATCGTCGGCACCACGGACACCGACTGGACCCTGGACAAGGCCCACCCGGCCGCCAGCCGGGCCGACATCGACTACGTGCTGGCCCAGGTCAACCGGGTGCTCGCCGTGCCGCTCGGCCGGGAGGACGTGGCCGGCGTGTACGCCGGGCTGCGGCCGCTGCTGGCCGGCGAGTCGGATTCCACCTCCCGGCTGTCCCGGGAGCACGTGGTGGCCCATCCGGTGCCCGGCCTGGTCATGATCGCCGGGGGCAAGTACACCACCTACCGGCTGATGGCCCGGGACGCCGTCGACGCGGTGGCGCACGGGCTGGACTGGCGGGTGCCCGCCTCGTGCACCCACGAAGTGCCGCTGGCCGGGGCCGACGGCTACCTCCCGCTGTGGAACGCGCGGCACCGGCTGGCCCGGTCCTCCGGGCTGCACGTGGCCCGGATCGAGCACCTGCTGCGCCGCTACGGCTCGCTGGCCAGCGAGGTCCTGGACCTCATCGCGGCCGAGCCGGACCTGGGCCGCCCGCTGGCCGGGGCCGAGGACTACCTGCGCGCGGAGATCGGCTACGCGGCCTCGCACGAGGGTGCCCGCCACCTCGATGACGTGCTGGCCCGCCGGACGCACATCTCCATCGAGACCTGGGACCGCGGGCTGTCCGCCGCGGCCGAGGCGGCGGCCCTGATGGCCAGGCCGCTCGGCTGGGATGACCGCCAGGTGGCCCGGGAAGTCGGCTACTACGAGGCGATGATCGCCGCCGAGCGGGCCTCCCAGGAGGCGCCCACCGACCAGGCCGCGGACGCGCTGCTGCTCGACGCCCCGGACATCGTCCCGGTCATCAGCTGACCGGCCGCCGCATTGACTGACCGCGGGGGGGCTCGCGCCGTGACCGTGACCGGTGAGGGGAGGCCCGACGGAGGAGGGTCTCGCCGAGCCGGTGATCCCGGGGGGTCCAGGGGGTCGTCCCGGTCCGCCGGTCGTGATCCTAGGCTAGCCGCATGTCCAGGCCACGCGTGTTCTCCGGCATCCAGCCGACGGCAGACTCCTTCCACCTCGGCAACTACCTGGGCGCGCTGCGCCAGTGGGTGGCGCTCCAGGAGACGCACGAGGCGTTCTACTGCGTGGTGGACCTGCACGCGATCACCATGCCGCAAGACCCCGCCCGGCTGCGCCAGCGGACCAGGGTGGCCGCCGCGC
This sequence comes from uncultured Actinomycetes bacterium, assembly GCA_963840195.1. Classification (GTDB taxonomy): domain Bacteria; phylum Actinomycetota; class Actinomycetes; order Streptosporangiales; family Streptosporangiaceae; genus RYN-230. Next base: position 89,733 of record CAWIYD010000004.1, read on the forward strand.
AGCTGTTCGCGGCCGGGCTGGACCCGGACCGCTGCGTGGTGTTCGTGCAGAGCCACGTCCCGCAGCACACGGAGCTGGCCTGGGTGCTCGGCTGCATGACCGGGTTCGGCGAGCTGAGCCGGATGACCCAGTTCAAGGACAAGTCGGCCAAGGGCGGCGCCCAGCAGTCCAGCCTCGGGCTGTTCAGCTACCCGGTGCTGCAGGCCGCCGACATCCTGCTCTACCAGACCGACCAGGTGCCGGTCGGCGAGGACCAGCGGCAGCACCTGGAGCTGAGCCGGGACCTCGCGATCCGGTTCAACCACCGCTACGGGGACACGTTCACCGTCCCGTCCGCCTACATCCTCGGCGGCGTCGCCAAGATCACTGACCTGCAGGAGCCGACCGCGAAGATGAGCAAGTCCTCGTCGTCGGCCGCGGGCATCATCGACGTGCTCGACGAGCCTGCCGCGATCCGCAAGAAGATCGCCCGCGCCGTCACCGACACCGGCAGCGAGGTCCGCGCGGACGAGGCGGCCAAGCCCGGGGTGACCAACCTGCTGCGCATCTACTCGGCGCTGACCGGCGCGGACATCGCCGAGCTGGAACTGCGGTACGCCGGCGCGGGCTACGGCCAGTTCAAGAAGGACCTGGCCGAGGTGGTCGCGGGCACCCTGGCGCCGATCCGGGAGCGGACCGAGAAGCTGCTCGCCGACGAGACCGGGCTGGACCGGCTGCTGGCCCAGGGGGCGGCCCGGGCCCGCCCGGTGGCGGCCGCGACCATGACCGAGGTCATGGACCGGGTGGGCTTCCTGCCCGCGGCGGGCGCCTGACCGCCAGCGCGATGCCGCCGGCCACCAGCAGGGCCAGCAGCACGCCGGCCCCGGCCGCCACCGTGATGGCCGGGAAGCCGGGCGGCCCGCAGCGACGCCGCCCCCGGAGCACCCCGCGATCGGCTGGCTCAGCGGGCCGCGCCGCGGCGCGCCCCGCCTCGCCAGCGGAGCCACGCGGGCCGGGCCGCGGGCGGACCAGGATGCCGACCGGCCTGACCCGCCCGTCCATGGCGAATCCCCAGTTCAGCAGCCTGGCGGCGTAGCTCATCTCGGTGAGCCGGGTGCCGTGCATGATCGTCACGATGAGGGTGCGCCCGTGCCGCCGGGCCCAGCCGATGAACGTGGCCTGCGACGCCCTGGTCCAGCCGATCTTGCCGCCCAGGTCGCCGCGGTAGCGGCCCAGCATCGTGTTCTGGTTGTCCAGGGTCACCGGGTGCCGCCGGGAGAGCGGGAAGGTGGCCGTCCGCTCGGCCTCGATCCGCATCAGCGCCGGGATGGCCAGCGCCTGCCGGGCGAACAGCGCGAGGTCGTAGGCGGAACTGCGCTGGCCCCTGGCGTCCAGCCCGTCGGGCCGCCTGGCCACCGTGTCGTCCGCCCGCAGGTGGCGCGCCTCGGCGTTCATCATGGCCACGCCGCGGCGGGCGGAGCCGGTGGCCTGGGCCAGCGCGATGGCCGCGTCCTGGGCCGAGACCAGCAGCATCGCCCGGAACAGGGCGGACACCGGGTAACGGCGGCCGGCCACCAGCCCCACCGCGGCCGGCGTGACGCGGGCCGCCACCCGGGAGGCCAGCACGGTCGCGCCCGGGCGCAGCACCGGCATGAGCGTGTCAGCGGTCAGGATCTGCAGCGTGCTAGCCGCCCGGAAGTGGCCGTGCGGGTCCTTGGCGGCGAGCACGGCGCCGGTGCCCGCGTCGGCGATCACGTAGGCGGCGGCGGGCACGGCGGGCAGCCGCCGGGCGTCCCGGGACGGGTAGCTGACCACGATGCCCCGGCCGGCCAGCCGCGCGCCGCCGATCACCGGGCCGCGATGCGGGCGGCCGTGCTGCCCGCGGCGGCCAGGCAGCAGGCGGCCGGGCCCGGGACGGCCAGGCCGGCGGCCGGCCGGGCGCCGGCGGGGACGGCCCGGCACGGGGACGCCCGGCGCGGGGCGCCCGGCACGGGGACGCCCGGCACCGGGGAGCCCGAAGGCCAGGGCGGGTGGCGCCGCGGCCGCCACGATGATCCCCAGGGCCGCGCACGCCGCGAGCAGCCGGGCCGCGGCCGCGGCGGGCGCGCCCCGCTTCCAACGAGCTCACGCAGAGTAGTTAAGCAGCTGAGGTGCATCACTCTCAGTCGCATCCCAGCGGTGGCCTGATCCGGCCTGGTACGTGTGGGAAAGCTCTCGTAGGCTTTCTGCGCGGCTGGCGCTTAACCTTGGCTCATGGAAGGCGTCTCGGAGTCTGGGCTGCCGGTCCAGCCCGTGTACGGGCCCGGTGAGCCCGCCGGGTTCGATCCGGCGGACCAGCTGGGCCAGCCCGGCCAGTTCCCGTTCACCCGCGGCGTCTACCCGGCCATGTACACCGCCCGGCCGTGGACGATGCGGCAGTACGCGGGCTTCGCCACCGCGGAAGACTCCAACCGGCGCTACCACGAGCTGATCGAGGCGGGCACGACCGGGCTGTCGGTCGCCTTCGACCTGCCCACCCAGATGGGCTACGACTCCGACGCCCCGGTCGCCCGGGGTGAGGTCGGCAAGGTCGGCGTGGCCATCGACTCGATCGAGGACATGCGCACGCTGCTGCGCGGCATCCCGCTCGACGCGGTCTCCACCTCGATGACCATCAACGCCCCCGCGGCCCTGCTGCTGCTGCTCTACCAGCTGGTGGCCGAGGAGCAGGGGGTGGCCGCGAAAGCCCTCACCGGCACCATCCAGAACGACATCCTCAAGGAGTACATCGCCCGGGGCACCTACATCTACCCGCCGGCCCCGTCACTCCGCCTGGTCGCCGACACCTTCGCGTACTGCCGGGCCGAGATCCCCCGGTGGAACACGATCTCCATCTCCGGCTACCACATGGCCGAGGCCGGCGCCACGGCGGTGCAGGAGATCGCGTTCACGCTGGCCAACGCCAAGGAGTACGTGCGGGCCGCGCTCCGCTCCGGGCTGGCGGTGGATGAGTTCGGCCCGCGGCTGTCGTTCTTCTTCGTCGCCCGGACCACGCTGCTGGAGGAGGTGGCCAAGTTCCGCGCGGCCCGGCGGCTGTGGGCGCACATCATGCGGGACGAGTTCGGCGCGGCCGACCCCCGGTCGCAGATGCTCCGCTTCCACACCCAGACGGCCGGGGTGCAGCTCACCGCCCAGCAGCCCGAGGTGAACCTGGCCCGGGTGACCGTGCAGGCGCTGGCCGCCGTGCTCGGCGGCACCCAGTCGCTGCACACCAACGCCTATGACGAGGCCATCGCGCTGCCCAGCCAGAAGGCGGCCCGGCTGGCGGTGCGCACCCAGCAGGTGCTCGCGCACGAGACCGACCTCACCGCCACCGTGGACCCGTTCGCGGGCTCCTACGCGATGGAGTCGATGACGAACGAGGTGGCCGAGGCGGCCGCGGACCTCATCGCCCGGGTGGAGGAGATGGGCGGGGCCGTCGCCGCCATCGAGCAGGGCTTCCAGAAGGCCGAGATCGAGCGGTCCGCGTACCGGATCACCCGGGAGATCGACGCGGGCGAGCGGGTCGTGGTGGGCGTGAACAAGTTCACCACCGCCAGCGAGGAGCCCTACCAGCCACTGCGGGTGGACCCGGGGATCGAGCAGGAGGCGGGCCGCCGCCTGGCGGCGCTGCGGGCCGGCCGCGACCGGGACGAGTTCCGGCGCCGCATCGATGAGGTCAAGAGGGCCGCGTCAGGCGGCCAGAACGTGCTCGTGCCGATCCGCGAGGCGCTGCGCCGCCGGGCCACGGTCGGCGAGGTGTGCGACGCGCTGCGGGACGTCTGGGGTGTCTACCAGCCACCCGACCTGGGCTGAGCCGGGCGGGACCGGATGCTGACGCGATCCGCGCCTGTCACGCTGCCCGGCTGTCCTCACGCACGGTTACCTGGGACCCGGCGGTGAGTAGCAGTGCTCCGGGGCGGGGGCCGGCCAACGCAACCCGACGAGCAAGGAGCCAGCCCATGGCCATCTGGTGGAATCCGTCCCGGGGCGCGACGCTCGGCATCGAGTGGGAGCTGCAGCTGATCGATGCGGCGCAGCAGGCTGCTGCGCCAGGACGCCCGGGAGGTGATCAGCGCGCTGCGCGGCCCGGGCGGTGCGCCCGACGAGCAGAAGATCCACGATGAGCTGATGCAGTCCACCGTCGAGGTGGTGACCGGGGTGTGCAGCACGGTGTCCGAGGCGGTCGCTGACCTGGCCGCGACAATTGCTCAACTTCAGCGGATCACGGATATGCGCGGTACGATGCTGGCCTGCGCCGGAACTCATCCCGTCAGTGACTGGCGGGATGCAAAGATGGCGCCCATTCAGCGCTATGCGGAACTCGTCGAGCAGATGCAGTGGCTTGCCCGCAGGATCCAGACCTTTGGTGTCCATGTCCACGTGGGGCTACGGGATGGCAGCAAGGCGATTCCGATCGTCAACGCTCTCGCCGCTTATCTGCCGCATTTCCTGGCGCTGACCGCGTCGAGCCCGTACTGGGGTGGGCACGACACCGGGCTCGCCTCGAGCAGGGCGGTCATCTTCGGTGGGCTACCGACCGCAGGGCCGCCGCATTTGCTTGCGGACTGGAGTGAGTTCGAGGAGTACATGGACACGCTGATGCGAGCCGGGACCATCCGGAGCATCAAGGAAGTGTGGTGGGATGTCCGCCCACATCCTGATTTCGGCACGATCGAAATCAGGATGTTCGACGGGGTTCCCACACTGCGCGAGGTCGGCATGGTCGCAGCCTTGTCGCAGAGCCTGGTGCAACTGCTCGACACCCAGCTCGACCGGGGCTACCGGCTGCCTAGCCAGCCATCGTGGGTCGTCCGGGACAACAAGTGGCGCGCGACGCGGTACGGCCTCGATGCCATCGTGATCACCGATGCCTCGGGCTCCACCGCGCCGCTGCGCGACGAGCTGTACGAGCTGGTGCAGGAGTTGCAGCCGGTGGCACAGCGGCTCGGTTGCGTGGACGAGCTGACGGTGGCGAATGAGGTGCTGGACAACGGCGCCTCTTATGAGCGGCAGCGTGCCGTGCTGGAAACTGGCGGGGGGCTGACGGACGTGGTGGACGCGCTGGTCACGGAGTTCGCCGAGGACCGGTTCGTCTGCGCGGGGGAGGACCGTGATGCCGGACCGTGACATGCAGGAGGAACTCGAGGACGTTCGTGCCAGGCCCACGAGGACGAACTCGTGGACTTCCGGCGCGACCTGCATGCCCATCCCGAGCTTGGCTACCACGAGCACCGGACCACCCGGCGGGTGGCGCTGCGGCTGGCCGCGGCCGGGCTGCGGCCCGTCATCCTGCCCAAGGGCACGGGCATGCTGGTGGACATCGGGGACGCGCCAGCCGCGCCCCTGGTGGCGCTGCGCGCGGACCTGGACGCGCTGCCGCTGTCCGACGAGAAGCAGGTGCCCTACCGGTCCACGGTGCCGAACGTGTGCCACGCCTGCGGGCATGACGTGCACACCACGATCGTCATGGGCGCCGGCCTGTTCCTGGCCAGCCTGGCGGCCCAGGGCCGGTGGAAGGGCCGGGTCCGGCTCATCTTCCAGCCCGCCGAGGAAGTGCCCGGCGGGGCCCTCGACGTGATGGCCGCGGGCGGTATCGCCTCGGTGGACCGGATCTTCGCGCTGCACTGCGATCCGCGGCTGGACGCCGGCAAGGTCGGCATCCGGACCGGGCCGATCACCGCGGCCTGCGACAAGATCACGGTCCGGGTGACCGGGCCGGGCGGGCACACCGCGCGCCCGCACCTGACCGCGGACCTGGTGTACGCGCTCGGCAAGATCGTCACCGAGCTGCCGGCCGCGCTGTCCCGGCGGGTGGACCCGCGGTCCAGCCTGAGCCTGGTGTGGGGCCGGGTCAGCGCCGGCTCCGCGGCCAACGCGATCCCGGACGACGGGGTGGTCGAGGGCACCGTCCGCTGCCTGGACGACGAGGCCTGGCATCAGGCGCCCGACCTGCTCAAGGCGCTCATCGACTCGGTGGCCAGCGCCTACGGGGTCATCGCCGACCTGAACTACGTGCGGAACGTGCCCCCGACGGTGAACGAGCCGGCCAGCACCGCGATGCTGGCCGCCGCCGCGGAGCAGGTGCTGGGGGCCGATGCGGTGGCCTCCACCCCGCAGAGCCTGGGCGGCGAGGACTTCGCCTGGTACCTGGAGTCGGTGGCCGGCTCGCTGGCCCGGCTCGGCACCCGGGCGCCCGGGTCGAGCCAGGACTTCGACATCCACCAGCCCGCGTTCGACATCGACGAGCGGGCCATCGGCATCGGCGTCCGGCTGCTGGGGGCCGCCGCGCTGACCGCGACCCGGGGCAGTTCGGTCGCACCGGAGCCGATGCCCAACGGCGCCCCCGCCTGAGCGAGCACTGGGGTGGCGGCGGATCCGGCCGGTGAGCGGCAGGTATACCGGGGGGCCGGGGCGGTCGTGCTGTGGTGGGCGTGGGCCATCTTCGCGGTGGCCAGCCTGGCCGCCATCGCCGCCAAGTACCACGACCACGGGGCCGCGGTCACCGCGACGGTGATCCTCGCCATCACCGGCATCGTGTACGCCTGCGCGCTGCACCCGCGGGTGGTGGCCGGCCCGGCGGGCATCAGCGTGGAAAACCCGCTGCGCACCCACCTCGTCCCGTGGTCCGCCGTGACCCGGGTGGACCTGGCCCAGTCCCTCCAGGTGCACTACGCCGGGCCGCCGGGCCGCGGCGGGGAACGGGTCGTGCACAGCTGGGCCGTGCCGGGGTCGCCGCGGGCGCGCGCCCGGCGCGAGCTGCGGGCGCAGCGGGAGAGCCGGCGGGGCGCCCGCGGCGGCGGCCTACGCCCGGGAGCCCGAGGCCGCCCGCGCGGCCACCCAGGGCTCGGCCGCCGAGTTCACCGCCCGGCAGCTCGGCGAGCGGCTCCGCCGGGAACGGCCGGATGGTGTGGCCGCGAGCCCTGGCCCGGTGCAGGTCAGCTGGGCCTGGGGGCCGATCGCCGCCATGCTGGTACCGCTGCTGGCGCTGGTCGTGGCCGCCGCCGCCTGAATCCGCCCGCCCGGCGGGGTTGACTTGAAGTCGACTTCAAGTCAGAGCATCGGGCACATGACTACTGCCACCAGCCCCGGCCCGGTCGCCTACGACGGCCTGCCCGGCCTGATCGCGCTGATGACCGGCGACGACAAGCACGACCAGGCGTCGCACTCCACCCTCGACGTGCTCTGGGTTCTCTACGACCGGGTGCTCCGGGTCACCCCGCAGACCATCACCGACGACGCGAGGGACCGGTTCCTGCTGTCCAAGGGGCACGGCCCGATGGCGTACTACGCCGTGCTCGCCGCGAAAGGATTCGTGGACCCGGGTGAGCTGCCACTATTCGGGACGTTTGGCGGGATTCTTGGCTTGCATCCGGACCACATGCTGGTTCCCGGGGCCGAGATATCCAGCGGCTCCCTCGGGCACGGGCTGCCGCTGGCGGTCGGCGTCGCGCTGGGGCTGCGGGCCCGCGGGCAAACCCGGGCGCGGGTCTTCGTGCTGGTCGGCGACGGTGAGCTGGACGAGGGGTCCAACCACGAGGCGATGGCCGTGGCCGCGCGGCTCCGGCTGGACGCGCTGCACGTCGTGGTGGTGGATAACGCCTCGTCCACCTACGGCTGGCCGGGCGGGGTGCAGGCCAGGTTCGCGGTCGAAGGCTGGTCGGTGCTCCGGGCCAGCGGGCGGGACCACGAGGCGCTGGAGGCCGCGCTGACCGCCCCGCACCCCGGCCGGCCGCACCTGGTGACCGCGGTCGTCGAGCCGAAGCGGAGGTGAGCGGGATGGAAACCATGCGGGAGCGGTTCGCCGCGGTCACCGCCGGGCTGCTGGACGAGGACCCGCGGCTGGCCGTGGTGCTGGCCGACATCTCCGGGGACCTGTTCGAGCCCGCCCGCCAGCGGCACCCGAACCGGGTGATCCACCTGGGCATCCGGGAGCAGCTGCTGATCAGCGTGGCGGGCGGGCTGTCACTGGCCGGGATGCGGCCGGTGGCGCACACCTTCGCCAGCTTCCTCGTCGAGCGCCCGTTCGAGCAGATCAAGCTGGACCTGGGCCACCAGGGGGCGGGCGCGGTGCTGGTCAGCGCGGGCGCGTCCTACGACTACGCCGACAACGGGCGGACCCACCAGGCACCCGGGGACGTGGCGCTGCTGGCCACCCTGCCGGGCTGGACCGTGCACATCCCGGGCCATCCCGACGAGGCGCAGCGGCAGCTGCGCGCCGCGGCGGCCGGCGACGGGCTGGTGTACATCCGGCTGTCCACCGCGGCCAACGCCGTCCCGCTGGACGGCGCGCCGGGGAAGCTCACCGTGCTGCGCACCGGGCGGCGGGGCACGGTGCTGGTGGCCGGCCCGCTGGCCGACGAGGTGATCGACGCGACCCTCGGCTTCGACGTGACCGTGCTGTACGCGGCCACCATCCGGCCGCTGGACGCGCGCCACGCTGCGCGAGACGCTGCACGCGCCGGACGTGGTCCTGGTCGAGCCGTACCTGGCCGGCACCTCGGTGCCGGCCGTCAGCGAGGCGCTGTCCGGCCGGCCGCACCGGATCCTCGGGCTGGGCGTGGGCCGCCAGGAGCTGCGGCACTACGGCACGGCCGCCGAGCACCAGGCGGCGCACGGGCTGGACGCCCGCTCACTGCGCGGCGCCATCGGCCAGTTCCTGGCCTGCTGAGCGGGCCGGCGGCGGGCGTGCCGGTCAGCGGCCCGTGCTGCCCGGCGGCCCGTGCTGCCCAGCGGCCCGTGCCGGTCAGCGGCCGACCGAGGCGCTGGGGCGGCTGCGCAGGCCGCGCACGTAGTCGGCGGGAGCGCCCGCCTTCTCCGCGGCATCGGCCACGATGCCCAGGTACCGGGCGGAGGGGAGGCCGCCCTCGTAGTCGTTCAGCACGTAGAGCCAGGCCGGGACGCTGCCCTCCAGCGTCTCGACCCGGACCCGGATCTTCTGGAAGTAACCGAGGTTCACGCCGTCCCACTGATCCAGCACCCGCTCATCGGCGTCGGACAGCTCGTACAGGACCACGAAGACGCGTTCGGCGCCGTCCTCCACCACGGTGGCCAGGGCGCCTTCCCAGCTGATGTCCTCACCGCCGAACGTGAGCCGCCAGCCTTCCAGCCAGCCGTCGCCCCGCAGCGGCGAATGCGGGCAGCGCTCCGCCATCAGCCCAGGGTCCATATTGGTGGCATACGCCGCATACAGCTCCACGGCTCACCAGCGTAACCACGCCGCGTGGCGGCGTGGTTAATCTCCGGGTACCGGGTGGGTGGCGTTCGTCCGCACCAGGCGGGTACGGGCAGAATGAGGCATCGTGAGCCAGCCGCGTGCGAGCATCGTGATCCTGGGGGGCGGGCCCGGCGGATACGAGGCGGCCCTGGTCGCCGCGCAGCTTGGCGCGCGGGTGACGGTGGTGGACAGCGACGGCCTGGGCGGCGCGTGCGTGCTGACCGACTGCGTCCCGTCCAAGACCCTGATCGCCTCGTCCAGCACCATGTCCGTGGTCCAGGGCGCGGAGGACCTCGGTATCCGGATCGGCCGGGTGCCGCGCCCCGCGCGGCGCGGCCCGGCGGCGGCGGCCTGGGCCCGGCGGCGGGCGGCTGGCTGGGAGCCCGGCGGCGGGCGGGCGGGTGGCTGGGGCAGCCGGGCGCTGGCGGCCGTGGACGCGCCCCGGCTGTACGCGCGGATCAAGGCACTGGCCAGGGCCCAGTCCGCCGACGTGGCGCTGCGCCTGGCGGCCGAGGGAGTGGAGATCATCTCTGGCCGGGGCCGGCTGGCCGGGCCCGGCCGGGTCGCCGTCGGGGGCCAGCAGATCGAGGCGGGCTCGGTGCTCATCGCCACCGGCGCGCTGCCCCGGGTGCTGCCCGGGTCCGAGCCGGACGGTGAGCGCATCCTGACCTGGCGGCAGCTCTACGACCTGCCCGAACTGCCGCCGGAGCTGATCGTGGTCGGCTCCGGGGTCACCGGGGCCGAGTTCGCCGGCGCCTACCAGGCCCTCGGTTCCAAGGTCACCCTGGTCTCCTCCCGCGACCGGGTCATGCCGCATGAGGACGCCGACGCGGCGATGGTGCTGGAAGACGTGTTCCGCCGCCGCGGCATGACCGTGCTCGGCCGGTCCCGGGCCGCGGGCGTGAAGCGCAGCGGCGACGGGGTGGTGGTCACCCTGGAGGACGGCCGGACCGTGCGCGGCTCGCACTGCCTGCTCACCGTGGGCATGGTGCCGGCCACCCGGGACCTGGGCCTGGAAGAGGCCGGGATCACCCTGGACGGCGCGGGGTTCATCGGTGTGGACCGGGTGTCCCGGACCACCGCGCAGGGCGTCTACGCGGCCGGGGACTGCACCGGGGTGATGATGCTCGCCTCGGTGGCCGCCATGCAGGGCCGGATCGCCATGTGGCACACGCTCGGCGAGGCGGTCCAGCCGATCCGGCTCGGCCATGTGGCCGCGACCATCTTCACCGACCCGGAGATCGCCACGGTCGGGGTGACCGCCGCCGCGGTGGAGTCCGGGGCCGAGGACGCCAGCGCGGTCAAGCTGCCGCTGGCCACCAACCCGCGGGCCAAGATGCAGGGCTTCCGGGACGGCTTCGTCAAGCTGTTCGCCCGGCGCGGCACCGGGATCGTGCTGGGCGGCGTGGTGGTCGCGCCCCGGGCCAGCGAGCTGATCCTGGGCATCTCGCTGGCGGTCGAGCAGTCGCTCACGGTGGACCAGATGGCGCACACGTTCTCGGTCTACCCGTCCCTGTCCGGCAGCCTGACCGAGGCGGCCCGCAAGCTGATGCGCCCGGCGGGCGACATCCGCTGACGCCTGCCGGGCGCTTGCGCGGGCACCTCAGTGGGCCGGGCGGCCCAGGTCGGGGTCGCTGGGCACCGGCAGGTCGTGCTGCCGGAGCCGGGCGGCCCGGATGTCGTCCGCGTACAGCGTCACGGTGAACACGCTGCCGCACAGGATCAGCGCCACCATGGTCAGGCTCACCCACAGCGGCGCCGGCAGCAGGATGCCCAGCACCACGACCAGGATGACGCACACCGGGATGATGACCACCAGGTGGCGCAGCACGGTCCGGCTGCGCCAGCCCGGGTCGGTCAGCTGATGCCGCACCCAGTGCACGTTCTCGGGCGGGAGCCGGAACCCCCAGGTGAACTTCAGCCAGCCGAGCGGTCCCGGATCGCCGGGCAGCCGGGTCAACGGTGGCTCCCCCCGGCGGGGCGGGTGCCGGCCGGGCGGCCCGCCTGGTGACCAGCCCGGCGGCCCAGGCAGCGGGGGTGCGGGGAGGGTGCATGCCCCTAGTCTGTCAGCCGGTAACCGGGGCCCGTAGCCGGGGCCGCCGGCCGGTGACCGCTAATCTGCCAGCCGGCAGATGACCTCGCCGGCCGGCACCGTCTGGCCCACCGCCACGGCCAGCCCGGTCACCGTGCCGTCCTTGTGCGCGGTCAGCGGCTGCTCCATCTTCATCGCCTCGAGGACCACGATGGTGTCCCCGGCGGACACCTGGTCTCCCTCGGCGGCGACGATCTTCGTGATCGTGCCCTGCATCGGGCTGGCCAGTTCGTCGCCGCTGGCCTTGCCGCCCGCCGGGCCGCCGCCGCGCCGCCCGCGCGGCTCCCGCCGGGGGGCCGCGGTCGGCCCGGCCACGCCGAGCCCGGCCGGCAGCACCACCTCGAGCCGCTTGCCGCCGACCTCCACGGTGATCCGCTCGCGGGCCGCCCCGCCGTCGGCCGCGCCGGGCTGCGGGCCGGACCACGGCTCGATGCCGCCGGCGAACTCGGTCTCGATCCACCGGGTGTGCACGGTGAAGGGCGCGCTGGTGAAGGCCTCGTCCCGGACCACCGCCCGGTGGAACGGCAGGACCGTGGGCATGCCGCCGACCACGCACTCATCGAGCGCCCGGCGGGACCGCTGCAGCGCCTGCTCCCGGCTGCTGCCGGTAACGATGATCTTGGCCAGCAGCGAGTCGTAGTCCTGCGGCACCGTCATCCCGGCCGCGTACCCGGCATCCACCCGGACACCGGGCCCGGCCGGCCAGGTCAGCTCGGAGATGGTGCCCGGCGCGGGCAGGAAGCCGCGGCCCGGGTCCTCGGCGTTGACCCGGAACTCGATGGAGTGCCCGCGCGGCGCCGGGTCGGCGTAGTCCAGCCCCTGCCCGTCCGCGATCCGGAACATCTCCCGGACCAGGTCGATCCCGGTCACCTCCTCGGACACCGGGTGCTCGACCTGGAGCCGGGTATTCACCTCCAGGAACGACACGGTGCCGTCCTGGCCGACCAGGAACTCGCATGTCCCGGCGCCCACATACCCGGCCTCGCGGAGGATGGCCTTGGACGCCGTGTACATCTGCTCGGCCTGGCTGGCGGACAGGAACGGGGCGGGCGCCTCCTCGACCAGCTTCTGGTGGCGGCGCTGCAGCGAGCAGTCCCGGGTGGACACCACGACCACGTTGCCGCGCGCGTCGGCCAGGCACTGGGTCTCCACGTGCCGCGGCCGGTCCAGGTAGCGCTCCACGAAGCACTCGCCGCGGCCGAACGCGGCCACCGCCTCGCGGACCGCCGACTCGTACGCCTCGGTGATCTCGGCCGGCTTGCGGACCACCTTGAGCCCGCGGCCGCCGCCGCCGAACGCGGCCTTGATCGCGATCGGCAGGCCGTGCCGCGCGACGAACGCGTCCACCTCGTCCGGCCCGCTGACCGGGCCGTCGGTGCCCGGCGCCATCGGCGCGCCGACCCGGTTGGCGATCGCCCGGGCGGCGACCTTGTCGCCGAGGGCCTCGATGGCGGCGGGCGGCGGGCCGATCCAGGTCAGCCCGGCGTCGGCCACCGCCTGGGCGAAGCCGGCGTTCTCGGCCAGGAAGCCGTAGCCGGGATGCACCGCGTCGGCCCCGGAGTCGGCGGCCACCTTGAGGATCTTCTCGATGTTCAGGTAGCTGTCGGCGGCGCTGCGCCCGCCCAGCGCGTACGCCTCGTCCGCCATCGACGCATGCAGGGCGTCCAGGTCGGGTTCGGCGTAGACCGCCACGCTGCCCAGCCCGGCGTCCCGGCAGGCCCGCACGACCCGTACCGCGATCTCGCCACGGTTCGCGATGAGCACTTTGCGCACGAAACTTCTCCTCCCGACTGCCGAGGAGTCTAGGTGAGCAGGCGCGATCGCGTCTGTACGGGGACCGTGCCAGCCGCCCGCCGGGCGCGGGCCAGCGCCCGGGCTACCCCGGGAGTGCCCCCTCGTGGCGCAGCAGCCAGGCCTTGCGGTCCAGGCCGTAGTAGTAGCCGCCCAGGCTGCCGTCGGTGCGCACGATCCGGTGGCAGGGGATGACCGGGGCGACCAGGTTGGCCGCGCACGCGGCGCCCGCCGCCCGGGACGCCCGCGGGTTCCCCGTGCGGGCGGCCAGCGCGGCGTAGCTGAGCACGGCACCCGCCGGGACGGCCCGCATCGCGGCCCACAGCCGCTCCCGCCCGGCGCTGCCCGGCTGGCGGGTGACCAGCCCGTCCAGCGCCGCCAGGTCCCCGTCGAAGTAGTCGCCGACCGGCTTGACCAGCCAGGGCAGGTCCCCGGGCCGGGCGGCGTGCCGCGCCAGCCCGCGCAGCGACGGGTGCAGCCGGGCGTGCAGCTCGGCCGGGTCGGCGGTGAACCCGCCCGCGATCAGCTGCTCCGCGCAGGCCAGCAGGCTCAGCGGGCCGATCGGGGTGTCCACCGTGGTGGCCAGGATGGTGTCAGGCATCGGCTGCTCCTCGTGGTGATGAGACAGAAACCCGTCCGGCCGTGGTTGCGGCCGCGGTGGCCGCTTCCCAGGTCCACAGGTGCTGGGCGGCGTAACCGCGCCAGGGCCGCCACCGGCCCGGGTGGCCGGGCGGGGCGCCCAGCCGGGCCAGGGCACGGCGCAGGCCCAGGTCACTGGCGGGGAACGCGTCCGGGTCGGCGCCGGTCCGGAGCATGATGTAGCTGATCGTCCAGGGCCCGATGCCGGGCAGTTCCGCCAGCCGGGCCGCGGTCTCCTCCGGGTCGGCACCCAGGCTGAGGTCCAGCCGCCCGCTGGCGGCCGCCGCGGCGAGCGCGTCCAGCGTGCGCCGGCGGCCTTCGGTGAGGCCGAGCCCGGTCAGGTCCGCCCCGGCCAGTTCCTCCGGGCCGGGGAACAGCAGGTGAGGTCCGGGCGGCCCGGCGGGCGGGCCGTCCGGGGTGGTGCGCCGCGGGCGGCGCCGTCCGGCCCCATGTCCGCGGGCAGCGGGGTGCCGTGCCGGGCGGCCAGCCGGGCGGCGAACGTGCGCGCCGCCGCCACCGACACCTGCTGGCCCAGGACCGCCCGCACGGCCAGCTCGAAGCCGTCGTAGCAGCCCGGCACCCGGAGGCCCGGCCGGGCCCGGACCAGCGGCGCGATCAGGTCATCGGCGGCCAGCGCCGTGCCGATCGCGGCCGGGTCGGCGTCCGCGTCCAGCAGCCGCCGGCAGCCGGACACCAGCGGGCCGACGCCGCCGAGCTTGCCCAGCCGGGCGCGGAGCAGCACGTGACCCTGGCCCGGCCGGGGCAGCAGCTCGATCAGCCCGGCACCGCCCGCGGTGCGCACGGTCCGGGAGTAACCGCCCGCGGTGACCTGTTCCACGCCCGGAACGGCCCGGACGGCGAGGAAATCGAGCAGGGCGGCCGCGTCGTACGGCTCGCGGCAGGCCAGCCGCAGCGACAGCCAGGTCCCCCGCCCATCTGCGGCCTGGCTCTCGCGCCAGCCCGCCCCGCGGGCGGCCGCGCGCAGCTGCGACGGGGTGCGGCCGGAGGACTCCAGGACGGTGGCGTTGAACTGCCGGACGCTGGAGAAGCCGCTGGCGAACGCGATGTCGGTGATCGGCAGGCTGGTCTCGGCCAGCAGCCGCCGCGCCGTCTGCAGCCGGACCGTCCGGGCCAGGGCCAGCGGGCCGGTGCCCAGCTCGGCCACGAGCAGCCGGTGCAGGTGCCGCTCCGTGACGGCCAGCCGCGCGGCCAGGCCGCCGATGCCATGCTCGTCCACGTAGCCCGCGGAGATCAGCCGCACCGCCCGGGCGGCCAGGTCGGCGCGCGCGTTCCACTCCGGCGACCCGGGGCTGGTCTCGGGGCGGCAGCGGCGGCAGGCCCGGAACCCGGCCGCCTCGGCCGCCCCCGGATGCCGGAAGAACCGCATGTTCGCCCGGGCCGGGGTGCGCGCCGGGCAGACCGGCCGGCAGTAGATCCCGGTGCTGGTCACCGCGGTGAAGAACCGCCCGTCGAACCGCGGGTCGCGGGCCAGCACCGCGCGGTAGCAGGTGTCGAAGTCCAGCGTCATGGCTTGATTCAACCCCAGGCCGCGCGCCTGCGCTGGCGGGAATCGGACATCATCACCCGGCGGGAACCGGACCGGATGACCGGGCGGGTGTCGGACCTGATGACCCAGCGGGAATCGGACCGGATGACCTGGCGGGTGTCGGAACTGGCCCAGTACGCCATGGCGACCCTGACCCCGGCCGAGCGGGAGCACCTGCGCACCGCCCTGCTCAAGATCATCGCCCAGTTCGCCGGGGACCCCGGCATCAGGGGCAGCGCCCGGGGGCGCCCGCCGGGGCGCCCCGCCTGCCGGCACGGAGCCCGGCCGGGAGCGCCTGAAACCAGCGGTTCCCCTGATGCCAAAGATGCTCCTGAGACTCGCTAGCCGGGCAGAACCGCCCCGGCCCCCTCAGCCGAACTACATGAAAGTCACAGCCATGCAGTGGGATGGGATGTGACTGAAAGCCGCAGCCATGTAGTTGGGACCGCCAGGTGCCGCCGGCGGGGCCTGGCGGCCGCGTGAACGGTGCGGCGGTCGGGCCGGGTCAGCGGGGGGCTGGCGGGTCAGCGGGGGCGCACGGCGCGGCGCCAGGCGCCGGGGCCGGGCATCAGCGGGGCACGCAGCAGCGCGGCCCGGTCGGGCCAGCCACCCCGCCTGGTCGCGGCGTGTGGAGGCCCGGCCGCGGCCGGCGGCCTCGGCGTGCTGCTGGCGGGCGGCCAGCACGGCGGCGACGACGGCGGTGACCGCGGCGAGTTCCTCCGGGCCGGCCTGCCCGGCGACCACCTGCAGCGCCGGCCGCACTGGCGGCCCGTCTCCGGCGGGCGTGCCGCCTGCCGTCCCGTCGCTCATCGCGCTGGCGCTCACCTGCCACCGTCCCGCTGTCCGTCAGATGCTGTGCTGCCACTCATGGTGCCCGGCGAGCCGCGCGGTTCATGACCGGCCGCTGCCGATGCCGAACTGGCGGCGGACCCGCTCCCAGAACGCGTCGCGCAGCCACTCCCGGGCCTCCTGGTACGGGCGCAGCGACAGGCCGAGTTCTTTCTCCGCGTCGACCAGCAGTTCCTTGTCGATGACCGGCGGCAGGATGGGGCCGGGCAGCAGGTCGCGGATGTTGTCCTCGCCCCGGGTCAGGATCCACTTCTGCGCCACGTGCTCGCCGGCCTCCTCGACCCGCTGCCGGTCCGGGCCCAGCCGCCCCGGCATCGCCGGGGCGGCGACGTGCACGGCCGGCCGCGGCACCGGCTTGGCGCCGTGCCGCCGTTCGAACAACTGGGCCGGGGAGGGGACCGACGGCGCCGGGACGACGGCCGGCGGCGGCTCGGGCGGCGGGGTGCGGGTGAAGTAGGGCTCCAGGAAGGCCCGGTCCAGGATCTCGACCGTGTCGGATTCCCAGACGAGGCGCTCCGCCTGGTTGGTGCCGAACGGCGGTTCCACGCCCCACAGGTGCACCCGGACGCCGTAGGCCTGCGCCGCCTCGACGGCCGGCACCATGTCCTCGTCCCCGGCCACCAGCACGGCGTCAGTGACGGCCCGGTGCCGGGCCAGCGCCTCCATGTCCGCCCGGATCTGGGCATCCACGCCCTTCTGCTGGCCGCGCGCATTCAGGTTGCCCAGCCGCAGCTTCACCCGCGCCATCTGCGCGATCACCCGCTGGTCGATGGTGGGCACCCGGTCGCGGGCGGCGTCGTACCAGTAGACCCGCAGCAGCTCACCGCGGACCAGGCCGTCGGCGTGCCGGGTCAGCGCGCCGATGAGCTTGTCCGTGTCCACCCGGTACTCGCGCCGCGAGCCCACGCTGAACAGCAGTTCCCCGGCGGATGCGTAGATGTAGCCGACATCGATCATGATCGCGTACCGCGCGAGCGTGGGCAGCGGCGTCAGCGCGGGGAGCGGGGCGGCGATATCGGTCATGGCACTCACGACTCTACTGCCGCACCAGCGCGGGCCGGGGCAGAAGAGGACGCCACGTTTGGCGTTGAGTAGTCAAATAACTACATAATGGCATGAGGAGGCGGCCCGGTCCTCACAGCGGGATATTGCCGTGCTTCTTGGGCGGCATCTGCTGGCGCTTGCCGCGCAGCGCGCGGAGCGCGCGGGTCACCTGTGAGCGGGTCTCGGCGGGGCGGATCACCGCGTCCACGTACCCGCGTTCGGCGGCGATGTACGGGTTGGCCAGGGTGTCCTCGTACTCGGCGACCCGCGTGGCGCGCAGCGCCTCCGGGTCGGGGGCGCTGGCCAGTTCCCGGCGGTACAGGATGTTGACCGCCCCCTGCGCGCCCATCACCGCGATCTGGGCGGTCGGCCAGGCCAGGTTGATGTCCCCGCCGAGGTGCTTGGACCCCATGACGTCGTAGGCGCCGCCGTAGGCCTTCCGGGTGATCACCGTGATTTTCGGCACGGTGGCTTCCGCGTAGGCGTAGATCAGCTTCGCGCCGCGCCGGATGATGCCGCCCCACTCCTGGCCGGTGCCGGGCAGGAACCCGGGGACATCCACGAACGTGAGCACGGGGACATTGAACGCGTCGCAGGTGCGCACGAACCGGGCCGCCTTCTCCGAGGCGTCGATGTCCAGGCAGCCCGCGAAGTGCATGGGCTGGTTGGCCACCACGCCGACGCTGGTCCCGTCCACCCGGCCGAAGCCGACCACGATGTTCTGCGCGAAGCCGGCGTGGATCTCCAGGAACTCGCCGTCGTCCAGGACCCGGGTGATGACGTCGTGCATGTCGTAGGGCTGGTTGGGCGAGTCCGGGATGAGCGTGTCGAGTTCGGAGTCGGCGGGGGTGATCTCCAGCGCCTCGGCCGGGTCGCCGGGCGGCGTCAGCACCGGGCGGGTCGTCCAGGTTGTTGGACGGCAGGTAGGACAGCAGTTCCCGGGCGAAGTCCAGGCAGTCGTCCTCATCGGAGGCCTGGTAGTGCGCCACCCCGGACTTGACGGCGTGCGCGTGCGCGCCGCCGAGTTCCTCGAAGCTGACTTCCTCCCCGGTCACCGTCTTGATCACGTCCGGGCCGGTGATGAACATGTGCGAGGTGCCCTCGACCATCAGGGTGAAGTCGGTGATGGCGGGGGAGTAGACGGCACCGCCCGCGCACGGTCCCATGATCAGCGAGATCTGCGGGATGACCCCGGACCCGATCACGTTCCGGTAGAAGATCTCCGCGAACAGGCCCAGCGCGACCACGCCCTCCTGGATCCGCGCCCCGCCGCCGTCGTTGATGCCGATCAGCGGGCAGCCGGTCTTCATCGCGTGATCCATCAGCTTGACGATCTTCTCGCCGTACACCTCGCCCAGCGAGCCGCCGAACACGGTGAAGTCCTGGCTGAACACGCAGACCGGGCGGCCGTCGATGGTGCCGTACCCGGTGACCACGCCGTCGCCGTAGGGCCGGTTGGCGTCGATGCCGAACGCGGTGGCCCGGTGCCGGGCCAGTTCGTCGAACTCGGTGAACGAGGCCGGGTCGAGCAGCCGCTCGATCCGCTCCCGGGCGGTCATCTTGCCCTTGGCGTGCTGGCGCTCCACCGCCCGCGCCGAGCCGGCGTGAATCGCCTCGTCCCGGCGGCGCTGCAGGT
Source organism: uncultured Actinomycetes bacterium (assembly GCA_963840195.1). Lineage (GTDB taxonomy): Bacteria > Actinomycetota > Actinomycetes > Streptosporangiales > Streptosporangiaceae > RYN-230. The sequence continues at coordinate 108,544 of CAWIYD010000004.1, forward strand.
CGGCGATCTTGCCGGCCGTGGTGTGCGGGGCAGCGTCGTCGCCCGCGGGGTCCGCCCCGGCCTGCCCGGCCCGGTCCTGAACGTCGCTGGTCATGCGGACAGGGTAGCCGCCGCCCGCGCGGTGCCCGGCGCCGCGGCCGCGCTGACCGCGGCGGCCGGCCCAGCGGTGCGTGCCGGGGGACCGGCGGATAGCCAGGGGGAAAGCGTGGAGCTCATCCTGGCCGCCACGAGCTGAGCCAGCCGCGGCAAGATCGCGATCTGCCGCTCCAATAGGCTGGCGCGGTGAGCCCGGATACTGGCAGCCTGGATACTGGCAGCACCGGCACCGAGAACCGTGCGGCGGCCCGCCAGGACGCCGACGGCCGTGTGCCGACCACCCGCGACACCGACCGGCAGCAGTTGCCGGCGCGGATGCGCCGTGACGTCCGGCTGCTCGGCGACATGCTGGGCGAGGCGCTGCGCGAGTCCGGCGGCCAGGATCTGCTCGACGACGTGGAAAGCACTGCGCCAGGCGGTCATCGCGGCGCGGGCCAGCAACGGCCTGGCGGACGGCGGGGACCCGCACGCCGACCCGGCCGGGGACGAGATCGCGGCACTGGTGGCCAGCTGGCCGCTGGACCGGGCGGAGGCGGTGGCCCGGGCGTTCACCGCCTACTTCCACCTCACCAACCTGGCCGAGGAACTGCAGCGGGTCCGGGCCCTGCGGGAGCAGGACACCGGCCAGGCCCCGGTGCGCGAGTCACTCGCGGCCTCGGTGGCCGAGTTCCGCCGCGAGCAGGGCCCCGGGCATCTCGACGACCTGCTCGCCCGGCTGCGCGTGCACCCGGTGCTCACCGCCCACCCCACCGAGGCGCGGCGCCGCGCCGTGGCCACCGCGCTGCGCCGGATCAGCGACCTGGTGACCGCCCTGGACGACGACCGGCGCGGCGCCGCGGAGCAGGCTGAGACGCGGCGCCGGCTGCGCGAGGAGATCGACCTGCTCTGGCGCACGTCGCAGCTGCGGGCCAACGCCATGACCCCGATCGACGAGGTCCGCACGGTGATGGCCGCGTTCGACGAGACGATCTTCCAGGTCGTGCCCCGGGTGTACCGGGCACTGGACGAGGCCCACCGGCTGGCCGAGGCCGGGCCGGGCGCCCCGGCGGTGCCGGCCTTCCTCCGCTATGGCAGCTGGGTGGGCGCCGACCGGGACGGCAACCCGTTCGTGACCGCCCAGGTGACCCGGGAGACCGCGGTCATCCAGGCCGACCACGTGCTGCGGGCGCTGGAGAACGCGACCACCCGGATCGGCCGCGCGCTCACCGTGAACGCGGGCGCGGCGCCGCCGTCGGCCGCGTTCACCGCGGCCCTCGAGGCGGCCGAGACGGCCCACCCGGAACTGCTCGCCGACCTGGCCGCCCGCTCACCGCACGAGCCGTACCGGACCTACCTGCTCTACCTGGCCCGGCGGCTCGAGGCCACCCGGCTGCGGCACGCGGACCTGGCCTACCCCGGCGCCGCCGACTTCCTCGCCGACCTGCGGCTGGTGCAGGAGTCCCTGGCCGCCGCGGGGGCCACCCGGCAGGCGTTCGGCGAGCTGCAGCAGCTCATCTGGCAGGCCGAGACGTTCGGCTTCCACCTGGCCGAGCTGGAGATCCGCCAGCACAGCGCGGTGCATGCCCGGGCGCTGCGGGAGATCACCGAAGGGGGCACCCGGTCCGGCCAGACGTCGGAGGTGCTGGCCACGTTCCGGGCCGCGGCCTGGATCCAGGACCGGTTCGGGGTCGAGGCGTGCCGCCGCTACGTGGTCAGCTTCACCCGGTCGGCGGCGGACATCGCCGCCGTCTACGAGCTGGCCCGGCACGCGACGCGGAGCGGCCGCCCCCCGGTGCTGGACGTGGTCCCGCTGTTCGAGAGCGGCGAGGACCTGAACCACGCCACCCAGGTGCTGGACGAGATGCTGGACCTGGAGCCGGTCCGGGAGCGGCTCGCGGCCACCGGGCGGCAGCTGGAGGTCATGCTCGGTTACTCCGACTCGGCCAAGGAACTCGGCCCGGTCGGCGCCACCCTGCGCCTGTTCGACGTGCAGGAGCAGCTGGCCCGGTGGGCCGCCGACCACGATGTGCGGCTGACCCTGTTCCACGGCCGGGGCGGCGCGCTCGGGCGGGGCGGCGGCCCGGCGGGCCGTGCGGTGCTGGCCCAGGCCCCCGGCTCGGTGGACGGCCGGTTCAAGGTCACCGAGCAGGGCGAGGTGATCTTCGCCCGGTACGCGAACCCGGTCATCGCGCAGCGTCATCTGGAGCAGGTCACCTCGGCCGTGCTGCTCGCCTCCTCGCCCGTGGTCGGCGAGCGTAACGCGACCGCGGCCCGGCGGTTCCGGCCGGTGGCCGAGCGGATGGAGACGGCCGCGCTGCGCGCCTACCGGAAGCTGGTCGAGACCCCGGGCTTCGCCGAGTGGCTGGCCCGGATCAGCCCGCTGGAGGAGATCAGCGGGCTGCGCATCGGGTCCCGCCCGGCCCGCCGGGGCGTCGGCGTGGTCGGCCTGGACGACCTGCGCGCGATTCCCTGGGTCTTCGCCTGGGCGCAGACCCGGCTGAACCTGCCCGGCTGGTACGGCCTGGGCAGCGGCCTGGCCGCCGCGGCCGCCGCCCCCGGCGGGCTGGCCGAGGTCCGCCAGGCCTACCAGGGGTGGCCGTTGCTGGCCGTGCTGTTCGACGGCGCGGAGATGAGCCTGGCCAAGACCGACCGCCGGATCGCGGCCCGGCACCTGGCCCTGGGCGGGCGCGACGACCTGGCCGACATGGTGCTGGCCGAATACGACCTGACCCGGCGGCTGGTGCTGGAGGTGACCGGCCACGACCGGTTGCTGGCCGACCGGCTGGTGCTGTCCCGGGCGGTGGCGCTCCGCGACCCGTACGTGGACGCGCTTTCCCACCTCCAGCTCCGGGCGCTCACCGAGCTCCGGGCGCTGCCGGCGGCGGAAGGCGTCCCGGCCGGGGACGCCCGGCCGGGCGGGGCACCCGGGGATGAGGCCGCGCCGGACGGGGACCTGGCCGCCCGCCGCGAGCAGCTGCACCGGCTGCTGCTGCTCGCGGTCAGCGGCGTGGCCGCCGGCCTGCAGAACACCGGCTGACGCCGGGCCTGCTGGCCTGGACTCCCCAGGCCACGCCAGGCCGGGTCAGCGGGCGGAGGCGGCGGCGAGTTCGGCGCGGCGCTGGCGGTGCGCGGGCGCGCACGGATACTCGGCGCCGGTGCCCTCGCCGGCCAGCAGCTTGCTGATCGCGGTCCGGGTCTCCTCGTCGGCGGGCGTGTACACCACGATCCGGGTGCAGGGCACGGCCAGCACGCCGAGGCTGGTGCTGGTCAGCACCAGCCTCGGGTAGGCCGGGTGCCGGAAGACCTTGAGGTAGGTGACCGGGCTGGCCACGTCGTGCTCCTCCCAGAGCCGGGCGAAGTGCGGGCTGGCCGCCTGGAGGCTGCTGATGAAGCCGGTCCACGCGGGCTCGCCGACGTGCCGGCCGTAGTTGCTCCGGAACTGGGCGACCAGCCGGGCCAGCTGGTCATGCCGGGTGACGTACGGGTGGCAGCAGTCGGGGTAGGTGAAGTTCAGCCACAGGATGTTGCGCTCGCCGGGCTGCGCGCCGACGACCCCGGGCCACAGCGCGGCGTACGCCTCGTTCCAGCCCAGCAGGTCGTACCGCTCGTTCATGACGCAGGCCGGGAGCGGCACCAGGGCGTCCATGATCCCCTGGACGTCGGGCGGTACCTGCTCGCAGGCGCTCCCCGGGTAACCCGCCGGGCCGGCCGCCTCGGCCACGTCGGCCAGCCGGTACAGGTGCTGCCGCTCGGCCGGGTCGAGCCGGAGCGTCTGGGCCACCGCGCCGAGGACCTGGGCGCTGGCGTTGATCGGGCGGCCCTGCTCGAGCCAGGTGTACCAGGTGACGCCGACCCCGGCTAGCTGGGCGACCTCTTCCCGGCGCAGGCCGGGGGTACGGCGGCGCAGCCCGGGCGGGAGCCCCACCTGCTCCGGGGTGATCCGGTCGCGGCGGCTGCGCAGGAACGCGGCCAGCTCGGCCCGGCGCGAGCCGTTCCCGGTGGCCGTCACGGTGGTCATACCCTCATCATGCCGGGTACGGGAGACGGGTGCCAGGTGCTCCTGGTACCAGGATAACTAGGCTCCTGGTACCTGGATAAAGGTCCCGGCATGCTCGGGGGCATGACAGACCTCACCACCGTAACCCGCGGCCAGGCACCCGCTGACCGCCGCACCGGGTTCCGCCGGGCCGGCCCGGCCAGGCCGGCCCCTGGCCGGGCTGACCGCGCCGCGCGCGCTCCTCGCGATCGTCCTCACCGGGCAGTTCATGGCCGTGCTGGACGCGTCCGTGGTCAACGTGGCCGCCCCCGCCATCCACGCCGACCTGCACGCCTCCGGCGCCGGGCTGCAGCTCGTCATCGCCGGCTACGTCATCACCTACGCGGTCCTGCTGGTCACCGGCGCCCGGCTCGGCGACATCGTCGGGCCACCGCCGGATGTTCCTGGCCGGGCTGGCCCTGTTCACCCTGGCCTCGCTCGGCTGCGGCCTGGCTCCCTCCACCGCCGTGCTCGTCGCGCTGCGCTTCATCCAGGGGGCCGGCGCCGCGGCCATGATCCCGCAGGTGCTCAGCCTGATCCAGCGCACGTTCACCGGCACGGCGCGCGCTGGCGCGATGCGGCTGTACGCGGCGGTCATCGCGGGCGGCGCGGTCGCCGGGCAGATCGCGGGCGGGCTGCTGGTCACCGCGAACCTGTTCGGCAGCGGCTGGCGGGCCGTGTTCCTGGTCAACGTCCCGATCGGGATGGCCCTGCTGGTCACGGGCGCGCGGCTGCTGCCGCACGGGGCCGGGGACCGCGGGCGCGGCCTGGACCCGGCCGGGCTGGCGCTGCTCACCCCGGCCGCGGTGGCCCTGGTGCTGCCGCTGGTCCTCGGCCAGCCCGAGCACTGGCCCGTGTGGGGCTGGGCCTGCCTGGCCGGGAGCGCGCTGCTGTTCGGGCTGTTCGCGGTGGTGGAGCGCCGGGTGGCGGCCCGGGGCGGATCGCCGCTGATCCCGGGACGGGTGCTGAGCCTGCCCGGGGTCACGATGGGAGTGGCCGCGCTGTTCGTGACCATGGCGGTGTTCGGCGGGTTCTTCTTCGCGCTGGCGCTGCACCTGCAGGGCGGGCTGGGCGACACCCCGCTCCGGGCCGGGCTCATCTTCGCCCCGTCCGCGGCCACGTTCGCGCTGGTCAGCCTGAACTGGCAGCGGCTGCCCCGGCGGCTGCACGGCGCGCTGATCATCGCGGGCTTCGCCGCCTACGCGGCCGGGCTGCTCGCCATGGCCGCGCTGCTGCACGGCGGCGGGACCGGCGGCGCGCTGCTCTACCTGGCCCTCGGCCTGACCGGCGCCGGGATGGCCGCCGCGTTCAGCCCGCTGATGACCGCGGTGCTGATGCGGGTGCCGGTGGCCGACGCGGCCGATGCCACCGGGGTGGTCGTCACCGTCAACCAGCTGGCCATCGTGATCGGGGTGGCCACGTTCGGCACGCTGTACCTCAACCGGGCCGGGCAGCTGCCCAGCCCGGCGGACCGCGCGGCGTTCACCCTGGTGTCCGCGCACGCGGTCGCGGTGACGTTCGCGGCCCTGGCCGTGGCGGCGGTGGCCGGGGGCGTGCTGGCCGCCGCCCGTGCCGCCGGGATGAGGGCGGCGAGCGGGCCGCTGAATAGCGGCGGCAGTGGCCGGGACACGGGGCTGACGGCCAGGCGGTGGGCTCGTTAACCGCTGCGCATCAACAGCGGTTAACGACCAGCAGGCCTCGCTGCGGTCAGCACGGCGGCGGGCGGGCTGGGATCATGAGGGCATGGCACATCAGGGCGCGACGGTGGAGCGGCCGCCGCTGGACGTGGCCGGGCTGCGCCGCCGCGTGATCAGCCCCGGCGGGCTGTGGCGGGAGATCCGGGTGGTGGCCGAGACCGGGTCCACGAATGCGGACCTGCTGGCCGAGGCGCGGGCCGGGGCGGCGGAGGGGCTGGTGCTGGCGGCCGAGGCGCAGACCGCCGGCCGCGGCCGGCTGGGCCGGTCCTGGGTGAGCCCGCCGCGGGCCGCGCTGACCTTCTCGGTGCTGCTCCGGCCGGCCGCGGTCCAGCCCGGGGAGCGGGGCTGGCTGCCGCTGCTCACCGGCGTGGCCGTGGCCGCCGCGCTGCGCGCCGAGGCGGCCGTGCCCGCCGTCCTGAAGTGGCCGAACGACGTGCTGGTCGGCGAGCGGAAGCTGGCCGGGATCCTGGCCGAGGCGCACGGGGACGCGATCGTGGTCGGGGTGGGCCTCAACGTGACGTCCGGCCCGGCCGAGCTGGCGGTCCCCACGGCCACCTCGCTGCGGCTGGAAGGGGCCGCCCCCGGCCGGGAGGCGCTGCTGGAGGCGATCCTGGCCGGGCTGGCCGGGCGCTACCGGGCCTGGTGCGCCGCCCCGGACGCGCCCGGCTGGCGGGAGGACTACCTGCGCTGGTGCGCGACCATCGGCCGGCCGGTCCGCGCCGAGCTGCCCGGCGGGCAGGCAGCTCACCGGCACCGCCGTGGACGTGGACCCGGCGGGCCGGCTGGTGGTTCAGTCCGGCGGCGGGATGGTCCCGGTCGGTGCCGGGGACGTGGTGCACGTCCGCTGAACCTGGCGGGCTACTCTTCGGCCATGGACGGCGTGCAGGTACGCAGGCATGTGATCGGCCGGGGCTGGGTGGCGGAGATCGTCCTGGACCGGCCGGAGGCGCTGAACGCGCTGAACACCCTGATGCTGGTCCGGCTGGCCCAGGTCTGCGCCGAGCTCGCGCCGGACGGCGACGTCCGGGCCGTGGTGCTGGCCGCGGCCGGCACCCGGGCCTTCTGCGTGGGCGCCGACCTCAAGGAACGCAACGCGATGAGCGACGCGCAGTTGCTGGCCCAGCGGCAGGTGTTCCGCGCCGCGTTCGGCGGGCTGCTCGGGCTGCCCCAGCCGGTGGTGGCGGCGGTGGCTGGCTACGCCCTCGGCGGCGGCTGCGAGCTGGCGCTGAGCTGCGACCTGATCGTGGCCGACGAGAACGCGGTGTTCGGCCTGCCGGAGACCACGGTCGGGCTGGTGCCCGGCTGCGGTGGCACCCAGCTGTCCATCCGCCGCCTGGGCGCGGGCCGGGCGATGGACCTGGTGCTGACCGGGCGCCGGGTGGCCGCCGCCGAGGCCGAGCGGATCGGGCTGGCCGACCGCGTGGTGCCGCCCGGTACCGCGGGCCCGGCGGCGCTGCAGGCCGCCAGCGCCATCGCCGCCAACTCCCCGGTCGCGGTGCGCGCGGCCAAGCGCGCCATGCGGGCCGGCTGGGGGACGGGCCTGGCCGCCGCGCTGGAGATCGAGGACGCCGCCTGGCGGACCGCCGCCCTGTCCGCGGACCGGCGGGAGGGCATCGCCGCGTTCAACGAGAAGCGGGTCCCGGTGTGGCCCGGCGAGTAGCGGCCCTGGCCGCGTGATCCCGCCTTGATACTTAACGAAAGGCCGCGTGGTGACTGACCTGCCCAGCCGGATCTCGCTACGGGAAGTGGGCCCGCGGGACGGGCTGCAGAACGAGGACCCGGTGCCCACCGCGGCCAAGATCGAGCTGATCAACGCGCTGACCGTGACCGGGGTGTCCCGGATCGAGGCGGTGTCGTTCGTGCGGGCCGAGGCGATCCCGCAGATGGCCGACGCGGACCAGGTGTGGCAGGGGATCGACCGGGCGCCCGGGATCCGCTACTCGGCGCTGGCACCCAACCTGCGCGGCGCCCGGCGGGCGCTGGATGCCGGGTTCACCGAGGTCGAGGCCGTGGTCTCGGCCTCGGACACGCACAACCGGCGGAACGTCAACCGGGGCACGCAGGAGTCGCTGGACGACATCGCGGTGATGATCGGGGAGGCGCACGCCCGGGGGGCCGCCTGCCAGGTGGTGGTGGCCACCGCGTGGGGCTGCCCCTATGAGGGGGACGTGCCGGTCAGCCGGGTGCTCGCGGTGGCGGGCCGCGCGGTGGCGGACGGGGCGGACGCCATCTCGTTCGGCGACACCACCGGCATGGCGACGCCGGGGCGGGTCACCCGGCTGGTCGGGGAGTTCCGCGGCCAGCACCCGGAGGTCCCGCTCAACCTGCACTTCCACAACACCCGCGGCACCGGGCTGGCCAACGTGCTGGCCGCGCTGGAGCTGGGCGTGGACGATTTCGACGCCTCGGTGGGCGGGCTGGGCGGCTGCCCGTACGCGCCCGGGGCGTCGGGGAACATCGCCACCGAGGAACTGGTGTACATGGCCGAGGACATGGGCGTGGCGACCGGGGTGGACCTGGAGGCGATGATCGGCGCGGCGGCCGAGGCGGAACGCATCATCGGGCGCCAGCTGCCGTCCCAGGTGCTCCGGGCCGGGCCGCGCACCCGGACGGTGTCAGCCGGGGGACAGTGATCCCGCCCGGTCCGGGCCCGGTCCCGGGCCGGGCCGGGACCGGGCGGGCTGTCGCCGCAGCGCTCCGCCAGGCTGCGCAGGGCCAGCCCGAGAAACTCCGTGGTGGGCATCTCAATGGCCCCGTACCGGGCGAAGTTGGCATTCTGCTCGCCGAAATCGACGTATAGCCAGCGGCCTTTCGCGCACACCTCGCGGGCGCACTGGGCAAAGGCGAGTGCCCCGGTGCCGTCCTCGGTGCGGAACATGCTCATCACCGTGAAGGCCCGGCCGATCTCGATGCCCCACATGCCGCTGACCAGGCAGCCGTCCCGGTATATGCCCAGCGTCGCGAGGAAGCCCAGGTCGCGGACCTCCCGGTAGGCCTCGATCAGCGGGTCGGTGAGCCAGCCCTGGCCGTGCCGGGCCTGGCACTCCCGCATGATCACCTCGAAGTCCTGGTCATACCGGGCCTCGTAGTCCCCGCGCCGCAGGACGGGGCGGAGTTTCTTGGGCACGTTCGCGGATTCCGGCGTGATGACCGCCCGCAGCGGGAACCAGCACCACTCGAATCCGGTGCCGGCCCCGTGCGTCGGGGGCCGCCCGAACAGCACCAGACCGCGCAGGTAATTGCCGATGATCTCCTGCCCGGTCGGCCGCATCAGCGCGGTGACCCGGCGGGACATCTCCGTGGCGGCCTGCTCCGGCCGCCGGGCCATCCGGGCCGCCCACCAGCCGACCGCGACCGGGTCGAGGACCCGGAAAATGGCGCGCAGCACGGCCAGCCCTGGCCGCCGCAGCAACAGCCGGGCACCCCGCCGCCAGCCCTGCCCAGGACGAGACAACGGACACCCTCCCCTCTCAGGTGTCGTGGAGCGGGGCACAGTATGTCAGAAGGGGCTGGTCGCGCAGCGATACATGGTGATCCTTGACCCTCTCCACGGATACGGGTGACGGTTGCCTGCCCCGGGGCGACGTCATGAACGGCAGGTCCATGCTGGTAATGGGCCACCACCCGCCCGGAGGGCCTAGCATTCTGACCATGACCTGTGTGCTGCTCGCAGAGGATGACGCGTCCATCTCGGAGCCGCTGGCCCGGGCCCTGCGCCGGGAGGGCTACGACGTCGACGTCTCGGCGGATGGGCCGGGCACGCTGGAGGCCGCCCTGGCGGGCGGCATCGACCTGATCGTCCTCGACATCGGCCTGCCCCGCCTGGACGGCCTCGAGGTATGCCGCCGGCTGCGCTCCGACGGGCAGACCGTGCCGGTCCTGATCCTCACCGCCCGCGCGGATGAGGTGGACACGGTGATCGGCCTGGACGCGGGGGCCGACGACTACGTGACCAAGCCGTTCCGGCTGGCCGAACTGCTGGCCCGGGTCCGCGCGCTGCTGCGCCGGGGCACCCCGGAGACCAGCGTGGTGCAGGGGGTCCGGGTGGACGGGGACGCCCGCCGGGCCTGGCTGGGTGACACCGAGCTCGAACTCACCACCAAGGAGTTCGACCTGCTGAGCGTGCTGGTGAGCGACGCGGGGAAGGTGGTCACCCGTGAACAGATCATGCGCGAGGTCTGGGACAGCAAGTGGTGGGGGTCCACCAAGACGCTGGACATGCACATCTCCTGGCTGCGCCGCAAGCTCGGTGACGACGCGCACAACCCGCGGTACATCACCACGGTGCGCGGGGTCGGCTTCCGGTTCGAGCGGGGTGACTGAGCCCCTCCGGCCGGTGCTCCGGCACCGGCGGGCCGCCGCGGCGGGCTGAGCCATGCGGCGGCGCCTGCTCATCTCCACCGTGGTGGTCGCGGTGACGGCCGTCCTGCTGCTCGGCATCCCGCTGGCCTTCGTGCTCAGCCGGCTGCAGGTCAACTCGGCCATCCAGCAGGTACAGCGGGATGCCGCCACGGTGGCCAAGACGCTGCAGGACCGGTCGAACTCGGGCCTGCCCGCCGATGTGGCCGAGGCCGCCGCGGCGGCCCGGTCGCTGCCGGACCGCTACATCAGCGTCCGGGAGGACGGCCTGCCCGAGTACCAGATCGGGATCCGGCCGCGGGGCGAGGGCGCCATCATCAGGTCGGCGGTGACCAGGGACTTCCGGGTCACCGTGGCCGCGGATGAGTCTGTCGAGTACGGGCGGCTGATCAGCGCGCTGGCGCTGATCGGCGCGCTGGCGCTGGCCGCGCTGGCGGTGGCGGTGGCGCTGGCCATCCTGCAGGCCCGGCGGCTGACCCGGCCGCTGGAGGAACTGGCCAGCGCGGCGGACCGGCTCGGCCTGGGGGACGCCCGGCCGCTCGGCCGCCGGTACGGGGTCGCGGAGCTGGACCGGCTGGCCGAGGGCCTGGACGGGTCGGCCCGGCGCATCACCGACCTGCTGTCCGCGGAGCGTGACTTCGCCGCCGACGCCTCCCACCAGCTGCGCACGCCGCTGACCGCGCTGTCCATGCGGCTGGAGGAGATGATCGCCGCCGCGGACGACCCCGAGGTGGTCCGGGAGGAAGGCGCGGCGGCCCTGGCCCAGACCGAGCGGCTGGCCGACGTGGTGGGCCAGCTGCTCGGCCGGACCCGGCGGGCGTCCCGGGGGGTGCCCTCCCTGCTGGCCATCGACGACGTGACCGCGCAGCAGGTGATCGAGTGGGACCCGGCGTTCCGCCGGGCGAACCGCAAGCTGGAGGTGGCGGGGGAGAAGGGCCTGTCCGCCTACATCACCCCCGGCGCGCTGGCCCAGGTCATCGCCACCCTGCTGGACAACGCCCTGGTCCACGGGGCGGGCACGGTCACCATCCGGACCTCCCGCACGCCGAAGTCCGTGGTGGTGGAGGTCCGGGACGAGGGCCGGGGAGTGCCGCACGAACTGGTGCCGCGGATCTTCGAGCGCAACGTCAGCGGCCGCCCCGGCGGGACGGGCCTCGGCCTGGCGCTGGCCCGGGACGTGGCCACCGCCGACGGCGCCAACGTGGTGCTGGTCCGGCCGCGGCCGGCCGTGTTCGCCGTGTTCCTGCCCCGCGGGCTGCGCGGCCTGGACGAACCGCCGGTCGTGACCGGACCAGCCTGAGTCCTAGCTTGTCGCGGCGAGTGCTGGCTGGCGGCGGCCGGCGATCGCGTGCCAGGTCAGGTAGATGACCGCGGTGATGACGAAGCCCGCCTCGAAGGTCAGGTCGCCGACCGACGGGACGTGCTTGGGCACGATGCCGACGTACTCGGTCTGGTTGGAGAACAGGATGATCGACACGACCACGCCGGCCAGCATGGCCACCGGGCCGGCCCAGTTCGTGTACGACTTGTCGAACAGCAGGCGTTCCAGCTCCCGCGGGTGCTGGCGGCGGCGCAGGAACTGGTCGCAGAACACCACGGCCAGCCACGGCGCGATCCAGTAGGCGATGACCAGCAGGAAGTTGTTGTACTTGGCGCCCGCGTCGTGCAGCCCGGTGAGCGCGACGATGAAGCCGATCACGCCGAACACCCCGGCCACGATGGCCCGGCGCAGGGCCAGCGGCAGCCTGATGCCCATCGCGGTGAACGACAGCGCGCCGGAGTAGATGTTCAGCACGTTCGCGGCGATCGCGCCGAGCGCGATGGCCAGCAGGGTGAGGTCGGCCAGGACGGTGGGCAGGTGGCCGGTGAACGCGCCGGTGGGGTTGGCGTTGATCGCGCCGATGCCGGTCACGGTGGCGGACGCGGCCCCGGCCGCCTCGAGCAGGACGCAGGACACGAACACCCCGAGGCCGGACCACAGGGCCACGGCCCGCTTGCTGGTGTCCGGGGCGAAGTAGCGGGTGTAGTCGGCGGCGTACGGGTTCCAGCCCACCGCGTAGCCGAACGACGCTCCCAGCGTGATCAGGAAGCCGCCGATCCCGCCGCCGTGCGACGGCGCGCCGGGGCTGGACTTGGCGAAGATCCAGCACACGGCGACCACGAAGATGATGGCCAGGACCGGGAACGCGTACCGCTCGAACGCGTGCACCAGGTTGTGCCCGAAGAACGCGATCACCAGCTGGATCGCCACGATGATGACCAGGCAGAGCGGCTTGGGCAGGTGGGTCAGCGTGTTCAGCGCGAACGTGCCGCTGACGCTGTTCACCGCGAACCAGCCGATCCCGGCGGTGATCGCGTTCAGCCCGGCCGGGCAGCGCGTTGCCCCAGTAGCCGAAGCCGAGCCGGGACAGCACCATCTGCGGCACGCCGAACTGCGGCCCGCGCGCGGACAGCGCGCCCTGGGTGACAGAGCCGATCCCGGTGCCGATCACGATGGCCAGCAGCGCCTGCCAGAAGTTCAGGCCGAAGAACGCCACCCCGATGACGCCCACGAACACCGTGGCGAACTCGAAGTTCGGCGAGGTCCAGGTCCAGAACAGCTGCAGCGGCTGGCCGTGCCGCTCGCCCAGCGGGATGAACTCGGCTCCGCCCGGCTCGACGGCGGCGACCTTCGTGCCGTAGTCGCCTTCCCGGACGACGACGCCCGGCGGCGGTTCCGCCTCCAGGACCGCGCTGGTCTGGTGCTCAGGTGCCGACATCGGCGTGCTCCTTAGGACTTGTGCCTGTCGGTCCCCCGGCGGCCGGGCCGACATCCCAGCGGACGCGCTGATGATAAATCGCACTATGACCGGGACTTGTTTCCGGTGCGTTAAATATGCCGTTGCCCCATCATGCTAGGAGGGCCAGGGCGGCGGCCCCGGGCCGGGATACCGGGCCGCGCCGCCCCGCCGTGGCGCCGCGCGGGGTGACCGGCCGTGCGGGGCGCGGCGCGGCCTCGTAGGCTACCGCGCGTGAGCGATCATCAGGACCCCCGCGGCTCCGGGCCGGTGGTCGGCATGGTCGGCGCCGGGCAGCTGGCCCGGATGACCTGCCAGGCCGCCATCGCGCTCGGCATCCGGTTCCGGCTGCTGGCCGACACGCCGTCCGACAGCGCCGCCCTGGTCTGGCCGGACGTGACGATCGGCGACTACCGGAGCCGGGAGGACCTGCTGGCCTTCGCGGCCGGGTGCGACGTGCTCACGTTCGACCATGAGCACGTGCCCGGCGAGCACCTCGCCGCGCTGGAAGCGGCCGGGACGGTCCTGGCGCCCGGCCCGGCCGCGCTCCGGTACACCCAGGACAAGCTGGCCATGCGGGAGGAACTGACCCGGCTGGGCGTGCCGTGCCCGCGGTACGCGGCCGTCTGGGACGCGGCCGGCGTGGCCGCCTTCGCGGCCCAGGCCGGCTGGCCGGTGGTGCTCAAGGCGGTCAGCGGCGGGTACGACGGCCGCGGGGTCTGGGTGTGCGACGATGCCCAGGCGGCCCAGGAGGTGCTGGCGCACGGCATCGCCCTGCTGGCCGAGGAGTACGTGCCGTTCGAGCGCGAGCTGGCGGCGCTGGTCGCCCGGTCGCCGCACCGGCAGGGGGCGGCCTACCCGGTGGTGCAGACGGTGCAGCGCGACGGCGTGTGCCACGAGGTGCTGGCCCCGGCTCCCGGGCTCCGGCCGGCGGCGGCCGAGGATGCGCAGCGGCTCGCGCTGGAGCTCGCCGACGCGCTCGGGGTGACCGGGCTGCTGGCCGTGGAGCTGTTCGAGACGTCCCGCGGGCTGCTGGTCAACGAGCTGGCCATGCGGCCGCACAACAGCGGGCACTGGACCATCGAGGGCGCCCGGACGTCGCAGTTCGAGCAGCACCTGCGGGCCGTGCTGGACCTGCCGCTGGGCGCCCCCCAGCCCGCCGCGCCGCAGGTGGTCATGGCCAACGTGTTCGGCGCCGAGGACCCCGGCATCTACGGCCGGTACCTGCACGTGATGGCGGGCGACCCCGGGGTGAAGCTGCACCTGTACGGCAAGGCGGTGCGGCCCGGCCGCAAGATCGGCCACGTCACCGTGCTGGGCGGCGCCGCGGACGTGGCCGGGCTGCGCCGCCGCGCCGTGGCGGCGGCCCACTACCTGAGCACCGGGAAGGATCCGGAATGAGTGGCGTCCCGCTGGTCGGCGTGGTGATGGGCAGCGACTCGGACTGGCCGGTGATGGAGGCGGCCACCGTCGCGCTGGCCGAGTTCGGGGTGCCGTTCGAGGCCGACGTGGTGTCCGCGCACCGGATGCCCGCCGACATGATCCGGTACGGCACGGACGCGGCCGGCCGGGGCCTGCGGGTGATCATCGCCGGGGCGGGCGGTGCCGCGCACCTGCCCGGGATGCTGGCGGCGGTCACCCCGCTCCCGGTCATCGGCGTCCCCGTGCCACTGGCGCACCTGGATGGGCTCGATTCCCTGCTATCCATCGTTCAGATGCCTGCGGGTGTACCGGTAGCGACGGTGGCCGTTGGTGCGGCGCGCAACGCCGGCCTGCTGGCGGTGCGCATCCTGGGGGCGGGCGACCCCGCGCTGCGCGAGGCGATGGCCGCCTTCCAGCAGGGCCTGCGGGAGACCGCCCTGGCCAAGGGGGCGGCGCTGCGGGCCCGGCGGGCCAGCCCGTCCGACGGCTGACCCGCGCCGGGCGGCGGCGGGCCGGGCGGCCGGCGGGCCGGGGCCGGTTCAGGCCCTTGGGTCCTGGTACTCCGGGCGGCACCCCTACTATCGAGTAATGAGCTCTGACTTCCCTGTTTACGCGCTGCCGGAGGAGCACGAGGCCCTCCGCGAGGCGGTCCGCGCGCTGGCCGACGACAAGATCGCGCCGCGGGCGGCTGAGGTGGATGAGTCCGGCGAGTTCCCCTGGGACGTGTTCGAGGCGCTGGCCAAGGCGGATTTCGCCGCGGTGCACATCCCGGAGGCCTACGGCGGGGCCGGGGCGGACGCGCTGGCCACCGCGATCGTGATCGAGGAGGTGGCGCGGGCGTGCGCGGCGTCGTCGCTGATCCCGGCGGTGAACAAGCTGGGCACGATGCCGCTGCTGATCGCGGGCTCGGAGGAGATCAAGCAGCGTTACCTGCCCCCGGTGGCCCGCGGCGAGGCGATGTTCTCCTACGCGCTGTCGGAGCCGGAGGCGGGCTCGGACGCGGCGGCGATGACCACCCGCGCCGTCCGCGACGGCGACACCTTCATCCTCAACGGCACCAAGCGGTGGATCACCAACGCCGGGGTGTCGCAGTACTACACGGTGATGGCGGTCACCGACCCGTCCGCCGGTGCCGGCGGGATCTCCGCGTTCGTGGTCGAGAAGGACGACCCGGGGTTCTCCTTCGGCGCCCCCGAGCACAAGCTCGGCATCAAGGGCTCACCGACCCGGGAGCTGTACTTCGACAACTGCGTGATCCCGGCGGACCGGATCATCGGCGCCGAGGGCACCGGGTTCAAGACCGCGCTGGCCACCCTGGACCACACCCGGATCACCATCGCCGCCCAGGCGCTCGGCATCGCCCAGGGCGCGCTGGATTACGCGACCGGGTACGTGCAGGAGCGGCGCCAGTTCGGCAAGGCCATCGCCGAGTTCCAGGGCATCCAGTTCATGCTGGCCGACATGGCGATGAAGGTCGAGGCGGCCCGCCAGCTCACCTACGCGGCGGCGGCCAAGTCGGAGCGGGCCATGGCCGGGGACCGGGCGGCCGACCTGACGTTCATGTCCTCGGCGGCCAAGTGCTTCGCCTCGGACGCGGCCATGGAGGTCACCACCGACGCGGTCCAGCTGCTCGGCGGCTACGGGTACGTCAAGGACTACCCGGTGGAGCGGATGATGCGGGATGCCAAGATCACCCAGATCTACGAGGGCACCAACCAGAGTGCTTCGCCTCGGACGCAGCCATGGAGGTCACCACCGACGCGGTCCAGCTGCTCGGCGGCTACGGGTACGTCAAGGACTACCCGGTGGAGCGGATGATGCGGGATGCCAAGATCACCCAGATCTACGAGGGCACCAACCAGATCCAGCGCATGGTCATGGCCCGCCAGCTCCTGAAGTCAGCCCGCGTCAACGGGGCCTGTTCCGTCACCCTGCTGACGGTAAGGGAACGCCGGCTAACGGACCCCGGGCTGGCGGTCATGGCGTGCTCGACCAGGGCCAGCAAGAGGGTCTTGACCGATTCCCGCTGCCGCGCGTCGCACTCGACGACCGGGACGCCCAGGCTGACCGTCAGCGCATCCTGGATATCGGTGAGGCTGTGGGTGAACTCGCCGTGGAACCCGTTGATCCCCGACGACGAATGGCAGTCCGGTTGACTCGAAGTAGTCCACGGCCGCGAACGACTCGTCCAGCCGGCGCGTGTCGGCCAGGACCACGGCACCGATGGCACCCTGGATCATGTCATCCCACATGAACCAGAACCGCTGCTGCCCGGGCGTGCCGAACAGGTAGAGCACCAGCCCGTCGTCCAGCGTGGCCCGGCCGAAATCCAGGGCCACCGTGGTCGTGTTCTTGGCCGGCACCAGCTGGACGTCATCGCGCTTGCGGCCGGCCGCGGTGAGTGGCGCCTCGGTCGTGAGCGGGGTGATCTCGGAGACCGCCCCGACGAACGTGGTCTTGCCGACGCCGAAGCCCCCGGCCACCACGATCTTGACGGACACTGTCATGGCGCATATCCCCTCTGGTACTGGCCGTCCGCAGGCGGGGCACCGCCGCGCGGGCCGGGAGTGAGCACCTGCCCGGCCCGCTCCACGAGCAGTTCCATCTCGTAGGCGACCAGCCCCATGTCGCAATCGGCCGAGGCCAGCACGGCCAGGTGCGAGCCGTGGCTGATCGGCATCACCAGCAGCACCCCGTCTTGCATCCCGACCACCGTCTGAGTGACGGGGCCGCCTTCGAACACCCGCGCCGCCCCCTGGGTCAGGCTGGCCAGCCCGGAGGTGACGGCGGCCAGGTGGTCGGCGCGGTCCTGCGCCAGCCCGTCCGAGAAGGCGAGCGGCAGCCCGTCGGCCGAGACCGCGATGGCGTGCGAGACCGACGGCACCCGCCCGGCGAAATCCGTGATCAGCCAGCTCAGGTCGTGCGCTGAAGACGTCAGCGGACTCACCAGCACTCCTCTCCGCAGGGCTGGCCGGTGCCGTCGCCGGCGCCGGCCGCGTGGCGGCGCCGTCAGCCGGCGCCGTCTGCCTCATCCTTGGGATACGGCTCTGTTCCGGGCTCGGTGGCCCGCGCGCGCTGGATGCCCTGCTGGAAGCTCGACAGGCGCTGCCGGGTCTGCACGGGCGACCGGGGGGCCCGTGGCGGCGGCACCATCATCGGGGTCCACCCCGCCGGGCACCAGGTTCGCCTTGGGGACCCGTCTGGGCAGCCCGGCTGCGGTGTTGCCCGCGATGGACGGAGCCTGCGCCACCTCGGCCGCGCGCCAGCCCGCATCAGCGGGCGACGCCCAGCTGGCCGGCCCGGGATCCTGCCCGGCGGCCTGCCGGTCCACGACAGGCCGTCCGCGCCGGAACCAGTCCGACTCCACCGATTCGAAGATGGGCAGCCGGTTCACCGCCCCGGTGCCGGCGGCAGGCGGCACGATGATGCCGGGTGCCGTCCCGGGCGTCCGGCGGCCAGCGAGGGGCGGGCCGGAGGGGAATGGGCTGGAGGGGAGCGGCAAGGCCACCGAGTCCGGCAGCGGGGCGGCGGCCATCGGCGCATCGCCCGGCCCGGTCCCGGCCAGGCTGGTCCCGTCCAGGCCCGTGCCGTCCGGGCTTGCCTCGTCCGGGCTTGCCTCGTCCGGGCTTGCCTCGTCTGGGCTGTGCCTCGTCCGGGCTGGCCTCGTCTGGGCTCGTGCCGTCCGGGCTCGTCCCGTCCGGGCTCATCCCGTCCGGGGCGGCTCCGTCCCGGCCGATTCCGTCCAGCGGGGCAGTGTCGCCGGCCGCCGTCCCGGCAGGCTCGAACCGGGGCATCCGTGCCGCCGACACCGCGCGCCGGGTAACGGCCCGCCCGCCTGGTTGCTCGCCGAACAGTCCGGTAGCGGCCAGGCCAGGGGGGGACGTGACCGTGCCCGGCCGGAACGGCCGCAGGTTCAGCGGGGACGCCGACGCCCCGCGGGTGATGACCTCATCGGGCAGCCAGACCAGCGCGCTCAGGCCACCGGGCGAGCCAGGGCGGAGCCGGACCCGGATGCCATGCCGGGCCGCCAGCCGGGCCACCACGAACAGTCCCATCCGGCGGGACACGGCCACGTCCACGACGGGGGGATTGTCCAGCCGGAAATTGGCGTGGGCCATCTCCTCGGCGGGCATCCCCACGCCGTGATCGGTGATGTCGAGCAGCGCCCCGCCGCTGCCCAGCAGGTAGCCGGACACCTCGACCCGGGTGTCCGCGGGGGAGAAGGAGGTCGCGTTCTCGGCCAGCTCGGAGAGCAGGTGCACCACATCGCTCACGGCCTGGCCGCGGACCGAGATCCCCGGCTGGATGGTGGGCCTGACCCGCTCGTAATGCTCGATCTCCGAGACCGCCGCGCGCAGGACGTCCACCAGGGCCACCGGCTCCGTCCACCGCCTGGACAGGTCGTGCCCCGCCAGGACGAGCAGGTTCTCTGAATTCCGGCGCATCCGGGTGGCCAGGTGGTCCATCCGGAACAGGTTGGCCAGCCGCTCGGCATCCTGCTCGCCTTGCTCCAGGTCGTCGATCAGCCGGATCTGCCGTTCTACCAGCGACTGGCTGCGCCGGGACAGGTTGACGAACATCGCGTTGATGTTGCCGCGCAGCGCGGCCTCGTTGGCCGCGAGCCGGACCGCCTCCCGGTGCACCTGGTCGAAGGCCCGGGCGACCTCGCCGATCTCGTCGGTGGAATCCACGTCAATGGGCTGGACCTGCAGCGGCGTACTGGTATCCGCCAGGCTGCTCATCAGGCGCACGGTCTCCGGCAGGCGTACCCCGGCGACCTCCAGCGCGCCGCGCCGCAGCCGCTGCAGCGGGCCGGTCATGGACCGGCCCACGGCCAGGGTGAAGAGCAGGGCCAGGGCCAGCACCAGCAGCACCGCGGCCCCCTCGAGGGCCGCGGAGATGATCGCCCTGGTGCGCAGCGAGACGCTCTGGGCCAGGACCGAGGCCATCAGGCCCTGCTCCACCGTGTGCAGGCCGGCAACCAGGTAGGCGGAACCGTTGGCGGCATCGGTGAAGGCCGGGTTCTCCGCCGACGACCCGCCGGTCAGCGCCAGCGTGATCGCCTGCTGAACCTGGGCCTGCGCCCGGTCGGCCTGGGCCGAGGACAGCGTGGAATCGTAGAGGTGCCGCTGGCTGCCCGTGGCGATCAGGCCGAACTGCGCCAGGTCGGCTTGCTGCTGTGCCTGCGCGGCATTGATGGCGGACAGCTGGCTGGGCTGGAACTGGGTCGCCCCGACCAGGTCGGGCGTGAGGGCTGAGGTCAGGATCGCCTGCTCCTGCGATACCTCTTCCTTCGTGGCGGAGATGAGCCCGGCGACCCGGACGGTGTCGGCCAGGGCCGCGTCGTTGCTGCCGGTCGCGATCTCATCCTCGAGCGCGAGTAGCTGCTCGATCGCGGCGGCGTACTCCTGGATCACCACCAGGGCGGGCATCTGGGTGGTGGTGGCGGCGCTGCGCAGGGCGGGCAGCCCGTTGATCGCGCTGATCGCCCCGCCCGCCTCGTGCTGGGCCACGGCCGGGTAGGCCGCGCCGATGGTCGCGGCCCGGCTCCGCACCCGGGCCGCGAGCTGATCGGTGGTGCGCTGGTCGTGGGCGAGGACCGCCCGTTCGGGGCCGGCGGCCGGGCCCGGCGCCCCGCGGCCGCCGCTGGCCGGGCCCATGGTGATGTAGCTGATGGTGTCTTCCCGTTCGGCCTGCAGCGCCTGGATCAGGTTGGTGATCCCGCCGCCCAGCCGGGAGAACTGCTCGACCCGCTGGTAGGCCACGGCGCTGCGCACGGACGAGGCCACGCTGACACCGCCGAGGATCACCGCCGCCGCGGTGGGCAGCGCGACGAGCACCAGGAGCCGGGATCGCACCCGCCAGTTGCGCGGCGCGTAGCGGGCGCCCGGCCGCGCGGGGCCGCCCGGCACGCTCAGCACGGCCGGGCTGCCGTTCCCGGGGGCCGGTGTCCCCGGCGCCGCGCCATCCGGGGCGGTCCGGCCCTCTGCGGGAGAGGGCCGGACCTGTCCGGGGGCCGCTGCCGACGTCGCTGTCGCGTCCGGCGCGGCGGACCTGTGCAGGGTGCCGCGGGCTGCGCCGTCTGCTCTCGCTTGCGTGAACCGCACAGTGCCTGCACCTCTCACCCGGGAAACAGCAGGTGCCGAACGGGCCGCGGGCACCGATGCGGAACCCTGAATGGCGGCGCCGTTTCCCGGCTCAGCCATTCTGGACGCGGCCGTATCAACAGGGTCGGTAGCCAACTGTACGTCTATCCGGTCCGGCACGCCCTAATTGTGACCACTGTTGCATATCTTAATTCTGAGGGCAAGAGGGGCGGGCGGAAGCGTGCTTTCCGGCCGCACGCGCGCGCTCGGCGGGTTAGCCTGGCGGAGTGTTCCGGGCAATTTACTATTCCGCTTCGGAAATTGCATTTCTACTAGCAGGCTTAGAAAAAATGAAAACTACTACATTGCTTCGGAAATTACTGGGCACTGCCATTCACCGGGCCCGGCCCGCTGGGAAGGGAGCATCATGAAGCTGCTGACGGCGAGGGTGCGCGCACGGTGCCGCGGCCGGGCGCGGTGGCCGGGCATGATGCTGGTGCCAGCCGCGCTGGCCCTGCTCGCAGGCGGCTGCCGGGTGCCGGGGACGGCCGCCCCGGCGGCCGCGGTGACCCAGCAGCTCACGGTGGCGGTCGTGCCGGGGTTTGCCAATGCCCCGCTGCAGCTGGCCGTGGCCAGCGGGCTGTTCACCCGGCAGGGCCTGGACGTGACGGTGCAGACGTACCAGACCGTGCGGCAGGCCTACGCCGCGCTCGCCAGCGGGCAGGCCGACGTCGTCGGCGGCGACTACGCCGACCTGCTGTACACCGAGGCCCAGGCGCATGCCCGGCTCCGGCTCGTCGCGGACGGCTATGACGCGGTGCCTGGCTTGCTGGAGGTGCTCACCCTGCCTGGCTCCCCGGTCACCGCCCCGCAGGACCTGCAGGGCGCCGCGGTGGCCACGCCGCCGCCGGATCTCGCCCCGTTCGCGGCGGACGCGCCGTACAACATGGAGACCCTGGCTACCGAGGCCGTCCTGCAGAGCGACGGCGTGAGCCCCTCCAGCATCCGCTGGGAGGCCATGCCGGCCAGCAGCATGATCGGGGCGCTGCGCGATCACGCGGTCAGCGCCATCGTGGCGACGCAGCCCTACATCCTGCAGGCCGAGAGTGAGCTGGGGGCCGTCGAACTGCTCGACGCGTGCAGCGGGGTGACCGCCAGCCTGCCGCTGTCCGGTTACTTCGCCACGGCGGGCGTCGCGCGCCGGGACGGGACCGCGCTGCGCAGCTTCCGCGCCGCGCTCAATGCGGCCACGGCCGCCTCGGCCCAGCCCGGCACGGTGCGCTCGGTGCTGCGCACCCTGCCCGGGATGTCCTCGCGGACCGCCGATCTCGTCACGGTCGGGCAGTACCCGACGTTCCTGAGCACTGGCCAGGTGCAGCGGGTGGCTGACCTCATGTACGGCACCGGCATGGTCACCAGCACCATCTCGGTCAGGAGCCTGGTGTTCCGCTGAGCCGGCCGCCCGGCCACCCGGGCCTTGCAGGCCGGGCCGGGCCCGCCGTTTCCGCATGGCGGCGGGCCCGGCCTGCTGCCGGCGGGCCCGGCCTGCCGCCGCCCGGCCTGCCGCCGCCGGCCCGCCAGGCTGACCGGGCCGGCCGGGCCGGTCAGGCGAGAAAGGCGAAGTCCTCGAAGTTGAAGTTGGACAGCGGCTGCCCGACCTTCCCCGAGGTATAGCCGGTTACTTTGTCGCTGTACGCGTCCAGCACATCGATGTAGGCGGGGATGAGGTAGCCGCCCTCGTTGAAGTCGAAGGCCTGCATCTCGCGCAGGATCTCTTTACGCAGCGAGGGGTCCGCGGTCGCGTTCGCCTGGTTGTAGAGGCTGGTGTAGCGGGCATTGTTGGTATGCGTTTCGTTGAACGGTGAGCCGGCCAGCATGGACTCCGCGACCTGCGCCAGGTAGGGGTAGTAGTTGTAATAGTCCTGGCCGAAGCTCCATTTGAGGTAATCCGGCCCGAAGAAGACGCCCGAGGGGACGTTGCTGATCTTGATGGTCACCCCCGCGGCCTGGGCCTGGGCGGCCAGCACCGTCGCCATCGCGACCGTGCCGGTCGCCACCGCCGAGGTGGTCAGGGTCACCGTGAGATTCTCCTGGCCGGCCTTGCTTCAGCAGGAACTTCGCCTGCGGGATGTCACCCTGGGCAGGCCGTACCAGCGTGTGGTCGAAGTCGGGGTCGAACGGGGAGAACAGGTCGTTGGCGACCACCCCGTACCCGTCGAGCGCCGAGTCGATCAGCTGCGGGCGGTCGGTCAGCAGCCGCATGGCCTGGCGGACGTTGACGTCGTTGAACGGCGGCTGGTCGACGCGCATGGTGAACGGGATGATCTCCCCGGAGTGCGACACCACCGTCTTGATCCCGCTCGTGGTGGCCAGCGAGGCGATCTGCGGTCCGTCCAGCGCGCCCGCGCCGTCGATGACGCCGGTGGACAGCGCATCCTGGAGCGTGGTGTTGTCGCTGAAATCGATGATGGTCAGGGTGTCCACGTGGGGCAGCCCGGATTTCCAGTAGTGCGGGTTGCGGGTGAACACGCTGCGCTGGCCGGGAGTGAAGCTCTGGTAGACGAACGGCCCGGTGCCGACCGGCCGGGCCGGGCTGAAGCCCGCCGGGGCGATGTAGAGGTTGTACCAGAAGGCGGCCAGTTGCTCCACGAAGCTGGAGAACGGCTTGGTGAGCTGCACCAGCACGGTGAGCTTGTCCAGGGCCTTGGTGCGGCCCAGGTCGATCGGGCCCAGCCCGAACTTCCCGGTGAAGTCGTTGCTGAAGATCCGCTGGAAGGTGTAGATGACGTCGGCCGCGGTGAAGTCCTTGCCGTCGTGGAAGGTGACGCCCGGCCGCAGCCGGATCACCCACTGCGCCAGCGAGCCGCGATGCGCGGTGATCGACTCGGCCAGTACGTACTCGATCTCGGCCTGGCTGTTCAGCTGGACCAGTGGCTGGTAGAGGGACTGCAGCCGGGCGGTGTCGATGTAGGTGAGGCTCTTGTGCGGGTCGACGGTGTCCGAACTCGAGCCGCCGGTGAGGCCGAGCCTCAGGTTGCCGCCCTGGCGGGTCCGGCCGGCTGGCCCCGGTCAGGTGCTGGGTGCTTCCCGCCGATGACCCGCCGCAGCCGCCTAGTAAGCCCCCGGCCCCGGCCACGGCGCCAGCCGCAGCGATCCCGCGCAGGAATTCTCGGCGCCCGAGTCCCTGCGCCAGGCGCGGCATGCTGCTTCGATCCGATCGATCCACGGGGACCTACCTCCAGGAAGTGACGGGTTAGTCGGCGACGAGAAGCACTTTCCCGACGTGCTGGCGCCGTTCGAGGAACCGGTGCGCGGCCGCCGCGTCGCTGACTGGGAAGGTGGCGGCGATGGGCACCGTGATGGAGCCGCGCCGGATGAGGTCCAGCGACGCGGCGAGATCATCGGGGGGCGCCAGCCGGAAGCCGACGATGCGCCAGCCGTTCCGGAACAGCGGGACCAGGTCGAGCGGGACCACCTCGCCGGCGTGCGCGCCGCAGGTGATCAGCCGGCCTTCTTCGCGCAGCACGGACAGGTGCGCGGCGAACAGCGTGCCGCCGACGGTGTCCAGGACCGCGTCGAAACGGCGGCCGCTGGTCGCTCCCAGCAGCTCCGTGGCCAGATCCCCGTCTCCCCGGACGAGAACCAGGTCCGCGCCCAGCGGCGCGACCAGTTCGGCCTTGGCGCTCGTGCCGACCGTCGCGACCACGGTGGCGCCGGCCAGCTTCGCGCACTGGACCAGCGCGCCCGCCACGCCGCCCGAGGCCGACGGCACGAGCACCAGTTCCCCGGGCCGGATGAGCCCCAGCCGGTTCACCATGTGCCAGGCGGTGCTGACCGCGCACTGCCCGGCCGCCATGGCCAGCGGATCGTCGGACGGCTGGAGCGGGATCACCACCTCGGCGGGCACGCTGACCAGTTCGCCGTACCCGCCCCAGCGGGTGGTGCCGAAGATCTCGAAAGCGGCGCAGAGATCGGGCCGCCACTTGGCGCACTGGGCACACCGGCCGCAGCTGTACTGCTGGAAGGCGGTCACCAGGTCGCCGGGCCGGACCGGGCCGGCCTCCGGGCCCGCGCCGACGACCGTTCCGGTGAACTCCGCGCCGAGGACCATGGGCAGCCTGAACGACCACCGCGATGTCCCGGCCCGGGAGTCCAGGTCCGAGTGGTTGACGCCGCAGGCCTGTACCCGGATGAGGACGTCCCGGGGGCCGATCACGGGATCGGGGATGTCCGCATATTGCATGGCCTCCGGGGGTCCGTATTCGTAGAACGCCGCCGCTTTCACCTGCCCGTGACCTCCAGTGTGCGTGAGTTCCGTTCCGCCCGCCAGTAGCGGTATAAGAAACGGAAGACCAACGGCGAAACGGCCGTCGCTTGGCCCGCTGCAGTAACACCTGAATTACTAAGGAAATTCGAGAACTATTGAGCGGCATCCGGAGCCGGAGGCTGCTGCGTGCTGGCCTCCTGGCTGCTCCGCGCCCGGTCAAGCGTTCCCGTGAAGAATATTCCGGGGGCCGCCGGATACGTGGCGAATCCGGCAAATAGTTCACCCGGGCCGCGCGCGCCCGGGCTCGGCTGGCAGCCTGGTATAGCCGCTTGGTTAGATTAGTACTAAGCATTACCGTAAATGGCGGCGGGCGTTGCCCGCCCGCACTGGTGCCGTTACGGTAATGAGGGCCGGACACCATTGTGCCCGGGCGGCCGGGCCGGCCAGGGCGATGGCGGCACGAGACGGGACAGGCGCTGGCCGCGGCACCGGTGCGCTGGCGAAGGGATCAATGTCGTGGCACGCGCCCGTTCGGCCCGGCCGCCGGTACCCGGCGCGGCCCCGTCGCGCCCGGCCCCCGGCGCCGGGGACGCGCAGCCGGATCCCGGCGGTACCACGTCGCCCGCGGCACCCAGCGGGCCGCCGGCGGAGCCGGGCCGCATCGCGGGGCCGTCCCGGGCCGCCGGCCGGCTGCGGCGGGCCCGTGCCGCGCATCCGGTGGGCTATCTCGTCGCCCAGCGGGCTGCGGTGGGGGCGTTCACCCTCTGCGTGGTGTCGCTGCTGGTCTTCGCGGCCACCGAGGTGCTGCCGGGCAATGCCGCCGTCGCGGTGCTGGGCCGTGACGCGGCCGGGAACCCTGCGGCCGTGCACCGGCTGGAGGTGGCGCTGCACCTCAATCGCGGGCTGCTGGACCAGTACTGGGCCTGGTTCTCCGGGCTGCTCACCGGCCATCTCGGCCACTCACTGGCCAACGGGGAGCCGGTGTGGGGCTACGTCGAGCCCAGGCTGGTCAACTCGGCGGTGCTGGCCGGGATGGCCGGACTGCTCGGCGCGGCGTGCGGCGTGGCTGCTCGGCGCGTGGGCCGCGCTGCGCAAAGACGGCTGGCTGGATCACATCACCGCGGTCACCGCGCTGGCCGTGACCTCGCTGCCGGAGTTCGTGGTGGCGATCGGCCTGATCATCCTGTTCGCCACCGGCCTCACTCACCTGCTGCCCGCGGTGTCGCTGCTGCCGCCGGGCACGTACGCGTGGAACGCGCCGAGACTGCTCATCCTGCCGGTGGCCACCCTGGTCATCGTGATCGTCCCGTACATCCAGCGGATGACGCGGGCCGCCATGATCGAGGCACTGGAGTCTGACTACGTGGAGATGGCCCGGCTCAAAGGGGTGCCGCGATGGCGGATCGTGGCGCTGCACGCGCTGCCCAACGCCACCGCGCCTGTCATCCAGGTCATCGGCCTGAACTTCCTGTACCTGGCGGGCGGGGTGGTCGTGGTGGAGTACGTGTTCGCCTTCCCCGGCGTTGGCCAGGGGCTGGTCTACGCGGTCGATGACCGCGATATCCCGGTCATCCAGTTCATCGTCGTGGTGCTGGCCGCGTTCTACGTGCTGGTCAACATCGTGACCGACGTGATCGCGGTGCTGGCCACGCCGCGGCACCGGATCCCCCGGTAGGTGCGGGGATGCCGCCCAGCCTGAGCCCGGCCGGTCCGCGGCGGCCCGAGGCCGCGCCGCCGGAACGGATCCGCCGCCATCAGTGGCTGGCCGTCCTCGGCCAGGCGGGGCGGAGCCCGCGCGGCCGCGCCGGGCTCGGGCTCACCGCCCTGGTCGTGGTGATCGCGGCCGCGGGCCCCTTCCTGGCCCCGCACCCGTCCGACGCCCTGCTCACCCTGCCCTTCGGCAGGCCATCCGGCCCGTTCCCGCTCGGCGGCGACGTGCTGGGCCGCGACGTCGCGTCCCGGGTGCTCGACGGCGGCTGGCTGCTGCTGCTGATGGCCGCGGCGGCCACGCTGATCGGCGTGGTGGCCGGCGCGGCCGCCGGGGTGGCCGCCGCGTACCTGAGGGGCTTCCCGGATGGCCTGATCATGCGGACGGTGGACGTCATCCTGGCCTTTCCCCAGCTGGTCTTCGCCCTGCTGCTGCTGAGCATCCTCGGCCCCCGGCTCTGGCTGATCGTGCTGGCCGTCGGCCTGGCTCACGCGCCCGCGGTGGCCCGGGTGCTGCGGTCCGCCACGCTGGACATCACCGAGCGCGACTACGTCACGGTGGCCCAGTTGCAGGGGCTGCGGCCCGCCGCGGTGATGGCCAGGGAGATCCTGCCCAGCCTGAGCACCCCGCTGATGGTGGAGGCCGGGCTGCGGCTGACTTACTCGATCGTCATCATGACCGGGCTGGCCTTCCTGGGATTCGGGCCGCCGCCGCCGGCCGCCAACTGGGGGACGATGATCAACGAGAACCGGGTCGGCCTGGCGCTGAACCCCTGGGCCGTGATCGTCCCGGCCGCGATGATCGCCCTGCTCACCATCGGCACCAACCTGCTGGCCGACGCGATCGGCCGGGCGGCGCTCGGGGTGGACCGCCCGCCGGAGGAAGCGGCGCTGGTCGACGATCTCGGCGTGGCTGAGGGCCGGGCCCGGTGATGGCGCACGGCAGGCCGGCCGCGGCGACCCGGGGCAGCAGCGCCGGGTCCCGGGTCCCTGCCCCGCCTGGCCGTCCGGGACCTGGAGATCCGGAGCGGTCACGCCGGGCCGCCGGTCGTCAGCGGGGTTTCCTTCACGATCGAGCCGGGACAGGTGCTCGGCCTCGTCGGCGAGTCCGGGTCGGGAAAGACCACGGTGGCCCTGGCCCTGCTCGGCCATACCCGGCGCGGCCTGGCTGTCAGCCGCGGCGAGGTCTGCCTGGACGGGGTGGACCTGCTGCGGCAGCGGCCCGCCGGGCTGCGCCGGATCCGTGGCGCCCGGGCCAGTTACGTGCCGCAGGACCCGGCCGCCGCCCTCAACCCGGCGCTCCGCATCGGGTATCAGCTGCGCGAGTCGCTGCGGGTGCACGCCGTGCCCCCGGGTGACGCGGAGGCCCGGATCACCGAGGTGCTGCGCGAGGCCCATCTCGAGGCGGGTGCCGGACCTGCTGCGGCGGTACCCGCATCAGCTGTCCGGCGGCCAGCAGCAGCGCGTCGGGCTGGCCATGGCCTTCGCCTGCCGCCCCTCGCTGATCGTGCTGGACGAGCCCACCACCGGCCTGGACGTCTCCACGCAGCGGCACGTCCTGGACACCCTGCGCGGCCTGTGCGGCCATTACCAGGTGGCCGCCGTGTACGTCAGTCACGACCTGGCCGTGGTGAGCGAGCTGGCGACCGGGGTAGCCGTCATGTACGCCGGGCGAATCGTGGAAGCGGGCCCGGCCGGCACGCTGCTGCGCCGGCCGCTGCACCCGTACACGGCGGCCCTGCTCGCGGCGGTGCCCAGCCCGGGCAGCAGCCGCCCGATGACGGGGATACCCGGGCAGCAGCCGCCACCCGGGCAGCGGGGCGGAGGGTGCGGGTTTGCTCCCCGCTGCGGCCTCGCCCTCGACGAGTGCCGGGCCCGGGAACCGGAGCCGGCCGTACTCGGCGGCCACACGGTCCGCTGCCTGCGGCCGGGCCAGGCCCCGGCCCGGGCCGCCGGGCCGGGCCCGGCGGCCCGGTCGGCCGCTCAGCAGCCGCCGATCGTGCTGTCGCTGCGCGGGGTGGCGGCCAGTTACGGCGGGGTCCCGGCCCTGGCCGGCATCGACCTCGATGTGCCCGCCCGGAGCTGCGTGGCCGTCGTCGGCGAGTCCGGCTCCGGCAAGACCACGCTGGCCCGCTGCATCACCGGGCTGCACCGCGGCTGGACGGGACAGGCGGAACTGCACGGTGCGCCGCTGGCCCCGGCCGCCCAGCAGCGCCCGAAGCAGGTACTCCGGCAGGTCCAGTACGTCTTCCAGAACCCGTACACCTCCCTGCATCCCCGGAAGACGGTCGGCCAGATCGTGGCCGAGCCGCTGCAGCGCTTCTTCCGGCTGTCCCGGCCGGAGCAGGCCGAGCGTGTCCGCCGCGTGCTGGATGATGTGTCGCTCGGCGGCCGGTTCCTGTCCCGCTATCCGGGAGAGCTCTCCGGCGGCGAGCGGCAGCGGGTCGCCATCGCGCGTGCGCTCGTCGTCGAGCCGGACGTCCTCGTCTGTGACGAGGTCACCTCGGCACTGGACGTGTCGGTGCAGGCGGTCATCGTGGAACTGCTCCGCGCCGCGGCGGCCCGGCACGGCCTGGCCATGGTGTTCATCACGCACAACCTGGCCCTCGTGCCCAGTGTCGCCCAGTTCGCGGCCGTGCTGCGGCGCGGTGAGCTGGTCGAGGCGGGGACGGTGGAGCAGGTCCTGGGCCGTCCCCGCAGCAGCTACACCGCGGCGCTGATCGCCGACGCGCCCAGGCTCGCCAGCCCGGGTTAGCCGAGTGAGTCCAGCCCGTCACTGAGCAGCCGGGCGGCGCGGCGTACCTCCTCGGTAACCGCGGCGTGGACCTGCGCGGGGCTGCGGTGCCCGTCCAGATGCCGGCGCAGCGCGCGGAACTGCACATCCCACAGCCCGAGCAGGGCAGCCGCCGCGATCTGGGGTTCCGGGGCGTCCGGGCTCAGGCCGGCCCGCGCGGCCAGGACGTCCGCGGCCACCGCGGCGAGCCGGTCGCTCATGTCGCGCTGGTGGGCGCGCAGCGACGGGGTGGACCTGACCAGAACGCCGAAGCGCTGGATGGCGGCGGTGGCGGCGGCCGTATCGTCCTGGCGGCCGAGCCAGGAGGTGAGTGCGCCCAGTTCGTCATCGAGGATGCGCAGCGCCGCCTCAACCGGGCGGTACGCGGGATCGCCCAGGCCATCACGGAGCGCGCTCATCGTCGCGTCCCACCGGTCCAGCAGCAGGGATTCCTTGGTGGGGAAGTAGTTGAAGACGGTCTTCTCCGAGACTCCGCACGCTGCGGCGATCTCCGAGACACGGACGGCGTCGAAGCCGCGCTCCATGAACATCTCGGTGGCGGTATCGGACAGCTGCTGGCGCATCTGGCGTTTCTTCCGCTCCCGCAGCCCCCCGGCCTCGTCCGCCCCGGGCTCTAGGCCGCGCCATGCCGACCAGTCCACCGTCCGCGCGTCCATGGGCCGACCCTAATCCTCCCCGTCGTTTGCTTCTGCCGCACTAATTTTATAGTTACTATACAAATCCGCGTGCGGGACCATGGCGACCCTATGCTGGCCGGGTGGTGGCAGATCCGGACCTGGAGCATCTGGTGCGCCGGGCGGCCACCCTCGCCCGGCGGCCGGGGCGGGCCGTCCTGGGCATTACCGGGCCCCCCGGCGCGGGCAAGAGCACGCTGGCCGAGCGGCTGGTGACGGAACTCGCCGGCGAGGCCGCGTACCTGCCGATGGACGGCTTCCACCTGGCCCACCAGGTGCTGGCCGATCTGGGCCGGGCGGACCGGAAGGGCGCGCCGGACACTTTCGACGCGGCCGGCTACGTGGCGGTGCTGCGCCGGCTGCGGGACCCGCGCGAGGGGTACGTCTACGCGCCCCGGTTCGCCCGGGACATCGAGGACTCCATCGCGGGCGCGATCCCGGTCGCGCCGTCCGTCCCCCTCGTCATCACCGAGGGCAACTACCTGCTGCTGGCGGATGGGCCATGGGCGCAGGTCCGGCCGCTGCTGGACGACGTCTGGTACCTCGACCTGCCGGAGCCGGCCCGGCTGCAGCGGCTGATCGGCCGGCATATGGCCTTCGGCCGGGACGCGGCGCAGGCGCGGGCCCGGGCAACCGGTCCCGACCAGCGGAACGCCGCGCTGATCGAGGCATCCAGGGACCGGGCCGATCTGGTGGTGGCGCTGGCGGGCTAGCCGCGCCGCCCAAGCCCGCCGGGACGAACAGGCTGCTCGCGGGCTCTTGCCAGCGACCCGCTGAGCCGTAAAATCATGAGTTAGTTTAAGCCTTGAATGAACTCGGGTGGCGGGCTTCCCCGGGCCCCCGGGGACTCCCCGGGTTCATCAGGCGCGTCCCAGGAAGGGGTTGGCGTGACATGACAAAGCATCCGGTTCCGCAACGAGGCGGGCCGACGGCGGCACCGGCCGGCCGCGGCAGGATCGGCTGGCGGCACGGCGCGCTCTTAGCCGCGGCCGCCGCCGCGCTGGCCGCCGCCTCGAGCCTGCTGCCCGTCGCGGCGCAGGCCGCCCAGGCCGGCCTGGCCCGGGTGGCCGCTGCCGGGGAGACCCAGCTCAGCGAGAGCGGCTGGACGGCCAGCTCCAACACCAATTCCGCGGCTGCCGACGCCCCCGCCAATGCGATCGACGGCAACACCAGCACCCGGTTCAGCTCCGACGCCTACCAGGCGGCCGGCCAGTGGTTCCAGGTCAACCTGGGCTCGGCGCAGACCTTCAACCAGATCGAGATGGACTCCGGCGGCTACGGCGGTGACTACGCCCGCGGCTACAACGTCGAGGTGTCCAGCAACGGCAGCACATTCACCAGCGTGGCCACCGGGACCGGCACCGCCTCACCGGAAACCGTCACCTTCACGGCGCAGACCGCCCAGTACATCCGGGTGGTGCTGACCGCCAGTTCCAGCACCAACTGGTGGTCGATCGTGGAGTTCACCGCGTACACCAACGGGAGCGGCGGCGGGGGAGGCGGGGGCGGCGGCAGCCCGCCACCGACCGGCGGCAGCCTGGGCCCCAACGTCTACGTGTTCACCCCCGCCATGTCGCAGAGCTCGATCCAGAGCACGCTCACCACCATCGCCAACGAGCAGGTGTCCAACCAGTTCGGCACCCAGCGGTTCGCGCTGCTCTTCGAGCCGGGCACCTACGGCTCGGCGGCCTCCCCGCTGGACTTCACCGTCGGCTACTACACCGAGGTGGCCGGCCTGGGCCAGAACCCGGGCCAGGTAGTGATCAACGGCGCGATCAACGCGTTCAACCAGTGCCAGGGCGGCGGCTACAGCAACTGCAACGCGACCGACAACTTCTGGCGCTCGATGTCCAACCTGACCGTCAACGTGATGGGCAACTCCGGCTGCTACTCCGGTGATGATTTCTGGGCGGTGTCCCAGGCCTCTCCCATGCGCCGGGTGCACATCAACGGCAAGCTGACGCTGATGGACTACTGCACCGGCGCGCCGGACTACGCCAGCGGCGGCTTCATCGCCGACTCGCAGTTCACCGGCGGCACCATCACCAACGGGTCGCAGCAGCAGTTCATGACCCGCAACTCCAGCCTGGACGGGTGGAGCAACTCCGTCTGGAACCAGGTGTTCTGCGGCGACCCGGGCGCGCCCGCGCAGAGCTTCGCCAGCAACTCCGGGGACAGCGGCGGGCCCAGCTCGTACACCACCCTGTCCACCTGCCCGGTGACCGAGGAGGCGCCCTACCTCTACACCGACTCGGCGGGCAACTACAACGTGTTCGTCCCGTCGCTGCAGACCAACTCCAGCGGCCCGACGTGGACCGGGGGGAACACCCCGGGCACCTCCCTGTCGGTCAACAACACGTTCTACATCGTCAACTCGGCCAGCACCGTGACACAGATCAACGCGGCGCTGGCCGCCGGGGACAACCTGCTGTTCACCCCGGGCGTGTACAGCTACGCCTCGACGATCAACGTGACCAAGCCGGACACCAAGATCATCGGACTGGGCTTCCCCACGCTGATCCCCACCGGTGGCAACATCACGATGAACGTGGCGGACGTCAGCGGGGTCAACATCTCCGGGATCATCTTCGACGCGGGCCCGGCCAGCTCATCCGCGCTGCTCCAGGTGGGCACCCAGGGCTCGGCCGTGAGCCACGCCAGTGACCCGGTCACCATCGACGACGTCTTCTTCCGGGTCGGCGGGGCCGAGACCGGCACGGCGGCGACGAGCCTCATCGACAACAGCAACAACTCCATCATCGACAACGTGTGGGCCTGGCGGGCCGACCATGGTTCCGGGGCCGGCTCGTGGACCTCAGACCAGGGCAACACCGGGGTCATCGTGAACGGGAACAACGTGACCGCGTACGGCCTGGCCGTCGAGCATTACCAGAAGCAGGAGGTCATCTGGAACGGCCAGAACGGCGAGGTCATCTTCTTCCAGAACGAGAACCCCTACGAGGTGCCGAACCAGGCGTCGTGGATGGCCAGCTCAACCCAGGACGGCTACCCCGCGTTCTACCTGCCGAACAGTGTCACGAGTTTCCAGGGGTACGGGATGGGCAGCTACAGCTACTTCGACCAGGGCGTGAGCATCGAGAACGCGATGGCGTTCCAGGCCCCCGACACGTCCGGGGTGAAGTTCCACGACCTGCTCACCGTGTTCCTCAACGGGTCAGGTGGCATCCAGTCGGTGATCAACGGAACTGGCGCGGCGGTCAGCTCCAGCTTCGGCGGTCCCAGTGACGTGGTGAGCTACCCCTAAGGTCCGCCCTCGGGCCGCCGGGCCCCCTCCGCCCGGTGGCCCGAGGGTACCGCTGATGCCGGACGATTCGTTCCGGGGAGATGCCGGACACGGTCATCGTGCCGGGCGGGGGAGTGGCTAAGCGTCCTGCTGGGCGGCGATGAGCTGGGTGTACCAGCGGGCGCTCGCCTTGGGGATCCGGGCCTGGGTGCCGAAATCCACGAACACCAGGCCGAAGCGGCGGCTGTACCCGTCGGCCCACTCGAAGTTGTCCAGCAGCGACCAGACGAAGTAACCGCGCACGTCGACGCCGTCCCCGATGGCGGCCAGGGTCTCCGCGAAATGGTCGGCCAGGTAGCTGACCCGCTCGGCGTCGTCGACGCCACCCTCGGGGTCCACGTAGTC
Organism: uncultured Actinomycetes bacterium; assembly: GCA_963840195.1. Taxonomy (GTDB): domain Bacteria; phylum Actinomycetota; class Actinomycetes; order Streptosporangiales; family Streptosporangiaceae; genus RYN-230. The sequence goes on from CAWIYD010000004.1 coordinate 142,087, forward strand.
GTGGAACGCGGCGCCGTTCTCGGTGATGTAGAGCGGCAGCGGGGCATAGTCGCGGACCCGGCGCAGGATCCGGCCGAACCCGGCCGGCCGCACGTCGAGGCCGCCGGCCGTGAGCCGGCCGGCCGCCGGCAGCACCCGGGCCTGGTGATAGGGCTCGCCCGGGTCGGCGGCCACGATCTTGGTCTCGTAGTAGTTGACGCCCATGAAATCCGTGGCCGCCGCGATCACCGGCAGGTCGCCGTCGCGGATGAAGCCGAGCGGCACCTGCCGCCCGTACCAGTCGAGCATGTCGGCGGGGTAACTGCCGCGCAGCACCGGGTCGAGGAACCAGCGGTTCTCGTACCCGTCCAGCCGCCGGGCGGCATCGGCGTCGGCGGCGGACGTCCGAGGCCGGGCTGATGTCCGACAGCAGGTGCGCGATGCCCACCTGCGCCTGCGGGGCGAGCCGCCGGGCCAGGCCCACCGCCTGGCCGTGCGCCAGCAGCAGGTGATGCGCGGACGCCAGGGCGGCGGCCAGGTCCACCTGGCCCGGTGCGTGCCGTCCCTGCAGGTGACCGATCATCGCGCCGCAGAACGGCTCGTTGATGGTGGCCCACTGCGGGACCATGTCGCCGAGGGCCTCCAGGACGACCTGCGCGTAGTCGCAGAAGTGCGCCACGGTGTCCCGGTTGGCCCAGCCGCCGGCATCCTGCAGCGGCTGGGGCAGGTCCCAGTGGTACAGCGTGCCCATCGGCCGGACCCCGCGGGCGAGCAGCCCGTCCACCAGCCGGCGGTAGAAGTCCAGTCCCTTCTGGTTCACCGCCCCGGTGCCATCCGGGATGATCCGCGGCCACGCGATGGAGAACCGGTAGCCGGTGAGTCCCAGGCCGGCCAGCAGGTCCAGGTCGGCCTCGACCCGGTGGTAGTGGTCGCAGGCGATCGCGCCCGTGTCGCCATGCACCACCGCACCGGGCGTGGCGGAGAAGGTGTCCCAGATGGACGGGCCGCGCCCGTCCTCGTCGGCGGCACCCTCGACCTGGTAAGCGGAGGTGGCGGCGCCGAACAGGAATCCGGTGGGGAAGCGCATGGACAACGCCGGCTGCTCCTTCGTCAGGACGCACCCTGCGGGACGTCCGGGATGGCTACGGGCGGCGCCGTCGGCACCGGGAAGTCACTTACTTTAGCACTTACGCTAAGACGTGAGTAAAGGGTCGGGCGCTGCCGGGATGGGCGCGGGATGACGCTGAGCGGCGGCGGCGCGATGACGGCGGGCGGCGGGCGGCGGGATGACGGCGGGCGGCGGGCGGCGCGATGACGGCGGGCGGCGCGATCAGCCCGGAACGACCGCCGACCGCACCCGGCGGCGGCCGTCAGCGGGGTAGCTCCGCACCGCCCCCGCGCTGAGCAGCCCCCCGATGGGCAGGGTGGCGCCGCCCAGTGCGACCGCGTCCGGGCCCAGGTCGGCCTTGACGATCTCCACCCGGCTGAACGGCAGCCGCAGGGCCTGGCGCTGCGCGGCCGCCCGGATCTCCGGCAGCAGCTCATCGCTCAGCGCCCGGCCCAGCCAGCCGCCCACCACGATGCGCTCGGGGTTGAACAGGTTGACCAGGTCGGCCAGGCCGGCCCCGAGGTAGGTGACGGTCTCGTCCAGCACCTGGGCGGCGGCCCGGTCCTGCTCCCGGGCCGCGATGACCGCCGCGATCCGGCCTTCCAGCCCGGCCGGGCTGGTGGCCGTCTGCCGGCCCTTGAGCTCCTCGTACCGGGCGACGATCGCGCCCGCCCCGACGTAGGCCTCCAGGCAGCCTTCCGCGCCGCAGCGGCAGGTCCGACCGCCCACCATCACGGTGGTGTGCCCCCACTCGCCGGCGCTGCTGGTCGCGCCCCGGTAAACCTCGCCGTTGCTGATGAAGCACATCCCGACGCCGATGCCGAGCAGCACGATGACCGCGTTGTCGGTGCCGCGCGCGGCACCGAACCACCGCTCGGCCTGGCCGAGGGTCTTCGCGCCGTTGTCCACCAGGATGGGCAGGTCGGTCTCGCGGCGCAGCATGGCCTCCAGCGGGACCGCGTCCCAGCCCACGCTCTGGCCGTGCACGACGGCGGACTCGCGGTGCTCGACCAGCCCGGGTACCGCCACCCCCACGCCCAGGATGGCCTGTTTGGCCACCCCGGCCTCGGCGATCACCGAGGTGATGCCGGTGACGATGTGGCCGACCGCGTCGTCCGGGTCGAGCACCGAGAGGTCGGTCACCGAGGTGTGCCGGGCCAGCGGGCGCAGGCTGAAGTCGAACAACTCGACCAGGAACGCCGTCTCGCCGACGTCGACCCCGATGACATAGCCGTAGTCGGGATTGACCTGCAGCAGGCCGCGCGGGCGCCCGCCGTTGGAGTCCTCCAGGCCGACTTCGGCCACGACGCCCTCGGCGACCAGCGCGGCGACCAGGTTGCTGACCGTTGCCGGGCTGAGCCCGGCGACCGCGCCCACCTCCTGGCGGGTCAGCGGGCCGTTCAGGAAAACCTCCCAGAGCGCGCGGGACCGGTTGCTCTTCCGGAGGTCGCGCACGGTGGTGGTTCGTGGCCTTGGCATGGACCTGCCTCACCGACGACAGGGACCGCGACGATGCGGCGGGTGGACGTAGCTATTTTACGGCCTGGAATAAGAGATGCGGACCGCGGCGATCCCAGCTGACCAGCGTGGCGGCGGTCCAGGCCGCGCCGGCCGGGCTAGCCGGCCGGCCGCGGGCCCGCCTTGGTGCCCACAACGTAACAAAACGGGAACGGAGCCCGCCCTGACGTTGACAGTGTTCCGCGGCCGTACATAATTTACGACTTATAGGAAGCTGTAAAAGATCTCCCGGTTTTCCCTCCGCGAGGCCCTCCGGGGCCGGTGGTGTGCTCGCGGCCAATCCCTGGAAGGACGCCACATGAGACCGACGAAGCTGTCGATCATGGCCAGCGCCGCTGCGCTGGCTGCCGTGCCGCTTGCTGCCTGCGGCAGCAGTTCCGGTGGCAGTTCGGCGGCGCACCCCACGATTACCTACTGGGCCAGTAATCAGGGCACCAGCCTGCAGGACGACCGGCAGGTCCTGGGCCCGCAGATCGCGAAGTTCACCAAGCAGACCGGCATCAAAGTCAACTTCCAGGTGATCCCGTGGACGACCTTGCTCACCCAGATCACCGCGGCCACGGTATCCGGCAAGGGCCCTGACGTCCTCAACATCGGCAACACCTGGTCCGCATCGCTCCAGGCGACCGGCGCCTTCCTGCCCTTCACCTCGTCGGTCATGAACCAGATCGGCGGCTCCAGCCGGTTCCTGGCCGGCAGCCTCTCGGCGACCGGGGCGCCCGGCAAGCCGCCGACGGCCGTGCCGCTCTACAGCCTGGCCTACGGCCTGTACTACAACAAGGCCGAGTTCGCCGCGGCCGGGATCAGCGCACCGCCCGCCACCTGGACCCAGTTCGTCGCCGACGCCAAGAAGCTGACCAAGGGCGGGCACTACGGGCTGACCCTCGAAGCCGGCCAGATCCCGGAGAATGTCCACCTGGCGTTCGAGCTGAGCCAGCAGCAGGGCGGCTCGTTCTACAACTCGGCGGGCAAGCCCACGTTCGACACCCCGCAGAACGTGGCCGCGATCCAGCAGATGATCAACTTCATGCAGGCCGACAAGATCGCCAGCCCGAGCGACGCACAATATTCCAAGGGCACTGAGGCGCTCAACGACTATGCCACCGGCAAGGCCGCCATGGTCTTCTGGCAGGCCGCTTCCGGGTCCCTGGCCAAGCTGGGCATGAAGGCCTCGGACATCGGCGTCGCGCCGCTGCCGCTGCCCTCCCCGACGCCCGCGGGCGGCAAGAACATCACCAGCATGGTGGCGGGCATCAACATCGCGATCTTCAAGGACAGCCAGAACCTGACCGCCGCCGAGAAGTTCGTGAAGTTCATGACCAGCACGCCGGAGCAGGAGAGCCTGAACGCCACCTACGGCTCGCTGCCGACGGTCCAGGCCGCCTACAGTGACCCGGCCTTCAACACCCCGGCCGTGCACACCTTCCGCGGCATCCTCACCTCGACCGCCGCGCCCATGCCCGCGGTGGCCACGGAGAGCCAGTTCGAGACCGCGGTTGGCACCGCGATCATCCACCTGTACGCCGACGCGGCCACCGGCAAGACGGTTACGCCCAGCATGATCGGGCAGGCGCTCACCCAGGCGCAGCAGCAGCTAGGAGGCTGACCCCTGGTGGTTGACACCATCCGGGCCGAGCAGGGTGTCACCGCTCCCGCGCCGTCGTCACCGCCCAAGCGGCGGTGGCGGCGGCGCGGATCGCTGCCGTACATCCTGCTGATTCCCGCGGTAATCCTGGAACTGCTGATCCACATCATCCCCATGCTGGCCGGGGTGGGCATCAGCTTCCTGCAGCTGACCCTGTTCTATCTGCGCGACTGGCAGGCCGCGCCGTTCGCCGGGCTGTCCAACTACGCGGTCGCGGTGAACTTCTCCTCCGCCACGGGCCAGGCGCTGCTGCACTCGTTCACCGTCACGATCCTCTACACGGCCGTCGTCCTCGCCGCGGCCTGGCTGTTCGGCATGGCGGCCGCGGTCTTCACCCAGCGGGCCTTCCGCGGCCGCGGCGCGGTCCGCACCCTGTTCCTCATCCCGTACGCGCTGCCGGTCTTCGCCTCGGTCATCACCTGGAACTTCATGCTGCAGCGGGACACCGGCATGGTGAACCAGCTGCTGCTGTCCCTGCACCTGGTGGGTGGGCGGCCGTTCTGGCTGATCGGCCAGGACAGCTTCTGGTCGCTGGTGATCGTGCAGATCTGGCGCACCTGGCCGTTCGCGTTCCTGATCCTCACCGCCGGCCTGCAGAGCATCCCCACCGACCTGTACGAGGCGGCCTCGCTGGATGGCGCCAGCATGCTCGGCCAGATCCGGCACGTGACGCTGCCGCTGCTCCGGCCGGTCAACCGGGTGCTGCTGCTGGTCTTGTTCCTGTGGACGTTCAACGACTTCTCGGTGCCGTTCACGCTGTTCGGGTCGGCCCCGCCAGCCCAGGCCGACATCATCTCCATCCACATCTACGAGAATTCGTTCGTCAGCTGGAACTTCGGTACCGGCTCGGCCATGTCCGTGCTGCTGCTGCTGTTCCTGCTCGTGGTGACCATGGTGTACCTGGCGCTCGGGAGACGGGGGGAACGCCATGCGTGAGCCAGCCTGGTTCCGGTGGGCCCGGGTGGTCGTGCTGAGCCTGCTCGGCCTGTTCGCGATCCTGCCGGTCTACGTCATGCTCACCGCGTCGCTGAAACCACTCCCCGACGTGGAAGGCGCGTTCCGCTGGATCCCCAGCCACCTGACCCTGTCGCCGTTCGTGGACATGTGGCAGACGATCCCGCTGCTGACCTACCTGGAGAACAGCCTGATCGTGTGCTCGGTCGCGTCGGTGGCCTCGGTGATCGTCGCGCTGCTCGCCTCGTACGCGGTCAGCCGGTACCGGTTCCGCGGCCGGCAGCTGTTCTCGATCACGATCCTGTCCACCCAGATGTTCCCGGGCATCCTGTTCCTGCTCCCGCTGTTCGTGATCTTCGTGAATCTCAGCCAGACCACCGGCATCAACCTGTACGGCAGCCGGACCGGCCTGATCATCACCTACATGACGTTCACCCTGCCGTTCGCGATCTGGATGCTGGCCGCGTACCTGGACACGATCCCGCGCCAGCTGGACGAGGCGGCCACCGTGGACGGCACCGGGCCGCTGGGCGCGTTCATCCGGGTGGTGATCCCCGCTGCCATCCCCGGCATCGTGGCGGTGGGCATCTACGCGTTCATGACCGCGTGGAGCGAGATGCTCTTCGCCTCGGTGCTGACCAACGACTCGACCCGGACGCTGGCGGTCGGGCTGCAGGGCTACGCCACCCAGAACCAGGTGTACTGGAACCAGATCATGGCGGCCTCGCTCACCGTGAGCGTGCCGATCGTCGTGGGCTTCCTGCTGCTGCAGCGCTTCCTGGTGGCCGGCATGACCGCCGGATCGGTCAAGTGAGCACCCCCGGGTAAGTACTCCCATGCTCACCCTGAGCGGGTGAGGAGCCCGGGCCGCCCGCGTGTCATGGTCGGCTCAGTTTGATGGAGGTGCTGCCGTGACCACAGAGCTGAGGGCCGCCCGGCCGGCGCCGCGGGTCCGGGGCGGGGTGCTGGACCCGGACCTGGGGCGGGTGCCCATGACCGACCGGGTGACCCGCGGCAAGGCGGCGCGGGCCGCGGTGCCGCGGGAAAGCCACGACATGTTCGACCCGCCGGCGGGCCGGGCCGACCCGGTCGCGCTGCTGGAGCGGCAAGCCGAGTCCCGGGTGCCGGAACTGGTGCCGATCCGGTACGGCCGGATGCTGGTCTCCCCGTTCGCCTACTTCCGGGGCGCCGCCCTGCCGATGGCCAGCGACCTGGCGGACACCCCGTGCACCGGGCTGATCGTGCAGGCCTGCGGGGACGCGCACCTGTCGAACTTCGGCATCTTCGCGTCGCCGGAGCGCAAGTTCCTGTTCGACATCAATGACTTCGACGAGACGCTGCCCGCCCCCTGGGAGTGGGACGTCAAGCGGCTGGCCGCCAGCCTGGAGGTGGCCGGCCGGGGCAACGGGTTCACCCGCAAGCAGCGCGCGAAGGTCGTCACCGCCAGCGTCCGGTTCTACCGCCGGGCCATGCGCACGTTCGCCCGGATGACCGACCTGGACGTCTGGTACTCGCGGGTGGACCTGGAACTGGTCGAGCAGATGTTCCTGCCCCGGATGACCGCGCGCAGCCGCCAGGTGATCCAGCGGAACCTGGCCAAGGCGCAGACCCGGGACAGCATGCAGGCCTTCGGCAAGCTGTGCGGCGTGGTGGACGGGAAGACCCGGATCCTCCCCGACCCGCCGCTGATCATGCCGATCTCGCACCTGCTGCCGGGGGAGCGCGACCGGCTGGGCTTCGAAAAGCTGCTGGACGGCCTCATCGCGGAATACCGCCGCACGCTTAACGGCGCGCACCGGGTGCTGTTCCAGCGCTACGAACTCGCCGACCTGGCCCGCAAGGTCGTCGGCGTGGGCAGTGTCGGCACGCGGTGCTGGATCTTCCTGTTCACCGCCCGGGACGGCCGGGACCCGCTGCTGCTGCAGGTGAAGGAGGCGCAGCCGTCGGTGCTGGCCGAATTCGCCGGGCCCAGCAAGTACGACAACCAGGGGCAGCGGGTGGTAGAGGGCCAGTGGCTCATCCAGCCGGTGAGCGACATCTTCCTGGGCTGGCAGCGGACCCCGAAGGTGGTGGACGGGAAGACCCACGACTTCTACGTCCGCCAGTTGCGGGACTGGAAGTTCTCCCTGGACATCGACGCGATGCGGCCGTCCGGCATGCTGATCTACGGCGAGCTGTGCGCCTGGACGCTGGCCCGCTCGCACGCCCGGACCGGGGATGCCGTGTCCATCGGCGCCTACCTCGGCAACTCGGACGTCTTCGACCAGGCCATCGCCCGGTTCGCGGCCGCTTACTCCGACCAGAACGAGCGGGACTACGCGGCGCTGGCCCAGGCGGCCGTCACCGGCCGCGTCGTGGCGCAGGGCGGCCTCTGACCCTGGCCTCGTGAACCGGCCGCGCCGCCCGCCCGTGAGACAGGCAGGCGGTGACGGCCGGGCCGTGAACCGGCCCCGATGGCCGCCCGTGGCATGACGCAGCCGGTGACCGCGGGACGTGCCGCGAGGTCTCGGCCTGGTCGGCGCGACGCTGCCCGGCTCACCGGCGCCCGCCTGCCCGAGGCTGGCTATTCCTTCCTTTCCTGATGCCGCGTGCGCTAATCTCAGCGTGCACGCTATGTCTCGTCAGGGCCATTTCTTACGAGGTTCTTACGGACATTAAAATTGCCTTGACTGGCCGCCTTCGTGGCTCCAGTATTAGCGCGCTGAGCTGGGAGAACGTGCTCAGTTACGGTCCCGTGGACAAGCGTGTCCGTACTTGGTAAGGGTCCTAAAGAAGCCCCGTCAGGAAAATCTCGGTTTCCGAAGACGGGACTCCCGGAGCGGACTAATGTGATCGCCCGGGAGCGATACCCAAGCAAAAGGGAACGGTGTCGTGTCGTACCGAAATAAAGTCTTCAGCCATGATCGTGAGTTTGAGCCACGGTCACGGGCCCGGATCGTCGCGATGGTCGGGGCCGTGGCCGTGGTGGCCGGGGTTGGCGTGGCGCTGCTGGTTCCTGGCGTGGGCAGCGTCTTCGGCGCCAGCAACGCCGCGAGCGTGACCGGCGCCTGCGCCACGCCGTCCGCGACCACCACTGCCGCTGGGACCGCGGCCGCCGGGACCGCAGCCGTGTCCGCCAGCCCGACAGCGGTGGCGCCCACGCCCACCGGGGCGGTGGCCACACCGACCGCTACCGCGGCGGCCTCGGCCAGCACCGCGGCGGCGGCCGCGGCCACGCCGACCACGGCGGCCACGCCATGCGCCACGGCGTCGGCCACCGCGTCGGCCACGGCCACCCCCGCTGCCGCCGCGGCGGTAGCCAACGTGTCCTGCGACATCATCGTGCCGGCGAACCCGCTGTCCGCGCAGGGCCTGGCCACCCCGTGGCAGCTCACCGGGCCTAACGGGATGACCCCGGCCGCCTCAGGCTGCACCATGGCCAACGCGGCGAACCTGGGCGCCTTCGTCCAGGCGACCATCCTGAACCCGGCCACCGGCGCGCTGTCGGTCTACGAGCCGCTGGTCATCACCCAGGGCACCACGCCGGCCGCCGCGCCGGTGGTGCCGACCCTGCCCGCCGAACGCCGTGGTCACCATCGACGTCGGCTTCAACGGCACCAACCTGACCCAGGTCGGGGCGACCGCGAACGCGCTGGCCCAGGGCCGCTGCGTGAACGGGCTCAACGGCTCCATCTTCGGCCAGGTGTCGTTCTGCAACGGCACCAGGTTCTTCCGGACCGCGCAGCGGCTGGAAGCGGCCGGGCACGCTGGTCGTGCCCGCCACCGGGACTTCCACCAAGGTGCCCGGGCTGGCCTGCCCGACCACGCGCAGCTTCACCATGATCGACCAGGACCAGAGCGACAACGTGACGTCGATCTACCTGCTCAACGGCAACGGGCAGACCGCGCAGTTCAACGCGGCCAACGCGGCCGCCCTGCCCGCCGCCACCAAGCTGGTCAACGGCAGTGACAACGCGCTGATCAGCTTCTTCCTCGACCCGACGCTCGGCTGCACGCCGTTCACCGCGCCGGACCTGTCACAGGGCGGCACGCCGTCCACCTCGCAGGCCCTGGACGAGCTCTCCGCGGCCAAGAACCAGCTGGCGCCGATCGCCCTGGTCCCGGAGAACGACGAGATGGTCCTGGTCAACAACGCGTTCAACGCGCAGAAGACCAACCTCTACCGGTCCAACATTGGCCAGGCGCCGATCTCCAACGCCAACAACCTGGCCGACAGCCCGGCGAACTACTGCCAGAACATGGTCAACATCCAGACCCCGTTCCTGAACAACAACCAGGCGCTGCTGGCCACCGACACATCGCCGGTGCCGGCGGTGGGGACCAACCTGCTGACCTTCCTGGCCAACCGGCTGAACATGTCCTTCACCAACCTCAACTGCCAGAACTTCGGCCTCACCAACCCGGTGACGGTCACCCTCAACGGGAACGCGGTGGCGACCGCCGCCACGTTCAACGTCACCCAGCAGAAGGCCACGGCCGCGGCTGCGCCCGCTGCCGCGACCGGCGCGACGGGCACCAAGATGCCGCCCGCCGGGCAGCGGATCGGGCGGTCACCCCAGCACCGGCTGGACGCCCCCTCCGGGATGTAAGACCCGCGGGTAACACATTCGATGCGCACTACCCAGGCACGGTGGCTTCCGGGAGTCCCGGGGGCCACCGTGCCGTGCGTGTGGGGCCTCAGGGCACCTCTTACGCCGGGTCCGGTGCAGGCAGCGGAGGAAGGAACATGATGAGCGAGGAACGGGCGGCCAGCCAGGGTACGGCCGGCCATGAGCCCGCTCCGCCCGGATCGGGGGAGGCGGGGCGGCCCGGGCCCGGGCCGCTGCCACGCGGGTGGCGCACGTACCTGGTCGTCTGCGCGCTCGCCATGGTGGCGGGCGTGGCCGGTACCACGGCGGTGCGCTTGCTGGCCGGGCCGGGGGGCGGCGTGGCGTCGGCGATCCCGTCACCGCCGGCGGCCAACGCGGCCTTCGTCGCGGACGACAACGGCACCGGGGCGGACAACCAGGCGAACATCCTGCGCTACACGGTCCGCGGCCTGGTCCACGTGCTGCCCGGGCGGGGCGCCGGGTCCCGGGCCGGCATCGTCCTCACGCCGTCAGGGATCGTGCTCACCAGTAGCCAGGGCCTGCGCCGGGCCACCCCGCTGGTGGTCCGGACCGTGCTCTCCGGCCGCATGTTCACCGCACGGGTCATCGGCACTGACACCGCCCGTGATCTGGCTCTGCTGCAGATCGAAGGAGGCGCGATGTTCCAGGCCGTGGCGGTGGGCAACTCCCGGAAGTTCGCGGTCGGGTCGGCGGTGACCGCGGTCGGCACCAGCGGACTGGGCCGGACCTTCACCCTGGACGTCGGGCTGCTGGCCCGGCGTGACGTTACCGCGGTCATCGGCGGCCGGCAGCTGGCGGGATTGTTCGAGTCCACGACCCGGGTGCTGGCCGGGGAGGAGACTGGCGGTCCGCTGGTGAACCTGTCCGGGCAGGTGATCGGCGTCAACCTGGCGGGCGCCGGGAGCGGCCTGAAAAGCACCGGTGACGCGGTGCCGATCAACGAGGCGCTGGCGGCGGCCCGGCAGATGCAGGCGTCCGGCAGCGCGAAGTGACCGCCGGCATGCGGCGCCGCCGGCCGCCGGGGAAACTACCTGTGGCCCGGGCTGGACCGCGGAGGAGGAGACTGACATGCGCGACAGGTATTGGACGGGGGTCAGGCCGCAACGGCACCGGTTCATGCTCATTGCCCTGCCCCTGGTCGTCATGACGGCGGTGAGCCTCATCGTGGGCATGCGTATCGCCAGCCACGGTGCCGCTACGCTCCGGCTGACCTCCCGGGGCACGCCCACGCCCGCCGCCCAGCGGACCAGCCCCCGCGCGGCCCGCTCCGCGCGGCCGGCGACGGCCGCCCCGGCCAGTCCCGCCGGCCCGGGCAGCACGCCCAGCCCGTCGGCCGTGCCCGCGGGCGCGGCTACCGCCACCGCCACGGCCGTGCCGTGACGCGGTCCGCCCGCTCGGAGGTCCGCCCGCTCGGAGGTCGGCCCGCCCGGAGGTCCGCCCGCGCGGAGCGGCGGGCGGCGCGGGGAGAAGCGCCCCAGGACATGCGGCCGAGGGACCGGCGGCCCCGGGACAAAGTGCGGCCGAGGAACGTGATTGGGGCGTCTGCAGCGTGTCGCCCGCCCGCGGCGTGCCGTGAGCGGTGGTCACAGCTGGCCGTCCCTTACAGCAAGTAATTGTTACGGTACGTGTTGTCAATTTGTGATCTACCCCACATTGCTGGTTGCCCGGCCGACACAACTTTTTGAGCGGAAGTGGTTGCAGACCCCTCCCTGGCCTCTGGCAAGGTAGCGCCGATGGTTCAAAGGGCTCCTGCCGCGGCGCATTGGGCGAGTTAGTTTCTGCGGCCGGTATTGGCAGGAGCGCTGGACCATGCGCTGCCCGCAGGCGCAGCGGTCCCGCTCCCGGGCACCCTGCCCGCGAGTTTGACCGACGGAAGGACAGCCTTGTCAGAACACCGGAGGCGAAGCCCCGGAAAGCGACGGGCAGCACGCCGTAATGGCATTTTGCTGCCGACGGCTGCCACCGCGGTCACCGCGGTGACCGGAATCGCCATCGCCGGCTACCTGGTGGTTTTGCGCCCGGCAAATGCCCCGGATTCCGGTGCGGCCATTGCCGTGGCCGCGGTCTCGGGCAGCCGGGCCGTCGCGGTGCTCGAGGAACAGCGCCAGCAGATGATCGTCATGTCGGCCGCGGCCCATTCCATGCACCTGGTCGGCAGGCCCAAGGTGGCGGCCCAGCCAGGGACGGGATCGGCTGGCGGCACGGGCGGCGCTGGCGGCGCCACCGTGGCCACCGTCGCGCTGCCCCCGCCGAACCCTGGCACCGCGCAGAGCATCGCCTACAACATGCTGTCGTCCTTCGGCTGGAGCCCGGGCACCTATTTCAGCTGCCTCAACAACATCTGGACCCGGGAAAGCGGCTGGAATTACCAGGCCGAGAACGCCAGCGGTGCCTATGGGATCCCGCAGGCCCTGCCGGCCAGCAAGATGGCCAGTGCCGGTGCCGATTACCTGACCGACCCGACGACCCAGATCAGGTGGGGACTCGGGTACATCAAGTCGGTATACGGCGACCCGTGCAGTGCGTGGTCGTTCTGGCAGGCGCACGGTTACTACTGATCGGCCGGCATTGTAGGCGCTAATTGATAGCTGCCCGTGATAACTTCATTACTAGTATGTCATATTGTGACCGGTGCCACAGCTAGCCGTCCGCTAGCCTTTTCTTTCTGGAAGGCGCATGTAGCTGCCACTTATCGAATATCAGTTTGATAACTGGCGGATGTTTGTGATCTAGATCACAGCCGGAGCACCCCCAGTTTCGGGCAGACCCATTCGCGCTTACTGGGCAAGGTGGATGACCGGAAGCGCCCGAGCCTGCCCGATGGTTGCCAGCCCCCGGCAACCCGCCGCCCTGACCCGCGGCCTGTCGGCATGCCGCTGCCCAGGATGTCCCCAACGTTCCCGCAGTGCCCCGGGTGAGAGCCGAGCGCGCCTGACGCGCGCCCGAACCAAGGCATCACGTGTCCAACCCCAGCAAATTCCTGTCTTCAGCACGCGCACGGAGCAGCAGGACCCCGCGTCTCCCCCTCGCGATCATTGCCGCCACCACCGCCGTCACGGCCTTGACCGGCATCGGCACGGGCGGTGGTGGCCAGCCAGCGCCGCCGGGCGTTCGGCGGCTGGCCCGGCGTCTGCGCACCTGGTGATCCCGGCCCCGGACGGCAGCCGGACACCGGCCCGCCAGGCCGGGCGGGCCGGGGTGGCCAGCGTGTCCTGGATCCCGGCCCTGGACGGCAGCGGCACCCCGGTGCACGCCAGCCGGGCGCACTCGAAGCCGGCCACGGCCGCCACGGAGGGCAGCGGACGGCCCAGGCACCCGGCCGCACCCAGCCAGCAGCACAACCCGTGCCCAGGCTCCGGCCTGCAGCAGTGGATCTGCCAGGCCGGGCAGGCGCTGCTACGGCACGGGACGCCTCGCTGGCAGTGGAGCACTTCGGCGGCGTACATCGTGGTCGAGCACGAATCCAGTGGCAACCCGCGGGCCGACAACGGCGGGGACTCCAATGCCGCTGCCGGTCACCCGTCCGAGGGAATCGCCCAGGTCATCGGGCCTACCTTTCAGGCCTATGCGCTCCCGGGGCATACCGACATCTGGAATCCCGTGGACAACATGATCGCCGCCTTCCGGTATGCGATCAGCCGGTACCGGTCGATGAACAACATCCCCGGGGTGGTGGCGGTCCGGCAGGGCGGGTCTTACGTCGGCTACTGACCGGGTGGCCCGGTTACGGCCGGGGCTGGAAGGTGCCCAGCGCCGATGTGAAGGCCGCCTGGTCCTGCGGCCAGGCCGTCACCGGCGCGGACTCCTGGACCAGGTAGGCCTGCGGGCCAGCCTGGGTAGCCAGCCGGAACAGCAATTCGCTGACCTCGGCCCGCGGCCCGCTCGCTGGCTGCCAGCTGAATTCCCAGACCGCGCCGGGGCGGCCGTGGAAGCCCGCGGCGTGCAGCGTGATCCGCTGGTAGCCCGGGAAGGTGCCCCTCCGGAGCGCCACGGCCTCGAGCAGCCGGGCCTCGCCCACGGCCCGGGGAGCGTGGAAGACCGCCGGGGTGACCTGGATCACCGCGGAGCCGTCCCGGCTGGTGAACGCCGTGGTCGGGCCGCGCTGGGCGGACTGCCAGCCGGCCGGGATCTTCATCTGGAATCCGGCCGTGGCGCCGGCCGTGGCGCCGGACACCTGGACGGTGCGGAGCCGGCCGTCGAGGCGGCGGCCGCCCGGTGTGCCCTGGCCACCAGGACCGACAGGACCAGGCTCACCATCGCCACCGCGGCCAGCGCGGCCAGCCAGGCACCCCGGCTCCTGGGCAGCCGTGCGGCCGCAGTGGCGGCCATCCCCGGCCCGGCGGGCCAGGCATGGCGCTTCCCTTCGGTCTCCCGGTCATCGCGGCCGCCCGTGGCCGGCCCGGGGGCAGCGGGCCGCGCCGTCTGGGCCGCCGCGGCCGCCCAGGCCGGCTCGCCCGGCCCGGGCGGGTAGTTCCCGTCCGGGCGGCCCGGCTGCTCCAGGGACTCCGGCAGCGTCCCGCCGTCATCGCCGGGCCAGGTCTGGCCCCACGGCGGCTCCTCCGGGCTGTCCGGCCGCCCGCCCGTCATGGGCATCGCGTTCACGGTTACCCGCTCCCCGGCCAGCAGCCGGGCCACGGCCGCGGCATCGGGCCGCGCCCGGGGGTCACGGTGCAGCAGGGCCACGATGGCCGGGCCCAGCGGGCCCGCCCGCCGTGTCGGGGGCGCCTCCTCGTTGGCGATGGCGGCCAGGATGGCCATGGAACTGCCCCGGCGATCGAACGGGCCGTGGCCTTCTACCGCGGCGAACAAGGTGGCGCCGAGCGACCACAGGTCCGAAGCCGGCGTGGCGGGCTCGCCGCGGACCCGCTCGGGCGCGGTGAAGCCGGGCGTGCCCATGACCATCCCGGCCTGGGTCAGTCCCGGCTCGCCCTCCAGCGTGGCGATGCCGAAGTCGGTGAGCACGGCCCGGCCGTCCGGGCCGAGCAGCACGTTGCTCGGCTTGACGTCGCGGTGCAGGATGCCCGCCTGATGCGCGCAGTGCAGCGCGCTGAGCAGCCGGCCGCCCAGGTCGGCGGCCTGCTGCGGGGGCAGCGGGCCGTCCTCGGCGAGCACCTGCTCCAGCGAGCGCGCCTCGACCAGCTCCATGACGATCCAAGGCGAGCCGTCCGCCTCGATGACGTCAAAGACGGTGACCACCGCCGGGTGATTCAGCCGCGCCGCCGTCCGGGCTTCGCGCAGGCTGCGCTCGTAGAGGACCCGGGTGTCTTCCGGCCGCGCCGAACCCGTCGTCGCCGGGGTGCGGAACCGCACCTCCTTGACCGCGACATCGCGGGCCAGGACCGAGTCCCGGGCCCGCCACACGGTACCCATCGCGCCGCGGCCGATCGGCTGCTGCAGGAGGTAACGTCCCGCGACCACCCGCCCCGTGCTGGCCGCAACGTGCATGGCACCGGACGATACACGCGCAATCCGGTGAGTTGGCTGTGAAGCGGGTGAGAATCACGCTCGTGTCGCATTGGGGTTCTCCCGGCGGTAACCGGCCAGTCACCCGCCGGGTCCCGGCCGGCCTTACCGCTGGCCGATGGTGAGCAGCGGCGGCTCCGGTTCCGGCGTGAAGAAGTCGTTTCCCTTGTCATCGGTGATGATGAACGCGGGGAAGTCACGGACCTCGATCCGCCACACGGCCTCCATGCCGAGTTCCGGGTACTCCAGCACCTCGACCTTGGTGATGCAGTCCTGGGCCAGCTTGGCCGCGGCCCCGCCGATGGAGCCCAGGTAGAACCCGCCGTGCTGGTGGCAGGCCTCGGTGACCTGCGGGGACCGGTTGCCCTTGGCCAGCATGACCAGTGACCCGCCCGCCGCCTGGAACTGGTCCACGTAGGAGTCCATCCGGCCGGCCGTGGTCGGGCCGAACGACCCCGACGCGTACCCGTCCGGGGTCTTGGCCGGGCCCGCGTAGTAGACCGGGTGATCGGCCAGGTACCGGGGCATCGGCTCACCGGCGGCCAGCCGCTCCGCGATCTTCGCGTGGGCGATGTCCCGGGCCACCACCAGCGGCCCGGTCAGCGACAGCCGGGTGGCGACCGGGTACTTGGTGAGCTCGGCGCGGATCTCGCTCATCGGCCGGTTCAGGTCGATCCGGACCACGTCGGAGGCGAGGTCGTCCTCGGTGGTCTCCGGCAGGTACCGGGCCGGGTCGGTCTCCAGGCGCTCCAGGAACACCCCCTCCGGCGTGATCTTGGCGAGCGCCTGCCGGTCCGCGGAGCAGGACACCGCGATCGCGACCGGGCAGGACGCGCCGTGCCGGGGCAGCCTGATCACCCGCACGTCATGGCAGAAGTACTTGCCGCCGAACTGCGCCCCGATGCCGATCTTCCGGGTGATCTCCAGCACCTCGGCTTCGAGTCCAGGGTCACGGAAGCCATGCCCGGCCGGTGACCCGCTGCTGGGGAGGGTGTCCAGGTACCGGGCAGACGCGTACTTGGCCGTCTTCAGCGCGAACTCGGCGCTGGTCCCGCCGATCACGATGGCCAGGTGGTACGGCGGGCAGGCGGCGGTGCCCAGTGAGCGGATCTTCTCCTCCAGGAAGGCCAGCATCGAGGCCGGGTTCAGCACCGCCTTGGTCTGCTGGTACAGGAACGACTTGTTGGCCGACCCGCCGCCCTTGGCCATGAGCAGGAACTTGTACTCGCGGCCCGGGGTGGCGTAGATCTCGATCTGGGCGGGCAGGTTGGTCCCGGTGTTCCGCTCCTCGAACATGGACAGCGGCGCGAGCTGCGAGTACCGCAGGTTGAGCTGCGTGTACGCGTCGTAGATACCGCGGGCCAGGTGCTCCTCATCACGCCCGTCGGTGAGCACGCCGGCGCCCCGCTTGCCCATCACGATCGCGGTGCCGGTGTCCTGGCACATCGGCAGCACGCCACCGGCCGCGATGCACGCGTTCTTCAGCAGGTCACCGGCCACGAAACGGTCGTTCGGGCTGGACTGCGGGTCGTCGAGGATAGACCGTAGCTGGCGCAGGTGCCCGGGCCGGAGCAGGTGGGCGATATCGCGCATGCCCTCGCGGGCGAGCAAGGTGAGCACGCCCGGGTCAACCTCGAGGAATTCTCTCCCGAACGCCGCTCGCGGTGGTGATACCGTCCGCCGTCAGCAGGCGGTACTCCGTGGGATCCGGGCCGAGCGGGAGCAGGTCGGAGTAGCTGAACTCGGGCATGTGTCACGTCCCTGTGCTGCGAGTCAGTGGGTGGCTGTGATCACCCGGTGCGGTGACGATGGGGTTACTTCATCGTAGGTCGCCTGGCGGGGCGCGGTGCATGGCCGCGGGACCCTGGGGTACAGGTGAGCCATCCCGGCAGTGCCGGCCCGGGGACGACCCCGGGCCCCCGCGGACCGGGGTCAGAGGGGAGCAGGCCGTGAGCATGCCAGGCAGCGACGAGCGCGCCATCAGCCTCGATGAGGCGTCCCGCCAGCTGGAACTGGCGGTGCACGACGCGCAGGTGGCCTTCGACTGCATCGGGCTGGGCCACCTGGACCGGGCGCATACCCACGCGATCACCGCCCGGACCGCGGCGGACGCGGCCGAGACGCTGCTGCGCGCCGCCCTGGGCGCGGTGCCCGGGGCTGACGGCTTCAGCGTCTCCGAGTCCCCCGACTGACCCGGCCCGCCTACCTGGCCAGCCGGGGGAGCAGGGCCGAGGAGATGACGATGCCGGCCGTGGCCGCGGCGATGAGCACGGCGACGTCCAGCCACAGGTTGGTGGGCATCCCGATGAGCAGCCCGCGGAGCGCGTCCACCTCGTAGGACAGCGGGTTCACCCGGCTGATCGCCTGCAGCCAGCCGGGCATCAGCGCCGTGGGGTACAGCGCGTTGGAGCTGAAGATCGGTAGGTCACGTCGTCGCAGATGACCGCGTTCGCCCCGGCCCCGCCCGGCCCGGCGGGGCCGCGGCGGCCGGCGGGGTCCGGCGCGGGCGGGGCATCGGTGGTCCGGTCGCTCACGGCGCCTCCATCGTCTCGGCCAGCCGGATCAGCGCGGGGACGGCGGCGATGAGCGCGGCACGGTCGGCGGGTGCCAGCGCGGCCAGCGCACCGCTGGCGAGTTCGGCGCGCAGGTCCCGCCATTGCGCGATCCGCTGGTGCCCCCGGTCGGTGGCGGTGAGCTGGACTGACCGGCCGTCCGGCAGGGACCGTTCCCGGCTCAGCAGGCCCTGCCCGGCCAGGCGGCCCACCAGCGTGCTCACCGTGTTGGGCGCCAGCCGCAGCTCGTCGGCCGCCTGGGCGACGCAGATGCCCGGCCGGCCGGCGATCAGGCGGAGCAGTTCGCTCTGCGTGGTCGGCAGCGGCTCGCTGGCCCAGGCGTGCCGGACGGCGCGCCGGGTGGTCCGGTGCACCGCGCTGATCGCCGCCAGCAGCTCGGCCGCCCCAGCCCGGTGCTCCTGGGCCGCCTCAGCCCGGTGCTCCTGGGAAGCCGCCGCCGCGGGGGCGCCCGCAACCAGATCCTTCACAGAGCTAACTATATGAGAGACCGCGGATGCGTGGAAGCCCGGGCCGGGCGGTGCCTACCGCGCCGCGCGCCCGCCGCGCGCCCGCCGCCCGGTCCGGGGCACGGCCCGGCCGGGCCCCGCGGCGGGCTGGGGCCGGGACGGTGCCGGGCCGCGTCCGGGCCGCTATCGTCGGTAGTGTGACTGCCCGGCACACGCCCCGTGACCTGCGCGCCTCGGACGCTGACCGGGAGCGCGTGGTGACGGTGCTGGCCCAGGCCGCGGGCGACGGGCGGATCTCCCTGGATGAGCATGCCGAACGCACCCAGCGGGCATATGCCGCCCGCACCCTGGGGGACCTGGCCGTGCTCACCGAAGACCTGGCCGGACCGGATGCCCAGCCAGTCCGGCTGGACACCTCCCGGGCCATCACCGCGTTCTTCGCGACCGAGCGGCGGGAGGGCCGCTGGGTGGTCCCGGACCGTCTGGTGGTCACCGCCATCGGCGGCCAGGCCATCCTGGACCTCCGGGAGGCGCTGCTGCACCGGCCGCACACCATCATGTACGCCGCGGCCATCGGCGGCCAGGTCAACCTGCTGGTGCCGCCCGGCATCAGGGTGATCACCCGCAGTGTCGCGGGCGGGCCGCCGGACCAGGCGGCGGAACCGCCGGCGCCGCCCGGCACGCCCGTGATCGAGCTGCACACCATGGCCGTGCTGGGCCGGATCCATGTCCGCACCCCCCGGCCCCGCCGCCCCGGCCTGCTGCGCCGCCGCCCCCGCTGACCCCGCACGGCCTCAATCAGGGACCAGTTAGGCTGAGACCCCCTATACGGGGCCGCATCCTAACCGCTCACCGGATCGGCCGGCGCGGCACGCTGATCGTTACGTGGCGGTGTCGAAGTTGACGGAACTGTAGGCGCGCAGCTTCCACAGTGCGTGCTCGCTGTGGATGTTGCGGATCGTGCCGGACCGGGCCCGCATCACCAGGGAGTGGGTGACCGCGCCGCCGCCCCGGTAGCGCACGCCCGCCATCAGCTCGCCGTCGGTGATGCCGGTGGCGGCGAAGAAGGCGTCTTCCGAGGTGACCAGGTCATCCGTGGTGAGCACGTGCGTCAGGTCGTGGCCGGCCGCCAGGGCCTTGTCCCGCTCGGCCTCGTCCCGCGGCGCCAGCCGCCCCTGGATGATCCCGCCCAGGCACTTGATGGCGCAGGCGGTGATGATGCCCTCGGGCGTGCCGCCCACGCCGAGCAGCAGGTCGATCCCGGTGCCCTCCCGGGCGGCCATGATGGCGCCAGCCACGTCGCCGTCGGTGATCAGCTTGATCCGGGCGCCAGCCGCCCGGACCTCCTCGATCAGCTGGGCATGCCGGGGCCGGTCCAGGATCACCACGGTGACGTCCTGCGGCGAGCAGCCCTTGGCCCGGGCCACGGCGCCGACGTTGTGCGCGGGCGGGGCCTCGATGTCCACCAGGTCCGCCGCGGCCGGGCCGGTCACCAGCTTCGACATGTAGAACACCGCGGACGGGTCGTACATCGACCCGCGGGCGCTGACCGCGATCACCGAGATCGCGTTCGGCATGCCGTTGGCGGTCAGGCGGGTGCCGTCGATCGGGTCCACGGCGACGTCGCACAGCGCCCCGCTGCCGTCGCCGACCTGCTCGCCGTTGTAGAGCATGGGCGCGGCGTCTTTCTCGCCCTCGCCGATGACCACCACGCCGTTCATCGACACGGTGTTGATGAGGGCCCGCATCGCGTGCACGGCGGCCCCGTCCGCGCCGTTCTTGTCGCCGCGGCCGACCCAGCGGGCGGCCGCCATCGCCCCCGCCTCGGTGACCCGGGCCAGTTCCAGCGCGAGGTTACGGTCCGGCGCCTGCCGCCCGGGCTCTGGCTCCGCGGTCAGGTTCCCCGGGGTGGCCGGCCCGGCGCCTCCGCCAGCGGTTGCGTCCTTCTCGGTCATCGCAGAGACCGCCTTCCCGGTGTGGCCGTCTTCCCCGTGGCCGTGCCAGCATCCTGCCCACCTGGCCGCGGGCGTAGCCTTGTCGCCGAGGGCGGCTTGCCCTGGACGCCAGACGTGGGGAGCGCGCGCAGGCGGTGACAGGCGAATGACAACAGACGCTCCGCAGCCTATCGTGCGGGCTGCGGACCGCGGCGCCGCCACCAGGGCCGCGCTGCTGGCCGCGGCCCGGGAGGTGTTCACCTCGGTCGGCTATGCCCAGGCCGGGGTGACCGAGATCGTGGCCCGTGCCGGAGCCAGCGTGGGCAGCCTCTACCACCACTTCACCGGCAAGGCCGACCTGTACGTCACGCTGTTCGAGGAGTTTCACCAGGCCCAGGCGCACCGGGCCCGGCAGGCCGTGCGCGCCGCGCGGGACGCCGGGGTGACCGAGCCGCGGCAGTTGTTCCTCGCCGCGGCCCGGGCCTACCTGGACGGCTGCGTGCAGGAGCGGGATCTGTCCCGGCTGTTCGTGTGCGGGGACGGCCCGCCGGGATTCGACCTGATCATGCGGCGGCGGCTGCGCCAGTGGGCCGACCGCAACACGGACTTCTTCGCCCGCGCCGCCGAGCCGGTCGACGAGGCGGTCGCCGTCGTCATGACCGGCGGCCTGATGCTCGCGGTCGCCGAGGTGTCGCTGGGCGACGACGCGGAGCATGCCCGGCGGCTGGCCGACGGGGTGCTGGACGTGATGGCCTGGATCGGCACGGTGCCCCGGGACTGACCGGCGCCCCGAGCGGCCATCAAGGATCAGCCGCTGCTGTCGCCGTCCCCGGTGCGGGCGGCCATCACCGCGGCCAGCCGGGCCCGGGCGCCCTCCAGCCACTGCTCGCAGATGGCGGCCAGCCGCTCGCCGCGTTCCCACAGGTCGAGAGACTGCTCCAGGGTCAGCCCGCCCGCCTCGAGCCGGCGGACCACGTCGGTGAGCTGATCCCTGGCCTGCTCGTACGAGAGGGTGGCGGGCTGGCCTGCTGTCCCGGGAACAGGCGGGCCCTCTGCCCAGCGTCCTCGGCGCTCACGGCATCAACGTCAGCCGGCTGCCGGGTGCCCCGCCGGGCAGCCGGCACGACGTCTAACGGAGCGAGTGGCTGAGCCAGGGCCGCACCGTCCGGCCGGACGTGAAGGCCTGGTCCTGGACGGGCGCCAGGGCGGCCCGCACCGCGCGGGCGACCAGGTGCGCGTAGAGCCGCGCCCCGGCGGGCTGCGGATGCACCTCGTCGGGCCACAGCAGGTCCGTGCGGTGCTCGATGACCGCGAACCAGTTGGCCATCACCACGTTGGGGAACCGGCGGGCGGCGGCCGCGATCACCTGGTTGTCACCCGCCTCCCAGGACCGGGCCTCGTAGGTATTGACCAGCACCAGCTTGCGCTGAGGACCGATCACGGCCAGCAATTGGCGGACCTGGCCGGGGGTGAAGGTGCCGTTGGTGCCGAGCGCGAACACCAGCACCGGGCGCAGCGCGCCGGTGGCGGCGAGTTGCTCGACGATCGAGATTCCGACGCTGACCTGCCGGCTGACCTGGGCATCAATGGAGATGCCGGGCAGGGCGTGCTGCAGCTGCGGCGCGGACGCGAGCATGACGGAATCGCCGATGGCGCTGACCCGCGCCCCGGAGACCCGGACGCCGGCCGGGCGGGGCGCGGCCTGCGGGCCCGGGTTGGCGGCCGCGGGGGCCGGCGATGGGCCCGGCTGGCTCGCCGCTGGCGAGGCCGCGACGGTGGGCTGGCCCTGGGGACTGCCCGGCCGCGCCGTGGGCCGCTGCTGCGCCTGATCCTGCTGGCTGATCTTCACTCCCTGGCTGATCTGCGCGGCCAGGCCGGATGACGGACGGGCGTGCACTACCCAGTACCCGGCCGTGCCCGCGACCGCCACCGCGGCCACCGCGGCCACCGCGGGGAACACGGCCGCGGGCGACCACTGGCGCGCCGTGATGGACCCGGTCACCGCGGTGGCCCGGCCCCGGATGGCGGCCCGGAAGCCATCCCGCATGATCGGCTGCTCGACCCACCGCCAGGACGCCGCCGCGAGCCCGATGGCCAGTGCCGTCTCGGCCAGCCAGAGCAGCGGGCTCTCCGACTGCTGCCGCAGGGCGGCCGCGGTCAGGGCGATGACCGGCCAGTGCCACAGGTATATGCCGTAGGACCGGGCCCCGATCCAGCGCAGCGGCCGCCAGCCCAGCAGCCAGCTCACGAGCCCGGTGCTGGCCGCGGCCAGCACCACGCCCCCGGCGGCCAGCGCCGCGATCAGCAGCCCGTACGGGTAGAGGGAACTGTCCCGCCCGGCGAAGTGGCCCATGGCCCAGCCCAGCACCGCGATCCCGGCCAGCCCCACGGCGTCGAACGCCTGCACGTTCTGCCGGGTCAGTCCCTGCAGGCGGCGCAGCGGCCAGCTCAGGGCGAGCGCCGAGCCGATCAGCAGGGCGGAGGAATGGGTATCGGTGCCGTAATACACCCGCGACGGGTCGGCGCCGGGGACGTAGACCAGCGCCATCGTGACCGCGGACAGCGCCGCGGCCGCCCAGGCCATCCCGGCCCGGATCCGGGTGCTCTCGCAGGTCTTGAGCACGATGATCAGCAGCAGCGGCCACACCAGGTAGAACTGTTCCTCGATGGCGAGCGACCACAGGTGCTGCAGCGGGTCCGGCGGCCCGAACTGCGCGAAGTAGGACTGGTGGCCGATCTGCCACCAGTTGCTGGAGTACGTGACCGCCCCGAGCAGGGCCTGCCGCAGGGTGGCCAGCTGGCCCGGCTCGATGATGGCCGTCGCCGCGGTCACGGCGACCAGCACCACGGCCAGTGCCGGGAGCAGCCTGCGCGCCCGCCGCGCCCAGAACGCGCCCAGCCGCAGTCCGCCGTGCCGGTTCCACTGCGCGACCAGCAGGTCCGTGATCAGGTAGCCGCTGAGCACGAAAAAGACGTCAACGCCGAGGAATCCCCCAGGAAACGCCGTGAGCTGCTCATGAAAGGCGATAACGGCGAGCACGGCCAGCGCGCGCAGCCCGTCCAGCCCCGGCGACCGCGGTGTTCCCGCGGCCGCGGTCGGGCTTTTCACTGGTTCATCCATCACCACAGCGCTGATACCCCCGGCTCAGAGCAATGTTCTGATGCTCACCGGTTCAACGCGAGAAGAAACGCCGTGCCAGGTAATAGCCGGGAACAGATTCGTTAGGCGTTCCGTGTGGTCCGGCTGGTACCGGGGGGATTGGCTGCCTCTGCGACGGCCGTGACCTGATCACCCTCGAAGCGCAGGGTGAGCCGGTCACCCGCGCTGACCTCGGCGGCGGCCCGCACGACATGGCCGTCGGCCTGCTGCACGATCGCGTAGCCGCGCCGCAGGGTGGCCGCGGGCGACAGGGCCAGCAGCCGGGCCCGGGTGTGCGCGACGTCGTCACCCGCGCGGTCCAGCAGGCCGGCCAGGCGGCGCCGGGCCCGTTCGGCCAGCCCGCCGAGCTCCTGCTGCCGGCGGTCGAGTTCCCGGGCCGGGGCGGCCAGGACGGGCCGGGACCGGACGCCCGACAGCCAGGCCAGCTCGTGCTCGACCCGGCCGGTGAGGCAGCGGCGGGCCCGGCCCCGCAACTGGCTGATGAGCGCGAGCTGCTCCGCCACGTCGGGGACCACCCGGCGGGCCGCGTCGGTGGGCGTGGACGCGCGCACATCCGCGACCAGGTCCAGCAGCGGGGAGTCCTGTTCGTGCCCGATCGCGCTGACCACCGGGACGGTCGTGGCCGCGACCGCCCTGACCAGCGTCTCGTCCGAGAAAGGCAGCAGGTCCTCGATGGATCCGCCGCCGCGGGCAATGATGATCACATCCACCGACCGATCGGCGCTCAGGCGGCTCAGCGCATCCACCACCTCGGTGACGGCATGCGGCCCCTGCACGGCGACCTGCTCGACCCGGAATTGGACGGCCGCCCAGCGCCGGGCGGCGTTTTGCCGTACGTCCCTTTCCGCCGCCGAATCCCGGCCGCAGATCAAGCCGATCTTGCCCGGCAGGAAGGGGAGCGGCCGCTTGCGCTCCGCCGCGAACAGGCCCTCCGCCGCCAGGGTCCGGCGCAGCCGTTCCAGCCTGGCCAGCAGCTCGCCAATGCCGACCGCGCGGATCTCCAGGGCGGACAGCGAGAACGAGCCCCGGTTGGTGTTGAAGTCCGGCTTCGCCCAGACCAGGACACGGGCCCCTTCGCCGGGCGGCGGGTCCGTCGCGTCCAGCACGGCGCGCGAGCAGATGACCCGGACCGAGACCGCCGCCACCGGATCGCGCAGGGTCAGGAACACCGTCCCGCCGCGCCTGGTGAGCTCGGCTATCTGTCCCTCGACCCAGACCCGCCCGAGCCGGCTGATCCACTCGCTGGTCAGCCGCAGGATGGTGCGCACCGGAACCGGTGCCTCGGCTGAGGTCTCCAGGCCCATGTCAGCAGGCCGCCGGCTGCAGGCCGTGCGGCGGAAGGGGGCTCAGCTGCCCTCGTCGAGCTTGATGATGCGCCGCTCGAACATGGTGATCACCGCGGCCCGGCCCTGGTGTGCCTTCTCGTACTCCAGCAGCGTGCGGACAGCGGCGGCGTCCAGGAACCGAAGCCGGGCCCGCAGTGAGGCTACGGACAGTTCGTCGTAGCCGGGCACCGGGAGGTCCGGCCCGCCCGGTGGTGTCGCGAGGCTGTCGGCCAGGGCGGGCTCGGCCAGGGCGGGCTCGGCCGGGGCGGGCTCGGCCAGGGCGGGCTCGGCCGGGGCGGGCTCGGCCGGGGCGGGCTCGGCCGGGGCGGGCTCGGCCAGTTCGGCCGGCGGGTGCTCCAGGCCGGTCGTTTCCGGTCCGGCCAGGACCGCGTTGGCGGCGGCCTCATCCGGCGCCGGCTCGGCTTCCACGCTGGTCCCGGCGTCAACGCCCGTCCCGGCGTCAACGCCCGTCCCGGCGTCAACGCCCGCCGCGGCGTCAGCTCCGGCATCGGCGTCCATGGTGGCCTCAGCAACGACGCTGGCCTCGGCACCATCCGGAGTGGCCGCCGCGGGGGCGGCCGGGGTGGCGCCGGCCTCCTCGTCTTCGAGCAGGCGGACGTTCCCGGTCTTGTCCAGTGACCGCCAGCGCGCCGCCCCGGGCTGGGGCCGCCGGGCGGCCGCCGCCGGGGCCGGTGCCACCGGGTCGGGTTTCACTGTGTCCGAGGTCACCTGGCCCGGCGTGCCCCCAGGCGGCGGCCCGGGCTGCGGCGACGGCGCCGGCCCGGCCTGCTCCTGGCCGGCGGCGGCCCCACCGCCCTCGCTGAGTTGCTCGGCCAGCCGCGACCTGACCTTGTCGGCTGCCATCAGCACCTGGCCGATGCCTCCGAAAACGGCTCGCAGCGCCTGCCCGGGGAACTCCTTGATGCGGTCAGTGACCTGCGGCAAAGGCATGTTGATCGTTCTCCTCGGTGTGTCCCGCACGCTGGGCCCCGCGGGACCGCCGTCCTGCGCGCCGGATGGCCAGGGTCTGCTCCGGTCCGGCCATGTCGGCACAGGCTCGTGACGGCACAGTCGTATCAGATCCGGCATGGCCCTGCCATGGCATAGCCACCGGACCGGAGTGCCCAGGCCACAGGACGCGCCCGCCGCCGCGGTGAACCCGCCATGGCCCTGGGCACGCCGGGCTCATCTACCATAGGGGACATGCCCGTGACTACCCGACGCGTTCTGCTCGCCAAGCCCCGAGGCTACTGTGCCGGGGTCGACCGGGCCGTTCAGGCAGTCGAGATGGCCCTTGAGCGGTATGGCGCCCCGGTCTACGTGCGCAAGCAGATCGTGCATAACACCCATGTGGTCAAGGCCCTCGAAGCACGCGGTGCGATCTTCGTGGAAGAGGCGGAGAGCGTGCCCGAGGGCGCCGTCGTGGTGTTCTCCGCGCACGGAGTCTCGCCGGAGGTGCGCGACGAGGCGAAGCGCCGCGGACTGAGGACGATCGACGCCACCTGCCCGCTCGTCACCAAGGTGCACAACGAGGCACGGCGGTTCGCCGCGCAGGACTATGACATCCTGCTCATCGGCCATGAGAACCATGAGGAAGTCATCGGCACCACCGGTGAGGCGCCCGCCCGCATCCACCTGGTGGACGGGCCGGATGCCGGCGACGGCGTCCAGGTGCGCGACCCGGCCAAGGTGGCGTGGCTGTCGCAGACCACGCTGTCCGTCGATGAGACCATCCAGACCGTGAAGGCGCTGCGGGAGCGGTTCCCGCTGCTGACCGACCCGCCGAGCGACGACATCTGCTACGCCACGCAGAACCGCCAGGTGGCGGTCAAGAAGATAGCCAGCGACGCCGACCTGGTGATCGTGGTCGGCTCGGCCAACTCATCGAACTCGGTCCGCCTCGTCGAAGTGGCCCTCGATGCGGGCGCCCAGGCCTCTTACCTGGTGGACGACGCCACAGCCATCGACGAGGGGTGGCTCGACGGGGTAGGCACGGTCGGGGTGACCAGCGGCGCGTCCGTCCCGGAGGACCTGGTCTCCGGGGTGCTGGACTGGCTCGCCGAGCATGGGTTCGGCGACGTGGAGGAAGTCGAGGCGGTCGAGGAGCGGCTGACGTTCGCCCTCCCGCCGGAACTGCGCCGGGCCGGCAAGCGCTAACGTCCGGCCGGGCCGGCCGCCCGGCCGCCGCGGGTGCCCGGATGCAGATCGCGACGCAGGTCGGAGACGCACCGCGGCAGGCCGCGGAACCAGGTCACGATCAGCGATACGGCAACCCCGGCGAACAGCCACGGGGCGGCGCTGGCCAGCGTCAGCGCCGTGCCCTCCACGGTCGACAGCAGCGCATTGCCCGTCGCGGTCAGCGCCTTCACGCAGACGAGGTCGCAGAAGAACAGCAGCGGCGGGCTGACCGCGATCGCGAGGAGATCTCGTCGCTTGGTGTACCGGGCCGCCGCCACGCTGCCGACCAGGAAGCTGCCGCCCGCCAGCACGCCCCAGTGCAGCCAGGTGGACAGCAGCAGCCCCAGGAAGAACAGCACGAGCATGCCGGCGATCGCGCCACGCGCGGTCAGCCGCAGGCCGGGCCGCTCGCCGGCTGACGGCTGCGCGTCCTGGCCCGGTTGCGGCCCCGGCCCCGGTTGCGGCGTCCAGTCCGGCGCGGCCCGGTCGTCCTCGTCGTCGGGATCCCATGACGGGCCGGCCCGGGCCAGATCTAGCTCTCCCGCCGCCCAGGCATTGGCCGGTCGGCAGCGGCGGACCAGAGGGCCCGGCGCCGGGCGGCCCGGCCGACCGGGGATCGCCTCATGCCAAGGCTGGGACATCACCGGCTCCCTCCCGGTCCCGGGCGCGTCGGGCCACGGCCCCCCAGAGCACGTTACCCGCGGTAGTGCAGGCACGGGGTCAGTGACACGCCCGGCCAGATGGGCAGGCCGGCAACCGGCGGGTCCGGTCACGTCCGCGGGGACCACCCGCATGGAACCCGCTTACCGGCGGCGGCTCGAGTTCACCGGTCCCGCGCCGCCGCCTCTTCCGGGCCGGACGTGGGCAGCCGGGTGCGGTAGAAACGGTCGATCAACACAGAACTCACCCCGATCAGCAGCCAGAAATACTGCCCGGCGGCGGCCGAGGCCAGCGCGACCGAGGATCGACAGCCCGAAGACCACGGGAACCCGGAACACCCGCGCCGCCACGTACTGGCGCTCCGTCGCGGTCAGGCCGGGCGTGAGCCGGTTGGCGTGGCTGGCGTAGAGCCAGACGGCTGTCTCCACCAGCCCGACCGCCGTCATGCAGGCGGCGTAGAAAATGGTGGCCCCCGGGCCCGACCTGCTCCCTTCGGTGAGCAACGCGGTCGGGTACGGAAGGAACGCGATCAGGCCGCAGAACAGCAGGTTCAGCGCCACCACCCGCCGGTCCAACAGGGTGATGTACCGGAACGTCGAGTGATGTGCCATCCAGAACATCCCAATGACGACAAAGCTGATGGCGAAGCCGATGATGTGGTCGTGCGCTGCGGCGAGCTGCTTCATGATGTCCTGGTTCACGTCCCCCCGGGGGATTTCCAGGACCAGCAGCGTGATGGCGATGGCGAAGATCGCGTCACTGAAGAAGAGAACCCGGTCGTACTCCAGGTTCCCGGCCCGGACCAGCAGGCTCATCCCCGGCCGGGGATGCGCTGACTGGCCCGGTGAGTCTTCGGACCCGGGCTGCATGACTTTATCCGGCTGTGCCGTTGGGATCAGTAATGGCCACGAGCGTACCGGTCGGCGGGCCGCCCGGCCCGGCCGCAGACACCTCGTGCCCGGGGGACCCGGGGACGGATGGTTCCGGCGCCGGCAGTCCGGGTCCGGGGGACCCGGGCCCGGACAGTTCCGGTGCGGACAGGGCCCGGGTGGTCGCCTCGACCAGGCTCGGCGGGTCCAGGTCCGCGTCGACCACGCCAAGCTGGTTCAGCCGCCGGGCGCTGACCAGCACCTTGGTCTCCAGCGAGCCGACCGCCTGGTTGTAGGCCGTGACCGCGCTGGTGAGCGAGCGGCCCACCTTGTCCACCTGCCCGCCCAGCCGGCCGATCCGGTCATACAGCTGCCGGCCGAGATCGAACACGGCGCGGGCGTTCTCCGACAGCGCGGCCTGCTGCCAGGCGTACTGCGCGGTGCGCAGCATGCTGACCAGCGTGGTCGGCGTCGCGATGTGCACCTTCCGGCCCATCGCGTGCTCCAGCAGCCCCGGGTCGTAGTCGAGGGCCGGGGCCAGGAACGCCTCCCCGGGGATGAAGAGCACGACGAACTCCGGCGCCGGGCTGAGCGCGGCCCAGTAGGCCTTCCCCGCCAGCTGGTCCACGTGCTGGCGCAGGTGGCGGGAGTGCGCGTGCAGCCGTGCCTCGCGCACCGCGCCGTCCGTGCTCTCGGCGGCCTCGAGATAGGCGGCCAGGGACACCTTGGAGTCGACCACGATGTTTTTCCCGCCCGCCAGCCGGACCACCATGTCCGGGCGCAGCGCACCCTCGTCGGTGCTCGTCCCGACCTGCTCGTCGAAGTCGCACCGGGCACTCATCCCGGCCAGCTCCACTACCCGGCGGAGCTGCATCTCGCCCCAGCGTCCCCGCGCTTCCGGGCGGCGCAGCGCGGTGACCAGCGCCTGGGTCTGCACCCGCAGCTCTTCGGAACTGCGCCGGGCGATGCTCACCTGCTCGGCGAGCGCCGCATGCGACCGGTGCCGGTCGGCGTCTGACTCGCGGAGCTGGGCCTCCACCCGGCTGAGCGTCTCCTTCAGCGGCTCGACCAGGTGCTCCACCGCGGCGTGCCGGGCTTCCAGCGCGCCGGCCGCCGTCACGTTGGCCGCCTGCAGGCGCCCCTCCGCCATCTCCATGAACCGGCGTGCGCTCGCATCCAGGGCCCGGGCCGACAGTGCCTCGAAGCGCTGGCCGAGCTGCCCGTCGGCCAGCTGCGCCAGCTCGGCCGCGGAGCGCGCCCGCTCCTCCGCGGTGTGCACCCGGCCGGTCAGCTCGGCCATGGCGGCGGCCAGCCGGCTCCGGGCATAGAGGAAACCGATCACGCAGCCCAGCACGATGCCCAGGAGGAGCACGGCGAGGAGGGAGAACGCGGTCATGGCCGGGATCCTGGCAGGGGGTGCCGACATTTCCGGGCGGCGGGCGGCCCGCCCGGGCGCGCGGCGGCCAGGCGGCCCGGGAGGAGTGCCCCGGACGGCCTAGACTCGCCGGGGTGAGCCTTTCCATCGGCATCGTCGGGCTGCCCAACGTCGGCAAGTCCACCCTGTTCAACGCGCTGACCAGGGCGGGCGCGCTGGCCTCGAACTACCCGTTCGCGACCATCGACCCGAACGTCGGCGTGGTGGGCATCCCCGATCCTCGCCTGGCCGTGCTCGCCCGGATGTATGACGCGGCCCGGGTGGTGCCGGCCAGTGCGCGCTTCGTGGACATCGCGGGCCTGGTCAAGGGCGCTTCGCAGGGGCAGGGCCTGGGCAACCAGTTCCTGGCGCACATCCGCGAGACGGACGCCATCTGCCAGGTGGTCCGGGTGTTCACCGATCCGGACGTGAGTCACGTGGACGGAGACGTGTCACCGGCCCGCGACATCGACACGGTGGCCACCGAGCTGATCCTGGCCGACCTGCAGACGCTGGAGAAGGCGGTGCCCCGGCTGGCCAAGGAGGCCAGGTTCGCCAAGAACCCGGAACGCCAGCGGGCGGCCGAGGCCGCCGCCGCGGCCCAGCAGTTGCTGGACGGCGGCACCACCCTGTACGCCGGGGCGGCCGGGGCCGGGATCGACCTGGCCGACCTGCGTGACTTGCATCTGCTGACGGCCAAGCCATTCCTGTACGTGTTCAACGCCGGCGACGCGGAGCTGGGGGATGACGACCTGCGGGCCAAGCTCGCCGCGCAGGTGGCCCCGGCCGAGTCGATCTTCCTCGACGTGAAGACCGAGGCGGAACTGGCGGAACTGCCCGAGGATGAGGCGGCCGAGATGGCGGAGGCCCTCGGCCTGGGGGAGCCGGGACTGAACCGCCTGGCCCACGCCGGTTTCGCCGCCCTGGGGCTGATGACGTTCCTCACCGCCGGGCCCAAGGAGGTGCGGGCCTGGGAGATCCCGGCCGGCGCCACCGCGCCGGAGGCGGCCGGCGTCATCCACACCGACTTCCAGCGCGGCTTCATCAAGGCCGAGATCGTGGCCTACGACGACCTGGTGGCCGCCGGGTCGCTGGCCGCCGCCCGCGCGGCGGGCAAGGTCCGGATGGAAGGCAAGGACTACGTGATGGCCGACGGCGACGTCGTCGAGTTCCGCTTCAACGTCTGACCACAGGGCCGGTTGCGGCTGCCTGGCCTCTGATGAAGGCGGTGATCCGCTCGTTCAGCTCGTCGATCCGGTTGAAGCCGCCGTGGCTGCCGGGGACGACGGCGATCTCCGCGTGCGGCATGAGACTTCCCCGTGCGCGGGCTTCCGCCGGGGTAAGCAGGGAGCTGCGCGCTCCGGTGACCAGTAGGGCCGGCACCCTGATCGCGCGGAGTTCGTCGTCGGTGAGGACACCGGGGAACTTGGGCTCGGCATGGTAGCCGCGGATGCCTGCCCACATGAGCGGCACTAGCTCCGGCTCCGCCATGGACGGGCTGTCAAGCCAGCGGGCGAGGCGGCGGCGCAGCGGCATCGGGGTCAGGGTGGCCAGGCCACTGATGGACAACCAGAACCAGAAGCGGGCGTCGAGCTTGGTGAGCCCGGCGGGATCGAGCAGCGTGATGGAGGCGACCCGTCCAGGCGCGCGGATCGCCTGGTTCATGGCGACCCAGCCGCCGTAGGAGAAGCCGACCAGGTGCGCCGGGCGGTCGCTGAGCTTGCCCAGGAGCTCGTCCAGCCATGCGGCGCAGTTCCCCGGGGGCGTGATCGGGGCACGCGCGACGCTGGGGTTCGGGTCGCCGGGCATATCGATCCCGTACACCGGGCCGCCCTTGGCCAGCGCGGCAACGTGCGGATACCAACTGGAAGCGTTGAACCCGGCGCCGGTGAGCAGCACGGCCGGCGGCCCATCGGGATGTGGCCGGTAGGCGTGTACCCGCGTGGTCGCGGTCGCCGTCTCGACGTCGAACTCCTCGCACGGCCGCGGCCACAGCGCAAAGGCCCGCTCGTACGCGGCCATGAACCTCTCGCGCGCTGCATCGTCTATCCACGATCCCGGCTCGCCCTCGGACGCCAGGTCTGCTGCACCGGTGATGCGCTTGAGCCTGGGCATGTCTCGCCTCCTCGCGGCGGGGTCCAACTTTGATGATACGATCGTATCATCAAAAGCGCGGCGGACGGCAATGGGTACGGTGAGCGGGTGCCGAAGCGGGTTGACCATGAGGAACGGCGGCGGCAGATCGCAGAAGCCCTGCTGCGGACGGCCGCCACACGCGGACTGCACGCCACCGGGATGCGCGAGGTCGCGGCCGAAGCCGGCGTGTCCCTGCGGCTGGTCCAGTACTACTTCGGCACCAAGGAAGAGCTCCTGCTGGCCGCCATGCAGCACCTGGCGGCCCAGTTCGGCGGGCGGGCACTGGCGCGGATCAGCCGGCTCAAGGAGATGCAGAGCCCGGTTCACCCACGCAACGTCATCGCCGCGATCCTGACCGAGGGGCTGCCCGCCGACGACGAGCGGCGCACCTTCACCATCCTCTACACGGCCTACTTCGCGCTCTCGCTGACCGACCCGGCGCTCGCGATCTCCCCCCTGGTCAAGAACTCAACTGCGGTGATCGACGTGGTCGCGGCCCAACTGCGGACTGCCCAGGCCGCCGGCGACACCCCCGCCCACGTGGACCCGGATCTGGAGGCCGTCAGCCTGCTGGCCATGTCCTCCGGCCTGGGCACCAGTGTCCTGGGCGGCCACTCCTCGCCCGGGCAAGCCCAGGCCATCATCGACTACCACCTGGACCGGCTGTTTCCCGGCATCCCGGCGTGCGACCCGTCCCATGATCCAAGAAGTACGCCCTACGAAGACACACGCGGCGGCCCTGGTGATCGGCCTGCTCCCTGCGCACCCTGAAGGCTGTAGCAGTAAAGGTCGGCCAGGAACGCACGGTAGCTGCCGTTGATTCGGCATCGTGTCGAGTTCCGCTTCAACGTCTGGCTATCGGGCCTCGCGTACCTCAACTGACGGGCAACCGAGAGCGCCTGAACTGGGGCTCACCGTCGCCACGGCCGATGGGCTCGCGGTGCCAGCCGCCGTACATGTGGCCGATGGTGAAACCTGCCTGGGCGAGCGGGGAACGGGCGTCCTGCTCGGAGCGGAACCGGGGCATGGCGGTGCTGAGTCCGCTGTCCCCGGCCGCGGGCCCGCGGGGCGCGGGTGTCGAAGGCCAGCCGGCCGCCGGGCACCAGGCCACGCTTGAGGTCAGCGAGCGGGTGCCGCCACTCCTCGTCGGCGCTGAGGAACTGGGCCACATGGCTGGTCATCAGCCCGATGTCGAAGGCAGCGGCCGGGCGGAGCGCCAGCCGCGCTGTCCCGCGGCCCAGATCGGCGATCCGGGCCGGCTGCCCCGGGACAGCCGAAACGAAGAAGGCGTCGTCCCGGGCCCACGGGTACGGGGTGTCAGCGAGCGGCACCAGGCGGGGATGGTTGAACTCGCCGGGCCACATGGGCCAGACGGTACCGCCGGGGCCGAGCGGGGTCGAGCCCTTTTCCACCCCCCGCCGCCCTGCGGGGCACTACGGCTCAGGTGGCTGCGGCGGCGAGCAGGGTGGTGACCTGGTCCTGCACGGTGGCGGCCGCGCTGAGCCGGTTGTCGATCACGTCGTGCGGGGCCGCGGGCGGCGCGTCGAGCCGCATCCGGGTGGTGAACGTGGCGAAGTCCGCCAGTTTCTCGGTGTCCCGGTCCGAGCCGCGGGCGGTGAGGCGGTGGTACAGGGTCTCCGCATCCGATCTCACCCAGACCAGGCGTACCCGGCCAGACCCGAGTTCGGTGGCCCACGTCCGCCAGCGCGCGGAGTCATGAATCTGCTCAGTAAAAGGGCCAGACAGTACCACCGGGCATCCGTATGAGCGGATTTCCCTGGCCACCGCCGTCATTCCGGCGTACTCATGAACCTTGATGTGCTCGTCATACCAGGATCCTTCGCGCTCGCCCGGCGGGCGGCCCTCAGTACTAAGAATGGCAGCGACAAATGCGCCATACATGGTGTCTTTGTCCAGCAGTGCCGGGGCCGGGGCGAGCGCGGCCAGGAGAAGCCCGGCAACCGTGCTCTTGCCGGCCCCAGGCGGCCCGGCTACCACCCATGCGTCGGCGGGGCGCACCCGGCCTGGCCGGACCGGGCCCCGGCGATCGTCCGCCGTATCCCGCCGGGCAGCCCTGGTGACCTGCCCGGCCCGGTCAACCTCATCGCTCATGTCTGGCTCTCTACCCGCGGGGGCGGCGCGCGCTCGCTACTACGGGCCTTCGCGCTGGTCGGGTCGGGCGAGCCCGGCAGCGGCCGCGGGGCGCTCCGCGGTCCCAGATGTCACAGATCTCCCGGCTGTTAGCGAACGCCACGGAAGCTATTGCACGACACGGCCGTTCGGTCCTGGCCAGGGCCGCCGCGCCCCGCTAGCGTGTGCTTAAGCATCGGTTGAGACCAATCGTCGGGTCCCGCAGGCAGCTTCGCGACGGTTCCCCGGGAGCGCTACTGGCCACGCCGTACACGGCCATAACCGCAGGTCAGGGACAACGTGACGGCCAATCGTCCAGCTCGCGCGGCGGTCAATCACCCGGCCGTTTGCCCGCTCCCGCTGCCGTGCGGCTGCCCAAAGGGGCTCCCCCACCAGCAGGTTATGGCGCAGAATAGGGCGATAGACGGCATAGGAAGGCACCGCAACTCATTGCTGCGCGTGCGCAGGAGCGAGCGGAGGTGCGATGGTTCGCCGGTCCACCATTGAACGCAGTTCGCGTTCAGCTGAGCACGGGCTGGGGTACGAAGCGGACGCCGACTATGCCGAACCGGCCAGCACCGCACGCCGTCGCGGCACACGAACCTGGGGCGGAGCGGGCGGCCGCTGGCTGGTCTGGACGTTCCGGGTCATAGCGTGGATCGTCCTGCTGCTGATCGGCTTCCGTGGCGTGATGGCCATCGTGTCCGGTGAGAGCTCGACGGGAGCCGCCCCAGCCGCGCCGGCCACTCAGCCCGCGACGTCTTTCCCGGTCACCCTGGCCGACGCCTATGCCCTCCAGTTCGGCCAGGTTTACCTCAATTACAGCCCTGGCCAGGTCAATCAGCGCGCCACCGCGCTGAGCGCCTTTCTGCCTGCCGGATCCGACCCGCAGCTGGGCTGGAATGGCACAGGTTCTTCAGTGTTGCAGTCCGAACAGGTCGCGAGCACGGACGTAAGTGACGCCCAGCACGCCGTCGTTACCCTGCTGGCCCGCGTCAATGGCACGCTGATGGAACTGGGCGTGCCCATCTATGCCGCCTCCGGTGGCCTGGTGGTGTCGGGGGCGCCCGCCTGGCTGCCTGCCCCGTCCCGGGCAATCCCGCCGAGTAGCGCGCCTGTCAACACCGATCCCACCGCGACCGCCCAACTTACGACTCTGCTACGTGCTTTTTTCCCGGCTTACGCAAGCGGGAATGAGGTCACGCTGACCAGGTTCGTCACTCCAGGCGCTAACGTCACCGGGCTGAACGGCGCGGTGATTTATCAGAGTCTGGCCGGGGTAAGTGTGCCTCAGGGCGGGTCAACGCGCCATATCATTGCCACCGTCGTATGGAGTGTTCCAGCCAGGAACGCCAGCGGCCAGGTCGTCAACAGAGGCTCGCCCGCGCAGCTCAATATGAGCTACGCACTTACGGTGGAGAATCGTAGTGGCACTTGGTACGTCACCGACATCAGTACGGCCGCCGGTTCGCCGGGGGCACCATGACCGGACTCCGCAGACCGCATGCTCCCGCCAGGCCATGCGTTATCCCCCATAACCCGGAGTAGACCGATGTCGTTTCACTCGCTTATACTCGCGGCCCCGTCGGCGATCAGTACGTCGGGCCTCGTGAGCTACCTGCAAGGTCTTTTCGGCCCGCTGTTCCTCGGTATCGTCGGGATCGTGGCACTGTTCTTCTTGTTCACTCGGGAAATCATCCGGTTCGTGCAGTTCCTGGTGCTTGCCGTCGCCATCGCGGTGATCTTCTACACGCCCAGCATCGTTCAGGAGCTCGCCAAGGGCATCTCGAACGCGCTCGGCGTCCACTGATCTCCGCCCAGGCCAGAAGGAGAGCACCCAGTGGAGCTGCCCACCTATACGAGTATCTGGCGGATCGAAAAACGGCTGTACAAGCTGTACGACTTCCGGCTGCCGATGCCGGTGCCCGTCGGCCAGATAGCCGTATTCGCCGCCATCACGATCCCGTATGTGGTGCTCCTCACCGTGCTCGGGCTTCCCTTCAATCACACGCTGTTCTGGCTGTATGTGCTGCCCCCGGGGGTGCTCACCTGGCTGGCGACCAGACCGGTGCTGGAGAGCAAGAGGCTGCCGGAACTGATGATTTCCCAGGTCCGCTACCTGGGTGAACCGTCCACCTGGTGCCGGATGGCGCCCTTGGCGGAGGAGGATGAAATCGCCGTCGTCGGCCGTGTCTGGCGGCGGGAAGAGGATCTGGACCGGTCCACCAGCACCGAGCCACAGGTTGAGCCGCAGACGGCCCCGGCCCGGCCCCGGCCGGCCGTGGCGGCTCAGCCTGCCCGGTCTGCCGCGACGGCCGGCCGCTCGGCCACGATGGCCGGCCGCCCGGCCACGCCCCCGGCCTGGGCGGCGGCCGCTTCGGCAGCAGTCGCGCGCCGGGCGGCCAGGACTGGCCGCCCAGGCGGCCCCGCCAGTTCCAGGGAAGATCCGGGCCGCTGCACCGGCTCCGGGGGGACCGGCCCGGGCGGCTGGTCAGCCCGCATCCGCGCCAGTGGCGGTCCCGGGTCCGCCGATCCCGGCCGGGCCGCCACCAGCACAGGTCCCGGCGGCCCGGCCGCCAGCGTTCCCCGAAGCAAGGCCTTCCCCGCCGGTGCTGCCCGGGGGGAAGGTACCGGGCGCCCCCCGGCCGGTACCTTCGGCTGAGGTGCCCGCAGCCGCCAAGGTGCGACCCGCGGAAGTATGGCCCGCTGGGGTGCGCCCGGCGGCCGGGATGCCACCCGCCGCCGAGGTCCGGCCCGCGGCCGGGCTTCCATCCGCGGCCGGTGCGGGGCCCGCGCCTGAGGCGTCGGCCGCCGGTGACGTGCGGTCCGCTAGCCAGGACCGGGTGACGAGTTTCCCGGCCGCGGCCGGGGTTCCCGGGACAGGCCTGCCGGCCACCGGGGATGGCGGGTCCGCGCTGGCCCCGGGGACCGCATCGGCTGCCCGGCCAGCGGATCTGGTGCAGGGCCGGCGGTGTCCCGGCCGCGGCCACCCGAGGTCGCCCACGATGACCGGCCTGAGCAGCCCGTGGCGGCCGTCGTGCCGCTGGTCCCGCCGAGCCGGGTGCCGGCGGGGGAGGCTCCGCCGCTCGGCGGCCCACCGTTTAGCGAGGTGGCCGTGTCGGGCGGGGCCACGCCTGGGATCCTCGACCCCGTCGGGCACGAAGCGCCCGGCGGGCACGACGGCCAGGAGCAAGAGCCGCCCGCCCGCCCGGCTGTACCGGTGCCGGCGCCCGGCGAGGTGGTCCCGGCCGAGGCTCTGCCTGCTGCGGCCCGGCCAGCCGAGGCCCCGGAGGCTGGGGGCCCGGAGGCCGAGGCCCCGGAGGCTGAGGGCCCCGGAGGCTGGGGGCCCGGGAGGCCCCGGAGGCTGGGGGCCCGGAGGCCGAGGCCCCGGAGGCTGGGGGCCCGGAGGCTGAGGCGCCCGGAGGCTGGGGGCCCGGAGGCTGAGGCGGTCGGGCCCGGGCGGCGTCGGCCGAGGCGGCCGCGGCCCAGGCGGCGCCCGGGCTGACGGCGGACCCCGGCCGCCGAGGCACCGGCCGCCGAACCACCGGCCGCCGAACCACGGGCCGCCGAACCACGGGCCGCCGAACCACCCGGCCCGGCAGAACCAGCCTCGCCAGCACTCGATGCCCCGGAACCGGAGCCCGCCGCGCCGGATGAGCCGGACGCCGGCCCGGGCGAATCGCCCGCCGCGGAACCGG
This sequence comes from uncultured Actinomycetes bacterium, assembly GCA_963840195.1. Classification (GTDB taxonomy): domain Bacteria; phylum Actinomycetota; class Actinomycetes; order Streptosporangiales; family Streptosporangiaceae; genus RYN-230. The sequence goes on from CAWIYD010000004.1 coordinate 179,887, forward strand.
GGCCTGAGGCACAGCCCACCGCAGGCGCCGGAGCACCAGGCGCGGAACCGCCGTCACCCAACCCGTGGTCACCGCCCGTCGTCGTCGTCCGTGGCGCGCAGAACCGCCCGACGGTCGTGGAGCGGGCGCTGAGCGGCCCGGGGCAGCACCGCGGCGGGACCACCTGGCGGGTTCCGGTGCGGGTGATCCCGGGCGGGCACGGCCCCGGCCGCCCCGACATGGAGCGGCGGGACCGGGACCGCGTGCTGCTGCCCATCGACGGCCCCCGGCTGACCGTCGTGCTCGGCTGCACCGTGGGCGCCGGGCAGACCGTCAGCACGCTGATGCTCGCCGACGTGGTGGCCAGCGTCCGCGGCGAGGCCGTCGCGGCGCTCGACCTCAATCCCGGGCGCAGTTCGCTCGCCGACATGGCCCGCACCGCCCCGGTGGCCACGGCCCGGGGCCTGCTGGCGGGCGAGCCGCCCGCCGCGCCCGCGCCGCGCGGCCGGGGACGGCTGGACGTCATCGCCCACGACACCGTGATGGACGGCCGCCAGGACCTGAACGACGCGGACTACGCGCGGATCGCGGCCATCCTGACCAGCCGCTACCCGATCACGCTGGCCGATCCCGGTGCCTCGGCGGTGGCCCGGCTGCTGGCCGCCGCGGACCAGCTCGTGCTGGTCGCGCCGGCCAGCGCCGACGCCTCCCGGGCGGTGGCGATGACGATGGAGTGGCTGGACGGCCACGGTTACGCGGAACTGTGCACGAACTCGATCGCGGTCATCAACGGGGTGAGCAAGCGCAGCATGACGCATGTCGAGCAGGCCGAACTCGTCGTCCGCGGCCGGTGCCGGGCGATCGTCCGGGTGCCCTGGGACGATCATCTCGCCGAGCCGCCGGCCGAGCAGGGCATCAGGGAGCTCCGCCCGGTGCCAGGGACACCGGTATCCGGGTTCGGCCAGCTACGGCCACAGGTCCAGCACGCCTACACGGCACTGGCCGGGGTGCTGGTGGCGGCGCTGGCCACGGCGGGCGGGGCGCAGCGGCGGGCGGCGCGAACCTCGGGCGAGGCACGGTGAGCGCCCGGACCCGGGGGCGGTCCCGGCTCAGCCTGCGCTACTTCGACGACCGGATCCTGCTCACCGAGACGCATGCCTGGGCGTACTACCGGCTGCCGACCCAGCCGTACGAGTTCACCACGCCGGCCGACCGGGAGGCCCTGGCCACCAACATCACCGTCGCGATGGCTGCCATCCGGATGCCCGACGCCGAGGTGCACCTGCGCATCGTGCACCGCTCGTACGGCGCGGCGGAGTGGGCCGCGCAGCTGGACGCCACCTCGGACGGCGGCCCGGGCTGGCGGAACTACCTGGATGAGATGTACCGGCACGTGTGGGCCAAGGACTTCTGGATGAAAGAGGTCTACCTCGGTGTCCGGCTGGGCCAGCGGGGCGTGCGGGCCCAGCTGTCCGGCGGCGTGCTGTCCCAGTTCATCAACGCCTACCGGGCGGGCGAGCAGGTCATGGGCCTGGAAGACGAGGCCCTGAGCTCCAGCGAGATCACCCGCTGGACGGACCAGGCGGAACGGCTCGGCCGGGCGCTGGGCGCCAGCGCGCTGGCCGCCCGGCACGCCACCAGTGACGAGCTGGCCTGGCTGATCCGGCACGCGCTGATGGGCACCGCGGGCGACCCGCGGCCGTCCGCGGTGCGCCGCCGCCGCTGGGGCGCCGGCGAGATCGAGTCGCTGTATGAGGGCCAGGTGCACAACGGCCGCACCATCCTGCGGCTGGAGCAGCCCGAGGGCGAGTCCTACGCGGCCTTCCTGTCCTTCTCCCGGTTCCCCGACGTGATGTCCTTCCCCGACGGGGAACCGTGGCTGCACTTCGCGGACTCGCTGCCCTTCCCGGTCGAGGTCAGTTCCCGGATGAAGCTGATCCCGCCGGCCAAGGCCAGCAAGGACGTCGGCCGCCGGCTGGCCCACGCCCGGGACATGGACGCGCATATCCGGGAGGCCGGGGTGGACGCGCCGCTCGCGCTGGCCGAGCAGATCACGGCGGCCCGGATGCTGGAGCACGGCATTACCAAGGAACGGCTGCCGTTCGTCTACGGCTGGCACCGGCTGGCGGTCACCGCGCCCACCCGGGACCTGTGCCAGCGCCGGGTGGAAGCGGTCGTGGAGCACTACCGCGACATGGGCATCGACGTGGTCAACTCCACCGGTGACCAGTTCTCGCTGCTGCGCGAGACGCTGCCGGGGGACCGGGTCCGGCTCAGCTCCTACGTGCAGCGCCAGCCGCTGTACACGATCGCGGGCGGGGTCCCGACCGCCACCGTGGACCTGGGCGACCATCCGCATCACGGGCAGGGCTGGGTCGGGCCGTACATCGGCGAGACGCTGGGCCGGGCGCGTTCCGTGGTGCACTTCGACCCGCTGCTGGCCGCGGCGCTGAACCGGCCCACGGCCATCGCCATCACCGGCGAGCCGGGCGGCGGCAAGACCACCCTCGCGCTGCTGCTGATCCTGCAATGCGCGCTGCGCGGCGTGACGGTGGCCGTGATCGACCCCAAGGGTGACGCGGAGCCCCTGGTCGAACTGCTCGCCAAGCGCGGCCGCAAGGCGCGGGTACTGCCGCTGGGCGCGGCCGCGCCGGGCCTGCTCGACCCGTTCTCGTTCGGCGATGACCTGGCCGAGAAGCGGACCATGGCCACCGAGACGCTGCGCCTGCTGCTGCCCCGGATGAGCGAGGAGCGGGAGAGCGCGATGATCCAGGCGGTGGCCAGCGTGGCCGGCCGGGAGCGGCCCAGCCTGGGCAAGGTCATCCGGCACCTGGAGGAGTCGGCCGACCCGGCGTCGAAGAACCTGGGGGCCGTGCTGCGGTCCATGTCGGAGATGCGGCTGGCCCGGCTGTGCTTCGCGCCGTCCGGCGGCCAGCAGATCGACGCGGCCGGCTGGACGACGGTGTTCACGCTGGCCGGCCTGACCCTGCCGGATACCGCGGCTGGCCGCGAGGATTACTCCTACGAGCAGCGGCTGTCGGTCGCCTTGCTGTACCTCGTGTCCCAGTTCGCCAGAAGATTGCTGAACGGCCTCGACCGCCGGCTGCCCAAGGCGATCTTCCTGGATGAGGCGTGGGCGATCACCGCGACGCCGCAGGGCGCCAAGCTGGTTCCCGAGGTATCCCGGATGGGGCGGTCGCGGAACACCGCGCTGATCCTGGTGTCGCAGAACGCGGGGGACCTGCTCAGCGAGCAGGTGACGAACTGCCTGTCCAGCGTGTTCGCGTTCCGTTCCTCCGAGCGGGTGGAGGTGGCGAACGTGATGGCGCTGCTGGGCGTCGAGCCGTCGGAGGATCACAAGGCCGTGCTGCGGGGGCTCGGCAACGGGGAGTGCATCTTCCGGGACCTGGATGGCCGGGTCGGCCGGATCGGCATCGAGCTGATCTCCGATGAGGTCCGGCAGTGGCTCGACACCAACCCGACGCGGGCCCGGTCGGCCGGGCAGCCCGCGCCGCCGGGCACTGGCCCGGCCGAGGACGCCGGCCTGCGCGGTACCGCGCCGCCGGCCGGACCGGTGCAGTGACCGGTCCGCAGATGCATGCCCCTGCCAGCCTTCCCCCAGGCTTGAGGAGCCCATGATGGCCAGACTCGTCCGCCGGGCCGCCGCGGCGGCCCGCAGAGCCCTGACGGTGCCCGGCGTGCTCATCGCCGTGGCCGGCGCGGGGGTGCTCGGGTCGCCAGCTATCGCCCAGGCAGCGGCAGGCGCGCCCGCTTCCGCCGGGGTCACGGCGCAGCACGCCGCCGTGGCCCGGCCGGCCGCGGCCGGCGACACGGCGCGGGCCGGGCGAACGGCACGCACCGGCGTCCCGGCCGGGACCGCGGGCACCGCCACGGCGACCCGCCCGGCCGCGCCGTCCGGCGGCATCTGCTCGGTGCCCGGGATCGGCGACATCGGCGGCCTGGTCGGCCTGTGCAACGCCGGGTCCAGCGGTTTAATAGGCGACCTCAACAACATCTGCCAGCCGTCCGTTCCCACCCCCGAGCCCGCGTCCGGCGGGATCGACGCGCTGATCCGGCCGCCGTCGTCGGGGGCCAAGCCCGCGGACACGCTGTACAACAGCTACGGGATGGCCGGGCAGACCTGGGCCGCCTACGGCCTGCAGTGCTCGGACATGACGTCGCTGATCGGCAACAGCGTGGCGGGCATGGTGTTCGACGCGGCCAAAGCCCTGGACCGGGTGACCATCACCGTTTACCAGTCCGCGGCGGGCGAGGGCATCCTGTCCTGGCTGACCGAACTCGGTGGACCGGCTGATCACCAGCCTGGGCAACGCCATCTACTTCCCCTACCTGGCCCCGGTGGTCATCCTCGGCGCCATCTGGCTGGCCTGGCAGGGGCTGATCCGCAAGCGGGCCACCCGGACCATCGAGGGCACCATCTGGATGGTGGTGGCCTGCGCCGCGGCCATCTGGCTGATCGGCCGCCCAGCCGACTTCACCGGGCTGGGCAAGACCGTGTCCAACGGCATCACCCAGACGCTCAACGTGGCGTTCGCCGGGCTGCCCAGCCCGCCGCAGAGTGACTGCGTGCCGGTGACCACCCATGACCCGCAGGCCAAGACGGCCAGCTTCAGCTACACCGGCGGCTCGTCGATCGTGGACCAGAACGCCAACCAGTTGTGGTCGGTGCTGGTCTGCAAGCCGTGGCTGGATGGCGAGTTCGGCACCACCGTGTACACGACCGGCAAGGGCGCCAAGCCGACCGTGGTCAACACCTACGGCCGCCAGTTGCTCTGGGCCCAGGCCATCGCCACCAACGAGACGCCCTCCGCGACGCTGATCACGGCCAAGCAGGATGCCTACGCGGGCATCGCCGCGTCGCTCAAGCAGAATCAGCCCGGCGTCTACTCCCTGTTCCAGGGCAATCAGTACGCCACCCGGCTGGAGATAGCCTTCGCGGCCCTGTTCGCGGCGCTGGTGGCCGGGGTGCTGGTGCTGCTGATCGCCATCACCCTGATCATCCTCAAGCTCGGGTTCCTGCTGCTCCTGGTGGCCGGGCCGTTCTTCCTCATCATCGGCACCCATCCGGGCTTCGGCCGGGTGGTGGCGCTGCGCTGGCTCGAGATGCTGGTCGGCGTGCTGCTCAAGCAGGCGGCCATCGCGCTTGTGCTGAGCGTGCTGCTGTACGCCTACTCGCTGATCATGGGCACCAGTGACGCCGCCTTGCCGTGGGCACTCAAGATCCTGATGATCGCCCTGGTCACGGTGGCCGTCTTCATTTACCGCAAGCCGTTCGTCCACCTGTTCTCGGCGGTCGGCTACGGCATGGTCGGGTCCCGGGAGCGCGGCGACGCGGAACTGGTCCGGGCGGGCAGCACGGCACGCCGCAACACCGTGGACGCGGCCACCGTCGGCGTGCCGGGCTTCGCCGCCTACCGGGCGGCGCGCTGGGCGCGGCGTAATCCCGGCCAGGCGGCCGGCCTGGCTGCCCAGGTGGCGGTGGCCGGGGGAGCGGGCGCGGCGGCCGGTGCCGCGGCGGGCTCCGCGGCCTCGTCCAGGGGGGCCGGCACCGATACCGATACCGGGACCGCCGGCGAGCGCGGCTCCACGGCGGGCGACGCGGCGGGCGAGGATGGCTACCAGTCCGGGGCGGGGCGGGGCGGCGGGCTGGCCGCCCGGGGCCGCGGCCGGGAGGCGGCCGGCCTGGAAAACAGCCCGCGGGCCGCCCCGCCGCTGGACCTTCCGACCCGGGACGGGACCGCCCAGCGCACGCCGAGCGGCTGGTCCCGGGCGGCCGGCGGCGATACCGCGTCGGGCCGTGCCCCCGGCGCGGCCGCGCCGGGCCCGGGGCGTGTGGCCGGTGCCGCCCCGGCGGCTGGCTCCGGGGCGGGCCCGGCCGGCGGAGTGGCGGGCGCGGCCGGCCGTGGCGCCGCCCCGCCCGCAGCAGGCATCGTCCCGGCAGCGCTGGCCGGGCGCTGCGCCACGCCAGCCGGCCGCACCGCGGCCGTCCGGGGGCGGGGCGCGCCCGTCCGGGGGCGGGGCCCGGCAGCCCGGCGCGGCCGCGCCGGGCCAGTCCCCGGGCGCGGCGCCACCCTGGTTCGGCGCCGGATCGTCGCGTGGCGCGCCGTCCCGTGCCCCCAGCCCGGCCCGTGACCCGGGCCCTGCGGCCAGCAGCGGCCCGGTCAGGAGCGGTGGCGGCCCGGCTCGCGGTGGCGGCCCGTTCGCGGGGGGCGGCGCTCCGGCCCGCAGCGCCAGCCCGGCCCGCGGCCCGGAGCGCAGCGCCCCGCCGCCCCGCGTCCGGGCGGGCGAGCCCGGCGCCGCCCGGCCGCCGCGGACCGCCCGGCCAGTGCGCCGCTGGCCGGCGGGACGCCGTCCGGGGGAGTTCCGTCAGCCGGCCAGCCGGGCGCCGGGCGCGGCGCCGACAACGGCCCGGCGGTGCCGTTCTGGCTCCGGCCGGTGCGCCGTAGGAAGTAGCGGATCGCGATGGAGCTGAGCCCGGCGCAGCGGGTGCTGGCCTTCCTGGGCATCGTCGTGGTGCTCGGCGGGACCGGCGCCTACCTGCTCATCCCCGGCGTGCGCGCGGCCCTGGGCCAGGGGCACCCGGCTACGCCGCGGCCTGGTGCCACGGCCAGCCGCCCGGCTGCGGGCACCGCGCCCCCGGCCAGCCCGGCCGCGTCCAGCCCGGCCGCGACGGCGTCACCCGCTTCCTCGGTCCCCGACATCTACGCCTGGCTGCCGTTCAGCCAGGGTGACCTGGCCCGGGCGGCTCACGTGACCGAGGCGTTCGGGGCGGCCTACGAGACGTTCAGTTACACGGAGCACGCCAGCGCCTACGCGGCCAGCCTGCGCGAATCTCGCCACCAGCGAGCTGAGCGCCACGCTGGCGCGCGGGTGGGCGCTGCCCTCCCTGGCCAGCCAGCGGGCCAGCCAGCGGCAGGTGTCCACCGCCCGGGTGGTCATCGACTCGCTGCGGTCCTTCGGGCCGTCCAGCCTGATCTTCGTGGTGACCATCGACCAGACGCTGCACACGAGGCAGGGCACCCGCCAGCCCAGCGGCCAGTACGCGGTGACGGTGGTCAACAACGGCGGGACCTGGCTGGTCAACGACATCGAGCTGAGCACGGCGGGGAACTTTTGACCGGGGCGGCGGGCTTATGAACTGGCGGCCCAGCTTGACCATCAGCCGGGGCCGGGCCGCCGTCGTGGTGGCGATCGGCCTGGCCGCGCTCCTGGTCACCAGCGTCGCGCTGGTCCCGATGGCCATGGTCGGCGGGGCCAGCCTGTTCCTGGCCGCCGGGGTGGGCTGCCCCAGCCCGGCGGCCAGCGCCAGCCAGCCCGCCGCCACCACCACGGCGAGCAACTCCATCCCGGCCAACTACCTGGCCCTGTTCAAGCAGACCGGCCAGCAGTACGGGGTGCCCTGGGTGATCCTGGCCGGCATCGGCAAGGTGGAGAGCAACGACGGCCAGTCGAACCTGCCCGGGGTGCATTCCGGGCAGAACGGGTTCGGCGCGGCCGGCCCGATGCAGATCGGCATCGAGGGGGCGTCCGGGAACACCTGGGGGGGTGCCCCCGTCCACCCGGCCTCAGAGGTGGTCAACGGGGTGGCCACCGACGCCAACGGGGACGGCACCGCCAACGTGTACGACCCCGCGGACGCCATCGCGGGCGCGGCCAAGTACCTGCTGCGCAACGGCGTGCTGAGCAATCCCAGCGGGGCCATCTTCGCCTACAACCACCTGCAGTCCTATGTGCAGCAGGTGGAGTACTGGGCGGGCGTGTACAGCCGCGGCGGCTACGTGAGCGACCGACTCGACCACGACGGTCACCGCGCCGGAGTGCCTGACCAGCGTGCAGACTTCCCAGGCGCCCAACCAGGCCGCCGCGGCCGCGATCGCCTTCGCCCGGGAGCAGCTGGGCAAGCCGTACCTGTGGGGGGGCACCGGGCCGGACGCGTTCGACTGCTCCGGGCTGGTGATGATGGCTTACCGGGCCGCCGGGATCAGCATCCCGCGGACCTCCCAGCAGCAGTGGGCGTGGGGGCCGCAGGTCCCGGCCAGCCAGGTGAAACCCGGGGACCTGGTCTTCTTCGCCGGCTCGGACGGGACTATCGCCTCGCCCGGTCACGTCGGCCTGGTCATCGGCAAGCACACGATGATCGAGGCCTACGCCACCGGCTTCCCGATCCGCATCTCATCCTTCGGCACCCCGGGGGCGGCCGCCGGGGACGGTAACCCGGTGGGGTTCACCCAGCCCTGGTCGCACACCGGAGTCACCCTGCCCAGCGCGGCGGCCGGGGGCTGAGTAGCGCCTCGGCCAGACCACTTTGCGCTGGTTTTACCGTTTGGAGTCGGCTGTATTGCTCATTTGCACCCTAATCGTGAATGCGGCTGGGTATGAGGTATCTTGCCGTGGCCCGGAATCCGGTAATGTGGCCATTTGCTCCGCTCGGAGCGATGCTTGGTGTTACGGGTGTGCTTCGGAGTGGGTGCCGGGAGAGAGAGTGTTACCTCTGGTGCCCGGGTGACCCGGGTCGTTGGGAACTGCGGCGGTGCCTGATCACCGCCGGTCCGGAACGCTGGCTGATCACTGCAGGTTCGCCGTCAAGCGAGGGGCAGCATGGTTACTGAATACGAGGCGCCGCCGGGCGGCGGCCGGCTATGAAGCCCGAAGTGACCGTGGTGATCCCGGTCTACAACGAGGGCGAGGCCATCATGCCCTGCCTGGACCGGATTCTGCGCGCCGTGACCTCGCCGTGCGAGGTACTGGTCGTCTACGACATGCCCGAAGACACCACGGTCCCGTACATCGAGAAGGCCAGCAAGGCCGACCCGCGGGTGCGCGGGGTGCACAACTCGTACGGGCGGGGCCGGCCAACGCCATCCGGTACGGCTTCGACGAGGCGCAGTCCCCGGTAACGGTGGTCACCATGGCCGACGGCAGCGATGACCCGCGGCAGATCGACGAGCTGGCCCGGCTGGTGGAGCGGGGCGTAGTGGTAGCCGCCGCGTCCCGCTACATGCCCGGCGGGCAGCAGGTGGGCGGCCCGCGGGTCAAGCGGGCCCTGTCCCGCGGCGCGGGCCGGACGCTGCACCTGCTGGCCCGGGTGGGCACCAGGGATGCGACCAACAGCTTCAAGGCGTACTCCACCGAATTCGTCCGGGAGGTCGGCATCGACTCCCGGACCGGCTTCGAGATCGGGCTGGAGCTGACGGTCAAGGCGACCCGGCTGCGGCGGCCGGTGGCTGAGATCCCCACGATCTGGCTGGACCGCTCGCTAGGTGATTCCCGCTTTGAGCTTGTCCGGTGGCTCCCGGGTTACCTCCATTGGTACCGTTTCGCCTTCGGCCCGAAGCTCTCCGCGGAGCAACTGGCCGCCCGGGCCGAGGCCAGCCCGCCCCCCGATCCGTCCACGACGCCGGGCAGCGAGACCCCGGACAGCGAGACCCCGGACAGCGGCCGCCCCGCGGCCGAGGACTGAACAGAAAACTGAGGAGTAGTTCGTGGTTAAGGTTCTGGTCACCGGATCGGCCGGCTTCATCGGCGGCTATGTGGTCCAGGAGTTGCTCGATGGCGGCCACACCGTGGTCGGCCTGGACAACTTCTCCAAGTACGGCCCGGTGAAGCACAGCTACGACGATCATCCGAACTACCACTTCGTTGAGGGCGACGCGCGTGACGTCGGCCTGGTGACCGAGCTGCTCGACGGCTGCGACCACTTCATCGCGGGCGCGGCCATGATCGGCGGTATCTCCTACTTCCACGCCTACGCCTACGATCTGCTCGCCACCAACGAGCGCATCATGGCGGCCAGCTGCGATGCCGCGCTGGCCGCGCACAAGGCCGGCACGCTGCAGAAGATGACCTACGTCAGCTCGTCCATGGTCTACGAGAGCACCGGGCACTGGCCGTCCAAGGAGGGTGACGAGCGGCGCATCCCGCCGCCACTGTCCTCCTACGGTTTCCAGAAGCTGGCCGTGGAGTACTACGCCCGGGCCGCCTGGGACCAGTACCGGCTGCCGTACACGATCCTGCGGCCGTTCAACTGCGTCGGGGTCGGCGAGGGCCGGGCCCTCGGCGAGGTCGAGGTGCTGTCCGGCAACGTGAAGCTGGCCATGTCGCATGTCGTCCCCGACCTGGTGCAGAAGGTGCTCAAGGGCCAGGACCCGCTGCGCATCCTCGGCGAGGGCAACCAGGTCCGGCATTACACCTACGGCGGCGACCTGGCCAAGGGGATCGTTACCGCGCTGCTGCACCCGGACGCGGTCAATGACGACTTCAACCTGTCCACCGCCCAGTCCACGAGCGTCGCCGAGCTGGCCGAGGTCATCTGGCGGAAGATCAAGGGCCCCGGGGTACCGCTCCGGCTGGAGTCGGACCAGCCGTACGAGTACGACGTGCAGAAGCGGGTGCCGGATGTGGAGAAGGCGAAGCGGGTGCTCGGCTACGAGGCCACCACGACCCTCGAGGAGATGCTCGACGAGGTAATCCCCTGGATCACCCACGCGGTCCAGGAAGGGCGGCTGTAACCCCAGGCAGTCGATCCGGCTCAGGCCGGCGAGGAGAGCGGATGGACGGAGCGGGTCACCAGGGGGAGGGGGCCGCGGGAAGCGCACCGGGAGTCGAGTACCCCAGGCTGACCGGCGCTGGTTACGCCGAGCTGGCGGACCCCCAGTCGGCTGGCTCTGGTTCAGCCGTGCCCGGGGCCGCGGCCCCGGGGGCCGGAGGCCCCCAGCCGGCCGCGGCCGGTGCCCCGGCGGCCCTGGCCGACGCGGGCAGCCAACCTGTCCCCGGCGGGACCGGCGGGGCCGGCGGGGCATCACCAGGGAAGGCGGCCACGCCGGGCACGGCGCCCGGCCGCCCGGGCCGGGGCGGCCCGCTGGCCGGGCACCCGGTCCGGCAGCACCTGACCGTGCTGGCCTGCTTCCTGGCCGCGGGGATCGCGGTGAGCTGGCCGCGGGTCACCTACCTGGCCGGCAAGCTGCCCGCTACCCGGGACTCCGGAGCCTACGTGTGGGGCTTCTGGTGGGTCGCGCACCAGGTCGAGCACCTCGGCAACCCATGGCGCACCACGGCCATCGCCGCGCCAGTGGGCGCCCAGCTCGGCCTGCACGCGCTCATGCCGCTGCCGGACCTGGTGATGATGCCGGTCACCCTGGTCTTCGGGCCGAGCGTGTCCTACAACCTGCTGTGCGCACTCATGCCCGGGCTGCTCTGCTACGCCATGTACCGGGCTGCCCGGCTGTGGCTGCCCTCACAGACCGGGGCGATCGCCGCCGGCGCCTTCTTCGGCCTGTCGTCCATGCTGGTCTGGCGGTCCTGGTACCACCTGAACCTGGCCCTGGGTGAGCTGTTCCTGCCCATCGCCCTGGAAGCCGCGGTACGGCTGACCCGGCGGCCTGGCTGGCGCTCCGCGGTCATCCTGGGCGCGGTGGTGGCCGCCGCGGTGCTCACCGACCAGGAGATCGCCGTGCTGGTGATCATGCTGGTCGTGCTGACCCTGGTCGCCTGGCTGGCCCGGCCGCCCTATTCGGCGGCCAAGCTGGCGCCCGTCGGGATGGCCGCGCTGGCCGCCGTGGTGCTGGCCAGCCCGCAGCTCATCGCGATCTACCAGCAGGTCAGGGCGGGCGGGCTCAGCTCCCCGCCGGGCAGCCTGGAGGCCTCCTACCGGGATTACTCCAGCTCGCTGCCGTCCATGTTCGCCCTGTCGCCGCGGGTCTCCCAGCTCGGGCTGAGCAGCCTGGGGTTCATCTTCCGCGGCCCGGTCACCGACGGCGTGCCCGACTTCGGCCTGGTGCTCACCGTGCTCGCGGTGGCCGGCCTGGTGCTGTCCTGGCGCCGGGGCAGCGCCTGGCTGCTGGCCCTGCTGTTCTTCGCCTGTGCCGCACTGTCCCTCGGCCCGGTGCTCCGGGTCGGCAGCCACCTGCTGATCCCCGCCGCGCAGCTGGACGGTCACTGGCGGACATCCGGGCTGATGCCGTTCACCTGGTTCGCCAAGATTCCCGGCCTGTCCGGGTTCCGTGAGCCGGACCGGATGATGATGCTCGGCCTCGTCCCGGCCGCGCTGCTCGCCGGGGCCGCGGTGAACTGGCTCCGCTATCACTTGCGGCCCGCCGCCGCCGTCTCCGCGATCGCGGTGGTGGCGGTGCTGGGCGCGCTGGAGGCCGGCTGGTCCGGCAACCCGCTCATCGGCACCGTGCCGACCGCGCTGCCGGCCGTGGACGGCCCGATCGCGGCCGACCACTCCCGGTCCATCGTGGTGGACATCCCGTTCGGGATCCGCGGCGGCACCTACATCTACGGCGGCGCGTTCGACCCGGACGCGCAGGTGCTGGCCACCGCCGACGGGCATCCGCGGGCGGTCGGCTACATCTCCCGGGTCCCGGTGCAGACCATCGACGGAATCAGCAAGCACGCCTTCTACAGCCAGCTGGTGGCCCGGCAGCGCCGCGAGCACACCGGCCCGCGCGAGCTCGCCGCCGCCCGGCGTGACCTGGCCCACCTGGACATCGGCTGGGTTGTGGTGTGGAACTGGGGTACGCCGAACGGGCACGTGACCAAGTACCTGCGCCTGCTCGGGTTCCACGTCGCCTACCGTGCCGACGGCGTCACCGTCTGGCGCCACTGGCCCGCCCCCCATTAGCCCCGATGCCGGGGCCGCTCGCGGCCGGGCGGCGGGAGCGGGTTAGACGGGGGCCGCGCCCAGCCGGGCCAGGAGGTCCTGGATGGGGGCCAGCTTCTCGTAGGTGAGGAGTACCGGGCTGGCCGGGGAGGCCAGGGCCAGGGCGGTGCGGAGGGCTTCCTCCGGGCCGCTGGCCGGCACTACCTGGATCCCGGGGCGCCGCCGGGTGAGCGCGCCGGTGATCAGCCGGATCATCTCGCCGGGCCTGCCGCCCGCGCAGGTCACTGTCCTCGTACACGACCACCCGGCCGGACCAGCCGGCCACGCTGGCCGCCGTCTCGGCGACCAGGTCGTCCCGGCGGTCCCCGGGCAGGGTGATGGCTGCCACCGGCTCGCCCGGCCACGCCGCGCGCAGCAGCCGCCCCATGGCGGCGAGCGCCGCCGGGTTGTGCCCGTAGTCGACGACCAGCGGCACCCCTGCCACCTGGTAGACGTTCCCGCGGCCCGGGTTCGCCTGGGCCGCGGTGAACGTGGCCAGGCCGCGCCGGATGTCCTTGACGCTCACCCCCAGCGCCCGGCAGGCCGCCGCCGCGGCGAGCGCGTTGGCCACCAGGTGCGCCGCCGACCCGCCGAACGAGCCGGGCAGCTCGTCCACGCCGAGCAGCGCCGTCTCCTCCCCGCCGCGGGCCTCGACCAGCTGGCCGCCCGCCAGCACGCAGGCGGTGCCGCCGGTCATCCGGTGGCCGAGCACCACCGGGCTGTCCGCGGACACGCTGAAGTAGCGGATCACCGGGTTCCGGGCCCGGACCGCGGGCCGCGCAGCCAGCCCGGCCGACCGCGGGTCGTCGGCGTTGAGCACCAGGGTGCCGCCGCGCTGGATCTCCTCGGCGACCAGCGCCTTGATGTCGGTAAGGTCGTCCAGGTCCTCGATCCCGTCACAGCCGAGATGGTCGGCGGTGATGTTGGTGACGACCGCGACGTCGGCTCGGTCATAGCCCAGGCCGCGGCGGGCGATCCCGCCCCGGGCGGTCTCCAGCACCGCCGCCTCGGCCGCCGGGTCGTCCAGCACCATCTCAGCGGACGCCGGGCCCGAGGCGTCGGCCGCATGGATCAGCTGGCCGCCGGAGTAGACCCCGTCCGTGGTGGCCATGCCCACGGCCAGCCCGGCCTGGCCCAGGATGTGCCCGATCATCCGCACCGTGGTCGTCTTGCCGTTGGTGCCGGTCACCGACACCACCGGGATCCGGCCCGGCGCACCCGGCGGGTACAGCCGGTCGATGATCGCGCCGGCCACGTCCCGGGACCGTCCCGCGCTCGGCTCCAGGTGCATCCGCAGGCCGGGGCAGGCGTTCAGCTCGATCACCGCGCCGGGCTGCCCGGCCAGCGGCTGCGCGATGTCGGCCAGGCGCAGGTCGATGCCGCACACGTCCAGCCCGGCGGCCGCCGCGGCCCGGCAGCACATGGCCGCCACGGACGGATGCACCTCATCGGTCACGTCGGTGCTGGTGCCCCCGGTGGACAGGTTGGCGTTCCGGCGCAGCGTCACGACCTGCCCGGCGGCCGGCACCGAGCCCGGGTGCAGGGACTGCCCGGCCAGGTGGGTCAGGGCATGGTCGTCGAGCGCGATCCGGGTCAGCGGCAGCGCGTGGCCTTCGCCGCGCCGGGGGTCCGCGTTGGCCTGCCGGACCAGTGCCTCGATGTCGTGCCGCCCGTCCCCGGTCACCGAGGCCGGACGGAGCCGTGCGGCGGCGATCATCCGCCCGTCCACGACGAGTACCCGGTAGTCGGTCCCGGGCACATACGCCTCAACGATCACCTCGGGGCTGGTGACGCTGGCCCGCTGGTACGCCTCGGCGGCCTGACCCTCGGACGACACCCCCACGGTCACGTTCGCGCCGTGATTCCCGGTGCGGGGCTTGATCACCGCCGGGCGGACGGCCGCCGTCACCGCCTCGGCGGCCTCCGCTGCGGAACTGACGACCGTCCCCTCCGGGACCGGGATCCCGGCCATGGTGAGCAGCTGCTTGGCCAGCACCTTGTCGGCCGCGATGTCCACCCCCACCGCCGAGGTGCGCTCGGTGAGCGCGGCCCAGACCAGGCGCCGGTGGACGCCGTAGCCCAGGCGCAGCAGGCTGAGCCCCCCGGTCCGCCGGACCGGGATGCCGCGCCGCCGGGCCGCCGTGGCCAGCGCCGCCGTGCTGACCCCGAGCCGGTCACCGGCCACCATCGGCGGAGATGGCGGTGAGGGGGGCATCGAGGGAGACGGGCCGTTCGGCCAGAAGATCAGTGACCAGGCGGATGGCGAGCGCCAGCAGGTCGCGGGCCACCGGGGAGCCGGGCGGCTCATCCTGCGGGGCACTCCATGACGACGTCGTACCGGCCGTCCGCACCGGCCCACACGGTGCGGCCGAAGAACACCTCCCGGCCGGCCAGCGCGGACAGTTCCAGGGCGGCATGCTCGGCCACGTGACCGAAATAGGTGCCACGGGTCATCGCGGCCAGGAAGCCGCCGGGGCAGCCCGCCGCGCAGTGGTGCCCGGCCAGGCCGGGCAGCAGGGCGGTCAGCCGGCCCGCGAACCCGGGGCAGTCCGAGGTCTCCTGCCCGGCCAGCCCGTCCAGCTCCAGCCGGGCCACGGTGACCGGGCGGGACGTGTAGATGTTGGGCCCGCACATCCGGCGGATGTCGATGAGGCGCACGCGTGCTCCCTGGGTCAGGCGTCCAGGCGGGGCTCGGCTAGGTGGCTGTGGTCTTGGCCGCCGTGATGGCGGGCTTAGTAGCGGTGGTGCGCCGGGCCGATGGCCGGTGCCCGCGCCGCGATGTCGAACACGCACCCGGCGGGCATCAGGTGCAGCCGGACGTCGAACAGGGTGATCGGTTCACAGTCGCTGGCCGCGTGCACCACGGTGGACCGCTCCGCGTCCACCACGGTGGCCACCCCGCTGCCGAGCACCTCGAAAGTGTCCCCGGTCACGCAGATGGCGGTGTTCTCGTCGATGCCCACCCCGAGGTGCTCCGGGTCGAGCGCCACCGCGCTGAGCAGCCGGGGCAGCCGGCCGCGCTCGGCGAAGTGCATGTCGATGAGCAGGCTGGGCAGCAGCCCGAGGCCCGGGCCGGTGCGCACGGCGGCGGCCGACACGTCGGCGCCCTCACCGCCCAGGATCATCGTGCGGCCGAGCGCGGTCGCGCCCGCGCTCGTTCCCGCGACGACCAGCCCGCCGGGCAGCAGCTCGCGCAGGATGTCGTTGACGGCCGACCCGACCAGGGCCAGGATGCGCGACTGGTCACCGCCGGTGAAGAACACCCCGGTGCTGGCGCGCAGCGCGGCGGCCGCCGCGGGCGAGTCGGCGTCCGCCCGGCCGCGCAGCCGCAGTTCCCTGGTCTGCTCCACGCCGAGCTTGCGGAACACCCGCTCGTATTCGGCGTGCACCTCGTCGGGAACCCCGGTCGCCGTGGTGACCAGGGTGATCCGGGCCTGGCTGCCGCCGCACAGCTCCACGAACCGGTCCAGCACCCCGGTGCCGCAGCACCGGTCCTCGCCGCCGCCGATGATCAGCAGCCGGCCCGGGCGAACATCGTCGTCCGCGTGCTCTTCCACGGTTGCCTTGTTACCCTGCGTAGCAACTTGTGAACCTTACGTTCACATTTAACGCGGGTCAGGCTTCGGTGCCCCTCCGGCGCGGCATCCGCCGCGGCATCGGCGGCTTGGCCAGTTCCTCGGGCAGCCGCAGCAGCGGGTTGGTCGCGCTGGCGATCACCTGGCTGGCGGTCTCCATGATGCGCTGCCCGCGGGACCGGGACGCCGACCTGAGCAGCTCGAACGCCTGCCGGGGCCGGATCTTGTGCCGTTCGGCCAGCACCCCGATGGCCTGTTCCACCCGGACCCGGACGGTCAGTGCGCGCTCCAGTTGGGCCACGGTCTCCTTGAGCTGCTCGGCCTCGGCCAACTCGGCGCTCGCGGGGCCGCCGGGGCGGGACCGGGAGCCGGCCCGGTGCGCGCCACGCCGGGAGCCCGCGGCGCGGCCGTCCGCGCCAGCCCGGGCGGTGTAGTCCACGGGGCCCGCTGCCGGGCGGACGCCGCTGCCCGCCGGGTGGGCGGCCGCCGGGTGCGGGCCGTCGATCGACCCGGCGTTGCGCATGGCCGCGTCCCGGGGACTGGCCTGCGAGCTGAGCGAGGCGGGCTGGCCGCCGCCGCCCGCCTCCGCGGCGTCCTCGGCCGCGAGTTCCGCGGCCAGCAGGTCGGCCAGCACCATGGCGTTGGTCAGGTCCGGGAGTTCCTCCTCCCCGACCCGCCAGCCGGTGGGGGTACGGCGGGCCACCGCCTCCATCGGGGCGGTGTCCCCGTCGTTGGCCGGGCCCGGCCAGGTGCGGTCCGGGAGGGGAGCCTCAGGGTCCCGGCTGCTGTTTGCGGGCACGCCGACGGGCCCGGAACGCGAGTGCGTGCCAGGTTCAGTGCGGTCGTATCGTCCGCTCATCAGTTCGCGGCTAGCCCGCGCAGCCTTTCCTTGACCTGGGCCGCCGACGGATTAGTCATCGCCGTCCCGTCGGAGAATACAACGGTTGGCACCGTCATGTTCCCCCCATTCACGCTGATTACGAAGTCCGCGGCGGCCTGATCGTGCTCGATGTCGACCTCGGCTACCTCGATCCCGTCGCGTGCCAGCTGGCTCTTGAGCCGCCGGCAGAATGCACACCATTGGGTGGTGTACATGGTTACCGGATCCGCCACGAACCCGCCTCCCATCGTCACAGCATAGTTCCGATGACTCAACACGCCGGCGGCGCGCCGGCTTCCCGGTGGCCGGTACCAAATGTCCGGCCGGGCCCGGACGGCTCATCCGGCGCCCGCCGGGGCGGGTGCGGGGGCGGGTGCGCAGGCGGGTTCCGCGGGCCGGCGTCGGTGGCATACGGAAGGATGACGGCCGGAGGAGGTATGCCGTGCGCGCAGTCCCCGAGCCGCCGCCGGGCCCGGCTGGGCCGTTGCCGCCGGGCGGGGGCGGCCCCGCTGCGGCTGCGGCTGCTGCGGGGCCTTCCCCTGCGGCGTCGTCGGCGGCTGCGGCGGGACCTTCCCCTGCGGCGTCGTCTGCGGCGGAGTCGGTGCTCGCCGCCCTCGACCCGGAGCAGCAGCAGGTCGCGCTGGCTACCCGCGGCCCGGTGTGCGTGCTGGCCGGCGCGGGCACCGGCAAGACCCGGGCCATCGCGCACCGGATCGCCTACGCCGTGCTGACCGGGGTGGTGGACCCGGGCCACGTGCTCGCGGTCACCTTCACCACCCGTGCCGCCGGGGAGCTGCGCGCCCGGCTGCACCAGCTGGGCGGCCCGGGCGGCGCGCTGGACCGGGTGCAGGCCCGCACCTTCCACTCGGCCGCGTTGCGCCAGCTCACCCACTTCTGGCCGCAGACGGTGGGCGGCCGCCCGCCGGCCGTGCTGGACTCCAAGGTGCGCCTGCTCGCCGAGGCGGCGCGCCAGGCCCGGATCAGCACCAGCAGCGCGGACTTGCGTGACCTGGCGTCCGAGATCGAATGGGCCAAGGTCACCCAGGTGCGCCCGGAGGAGTACCCGCGCATCTGCGGCAAGGCGGGCCGGGTCCCGCCGCTGGGCGCCGACGTCGTGGCCCGGCTGTACGCCCGCTACGAGGAGCTGCGCACCGAGCGGCACCTGGTGGATTTCGAGTCGGTGCTCGAGCTGACCGCTGCCATCCTCGCGGAGCACCAGGTGGCGGCCGCAGCCATCCGGGACCGTTACCGGTATTTCGTGGTGGACGAGTACCAGGACGTCAACCCGCTGCAGAAGCTGCTGCTGGACAGCTGGGCGCACGACCGCGACGACGTATGCGTGGTGGGTGATCCACGGCAGACCATCTACTCCTTCGCGGGTGCGACGGCGGCGTACCTGACCGGATTCACCACGGAGTTCCCGGATGCCGCGG
Organism: uncultured Actinomycetes bacterium; assembly: GCA_963840195.1. GTDB lineage: Bacteria > Actinomycetota > Actinomycetes > Streptosporangiales > Streptosporangiaceae > RYN-230. The sequence goes on from CAWIYD010000004.1 coordinate 198,415, forward strand.
TGGTCCGGCTGGTCCGTAACTACCGTTCTTCACCGCAGGTGGTCGCGCTGGCCAACCAGCTCACCGGCGCGGCCGGGCCGCAGCCGCTGGCCGCGCAGCTCCGGCCCGCCGCCGCCCGGCCGCAGCGCACCGCGCCCGCGCCCGCGCTGGTCGCCCAGCGCGCCCCGGGCCCGGCCGCGGAGTTCACCGAGTACCCCGACGAGCAGCGGGAGGCGGCGGCCATCGCGGCCCGGATCCACCTGCTGGGGGACGGCGGGGCGGACCTGCGCCAGATCGCGGTGCTGGTCCGGACCAACGCCCAGACGCTGCCGCTGGAGCGGGCCTTCGCCGATCTCGGCATCCCGTGCCAGGTCCGCGGGGCGGAGCGGTTCTTCGACCGCGCGGAGGTGCGCCAGGCGACCGGGCTGCTCCGGGGGGCGGCGAAGTCGGCCTCCCCGGGGCGCGGGCCGGGGCCAGCGGGCGGGCCGGGGCCAGCGGGCGGGCCGGTCCCGGTGGACGGGGCGGGCCCGGCGGGCGGCGCGGGCCCGGCGGGCGGCCCGCCGCCCGCCGCCGGGCTGGTGGGCGATGTCCGGCACATCCTGGCCGGCCTGGGCCTGACCAGGGAAGCCCCGTCTGGGCGGGGCTCGGCCCGGGACCGCTGGGAATCGCTGGAGGCACTGGCCCAGCTCGCCGCGGACTACGCCGCCGCCCATCCCGGGGCCGCCCTGGCCGAGTTCGCGGCCGAGCTGGCCCGCCGCTCGCGGATCGAGCACGCCCCGGCCCTGCGCGGCGTCACCCTGACATCCCTGCACGCGGCGAAGGGCCTGGAGTGGGATACCGTCTTCCTGCCGGGCCTGACCGAAGGGAACCTGCCCATCGTGTACGCGCAGACCGAGGAAGCGGTCGAGGAGGAGCGCAGGCTGCTGTACGTGGGCGTTACCCGGGCCCGGGAGCAGCTGTTCCTGTCCTGGCCGGTGGCCTGGTCCGGCGGCGGGCGGCAGGCCAGGAAACCCTCCCGGTTCCTCGACGGCCTCCGGCCGCGGGCCGCCCGGCGGCTGGCTGTTCGGGGGCGCGGTGAGTAAGGCCCTGGACAGCCTGGTGGAGCTGTTCGACCTGGAGCGGATCGAGCTGGACATCTTCCGCGGGCGCAGTCCCAGCGACTGGCGGCAGCGGGTGTTCGGCGGCCAGGTCGCCGGGCAGGCGCTGGTCGCGGCCGGCCGCACCGTGCCGCCCGACCGGCCGGTGCACTCGCTGCACGCGTACTTCATCCGGCCCGGTGACCCGGCCGCGCCGATCGTCTACACCGTGGACCGGGTCCGCGACGGCCGGTCGTTCACCACCCGGCGGGTCGCGGCCATCCAGCACGGCAAGACCATCTTCACGCTGTCCGCCTCGTTCCACCGGGCGGAAGCCGGCCTGGAGCACGCCGCCGGCATGCCCCAGGTCCCGCCCCCCACGTCGATTCCCCAGCCTGACCTCGAGTCGTTCCCGATCGACCTGCGCGTCGTCACGCCGCGGACGCAGCAGGCGGACAGCGGGCGTGCCGCCGCGATCAAGCACAGCCTGGTCTGGCTCCGGGCCGACGGCGAGCTTCCCGACGATCCGCTGCTGCATGTCTGCCTGATGACCTACGCCTCCGACCTGACCCTGCTCGACTCGGTGCTGCGGCAGCACGGCATGACCTGGACCGACGGCCGGATCAGCGGGGCCAGCCTGGACCACGCCATGTGGTTCCACCGCCCGTTCCGCGCCGACCGGTGGCTGCTGTACGACCAGGAATCGCCGAGCGCCTCGGGCGCCCGCGGGCTGGCCCGCGGCCAGGTGTTCACCGAGGACGGTGACATGGTGGTGTCCGTCGTCCAGGAAGGCCTGATCCGGCCGCTGGCCTGACCGGGGCGCAACCCTAGCCTGACCTGGGAGTGCCACTCGGCTGACCTGGGCGCTTGGTCCGCGCCGGGTCTGCGCGGGGTCGGCCGGAAAAAGAGTTGCCTCCGCCACGGCCGGCTCCGTAGGCTTCACCCATGTTCCTGGGATAGCTCACGACGCCCTGAGGAAGGGGGTGCCTGGTGAATAACAACGTGACTCTCGTTCCGGTTACGGCACGCCCGTGGACCGGAATCTCTGCTGCGCCGCTGGGCGCCGGCGACCTCTCCGGCTTCGCCCTGGCCCAGAGCGCTGCAGATTTCCGTGCCCTGGCGCCGTCGTGCGCCGCCACCGGTGTCCTGCTTTCGGAGCAGCCGCTCCAGGCCGTCACCCCGGCGATGCCGGGCCTCGGCCAGCAGAGCACCACCGTCGAGACGTACACCCACGCAATCGGCGCTGCCGCCAAGCGCGGCAGCCAAACGGGTTCGCTACCAGCCTGGGATCCGGTCTAGAAAGGCCGGCCTGGATCCCCTCAAGGCCGCGGACCCGTACCGGGTCCGCGGCCTTTTGTCATTGTCGGGCCCGCCGTTTTGTCAGACCCATGAGAGACGGTAAGACCAGGACGAGAGGGGTTGGACGATGCACGGGCCCGGAACCGCCGTCGTCGTCGCGGGCGACGCGGAGGTCGAGGCAGTGTCCGCACCAGCAGGATCCGTGAGATCGGCGGCGGGTGTGTCAGGCGCCGCCGGCTGCCAGTCACACAGGGCGGCCCGGGGGTGCTTCCCGGCGCCGGCCCGGCCGTCAGCCGGGACGGCGCCGGCGTCAGCGGGGGCCAGCCCGGCAACGGGACGGGTCACTCCCGCCCCGGGGATGGCGCCGTCCTTGGTGCCGGCGGCGCGCAACGCCGAACTGCCATGCACGGAAGACCCGGAGCTGTTCTTCGCGGAATCACCCGAGGACGTGGAGACGGCCAAGGCGCTTTGCGTCGGCTGCGCGGCGCGGCTGACCTGCCTCTCCGGTGCGATCGAGCGCCGGGAGCCCTGGGGTGTCTGGGGCGGCGAGCTCTTCCTGCGCGGCGAGATCGTCCCCCGTAAGCGGCCACGTGGCCGTCCGCGCAAGGCCGAGGTGGCGGCCTGAGCGCTGATTGCCAGTCAACGAAGATGGACGGTGGAGTAGCACATGTACGCGAGTAACTATCCGATGGAAAGGCACCGGGACATGCTGGCCCAGTCGCGCCGTGACGGGCAGGCGGCACAGGCTCGGGCGCTGCGCAAGGCGTCACGGCGGGTTGACCGGGCGGCCAGGAAGCTGGAGCGCGCCCAGGCGACCGCGAGGCGGCTGCATGGCCAGGCCAGCCAGGTCTACTGACACCCCAGCACGGGGGAGTGCGCGGGAGCGGTCATCCGACCGCTCCCGCGCGCGTCAGCAGGGCCTGATGTCAGCAGGGCGCGGTGTCGGCCGGGCTGCTCGCGGCCGACACCTCCGCCGGGCCCTCCGCTAGGGAGCCCTCCGCTAGGGAGCCCTCCGCTAGGGAGCCCTCCGCTAGGGGGATCTCCGCCGGGGGGATCTCCGCCGGGCCGGGGCTCTCCGCGGGGCCGGGGCTTTCCCCGCCGGCCGGGGCCGTGTCCCCCGGGACGGTCTCGTCCGGGCGGTAACCGGGGATCCACTGGACCATTTCCGCCCGGAAGTTCCCCTCTGACGCCAATTGGCACAGCACGCCGATGCCCTCGGTGGAGACCCGGTGGATGAGCACGTACGAGGGCGGCAGGTTCAGCCGCCGGCCCAGGTTCGATGAGCGCGGATCGGTAACCCGGGCCGCTTCGCCGCGCAGCCATTCGCGGCTGAACGTGAAGGAATCACCCTGGGAGGGTTCCGCCAGCGGGGCCAGGAACGAATAGAGCGCGTTCAGGTCAACCTCGATGCCGTCGCGCAGGAATCCTTCCTCGCGCAGTTCATCCTCGACTTCCCGGATATCGCCGTCCTCGTGGATGATCCGCAGCATCTTGCCGATGAACGGTGGCAGCCCGTTCGGCAGGCGGTCCACCGCGCCGAAGTCCAGCACGCCCAGGCGCCCGTCGTCGAGCATCCGGAAGTTACCCGGATGCGGGTCGGCGTGCAGCAGCCCGGCCCGCGCCGGCCCGGAGAAAAGGAACCGGGTGAACAGGATGCCCGCCCGGTTGCGCTCCTCCTGGGTGCCGGATTCGATGATCTTGGATAGCGGTGTGCCATCCATCCACTCGGTGATGAGCACATGGTCGGTGGCGGTCACCACCGGCGGCACGTAGATGTCCGGGTCGTCATGGTAGGCCGCCGCGAACGCCCCCTGGGAGGCTGCCTCCAGGCAGTAGTCGATCTCTTCCGACACCCGCTCGCGCAGCTCGTCCAGCAGCGGCTTGACGTCCAGGCCAGGCATCAGCACGCCGAACAGCCGCCCGACCCGGCTGAGCTGGTTGAAATCGCTGAGCAGGGCCCGGCCAGCGCCGGGGTACTGGATCTTGACCGCGACCTGCCGGCCGTCCTGCCACACGGCCCGGTGCACCTGCCCGATGGAGGCCGCGGCCTTCGGCGTGTCATCGAAGTCGCGGAACTCATCCCGCCACGACGGGCCGAGGTCGGCGGTCAGCACCTCGTGCACGGCCCGGGCCGGCAGCGGCGGTGCCGACTCCTGCAGCTTGGTCAGGGTGGCCCGGTACGGCCCGGCGATCTCGGGTGGCAGCGCCGCCTCGAAAATGGACAGCGCCTGGCCCAGCTTCATGGCCCCGCCCTTGAGCTCACCGAGCACCCTGAAAATCTGCTCAGCGGTGCGCTGCTGGATCTCGGCGGCGACTATCTCGGCTGGCCGGCCGCCGAGGCGCTTCCCCAGCCCCAGGGCGGTCCGGCCCATCAGCCCCGCGGGGAGGGTAGCCAGCTTGGCGGTCCGGGTTACGGCGCGTCGAGGGAGATCACTCACTCCCTCATTCTCGGCTAGGTTGCTGGGCGCCTGCTACAGCGGCACCGGGAATGGCGTGTCCAGCTGCGCCGGCGCCACTGCCAGCCGGGGAGCACGAGTTCCAGCGTGCCGTTCGTCACCGCGTCCGCAGGGCGGGCCAGATCGAGGAAGGACAGGGCCTGTCCGGCCGCTTGTGCGGCCACCGCGGCGACCAGCGTGGCGCCGCAGGCGGCGGGCGACGCGGCCCGGCCGGTCACCTGGGCCAGGATCAGCGGCCACGCCGGGTCGCGGTCCCGCCGGGCCAGCTCCAGGCAGCCCAGGCAGGCCGAGCGCCCGGGGATGACCAGGGGCCCGACCACGCCGATGGCCTCGCTGGCGCTGACCGCGAGGTGCACGGTCCCGCTGGCCGTCAGCTCGCCGGGCAGTTCGGCCGGGTAGCCGCCGGCCAGGATGGCCAGGTCGGCCCGCTGCCCGGCCCAGGCCGCCGAGGCGCGCCGCGGGCGGGCCGCCGAGGCCCCGGCCCGCGGGCGGACCGCCGGGGCCGCCGCTCCGGGGCGGGGCCGCCGGTCGCTCCGGGTCCGCGCCGCCGCTCTCGGGAGGTGGGCGGCCGCCGGCCCGGGGCCCGGGAGGCTGGCATCCGGCAGGCCGCCGTCTGGCAGCCCTATGTCTGGCAGGCCTATGTCTGGCAGGCCTATGTCTGGTGGACCGGCGCCGGGGCGGCCCGCTGGACTGACCGAGCTGACCTGGCCGACCCCCGACGCGGTGAGCAGGCTCGCCACCGACGAGCCGACGGGTCCCGTCCCGTAGACCCTGACCCGGGCACCTTGCCTGCGGCTGAGGATGCGGGCCCCGCCGTCCGCATGGCCGTGGGCCAGCGACGCGGACGCCAGCTCACAGGCCAGCCGGGCCCGCGGGCCATCCGGCAGCGCGCGTAACGCCGCGGCGGGAAAGTCTTCCACCACCCCGGCCGCGGCTAACAAGGCGATCACGTGGTCGGCGGTGTCCCGCGGGATCCCCCGTTCGTGGGCCGCCGCCAGGACCTGGGCATGGTCACGGCTGCCGTCCAGCAGCCCGAGAACGGCCGCGGCGCGCCGAGGCCGGTCAGCGCGACCGCCCGCCGCGGGTCGATACCGAGCTGCAGGGTGTCCTGGTCACGCCAGGCCATCAGGAGCCCCGGTTTGATAGCTGGCCTCATGGCCGTGACGATGCCACGCCCCGCCGACAATCTGCGGATGCCGGCCGGGGAGGCACGGACCCCCCGGCACCGGGCGGTGAGCCGGGCCGTGGCCCGCTGTGGCTCGTGCGCCCCTTCCCCGGGTGGCGGCCGCCGCGACCCGGGGGATCCGTGGCAGGCGAGGGTAGGCGGCCCGGGCCGCCGCGTCAACGCAGCCTGTGGATAAAGCTGTGGAGCGGCTGGGGAGGGTGCGGGGAGTCCCTGTGGACATCGCGGTGGACAGCGGTGAACTTCCGGCCGGGCCAGGCATCAAGGGCCTGGCCAGGCCGCTGAGACGCCATGCACGTCTGTGGATAGCGGATCTCCCGTCATCCTCGCGCGGCACGCGGTAAGCGCGGGGAACCGGGAGCCTGCACCACTCCCGTGGTACGGAGGGGGAACCCGGGCCTGGCCCCGCCCGGTGGTCCTCAGGAGGCTGGCGTGCCGCCCGCTGGGGGAGGTCCGCCCGGGTCGTCCCCGGAAGGCCCGCCGCCGCCATCCGTGCTGTCCGGCCCGCTCGGCGCCGGTGCCGCGGCCAGGCTCGGTGCCGCCATCGGCCTCGGCCTCCACCGCGTTGATCTCCTCGTCCAGCGCGGACATGTCCAGCTCGGTCCGCCCGGACACGAAGCCCTCCGGGTCCTCGAGATCCTCGGCGGTGGGCAGCAGGTCCGGGTGCGCCCACACCGCGTCCCGCCCCGCACTGCCGCGCAAGTCGGTGAGCCGGTGCCACACCTCCGCCGCCTCACGCAGCCGCCGTGGCCGCAGTTCCAGGCCGACCAGCGTGGCGAAGGTGCGCTCCGCCGGGCCGCCCGTGGCCCGGCGGCGGCGGATCGCCTCGGCCAGCGCGCCGGCCTGCGGCAGCCGGTCCCCGGCCGCTTCCCCCACCACGGTGGCAACCCACCCCTCGACCAGGGCCAGCAGGGTCTCCAGCCGGGCCAGGGCCGCCTTCTGCTGAGGGCTGTCCTCCGGCTGGAACAGCGACGCGTTCGCCAGCGCGTCCCGCAGCGCCTCCGGGTTGGACGGGTCGATCTGCGGCATGGCGTCGCGCAGGGCCGACGCGTCTACCGTGATGCCGCGGGCGTAGTCTTCGACGGCGGCGAGGAGCCGGGAGCGGAGCCAGGGCACATGTGCGAACAGCCGGTGATGCGCGGCCTCGCGGAGCGCCAGGAAGATCCTGACCTCCTCCGCGTTCACCGACAGTCCCTGGCCGAACTCGGCCACGCCCGCCGGCAGCAGCGCGGCCACCCCGGCCGGGCCGAGCGGCAGGCCGATGTCCGTGGAGCTGACGACCTCGCGGGCCAGCGCGCCAACCGCCGCGCCGGTCTGGCCGCCGACCATCATGCCGCCGATCCGGCGCATCATCGAGGTCAGCCCGCCGAGGCTGCCCAGCCCGCCGAACGCCTGCAGGGCCGAGCTCAGTTCGCCGGGCAGCTCAGCGCCGAGCGCTGCCGGGTCCTCGCCCAGCATGCCCCCCATGGCGTCCACGGCCTTGTCCGCGATCGGGTCGCAGAGCGTGGACCAGACCGGCAGGGTCTCCTCCACCCACTCCGACCTGCTCCAGGCCTGGGCGCTGCGGATGCCCGTGGGGAACGAGGTGACCTCGTCCAGCCACAGGTCGGCCAGGCGGATCGCCTCGACGATCTTCTGGCGGTCCGTCTCCAGGACGCTCGGGTCGCCCTCCGCCGACACGGTGTGCCGGGCGACGTTCTTGGCCAGATCCCAGTTGACCGGGCCGCCCTGCCACGACATCAGGTCGGCGAACTGGCGCAGGGCATCGGCGAACTGCTGCGGGTCGCCCATCGAGCCGAACGGGTTGCCGGCGTCCGGCGGCTCACCGGAGCCGCCCGAGCCGCCAGAACTCCCGGAGCCACCAGGCAGACCAAAGCCGAAGGGAGGATCAGCCATCTCCGCGACCTCTCAGGCAGGATGGAAGGGTCACACAAGCCACGTTATCCCGGGAGCGGCACACGTTGAGCACCGCACAGGCCCAGGTTCGCCGCAAGCGCACGGAGCCGTTGCCGGGCCAGGCCCGCGGCAGCGAGGCTGGTCGTGGCGGTACGCCCGCGCCTGGACCGGAAGAACCGGTGGCTGAGCCGGGCGAGCTAACCGGCCAGTCACCGGCCGGGTCACCGGCCCAGCCGGCCGGGTCACCGGCCCAGCCGGGCGGGCCGGCGGCCGAGCCGGGCCGGGCTACGGTCGCAGAGCGCCGGCCCGGGCCCCGTGGTCGCCATCACGGGGGCCGCCCGCGGGCTGGGCCACGCGCTGGCGCTGCGGCTGGCCGCCTCCCCGGCCGTCCGCCGGGTGATCGCCATCGACGAGCACCGGGGGGACGTCGTCGGCGTCACCTGGCGCCTGGCCGACGTGCGGGACCCGGCGCTGGCGGGTCGGCTGACCGGGGTGGATGTCCTGGTGCATACGGACATCGACATCCGGGCCGACACCGACCACCGGCAGCGCCGCGCGTTCAACGTGCGCGCCGCGCAGACCGTGCTCACCTCGGCCGCGGCCGGCCGGGTCGGCCGGGTCATCCTGGTGACCAGCGCCATGGTGTACGGGGCGGCCCCGGACAACCCGGTGCCGCTGGCCGAGGACGCGCCGCTGGGCGTGGACCACGACGGCAGCGTCGCGGGTGACCTGCTCGAGATCGAGCACCTGGCCGAGCGCTCACCGCGCTCGCACCCCGGCATGGCGATCACCGTGGTCCGCCCGGCCGCGCTGGTCGGCGAGGGGGTGGACACCCTGGTCACCCGGCATTTCGAGTCGCCGCGGCTGCTCACCGTGAAGGGCTGCGCGCCGCGCTGGCAGTTCTGCCATATCGAGGACCTGGTGTCCGCGCTGGAACTCGCCGTGACCGGCCGGGTGACCGGCTCGTTCGCGGTCGGCTGCGATGGCTGGCTGGAGCAGGAGGAGATAGAGGAGATCAGCGGCCTGCGCCGGGTCGAGTTGCCCGCCGGGGTGACGTTCGGCACCGCGCAGCGGCTGCACCGGATCGGGATCACCCCGGCTCCCGTCTCCGACCTGCGGTACGTGGTCTACCCGTGGGTGGTGGACTGCGCGGCGCTGCGGGCGGCGGGCTGGCGCCCGTGCTATGACAATGCGGCCGCCTTCGAGGTGCTCCTCAAGCAGCGCGCCGGGCATCACGCGGTGGCCGGGCGCCGTCTGGCCCGCAAGGAGGCGACGATCACGGCGGCCGGGGCCACGGTGGCCGTGATCGGCACCGCGGCCATCGTCCGGGTGGCCCGCCGCCGCAAGCGCGGCACCTAACCGCGGCACCTAACCGCGGCGCAGCCGCCCCGTCGCCAGGCGGCGCGGGACGGCACCCGGCCGCCGCGCGGACGTGGCTTCCAGGTCCAGGCGCTACCTTGGCTCCGTGAACGTGATCCGGATGGCCGAACTGCGCGAGGACGCACTGTCGGTCGATGAGGTGCTCGGGGCCGTGGCCGATCCCGAGGCGGGCGGGATCGCCCTGTTCACCGGCGTGGTGCGGGACAACGATCATGGGCGGGACGTGCAGCGGCTGTCCTACAGCGCGCACCCCAGCGCCGCGGGCCAGCTGCGCCAGGTGTGCGCGGACGTGGCCGCCAAATTCGACGTGACCGCGGTCGCCGCGGTGCACCGGGTGGGGGACCTCGCCGTCGGGGACATCGCCGTGGTGGTGGCGGTGTCCTGCCCGCACCGCGCGGCGGCGTTCACCGCCTGCCGGGCACTGATCGATCAGCTCAAGGAGAGCGTCCCGGTGTGGAAGCACCAGGTATTCGGCGACGGCGAGAGCGAATGGGTGAACAGTGCGTAGTCTTCACCCCATGTCCCGACGCACCGTGACGCTGCTGGTCGCCGGGATCGGGGTGGTGGCGGCGGCGCTCGCCGCGGCACTGCTGCCGGTTCCCTATGTGATCTTGTCGCCCGGGCCGACGCTGAACACGCTGGGCCAGACCTCCGGCCGCCCGCTGATCTCGATCAGCGGGCACCGTACCTATCCCACCAACGGTCACCTGAACCTGGTCACGGTGTCGTTCGTCGGCGGCCCGGGGGACGGGTTCAACGTGTTCACCGCCCTGCGCGCCTGGCTCACCCCCAGCGACGCGGTGGTCCCGGAACAGGAACTGTTCCCCACCGGGCAGTCGGAGCAGCAGGTGGTGCAGCAGGACACCGAGCAGATGGCCAACTCACAGGAGACCGCCCAGGCGGCCGCGCTGTGCACGCTGGGCATCCACTTCACCACCGTGGACACCGTCACGCAGACCGAGAAGGGCCTGCCGGCCGCCAAGGTGCTGCGGGCCGGCGATGTCATCACGGCCGTGGACGGGACGCCGGTCAGCTGCACCCACGACACCGGCACCCTGATCCGCGCAGCATCCGGCCGGCTCCCCGGTCACCCTGACCATCGTCCGCGGTCACCGGACCCAGCAGGTCAGGGTGAACACCGTGAACGTGGGCGGGCACGCGGTGATCGGGGTCCTGGTGTCGGAGAACTACCGCTTCCCGTTCCCCATTAAATTCAGCGTCGGCAACATCGGCGGCCCCAGCGCCGGGATGATGTTCGCGCTCGGCATCGTGGACAAGCTGACCCCGGGCGGACTCACCGGGGGGAAGTTCATCGCGGGTACCGGCGAGATCGCGGCCAACGGGGCGGTGTCGCCGATCGGCGGGATCCAGCAGAAGATGGCCGGGGCACGCGCTGCCGGTGCGACGATCTTCCTGACCCCGGCGGCTAACTGCCCGGACACGAAGGGCGCGGTGCCGGCCGGGCTGCGCCTGGCCAAGGTATCCACACTGCGGCAGGCGCTGGGCGACCTGGCCGCGATCCGGGCAGGCCTGCCGGTGCCGGGCTGCTGACCAGCGGGAACCATGTCTGGCATGAGTGGAGTTGCGGTCAGTGGAGTGTGAAGCCGGACCGGACCGCGCCGGGACCGCTCCGCGGGGCATACCGAGCCCGCGGTCATCTGAGGGGGAGTCGTGAGCTTCCGGCCTTCCGGGCCGGCCAGGCAGCCCGCTGGCCGCGTGCCCTCCGCTGCCCTGCTCCGCTGGCCCAGGCTGGTCCTGCCCGCGCTGGCCGTGCTGGTCGGCGTGATCGTGGTGATCATCATCGTGGCCGGGGTGTGGACCGACTACCTGTGGTTCCGCGCGGTGCACTACTCCTCGGTGTTCGCCACCACCTACGGCACCCGCTGGGCCATGTTCTTCGTCGCCGGGCTGTTCATGGCCCTGGTCGTCGGGGTCAACGCGGTGCTCGCCTACCGGTTGCGGCCGATCTACCGGCCGGCCCCGGCCACCGACCGGGCCAGCGACGCCTACCGGATGGTGATCGACCCGCACCGGCGGCTGCTGCTGGGGGCCCTGCTCGGCCTGATCGGGGTCATTTCCGGCATCAGCGCGGCCGGCGGGTGGCGGACCTGGCTGCTGTTCGCCAACCAGGTGCCGTTCGGCGTGAAGGACCCGCAGTTCAAGTGGGACCTCTCGTTCTTCGTCTTCACCTACCCGTTCATCCGGATGGTGCTGGGCTTCCTGTTCGCGGCGGTGCTGCTCTCCCTGCTCGCCGCCGCCCTGGTGCACTACCTGTACGGCGGCCTGCGGCTGCAGGGCCGCCATCCGCGGGTCACCGTGGCCGCGCAGGCCCACCTGTTCATCCTGTTCGGCATCTTCGTGCTGCTCAAGGCGGTCGCGTACTGGTTCGACCGGTACGGGATCGATTTTTCCCAACGCGGGACCGTCACCACGGGCGCCTCCTACACCGACGTGAACGCCGTGCTGCCCGCCAAGACGGTGCTCGCGGTGATCGCCATCCTGTGCGCGCTGCTGTTCTTCGCGGGCGCGGCCCGGCGCAGCCCGATGCTGCCCGCGGTCGGGTTCGGGCTGCTCGTGCTGTCTGCCATCCTCATCGGCGGGCTCTACCCGGCGATCATCCAGCAGTTCGTGGTGAAGCCGAACGAGCTGGTCAAGGAGACCCCGTACATCCAGCGGGAGATCGACTCCACCCGGCAGGCCTACGGGATCGAATCGACCCGCCAGGGCTACCAGGCCTCCGGGTCCACGGTCGCGGTCATGCCGTACGGCGCCACCACCACCGAGTCGGCCGCGACGCTGGGTGCCCAGGTCACCGGGCTGCAGGGGATGCGGCTGCTGGACCCGGATGTGGTGTCGCCCGCCTTCCAGCAGCTGCAGCAGGTCAAGAGCTACTACCAGTTCCCGGGGACGCTGGCCATGGACCGGTACCGGGTGCCCGGCGGTGGCTCGCTGCCGCAGGACACCGTGATAGCGGTGCGCGGCATGGGCGGCCCGCCGGCCGGCCAGGCCAACTGGATCAACACCCACCTGGTCTACACGCACGGCTTCGGGGTCGTCGCGGCCAGCGCGAACAGCGTCCAGGGCAACGGCGACCCGTCGTTCACGGAGAGCCAGATACCGCCGCAGGGCGTGCTGGACGTCAGCCAGCCCCGGGTCTACTTCGGCCAGCAGCAGAACAGCTACGCGATCGTGGGCGGCCCGCCGGGCGGCCGCAAGCAGGAACTGGACTACCCGACCCAGAACGGGGCCGGCCAGCAGAACAACACCTACCACGGTAACGGCGGCGTCGGGGTCGGCTCCCCGCTGCGGCGGCTGCTGTACGCGGTCAAGTTCCGCGAGCTGAACATCCTGCTGTCCGGGTCCATCAACAGCTACTCACAGATCCTCTACGACCGGCAGCCGCTGGCCCGGGTGGCCAAGGTGGCGCCGTTCCTGACCCTGGACGGGGAGACCTACCCGGTCGTGGTCAACGGCCAGATCCTGTGGGTGGTGGACGGTTACACCAGCACCAACCTGTACCCGTACTCGCAGCGGGTCAGCCTGGCCCAGGCCACCTCGACCAGTGACGCGCCGGGCGGGTCGGTGGCCGGCCAGCCCGCCGGGGAGGTCAACTACCTGCGGAACTCGGTGAAGGCCGTGGTGAACGCGTACACCGGCGCGGTGACCCTGTACGCCTGGGACGCGCACGACCCGATCCTGAAGACCTGGATGCGCGCGTTCCCCGGGATCATCAAGCCGAAGTCGGACATCCCGGCCGCGTTGATGCAGCACCTGCGCTACCCGCCCGACCTGTTCGAGGTGCAGCGCCAGATCCTGGCCCAGTATCACGTCACGCAGGCGCAGTCGTTCTACGGCGGGCAGAACTTCTGGGCGGTGCCGGCCGACCCCGCCTCGTCCCAGCAGTTCAGCCAGCCGCCGTACTACCAGACGATGGCCATGCCGGGCTCGTCGCCGACGTTCTCGCTGACCACCTCGCTGGTCCAGCGGGGCCGCGAGAACATGGCGGCCTACCTGGCCGTGGACAGCGACCCGCAGTCACCGGGCTACGGCACCATCCGGGTCCTGCAGCTGCCGCAGAACATCACCATCCTGGGGCCGCAGCAGGTGCAGAACAACTTCGAGCAGGATCCGAACGTCTCCGCCCAGCTGGCCCTGTACCGGCAGCACGGCTCCACGGTGATCAACGGCAACCTGATCACGCTGCCGGTGGGCGGCACGCTGCTCTACGAGGAACCCGTGTACATCCAGGGCACCGCCAGCTCCGGCGGGACGGCCAGCGGCTCCTACCCCGCGGTCAAGCGGATCCTGGTCTCGCTCAACGGGCAGGTCGGCATCGGCCAGACGCTGCCGCAGGCGCTCAGCCAGGTGCTCACCGGGTACCAGCCGCCGTCCGGGTCCGGCGGCAGCGGGTCCGGCAGCGGCAGCAGCGGCACCGTGAGCGCGGCCGTCCGCGGCTACCTGCAGCAGGCCGAGACGGACTACGCCAAGGCCCAGGCCGCGCTGCGGGCCGACAACCTGGGCGAGTACGGCAGCGAGCTGGCGGCCATGAAGACGGCGCTCGACAAGGCCCAGCAGGCGGCCAAGGGCACCCCGGCGCCGTCGCCCCGGGCCAGCCCGTCCCGCGCGCCTGCCGCCACCCCCAGGGCGTCCGCGTCGCCGTGAAGCCGCCGGCGGCTGACGTGGAGCGGCCCTGCGGCTGCCGTTCAGCGGGTCTCCAGCTGACCCGGGAGCGTCCCGCCGCGCCGCGAAACTGCCGCTCGCGGGGCGCCCTCGGGCCGGTTAACCTGGTCTAGACCATATGAGGACGATAGTGGTCCCGGCGGCTCCGCGGCCGGGCGTCCGCAGCGGCCCGGCGGCCCGCGCGGGAGTGGCGCAACATGCGCGCCGATGCTCACCGGCAGGCCGGCGGAGGGCGTACGCTCGGTCGGGACGGGACATCACCAATGCTGAATTTGCCAGGTATCTGGCTACCTCGGGCCCGTAGCGGGGGGAAGGAGAAAGACTGCTCGTGGCACCTCGCGTGCTAGTGGACGCGACCGCCGTGCCGGCGGATCGCGGCGCCCTTGGCCGCTATGTGGATGGCCTGATCGCCGCGCTCGGCGCGATGGGCACGGATATGGCAGTGGCCTGCCAGCGAGCTGATGAAGAGCGCTACGGCAGGATCGTCCCGGCGGCCAACATCGTGGCCGGCCCGACCGCCATCGCGCACCGGGCCGCCCGGCTGGCCTGGGAGCAGACCGGGCTGCCGCTGGTCGCCCAGCAGGTGAGCGCGGACGTGCTGCACGCGCCGCACTACACGATGCCGCTCCGTCCCGGCGTCCCGGTAGTGGCGACCATCCATGACCTGACCTACTTCACCGAGCCCGACGCGCACAACGCGGTCACCGCGACCTTCTTCAAGTCCGCGATCCGCACCGCCGCCCGGCGGGCCACCCGGCTGCTGGTGCCCTCCAAGGCGACCAGGGATGAGCTGGTCCGGGTGCTGGGGGCCGACCCGACCCGGATCGACGTCGCCTACCACGGCGTCGATCACGCGCTGTTCCACCGGCCCAGCCCGGAGCGGATCCGCCAGGTCTCGGACCGCCTCGGCCTGCACGGCATGCCCTACGTGGCCTACCTCGGCGGCCTGGAGCCGCGCAAGAACGTGCCCGCGCTGATCACCGGCTGGGCGGCCGCGGTCGCCGACCTGAGCGACCCGCCCGCGCTGGTGCTGGGCGGCGGCAGCGGGTGGAGCGAGGAGGTCGACGAGGCGGTCGCCGCGGTCCCCGCGCACCTGCGCCTGGTCCGCCCGGGCTACCTGCGCTTTTCCGACCTGCCCGGCTTCCTGGGCGGCGCGCTGGTGGTCGCCTTCCCCAGCCGCGGCGAGGGCTTCGGCCTGCCGGTGCTGGAGGCCATGGCCTGCGGCGCGCCGGTGCTGACCACGCACCGCACGTCGCTGCCGGAGGTGGGCGGGGACGCGGTCGCCTACACCGAGCCGGAGGCCGAGTCCATCCAGGCCGCGCTGCGCGGCCTGCTCGACGACCCGGCCCGGCTGGAAGCGCTCGGCGCGGCCGGGCACGCGCGGTCCCAGGAATTCACCTGGGAAGCCTCGGCCGAGGCGCACCTGGCGTCCTACCAACGTGCGGCGGCGCAGGGCGCGGAGTAACCTCCCTCCTCATGTCAGGTGAGACAGCAGTCCCTCAGGGCCCCGGCATCCGGGGCCCCGGTTCCGCAGGTGCCGACCGCGGCGGCCTCCCGGGGCGTGAGCCACTAGAAGCCATCCTGCTGGTCGGCGGCCAGGGCACCCGGCTCCGCCCGCTCACCATCGGTACCCCCAAGCCCCTGCTGCCCACGGCCGGGGTCCCGTTCCTGGCCCACCAGTTCGCCAAGGCGGCGGCGGCCGGGGTCACCCATGCCGTGCTGGCCACCGCCTACCGCGCCGACATGTTCGCCGAGTGCTTCGGCGACGGCTCGGCCCTCGGCCTGGAGATCAGCTACGTGCAGGAGGACGAGCCGCTGGGCACCGCCGGGGCCATCCGCAACGCCGCGGCCGGGCTGCGCGGCGGGCCGGACAGCCCGGTCATCGTGCTGAACGGGGACGTGCTCTCCGGGCATGACATCGCCGCGCAGCTCGACCTGCACCGCAAGTCCGACGCGGCGGTCACGCTGCACCTGGTCGAGGTGCCCGACCCGGCCCGGTTCGGCTGCGTGCCGACCGACTCCGACGGCCGGGTCACCGCCTTCCTGGAGAAGACCCCGGACCCGGTGACCAACCGGATCAACGCCGGCTGCTACGTGTTCCGCCGGTCCGTGATCGACGAGATCCCGGCCGGGCGGGTCATCTCGGTCGAGCGGGAGACGTTCCCCGCGCTGATCGCCGCGGGCGCCCTCGTCATGGGCTACCCGGACTCCGGGTACTGGCTGGATGTCGGCACCCCGGAAGCTTTCGTTCAGGGCTCCTGTGACCTGGTGCTGGGCCGGCTGGCCTCGCCCGCCGTGCCACCGGGGCGCGGAGTTCCCGGGGAGCTCATGCTGCTGGACGGGTGCCAGGTGGATCCGGCGGCCCGGGTACACGGCGGCACCGTTGTCGGGGCCGGCGCGACGATCGCCGCCGACGCGCACGTCACCGGCAGCGTGCTGTTCGACGGGGCCAGCATCGGCGCCGGGGCCCGGGTCAGCGGCAGCGTGATCGGCCGGGGCACCCAGGTCGGTGAGGGAGTGGTGCTGGACGCGCGTGGTGCTCGGCGACGCGGTGCGCATCGCGCCCGGCAACGAGCTGCGGGCCGGGGCCCGGGTCTGGCCGGGCGAGGCGCTCGGCCCGACCTGCGTGCGCTTCTCCACGGACGTGTGAGGGGCGGCGCGGGTGAGCGCGCTGGCCGCCTCCGGCCCGGCCCTACCGCCCGTCCCTGAGCCATCTGGGCCCGCCCCGGCTGGGCCCGCCCCGGCTGGGCCGGGCCCCGCTTCGCCAGGGCCGTCCGGGACGGCCGCCCCGGACGCGGCCGGTGAGTGGCGGCCGCCGTTCCCGCTGGACGTGCCGCGCACGCTGGGGGTGCACCGGCGCGGCGGCGGCGACCCGGCCTTCCGGGTGGCCGCGGACGGCAGCATCTGGCGGACCGCGCTGACCCCGGAGGGTCCCGGCACGGTCCGGGTCACCGTGGCCCGGCCGCGCGCCCGGCCCGGATGGCCAGGCGGTGACGGTGGTCCGGGGGGCCGCCTGGGGACCCGGCGCGTCCTGGCTGCTGAGCGCGCTTCCCGCCGCGCTCGGCGCGGCTGACGACCCCGCCGGGTTCGACCCCGTGCACCCGCTGCTCAGCCAGCTGGCCCGCCGCCATCAGGGCCTGCGCATCGGCCGGACCGGGCTGGTCATGGAGGCCCTGGTCCCCGCGGTCCTGGAGCAGAAGGTGACCGGGGTGGAGGCGCACCGCGCCTGGCGGCGGCTGCTGCTCAAGTTCGGCCTGCCGGCGCCGGGGCCGGTCCCTCCGGGCATGCGGGTCTGCCCGCCGCCGCTGACCTGGCGGCGGATCCCGTCCTGGGAGTGGCACCGGGCCGGGGTGGAGGCGGTCCGCGCCCGCACCATCATCGGGGCCTGCCACGTCGCGGCGGCGGCTGGAGGAGATCACCGCGATGAGCCCGGCGGCGGCGGACCGGCGGCTGCAGTCGCTGCCCGGCATCGGCCCGTGGACCTCGGCCGAGATCCGCCAGCGCGCCTGCGGCGACCCGGACGCGGTCTCCGTCGGCGACCTGCACCTGCCCGGCCAGGTGGGCTGGGCGCTGGCCGGGCGGGTGGTGGATGACGCCGGCATGCTGGAGCTGCTCGCGCCGTACCCTGGCCACCGGCACCGGGCCGCCAGCCTGGTGGTGGCGGCCCGGATCGGCCCGCCGCGCCGCGCCCCCCGGATGCCCATCCGCGACTTCCGCCGCATCTAGCGCCG
Source organism: uncultured Actinomycetes bacterium (assembly GCA_963840195.1). GTDB lineage: Bacteria > Actinomycetota > Actinomycetes > Streptosporangiales > Streptosporangiaceae > RYN-230. The sequence goes on from CAWIYD010000004.1 coordinate 216,095, forward strand.
CGCGGCGTGGGCTGATCCCCAGTCCGGGGTGATCCGCGGGGCGCCTCCTAGTGTGGGGGGATGAGCGCTCACCCGGTCCCCAGCCCTGCCCCCGAACCCGCCGGGCCACCGCCGTCCGCCAACGCCATGCGGCGGGCCCTGGCCCGGGCCCGGGACGGCAAGGCCCTCGACCCCGCCGAGGCCACCGTGCTGCTGCACGCCCGCGGCGAGCAGCTCACCGAGCTGCTCAGCTACGCGGGCCGGGTGCGGGACGCCGGGCTGGAGGCGGCCGGGCGGCCCGGGGTCATCACCTACTCCCGGAAGGTGTTCATCCCGCTGACCCGGCTGTGCCGGGACCGCTGCGGCTACTGCACGTTCGTCACCGTGCCGGGACGGCTGGACAGCCCGTACCTGTCCCCGGACGAGGTGCTCAAGATCGCCGCGGACGGCGCCGCGCTGGGCTGCAAGGAGGCCCTGTTCACCCTGGGCGACCGGCCCGAGGCGCGCTGGCCGCAGGCCCGCGAGTGGCTGGACGCGCACGGCTACGACGACACGCTGTCCTACGTGCGGGCGATGGCGATCCGGGTGCTGGAGGAGACCGGCCTGCTGCCGCATCTCAACCCCGGGGTGCTCAGCTGGCAGGACTTCCAGCGGCTCAAGCCGGTCGCGCCGTCCATGGGCATGATGCTGGAGACCACCGCGGCGCGCCTGTTCACCGAGAAGGGCGGCCCGCACTTCGGCAGCCCGGACAAGGACCCGGCGGTACGGCTGCGGGTGCTGGAGGACGCCGGGCGCAGCAGCGTCCCGTTCACCACCGGGATCCTGGTCGGCATCGGCGAGACGCTGGCCGAGCGGGCCGACTCGATCTTCGCGATCCGCGGCGTGGCCCGGGAGTACGGCGGCATCCAGGAAGTGATCGTGCAGAACTTCCGGGCCAAGCCGGACACCAAGATGCGCGGCATGCCGGACGCCGGCCTGGACGACCTGGCCGCCACCATCGCGGTGACCAGGCTGGTGCTCGGGCCGGGCCTGCGCATCCAGGCGCCGCCCAACCTCATCGGCGAGGAGTACCCGCTGATCCTGGCGGCGGGCATCGACGACTGGGGCGGCGTCTCCCCGCTCACCCCGGATCACGTCAACCCGGAACGCCCCTGGCCGCAGATCGAGGATCTGGCCCGGCGGACCGAGGCGGCCGGGATGACGCTGCACGAGCGGCTCACGATCTACCCGGGCTACCTCCGCGAGCCGTGGCTGGACCCGAGGCTGGCCCGGCACGTGGCCGCGCTGGCCGACCCGGGGACCGGGCTGGCCCGCGAGGGCGCCCGCCCGGCGGGCCAGCCGTGGCAGGAGCCGGACGGCGGCTGGGGTGAATCCTCGGGCCGTACCGACCTGCACGCCACCATCGACACCACCGGGCGCACCGCGGACCGCAGGGACGATTTCAGCGAGGTCTACGGGGACTGGGCTGAGGTGGCCACCCGCATCGACCCGGCCGCTCGGCCAGCCCGGGGGGACGACCCCCCGGAGCCCCCCGCCATCCGCGGGGACGGCCGGGTCCGGCCCGAGGTGGCCGCCGCGCTGCGCAGCGCCGAGCGTGATCCGGCCGGGATCAGCGACGGCGAGGCCCTGGCCCTGCTGGACGCGGACGGCGCCGAGCTGGACGCGCTGGCCCGCCTGGCCGACGCCCTCCGCCGGGACGCGATCGGGGACGACATCACCTACGTGGTGAACCGGAACATCAACTTCACCAACGTCTGCTACACCGGCTGCCGGTTCTGCGCGTTCGCCCAGCGGCGGTCCGACGCCGACGCCTACACGCTGTCCATGCAGCAGATCGCGGACCGCGCGGAGGAGGCGTGGCAGGCCGGCGCGACCGAGGTGTGCCTGCAGGGCGGCATCCACCCGGACCTGCCCGGCACCGCCTATTTCGACATCGCCGCCGCGGTGAAGGAACGCTGCCCGGACATGCACGTGCATGCGTTCTCCCCGATGGAGGTGGTCAACGGCGCGTCCCGCGCGGCCCTGCCGGTCCGCGAGTGGCTGGCCCGGGCCCGCGAGGCCGGGGTCGGCTCGATGCCCGGCACCGCGGCGGAGATCCTCGACGATGAGGTGCGCTGGGTGCTGACCAAGGGCAAGCTGCCCGCCTCGGCCTGGATCGAGGTGATCACCACCGCGCACGAGCTCGGCATCCCGACCAGCGCGACGATGATGTACGGGCACGTGGACACCCCGGCGCACTGGGTGGGCCACCTGCGGGTCATCCGCGGGATCCAGGAGCGGACCGGCGGCTTCACCGAGTTCGTGCTGCTCCCGTTCGTGCACGCCAGCGCCCCGATCTACCTGGCCGGGCTGGCCCGGCCCGGGCCGACCCGGCGGGAGAACCGGGCGGTGCACGCGCTGTCCCGGATCATGCTGCACGGCGCGATCAGCTCGATCCAGTGCTCCTGGGTCAAGCTCGGCGAGGACGGCTGCCGTGCGGTGCTCCAGGGCGGCGTCAACGACCTCGGCGGGACGCTGATGGAGGAGACGATCAGCCGGATGGCCGGGTCGCAGCACGGCTCGTACAAGACGATCAGCCAGATCGCGGCCCTGGCCGCCCCGCTGGAGCGGCCGCTCCGCCAGCGCACCACCACCTACGGGGACCCGGGCCCCGAGCGGCTGGCCGCGGCGGCGGCCAGCGACGGCGTGTACGCGGCGGCCCGGGGTGGCACCCGGATGCCGCTCCCGCTGGTCACGCCGTAACCACGGCCGGTCACGCCGTAGCCGCCCCGCGGCGTTCCCGGACGGAGCATGATCGGGGACGGACCATACCGGGCCGGCCGGGCTCCCGGGGACCCCGGGCGAGCCCGGCCGGCCCCGCGGAAGGGGATGACGAGGATGGCGGATCGGCAGCCGGGGGCGGCCGCGCCGGGCGGCCGCCCGGTGCGCCCCAGCACGGTTCAGCTCACCGGATGGGGGCGGATCGAGCCGTCCACGGCCACGCTGGCCGCGCCCGCCGGCCCGGCCGAGGTGGCCGGGCTGCTCGCGTCGGCCCCGGCGGGCGGCGTGATCGCCCGCGGCCTGGGCCGCAGCTACAACAACGCGGCCCAGAACGGCGGCGGCCTGGTCATCGGGACCACCGCGATGAACCGGATCATCAGCTTCGACCGTGAGGCCGGCCTGGTCACCTGCGAGGCCGGGGTGAGCCTGGAGCAGCTCATGACCGCCGGGCTGCCCGCCGGGTGGTTCGTGCCGGTGTCCCCGGGCACCCGGCAGGTGACCATCGGGGGCGCCATCGCGGCCGACGTGCACGGCAAGAACCATCACGTGGCCGGCAGCTTCGCGCAGCATGTGCCGTGGTTCGACCTGCTGCTGCCGGACGGCACCGAGCGCCGGGTCACCCCGGACGCCGACCCCGCGCTGTTCTGGGCCACGGCCGGCGGGATGGGCCTGACCGGGATCGTGCTGCGCGCGGCGGTCCAGCTGAAGAAGGTGGAGACCTCGCGGGTCCGGGTGGACACCGTCCGCACCGGCGACATCGACGAGACCATGGCGTACCTGTCGGCCACCGACGACCAGTACGGCTACACGGTGGCCTGGACCGACTGCCTGGCCCGGGGCAGGAACCTGGGCCGGTCGGTGATCACCAGCGGTGATTTCGCGGCCCGCGGCGACCTGCCCGCCGCCGCCCGGCGCGACCCGCTGGCCTTCCGGCCCGGCGCGCGGCTCGGCGCGCCGGAGGTGTTCCCCAGCGGCCTGCTCAACGCGGTCACCGTGGGGCTGGCCAACGAGGCGTGGTACCGCAAGGCACCGCGGAACCGGGTCGGGGAGATCCAGACCATCGGCACGTTCTTCCACCCGCTGGACGGCATCAGGAACTGGAACCGCGTCTACGGCCCGGCCGGCTTCCGCCAGTACCAGTACGTGGTGCCGTTCGGGCAGGAGGAGCTGGTCCGCCGCTCACTGGAGCGGATCAGCGTGGCCCGCGCGCCCTCGTTCGTGACCGTGCTCAAGCGGTTCGGCCCGGCGGACCCGGGACTGCTGTCGTTCCCGATGCCCGGCTGGACCCTGGCGCTGGACTTCCCGGCGGGCACGCCCGGCCTGGCCGGGCTGCTGGACCAGCTGGACCAGGAGGTGGCGGAGGCCGGCGGCCGCGTCTACCTGGCCAAGGACTCCCGGGTGCGCCCGGAGACGCTGGCCCGGATGTACCCGCGGCTGGAGGAGTTCCGCAAGCTGCGGGCCGAGCTCGACCCGCAGGGCATCCTCGGCTCCGATCTTTCCCGCCGCCTCGGCCTCTGAGCGCCTGGGGCCCGTTGTGGCTGTTGTGGCTGTTGTGGCTGGCCGCTGCTGTGGTGCTGGCTGTGCTGGCTGTGGTGGCGCGACAGGGGGTGCCGCCCCAGCGGCACCGGCGTGGATGTGGCTTTGGTGTAGCGGGATGTGCATGGGTGAAGCTTTCATGCACATAGCCCTCGCGCGTTAGGGCATGCGCAGGCTCCGGGCCGGGGTCACAGGGTCATCATGAAATCATCCGGGTCGCGCGGGGGGCGGTCCCGGGCCGGGGCGGCCGGGTGGCCCACGCCGACCGCTCCCATGGGCTCCCAGCCGGCCGGCAGGCCGAGCGCGGCGGCCGCGACCGGCCGGCAGAACATCGTGCTCGATACCCAGCAGGAGCCCAGCCCCTCCACCGCCAGGGCCACCAGCAGGTTCTGCACCGCCGCCCCGGTCGCGACGACGAACATCTCCCGCTCCGCGGCGGCCCGGCGCTGATCCGGGTAGGCGTGCGCCGCCTCGGCGACCAGGCAGGGCACGATGATCAGCGGCGCGCGGCGCAGCGGCTCACCGCGCCGCACCCGCCGGGTGATCTGCTCCTCGGTGAACCCGTCCGCGCGCAGGTCGCTGATCCAGGCGGCCAGCATGTCGTCGAGCAGCGCGGTCCGGGCCCGCGCCGAGGACACCACGGCGAACCGGACGGGTGCCGAATGGTGCGGCGCGGGCGCGGTGAGCGCGGCGGCGATGGCCCGGCGGACCGCGTCGGCGTCGACCGGGTCCGCAGTGAACTCCCGGACGGTCCGCCGCGCGGCCAGCACGTCAGCGGCGCCGAAGCGGAACATGTCCTCGGCGGCGGGCCGGATGAGGGCGCGGGCGCCCGGGCCGTCCGCCTCGGTGACCAGGCCGTCCAGCCCGCGGACGAGCGCCACCGGGATCCCGCTGGTCTTCCCCTTGACCAGGTCGGCGGCGGACGCCAGTTCGTCGGCCACGGCGGCCAGGGTGACCTGGAGCGGGACGCCGAAGGTGTCCGGCAGGCCGCGGTAGTCGTGCAGCGGCTGCAGGCCGGCCGCGCCGATGGCCGCGTCGGCCTGGCCCATCCGCCACGGCCGGCCCATCGTGTCGGTGATCAGCACCGCCACGGTGACGCCGAGCCGCTCGTGCAGGCCCTTGCGGATCCGCCGGGCCGACCCGTCGGGGTCCTCGGGCAGCAGCGCCACCGTTCCCGGCTCGGTGTTGGAGTTGTCCACCCCGGCCGCGGCCAGCACCAGGCCGTGGCGGGTCTCCACGATCCGCGCCGGGCCGCGCTGGGCCACCACCCGTACCGTCTCCGCGTCGATCGCGCTCTCGCGGTCACCGGTCACCACCCGGCCCTCCGCCTTGCTGACGATCTTCGAGGTGATCACCAGGATGTCGCCGTCGGCCAGGCCCGGCGCGGCCCCGGCGATCAGGGCGGCCAGGTCGGTGCCGGAGACGACCTCCGGGAGGCCGGGCAGGCCGGTCACGGTGAACCCCGGCCCCGGCCCCGGCGGCCGCTGCCCCGGCCCGGTCACCGGCCCAGCTCCGCGGCCAGGTCGAGGGCGGCCCGGGCGATCGCGGCCGTGGCCGCCAGGTCGGTCATGTACAGCGGCCTGGCCCGCACCGCGATCCCGGCCAGTTCCGGCGCGTCCGCCGCGGCCTTGTCCTGCTCGTCCACGAGCCAGCCATCCAGCAGTTCCGGGCCGTAGTGGGCGGCCACTGCCTGGGCGGTGGCCGGCACCCCGATCGCGGCCAGGCAGGCGTCGGCCATGCCGCGCACCGGCGCGCCCCCGATGATCGGGGACACCCCGACGGCGGTCTTGCGGCTGACGGCCTCGGCGATCCCCGGCACGGCCAGGATGGTGCCGATGCTCACCACGGGGTTGGAGGGCGGGAACAGGACCAGGTCGGCGGCGTCGATGGCGTCCAGCACGCCGGGGGCCGGGGCCGACCGGGCCGCGCCGTCCGCCACGATCTCCTCGGCGGGCACCTCGGCGTGCAGCCGGACCCACCACTCCTGGAAATGGATCCAGCGGGGCCCGGCGGCGTCCCGGATCGCCACCATGGTCTGCACCCGGTCGTCCGTCATGGGCAGCAGCCGTACGCCCGGCTGCCAGCGCTGGCAGAGCGCCGCGGTGGCGGCCGACAGCGGCTGGCCCGCCGCCAGCATGCTGGTCCGGGCGATGTGGGTGGCGAAGTCCCGGTCGCCCAGGCTGAACCAGCCGGGCCCGGTGCCGTAGGCGGCCAGTTCGCCCAGGACGGTGAACGTGTCGCCGTCCCGGCCCCAGCCCTGGTCCTCGCTGATCCCGCCGCCCAGGGTGTACATCACGGTGTCGAGGTCGGGCGAGACATGCAGCCCGAACAGGGTGATGTCGTCCCCGGTGTTCCCGATGACGGTGATCGAGGCGTCCGGGATCTCCGCTTTCAGGCCGCGCAGGAAGCGCGCGGCGCCGACTCCGCCGGCCAGCACGGTGATGCGCATGGCGGCCAGTCTTGCAACCCCGGCCCGGCCGCCGTGGGCGGCCCCCCGGGGAACGTCAGCAGAAATCTCACCCGGACTTTCCGCTCATCAGGGTCAAGAACGCCGCCTCTACCACGTATCCAGCTTGACGTAGTGCAAGACACGCGGGTGTAATTTCAAGCGTGTAGTTCTCGTGCTCCGGGGGAGAGGGCACGAGACATTCGAAGGGGCAGGAGGTGCGCTGTGGCCGACGTCATCGTCCCGCTGGCGCCCGGTGGGTTTGGTATCGGAGTGGATGACGCTGGCGAGGTGGGCTGGCAAGATCGCGCCTTGTGCGCGCAGACGGACCCGGAGGCTTTCTTCCCCGAAAAGGGCGGTTCCACCCGGGAAGCCAAGAAGGTGTGCCGCGGGTGTGAGGTCAGGGCCGAATGCCTGGAGTATGCGCTGGAGCATGACGAGCGGTTCGGCATCTGGGGCGGGCTGTCCGAGAGGGAGCGCCGCCGGATGAAGCGCGAGGCCATCTAGCCCGGTGACCGCCCGGCGCGGCTGGATAGCGGCGCCGGGCGGCCGGGCTGGAGCGCCGGGTGGCCGCCGGGCGGCGGCCACCCGGCGCGGGGCTGGCCGTCTCATGGCCGGCGGTGACGCCCGGATGCCCGTACCACACTGCGGTTAGTAGCCGCCGGGGTGGCGGCGGGTAGCGGTGCGCAGGGAAGCGCCGCGAGTGCCCTCCTGGCCGGCATCAGGTCGCGTATTGTTCACCGCGTACCCGCCCCTGACGGGGCCTGAGCGGGCTGTGTGGCAGGGCCGTGCTCGGGTGACCCGTTCTGAGCAGCAAGCGGACATCCGTGCCAACTAACGCGCCAGGCCAGCATGTGGTCACCGCGGTCATCGTCGCTCACGACGGGGCCGCGTGGCTGCCGCGTATCGCGGAAGCGCTGCTCGGCCAGACCCGGCCGGTGCAGCGGGTCGTCGCGGTCGACACCGGCAGCCGGGACCGCAGCGGGGCGGTGCTCGCGGAGCTCCTCGGCCGGTCAGTCGTGTTCGGCATGGACCGCCGGACGGGGTACGGGGCGGCGCTCGCGCAGGCCCTGCGGCACCGGGCCGCCAACACCAACGTGCCCGGCGGCCGGCCTGGCCCAGGGCGAGCGCACCGAATGGATCTGGCTGCTGCACGACGACAGCGAGCCGGCCGAGGATGCGCTGGAGCAACTGCTGCGCGGTGCCGGCGGAGGCCCGGTCCGCCGCGGTGCTGGGCCCCAAGGTGATGGACTGGGCCGACCGCCGGATCCTGCTGGAGGCGGGCGTCACCATCGACGGCGCCGGCCGGCGGGTCACCGGCATCGAGCCGCGCGAGGTGGACCAGGGCCAGCACGACGGCGACCGTGACGTGCTGGCCGTGGGCAGCGCCGGCATGCTGGTCCGCCGGGACGTCTGGGAGCAGCTGGGCGGCTTCGACCCGGACATGCCGCTGTTCCGGGACGACGTCAACTTCTGCTGGCGGGTGCACGCGGCCGGCCACCGGGTGCGGGTCATCACCGATGCGGTCGTGTACCACCTCGAGGCGGCGGCCCGTAACCGGCGGCTCCCGTCAGCCGCGCCGCGCCCGCGCCGGATGGACCGGCGGAACGCGCTGCTGACCCTGCTGGCCAACCTGCCGCTCGGCCCGGCGCTGGCCGCGCTGGTCGGCAACCTGGTGCTGTCCACCCTGCGCACGGTGTTCTTCCTGCTGGTCAAGCGACCCCGGGCCGCGCTGGACGAGTCCGCCGCCGTGGGCTGGGTGCTCGGCCACCCGCTGCGCGTGCTCAAGGCCCGCCAGCGGCGGTCCCGCGGGCGGCGCGCCGCCTACGGCAGGCTGCGCGGTGAGCTGCCCCGCGGCCGCTCGTTCCGCAAGCTCGCCGAGTTCGCCGCCAGCGTGTTCTACCGGTCCACCCAGATCGACACGGCGGGCAGCCACCACGCCACCGACGACCCGTCCGACGATGACTTCCTGCTGGTGGACAACGGGCTGACGCAGCGGATCCTGACCAACCCGGGGATCCTCCTGATCGCCGGGCTGACCGCCGTGGCGCTGATCGCGGAGCGCTCGCTGCTCGCCGCGGGCACGCTGACCGGCGGCGCGCTGACTCCTGCGTTCGGCGGCGCATCCGCCCTGTGGCAGGAGTACCTGCAGGGCTTCCACCCGGCCGGGATCGGCTCGGTCAGCGCCACGCCGCCGTACGTGGCGGTGATCGCCGCGCTGGCCACGGTGCTCGGCGGCAAGCCGTGGCTGGCCATCGACGTCATCATGATCGGCGCCATCCCGCTGGCCGGGCTGGCCGCCTACCTGGCCGCGCGGCGGATCACCGGGTCGGTGGCCGCCCGCGTGTGGGCCGGGGCGGCGTATGCGCTGCTGCCCGTGGGCATCGGCGCGGTGGCCGCCGGCCGGTTCGGCTCGGCCCTGGTCTTCGCGCTGATCCCGGTGATCGGCGTGCTGGCCGCGCGGATCTTCACCGAGCCGCCCAGGCGGGCGCGCCGGGCCGCCTGGGCGACCGGGCTCGTCATCGCGGTCGCGGCGGCGTTCGTCCCGCTGGTCTGGGTGGTCGCCATCGCCGCCGCGGCCTGCGCGGCCGCCACCCTGGGCAGGCGGAGCCGGGCGACCCTGGTCAACTGCGCCATCGCCGCGGTCGCGCCGGCGGTGCTGCTGCTGCCCTGGACCGTGCAGCTCCTCAGCCGCCCCGGCCTGCTGTTCCTGGAGGCCGGGCAGAAGGTCCCCGGCCTGGCCACCGCGGACCTGCCCGCGCGCTCCCTGCTGCTGCTCTCGCCGGGCGGCCCGGGGTTGCCGCCGTTCTGGGTCACCGGCGGCCTCGCCGTGGCCGCGCTGGGCGCGCTGCTGCTGACCACCCGGCGGCTCCTGGTGCTGGCGGGCTGGTGCGTGGCGCTGCTCGGCCTGCTGATCTCGGTGGCGGTCAGCCGGATCCTGGTCACCCCGGACGGCGCCACCACGCCCATCGCGGCGTGGCCCGGGATCTCGCTCGCCGTGGCCGCGGCCGGGCTGCTGCTGGCCGTCCTGGTGGCGGCCGACATGCTGCCGGGCGCGCTGTCCGCGGGGCAGTGGCGCCGGCCGCGGGGCCTGGGCGTCCTGGTGCTCGTGGCCGCCGCCGCCAGCGCGCCGCTGCTCGCGGCCGGATCGTGGGTGGCCGGCGGCGTCCGCGGCCCGGTCGCCGGCTCGGCCGGCCCGGTGCTGCCCGCATTCGTCAGCGTGTCCGCCGACACCGGCCTGCGGTTGCGCACCCTGGTGCTGCGCACCGGCGCCAGGGGAGTGAACTACGAGGTACTCCGGGACGCCGACCCGCTGCTCGGCTCGGCCGACCTGAGCCAGCCGCCGGCCGCCCGGCGGGCCCTGAGCGCGGCGGTGGCCACGCTGGCCGCCCCGCACGGCCAGGACGCGGAGGACGAGGGGCAGGTCCTGGCCGGGCTGGACATCGGCTACGTGCTGCTGCCCGCGCCGGTCAGCGGCGCGCTGGCCGGCACGCTCAACGACATTGCCGCGCTGCGGCCGGTCAGCAACACCCCGGCGTTCCAGCTCTGGCGGGTGGCGGACACGGTCGCGCGGGTCCGGGTCATCGAGCCGGGCGGCGCCGTGCACCCGGTTCCTGCCGGGCCGGCGGACGTCTCCGGCGTGGCCGCTCCCCGGAGCGGGGGGACCCTCGTCCTCGCCGAGCCGTCCGGCGGCTGGAGCGCCACGCTGAACGGCACCCCGCTGCGGCCGCTGGCTCCGGCATCCGGGTGGGCGCAGGCGTTCCGGCTGCCACCGGGCGGCGGGACGCTGGACGTTTCCCATCATGACCTGGCCCGCGACCTGTTGCTCGCGCTGGAAGTGCTGGCCCTCCTGGTGGTGGCCGGCCTCGGGCTGCCCGGCACCCGGATGCCCGGTGAGAGCCGCGCGGAGCCGGGGTCGCGGTCGGCCGGTGGTGGCCGCCGGGAGCGGACGGAGCGGGCCGGGCCAGGCGGCCCGGACGGCCTCGACGCGGTCCCCGTGCCGGCCCAGCCCGGGCCGGTGGACGTTCCCGTGGCGGGACCGGCGGGCGCTGGGCTGGCGGGCGCTGGGGCTGGCCGGTGCTGGGGTGGCCGGTGCTGGGGTGGCCGATGCTCGAGTGGCCGGTGCTGGGGTGGCCGATGCTCGAGTGGCCGGTGCTGGGCTGGCGGGGGCCGGGGTGACCGCTGCTCGAGCGGCCGGTGCCGCGTCGGGTGCCGGGGCGGCGGGTGCCGAGGTGACGGACGCCTCCACCGGATCCCGCCGGCTGAGCCGTCGAGCGCGGGCTGAGGCGGCCGCGGAACCCGCGCCGGAACCCGCGGCCGGGGCCCGGAGGCCCCGGCGGCGGACGGCCGCCCGCGCGGGTGCCGCTCCCGGCCTGGAGGAGGCGGCCGGAGCCGGGGACGCGGCGGCCCCGGACCCAGCGGCCGGGCCCCAGGACCCGGCCGGCGGGCGTGGCCTGCGCAAGCGGTGGCGCCGTGGCGGCCAGGCGGCCGCCCCGGCTGCTGCCCCGGCCTGGGCAGAGACCGGGCCGAGATCGTGGTCCAGTGCCCCGGCGACGGCCGGGCGGCGGGCGGCGGGCGGCCAGTACGGGGCGGACAGTGATCACGCGGAAGCCGGGCCATACCCGCCGCGCGCCAGGTCCCCGCGGCGAGGCGAGTACGGCGATGAGGCCCGGGACGGCGAGGGCTATCCCGGCCTGCCCGCGCCGCCCGGGGATGAGGACTACCGGGGCGGCCGGCGGGGCCGAGCCGATTACCCGGAACCGGGCCAGTACGGCGGGGCACCGCCGGTCCCCGGCCGCGGCTATCCCGGGCGCGGCGATCCGGACGGCGGCGACTTCGGCGGGTACCCGGCGGACGACCGCCCGGAACCCGGCTACCCGCCCGCGGCGGCCAGGCGCCGGGGCCAGCCGCCCGCCACGCGGCGGCCGAGCCGCGGGCGGCTGCCCGGAGACGATGACGTGCTGCCGCCGCCTTCCCGCCGGGCGGCCGCCCGGCAGGCCGCCCGGCCCCTACCCGGCGCGGTCCGCTACCCGGAGCGACGCCGGGTACGGGAGCGACGACCGGCCCGGCGCGCCCGGCCGGGCCGGGCGCCGGTGGTTACCCCGCGAGCCGGGGCTACCCGGAGGGCGGCACCGGTCCGCGGAGCAGCGGCTACCCCGGGAGAAGCAGCGGGGGACCGGGCGGATATGAGCCGGCCGGTGATTACCGGGACTCCGGGGGCTACCCGGCCGCCGGCGGTGGCCGGGACTCCGGGGGCTACCCGGCGGCCGACGGTGACTGGGACGTCTGGGGGTTACCCGGCGGCGGGCGGCTACCCGGCATCCGGTGGCGGTCCGGCCGGGGGGACGCCGCCCGGCTACGGCGGTCACCCGCGCGCCCCACGGGCGGTGACCAGCTGGCACCGCTGCCGCCCCGTGCCGCGCCCGGCCAGCCGGGCGCGGAGCCTGGCCACGGAGGCTATCCGGCCGCGGAGGGCTACCCGGCTCCGCCTGGCGACCCGGCGCCCGGGCGCTACGGTGCCGCGGACGGCTATCCGGCCGCGGAGGGTCACCGGGCCCCGGGCGGCTACCCCGGCCCGGGCGGGTACCCGGGCCCGGACGAGGCGCCCGCGGCCTGGACGCACCGACTCGTCCCGCGAGCCCAGGGACGGTGACTCCCGGCGTGAGCCCGGGGACGGTGAGGAGTGAAAGGCCTGCGGCGCGCCGGGGTGCTGCCGGCCGTGGCGGTCATCGCCATCCTGGGCGCACTGTACGGGCTGGCCGGGCTGCACCGGACCGTCTCGCTCGCGGCCGGGACACCCCCGCAGCAACCGCGGGCGGTCCCGGTCACCTCGGTGACCCGGGCCTGCCCGGACCCGGGATCGGCGGCCAGCCCCGGCAGCGGGATCGCGGTCATGTCCGCCCCGGCCGGGGCCCGCGCGGGCTCGGCGTCGCGGGCCGGCCTGACGGTCAACCGGCTGGCGGGCCCGGGCAGCACCACGCCCGGCCCGCAGCTGCCAGCCAGCGGCCAGCCAGGCTCGCCGCTGTTCGCGGTGGTGGCCACCGACCGGGCCGGCGGCACCAAGGCGGCCAACGGGACCGGGGGCACCGGGCGGCGGCCAAGGTGCAGAAAGCCGCGGCGGGCACCGTGCCCACCGGGCCTGCCCGCGGCGGCGTCGTCATCCAGGCCTCCGGGGCGCTGGCCCAGGGACTGGAGGTCGAGCAGACCGCGGGCGGGCTGCCCACCGCCGCCTGCGGCAGCCCCGGCACCGACTTCTGGTTCACCGGGCCCGGGCAGCGGACCGCGGGGCGGATCCAGCTCTACCTGATGAACCCCGGCAGCCAGGCGGCCGACGCGGACGCCGACATCTTCACCGACGCGGGCCCGCTGCAGGAGACCACGGACACGGGCATCACCGTGCCGCCGCACGGCATGATCGTCCAGACGCTCGCGGGCACGCTCCGCAATTCCCGGGCCATCACCCTGCACGTGCGGACCAGCGTCGGGCAGGTGGTGGCGGCGGTGCAGGAAAGCACCGGGGCAGGCCAGGGCGCGTGGCTGCCGGCCGCCCAGCCGCCCGCGACCCGGCTGGTCATCCCCGGACTGCCCGCCATCGCCGGAACCCGCCAGCTGTACGTGGCGGTGCCCGGCCTGAAGGATGCCAACGTCCAGGTCACGGCGGTCACCTCGCGGGGCAGTTACCAGCCCACCGGGGCGAGCGGGATCGACCTGCCCGCCGGTTCCGCGGCGGAGATCTCGCTGCCCTCGGTGGCCGGGATCCCGGCGGCGCTCCGGCTGACCTCGAACACCCCGATCACCGCCTCGATCCTGATCCCGGGCGGCTCCGGCGGCTCACCAGGGTCCTTTACCGCGGCCGCGCCGGCCATCCAGGAGCAGGGCGTGGTCGCGGACAACATGGTCGGCCCGGCCCGCTCGTCGTCGCTCGTCCTGTCCGCCCCGCAGCGCGCCGCGCAGGTCACCGTGACGCAGGTCGCCGCGGGCGGGCCCGGCCCGGCGGCAGACCCAGGTGGTCCAGATCGGCGCGGGCAAGAGCGTCGTGGTCCAGCTCCGGGCCATCCCGGGTGCCGCGCGCGGGACCCCGTTCGCCCTGGTGCTCACGCCGTCGGCCGGGTCCGGGCCGGTCTACGCGGGCCGGGCGGTCACCGGCAATGGCGCCGGCGGGGCGCTGCAGGCCTTGCAGCCGGTAGTGAGCGCCCTCAGCATGGTGCCGCTCCCCGTGGTCCGGAACGCATCCATCACCACCATCCCCTGACCGCGCCGGCGGCCCGCCAGGCCCTCCCGGCCGACGGCCTGGGCGGCCGCTGTCAGTCCTCTGGGTCGTAGCCCGGATCGATCTCCTCGGGATCGATGCCGAGCAGCCGGGCGAACTCCTCGACCACGACGTGGAAGATGAGCTCGCCCAGTTCCTCCTCGCTGTCCGCCCGTGCCGCCAGCGGGCGGCGGTAGACCACGATGCGGGGCGGCCGGGCCACCGTCCCGGCATGGTTTCCCGGCGAGCCCGGGTCGAGCCGGGACAGCGGCACGGACTCGGGCGTCAGCCCGGGCTGGCCCGCGAGGGGAATCTCCTCCACCGCGAACTCCACGCCGGACAGCTGGGCTTCCCAGCGGGACTCCAGCCGGGCCACGGCCTCCAGGATCAGCTCGTCGAAGCGTTCCGAGCGGCTCCGGTGCAGCGGCACGTCCGGCGGGGCCAGCACGCCGCGCAACCCGCGGCCGTGCCGGTCCCGCCGCCTGATCGCGGGACGGCGTGCCGTGCCGTCCCCGTCGCCGCTGCGCACAGTTGCCGAGCGTAGCGCCCGGACCCGCTGCGGGCCGCCGGCGGGCACCGCGCCCGGCCGGCCGGGCCCCGCGGGCCGCCGGCCGGGCGCCGCGCCGCGGGCCCGGCCCGGGGCGGCGCGGCACCGCCGCGCGAGACACGATCGCGCAGTGTGCCCCGGGTGGTGGCGTTACCGCCCGCGGGTAGGTACGGTCAGCCGTTGTGAGCGTTGCACGCGACCCCTCTCCCCGCCGGTCGCCGCCGCACGCCACGACCCGGACCGGTGCCGCCCTCAGGGTGCTCCGTTGAGCGCCCGCCGCTGTTCCCGGCCGACGTGCAAGCATCCCGCCGTCTACACGCTCACGTACGTGTACCGCGATTCCACGGCCGTGCTCGGGCCACTCGCCGCGTACGTGGAGCCGCACTGCTACGACCTGTGCTCGGCGCACGCTGACCGGCTGACCGCGCCGCGCGGCTGGGAGGTCGTCCGCCTGCCGGTCGAGCCCGTGCCGCCGGAAACCGACGACCTGGAGGCGCTGGCCAACGCGGTCCGCGAGGCGGCCCTGCCCCCGCCGGGGGAGCCGGTCGGCCAGGGTGTCGAGGTAGGCCGGCGCGGCCATCTCCGGGTGCTGCGCTCCGCGCCCGAGTCCCGGGACCGGATGAGCTGACGTAAACCCAGCCGGCCCGGCGGCCGGTCGCCCGGGCCGAGCTCGGGCGGCCGGGCGGCCCGGGCGCACGGGATCGCCCGGTAGGCTCGGGGGCCAGGCACCGCAGCGGGCCTGCCGCCCCGTGCCGAGGGTGCGGGCGGTGCCCGGGCAGTGTGCCAACTTCCGACAAAGCAGCGTGCGGCACGGCGCCCGGCGCGGCATTGTCAGCGGCGGCGCGACGGGCCGGGCTGGCCCGCCGCGGCCAGCACCGCACGCATGCCGCGCAGCCAGCAGCAGGCAGACAGCGGCGGCCAGGCATCATGGCCCGGCAGCCCGGCAGGGAAGGCAGAGCCTCAGTGGGCGACTACGAGAAGATCTTCAAGGCCTATGACGTCCGCGGGATCGTCCCGGATCAGCTGGACGAGCAGGTCGCCGAGTCGGTGGGCGCCGCGTTCGCCCGGCTCACCGAGGCCCGCTGCGTGGTGACCGTTCATGACATGCGCACCTCTTCCGCGCCGCTGGCCGAGGCGTTCGGCCGGGGGGCGGCCAGCCAGGGCGCTGACGTGATCGAGGGCGGGCTCGGCTCCACCGACATGCTCTACTACGCCAGCGGCAGCCTCGGCATCCCCGGCGCCATGATCACCGCCAGCCACAACCCGGCCAAGTACAACGGGATCAAGCTGTGCCGGTCCGGCGCGCGCCCGGTCGGCGCGGAGACCGGGCTGACCGAGATCCGCGACCTGGCCGCGGCCGGCCTGCCGCCGCGGGGCACGCCCGGCCAGATCAGCCAGCGGGACCTGCTGTCCGGGTACGCGGAGCATCTCAAGAAGCTCGTCGATATCTCGGCCATCCGGCCGCTGAAGGTCGTGGTGGACGCGGGCAACGGCATGGCCGGCCACACCGTGCCCAAGGTCTTCGAGGGCCTGCCCGTCACGCTCGTCCCGCTCTACTTCGAGCTGGACGGGACGTTCCCGAACCACGAGGCGAACCCGATCGAGCCGGAGAACCTGCGCGACCTGCAGCGGGCGGTCCTGGACGCGGGCGCCGACATCGGGCTGGCCTTCGACGGGGACGCGGACCGCTGCTTCGTCATCGACGAGCGCGGCCACATCGTCTCCCCGTCCGTGCTCACCGCGCTGATCGCGGTCCGCGAGCTGGCCCGGGAGCCAGGGGCCGCGGTGATCCACAACCTGATCACCTCACGGGCCGTGCCGGAGATCATCACCGAGCACGGCGGCGTGCCGGTGCGGACCCGGGTCGGGCACTCGTTCATCAAGGCGCGGATGGCCGAGACCGGCGCCGTGTTCGGCGGCGAGCACTCCGGCCACTTCTACTTCCGTGACTTCTGGTTCGCCGACTCCGGGATGCTGGCCGCGCTGCACGTGCTGGCCGCGCTGGGCGCCCAGGACGCCCCGCTGTCCGCGCTGCTGGCCGAGTTCGGGCGGTACGTCGCCTCCGGGGAGATCAACAGCGAGGTGGCCGACCAGGCCGCCGCCACCGCGCTGGTCCGCGCCGAGTTCACCGGCCGCCCCGGGGTCAGCGCCGACGAGCTGGACGGCCTGACCATCAGCGGCGAGGACTGGTGGTTCAACCTGCGCCCGTCGAACACCGAGCCGCTGCTCCGGCTGAACGCCGAGGCGGCTGACGAGGGCACTATGCTCAGGCTGCGCGACGAGGTGCTGGGCATGGTGCGCGGCCAGCCAGGGTGACCGGCAGGCGGCCAGCCCGGGACGCCGGGGCGCGCGGTGAGGCCCTGACAACCGCATACCGGGAGACGCCGTGAAGATCGACGACTGGCTGCTCGAGATACTCGCCTGCCCGCAGTGCCATGCACCGCTGCGCGCCGACGAAGCCGCCAGCGAGCTGGTCTGCACCGAATGAGCAGTGCGGCCTGGCCTACCCGGTCCGGGACGACATCCCGGTCCTGCTGGTGGACGAGGCCCGGCGGCCCGCGCAGTCGTGACCCTTACTGCCCAGCAGCGCCTCGACGATCCGGCCGCGCTGGAAGCGGCCGACCCGAGTGGGATGCTCCGCCAGGTTGCCTCCGCGGCGGCCGACATCCGCACCGCGCTGCGGGCGGTCACGGAAACCGACCTGGGACCGGTGGTCTCGGCCGGCCGCCCCGGGCGGTGGTGGCCTGCGGGATGGGCGGATCGGGGATGGCGGGCGACGTGCTCGCCGCGGTCTGCGGCCCGCGCTGCGCCGCCCAGGTCATCGCGCTGCACGACTACCGGCTTCCCGGCTGGGTCGGCGCGGCCGACCTGGTCCTGGCGGTCTCCAGCTCCGGGGCGGCCGAGGAGACCCTGGCGGTGGCGGCCGAGGCCGCCCGCCGCGGCTGCCCGATGGCGGCGGTCGGTGACCCGGGCTCCCCGCTGGCCGTGCTGGCGGAGCACGCCCGGGCGCCGTTCATCCCCATCGAGCGGGCCGGGCGGCTGCGCGCCAGCCTGTGGGGGCTGTCCGTGCCCCTGCTGGTGATCGCGGAACGGCTCGGCCTGGCCGAGGTCACGGTGGCCGGGTTCGAGTCGGCCGCCGCCACCCTGGAACGGGTGTCGCACCTGTGCCGGCCCGACAGCGAGTCGTTCGTCAACCCGGCCAAGTCGATCGCCCTGGACCTGGCGGGCACGCTGCCGATGATCTGGGGCACCTCCCCGCTGGCAGGCGTGGCCGCGTCCCGGTTCGCCAGCCAGCTGAACGAGGACGCGAAGTACCCGGCCGTGCCCGGGGTGCTGCCCGAGGCGCAGCCACAACCAGGTGGTGACATTCGACGGCCCGTTCGCGCCGTGGCCGGCCAGCGGCCCGGTGAACTACGCCGAGGAACAGCCGCGGCCGCCGGTGCCGCTGCGCCTGGTCATCCTGGCCGACAGCCAGGAACATCCGCAGGTGGCACGCAGGCGGAAGGCGTCGGCCGAGCTGGCCGGGCAGCGCGGTATCGAGGTGACCGAACTCGCCGCCGAGGGAGACCAGCCCCTGGAGCGGCTGGCCAGCCTGGTGCAGCTGACCGATTACGCCGCCGTTTACCTGGGCATCGCCTCCGGCCTGGACCCGGGGCCCGTCGCCGTGATCGGCGACCTCAAGGACAGGATCGCTTAGGTGGCCGCGGCCCAGGGCGCACCCCAGGCCGGAGACGGGGACGCCCGTGACCAGGGCGGCCTGCGCGCGGTGCTGGCCGCCCTGGGAGCCAACCTGGGCATCGCCGCCACCAAGATCGTCGCGTTCGCGCTCACCGGGTCGGCGTCCATGCTGGCCGAGTCGGCGCACTCGCTGGCCGACAGCGGCAACCAGGCCCTGCTGCTGCTCGGGCCGCAGCCGGGCGCAGCAGGCCCAGACCGAGGAGCACCCGTTCGGGTTCGGCCGGGAACGCTACTTCTACGCGTTCGTGGTCGCGGTCGTGCTGTTCACCGTCGGCGCGCTGTTCTCGCTGTACGAGGGAATCCACAAGATCCTCAGCCCGGAGCCGGTCCGGTCCCCGGTGGTGGCCTTCGCCGTGCTCGGCATCGCCATCTGCCTGGAGAGCTTCTCGCTGCGCACCGCGGTGCGCGAGACCAACCTGGTCCGCGGCCGCAACGGGTGGACCGCCTTCATCCGCCGGGCCAAGGCCCCGGAACTGCCGGCCATCCTGCTGGAGGACGTGGCCGCGCTGGCCGGGCTGGTGTTCGCCACCACCGGGGTGACGCTGGCCGTGATCACCGGGGACGGGGTCTGGGACGGGGCCGGGTCGCTGGCCATCGGCGTGCTGCTCGGCTGCGTCGCCGCGGTGCTGGCCGTGGAGATGAAGAGCCTGCTGATCGGGGAGTCGGCCAGCGCCGAGACGGAGCGGGCCATCGTGACCGCCCTGGAGGACGGCCCCGAGGTGCAGTGCGTCATCCACCTGCGGACGCTGCACATGGGCCCGGAGAGCCTGCTGGTCGCCGCGAAGATCGCGATCAACGCCGCGGACAGCGCGGCCCTCGTCGCGGCCGGGATCGACGCCGCCGAGCGCCGGGTCCGCCGCGCGGTCCCCATCGCGGAGATGATCTACCTGGAGCCGGACATCTACCGTGCGGCCCGCGCCGACGCCACCGACCCGGCCATCCGCGCCGTCCGCCGCCGCCCCCGCCCCCGCCGCTGACCGCTGCCCCGCTCGCGCGGTGACTTGTGACCCCGGCGCGCTCCCAACGTCACCGCGCTGGCGGCGGGGCGCCGCCGGCGCGGAGGAGGCGGAGGGCTCGTTCCTGCTCGAAGTCCAGGGCCCGGCCGGGCAGGGGCGGGATCCGCCCGAGCCGCCGGGCGAGCCCGGCCACCTGGGCCCGGACGGCCGGATCGGCGAGAACCCTAATTCCGAACGCCAGCTCCGCCGGGCTGACGTCCAGCCGCCGCTCCAGCTCCAGGGCCAGTGCCGCGGTGGCCAGATCGTCCTCATCGAACTGCCGGTGTGCCGGGCCGCGCGGGGCGGTCCGGGGCTGGCCGGGGGTGCGCCAGGCCCGCCGGGCGGCGCGGGGCGGCCCGGGGCTGGCCGGGAGGTGCGCCAGGCCCGCCGGGCCTGCGGGGCGGCCCGGGCTGATGACGGCCGGGGCGCGGGCCGGGGACCAGCGGCCGGGCGGCCTCGCGGGCCGCCGGGAGCAGGCCGAGCGACTCCCGGTAGCGGAGCATCCGGGCCGACGTGCCCAGCCGCTGGGCCGCCTCCGTGATCCGCATGAGCCCGAATCTAACATTCTTTTGTCAGGAACAGAGCCTGGCCGCGTGCGTCCGGGCGGGCCGGTGGCATAGCCTCGGGGTCGTGCCCGCCGCCTGGTGATGCCGCGCCGGCCGGAGGGGCACCGCCGACGACGACCCTGCCGAGGAGTGACATGCCCGCCGAAGCCCTGCCGTTCAAAGTCGCCGATCTCTCGCTCGCGGACTTCGGGCGCAAGGAGATCCGGCTCGCCGAGCACGAGATGCCGGGCCTGATGGCCGTGCGGGAGGAGTACGCGGCCGCCCAGCCGCTGCGCGGCGCCCGGATCACCGGGTCGCTGCACATGACCATCCAGACCGCGGTGCTGATCGAGACCCTGGCGGCGCTGGGCGCGCAGGTCCGCTGGGCGAGCTGCAACATCTTCTCCACCCAGGACCACGCCGCCGCGGCGGTCGCCGTCGGGCCGGAGGGCACGCCGGAGGACCCCAAGGGCGTCCCGGTGTTCGCCTGGAAGGGCGAGACCCTGGAGGAGTACTGGTGGTGCACCGACCAGGCGCTGAGCTGGCCCGGCGCCGACGGCCCGAACATGATCCTGGACGACGGCGGTGACGCCACGCTCCTGGTGCACAAGGGCGCCGAGTACGAGGGCGCCGGCGGCGTCCCGTCCGCCGCCGAGGACGACCCGGAGGAGTGGAAGGTCATCCTGGACCTGCTCCGCCGGTCGCTGGCCGAGCGGGACGACCGGTTCACGGTCATGGCCGAGGGCATCCACGGGGTGACCGAGGAGACCACCACCGGCGTGCACCGGCTGTACGAGATGGCCAGTTCCGGCACGCTGGCGTTCCCGGCCATCAACGTGAACGACTCGGTGACCAAGTCCAAGTTCGACAACATCTACGGCTGCCGCCACTCGCTGATCGACGGGATCAAGCGCGCCACCGACGTGCTGATCGGCGGCAAGGTCGCGGTGGTCTGCGGCTACGGGGACGTGGGCAAGGGCTGCGCGCAGTCGCTGCGCGGCCAGGGCGCCCGGGTCATCGTGACCGAGATCGACCCGATCTGCGCGCTGCAGGCGGCCATGGACGGCTACCAGGTGGCCCGGCTCGACGACGTGGTCACCACCGCGGACATCTTCGTCACCGCGACCGGCAACCGCGACGTCATCTCCGCCGAGCAGATGAGCCGGATGAAGCACCAGGCGATCGTCGGGAACATCGGCCACTTCGACAACGAGATCGACATGGCCGGCCTGGCCCGCATCCCCGGCGTCCGCAGGCTGACCATCAAGCCCCAGGTGGACGAGTGGCGGTTCGACGACGGCCACGCGATCATCGTGCTGTCCGAGGGACGGCTGCTCAACCTGGGCAATGCCACCGGCCATCCGAGCTTCGTTATGTCCAATTCGTTCACCAACCAGGTGATCGCCCAGATCGAGCTGTTCACCAAGGCGGACGAATACCCGGTCGGGGTGCACACGCTGCCCAAGCACCTGGACGAGAAGGTGGCCCGGCTGCACCTGGACGCGCTCGGGGTCCGGCTCACCGAGCTGACCAAGGAGCAGGCCAGCTACATCGGCGTGCCGCTGGAGGGCCCGTACAAGCCGGACCACTACCGCTACTGACCGTGGTGCGGAGATGAGCGAGCGGCCCGGCCCGGCGTCCGGCGACATCGCGGACGCCGGGCTGGCCGCGGCCGGGCTGGCCCGGATCGGCTGGGCGGAGCGGTCCATGCCGGTGCTGCGCGGCATCACCGGGCGGTTCGCCGCGGACGCGGCCGCTGGCCGGCCTGCGCATCGCGGCCTGCCTGCATGTCACGGCGGAGACCGCGGTCCTGGTCGGCGCGCTGCGGGCGGGCGGCGCCGAGGTGTTCCTGGCCGCGTCGAACCCGCTGTCCACCCAGGATGACATCGCGGCGGCGCTGCAGGCGAGCGGGGCGGCCGTGGTCTTCGCCCGGGCCGGCGCCGACCGGGCCGCCTACGCCGGGCACGTCCAGCAGGCCCTGGACGCCGGGCCGGACCTGGTCACCGACGACGGCGGCGACCTGGTGGAGGCCCTGCACGAGCAGCGGCCCGACCTGCTCGGCAAGGTCGCCGGGGGCGTCGAGTCAACCACGGCCGGCGTGATCCGGCTGCGCCGGATGGCCACCGAGGGCACGCTGGCGTTCCCCGCGGTGGCCGCGGACGCCACCGGGACCCGGCTGATGCTGGAGAGCATGCACGGCACCGGCCAGTCCACCATGGACGGCATCCTGCGGGCCACCAACATGCTGCTGGCCGGCCGCACCGTGGTGGTCGCCGGGTTCGGCTGGTGCGGCCGCGGCATCGCCCAGCGGGCCCGCGGCCTCGGCGCCCAGGTGGTCGTGACCGAGGTGAACCCGGTCCGGGCGCTGGACGCGATGATGCAGGGCTACCGGGTGCTGCCGATGGCCGCCGCCGCGCCCATCGGGGAGCTGTTCATCACCGCGACCGGGTCCCGTGACGTGATCACCGCGGAGCACCTGGCCGTGATGCGGGACGGCGCCATCCTGGCCAACGCCGGGCACTTCGACGTGGAGGTGGACGTCGGGGCGCTGGCCGGCCTGGCGGTCAGCGTGGACCACGACGCGGCGCCGCACGCCGACGAGTACCTGCTCGCCGACGGCCGGCGGCTGCTGCTGCTGGCCGAGGGGCGGATCGTCAACCTGGTCGCGGCGGAGGGCAACCCGGCCGCGGTGATGGATGTCTCGTTCGCCGGGCAGGCCCTGGTGCTCGCCTGGCTGGCCCGGGAGCACGGCAGCCTGCTGCCCGGCGTGCACCCGGTGCCGCCCGGGATCGAGGACGAGGTGGCCCGGCTGGCGCTGGCCGCCACCGGCACCGAGATCGACGAGCTCACCGAGGCCCAGCGGGTCTACCTGGACTCCTGGCAGCAGGCCTGAGCGGTCACCGGGGCGGCTGGAACCCGCCGGGCCGGGCCGGCGCCGCCGCGGGCGGCCCGGCCGGCGGTGCGGCGGCCCGGCGGCCGCGGTGCCCGGCGGCCCCGGTTCCGGGACTGGTCCCGGGACGGGTGCCGGCTCCGCCGGGCGGTGGCCCGCCGCGGGGGTCCCCGGGCCGGCCTGGCCGCCCCGCCCGCCCGGGCCGGCCTGCCCGGTCATCCTGGCCTGGTAACGTCCCCGGCGCTGGGCCAGGACCGCGCTCAGGTAGTCGGGCGGCGTGGTGCCCGGGGGAGGGGCCGGGGTGACCTGGCTGGCCACCGCCGCGGCGATCCGGACGCCGAATTCCGCCCGGGCGTCCGGGCTGAGCTCGTAGTACCGGCTCAGGTACCGGCGGGCGGTCTCCGCGGTCGCGTCGCTGAGCCCGGACAGTTCCAGGGTCGCCGCCCAGCCGGCCAGCCCCGGCGGCAGCGCCGACATCGGGGCGGTGGCGGGCGGCTGCCTCGGCAGCCGCACCGTGATCACGAAGGTCCCGGCGAAGATGTCACCGAGCCGCTTGCCGCTGCTCGACAGCAGCGACGTCACCAGGGCCAGGAACCCCAGCGTCAGCCAGATTTCCAGCACCCCGGCCAGGGCCCGCATCAGCGCCTGCCGGAACCGTTCCGGGCCCCCGTCGTCGCTGACCACGCGCAGCCCCATGGCCAGCTTGCCCAGCGTCCGGCCCCGGCTCAGCGTCTCGAACGCGGCCGGGTAGCCGACGATGATGAGCACCGAGACGGTCAGCCCGATCGCGGCGACCGCCGCGGCGTCCAGGCCGCCGTCCAGGCCGGCGGCGATGGCCACGCCGCTCAGCGCGGCCAGCAGGACCAGCTGCACCGCCAGGTCGATGGCGAGGGCCACCGCGCGGCTGGGGAACCGGGCGAACGGCACGTCGAGGACGACCGCCTCACCGGTGATCACCTCGGCCACGCATGCTCCCATGTCCGTCGATTCCGCCCCCAGGCTAGCCGCCCGCGGCCCGGGAGGGCCGGCCCGGCAGCCAGTAGTCTCCTGGGGTGGACGTCGAGGCGTACGTGGCCGCGCACCAGGCGGGCTGGGCCCGGATGGACGCGCTGGCCCGGCGGCGCCGCCGGCTGACCGGCGACGAGGTCGATGAGCTCGTCACGCTCTACCAGCGGGCCACCACCCACCTGTCCGCGCTGCGCTCCGCCGGGCATGACCCGGCCCTGGTCGCCCGGCTGTCCGGCCGGGTGGCGCACGCCCGGGCCGCGGTGACCGGCTCGCACGCCCCGGCCTGGTCCGTCGTGGCCCGCTTCGCGGTGGTGTCCTTCCCGGCCATGGCCTACCGCGTCCGGTGGTGGTGGGCCGCCACGGCCGGCGGCTCGGTCCTGGTCGGGGTGCTGCTCGGGTGGTGGGTGGCGCGCTCCCCGGCCGTCCAGGCGGCGCTGCTGCCCGGCTCGCAGGTCCGGCAGCTGGTGAACCACCAGTTCCAGCAGTACTACTCGCAGTACGCGGCGACCTCGTTCGCGGCCAAGGTCTGGACGAACAACGTGTGGGTCGCGGCGGAGTCGCTGATCTTCGGGATCGTGCTCGGGCTGCCCACGCTGGTCGTGCTGTTCGCGAACGCGGCCAACGCCGGGGTGGAGGGCGGCCTGATGGTCGCGCACGGCAAGGGATCGCTGTTCTTCACCCTGATCCTGCCGCACGGGATGCTGGAACTGTCCGCGGTGTTCCTGGCCGCGGCGACCGGGCTGCGGCTCGGCTGGTGCATCATCGACCCGGGCCCGCGGCCCCGCCTCCGGGCCCTGGCCGAGGAGGGACGGTCCTCGCTCACCATCGCGCTGGGGCTGATCGTGGTCCTGCTGGTGTCCGGGGTCATCGAGGCCTTCGTGACGCCTTCCCCGCTGCCGGCCTGGGCCCGCATCGGCATCGGCGCGGTCGCCGAGGCGGCCTTCCTCGGCTACGTGATCCTGCTCGGGCGCCGGGCCGTGGCGGCCGGCCGCACCCCGGACATGGAATACGCGCCGGACGTGGCGCCCGTGGCGGGCTGACCCGCGTCAGCGCCGGGCCCGGGCGGGCCGGCCGGGTCAGAGCCGCCCGGCCGCCTTGACCGCGAGGTAGGCGTCGGCCAGCGCGGACGGCAGCCGGTCCGGCGGGGCCTCGACCACCTGCACGCCCCGCTGCCGCAGCAGCGAGACGATCCGCTGCCGCTGGGCCAGCGCCCACTCGGCGGCGGCCGCGTCGTACAGGTCGGCCGCGCTGCCCCGGGCGGCGGCCATCTCGTCCAGCCGGGGATCGGCCACCGCCGCGATCATCAGCCGGTTCCTGGCCGCCAGCGCGCCGAGCGCGGGCAGCAGGCTCTCCTCGATCACGGCCGGGTTCAGGTCGGTGAACAGCACCACCAGGCCGCGATGGCGGGACACCGTCAGCACCATGCTGGCCAGCGCGGCCGCGTCCGTCTCGGTCAGCGCGGCCTCCAGCGGCGCCATCGCGGCCGTGAACGAGGCCAGCACCGACGAGCGGGGCGCGCCCATGACCCGGGCCCGCAGCCGCCGGTCGAAGGCGATCAGGTCGACCCGGTCCCCGGCCCGGACCGCCAGCGCGGTGAGCAGCAGGGTCGCGTCCATGGCCGCGTCCAGCCGCGGGATGCCGCCGACCCGGCCGGCCGAGGTCCGGCCGGTGTCCAGGACGACCAGGATCCGCCGGTCGCGTTCCGGCCGCCAGGTGCGCACCATCACGTCACCGCGCCGGGCCGCCGCCCGCCAGTCGATGGACCGGACGTCGTCGCCGATCACGTACTCGCGGAGCGAGTCGAACTCGGTGCCCGGCCCGCGCAGCAGCGAGCGGTTCTGCCCGTCGAGCTGGCGCAGCCGGGACAGCTTCTCGGCCAGGTGACGGCGGCTGCGGAACGGCGGCAGCACCCGCACCGACCACGCCACCGCGTGCGAGCCCTGGCGGGCGGCCAGCCCGCACGGCCCGAACGAGCGGATGACGACCTCCGGGGACGTCTTCTCGCCCCGCCGGTCCGGGGCGAGGGTGGCCGTCACGCTGCCCTGGCCGCCCGGCGGGAGGCGCAGCGCGAACTGCCCCGGCGCCGCCCGGGCGCTCGGCTGCCAGAGCGGCCGGACCGCGGCGCGCAGCGGGCGGCGGCCGGGGTTGCGCACCGTGACGCTGACCGCCGCGGTCTCGCCGAGCAGCGCCCGGGTGTCCCCGGACCGGGTGACCTGAAGCCCGCGCACGCTGGCCGCCAGCATCAGGTCGGCCGCGATGGCGGCCAGCAGCACGGCGTTGACGGCCAGCAGCGCCGGGACCGTCCGCACGGCCAGCACGACCAGCGCGCCGCCCAGGGCGGCCGCGCCGGCCCGGCCGGTCAGTGCCATTCCGCCGGGCTCACCGCGGCACCGGCACGGTGGCCAGCACGGCGTCGAGCACGCCGTCCGGGACGGCGCCCTCCATCTCCGCTTCCGGCCGGAGCTGGATCCGGTGCCGCAACGTCGGCCGGGCCAGCGCCTTGACGTCGTCCGGGGTGACGTAGTCACGTCCGGCCAGCCAGGCCCAGGCGCGGCTGGTGGCCTGCAGCGCGGTCGCGCCGCGCGGCGACACCCCGAGACGCAGCGACGGGGACTGCCGGGTGGCCCGGCACAGGTCCACGATGTAGCCGGCCACCTCAGGGCTCACCCGCACCTCACGGACCGCGGCCACGGCCGCGGCCAGGTCCGCCGGGCCGGCCACGGGCTTGATCCCGGTCGCGGCCAGGTCCGATGGGTCGAAGCCGGCCGCGTGCCGGGCCAGGATGCCGATCTCCTCGTCCCGCTCCGGCAGGCCCACCGCCAGCTTGACCAGGAAGCGGTCCAGCTGGGCCTCGGGCAGCGGGTAGGTGCCCTCGTACTCGATGGGGTTCTGGGTGGCCGCCACGCAGAACGGCTCGGGCAGTGGCCGCGGGCTGCCCTCCACGGACACCTGCCGCTCCTCCATCGCCTCCAGCAGGGCGGCCTGCGACTTCGGCGGCGTCCGGTTGATCTCGTCGGCCAGCAGCAGGTTGGTGAACACCGGCCCCTCGCGGAACTGGAACAGCGCGGTCTTCGCGTCGTAGATCAGCGAGCCCGTCACGTCGCCGGGCATCAGGTCCGGGGTGAACTGGATCCGGGTGCTGCGCAGTGACAAGGCGGCGGCCAGCGAGCGGACCAGCAGGGTCTTGGCCACCCCGGGGACGCCCTCGAGCAGCGCGTGGCCGCGGCAGAGCAGGCAGATGACCAGCCCGGTGAGGATCGGCTCCTGGCCGATGACGGCCTTGCCCACCTCGGCGCGGACCGCTTCCAGGGCAGCCCGCGGGCCGCCGGGGTCCGCGGTCGGGGCAAACCCGGTTGCAGCCGGGTGTTCGGCGGTCACGGCGTCCGCACCTCTCTTTCGAGACGATCGATGTCCCGGCCCAGCGCGACGAGCGCCGCGTCGTCCCGCGGGTCCGGCCCGAACAACACGGCCTGCACCTCGGCGCGGTCGCGGCCGGTCCGGTCGGCTATCGCGGCGCAGGCCGCCGCGGGCTCCACGGCCGGCGGCAGCGCCAGCGCGGCGGTGATCCGGTGCCGCGCCGCGGCCCGCAGCACCGCCGCCGCCCGGCCGCGGGAGCGCCGCGAACGGTACAGGCGGCCGTGTCCTTCCACCGTTTCCGAGGCCCGGATGACGACCGGGAGCGGCTCACTGACCAGCGGGCCGAGCCGCCGGGCCCGCCACCCGGCGGTCACCGCGGCCGCGATGAGCAGTTGCAGGGCAACCAGGTAGGCCGGGCCGGGGATCTCTTGCAGCAGGGACTTCGGGCCGCCCGCGGGCAGCGGCGGCGGGCTGGGCACCAGCCAGACGATCCCTGGCCGGCCGCGCAGCAGGTCCAGCGCCAGCGCCGCGTCGCCGCCGCTGGCCAGGTAGTGGTTGGTCAGCGGCTCGCCGCTGCCCAGCAGGGTGACCAGCCGGCCGCCGGCGGCGTACCGGACCAGGGACGGATGGCCGTCCACCGGGTAGCACCGCCAGCCACCCGCGCCGCTGACCCGCATCAGCACGCCGCCCATCCGGGCGTCGCCGGCCGTGGTGGCGGCGCTCAGCGTGCAGCCGGGCGCGGTGCTGCCATCCGGCGCGGCGCCCGCCACCGTGATCCGCGGCGCCCCGGGGCGCCCGGCCGGGGCGGCCGCCGGTGCCCGGCCGGCTCCCGGCCGAGCACGCTGAGCACCGCGCTGTCCGGCTCCACCACCAGCAGGTCGCCCGGGAGCCGGGCCAGCGCGCCGAGCTGGCCCGGGCTCAGCAGGTAGGGGCTGGTGACAACCAGCGTGGCGGCCTGGTCGGCGGCGGCGTCCCGCGCCGCCGTGACGCTGGTCACCCGGACCACGTGCTGGCCGCGCTGGGCCAGCAGGTCGGCCAGGGCCCGGGTGCCCTGCGCGGCGGTATTGCCCGGGTCCAGGTAGCCGCCGGTCGACGGGGACGGCCGGAGCAGGACGACCACGACGCCGCCGAGCAGCACCAGGACGGCCAGGGCCAGCGGCGCGCGCCAGCTCCGGGTGGCGCGCGGGCCTGCCCGCCGGGGTACGCCGCCCGGCCGGCCAGCGGGCCCGGCCGGCGCAGCGGGGTCCCCGGCCGCGGGATCCCGGGCCGTGTGGTCCCGGGTCGCGGCGTCCGGGCTGGCGGTGGCCCGGGTCATGCGCGATCGCCCGCGGAAACAGCGGCCTGGGCCGCCGGGCCCGCCGGCGGGTCCGCCGGCCCCGGCCTGGCCGCGGCGATGCGGGCGTCCAGGTCGCGGACGGCCGCATACCCGTCGGCGGTGCCGGGCCGGCCGCCGTAGCAGATGTCATCGAACAGCCGCGCGCTGTCACGCAGCGCCCCGGCCTCCCCAGGCAGGGCCCGCGCCGATTCCCCGGCGGTCTCGGCGGCCGTCCGGCCCAGCCGGGGATCGAGCACCCCGCGCTCCTCCAGTTCACGGCCGGTGGCCCGGACGGATTCCAGGATGGCGCCGGAGTAGTCGCCCGCCGCGGCCAGTTCCCCGGCGCGCTGCCGGTGCCCCGCAGCGGACATCAGCGGTGCGCCCCAGCCCCGCTCGCGGTCCCCGCGGCGTGCCCGGGCCAGCGGTCCCACCTGCGCCAGTACCCCGGTGACGGCCAGCAGCAGCAGGACGGTCAGCGCGACCACCGCCCACCAGCCCCCGGGGAACGAATGGCCGGCCTGGTACAGGTGGCCCAGCAGCGCGTTGAGCATCGACATGAGCCGCTGGGGCAGGGACTGATGCGGGTGGTAGAGCGACTTGGACAGTTCCGCCCGGGCCAGCCGCTGCCCGGCCAGGCGGCTCACCGGCGGAGCGCCGCCGCCGGGGGCGGCGCCCCGGCGGCGGGTACCCAGGCCGCGGGCGGCCCGGCGGGCGGCCCCGCCGGCCAGCACGAGACGGCTCAGCATGGGGCCCAGGTTCACCACGGCGGCGCGGGGCCCGCGGCCGCAGGCGGGACCGGCGGGACCGGGCCGGCGGCGGCACCGGTCCCGTGGCGGCACCGCCGGCGGCTGGCGGCCGCCACGCGGCGGCGAACTCGGCCTCGTCCATCGGGCCACCGGTCCCGGCCGCGGTGCGCAGGGCCAGGTCGAGCCCTTCCCGGCGCATCCGCCGGTCCACGTACAGCAGCACGGTCACGGCCGCCGTGATCGGCTGCGTCACGGTGCCCGCGGCGATGCTGCCCAGCACGCTGATCACTGCGCCCAGGCTGAGCCCGCTCCCGCCGGCTGCCGAGGCCAGGAAGGTGAACGGCAGCTGCAGGATGCCCGCGGTCACCCCGACGATGATCTCGGCCAGCAGCAGGATGCCGAACACCCGCCAGAAGCTCCGCCACACCAGCCGCCAGGACCGGGCCAGGGCGTGCCACGGCCCGGTGCCCTCCAGCACCACCACCGGCGTGACCAGGCTGAGCATGGTGGGGATCCAGATGGCCAGGATCAGGGCCAGGACCCCGCCGGGCACCGCGATGATGGCCAGGGCGGCGGGCGGGGCGCTGGCCGCCGCGGCCAGCCCGGCGATGGCCAGGACCACCGCCGCGGGAGCCACGCTGGCCAGCAGCACCAGCAGGGTGGCCCCCAGCAGTGCGGGCAGCCGCGGCGCGGCGGCCCGCCAGGCGTCCCTCGCGCTGATCTGCTGGCCGCCGGTCTCCCGGGCGATGATCGGCGCGAGCAGCCCGGCCAGCAGGGCCCGGACGATGATGGTCAGCAGCACGAGCGCGGCCAGCAGCGGGACCGCGCCCGACAGGAAGGTGCTGAGCAGGTGCGCAGCCTGGCGGGAGGTGAGCTGGCCGCCGGCGTTCGGCACGTTGAGCAGCGCCCGGGACAGGACCGCGGTGACGATGGACGCGACCGTCATGACGATGGCGGCGATGCCCAGGACCGGCTTGGGGTTGCGCCGGATGGTGGCGAAGGACCCGTCCAGGATCTCGCCCAGCCCGAGCGGCCGCAGCGGGATGACGCCCGGCTTGGGCGTGGCCTCCCCGTAGTGCGGCCCGTAGCCCTGCTGGCCGTAGCCTGTAGCCCTGCTGGCCGTAGCCCTGCTGGCCGTAGCCTTCCGGCCCGTAGCCCTGCTGGCCGGGTGGCGGCGGACCGTAGCCCGGCGGGCCGGTGGGAGCCTGGCCGTAACCGGGGCCGGGTGATCCGTACCCCGAGGGCGGGGGCCAGCTACCCGGCGGGGCTGATCCGCCTGCCGGGGCCGCTGGCGGGGCCCCCTGTGCTGCCGCCGGCGGGCGGCCGGGGGCAGCCTGGTCGCCGGCCGGCGGGAACCAGGGCCGCGGCGGCGCTGGCTGGCCGTCCCCGTGCTCGTCCGGCGGCGGACTGTCTGTCATGGTTCTCCCTGGCGGCGTCCGCGCCGCATGCTGCGCCGCGCCATGGTGCCGCCCAACTACTCGCCGTGGACGGGGTTCCCCCGCCCCGTTTTCGCGCCAATACTCGCATGAAGCGGTGCCGGCATGAAGCCGGGCGGCATAACGGCCCCCTGGTGCACTGGGGTCACCGCGCTCCGCCGCGGCTGGCCCGCGCGGCCGGCCGCCCGTCAACCGGCCCGTGCCCCCGGGGCACACTCGGTCACATGGACCTGCCCACGTTGCGCTGGACCGGCGGCCCCGGCGGCCCGGCGATCGAGCTGCTCGACCAGACCCGGCTCCCCGCCGAGGAGGCCGTGCTGACGTGCCGTGACGTCCCGCAGCTGGTGGACGCCATCCGGCGCCTGGTGGTCCGCGGCGCGCCCGTCCTCGGCGTGGCCGGGGCGTACGGCGTGGCCCTCGCCGCGGTGCGGGGCGACGACGTGCAGGCCGCGGCGCAGGCCCTCGCCGGGGCCCGGCCGACGGCGGTCAACCTCGCCTGGGGAGTCGGCCGCGCGCTGGCCGCTTACACCGATGCCCTGGATGCCGGGGGGGCCGGGCCGGCCGCGCAGGCCGCCCTGGCGCAGGCCCGGGCGGTGGCCGCCGAGGACGCCGCGGCCAGCGCGGCCATGGCCGCGCACGGCCTCCGGCTGCTGCCGCCGCGCGCCCGGGTGCTGACCCACTGCAATACCGGCGCGCTGGTCTCGGCGGGCGGCGGCACCGCCTTCGCGGTGATCCTCGCGGCGCACCGGGCCGGCCGGCTGGCCAGGGTGTGGGTGGATGAGACGCGCCCGCTGCTCCAGGGCGCCCGGCTGACCGCGTATGAGGCGCGCCGGGCCGGACTGGACTACGCGGTGCTGCCGGACTCCGCGGCGGCCTCCCTCATGGCCAGCGGCGCGGTGGACGCGGTACTCACCGGGGCCGACCGGATCGCCGCGGATGGCAGCGTCGCGAATAAGGTCGGCACGTACGGGCTGGCCATCCTGGCCCGGCACCACCGGATCCCGTTCATCGTGGTGGCCCCCGTCTCCACCATTGACCCCGGCACCGCGGACGGCGCGGCCATCGTGGTCGAGCACCGCGCGGATGAGGAGGTGACCACGATGGCCGGGCACCCCATCGCGCCGCCGGGCAGTCCCGCGTACAACCCGGCCTTCGACGTCACTCCGGGTGGGCTTGTCACGGCTCTGGTGACGGAGCGTGGTGTCGCCCAGCCGGTTACTGCGGGTACGCTGCGTCTGCTGGGTGATGCCCAGCCTTAGCCGAACTGTGCCCGGCCCGATATTTCCGTGGAACTATGAGGCCCATGAAAGGTCGCGTGCTCGTCGTCGACGACGACGCTGCTCTGTCCGAGATGCTCGGCATCATGCTCCGAGGCGAGGGTTTCGAGCCCACGTTCGTCGCCGACGGGGACAAGGCGATGGAGGTGTTCCGGGAGACGCATCCCGACCTGGTGCTGCTCGACCTCATGCTGCCGGGCGCCGACGGGATCGACGTCTGCCGCCAGATCCGCACGGAGTCTGGCGTGCCCATCGTCATGCTCACCGCCAAGAGCGACACCGTGGACGTGGTGCTCGGGCTCGAATCAGGCGCCGACGATTACATCGTCAAGCCGTTCAAGTCGAAGGAGCTGATCGCCCGGGTCCGCGCCCGGCTGCGCCGCACCGACGACCCCGCGCCCGAGATGCTGCAGATCGTTGACGTCGAGATCGACGTCGCCGGGCACTCGGTGAAGCGCAACGGCCGTCCGGTCAGCCTCACTCCGCTGGAGTTCGACCTCCTGGTCGCGCTGGCCCGCAAGCCGCGCCAGGTGTTCACTAGAGAGGTCCTGCTGGAGCAGGTGTGGGGTTACCGGCACGCGGCCGACACCAGGCTGGTGAACGTCCACGTGCAACGGCTCCGCGCCAAGATCGAGAAAGACCCGGAGCACCCGGAGATCGTGGTCACAGTGCGAGGGGTGGGCTACAAAGCGGGGCCCGCCTGACCAGGGATGAGCCCGCCGCAGGCCGGGGCGGGCGCACTGGCGTTAAGCATGGAGAAGGGCCATGGAGGGGGCAGCGAGCAGCAGCGAGGCGGGCCGGGCGCGCAGCGCCGCCCCGCCGCCGCCCGCCGTCGCCGTGAGCGGCGGTGAGGCCGTGACCCGGCGCCGGGACGGGGCGCCGGGCGGTTCCCGGCTCGTCCTGTTCGTCCGGCACGGTGCGCGGCGGCTGCCGCCGCGGGCGCGCCACGCGATCCGGGCCGGTCAGCGCCGGGCCCGGAAGCTTGCCGCGCAGATGCGCCGCCGCTGGCATCGCTCCCTGCAGCTCCGCGTGGCGGCGACGACCCTGGTCATCTGCGTCGTGGTGGCCACGGTCCTGGGCTTCTTCCTGGTCCAGCAGATCGCCAGCCGGGCTGCTGAACAGCGCCCGGACCTCCGCCTCGCACCAGATCGGCGAGGGCCTCGTCGCAGCCAAGAACGATGCCGGCCTGGAGGGCCCGGCCGGGGGCCGGGTGAACGCGCTGCTCGCCCTGACGCGGCGAACTGCAGGCGCTGAGCGGCCCCGGGGACACCTTCGACGTGGTCATCCTGACCACCCCGTCCGGGGACTCGGCGTTCGGCGGCACCTACGGCGACAAGCACCTGAGCCTGGCCAGCGTGCCGAAGGCGCTGATCAGTAAGGTCCAGGACGAGCAGCAGGGCGGCCGGACCGACCAGCTGCTGTCCATGCCCACGGAGATCCGCTACATCGACGGCCGGCCGCCCGTTCCCGGGCTCGCCATCGGTGGCGTGATCACCGCCCATGACCAGCTCTATTACGTGTTCCCGCTGCTGCAGCAGCAGCAGACCCTGGCGCTGGTGCAGCGGGCCATGCTGGGTGGCGGGCTGGCCCTGGTCGCCCTGCTGGTGGGCATCGTCTCCCTGGTGACCCGGTGGGTGGTCGTGCCGATCAGGGAGGCGGCGGCGGCGGCCAAGCGGCTGTCCGCCGGGCAGCTCGAGCAGCGGATGCCGGTCCGGGGTACCGACGACCTCGCGGCGCTGGCCCGGTCCTTCAACGACATGGCCGTCAGCCTGCAGGAGAAGCTGCACCAGCTGGAGGAGCTGTCCAAGGTGCAGCGGCAGTTCGTCTCCGACGTCTCTCATGAGCTGCGCACCCCGCTCACCACGATCCGGATCGCCGCCGACGTGCTGTTCGGCGCCCGGGACAGCCTGCTGCCGGCCGCGGCGCGGTCCGCGGAGCTGCTGGAGGGCCAGCTGGAGCGGTTCGAGGCGCTGCTGGCCGACCTGCTGGAGATCAGCCGCTACGACGCCAACGCGGCCACCCTGGACGCTGAGTCCGCCGACGTGTGCGACCTGGTCCGGCGGGCGGCGGCGGACGCCGAGCAGCTCGCCGCCCGGCGCGGGACCCGGATCGATTTCCGGCTGCCGCCGGAGCCCTGCGTGGCCGAGGTGGACCGGCGCCGCGTCGAGCGCATCCTGCGTAACTTGCTGGACAACGCCGTCGAGCACGGCGAGGGACGCGACGTGGTGGTCACGGTCGCGGGTGACCGGGACGCCGTTGCGGTCGCGGTCCGGGACCACGGCGTGGGCTTCGGGCCCGCTGAGCAGCAGATGGTGTTCGACCGGTTCTGGCGCGCGGACCCGGCCCGGGCCCGCACCACCGGCGGCACCGGGCTCGGCCTGGCCATCGCGCTGGAGGACGCCCGGCTGCACAACGGCTGGCTGCAGGCCTGGGGCGAGTGCGGGAAGGGGTCGGTATTCCGGCTGACCGTGCCCAGGACGGCGGGCCAGGAGCTGATCGGCTCCCCGCTGCCGCTCGGGCCGGACGAGGCCGAACCGGGGCCGGAGCTCATCCGCGCGCCGCTGGCGCTCACGGCAGGCGAGCCGCCGGCCGGCCCGGCCGGTGCCGGGGCGGCCGGTGCGGGCCCGGCCGCCGCCGCGGCGGTCGGCGCGGGGCCAGCCGGTGCCGGGCAGGTAGCCGCCGGGCAGGTAGCCGCCGGGCAGGTAGCCGCCGGGCAGGCGGGCCCGGGTGCCGCGGGTGCAGGACCAGCCACCGCGGGCACAGCCAGTGGCTGAGCGGTACCAGGCCCGCGGGAGCGGACGGCCGCCCCGCCGGGGGACGGGCGCCGGCCTGGCTGCTGTCCTCGCGCTGGCGATCCTGGTTGTCGCGGCGGGATGCGCCAACGTGCCGTCCAGCGGCCTGCTGCAGTCCACCAACATGCCATCCAGCGTGGCTGGCGAGCAGCAGGGCAGCGACTGCTGCGGGCTGGTCATGAAGGGCCCGCGCGACGGCTGGAACCCCATGCAGATCGTGCTCAACTTCATCCTGGCCAGCGCGGACTTCGCCGACCACCGCGCCGTCGCCCGGGAGTACCTCACGCGGGCGGCGAGCACCTCATGGCAGCCCGGGCCGGGGCCGGCGGTCACGGTGATCGCGCAGCCGCCCTCGCCCGGCCCGACCTCCCTCCCGTTCGGCTCGCGGGGCCGGGCCGACGTCCAGATCGGCGTGCAGGTGCTGGGCCAGGTCACCGCGAGCGGCCAGTACATCCCCGAGCCCGGCGGCCAGGCGGAAGAGCAGCAGGGGTTCACCCTGGCGAAGGTGTATGGGCAGTGGCGGATCACCCGGCTGCCCACCGGCGGCGACGGCCGCGTCTCGCACGAGCTGCTGCTCACCAAGGACCTCTTCCAGCTGGCCTACCAGCCTCGGGATCTGTACTACCTGGACCCCAGCGGCAAGCACCTGGTGCCCGACCCGGTGTTCGTCCCGGTCGACACCACCAGCCTGGCCAGCGACCTGGTCAACGCGCTGCGCGTCAGCCCGCAGGGCTGGCTGGCCGACGGCGTGCTGTCCGCGTTCCCGGCCGCTGCCCACCTGCTGCGCCCGGTGGAGGTGCCGCCCGGCAGCAAGACGGCGATCGTGAGCCTGAGCCTGCCCCGCGCCGACGCCACCAACTCCAGCGTGGCCCAGATATCGGCCCAGCTGGTCTGGACGCTGACCAGCCCGGGCTTCCGCTCCTCCGCGCTCAGCGCGGTGAAGCTGTACGTCAACGGCAAGCCCTGGACCCCACCGGGCGCGGACAGCGCGGTGCAGAGCCGCAGCGACTACCCGCAGCCGGCGCTGGACCCGGCCGCCGGGCAGGACCTCTACTTCCTGACCTCCGGCGGCGCCGCCCGGGTGCTCCGCGGCCAGGGCCCGGCCAGCGTCCCCGTGCCCGGGCAGGCCGGGACCGGCCGCACCCCGCTCAGCGGCATCGCGGTTTCGCCGGATCAGCGGTACCTGGCAGGCGCCGCTGGTCCGCCCGGCGCGGCCACCGTGTACACCGAGGACCTGGCGGCGGCCGCGCGCCAGCACGCCAGCACATCCGCCGGGGGCCTGGAGGCCCAGCTGACCGGTATCACCGTCAGCGCGCTGACCTGGGACAGCGGTGACAACCTGTGGATCGCCGGGCAGCCAGCATGGCCGGCCCCGGCTCTGGGTGCTCAGCGCGGTGGGCGGCGCGCCGGTCTCGGTCGCCCTGCCCGCGGTCGCGAAACAGGTGGCCGACCTGCGGGTGGCCGCCGACGGGGTGCGGGTGGCGATGATCGTCAACACCGCGTCGGGACGCCAGGTGCTGCTCGCGGCCATCGTGCGGTCCGCCGCCAGCGTGCGCACCGAGGCCCAGGTCACGTTGTCCGCCGCCACCCAGATCGGCGCGGACCTCTCTGCGCCCATCGCGCTCAGCTGGTACGACGCCGATCACCTGCTCGTAGTGAACGACTCGGCCGCCGGGACGGAGGTGGAAGAGGTCCCGGTCGACGGGGACCGGTCGAGCTATTACGGCATCGAGCCGGGCATGGTGGGCATCGCCGCGGCCGGGCCGCGCAATCTCGTGGTCGCCGGGCTGCAGACCGGGTACCTGGCCAAGACGGTCGGTCTCAGCGAGCTGTGGAGCCAGTTCGTGCCCGGTCATGATCCGGTATTCCCCGGGTGATCCCCGCCCGGCAAGTCCCGGTCTGTCACTCCTGGCTACCTGCCCGGATACCGGGGCGTGTCCAACAAGACACTCCCGGCTCCTGACATCCAGGCCGGGGCAGGCTAGCGTCGTCTTATGGCACCCGCCCGGGTCCGTGGTTGCGCCGTGCAGGGTTCCCCGCCCTCAGCGGGGGGCCCGGCTTGGCAAGCCGATGCCAGCCGCAGGCGAAACGGCCCACGTAAGGCGACTTGTCGTCAACCGATCACGGTGCGGCTTAGAGGTAAGTCCTGCCCCGCCGGAGGATCTGGTGTCCACCGACCGGGAGAAGGGCCGCGTGGCAACAGGCCGCGAATCCCTCAGCAGGCGGATGTGGGGACGAAGACCAGGTCGGCCGGGCGGGTGCCGCCACATCAGATCGCTCGAAGGGGGTTTCCCACGTGGACATCATCTTCCGGGGTCGGCGAACCGCTATTCAGGACCGCTTCCGTGAGTACGCCACCGCCAAGCTGATCAAGATCGTGAAGCTCGACCAGAAGACGATCAGCATCGATGTGGAGGTAACCCTGGAGCGGAATCCGAGGCAGTCCGCCCAGCGGGAACGGGTGGAACTGACCGTGTACTCGCGTGGCCCGGTGATCCGGGCCGAGGCAGCCGCGGACGACCGCTTCCAGGCCCTGGACCGGGCGATGGCCAAGCTGGAAACCCACATGCGGCGGGCCGGTGACCGGCGCAAGGCGCGGAACTCGGCGCATGTCACACCGCTGGAGGCGCTGGCCGCGCAGCCCGCGGGGGTGCCCGGCAACATCGCGGTGGTCAACGCCCCGGACCCGGAGCCGCCGGGCCTGGCGCCAGCACCCGGTGCCCCGACCGTGGCGCCCGTGACCGCAGCGGCTGACCGGGGAGGCTGGCGGGAGACCGAGGACCCAGACTGGCCCGATCCCGAGCTCGAGCTGGACGGGGTCGTGCCCATCGCGATGGAGGGGGACGGCCCGCTGGTGGTGCGGGAGAAGTTCCACGCCGCCACCCCGATGAGCATCGACCGGGCACTGCACGAGATGGAGCTGGTCGGACATGATTTCTTCCTGTTCCGGGACACCGGCTGCCAGCTGGCCAGCGTGGTCTACCGGCGGCGCGGCTACGACTACGGCGTTATCCGGCTGGTCGAGAACGCCGAGGTCACGGCCGTCCGGCGGCCCGGGCAGGCCGGCCAACGGCGCGCTGTCCCGGCACCCGGAGGGCCACGGTTAGCTGCTTAGCGCCGGTCCCGTCGGCGGCCCGCGAAGCCGGCCTGCGGGACCCCGGTTTGCGCAGGTGCCCCCGCTGCGCCAGAGTTTGCTCACCGAACGCGGTGGGTGGCACCGCGCGAGCATTTCCTGCACAGCGCGGTGTACGGGCCGCCCCCGCGGGCAGCGGCACTAGCGTCACGGCCCGAGCCGTGTTAGCAAGCAGGCGCAGGGCAACGTCCGAGCCTAGGGTCAGGGAGGAGGCGCCATGGGCGGAGATCCCGCGGTAACCCCAGGCCCCGGCACAGCCGCGGGGCCGGCGGGTTCCCGGGCTTCCGATCCGATCCGCGCCCTCATCGTCGATGATCACGCACTGTTCCGCCGGGGGCTGGAGATGGTGCTCGCCGCGGAGGACGACATCGAACTCGTCGGCGAGGCGAGCGACGGCACCGAGGCGGTGCAGAAGGCCGGCGAATCGCTGCCCGATGTGGTCCTGATGGATATCCGGATGCCCAAGTTCAGTGGCATCGAGGCCTGCCGGGCCATGAAGGAAGTGGCCCCCAGCGCCAAGATTGTCATGCTGACGATCAGCGATGAGGAAGAGGATCTCTTCGAGGCGATCCGGGCCGGCGCGAGTGGCTACCTGCTCAAGGACATCCCGCTGGACGAGGTGGCTGACGTGGTGCGGGCCGTGCACGGCGGGCAGTCCCTGATCAACCCGTCGATGGCCGCCAAGCTGCTCACCGAATTCGCCACGCTGGCGAAACGGGACGAGGAGGAGCAGCGGGTCGAGCAGGTGCCGGCGCCGAAGCTCACCGACCGCGAGATGCAGGTGCTCAAGCTCGTGGCCAGGGGGATGAACAACCGGGATATCGCCAAGGAGCTTTTCATCTCGGAGAACACCGTCAAGAACCACGTGCGCAACATCCTGGAGAAGCTGCAGATCCACTCGCGGATGGAAGCGGTCATGATCGCGGTCCGGGAGAAGCTGATCGAGTTCAGCTGACCGTCCGCCGGCCGCCCGGCGGACGGCCTCAGTCAGGCCAGGGCGGTGCGCAGCCGGGCGGCGAGGTCGGGGCGGTTCACCTGCCCGACCTCGACCGCGGAGCAGCCCACCCACTCCGCCGCCTCGCGGAGCGCCCGGGCCATCGGGCCGACCGCCGCGGCCGAGTCCAGCGAGAGCTGCCGGGCGACCAGCGTCTGGCCCCGGCGCACCGGATCGACGCGGCCCAGCAGGCGGCCCCTGGCCAGCAGCGGCATGGCGAAGTACCCGTGCACTCGCTTGTCCCTGGGCACGTAGGCCTCCAGGCTGTGCTCGAAGCCGAACATCCGGCGGGTGCGCCGCCGGTCCCACAGCAGCGAGTCGAACGGGGACAGCAGGGTGACCCGGTGCCGGCCCTGCGGGGCGGCGGCCAGGGCAGCCGGATCCGCCCAGCCGGGGACGGGATTTGCCGTCCGCCTCGATGCTGACCGGGGTCAGGCCGGCCGCGGCCGCCGATTCGGCGGCCCGCCCGGCGTGCGGTGCCGTGCCATCGGTCAGGTCACGCAGCCGGTGGTAGTCCACCAGGTCGGCCTGGGTGGCCACGCCCAGCGCGCGGGCGGCCACGCCAGCGAGGTGAGCCAGGCAGTCCGCGTCGGCCGGGTCAGCATCCAGCGACTCCCCGGGCAGCACCCGCTCGGGCAGGTCGTAGACCCGCCGCCAGCCGTCCCGGCGGACGCAGATGACCTCGCCGACGTCCAGCAGCCATTCGACAGCGATCTTGGTATCAGACCAGTCCCACCAGGGGCCGCCCTTCTTGGCCCCGCCGAGCTGGGTGGCGGTGAGCGGGCCGTCGGCGCGCAGCCGGGCCAGCACCTCGGCGCAGACGCTGTCGTGGCTCTGATGCCAGCGCTTGCCCCGGGCGCGGAGCGCCCGGCGGCGGAACGCGTACCACGGCCACTCCTCGATAGGCAGCACGCAGGCCGCGTGGGACCAGTACTCGAAGGCGGAGGGCCGGCCGGGATGCCAGTAGGCGCGCTCGATCCGCTGCCGCGGCACCGGGCCCAGCCGGGCGTAGGCGACCAGCTCGTGTGACCTGGCGAGCACGCTGATGGTGTCCAGCTGCACGGCGCCGAGCCGGCGCAGCATGGCCGGGACACCGCCCCGGCGGCGCGTCCGCTCCGAGGAACCCCTGCGCGCGCAGGGTGATCAGCCGG
Organism: uncultured Actinomycetes bacterium; assembly: GCA_963840195.1. GTDB lineage: Bacteria > Actinomycetota > Actinomycetes > Streptosporangiales > Streptosporangiaceae > RYN-230. The sequence continues at coordinate 255,989 of CAWIYD010000004.1, forward strand.
GCCTCATCCTGCGTCAGCACCAGGTCGGGGCGCGGCAGCGCTTCGGTCACCACAAGACGTGGAGCCTAGCCCGGGGCACCGACATTCCCGCGCTGGACCGCCTCCGGGGCCGGGACGGCCTCCGAGGCCGGGGCGGCCCCGGAAGGGAGAGCCAACCGTGACCGGCGGGCCCGGCGCGGCCGGCGCAAGCCGCCCGGCTTCAGCCGGGCAGCTGGTCCGGCTAGTACCAGTCTTCGAAGATGTTGGTGGCCAGCGCGAGGAGGCCGCCGATTACCACCAGCGCCACGCCCAGCCCAGAACGCCCACCACGCCGGCCCGGCGACGAGCCCGAGGCCGCCGCACAGGAACCCGGCCATGATGATGCCGACCGCCGCCCAGGACACGGGACGGCCGTGGAACGGCTCGTAATGCCCCGGCCCGGCACCACCTTCAGCGACCGTGCCTGCGGGCGCCTGCGGGCTGAGCGCGCCGCCGCCCGGCTGGGCACCGGACCTGACGTCCGTTCCCACCTGGTCCGCCATGGGCGCTGCTCCTCTCCATCTTCCGCTGTCGCCGCCCGGGTACGCTGGGCTGCGCGCGGTTAGCATCTCTACACATTGTGGCGGGAATGCCCATGCCGCGTGCGCCCGGCCCCCGGAATCGGCTCCTGGGCCACAGCGTAGCGGGGGCGCTGGGCCCGGTGCTGGTGCCTTGTTCTCGGATCAGCAACGCTTCGCCCGGGCTCCCGCTTGCCGCTCGGTTTCACTGCACATCTCGCCTACCATGACAGGTGACGACGGCGGCACTCGGCGCCACCGGCTGCCGCGTCTAGCTGGCCGGGCGGCGCTGCGGCGGGTCCCGGGCACAGGCAACGATCCGCAAGGAGCGCGACGAGAAGTGCCAGTCATACTTGACAGTGTCCTGCGTGCGGGTGAGGGCAAGACCCTGCGCAAGCTCAAGCGCATCGCGGAGCAGATCAACTCCATCGAAGAGGACTTCACCGCGCTGTCCGACGCGGAACTGCGCGCCATGACCGACGAGTTCCGGCAGCGGCACGAGGACGGCGAGTCCCTGGACGACCTGCTGCCCGAGGCCTTCGCCACGGTGCGCGAGGCGGCCCGGCGGACGCTGGGCCAGCGGCACTTCGACGTCCAGCTGATGGGCGGCGCGGCGCTGCACCTGGGCAACATCGCCGAGATGCGCACCGGTGAGGGCAAGACCCTCACCTCGGTGCTGCCGGCCTACCTGAACGCGCTGTCCGGCAAGGGCGTGCACGTCGTCACGGTCAACGACTACCTGGCCAAGCGTGACTCCGAGTGGATGGGCCGGGTACACCGGTTCCTCGGCCTGGAGGTCGGCGTCATCCTGTCCCAGATGACCCCGGAGGAGCGCCACAAGCAGTACGAGGCCGACATCACCTACGGCACCAACAACGAGTTCGGCTTCGACTACCTGCGCGACAACATGGCCTGGGGCCTGGACGAGTGCGTGCAGCGCGGGCACAACTTCGCCGTCGTGGACGAGGTCGACTCGATCCTGATCGACGAGGCGCGGACCCCGCTGATCATCAGCGGCCCGGCCGAGCAGAGCGCCCGCTGGTACACCGAGTTCGCCAAGATCGCCCCCCGGCTGCGCCGCGGCGAGGACGGCGAGGGCGACTACGAGGTCGACGAGAAGAAGAAGACCGTCGGCATCATGGAGACCGGGGTGGAGAAGGTCGAGGACTGGCTCGGCATCGACAACCTCTACGACCCGGTCAACACCCCGCTGGTCAGCTTCCTGAACAACGCCATCAAGGCCAAGGAGCTGTACAAGAAGGACAAGGACTACGTCGTGGTCAACGGCGAGGTCCTGATCGTGGACGAGTTCACCGGCCGGATGCTGCACGGCCGCCGGTACAACGAGGGCATGCACCAGGCCATCGAGGCCAAGGAAGGCGTGCAGATCCAGAACGAGAACCAGACCCTCGCCACGATCACGCTGCAGAACTACTTCCGGCTCTACGACAAGCTGGCCGGGATGACCGGCACGGCCATGACCGAGGCGAACGAGTTCGCCCAGATCTACAAGCTCGGCGTGGTGCCGATCCCGACCAACAAGCCGATGGTCCGGATGGACCAGGCGGACGTGGTCTACCAGACCGTGCAGGCCAAGTTCGAGGCCGTGGTCGACGACATCGCGGAGCGGCACGCCAAGCGGCCAGCCGGTGCTGGTCGGCACGACCAGCGTGGAGAAGTCCGAGATCCTGTCCCGGATGCTCAAGCGCAGCGGCGTCCCGCACGAGGTGCTGAACGCGAAGTACCACGAGCGTGAGGCGGCGATCGTGGCCCAGGCCGGCCGGAAGGGCGCGGTCACGGTGGCCACCAACATGGCCGGCCGCGGCACCGACATCATGCTGGGCGGCAACCCGGACTTCATCGCCGACCTCGAGCTGCACAGCCGCGGCCTGTCGCCGGTGGACACGCCCGGAGGACTACGAGGCCGCCTGGTCCGAGGCGGTGGAGAAGGCCAAGGCCGCCGTGGCCGAGGAGCACGTGGAAGTGGTCGACGCGGGCGGCCTGTACGTGCTGGGCACCGAGCGGCACGAGTCGCGGCGCATCGACAACCAGCTGCGCGGCCGGTCCGGCCGCCAGGGTGACCCGGGCGAGTCCCGGTTCTACCTGTCGCTGGAAGACGACCTGATGCGGATGTTCAACGCGGACAAGGTCGCGCACTTCATGGAGTGGCTGAAGACGCCGCCGGACGTGCCGATCGAGTCCAAGGCGGTGACCCGCTCCATCCGCTCGGCCCAGACCCAGGTGGAGCAGCAGAACTTCGAGATCCGCAAGGACGTGCTCAAGTACGACGACGTGCTCAACCGGCAGCGCCAGGTCATCTACGGAGAGCGCCGCCGGGTGCTGGAGGGCGCGGACCTGCACGAGCAGATCCGGGAGATGATCGACGAGGTCATCGACGGCTACGTCGCCGGGGCGACCAGCGAGGGCTTCCCGGAGGAGTGGGACCTCGACCAGCTGTGGACCGCGCTGCGCGCCCTCTACCACCCCACGCTGTCCATCGACGACGTGGTGGAGGAGGCCGGCGGCGAGCGGGCCGGGCTGTCCCGGGAGTTCCTCACCGAGATCCTCCGGGCGAACGCGCAGGAGTGCTACGACAAGCGCGAGGAGGAACTGACCCCGGAGATCATGCGCGAGCTGGAGCGCCGGGTGGTGCTCTCCGTCCTGGACCGCAAGTGGCGCGAGCACCTGTACGAGATGGACTACCTGCGCGAGGGCATCGGCCTGCGGGCCTGGGCGCAGCGTGACCCGCTGGTGGAGTACCAGCGCGAGGGTTACGACATGTTCAGCGCGATGATGGACGGCATCAAGGAGGAGTCGGTCGGCAACCTGTTCAACCTCCAGGTCGAGGTGCAGGAGAACCCGATCGTGGAAGAGGCCGCCGACGCCGGGGCCGTCGCGTCCCCGGCACCGCCCGGCGCGGTGGCCGGCGGCGGGGCACCCGGCAGCCGGGACGGGAACGGCGCCCGCCCGGGCGGCTCCCGCGGCGCCCAGGCCGCACCGCCCTCCGGTGGCCGGTCCCGCGCCCAGGCCCGGGGCCGTCACAGTGCCCCGGCCCAGGCGGCCGCGCCGGACGCCGAGGTGATCGCCGACGGCGCGGCGCCGGTGGTCGCCCCCGGGCTGAAGCGCCCGCAGCGGCCATCCCGGCTGCAGTACACGGCCCCGTCCGCGGATGCGCCAGGCCAGGTGGAGCAGCGCGCGGACAAGCCGCCGGGCGAGGAAGTTCAGCCGGGTCGGCCGCAACGACCTGTGCCCGTGCGGGTCCGGCCGCAAGTACAAGCGCTGCCACGGGGATCCCCGCAACCGCGGCTAACCGCCTGCCCGGCCGCATCAGGCGGCTTCGATGTCGGTGCAGAACCAGCGTCCCGGCCGGGCCTGCTGCCCGGGCGCGGCGTGCCGCGGGGCCACGTGCTCCAGCCGGACGGCCAGGGCGCGGATCCGCGGCCCGCAGCTGAGCACCAGCGTCATCTCGATCACGTCCGGGCTGGGCCGGAACGCGACGACGCGGCGCAGGCAGGGGCGCTGGCCTGCGGACAGCACAGGCCCGAGGCGCTGGATCCGGCTCCTGGCCCGCTCCGTGGTCCAGGTGGTCATCTGCCGCGGCGGCCGCGATCCGGCCAGCGTCTCCACGAGCACCTGGGCGAACTGGCCCGGCAGCGCCGGGCGGCCCGCGCCGTCCCCGGGGCTGGCCGCCGTCCTGGCGCTCTCCGCCGGGTGGCCGCTCTCCGCCGGGCCCGTCCCCGCGGCACCGCCGGCTCCGGCCGGGCCGGCGGTCACCGCGGGCAGCCCGCGGTACGGGGGGCCGGCTAACAGTTCGTCATCGTAGGGCGGCGCGGTATCCGGGACGGCGCAGAGCCGGACGGCGGCCGGGTCGGGCAGCGGCCGCCGCCCTCGCCCCGGGCATGGCGGCCGCCCGCCGGGACGGCCCGTCTCGGATGGCGGCCAAGGCGTCCTGGGCATGGGACCTCCCGGATGTCAGGGACAGGTGTCACGGGACTGCGCGGGCGCCGGTACGCCGGCGTGCTCCCGTTGTACCGGCGGGCGCCGACAATTCGGTGCCGGCCCGGGGACTCGATCCCCGGGCTGGGTTCCCGGCGGGAGGGATACACGAGATCATGAACTGGCCGGGTCCGGGGCCCGGCGGGCTGGCGTGCGGACGGGAATGTGGCCGCCCGGCCCTAGGTTGCATCACTAGCCGGGCAAACTGCCGAGCCCGGGATTGCCGTCTCAGGAGAGAGCTACCGTGTCGCTTCCCCCGCTGGTCGAACCGGCTGCTGAGCTGACCGTGGACGAAGTCCGCCGCTACTCGCGCCATCTGATCATCCCGGACGTCGGGATGACCGGGCAGAAGCGGCTCAAGAACGCCAAGGTGCTCGTCGTGGGCGCGGGCGGCCTCGGTTCCCCCGCCCTGCTCTACCTGGCCGCGGCCGGCGTGGGCACCCTCGGCATCGTCGACTTCGACGTGGTCGACGAGTCGAACCTGCAGCGCCAGGTCATCCACGGCCAGTCGGACGTGGGCCGGCCCAAGGCCGAATCGGCCCGGGACAGCATCCGGGAGATCAACCCGTACGTCAACGTCATCGTGCATGAGGAGCGGCTCGACTCCGACAACGCGATGCAGATCTTCGCCGGCTATGACCTCATCGTGGACGGCACCGACAACTTCGCCACCCGGTACCTGGTGAACGACGCCTGCGTGCTGCTCGGCAAGCCGTACGTGTGGGGTTCCATCTACCGCTTCGACGGGCAGGCGAGCGTGTTCTGGGCGGAATACGGCCCGTGCTACCGCTGCCTGTACCCCGAGCCGCCGCCACCCGGCATGGTCCCGTCCTGCGCCGAGGGCGGCGTGCTCGGCGTGCTCTGCGCGTCGATCGGCTCCATCCAGGTCAACGAGGCGATCAAGGTCATCACCGGCATCGGCGAGCCGCTGGCCGGCCGCCTGATGATCTATGACGCGCTGGAGATGACCTACCGGTCGGTCAAGGTCCGCAAGGACCCGGAGTGCCCGGTCTGCGGCAAGAACCCGACGATCACCGAGCTCATCGACTACGACGCGTTCTGCGGCACGGTCTCGGAAGAGGCCCAGGAGGCCGCGGCCGGGTCGACGATCAGCGCGCGCCAGCTCAAGGAGATGCTCGACGACGGCCAGGACATCTTCCTGGTGGACGTCCGGGAGCCGAACGAGTACGAGATCGTCTCCATTCCCGGGGCCACGCTCATCCCCAAGGGGGAGTTCCTGTCCGGCGCCGCCCTCGAGCGCCTCCCGCAGGACCGGCGCGTCGTACTGCACTGCAAGTCGGGGGCCCGTTCAGCGGAATGCCTGGCCGTGCTGAAGAACGCAGGCTTCTCCGACGCGGTCCACGTGGGCGGGGGAGTCCTGGCCTGGATCAGCCAGGTCGACCCGTCGCTGCCCAGCTACTGAGGCGAGTGACGGCCGGTTCCGTCAGCCAGCCGCCACTGAGCTGCCCTTTCCTCGGCAACCTCGTCGTGCGCCCGGTGCTGGCGCGGCCGCAGGCCGTACCATGCCGGTGTGGCAATGCGTCCGGGAAGTCCGAGTGGCGGCAGCGACCCGGCGCCGCAGGGGGACACCGTCGCTGAGGACCGGCCGCAGCTGTCACCGTCGGTAGCCGGGCTGGGCCCCGGCGCCCCGGTCCCGCCGCCTTCGCAGCTGCCCGCTCCCTGGCGGTACCGGCTGGTGGTGGGCTGCCTGGTGGCCGCGCTGGCCGGGATGGGCTGCTCCGTGGCCGAGATCGCCTGGCACCTGCTTCCCCGGACCTTCAGCCCGGCCCAGCAGCAGCAGATCAGCGGCTGGGAGATCGGCAAGCGCTGGCGCACCTGGCCCGCGGGCCGCATCTTCCCGGCCGCCGTCCCGTACCAGGTGCCGGCCACGGCCCTGGCCAGCGCCAGCGGAGTGCGGCTGGACGCGCACCGGATCGGCATCGCGCCGCAGGCGTCCTGCCGGTCGGCGGCCGGGCCAGCGGCCGGGCAGGTGCTGGCCCAGCACGGCTGCCTGGCCGTGCTGCGGGCCACCTACGCCGACTCCACCGGCGCTTTCGCGGTCACCGTGGGCATCGCCGTGCTGCCCGGCCCGGGCCAGGCCAGCCGCTCGTTCCACGCGCTGGCGGCCGGCCCGCCGTCGGGCGGCGTCCGCACCGTCCGGTTCAGCCACACCCTGGCCGCCGGCTTCGGTGACCCGGCGCGGCAGTTGTCCGCGACGGTCCGCCGCGGGCCCTACGTGATCATGTCCACCGTCGGCTACGCCGACGGACGGCACCACGTCCGCGAATCGGCTGATCCATACGACAGGGCCGAGATGCTCAGCGTCGTGCAGGGCATCTCGGCCTGGATCGGCTCGCGGATCGGCGCGCCGCCGCCGGCGCCGCACTGCCCAGGCGGCCCGGCATGCTGAGCGCGGCCCGCCCGGGCGGCCAGGCCGGCCGGGCCGCCCGCCCCGGCTGGCCGGGTGCGGCCTGCTGCTGGCCGTGCTGACGGCAGCCGGCGCCACGATGGCCGGGGCCACCGCCGCGCCGGCCCAGGCCGACACGGTGCGTGACGCGCAGATGTGGGTGCTGGACGCGGTCGGCGCGCCCGCGGCGTGGCCGGTGACCGAAGGCCAGGGCACTACGGTCGCGGTGATCGACAGCGGGGTGAACCCCAACGTGTCCGATCTCGCCGGGTCGGTCATCACCGGTCCCGACCTGACCGGCGTGCACACGCCGCCGTCCAATCCGGACTGGGGCGTGCACGGCACCTGGATGGCCTCGCTCATCGCCGGTCACGGGCATGCCGGCGGCGGCAGCGGCATCATGGGCGTGGCCCCGCGCTCCCGGGTGCTGTCCATCCGGGTGGTCACCGACCGGCATGATCCCGGCTACGCCAGCTACCAGCACGAATCAGACTTCCGGGTGCAGAACGCGCTCGCCCAGGCCATCGACTACGCCATCAGCCACCGGGTGAGCGTGATCAGCATGTCGCTGGGCTACGGGGAGCCCAGCGCGGTGGTCCGGTCCGCGCTGCAGAACGCGCTGAGCGACGGCATCGTGGTGGTGGCGTCGTCCGGCAACTCCGGTAACTCCGTGGGCGCGCGGGCCAGCGGCCAGGCCCCCTACTCGTTCCCGGCCGACTACCCCGGGGTGCTCGGCGTGGCGGCGGTGGCCCGCAACGGCGCACCCGCGGGGTTCTCCAGCGACAACCTGTCGGTGCAGGTGGCGGCGCCCGGGGTCAACGTGCCCGCGCAGGGCACGGACGGGCAGTACTGGCTGGTCAGCGGGACCAGCCCGGCATGCGCGCTGACCGCCGGGGTGGCGGCCCTGATCAAGTCCCGGTATCCGCGGCTGGCGCCCGCCCTGGTGATCCGCGCCATCACCGGCAGCGCGCGCAGCCGGCCCCCCGGCGGGTACGACGACAAGGTGGGCTTCGGCACGGTCAACGCGGCGGCTGCGCTGGCCACGGCCAGCCGCCTGGCCGCCCTCCCGGCCGCCGCGCCCGGGGCCCCGCAGACCCTGCACTTCGGCGGGGGCAGCGCGGCGGTGCCGCCGGTGCCGGTCGCCTCGCGGGGCCCGGCCGGCCTGGTCCTGGCCACCCTGGCCGCGCTCGGCTGCCTGGCCCTGGCCGCCGCCGCCGGCACCGGTCTGGCCCGGCTGCGCCAGACCGGTGCCCGCGGGCAGCATGCCGCCGTCCCCGCGCCGGCGACACCGGCCTGGCCCGGGCCGCGGGTGCTGCCCACCTGGCCCGCCGCCGACGACCCCGGCTGGCCCCGAGACCAGGCGCTCGGGCCGGGTGATCAGGGCCCTGGCTGGCAGACCTGGCCACGGCCCGGCCCGTGACCGCGGCCACGTGAGGCGCAGCGCATGACGGCCCCGCCTGGCGGTGCCGGGCCCGCGGCACTGCCGGACTTCGCCAGCCTGGTGCTCGACCTGGCCGACTCCATCCCGCCCGGCCGGGTCATGTCCTACGGCGACGTGGCCGAGTACCTCGGCCAGGGAGGCCCGCGTCAGGTCGGGCGGGTGATGGCGCTGTGGGGCGGCAGCGCGCCATGGTGGCGGGTGGTGCACGCGGACGGTTCGCTGCTGCGCGGGCACGAGCAGGCCGCGCTCGGCGCCTACCGCGCCGAGGGCACGCCGCTGCGGGAGCCGGCCCGCGGCGGCCCGTGCCGGATCGACATGCGCCGGGCCCGCTGGGATGGGGGGTAGCGCCCAAGTGGGCTGCGGATGTCGGTGCCCTCTGCTGGAATGCAACCGACATGGACGCCCATCCCGATGCCTACCGGCTGCTCCGCGGCCCGACGCCGCCGGCTGGCCCCCCGCGGCTCGACGCCGCGCAGCAGGCCGTGGTCAGCCACGCCGGCGGCCCGCTGCTGGTGCTGGCCGGCCCCGGCACCGGCAAGACCACCGCGATCGTCGAGGCGGTGGTGGAGCGGATCAGCGGGCGCCAGATCGACCCGGAACGGGTGCTGGTCCTCACGTTCAGCCGTAAGGCCGCCGGGGAGCTCCGGGAGCGGATCACCACGCGGCTGCACCGGGCCACCCGCCAGCCGCTCGCGCTCACCTTCCACAGCTATGCCTATGCGCTGGTCCGCCGGGAGTTCGTGCTGGCCGGCGACGCCCCGCCGACGCTGCTGTCCGGCCCGGAGCAGCTGCTGGAGGTGCGGCGCATGCTCCGCGGCGAGGCCGCCCGGGACGGCGGGGACGGGCCGCCGGGCGGCCCGCGGCCTGGCACCGCCGGGCGCTGGCCGGAGCGGCTGCGGCCGGCCCTGCCGACCCGCGGCTTCGCCACGGAGCTGCGTGATTTCCTGCTCCGCGCGGCCGAGCGCGGGCTCGACGGCCCCGGGCTCACCGCGCTGGGCGCCGCCCGCGGGCGTGACGACTGGGTCGCGGCCGGCGGTTTCCTGGACCGCTACACCGCCCGGTTCGACCTGGCGCCGGTCCCGGCGTACGACTACGCCGAGATCGTGCGCATCGCCGCCTCGCTGCTGACCCGTTCGGCCACCCGGGACCGTGAGCGCAAGGCGTATGACGTCGTCCTGGTGGACGAGTACCAGGACACCGACCCGGCGCAGGAGGCGCTGCTGCAGGCGCTGGCCGGCGACGGCCGCGAGCTGATCGCGGTGGGCGACCCGGACCAGTCCATCTACGCCTTCCGCGGGGCGGACACCCGGGCCATGGCCCGGTTCCCCGAGGTGTTCCGCGCCCCCGACGACCACCCGGCCCGGGTCATCGCGCTGCGCACCTGCCGGCGGAGCGGCCCGGTTCTGCTGGCCGCGTCCCGGCGGGTGGCCAGCCGGCTGCCGGCCACCGCCGGGCTGTCCCGCGCGCAGCGGCCCGGGCACGGCCACCGCGCCCTGACGCCGCTGGCCGGGGCCCCCGCGGGCAGTGTCCGGGTCGTCATCGCGTCCAGTGCCAGCCAGGAAGCCGCGGTGATCGCGGACACACTGCGCCGGGCCCACCTGATGGACGGCATCGCCTGGTCGGCCATGGCCGTCCTGGTACGGTCCGCGGTCCGCCAGGTGCCGTTGCTCCGCCGTGCCCTGGCCACGGCCGGCGTGCCCGCCGTGGTGGCCGGTGACGAGCTGCCGCTGGCCGCGGAGCCGGGCGCCCGCCCGCTGCTCGCGCTGCTGCGCTGCGCGCTGCAGCCCGGCGCGCTGGACGAGGAGGCCGCGGCCGACCTGCTGACCGGCCCGCTGGGCGGCACCGACGCGCTGGGCCTGCGGCGGCTGCGGCGCGCGCTGCACGCCGCCGACGCCGCCGCTGGCCAGCCACCCGGGGAGCACCCGCTGGCCAGCGCGCTGCGCGAGCCGAGGCGGCTGCTGCTGCTCCGCGGGCCCGAGGTGACGGCGGCCCGGCGGGCCGCCTCGCTGCTCGAGGTGGCGCGGCGCACCGCGCAGGGCGCCACGGAGGCGGGCGCCCCGGGGACCGCGTACGAGGTGCTGTGGGCGGTCTGGGAGGCGTCCGGGCTCGGCCCGGCCTGGCAGGCGGCGAGCGCCGCCGGGGGATCCCGCGGCGAGGCCGCCGACCGCGATCTCGACGCCGTGGTGGCGCTGTTCGACGCGGCCGCCCGGTTCGGCGCCCGGCTGCCGCCGGGCTCGCCCCAGCTGTTCCTGGACAGCCTGGGGGGCCAGGAGATTCCCGGGGACACGCTGGCCGACCGCGCCCCGGAGGGCGAGGCGGTGCGGATCCTGACCGCGCACCGCTCGAAGGGCCTGGAATGGGACCTGGTCGTGGTGGCCGGCGTGCAGGAGGGCACCTGGCCCGACCTGCGGATGCGCTCCTCGCTGCTGGGCATGGACGAGCTGGTCGACGTCAGCGCCGGCCGGGAGCTGGCCGCGGCCCGGCCGCCCCGGGATGACGGCTGCCGCGCGCGGCGCCGGAGGGCGGCCCGGGCGGCGACGCCGCCGCGGCCGCCCTGGTCTCCAAGCTGCTCGACGAGGAACGCCGCCTGTTCTACGTCGCCGTCACCCGGGCCCGCCGGGCGCTGGTCGTCACGGCCGCGGGTGGCACGGACAGCGACGAGCGCCCGTCCCGGTTCCTCGCCGAGCTGGCCGGGGACGAGGTCGGGATCGAGCACGTCAGCGCGGCCGGCCGGCACTGGCTGTCGCTGCCGTCGCTCACCGCGGAGCTGCGCCGGGCCGCCGCGGACGCGGGCCGGCCGATGGCCCTGCGCCGGGCCGCCGCCGCCCAGCTGGCCCGGCTGGCGGCCGCCGGGGTCCGCGGCGCGCATCCGCGGTCCTGGTACGCGCTGACCACGCTGTCCGATCCCGGGCCGGTGACCGGCGGCACCATCAGGCTGTCCCCGTCACAGGTGGAGTCGTTCAGCAAGTGCGGGCTGCGCTGGCTGCTGGAGGCCGCGGCGGGGGCGGGCTCCTCTGATGTGCTGCGCCATTTCGGCGTGGTGATCCATGCCGCGGCGGTGCTGGCCGCCGAGGGCACCGACGAGGCCGGGATCGGTGAGCGGATCGACGAGATCTGGCACCACCTGGACTTCGGCAGCGCCTGGTACAGCCAGCAAGCAGCGGGAGCTGGCGCACCGGATGGTGGCCAAGTTCCTGGCCTGGCACCGGTCCAACCCGCGTGAGCTGGTCGAGGTCGAGCAGGACCTGCGGGTCCGGATCGGGCAGGTGGAGATCACCGGGCGGGTGGACCGGCTGGAACGCGATCAGCGGGGGGCCGCCGTCATCGTGGACCTCAAGACCGGGTCCGCCGCCCCGGCCGGCGCGGACCTGGACCGCAACCCCCAGCTCGGCGTGTACCAGCTGGCGGTGCTGCTCGGCGCGTTCGAGCGGTTCGGCCTCACCGAGCCCGGCGGAGCGGAGCTGGTGCAGGTCGGCAAGGCCGCCCTGCGGGCCGAGGTGAAGGTGCAGCGGCAGCGCCCGCTGTCCGACGACCCGGACCCGGGCTGGGCCGCCACGCTGGTCGAGACCGTGGCCGCAGGCATGCCCGGCCCGGTGTTCCGGGCCACCGCCAACCCGGGCTGCCGGGTGTGCCCGGTCAGGTCGTGCTGCCCGGTGCACCCGGACGGGACGCAGGTGACGCCGTGATGTACACGCCCGCGCAGCTGGCCCGGCTGCTCGGCCTGGCCGAGCCGACCACCGAGCAGGCCGCCGTGATCGCCGCGCCGCTGGAGCCGCTGGCGGTCATCGCCGGGGCCGGCTCGGGGAAGAGCGAGACGATGGCGGCCCGGCTGGTCTGGCTGGTCGCCAACGGCATGGTCCGCCCCGAGCGGGTGCTCGGCCTCACCTTCACCAGGAAGGCCGCGGGTGAGCTGGGCGAGCGGGTGCGGGCCCGGCTGGACGGCCTGCGCCGGGCCGGGCTGGCCGGCCCGGCCGGCTGCTGCGCAGGACGTCAGTGCGGAAGGCCCGCTGGCCGGGGAGCCGGTGGTCTCCACCTACCACGCCTACGCCGCCCGGCTGGTGACCGACCACGCGCTGCGCGAGGCCCTGGAGCCGACCCTGCGCCTCATCACGCCCGCGGTCGCCTGGCAGATCGCGGCGTCGGTGGTGGCCGCCTACGGCGGCCCGATGGACGCGGTCACCTGGACTCCGCCGTCTGTCACCGCCGCGGTGCTGACCCTGGCCGGCGAGCTGGCCGAGCACCTGCGCTCACCCGAGGACGTCGTCGCGGTGGGGGAGTGGCTGGACACGGAGTCGGTCGGCGCTGGCCGGGAAGCTGCCGGGCACGGTCCGGAAGATCCTGGAGAGCCAGCGCACCCGGGAGCAGCTGCTGCCGATGGTCGAGGGGTACGCCCGGGCCAAGGCCCAGCGGGAAGTCATCGACCATGGCGACCAGGTGGCCCTGGCCGCGCGGATCGCCGCCCGCCACCCCGAGGTCGGCGCGGCCGAGCGCGGCCGGTACCAGGTGGTGCTGCTCGATGAGTACCAGGACACCAGTCACGCCCAGCTCGTCCTGCTGCGGGCCCTGTTCGGCGGCGGCCACCCGGTGACGGCGGTGGGCGACCCGTGCCAGTCCATCTACGGGTGGCGCGGGGCCAGCGCCGGGAACCTGCGCCGGTTCGGCCGGGACTTCCCGGCCGGCCGGGGGCGGGGCGCCCGGCCCGCCGGGGCGCGCATGCTGTCCACCAGCTTCCGCAACACCGGGCGGGTGCTCGACGTGGCCGCGGCCCTGCAGGAGGGGCTGCGCGCGGCGGCGCCGGAGGTGCCCCGGCTGGTGCCGCCACCGGGCCGGCTGGGCCGCGGCCGGGTGATCTGCGCGCTGACCGAGACCGCGGCCGCCGAGGCGGACTGGGCCGCCGGCCAGGTCAGCGCCCTGCTCGCGCTGCCGGCCGGGATCGCGCCGGACGGCGAGCCGTGGCCAGACGGCCGTGCAGACGGGGTGCGGCCCCGGGACATCGCCGTGCTGTGCCGGAAGCGGTCCCAGTTCGCCGCGCTGCGCAGCGCCCTGGAGGACCGGGGCATCCCGGTGGAGGTGGTCGGCCTCGGCGGGCTGCTGACCGTGCCCGAGGTCGCGGACATCGTGGCCACGCTGCGGGTGCTGCACGATCCGGCCGCTGGCGGCGCGCTGGCCCGGCTGCTGACCGGGCCGCGCTGGCGGATCGGCCCGCGTGACCTGGTGGCGCTGGGACGGCGGGCCCGGGTGCTGGCCCGGGAACTCCGCGAGCACCGCGGGCCCGCCGCCTCCAGGGCGGGCGGCCCGGCGGCCCGCCCGGCGGCACCGCCTGACCCGGCCGGGGACGATGCGCTGGCCCGGGCGGTCACCGACCTGACCTCCGACCCGGGCAGCCTGGTCGAGGCCCTCGATGATCTCGGCGATCCAGGCGGCTACTCGGCGGCGGGCCATGCGCGCCTGGCCGCGCTGGGCGCGGAACTGCGGGATCTCCGCTCCCGGGTGGCCCGCCCGCTGCCGGACCTGGTCGGCGAGGTGGAGCGGATGCTGGGGCTGGACATCGAGGTGGCGGCCCGGCCCGGCCGGGACCCGGCCAGTGCCCGTGCCGACCTGGATGCCTTCGCCGACGCCGCGGCTGCGTTCGCCGGCGACCAGGAGGAGCCCACCCTCGGCGCGTTCCTCAGCTACCTGGCCGCCGCCGAGGAGGAGGAGTTCGGGCTGGAATCCGGCCGGGTCGGTGACGGTGACACGGTCACCCTGGCCACCGTGCACGCGGCCAAGGGCCTGCAGTGGGCCGCGGTGCTCGTACCCGGGCTGAGCGCCGGGAAGAAGTCGCAGGTCTTCCCGGCCAAGCCGCGGTACACCACCCGCTGGACGGAGAACCCGCGGCTGCTCCCGTTCGGCCTGCGCGGGGATGCGGCTGACCTGCCCGCGCTGCGTGACCTGACGGCGGGCTCGGTGAACGCGTTCGGCGCCGCCTGCGCCGACCGTGATCTGGGCGAGGAACGGCGGCTGGCCTACGTGGCCACCACCCGGGCCGCGTACTGGCTGGGCTGCAGCGGCTTCTGGTGGGGGGACGCATCGTCGCCGCTGGGCCCCTCGCTGTTCCTGGAGGAGATCCGGGCCGCCTGCGAGGCGGGGGCCGGGACCGTGGCCTGCTGGGCGGACCCGCCGGAGGAGGGCGCCGAGAACCCCGTCCTGGCCGAGCCGCCCACGGCGAACTGGCCGTCGGCCGGTGATGACGCGGACTCGCCCGTGCACCAGGCGGCCCGGCTGGTGCGCGAGGCGCTGGCCGACTACCGCGACGACACGCCGCGCCGGGATAGGCGTAAGGCCGCGGGGCCAGGAGGCCAGCGGAGGGCGCAGGAGGCCGCGGACGCGGGAGGCCGCGAGCCGGGGAGGCCGGGCTCACCGAGGAGGACCGCGCGCTGATGGCCGCCTGGGCGCGGGATGCCGAGCTGCTGCTGGCCGAACGTGAGGAACGGCGCTCCGAGGCGGCCGCGGCCGTCTGGCTGCCGCCGCGGCTGTCGGTGTCGTCCCTGGTGGTCATGGCCCGCGACCCAGGGGAGCTGGCCCAGCAGATCCGCCGCCCGATGCCGCGCCCGCCCGCGCCGCAGGCCCGCCGGGGCACCGCCTTCCACCGCTGGCTGGAGGAGCGGTTCAGCCAGCAGCGGCTCATCGACCCGAGCGACCTGCTCGGCGCCGCCGACGACCCGGAAGACGTGGCCGACGGTGACGCGGAGGACCTGGCCACGCTGCGCGAGCGGTTCGAGGCCGGGGAGTGGGGCCGGCGCTGGCCGCTCGAGGTCGAGGTCCCGTTCGAGACGCTGATCGCCGGGCGCCCGGTGCGCGGCCGGATCGACGCCGTGTTCGGTGACGGCCCGGACGGCGGTTACGACGTCGTGGACTGGAAGACCGGGCAGCCGCCCGGCTCGGCCACCGAGCACCAGGCGGCCGTCGTCCAGCTGGCCGCCTACCGGCTGGCCTGGGCGCAGCTGGCCGGGGTCCCGGCGGGCGGAGTCCGGGCGGCGTTCTACTACGTGCGGCATGACCTGACGCTGCGCCCGGCCGATCTGCTCGACGAGGCCGGGCTGGCCGGCCTGATCGAGCGGATCCCGGCGCGTCAGGCTGACAGGTGCCGTTCGATGGTCTCGACCTTGCTGGTCAGGCCATCCGTGATGCCGGGACGGATGTCGGCCTTCAGCACCACGCTGACCCGGGGCGCGTGCGCGGCCACCGCGTCCACGGCGCGCCGGACCACGTCCATCACCTCGTCCCAGTCCCCCTCGACCGTGGTGAACATGGCATCGGTCCGGTTCGGCAGGCCGCTGTCCCGGACCACCCGGACCGCTTCCGCGACGTAGCTGCCCACCGCCTCGCCGACGCCCAGCGGGGTGATCGAGAACGCGACGATCATGTGCTGCCTCCTGCCTCTGCGGACACGCTGACCCTAACGCGGGCCAGGCCACGACCTGCCGGGGCCGGGGGCGGTCAGCCGGAGACGGCCGGCGAGTTCCCGGGCCGCCTCGATCGGGCGCGGCTGGCCGCCCTGGCTCAGGACGGTGAGCGCGACCTGGTCTGCCCCGGCGTCGAGGTGCTCGCGGATCCGGGCGGTCACCGCGGCGGCGTCGCCCCAGGTCACGAGCTCATCGACGAGCCGGTCACTGAGGCTGGTGATGTCGCTGTCGGTGAATCCCATCCGGGCGAAGTTGGCGCGGTACCCGCGGACGCCGGAGAGGAAGCGCAGCGGCGTGCGGGCGGTCTCGCGGGCCCGCCTGGCATCCGCGTCGAGGACGATCATCTGGCTGATGACCAGGGTGGACTCCGCGCCCAGGATGCCCCGCGCATACGTGGTGTAGGCGGGAGTGACCAGCAGCGGGACGGCGCCGGCCGACCTGTCCCGGGCGAGCTCCAGCTTGCGCGGCCCGAGCGCGGCCAGGATCCGGTGGCCGGCGGGCACCGGGGGCGCGGCGTGGTCGAGCCGGTCCAGGTAGTCGTTCAGCGCCCGCATCGGCCGGGGTGTCTGCGGGCCGCCCAGGCCGGCCAGGAACCGGCCCGGCGCGCTGGCCTCCAGCTCCGCGTGGAGGCCGACGACGGCGGCGGCCGGGTAGACGTCCAGGGAGATGATGCCGGACGCGACGGGGACCGACGTGGTGGCCCGGACGATCTCCGCGATCCGGCCCAGGCGGTCGATCTGGCCACCCGGCAGCCAGAGGGCGGAGTACCCGAGTTGCTCCAGCTCGGCTGCCTCCCGGAGGTAGGTGCCGTCCGCCGAGACGTTCAGCGCGACACCGATGGGCCCCACGCTGAGCCTGCTCATCCGTGCTCCCTCTCGCCGCGGCGGCCTCCCGTTCTGAACGACCCTAAGAGTTGAACCTGACTTCAGGTCAAGCCTGCTCGTCCTGACCCGGCCGGAGCCGGGAGCGCCGGCCGCACCCGGCGGGCCGTAACCATCAGTAGTAGCCCGTCTTCCCGTCGAGCAGTTCCCGGATCGCGTCCATGTGGCCAGCGTGCCGGGCCGTCTCCTCCACCATGTGGATCAGCATCCAGCGCAGGGTGGCGCCGCCCTCATCGAAGTCGGGATGCCTGCCCGGCTCATCCAGCGGATGAGCGGCGGTGATCTCGTTGGACACGGCGCACTGGCGGCCGTACTCCGCCAGCAGCCGGGCGAGGGGCACGCCAGCGACCATCATGTCGGCGTCCTCGGGGCCCTCGTCCAGCCCCGGGCCCACGGCCGGGCCGCCCAGGAAGACGACCTCGAACCACAGGTGCTCGACCCATCTCAGGTGGGACACGATGCCCGCCACCGTCATCAGCGGCGAGGCGGGCAGCACCGCGCGGTGAGCCTGCTCGTCGGACAGTCCCTCGCATTTCATTCCCACGATCGCGCGCTGCAGGTCGAGCCACCCGACAAGCTGGGCCCGCTCATCAGCCACGAGCGGGGGGCGCTGGCGGACAGGAGTCATGCAGCCGACGCTAGCCGGGCCGGTACGGAGCCGGCGACTGCATTTACGGCAGGATGAGCAGATGCGGTTCGACTTCGCCACGGCCGGCCGCATCCTGGCCGGTGCTGGCCGGGCGGCCGAGCTGCCGGAGGTACTCGCGGGGCTCGGCTCCCGGGTCCTGGTGTGCACGGGCGCCAACCCCGGGCGGCACGCCGGGCTGCTGGCCGGGCTGGGCCTGCCGGCCAGGGTGTTCCCGGTGGCCGGCGAGCCCACCATCGAGCTGGCCCGCGCGGGCGCCGCCGCCGCGCGGGAGCACCGCGCTGACGTGATCGCCGCGATCGGCGGTGGCAGCGTCATCGATACCGGGAAGGCCGTGGCCATGCTGGCCGGCAACGGTGGTGATCCCCTGGACTACCTGGAGATCATCGGGTCCGGCCAGGCGATCACCCGGCCGCCCGCGCCCTGTGTCGCGGTGCCGACGACCGCTGGCACCGGGGCCGAGGTGACCGCCAACGCCGTGCTGGCCGCGCCGGAGCACGGGCTCAAGGCCAGCCTGCGCAGCCCGCTGATGATCCCCCGGGTGGCGCTGGTCGACCCGGAGCTCACCCTGTCCTGCCCGGCCCCGGTCACGGCGGCCAGCGGCCTGGACGCGCTCACCCAGTGCCTGGAGCCGTTCGTCTCCGTGCGGGCCAACCCGCTGACCGACGGCCTGGCCCGGGAAGGACTGCGCCGCGCGGCGGCCGGACTGCGCGCCGCCTACGCCGATGGCACGGACCTGGCCGCGCGGACGGACATGTCCCTGTGCAGCCTGCTGGGCGGGATGGCGCTGGCCAACGCCAAGCTCGGTGCCGTGCATGGCCTGGCTGGTGTCGTCGGCGGGACCGCGGACATCCCGCACGGCGTCGCCTGCGCCGCCCTGCTGCCCGCGGTCATCGAGGCCAACGTGGCGGCACTGTGGTCCGCGCCGGACGGCGGCCGCGCCCTGCAGCGGTATGCCGAGGCCGCCCAGCTCCTGACGGGCGATCCCGCCGCCTCCATCGAGGACGGCCTGGCCTGGATCCGCGAGACGATCACCCTGCTGGCCCTGCCCGGCCTGGGTGCCTTCGGCATCCAGGCCGCGGCACGCCGATGACATCGCCGCCACCGCCGCCACCTCCAGCAGCATGCAGGGCAATCCGGTGCTCCTGCCGCACGGCAGACCTGCGCGCCATCCTGCTGCAGTCCCTCTGAGCGCGGCGGGCGGCCCGGCGCCGCGCAGCCGCTGGCGAATCCCCGGCTCACCCGCCCTGATCCTCCGGCGCGGCCGTCCGGCCGTGCGGCCGTTCCTCGATCGGGAACAGGATCGGGCTCGTCAGGTAAAGGCTCCGGTCCGGCGCGGGCCCGTTCCCCATCCTGGACATGAGGGCGCTCCGCACCTCGCTGATGAGCCCGGCGAGTTCGTCCTGGCTGAGCCACAGCGGGACCTGCGCGTAGCCCACCGAGTCGGCGAAGGGGCTGGCGTTCTCCCGGTCGAGGTAGGCGTTGAAGTCGGCCAGCAGGACGGCCATCGCCGCCGCGAACGCCTGCCGGTGCTCGTCCAGGGACATCGACGCGGCCAGGTCCTGGCCGATCACCGCCCGCTCCCGGCGCAGCCGGTAGCGGCGCTCGACGGCCCCGTGCACCCGTTGCTCGCCCGCCACCTCCAGCACCCCGGCCTCGGCCAGCAGGCCAACGTGCCGGTACACGGTGGTCTTCGGGACGTCAGGGAGCCGGGCGCCCAGGTCGGAGGTGGTCAGCACCCGTCCGCCGGACATGGCGTGCATGATGCGCAGCCGTACCGGGTGCAAGAGCAGCTGAAGCGTGTCCACCCCACCACGATTCCATATCTGGTACCGTTTCCAAAGTTGGAAATGCAAGTGCCGGACATGCGCCAGTGCCGGGCAGGCAAGTGCCGGGCGCGCCGGCCGTGAGGGAGCCAGTCATGCCAGACCAGCCATCCGGGAGCCGCCCGGGCACGGGACCGGGGACGCCCCCGCTGGGGCGGTACTACCAGGTAGGGGACCGGAGGCTGCTACTGCACCGCTCGGGCCGCGGGGAGCCGGCGGTGGTGTTCCTGGCCGGGGCGGGCGCGGTCGGCCTGGACTACCTGAACGTCGCCGAGAAAGCGGCCGACCTCAGCACCAGCGTCCTCTACGACCGGGCCGGCACGGGCTGGAGTGGCGGGGCCAGCCTGCCACGCACCTCCGCCGAGGTGACCGGCGAGCTGCGCGACCTGCTGCGCGCCGCTGGCGTGCCCCCGCCCTACCTGCTGGCCGGTCACTCACTGGGCGGCCTGTACGCGCGTCATTACGCGCAGCGCTTCCCCGGCGAGGTCGCCGCCCTGCTGATGCTGGACCCGGCCCACGAGGACTACAACGCGTACATGCCCCGGGAGCTGACTGAGCTGCGCGCGGGATGGGACCCGGACCAGGTGCTCCCGGACGAGCTGCCCGCGGAGGTCATCGGGTTCTACCGGGGCCTGTTCGCCCAGGAGATGCCGGGCTGGCCCGCCGCGATCCGCGAGGCCCTCATCGAGCGCCATGTCAGCCCGGCATGGCTGCGCACCGGCCTCCGGGAGGCCGGGAACATCGACCAGCTCTATGACGAGGTCCGGCACGCCGGGCCGCTGCCCGATGTGCCGCTCATCATCCTGTGCTCGACGGGCACGGACGGCTTCAAGCAGGCCGTGCTGGTCGGCGAGTCCGAGTCACTGCTGCGCGAGGAGATCGAGGGCAAGCGGCGGCTCTACACCGACTTCGCCCGGTCCGTGCCGCGCGGCGAGGTCCGCCTGGTGGACGCCGGTCACGTCACCCTTCACCTGCGCCATCCTGAGGCCGTGCTCGGCGCGCTGGCGGATCTGCTCGGCCAGGTCCGCGCCGGGCCTCAGTCCGGCCGTACCGCGTAGCTCAGGTGGGGGGCCCGGCGCCCCGGGATGATGACCGGGTCGTCGAACCGGTGCGGGGCCCGGGTCAGGGGCCCGCCGCCGCGACTCACCGCCCGGCTCAGGACGTGCCGAAGGTGAACAGCGGCCCGTCAGGCAGCGGGGCCGCGGCCGGGCGGCCGAGCCGGTGCACGCCCACGCCGGTCAGCGCCGTGGTGTCCAGCGCCTCGAAGGCGAGCTCCTCGAAGCCGCTGGCGGCGAACCAGCCCCGGATCCTCGGGGTGAGGTCGGGGTCCCGCCGGTGCCGGGTCCAGATCACCGTCGCGCCGGGGGCGCACATGGCGGGGGCCGCCCGCACCGTGCGCTCGATGTCCCGCTCGCTCACGTTGCCGAAGATGCCGCACAGCAGGAGCACGTCCGCAGGCAGCGCGTCGGCGTAGCCGGCGGTCACGCTGGCGTCGGCCTGGCGCACCTCGACCTGGGTCAGCCCGGCCTGTGCGGCCGCCCGGCGCGCCTGCCCGGCATTCGCGGCGTCGTACTCGACCAGGACGGCCCGGACGTCGTCGCGGCGGGGATGGCCGGGCAGCACGCCGGTGACGTCGTGCCCCTGCCCGGCACACAGGCTGACCAGGCGGACCGGGCCGGCGGGCGCCGCGTCGATGGCCTGCGACAGGTGGAACCGGACCCGGCGCAGCCGGGCGCTCAGCGACGATGACGGATCCTCGTAGGCCTGGTGCCAGGCCACCCAGTCCTTCATGACCCCGATTCTGCCGTGCGCGGCGGTGCCGGGCAGGCCGAAGGATGGCGGGCACACTGGGCAGGTGCGCATCACGATCCGGGTCCGTCCGGGGTCGGCTCATCCCGGGGTTGGCGGGGAGCACGACGGCGCCCTGGTCGTCCGGGTCAGCGCGCGGGCAGTGGATGGCCGGGCCACCGCGGCCGCCCTGGCCGCCGTGGCCGAGGCATTCGGCGTCCGCCGCCCGGCGGTCACCCTGGTCACCGGCGCGGCCAGCCGGACCAAGGTGCTGGAGGTGGCCGGGGCCGACCCGGCCGTGCTGGACGAGTTGCTGGCCCGGTGAGGCGGGCTACCTGATCGCGAACGAGCCGGCGCACCCGGCGGCCGGGCCCGCCTGCTGCGCCGGGGCGCCGGCCAGGTGTCAGGCGTCCCCGGCCGCAGCGCGGACGGCAACCCGGGCCGGTGCGGGCTGGCGGGCACCGGCGCGGGCATACCTGGCCAGCAGCAGCCAGCAGGCCAGGCCGAGCGGGTACACGACGTAGCCGAACCGGGTGGCCGGGGCGAAGGTGAACATCACCACCAGGCCGGTGACCAGCCGCCAGCCCGCTGCCACCTCGTCACGGGGCGGTCGGATCACCAGCCAGGCAGCGATGGCCAGCCCGCCCGCCAGGACCAGGCCGATCGATGCCCAGTGCCCCCACGCCCAGGTCTGCGCGATCAGGTGCCCGGGCAGCGCGCTGGCCGCCGGGGTCTTGATCTTGGTCAGGCCGAGCGGGAACAGGATCGTGTTCGTCGCCACCGGGCCCGGCTGCGCGAACAGCACCGGCCCGTCCGCGGCCAGCGGCACGCCGAGTGCGGCCAGCGCCAGCCAGCCCGTCGCGCGCCAGCCACCGCGGGCCGCCACCAGGGCCAGCGCCACGGCGATGGCCGGCCAGGCGGTGGCCTTCATCGCGGCCGCCAGGCCGAGCGCGATCCCGCCCAGGATGAGCTGCCTGGTGCTCAGCCCGCCACGGGCCTCCCCGGCGCGGCCGGCCTCCTCCGGCCTGCCCGCCTCGCCGGCGGCCCCCGCCACCGGGCGGAGCAGGGCCAGTCCCAGGCACAGCAGCGCCAGCACCGGCAGGTCATCCCCGCCCGTGCTGAGCGGGTAGGCGACGATCGGGGACGCGGTGACCACCGCTGTCCACATCCAGGGCCGCCGCACGTCACTGAGCTTCAGGGCCCAGCCGAAGCCGACGGCGAACACCACGCCGAACCAGACCCGCGGGTCGGTCAGCAGCCCCGGGCCGAACAGGGCGTGCGGGATGCCGAACACCGCCAGGGCCGGCAGGTACGGGTTGTACGCGTTGACGTCGTGCGTCGCCGCGATGGCGCCGGCCCCCTGGTACGGCGTCCCCCGGTGCAGGAACATCCCCGCGGAGCGGATCACCACGCCGACCTCCGGCTGCCCGGTGTGGGCGATGGCCATCCAGGCCAGCGGGGCGATCACCGCTCCGCCGATGCTGATGGCCAGGGCCAGCGGCAGGCCGTGGCGCCGCCCGGCCAGCGCGGCCAGCGCGGCCAGGCCGTACGAGCCGGCCGCCAGCACCCCCCACAGCCGCTCCGGCGCGTTGGCGCTGAACGCGGCGACCGCGCAGGCGAACAGGGCGCAGGCGGCCAGCAGCGCCGCGGGCCAGTCGTGCCGCAGGATGGCGCTCAGGGCGGCGGCGCGGCGCCGGATGACCCGGACCGGCCGCGCCAGCCGTGCCCGCCATCGCGCGACGCGCGTGGCGGGCGTCCTGACGGCCGCCACCACGGGGCGGACTGGTCAGAGGTAGCGTCATGTGTCACCACGCTACGATGCCCAGGGCCCTTCCGTCCTCATGCCCGGGGTGGATTTCTGTCATCCCCCCGAGTAGGACCGTGCTGCTGTGGTAGTGGCTGGCGGGCCGGCAGGGCACACCGCCCGGCGAGGAGGAGCTCACGGTTCATGGATGCGCGTGACTACATCGACAGCAACGCACGGCAGTTCTTCGACCAGCTGAAGGAGTGGCTGGCCATCCCGTCCGTCTCCGCGGACCCCGGGCACCACGGCGACGTGCGCGCCTCAGCGGAGTGGCTGGCCGCCTGCCTCACCGCCACCGGCTTCCCCGTGGTCGAGGTGTGGGAGACCGGGACCGCCGCCTCGCCCGGCCAGCCGGCCGTGTTCGCGCACTGGCCCGCGGCCGACCCGGCCGCGCCGGTTGTCCTGGTCTACGGCCATCATGACGTCCAGCCGGCCGAGCCGCTGGAGGAGTGGCACTCACCGCCGTTCCAGCCGGCCGAGCGGGACGGGCAGCTGCTGGGCCGGGGCGCGTCCGACGACAAGGGGCAGGTGCTGCTGCACACCCTCGGCCTGCGGGCCTGCCTGGCCGCGGGCGGGCGCGCCGCACCCCCCGTGACCCTCAAGTTCCTCATCGAGGGGGAAGAGGAGTCCGGCTCGCCGCACTTCGCCGACCTGCTGCGCAGCCGGGCGGACCGGCTGTCCTGCGATGTCATCGTGATCTCCGACACCACGATGTGGGCCGCGGACGTGCCGTCCATGTGCACCGGGATGCGCGGCCTCCTGGACGCGCAGATCGACCTGCGCGGCCCGGACACCGACCTGCACTCGGGCTCGTTCGGCGGCGGCGTGCCCAACCCGGCCCACGCGATGGCCGCGCTGCTGGCCGGCCTGCACGACGCGGACGGGCGGGTCACCCTGCCCCGGTTCTACGACTCGGTGGCCGCCGCTGACGCCGGCCGAGCGTGACCTGCTGCGCCGGCTGCCGTTCGACGAGAAGTCCTGGCTGGCCGACGCCGGCCACAGCCAGGCGGCGGCGGGCGAGGCCGGGTACACCACCCTGGAGCGGATCTGGGCCCGGCCGACCGCGGAGGTCAACGGCGTGTGGGGCGGGCACACCGGGGCCGGCGCCAAGACGATCGTGCCCGCAGCGGCGCACGCCAAGGTCTCGTTCCGGCTGGTAGCGCACCAGGAACCGGCCGACGTCGCGGTGGCGCTGCGCGAGTACGTGGCCGCGCACACGCCGCCGGGCATCGAGGCCACGGTGACGTTCGGCGGCCCGGGGGTGCGGCCCGCCTTCTCGCCGCTGCACTCGCCCGCGGTGCAGGCGGCCAAGCGGGCGATGGAGCGGGCGTTCGGCCGCGAGGTGCTGTTCACCCGGGAGGGCGGCAGCGGCCCGGAGGCCGATCTGGGCGACATCCTGGCCGCACCGCTGGTGTTCGTCGCGGTCGGCCTGGACGAAGACCGGATCCACGCGCCGAACGAGAAGGTCGAGATGGCGCTGCTCCTGCAGGGGGCCGCGGCCGTCGCGTACCTGTGGGACGAAATAGCGGCCGACCGCGACGCGATCATGGCGTCACCATGAGCGGGGAGCAGCCCGGCGAGCGGCCCGGCCCGCAGGCCGCCGAGCGCCGGCCCGGACACCAGCCCGCAACTGAGCGGCCTGCTGCTGTCCCGTGGCGCGGTGGACCGGATGAGCGTGCGCCGCGCTGACGCCGACTGGGTGGCCGCGGCCTGGGCCGACCCGCTACCCGGGTGCTGGTGCTGGACAACGCGCGGGCGCTGGTCCGGTTCGGCGAGAAGGGCGCGGAACTGGTGCTGGCCGCGCCGCGCCAGGCGCCGGACGGGCTGAACTTCCTGCTCGGCGTGGACGACGACGGCGTGGCCTACTTCGGCGTGCTCGGGCCGCCCGGCTGCCTGGAGGCGCTGGAGGAGCAGCTCACCGCGGAGGAGGAAACGGCGGCCGGCGCGGCGGCGGGGGAGCAGTCCGAGCCCGAGCAGCAGACGGTGGCCGAGCAGGCTGCCCGGCTGAACACCGGCCAGCCGGGGGTGCGCCCGGCCGGGCTGCGCGAGGCGGCCGCGCTGCTCGGTGACCGGGACGCCGGCCTGTTCACTCACGCCGTCGCGCTGGCCAACTGGCATGTCAGCCACACGCACTGCCCGCGCTGCGGCACGCCGACCGTGCCGGTCGCGGCCGGGCACGCGCAACGCTGCCCCAAGGACGGCAGTGAGCACTTCCCGCGCATCGACCCGGCGGTCATCATGCTGGTCACCGACCCGGACGGCCGCTGCCTGCTGGCGCGGAACAAGCGCTGGCCGGAGCGCCGGGTCTCCATCCTGGCGGGCTTCGTGGAGCCGGGGGAGTCGGCCGAGCAGGCGGTGATCCGCGAGGTCGCCGAGGAAACCGGCATCGAGTCCGGCCAGGTCCGCTACGCGGGCAGCCAGCCGTGGCCGATGCCGCAGAGCCTGATGCTCGGCTTCCGGGCCGAGGCCACCGGCGACCTCACCCTCCGCGTGGACGACGACGAGATCGCCGAGGCCCGCTGGTACAGCCGGGAGGATCTCACCTCGGCACTGGCCGCCGGCGACGTGCTGCTGCCGCCGCCGGTGTCCATCGCGCACCGCCTGATCGAGGCGTGGTACGGCGCGGAACTTCCCGGCGTCTGGTAGGCGAGGCGGGCGTTCGGCGCGGGAGGGCCCGGCCGTGCGCGGGGCCGGCGCGGGCCGCTCAGCGGGGGGCGAGCAGGCGGACCGCCGCGGCCTCGTCCACGCCCGGGCCGGGCACGATGGCGATCACCGGGGTGTCCAGGCCGTTCGCGTGGTACTCGGCCACGCGTTCCCGGCATTTCTCCGGCGGGCCGTGCACGACCAGGTCGTCCACCACGTCGTCGGGGACGGCGGCCAGCGCGGCCCGGCGGTCGCCCGCCGCCCAGGCCTGCCGCATCGGGCGCAGCCGCGTCGCCGCGGCCGAGCCAGTCGTGGAAGGCCGCGTAGGCGGGCACGGTGAGGTAGGCCGTGATCATCCGGCGGCCGATGTCCCGGGCGGCCTGGGCGTCCGCGGTCGGGCAGACGAAGATCCGGGCGATCAGCTCGCTGCCCGGGCCGGCCACCGCGCGGACCCGGGGCACGTCGCCCGGGGCGAGCCAGTTGGTGATCACCCCGTCGGCCAGCGCCGCGCCGAGCGACACCATCTGCGGCCGGAGCGCGGCCAGGGCCAGCGCGGGCGGCGGGTCCGGGGGCGTGTCCAGCCGGAAGCCCCGCACGCTGAACGTGTCCCCGGCCATCGTCACCTTCTCCCCGGCCAGGGCCGCGCGCAGGAACCGGAGGTAGTCCCGGGCCCGCTGGTAGGGGCGTTCCAGCGGGACCCCGTTCCAGTCGGTGACCACCACCGGCGAGGAGACCCCGATGCCCAGCACGAAGCGGCCCGGGGCCAGGCTGGCCAGCGCGGCCGCCTGCATGGCCAGCAGCGCGGGGCCGCGGTTGTAGATGCCGGCCACCGCGGTGCCCAGCCGCAGGCCCGGGGCCCACTGGGCGGCCAGCACCAGCGGCGTGAACGCGTCGGTGCCGCTGACCTCCGAGGACCAGGCGTCGGTGTAGCCCAGGTCCGGCAGCGCGGCGACCAGGTCCCGCTGGCCGCCCAGGGGAGTGGCGAGCAGCGGAAGCGTGATGCCCCATCGTGGCGTCGGCGGCACGGTACCTCCTGTAGTTCCCGCCCATCATCGCAGTGACCGTGGCAGGATGCCCGGCATGGACACCGATTGCGTTGACACTCTGGTCGGTGGGCATGTCCGGTGACCTGGACCTCGACGCCGTCTTTGGCCGGTCCTCACCGGACGATGCCTTCGCCGCCGTGCTCACCGAGGCCCGGATGGTGCTGGCCGAGATCTCCAGCCCGCTGCAGGCGGAACTGTGGGGCTCGGACATCCTGGCCGCGCTGGGCGGCACCCGCAGCGCGGCCGCGCAGGCCGTGGTGCCCGCCGCCGAGCGCACCGGCACCCCCGAGGCCTGGCCATCCTCCGGGTGCTGGCCGCCGTCGGCGTGCCTGACCTGCAGGTCCCGGCGGGCGAGGCGGCGGCCGGCTGGCCGCCCGGGGGGTGCCGGACGCCGGGTGGGCGGCCGAGATCGGCTCGCCCGCGCCCGGTGAGTGCTGGCGCTACGGGGACGACCGCGGCGTCCAGGAGGCGGTCACCATGAGCTTCGATTACACCGCCGGGCGGCACGTGGTGTCCGTGCTGCTGGACCACTCGTTCGGCGGCGGGATCAAGAACGTGTGGGTCGGCGAGGCGGGTGACGTGCTGGCCCGGACCCAGGCCATGGCGCGGGAGGACCCCGGGATGGTCTTCGAGATGATCAGCCCCGCCGACGCCCGGATCCGGGCCGAGCGGGCCATTGCCGCGGGCGAGTGCCCGGCGCAGCCGGACGAGGTAAGCGCGGTGGCGTCCGCGCGCGCCATCCTGCGGGCCCGGGTCGCGCTGCTCGCCGGTTTCTAGATCAGTTCTCCTTTCCGAGAGCACTGCTCTTGACTCCGAACGTCCCATTCGTGCATACTGCTCTTAGTTGAGAGCATCGCTCTCGAAACGAAGGAGCAATCCATGAACTCCAGCCCAGACCAGCGCTACCTCGCCCCGACCGGCATGGACCGGGCGTTCAACTCCACCGTCGCCGTGCTCACCAGGGCTGGGATCAGCATCATGGGATCGCGGGTGCTGGCCGTGCGCGGCCGCAAGAGCGGGGAGTGGCGGACCACGCCGGTCAACCTGCTCACCGTGGACGGCCGCCAGTACCTGGTGGCCCCCCGGGGCCAGGCCCAGTGGGTGCGCAACCTGCGCGCCGCCGGTGAGGGCGAACTCCGCGTCGGCCGCCGCAGCCACCGGTTCACCGCGGCTGAGCTGGCCGACGCGGACAAGCCGCCGGTGCTGCGGGCCTACCTGAAGCGGTGGGCGTGGGAGGTGGGCCGGTTCTTCGAGGGCGTCACGGCGGACGCCACGCCGGAGCAGCTGGCGCAGATCGCACCCGGGTTCCCCGTCTTCCAGGTCACCATCGAGCACTAGCCGGCGGCCGGCCCGGGGCCAGGCCGGTCACAGGGTCAGCGCGAGGGTGGCGCCGGACGGGCTCAGCAGCCGGTGGTAGCCGGTGGCGGCCGGGAACACCGCGCGGTCGCCGCGGACCATGGCCCGGGAGCCGTCCGGGCCGGCCAGCAGGCAGCCCTCGGCGCCCACCGCCACCAGGTCCCCGTCCATCCGCAGCAGCACCGCGCCGTCGCGGCGGGCCGAGATGGCCGACCGCCCGGCCCGCAGCCCGGCCAGCACCGCCTCCGGCCCGGTCCCCTCGCACTCGACCCAGGTGGTGGGGGTGCCCGGCGGCGCGTCCGAGCCAGGCCGGTGCCAGTCGCTGCCGCCCACCGGCACCGCCCCGGCGTCCCAGGCCAGCCACCAGGCCAGCGGCACGGTCCAGTGCGGGTCCAGCCAGCTCCAGTGCCAGATCTCGGCCAGCGGGGGACGGCGCCGCATCGGCTTGATCCAGCTCACGTGGCCGCCGATCGGGTGGTTGACCGACAGCAGGCCGCCGCCCCGTTCCGTCGCCTCCAGCCAGGCGTCCGCGGGCTCACGGAAGTCGACCCAGCCGATGTCGCCCAGGGCGCCGGCATGACCGTCTTCCGTGGTCACCTCCTGCCCCGGGATCAGCGTGATCCCGTACCGCTGCGCCGCGCAGCCCAGCTCGGCGTGGTGGCTGACCGTGTTGTGATCGGTGATGGCCAGGAAGTCCAGGCCCTGCTCGGCCGCGAAGCGGGCCAGTTCCGGCACGGTCAGCTCGCCGTCGGAATGCACGGTGTGACTGTGCAGGTCCCCGGCCAGCCAGCTCCGCCCGGGCCGGGCGGGCAGGTCACGGCGCGGCGGCCGGCTGGTGAGCGGGGGCGGCGCGGCCGGGACCGGCGGCGGGGCGAGCCGTCCGGAAACGCTGGTCACCTCGGCCGTCACCGCCCAGGCGGCCCCGCCGGCGGCCAGCCGGTACAGCCCGAGGATCACCTGCCAGCGGCCCGGCTCCAGCTCGCCCGGCAGGTAGCCGGGGGTCGCCGCGTCCGGGGTGATGACGAACTCCGCGCGCGCCCCGCCGGACCAGCCGCGGAACCCGGACGGCCCGAGGCAGCCCAGGTCCAGTGTGGCGGCGGACTTGTCGTAGTCCAGGCTCACCCGCAGCCCCGCGGTGCCGGGTGGCACGTCCACCGGCAGGTAATGCCAGGGCGAGGCGCAGCGATCCTCAGGGATCCACCGTCCACGGTGCCGCGTGATGCTGTTCATCCCCCCACCGAACCAGATTCGCCCCATGCCGGCGAGGGCGCGGCGCATCAGCGCGGTGACTTATGACCGCGCAGGAGGTACCAACTCGCCACGTAACTGGCTGAGCCACGCCGTTGACCGGAGAATTCAACGTGCGTAGAATTCAACACGTGATGAGTTAACTGCCCAGCCAGGCCGGGCGGCGGCCGGAGAGGCATCCCGATGTGGGCGATGATCGTCAAGGAATTCCGGCAGCTGCGCCGGGACCGGCGGACCCTGGCCATGATGATCGTGATGCCGGTTCTGCTGCTCGTCGTGTTCGGCTACGCCGCCAGCTTCGACGTGACGACGATCCCGACGGTGGTGGCCGGCCCGCTCGCCCGCCAGGTGCCGCTGCCCGGCTTCGACGTGGTGGCCCGGGAACCATCGGAGGGCCTGGCCTGGGCGCAGACCCAGCTGCGGGACAACCGGGACGGCGCGGCCGTCGCCGTGGTGACCGGGGCCAGGACCGTGGTGCTCATCGACGGCAGCCAGCTGTTCACCGCGCAGCACGTGCTGACCCTGCTGGAGGCCCGCTCCCGGCGGCTTCCGGCCGGTCAGGTGCCCGTGATCCGGATCCTGTACAACCCGGAGCTCAAGACGTCCTACATCATGATCCCCGGGCTGGCCGGCGTGGTGCTGGTGTTCATCGGCATCATCATCACCAGCCTCGGCGTGGTCCGCGAGCGGCAGAGCGGGACGCTGGAGCAGCTCGCGGTGATGCCGCTGCATCCCGCGGGACGTGTTCCTCGGCAAGATCGTCCCGTATTTCGCGGTGGCCGCGGTGGACCTGGCCATCGTGCTGGCGGTCGGGGTGGCCCTGTTCGGTGTCCCGTTCCGCGGCTCGTACGCGGTCTTCGGGCTCGGCGCGCTGCTGTTCCTGTTCGTCACGCTCGGCATCGGCGTGCTGATCTCCAGCGTGTCCGAGAACCAGGGCCAGGCCATCCAGCTCTCGTTCATGTTCACCCTGCCCCAGGTGCTGCTGTCCGGGCTGATCTTCCCGTTGTCCTCGATCGCCGCCGGGGTCCGCTGGATCTCCTACATCCTGCCGCTGACCTACTTCAACGAGATCTCCCGCGGCGTGATGCTGCGGGCTGAGCCGATCGGGCCGCTGTGGCAGCCGCTGCTGTCCCTGGCCGTGCTGGGGCTCATCGTGGTCAGCCTGGCCATCCTGCGCTTCCGGGGCTACCTGTCGCCGGCCGGGGCGCGCGGCCACCGTGGCCGGAGCCGCCGTGGTGACAGCGCGACCCCGGCTCCCGCGGTTGTCACCGCGGGCACCGGCCCAGACCCGGCGGGGCCCCGGTGAGCGCCGCGCAGGCCCCGGACCAGGGCTGGTGGGGAACCGACGGCGTTTCCGTCCGGTATGGCAGGCGTGTTGCCCTCGACGAGGTGACCTTCCACGCCCGGCCGGGACAGGTGAGCGCGGTGGTCGGCGGGGATGGCGCCGGGCGCAGCACGTTGCTGCGCTGCCTCGGCGGTGCGCTCGCACCCAGTTCGGGCCTGGTCCGGCGGCCGCCGCAGCGGGACATCGGCTACCTGCCGGCCAGTTCCGGGACCTACCCGGACCTGACCGTGGCGGAGAACCTGGCCTTCCGCGCGGCTGCCTACCGGATCCCGGCGGCGGCCGCCGCCGAGCGGACCGCCGGTTACCTGGACCGGGCCGGGCTGGCCGCGGTCCGGGACCGGCTGGCCGGGCAACTGTCCGGCGGGATGCGGCAGAAGCTCGGCGTGATCGCGGCCATGCTGACCGGCCCGGCCCTGCTGGTGCTGGACGAGCCGACCACCGGGGTGGACCCGGTGAGCCGGGCCGACCTGTGGTCGCTGATCGCCCGGGCCGCCGCCGAGGGCGCGGCCGTCGTCATCGCCACCAGCTACCTTGATGAGGCGGAACGCGCCGCTCATGTGCTCGTCCTGGACGCGGGCGGCCAGATCGCGGCGGGTACGCCGGATCAGATCGTGGCGGCGATGCCAGGCACCCTGCGGGCCAGTGACGGACCGCCGCCCGA
Source organism: uncultured Actinomycetes bacterium (assembly GCA_963840195.1). Classification (GTDB taxonomy): domain Bacteria; phylum Actinomycetota; class Actinomycetes; order Streptosporangiales; family Streptosporangiaceae; genus RYN-230. The sequence continues at coordinate 287,058 of CAWIYD010000004.1, forward strand.
GGCCGACCGGCCGCGCGCCTGGCGCCGGGCCGGCCGCTGGCGGGTCTGGGACCCGGCCGGGGCCGCGGGCAGCCCGCCCGTCCAGCCGGATCTGCAGGACGCGGTCACCGTCGCGATCCTGGGCCGGGAACTCGCCGAGCGGGCCGGGCAGCCGGCGGCGGCCGGGGCGGGTGAGCGGTGATGGCCGGGGCGGGTGAGCGGTGATGGCCGGGACGGGTGAGCGGTGATGGCCGGGACGGGTGAGCGGTGATGGCCGGGAGGCTGGCTGGGACGCTGGCCGAGTGCGTGGCCGTGAGCCGCCGGTTCGGTGACTTCACCGCGGTGGACCAGGTGAACCTGAGCCTGCACCCGGGCGAGGTGGTGGGGCTGCTCGGCGCGAACGGGGCGGGCAAGACCACACTGATCCGGATGCTGCTCGGGCTGCTGCCGGCGTCGGGCGGGCAGGTGCTGCTGTTCGGCGGCCCGCCATCCCGCCAGGCCCGGCGCCGCCTCGGGTATGTGCCGCAGGGCCTGGGCCTGTATGACGACCTGACCACCGCGGAGAACCTGGCCTTCTCGGCGGCCGTGTTCGGCCGCGGCAGGCAGGCCCCGCAGCAGGGGCCACTGCGCCGGTACGGCCGGGTCCTGGTCGGTGACCTGCCACTCGGCGTGCAGCGCCAGGTGGCCTTCGCCGAGGCCCTGCAGCACCGGCCGGACCTGCTGATCCTGGACGAGCCGACCTCCGGGGTGGATCCGCTGGCCCGGGCCCGGCTCTGGGAGACCATCGCCGGCGCCGCCGCGGACGGCGCCGGGGTGCTGGTCACCACGCATTACCTGGACGAGGCGGAGGAGTGCGGCAGGCTGGTGATCATGGCGGACGGGCGGGTAGTGGCCGAGGGCACGGCCGCGGAGATCACCGGGGACACCCGGGTCAGCGTGGTCCAGGCGGACGACTGGGCGGCGGCATTCGGCGCGCTGGAGGCGGCCGGCCTGCCTGCCGCGCTGGCCGGGCGCACCCTGCGGGTGCCCGGCGCCAGCCCGGTCAGGGTGACCCGCGCGCTCGGTCCGCTGGCCGCCCGGGTCAGCGAGGCCCCGGCCACCCTGGAAGAGCGCTTCTTCCAGCTCATCGTCCCGGCGGCCCGGTGACCGGGACAACGGGGCGGATCAGGTCCCCGGACAGGACAGGTCCCCGGGACAGGGCAGGTCCCCGGGACAGGACAGGTCCCCGGGACAGGACAGGTCGCGGGGACAGGGCCAGTCCCCGGGACAGGACAGGTCGCGGGGGAGGACCGGGCGCCGCGGCGGGGATAGCGGCACCCGGGAGGCGATCCTGGCGGCCAGCAGGCAGCGCTTCGCCGAGCTTGGCTACGACGGCGCCACCATCCGGGGCATCGCCGCAGACGCCGGAGTGGACCCGGCGCTGGTGCATCATTTCTTCGGCACCAAGGAGCGCCTGTTCGCGGCGGCCATGCGGCTGCCGGTGGTTCCCGGAGAGCTGATCGCCGCGGCACTGGCCGCCGGCCCGGGTGGCCCGGGTGGCGGGGAGGACCCGGGGGGCCCGCGGGACCCGCGGCCGGCCGGCGCCGGGGGAGAGCCTCGGCGAGCACCTGGCCCGGACCGTGCTCAGCACCTGGGATGTGCACGAGTTCCGGGACATCTTCCTCGGGCTGCTGCGCTCGGCGACCACCAGCCCGCAGGCGATGACCATGCTCCGGGAGTTCGTCACCGAGACGATCGTGGGCCAGCTATCCGCGGTGGCCCGGCCGGGGGACCAGGCGGGCCAGGACGGGGCGCGCTACCGGGCCTCCCTGGTGGCCAGCCAGGTGCTTGGCCTGGCGCTGACCCGGTACGTGCTCGGGCTGGAACCGCTGGCCGCGGCCGACCTGGACACGCTGGTCGCCTCGATCGGGCCGACCCTGGACCGCTACCTCACCGGCGACCTGGGCTGATCTCTCACCGGTGACCGGGGCTGAAATCTGACCGGTGACCTCGCTGAGCCGCCCGAGATCACGGCTTGCGGGCCACCCCGGCCCAGGCCGATGCCTCCCCGGTGGGAGCCGGGGCGGCCGGGTCGGGCCGCCAGCGGTGCAGCTGGACGACCCCCGGCTCGAGCAGCTCCAGTCCGGTGAAGAACCGGGTGACCTCGGCCCGGCTGCGCCGGGTCTGCGGGGTGGACACGAAGCTGTTGTAGCGTCTCGCCCCCTCGGCCACGGCCGCGGGGTCCACGTCGCTGGCCGGCTGGGTGATGGTGAGGTAGCTCCCGGGCGCCATCTCGGCCAGGAACCGGGCCACCAGGGCATGCGGGTCCTCGGGGTCGGACACCAGGTGCAGCACGCCGACGAGGATGACGCCGACTGGCTGGCTGAGGTCGAGGGTGCGGGCGGCGCCGTCCAGGATGGGGCCGGGCTCGCGCAGGTCGGCATCGAGGTAGTCGGTCGCGCCCTCCGGGGAGCTGGCCAGCAGCGCGCGGGCGTGGGACAGCACGATCGGGTCGTTGTCCACGTACACCACCCGGCATTCGGCGGCCACCTGCTGGACCGCTTCGTGCACGTTCGGGGAGGTGGGGATCCCTGAGCCGAGGTCCAGGAACTGCCGGATACCGGCCTCGGCGGCCAGGTAGCGCACCGCGCGGATGAGGAAATTACGGTTCTCCCGGATATCCCGGATGATCGAGGGCCGGACCGCGATTACCGCCTCGGCCGCTTCCCGGTCCGCGGCGAAATTGTCCTTGCCGCCCAGCCAGTAGTCGTAGACCCGGGCCGGGTGAGCCACGCTGGTGTCGATCTGCGGCGTCTTCTCGCGGCTGGGGGATATGCCGCGGAACCAACTGGCTGCCACGAGAGCACCTTTCTGCAACCGTTTGCCATGCTTCGGCACCGCCAGCGTAATGGACGCCGGCCGGGCTGCCCGGCGGGCGCTGCCGGGTGACGATCCCAGCTCCGGCCGGGACCCCCATTGCAGCGTGTCTACCCCGATACCTAAGGTGGCCGAGGGGGGGATAACAGATCATGATGCGTAGATTCGTCGCGGAACTGCTGGGGACTGGCCTGCTGGTGTTCTTCGGGGTGGGAGTGGCCACCCTCGACTTCGGCTTCAAATTCGACGGGGCCAGCATCGCGGCCGGGGTGGTGGCCACGGCCCTCGCGTTCGGCCTGGTGCTGCTGGCCCTGGCCTACGTGCTCGGGCCGATCTCCGGCTGCCACGTCAACCCGGCGGTCACCCTGGGGATGCTGCTGGCCCGGCGCCTGTCGGCCGCCGAGGCGGCCGGGTACTGGGTGGCCCAGTTCCTCGGCGGGATCCTGGGCGCGCTGCTGCTCTGGGGCATGTTCAGCGCATCGCCCGAGTACAGCCGGGCCGGGACCGGGCTGGGCACCAACGGCTGGGGCGCGGCGTCCGACATCCACATCGGTGTCGGCGGCGCCTTCCTGGCCGAGGTGATGCTGACGGCGCTGTTCGTCTTCGTCGTGCTCGGGGTGACCAGCAAGATCGGCAATACGGCGACCGCGGGTGTGGTCATCGGGCTGTCATTGAGCGTCGTGCACCTGATTGGCATCCCGCTCACCGGCACCTCGGTGAACCCGGCCCGCAGCCTCGGGCCGGCCCTCGTTGTCGGCGGGACCGCGCTGTCGCAGGTGTGGCTGTTCATCGTGGCCCCGCTCGTGGGCGGTGCGATCGCGGCCGGGGCGCACTGGCTGATCTACCCCCAGATCCCGGGGTCGGTGGATCCCGATCAGGTCAGCGCGTCGGCCGATGCGGCACCCGAGGCGGGTGCCAGCACCGTCTAGCCCGCCGGCCTCCTGCGGGCCGGTCACAGGGGTCCCATGAGCCAGATGCGTGACTTTGGCGGCGGATTGACCGTTCCGGGAGGAGTCGTCTCTGGTCAGACGGCTTTTGACGTGTCAGGGTGGGCAGAGGCCATCTCCATGGTCGCGGTGTGGAGGGGGCCGATGGGCAGGGATGTTCCGCCGATCAGCGTGAGCCAGCAGGACCGCCGCCGCTACCGCGAGAAGGTTCGCCGCTGCCTGGACGCGCTGGCCCGGATGCTCCACGAGTCCGCCTTCGACACCACCACTCAGCAGGTCGGCCTGGAGGTGGAACTGCACCTCGTCGACGAGGCCGGGGCCCCGTCCATGAAGGGCGCCGACGTGCTGGCCGCCATCAGCGATCCGCACTGGGCGCCGGAACTGGGCCGGTTCAACCTGGAGATCAACGTCCCGCCCCGGCCGTTCTGCGGCGAAGCCCTGGATCAGCTGGAGGGGCACCTGCTGGCCAGCCTCAAGCACGCTGACCAGCGGGCCCGGGACGTAGGCACCCGCCTGGCCATGATCGGCACGCTGCCCAGCCTGCAGCAGGCCGACGTGGGCGAGGAGGCGATGTCGGCGAACCCGCGCTTCTGGCTGCTGAACGAGCAGATCTGCGCGGCGCGCGGCGAAGCCGCGCGGATCGCCATCGACGGCCCGGAGGAACTGCTCACCCACACCGACAACATCATGCCGGAGGCGGCCTGTACCAGCGTGCAGCTTCACCTCCAGGTCAGCCCGGACCAGTTCGCCAGCTACTGGAACGCCGCGCAGGCGGTGGCCGGCGTGCAGGTGGCCCTCGGCGCGAACTCCCCGTTCCTGTTCGGCCGGGAACTGTGGCGGGAGACCAGGATCACCCTGTTCCAGCAGGCGACCGACACCCGCCCGGAGGAACTCCAGGCGCAGGGGGTCCGGCCCCGTGTCTGGTTCGGCGACCGCTGGATCACCTCGGTGTTCGACCTGTTCGAGGAGAACATCCGGTACTTCCCGGCGCTGCTGCCGCTCTGCGATGACGAGGACCCCGTGGCCGAGCTGGACCGGGGCGGCGTCCCGGAACTGTCCGAGCTGACCCTGCACAACGGCACGGTGTACCGGTGGAACCGGCCGGTGTACGCGGTCACGGAGGGCCGGGCGCACCTGCGGGTGGAGAACCGGGTGCTGCCCGCCGGGCCCACGGTGGCGGACGTGACCGCCAACGCCGCCTTCTACTACGGCCTGGTGCGGTCGCTGGCCGAGGCTCAGCGGCCGGTCTGGACCCAGATGTCGTTCGCGGCCGCGGCGGAGAACCTGAACGAGGCGGCCCGGCAGGGGATCGACGCCTGCCTGTACTGGCCGGGGGTGGGCGTGCTGCCCGTCGCGGAGCTGACCCTGGGCCGCCTGCTGCCGCTGGCCCGGGAGGGGCTGCGCCGCTGGGGAGTGGACTCGCGCCATGCCGAGCGGTGCCTGGCCATCATCGAGCAGCGGTGCCGGTCGCGGCGGACCGGCGCCACCTGGCAGGTGGACACGGTCCGGCTGCTGGAGAGCAACGGCCGGCTGGACCGGCAGACGGCGCTGCGCCGGATGACCCAGTGCTACATCGAGCACATGCACACCAACGAGCCAGTGCACAGCTGGGCCTCAGGCTGCTGACCCGGCTTGCCCCCCGCAGCCCAGCCCGGCCCCGCTGAGTCCGAGATGCGGACCTTTGGCGCCTGGCCGGGGACTTTCGCGGCCGCCCGGGGCACCCTGGCCGGGGGCAGACTGAAGGTGGCGGCAGTGTAGCCAGCGCTTGCTGTCTGCTTGCCGCACCGTGGTGGCAAGAGGGTGCCGTGATGGCGTGGTACCGGCGCAGAAGCGTACTCGTGGGCATGGGCGCGGCGGTGGCTGTCGTCCTGGTCGTGGCCGGGATCTTCGTGTTCCGCGGGAAGGCGCCGGCCCGGCCGGCCCCGGCCACGACGATCAGCCCGGTCGCGGGGCAGCTGTACTCCCCATTCACCGGCGAGCCAGTCACCTCGCTCGGCCCGGTCCTGGCTGTCAAGATCGATAACATCGTGATGGCGCGGCCGCAGACCGGCCTGGGCCGGGCGGACATTGTCTACGTGCTGCCGGTCGAGGGCGGCCTCACCCGGTTCATGGCCATCTTCTCCTCGCAATTCCCGCCGGTCATCGGGCCGGTCCGCAGCGCCCGCGAAGACGACCTGCCGCTGCTGCGCCAGCTCGGCCATCCGGCCTTCGCCTACTCCGGCGCGCAGCCGCACCTGCTCCCGGTCGTCGAGCGCGCCCCCATCGTGGACCTCTACGACGGGCTGGTCGGCGGCTACTACCGGGACAACAACCGGGTCGCACCGTACAACCTCTACGCGCGGACCAGCCAGTTGCTGGCCGAGGCGCACGGGGCGAGCCGGGCACACGACATCGGCTTCCGGTTCGGCCCGGCGCCGGCCGGCGGCCTGCCCACCGCGGCGCTGACCGTGCCCTACCCGGCGGCGTCCTTTACCTTCCGCTGGTCAGCGGCGCTGCACCGGTGGCAGGTGTGGATGGACGGGGTCCCGGCCATGACCACGGACGGCGGGCAGCTGGGCACGCCCACGGTCGTGGTGCAGTACACGACCGTCGGCGTCTCGCACTTCCCGGAGTGGGGCGGCCCGGCCCCGTTCGCCACCAGCACCGGCTCCGGCCGTGCCGTGGTGCTGCGGGACGGGAAGGCCTGGGACGTCCGCTGGTCCCGGCCGCAGGCCTCATCCGGGACGACCTTCACGACTAGTTCCGGGCAGCGGATGACCTTCGAACGCGGCCCGGTGTGGGTGCTGCTCGCCGCCCGCTGCGCCCGCCGCCCCGCCGCGCCGCCCTGCCTCCCGCCGCCCGCCCTGCCTCCCGCCGCCCGCGCTGCGTCCCGCCGCATTAAGAAAGCGAGATTTTGCTGTAGTCCGGTGTGCATGGCTGAGAGCAGCCGATGCCCAGCTCGCGGCGGGGAAGGGAACGCCCAGTGGAGCAGCAAGAGCATCGATAAACATGCAGAGCAGCCCGAAGTAGAACAGGGCCTTGCGGCGACTACATAGACGATGGAGATGGTGGGGAACAAGAAGATGAACAGAGAAGGCGAAGACGTAGATAGTCGGAAAGCAGAAAAAACGAGCAGAAAAGATCAAAGCGTACCAGAAGATCGACGGAGAAGAAGAACAGCCATGTAGTTGGCCCCGACGAGAGCGGGAAGGGGGACTGGAACCGACCGGTGGAGTGACCGTTCATGCCCGGGGGAGCAGTTGCAGAGGTAGACGCTCTCAGAACTCGCTAGTGCAGCATCTAAGGTCTGCTGCTGGTGCTACGGGTTGACGCTGCAGAGACCTCGCTGGCCTCGTCCCAGCGGCCGTGCATGCCGAGCCACCGGGGGGGTAGGACATGAGCCAGCATGCCGGCGGTGAGCGCGAGCGGCGGGGACCACCGCGAAACCGACAACGGGCGCCAGCCCCAGCCCGCCGAGTCGAACGCGAAGTCCAGCACATAGGAGATCAGGATCCCGGCGGAGATCGCGAGCTGCTGCAGCAACGACCAGGCCGCCGCGGATCGAGGGCCGGGAGACATCTACGCGATGTAGGCCGGGACGACCAGCGAGGAGGCGCCGACGGCGATGCCGGTGATGATCCGGAACACCAGAGAAGGAGACCAGGCTGAACGAGAGCGCGGTGAGAGATGGCGCCCGCCCCGTACAGCAGGGCCAATCGCGATCAGTGTGCGGCGGCGGCTGAACTTGTCGGCCAGCCTGGCCGCCGATGAGGCCGCCGGTGACCGCGGAGATCAGCAGAGAGGCGGGCCTTCGGTGCCGGGCCGGAACGACGCTTGGCAGGTTCTCCGCCCCGCTGATCACCCCGATGTCGTAGCCGAACAGCATGCCGCCGAGCGCAGCGACCGCCGCGACCAGGTAGGTATACCGGGGGGTGTCCCGGAGGGCGGTCAGGGAAAACGCCCCGACCGGCTGGCTTTCGGTTCTCACCTGCTCGCGCTGCTGGCTCATGGTGCCGCGCCCTTCCGTAGCTAAGGACGCCAACTTCCCCGGGGCCGCCTCCCATCGGAGGCTTCCTTGCCCGAACGTCCCATCCGGGGACCCGCCCCCCGCCCTGACCTGGGCCGCCCGGACGCCCGGCCGGGGGGGAAATCGCGGCGCGGCCATGCGCGGATGCGCGGTGCACCGCGCCCGGCCGGCAGGCCCGGGCGGGCAGGCCCGGCCAGGCAGGCCGGGCCTGCGGCCCGGCCCGGGTCTGCGGGCCGGGCCTGCGGAGTCAGTTCTGGAGCGGCATCATCTCGCGGGCAAACTCGGCGGCGAACTTTTCCGGGTCGGCCGGACCGCCGCCCCGCCGGACCACGAACTTGGTCAGCCCGGCCGCCACGTACCGCTCGATCTTCTGCCGGGCGTCCGCCCACCCGGCGGCCACCAACTCGGCCGGGTCGGTATCGGGCCGCCGCTGCCGCGCCGCCGCCAGCAGCGGGGGCAGGTCCGGGCCGTCCGCCACCGCGAGGCTGATCCCGTAGTGGTCCGGTTCGACCTCCCGCCCGGCGGCCGCGGCCGCGTCCTCGATCACCCGGCGACCCGCCCCCGCCTCGGCCGGGGTGAGGAAGCTGGCCAGCCAGCCGTCGCCGAGCCGCCCAACGCGGCGGAGCGCGCCGGGCGCGCTGCCGCCCAGCCAGATGTCCGGCGGACGGGCCGCCCGCGGGCCGGTGCTGGCCTCCTCCACCGAGAAGAACTCGCCGTGGAATGTCACTGTCTCCTCGCGCACCAGCCGCCTGATGAGCTCCAGCGACTCGTCGAAGACGGCGCCGCGCCGCCCGGCCGGCACCGGGAAGGCAGCCAGCTCACCGGGCCGGGCCGGCTTGAGGCCGAACACCGGGAGCACCCGCCGCGGGGCCAGCCCGGCCAGCGAGGTGAGTTGCTTGGCCACCAGCACCGGATGGCGCCCGGGCAGCACGGCAATCCCGGTACCGACCTTCAGCCGCGTGGTGCGGGACAGCGCCCACGTCATCCCGGTGAACGGGTCGACCAGCGAGCCGTAGACCATCTCCGGCAGCCACAGTGAGTCCACCCCGGCCGCCTCCAGCGCGGCGACCGCGGCGTCGAATTCACCCGGCACCCCGGCCGCGCCCAGCGAGACCCCGATCCGGACCTTCATCACTTCATCGGCCATCTCTCCATCGGACCACACCGGCCGTGGCCTTTCAGGATGGTGCCCCGGCGGCAGGGTCAGGCCGCAGTCGGCTGGGCGATCGGCGCGACGGCCGCCTGGGCGGCCTTGACCAGGTCGCCCGGGGCGATCTCGATCTGCAGGCCGCGCCGCCCCGCGCTGCAGTAGATCGTCTCGAAGTCCATCGCCGCCGCGTCGACCACGACCGGCAGCCGCTTGCGCTGGCCGAGCGGGGAGATGCCGCCGACCACGTACCCGGTGGCCCGTTCCGCGTCGGCCGGCTCGGCCAGCGTGGCCTTGCGGCCGCCGGCCGCCGCGGCCAGTGCCTTCAGGTCCAGCCGGCTCGCGACCGGGACAACCCCCACGGTCAGCGAACCGTCCACCGCCGCGACCAGCGTCTTGAACACCCGCTCCGGCGGGACGCCGAGCGCCTCGCTGGCCTCCAGGCCGAAGTTGGCGTGCCGTGTGTCGCCGGTCCGGGTGCCGTGCTCGTACGCATGAACCGAGTACGGGATGCCCTGCTTGGCCAGCACCGCGAGGGCCGGCGTCCCCTGTCCTGCCACCCCGCAACTCTAGGCGCCTCGGCCCGCTCAGTGACCGGTCAGGTGGATCACACCGACGTCCGACAGTCCGTTGAGCGCCAGTTGCACCCCGAGCGCTGCCAGCAGGAAGCCGAACACCTTCTCCGTGACCAGCATGCGGCTCGCGTCCAGCTTGCTGCTGACCTGCACGGCCCAGCGGAAGACCGCGACGTCGATCGCGAGCACCGCGACGAGCACGCCGACGGCGACGGCGAGCACCGCGATCGAGGTGGCTTCTGCTGACAACGTGACCAGGACGACGATCCCGGCCGGGTTGAGCAGGTAGGGCACGGCCAGCGGGAAGACGGCGACCTGCATCGGGTCCCGGCCTTCGACCGAGCCATCGCCATCGCCGGTCTGATGGCCGAGCACCATGGTGACCGCGATGATCAGCAGGATGATGCCGCTCGCGATGCCCAGCGCCCCCGGCGAGAAGTGCAGCAGCCTGGTCAGCAGGCCACCGAGGATCAGCAGGAGCGCGGCAACGGTAGCGGCGGTGGTCAGCATCTTGCGCAGGACGCGGCGCTGGGTGGCCTCGGGCATGCCCGTGGTCACGTCAAGGAACGGCACCAGCGCGATCTTGGGCCCGATTCCGATCAGGAGCAGCAGGAAAGTATCGATGACGAAGGCAGCGTCCAGCGATTCAAGCTCTTTCATCCCGGCTCCGTTCAGCGGGCCTGGAGATCCGCGCGGACACTCGTTGCGGCTGGCCGCTGGCAGCCGCTTCGAACCTGCGGTAATCCGCCGGCGCCGACGGTCACGTGTGCGATGAGAACTTTAGATCACCAGAGCCCGCCGAGGGAACGCAACGCGTCCGACGCGCCAGGTGAGGCCATCGCCCAGGCCCCTGCCGGACGGCTCCAGCGCTCTCCAGCCACTTAGCCGCTGGCCGGCGGAGGGATGGGATGACACCATGGCGGGCGTGGACTATGTGCTGGCTCAGGTCAACGTCGCACGGCTGCGGGCGCCGCTGGACAGCCCGCAGCTGGCGGGCTTCGTGACGGCGCTGGGCCCGGTCAACGCGCTGGCGGACGCGGCGCCCGGCTTCGTGTGGCGGCTGCAGACCGAGGATGGCAACGCCACCGCGGTGCGCGCGTTCGAGTGGGATCAGGCCGGCAGCGCGGGCGTGATCATGAACATGTCCGTGTGGGAGTCGCCCGAGGCGCTGGCCGCGTTCGTGTACTCCGCCGGGCACCGGCGGGTGCTGCAGCGCCGCCGGGAGTGGTTCGAGCGGATGACCGAGGCCTACACCGCGCTGTGGTGGATTCCCCGCGGCGCCGTGCCGTCCACGGCTGACGCGGAGCACCGGATCCGGCTGCTCCGCCGGCACGGCCCCACCCCGGACGCGTTCACCTTCCGGATGCTGTTCCCGCCGCCCGGCGCCGTCACCCCGGGGCCGGGCCCGGGGCGCCAGGAATGGACCTGCCCAGCCTGAGGCGGGCACCCCGCGCGTTGACCTGGCCGGGGGCAACCTCCACCCCGTACGTGTCGCGCACCCCTCAGCCGGTGGTATAGCGGGTGAAGCCGACCGCGTACTCGCAGCCCGCGGCCATGCCCAGGTACCCGGCCATGTTGCGGAGGAACTCGTCCGGGTCGAACTCGCGGCCCAGCCCGTCCAGGTAGGCGCGGTGCTCGCGCAGCGACGCCACGCCCGCCTCGATGGTGGCCGTGACGTCCACGTAGTGCGTGGGGTCGGCGGTCGCCGCGACCCACGTCTGCTTGATGCCGTCCCACGCCGGGCCCGCCTCCGGGAACACCCATTCGTTGGCGGCATCCCGGCAGGCGTCCAGCACGGCCAGCCCCACCGCGCGATGGTCGGCGTGGTTGACCACGTTGGTGTCGCCCCAGGTCAGGTCGAAGTTCATGGTGATCACGGTGTCCGGGCGCTCGGCGCGCAGCACCGCGGCCAGGTCGCGGCGCAGCGGCAGGCCGTACTCCACCAGCCCGTCCGGGTGGTTCAGGAAATGCACCTCGCTGACGCCGACCACCGCGGCGCTGCTGCGCTCCTCCTCCACCCGGAGCGGCCCGACCTGTTCCGGGTCCTGCCCGGCGATCCCGGCTTCCCCGCGGGTGGCCAGCAGGTAGGCGACATGCTTGCCCTGGCCGGTCCAGCGGGCGACCGCGGCCGCCGCGCCGTATTCCAGGTCGTCCGGGTGGGCGACGACCGCCACCGCGCGCTCCCAGTCCTCCGGCATCGGCTCCATGGGGCCCCTCCTGTCAGCTCCGGCCGTCGGCGGCCAGGGCGTTCCTGATCAGGCTGGCCAGCTCGGCCGGCCAGATCACCTCGGTAGTGGATTCCAGCTCGGCGAGCGTCCACCAGCGCCAGGCGGCGATCCCGTCGCTGGCGTGCATCCGGGCCACGTCCCCGAGCGGCCGGCACGGCTGGCCGGTGCGGGCCAGGAACGTGCGCTCGTGCTGGCGGACCAGGCGGCCCGCGTGCTCCATGGTCAGGCTCCGCTCGTGCACCTCGCCGAGCAGGGCCACATCGGTCCAGCCGGTCTCCTCGGCGAGCTCGCGGGCGGCGGCGGCCGGGTAGTCCTCGCCGTCCTCCAGCCCGCCGCCGGGCGTGGTCCAGTGGCGGCCGTTCGGCAGCGGGTCGTCGTAGCGCATCAGCAGCACGCGGCCGGCCGGATCCAGCACGATGACCCGGCCCGCCCGCCGTACCGGCAGCCCCATCGTTCCCGGCGTGTCGGTGTCTGCCACGTCCTGCAGACTAGAGCAGGCGGGCCGGCGCCGGTGAACGGGCCGAGGTCATCGCGCCGGGGCGGGCACCTGGGAATCCTAGGATGAGCAGATGCCCAGCCATGTCGCGCTGCTGCGCGGGATCAACCTCGGCGGCCACAAGAAGGTGGCCATGGCCGACCTGCGCGCGGTCGTGGCCGACCTCGGCCACGCCGATGTCGCCACCTACATCCAGAGCGGCAACGTCCTGTTCAGCACGGACCAGACCGACAATGCCGCGCTGGCGGACGCGATCGAGCGCGCGGTCGCCAGCCAGCTGGGCGTGGAGTCCCGGATCCTCGTGCTGTCCCGCGCCGAGCTGGCTCAGGTGGCCCGGGACAACCCGTACCCCGGCGAGCCGAACCCGCGGGCCGTGCACGTCGTCTTCCTGCCCGCCGAGCCGTCGCCGGAGATGGTCACCAGCCTGGCCGAGGCGCTGGCCACAAGGTGGCGGGCAAAGGGCAGCCGGGACACCGCGCAGTACGCCGGCCGCGCGCTGTTCCTGCACACCCCGGACGGCTTCGGGCGCAGCGAGCTGGCCGTGCAGCTGGGCCGGGGCCGCGGCCCGATGTCGGCCCGGGGTGCGGGCACGGCGCGGAACTGGGCCACCGTGACCAAGCTGCTGGCCCTGTGCGACGCCCCTGGGTGACACCCGGTCTGCCCAGTGAGAGCATCGAACGGTGGCCGAGGTGATCAGCGCTGATGCCGGGCGGGTCGACGCTCGGGCAGGCGCGCGGACGATGGATCATCGCGGCGACCGTGCTCGGCTCCAGCATGGCGTTCCTCGACTCGACCGTGGTCAACGTGGCGCTGCCCACGATCGGCAAGCAGCTGCACACCACGCTGGCCGGCCTGCAGTGGACGGTCAACGCCTACACGCTGACGCTGGCCGGGCTGATCCTGCTGGGCGGCGCGCTCGGTGACCGGTTCGGGCGGCGCCGGGTGTTCCTGATCGGCGTGGTCTGGTTCGCGCTGGCCTCGGCGGTCTGCGCGGCGTCGCCGGACATCGAGGTGCTGATCGCCGCCCGGGCGCTGCAGGGCATCGGCGGCGCGCTGCTCACCCCCGGCTCGCTGGCGATCATCCAGGCGACGTTCGCCGCGGACGACCGGCCCCGGGCGATCGGGGCCTGGTCCGGGCTGGGCGGGGTGGCCGGCGCCGTCGGCCCGTTCCTGGGCGGCTGGCTGGTGGGCGCGGGCGGCTGGCGCTGGATCTTCCTGATCAACCTGCCGCTGGCAGCGGCGGTGGTCGCCGTCACGGTGCGGCACGTCCCGGAGAGCCGGGATCCCACCGCGCAGGGCCGGTTCGACATCGCCGGCGCGGTGCTCACCGCGGTGGCGCTGGCCGGCGTCACCGAAGCGCTGATCGTGGCCCAGTCCGGCGCCCCGCTCACCGTGGCGGTGTCCGCGGCGGTCGGCGTGGCGGCCGGGGCCGGGTTCGTGCTGCTGGAACGGCACCGCGAACGGCATCCGGACCGGGTGCCGCCGATGCTCCCGCTCAGCGTCTTCCGCAACCGCGAGTTCACCGCGATCAACGTCATCACGTTCATCGTCTACGGCGCCATGGGCGCGGTGTTCTTCCTGCTGGTGCTGGATCTCCAGGTGGTGGCCCGGTTCACGCCCCTGCAGGCCGGCGTCTCGCTGCTGCCGTCCACCGTGCTGCTGCTGCTGCTGTCCGCCCGCGCGGGGGCGTGGGCCCAGCGGGTGGGCCCGCGCTGGATGATGACCGGTGGGCTGCTGTCCGCGGCGGCCGGCCTGCTGCTGCTGACCCGGATCGGGCCGCACACCTCGTACGTGACCGATGTGCTCCCCGCGGTGGCGCTGTTCGGCCTGGGCCTGTCCATAACGGTGGCCCCGCTTACCGCCACCGTGCTGGCCAGCGCCGATGAGCGGCACGCGGGCGTTGCGAGCGGGGTCAACAACGCCACCGCGCGGGCCGCCGGGCTGCTGGCGGTGGCCGGCCTGCCCGCCGTGGTCGGGCTGTCCGGGACCGCGCTGCACACGGTGACTCAGCTCAACCGCGGGTTCCACGAGGCCATGCTGATCTGCGCAGGGCTGATGGTGCTGGCTGCGGTGGCCTCCGCGGTGCTGATCCGGAGTGACGTGCTGCGGCCGAAGACCGGGCAGCCCGTCGCCACGCCGGAATGCCTGACCAACTGCGCGATCGGCGCCCCGCCGCTGGAGCCCGGGCGCGTGCGGGCCCTGGACCCGGCGATCCAGCTGGGCGCCGCGCGCAAGGCTGACCCGCACTAAGCTCGTACGCTATTGACGTCGACGCGGCCGACGGCCGGGCGCCGGCGTGGCGCCAGGCACCGGCCAGGCGCGGCAACCAGCCCCGACACACGGAAAGCGCGGACCCATGCGCTGGTCTCAGATGTTCATCCCGACGCTGCGGGAGGACCCGGCCGACGCCGGGGCGCCCAGCCACCGGCTGCTGCTGCGGGCCGGCTACGTCCGCCAGCTGATGGCCGGGCATTACTCGCTGCTGCCGCTGGCGGTCCGGGTCCGCGCCAAGATCATCGACATCATCCGCGAGGAGATGAACGGCATCGGCGGCCAGGAAGTGCTGCTGCCGATCATGCACCCCGCGGAGATCTGGCAGCGCAGCGGCCGGTGGGAGGTGATGGGCGAGGAGATGTTCCGGCTCACCGACCGCAAGGGCGCGCGGCTGGCGCTGGGCATGACCCACGAGGAGATCTTCGCGGTGCTGGCCCAGGAGCTGCGGTCGCACAAGCAGCTGCCCCAGGTCTGGTACCAGTTCCAGACCAAGCTGCGGGACGAGCCGCGGCCCCGGGCCGGCCTGCTGCGGGTCCGGGAGTTCACCATGAAGGACTCCTACAGCTTCGACCTGGATGAGGCCGGGCTGGACGCTGCCTTCACCCGGCACCGCGACGCCTACCTGCGGATCTTCGAGCGGCTGGGCATCCCGGCCATCCCCGTGGAAGCCTCCAGCGGGACCATGGGCGGCAGCGACTCAACCGAGTTCATGTGCCCGGCCGCCGCCGGTGAGGACATGGTCGCGTACTGCCCGGACTGCGGGTACGCGGCGAACGTGGAGAAGGCCACCTCCCGGCTGGAGAAGGTGGCGGACGGGCCTGGCCTGGGCGCCCCGGAGCGGTTCGACACGCCCGGCGTGCGCACCATCGAGGACCTGGCCACCGGGTACGACGCGCCCGCCACCCGCCAGGTCAAGACCCTCGTCTACGTGCTGGACGGCAAGCTCACGCTGGTCTTGATGCGCGGTGACCACGCGCTGAACGAGCAGAAGCTCATCGACGCCACCGGCGCGGCCACCATCCGGCCGGCCCAGCCGGACGAGATCCGGGAGGCGCTCGGCGCGCTGCCCGGCAGCCTCGGCGCGGTCGGGGTGAGCGGCTACCCGGTGCTCGCCGACGAGGCACTGCGCGGCCGCCGGGACATGGTGACCGGCGCCAACATCGACGACCAGCACCTGCGCGGCGTCGATGTGGACCGGGACATCAGCGTCGGCACCTGGGCCGATCTGCGTGAGGTGGTGGCCGGCGAGCCGTGCCCCGTGTGCGGGCACCCGCTGGAACTGCTGGCCGCCATCGAGATAGGGCACATCTTCAAGCTGGGCTACAAGTACACCAAGGCGTTCGGGGTGACCGTGCTCGACGCGAACGGAGAGCGGGTCCACCCCATCATGGGCAGTTACGGGATCGGGGTGGAGCGTGCCCTGGCCTCGATCGTGGAGTGCCACCACGACGAGCGGGGCATCGTGTGGCCGCTCGCCGTGGCGCCGTTCAGCGTGGTGATCGTCGTCGCCCAGTCCAACGACCCCGAGGTGGCCGCGGCCGGGGAGGCGCTCTACGAGGAGCTCACCGCGGCCGGTGCCGAGGTGATCATCGACGACCGGGCCGAGCGGGCCGGGGTGAAGTTCAGCGACGCGGAGCTGACCGGCATCCCCTACCGGATCACGGTGGGCAAGCGCGGCCTGGCCGAGGGCACCGCCGAGCTGACCGAGCGGCTCACTGGTGAGACTCGGAAGGTCGCCCTGGGAAACCTCGTGGCTGAGCTGGACGGCCTGCTGCAGGCGGGCTGACCGGGCCGCTGCGGGTGGCCAGCAGGCTGGTCACCGTGACCGTGGCCAGCACCCCGCCGATCACGTACAGGGACAGGCCGGTGCTGATGTGCGGCACGGGGACCGGGCCGATGCGCCGGATGCCGGAGTGCGCCAGTGCCTCGGCGAGCAGCTTCACCCCGATGAAGGTCAGGATGGCCGACAGGCCGGCGGACAGGTGGACCAGCCGGTCCAGCAGGCCGCCGATCAGGAAGTACAGCTGGCGCAGGCCGAGCAGGGCGAACGCGTTGGCCGTCAGCACCAGGTACGGGTCCCGGGTCAGGCCGAAGATGGCCGGGATGGAGTCCATGGCGAAGACGAGGTCGGTGAGGGCGATCGCCGCGGCCAGGGCGACCATGCGGTGCCGCCATCCGGCCCCGGCTGGCCAGCCACCGGCTCAGCGTCCCGGCCCGGCAGAGTTGCCGTCCCGGCTGGATCGCGCTGCCGTAGGCCAGCCGCCCGGCCGTGATCAGCAGTATCGCGCCGAACAGGTACAGCACCCAGTCGAAGCGGGTCAGCGCGGCCGCCCCGGCCGCGATGAACACGCCGCGCATCAGCAGGGCCAGGCCGATGCCGAGCAGCAGGACCTGGCTGCGCTGCCGGCCGGGCACCGCGGCCCGGCCGATCAGCAGCACGAACACGAACAGGTTGTCCAGCGAGAGGCTGTACTCGGTCAGCCAGCCCGCGAAGAACTGCCCGGAGGCGCGCGACCCGGCCACCATGGCCAGCGCCCCGCCGAACAGCGCTCCGAGCGCGACGATTCCCGCGGTGGCCAGGGCCGCCTCGCGCAGCCCCGGGTCACGCCCGCGGCGGGTGCTGCGGGCGAAATCGGCCGCGGCCACGGCGGCGACCACGGCAATGGCCACCCCCCACAGCCAGAGCGGCACGGGGAGGCGGTGCATCGCGGCGGCTCCCGCGGTCAGCCCGGATGGGTTCCGGGGCTGGTGGTGCCGCCCCCGTAGCGGGGGGCCACCAGGGCGTGCCCGGGTTCATCGGCGAGCAGGCTCGCCGAGTAGCGGCCGCCCGGCCCGGCGCGGCGGCCGGCGGATGGGTGATGATCACGGTGCTCTCCGGGAGTCCGGCCCGGTCCAGGCCGGTTGTCCTTCCACTATTCATTGCCGGGTTACTGCCGTCATCGGCTTATTCCGGCTAACGTTCGGCGTAGTCATTGCCGGATCCCGGCAGAAATAAGAGGAAGTACCGGTGCCGGAATCAGCACGTGGTCATCGTCCTGCGGATGGTCCGCACGGGGGCCCGCATCCGGGGGCCAGCGGGCCAGCCGGGGCCGCGGCCGGCGGCACCTCGCCGGACCTGGGACTCCTCGCAGAGGCTGCCAGCCAGGAGGCTGGCGGGGTCCCGGCCGGGCTGCTCGGCGACTACCTGGCCGCTGCCCTGGATGCCGCGCGCACCGGGCGGCGGCTCACCCCGGTGGAACTGGCCGGATATGGCCGCTGGGGGGAAGAGGCGGCTGAGCGGGGCGTCGCCCTTCGCGGCCTGGTGGACCTGTACCTGTCCGCCACCTGGCGGCTCTGGCGGGAACTGCCCGGTCTGCCCGACCACAGGGCGGCCGGCCTCGGGGTGCTGCGGTCCGCTGACGACGCGGTCGCCGCGGCCGCGGAGGGGTTCGAGCGGGCCCAGTTCACGATCGCCCGCCGGGAGGAGGCGGAGCGCCTGGAGTTCCTCGATGATCTGCTGTCCGGCCGCGGCAGCGCGGCCGGCCTGCTGCTCCGCGGCGAGCGGCTGGGACTGAGCCTGGCCGGGCCGCACCTGGTGGTGCTGGCCGGCTACGCCGAGGGGGTGGCCGCGACCCGGCCGCTCGGCCGGGACACCGACCGGCTGGTGGCCGAGGCGGCGGCGCCTTCCCCGTCGCTGACCGTCACCCGGGGTGGCCGGCTCGTGGCGGTCACCGGGGTCACCGACGGCGGGGAGGCGGCCCGGGTCGCGGTGGCCCTGGTCCGTGCGCTGACCCGGGGTCATCCGGGCCTGCTCCCGGAGCACCCGCGGCCGTGGCGGGTTGCCTTCGGGCGGCCCTACCCGGGACCGGGTGGCGTGCGCCGGTCCTATGACGAGGCCGGCGACGCACTGGACGTGGCCGAGCGGCTGGGCATGCCCGATCCCGTGGTGGCCGCGGCCGACCTGCTCGTATACCAGGTGCTGCTGCGGGACCGGGCGGCCATCACCGACCTGGTCGCCGCGGTGCTCAGCCCGCTGGCCGCGGCCCGGGGCGGCGCCAGCCCGCTGCTGGCCACGCTGCAGGCCTACTACGACTGCGGTGGCGTCGCGGCGCAGGCCGCCCGCCGGCTGCACCTGTCGGTCCGGGCCGTGACCTACCGGCTGGCCCGGGTGCAGGCGCTCACCGGGCACGACCCCGCCGACCCCGCCGAAGGGCTGGCGCTGCGGGTGGCGGTCATCGGCGCCCGCATGCTCGGCTGGCCGGCTGTCCCGCTGGGAACCGGCTGAGCTATTCGGCTCGTACCCTCGTTGACTCAGAGTTATCAAATGATCTCGTAGGGTGTTGACGGGGCCGGAGGACGGGGCTACTTTCGTCGCGGCGTGCAAGCAGCACGTCACCGGGGGATATGGGGGTACACCATGCGAAAGACTGTTAAGGGCCTGCTGGCGCTGGCCGCGGGCGGAGGGCTGGCCGTCGCGCCAGTGCTGGCCGCCACGCCCGCGCTGGCCTTGCCATCCACGGTCTATGTCTCACCGACCGGGGCGATCCTCAACGCCGGCACGTCGTGCCTGACGGCCAAGTACAAGCTGATCAACGTAGCGATGCTCGCGGTCGCCTCCGGCGGCACGGTGATTGTCTGCCCAGGCACCTACACCGAGGATGCCGTGGTCCTCAAGCCGCTGACGCTCCAGGCGCAGACGCAGGGGACCGCGATCATTGATGCCACCGGCAAGCTGAACGGGGTCAGCGTGGTGGCGCCGAATGTCACGGTGGAGGATCTCACCGTCGAGAACGCGACCGGGGACGGCATCCTGGTGGCCGCGACCGGGGCAAGCATCCTGGGCAATACGTCGGATAACAACGGGAGCACCGGGATCAGCTTCAACGGGTCCACGTCATCCAGCGCCGAGGGCAACATTACCGAGTTCAACACGGGCGGCGGGATCACCCTGGCCGACGATCTCGGGGCCACCTCGCACATCACGGTGCAGAACAATGACGCCAGCCACAACCCGGGCGGCTGCGGCATCATCATGGCCAGCCACACCGGGGCCGGCGTGTTCGACAACGTGGTCCGCCACAACAGTGGCGGACGACAACGGCACCAATCCGGCGTCGTCCGGCTCGGGCATCCTGATGGCGACCGGAGCCCCTGGCGGCGCGGTCTACAACAACCTCGTCGACGACAACACGGTCACCGGGAACGGCCTGGCCGGGGTGACGGTGCATGGCCACATCGCGGGGCTGAACCTGAACGGCAACGCGGTGGTCAACAACATCATCGGGACCAACAACGTCGACGGCGACCCGATCGGCCTGGCCCCGCCGGGGGTCAACGTCCCAGACCCGTGGACGACCGGGGTGCTGGTGGCGAGTTCCAGCCCGCTGACGATCACGGTGGCCAACAATTCCATCTCTAACAACCACGTCGGCGTCTGGCGGACCAGCATGGTCAAGATCACCGGGATCAACACCAACACCTACTCGAAGGTGCTGATCCCGGTGCGCTACGCGCCCTGAGCGCACCAGGCACGACGGTGGCGCGGTCCCGGCGGTGAAGCCCGGACCGCGCCACCGCCATGCTGGCTAGCTGCCGCCGGTGCCGTGCAGCGCGTCGATGTCACGGCGCAGGGCGGCGATATCCAGGGTGGACGCCTTGGCGTCTTCCCCGGTGATGACCACCCAGGCCTCCTGCAGGCACGCCGACGTCCAGGCCAGCGTGGACGCCTGCAGCGCCCCCCAGGTGATCCACGTGTCGCGCTGGTGCCCGTCCGAGGCGACTTTCACGATGCAGTGGCCCTCCCTGGGGTCGGGCACCTGCCCGCCGCTGACCGTCCACGGCTCGTGCTGGCCGAACAGGCTGTCGGCGTCGTCGGTCAGGTTCACCCCGCAGTAGGCGCCGTGGAAGGCCGTCATGGCCGAGTCCACCGCCGCCGGGCTGGTGTGGTCCACCGGCGCGAAGGCCAGGATCTTGCCGTGCCGGTACCAGTAGAGCAGCAGGTCGGCGATGTTCGCCCCGTTGTCCTGGCCGTGATCGTAGGCGAGGTACTCCGCGACCAGCTGGTTGGAGTCTTCCCACTTCTCGGTCTCGTGGCCGGCCGCGGCCTTGGCCATCCGGTAGTGCTGCCGCCCGGCGAAGGTGCAGTCACCGACTCCGTCCGGGTGCGTGGTGCACGTCTTGTCCGGGCCGTTGCCCAGCATCCCCCACTCGGTGATGCCGGCCGACACGTCCACCGGGTAGCTCGGCGGCGGCAGCGGCGCGGTGAGGTAGCTGGACAGGTACTGGATATTGAACCGCTCGCCGGGCGGCTTGGCGGGAAGCCGCCCGCGCAGGCCGGCCGTCCGGAAGTCAGGCATGGAGGACCCCGTTCGGAAAGGGCCGATGATCTCTTCTGTCATCGGCGCCAGGGTCATCCTGGCAGAGCCTCCCGCCCGCGGCCACGGGCCCTTTTCCGGCAAATCTGCGCTATCCGGCCGCAATGCCGCGCGGAACTGCTCCCGGCTCAGCCGGTCCGCAATGACCGCTCAACCGCAGGTCAGGGTCCTGGCCGGCCATGTGCGCGGCCGCCCCGGGCCGGCCGCGGCGATGTCAGCTGGCCTGGGTCTCGCCGTGGGCGTGGTCATCGTGAGAGTGGCCGTCGCTCTCCCTGGCGATGCTGGCCCGCACCTCGTCCATGTCGAGTTCCCGGGCCTTGGTGATCAGCTCCTCCAGCGCCTGCTCGGGCAGGGCACCCGGCTGCGCGTAGAGCACCACGTTGTCCCGGATCACCATCAGGGTGGGAATCGACGAGATCGCGAACGTCTGGGCCAGCTCGGTCTGCGCGTCCGTGTCCACCTTGCCGAACACCGCGTCGGGGTACTTCTCTGACGCGCGCTCGAAGATGGGGCCGAACATGCGGCACGGCCCGCACCAGGACGCCCAGAAGTCCACCAGCACCATGTCCGCGCTGCCGACCACGGACTCGAAGTTCTCGCCCGTCAACTCGACCGTCGCCATGGCATCTCCTTGTCGTTGCTGAGGCACCCGCACGGTGCAGATACCCGCCAGGGTATGTGAACTGGGCGGGCCGCCCGGCTATTCCCCGGTTTCCTTCAAGCCACCGCGGCGCCGGGATTATGCCCGGGCCGTCAGCCGGCGGCCGCGCTCCGGGCGGCCTCGCCGGGGGCGAGGTCGGCGCCCGCGGCGTCCATCCACTTGTGCCCGGCCGGGGCCGGGGGCCGGGCCGCGGCGCCGGAGATGGCGGCCAGCAGGCCCTCCGGGTCGGTCCCGGAGATGATCATCTGCCGGTGCGCCGGGCGGAGGAAGCGCTCCGCGGTCGCGTGGTCCAGGAAGGCCAGCAGCCCGTCGTAGTAGCCGAGCAGGTTGAGCAGCCCGGTCGGCTTGGCGTGCAGCCCCAGCTGCGCCCAGGTGACGATCTCGGCGAACTCCTCCAGGGTGCCCAGCCCGCCGGGCAGCGCCACGAAGGCGTCTGACAGGTCCGCCATCAGCGCCTTCCGCTCGTGCATGGACGCGACCACGCGCAGGTCGGTGAGGCCGCGGTGAGCAACCTCGGCCGCCACCAGGTGCCGGGGATCACCCCGGTGATCTCACCGCCGGCCGCCAGCACGGCGTCCGCGAGGGCCCCCATGGTGCCGACGTGGGCGCCGCCGTACACCACCCGGAGCCCCCGGGCGGCCAGGAGCCGGCCAAGCTCAGCCGCTCCGGCCAGGTACTCCAGCCGCCGTCCCGGATTCGACCCGCAGAACACGCATACCGATCGCATCCCCCGTCCTTACCCGGAGCCCGGGCCCGGATCCGTTCGTGATGTTGACTTCAGCCACAACGGGGGGTGACTGAAGTCAACATCATCAAGAAGTCCGGCCCACGGGGCGCCTGGCCGCCGGTCAGCTGTCCAGGCCCAGGGTGAAGGTGGGCTTCGGGGTGGTGGCGGGCAGCCGGTGCTCGTCGGACAGCCGCCGGATGGCGGTCCCGGTGGCCAGGAACTCCGTCGCGTGCTCGCCCCAGACATGGTTGGACACGGCCACGTTCACCCCGACGATGCCGGACGCGCGGGCCTCCGACGCTTCCGCCTGCATCCGGACCAGGGCCAGTTCCCGGGCCTCGTAGACGCCCTGGGTGAACTGGATCATCTCCTGGTTGCGCCCGGCCTGGCGCAGCGACTGCATGACCGACTGGTGCGCGATGTGGTAGACGCAGGTGCCCAGCACGAACGCCACCGGCACCGCGCCCGCGGCCAGCAGCCGGAAGAAGTCCTGCGCGGACAGGTCCGAGGTGAACGCCCGGCCGTCCGGGGCACGGTGCGCGCCCTCGCCCGCGAGGGCCCTGACCGCGGTGCCGGTGGCCACGAACTCCAGCACTTCCTGGCCCCAGGCGTACATCTGCATCCGCAGCGAGACGCCCACGATGCCGTCGGCCCCGAGATGGTCGGCCTCCGCCCGCATCCGCGCCATGGCCAGCTCCCGGGCGTTGTACATGGCCTGGGTGAGCACCTGCAGCTCGGTGTTCTGCGACCAGCGGCCCACCTGCAGGCCGACGTGGTAGATCGAGGAGCCGACCACGAAGCCGAGCGGCTCGAAGCCGGCCTCGCCGAGCAGTGCGTACTCCGACACCGACAGGTCGGAGGTGAACACGGCGCCCGGCTCCGCGCCGGCGGTGTGGGCCAGGCGGCTGTCCGCGGCCTGGGGCTCCCAGCGGGCGGTGTCATCCGCGC
This sequence comes from uncultured Actinomycetes bacterium, assembly GCA_963840195.1. Classification (GTDB taxonomy): domain Bacteria; phylum Actinomycetota; class Actinomycetes; order Streptosporangiales; family Streptosporangiaceae; genus RYN-230. Next base: position 310,255 of record CAWIYD010000004.1, read on the forward strand.
CCCCGCTGCCGAATCGCGGCATCTTAACCTCCCGTGTCCCCCGGGGCCGCCGGGCGCGGCAGCCGGGCTCAGCGTAGTCCCGCAACCGCGCGGTGAGATGATCAGTTGCCTGATCGGTCCCGGGCCGGGCCGGTCCCCGGCTCGGGAGTAGGAGACCACGGCGGCCGTGACAGCCATCTGCGTGCTGGGTGACGCGCACCTCGACGTGATCGTCCGCCCGGACGGCCCGGTCGCGCGGGAGACCGACACGCCCGCCCGCACCTGGGTCGGCGCCGGCGGCCAGGCCGCCAACGTGGCCGCCTGGATCAGCGCGCTCGGCGGCCAGGCCCGGCTGATCGCCGCCCGCGGCAGCGACCGCGCGGCCAGCCTGGTGGCCGCGGACCTGGCCGCGCGCGGCATCGAGATCACCGGCCCGGTCCTGGACGGCCGCACGGGGGTGGTGGTGTCGCTGTCCGAGCAGGGCACGGCCCGGTCCATGCTGACCGACCGGGGCGTCGGCCCGCGGCTGGACGCGGCCGCGCTGGACGACGCCTGGCTGGCCGGCTGTGGCCGGCTGCACCTGCCCGGCTACAGCCTGGCCAGCGACCCGGTCAGCGGGGCCGCGCTGGCCGCGGCCCGGCGCATCCCGCGGCTGTCCGTGGACCTGTCGTCCACCGCGCTGCTGCAGGAGTACGGGCCGGCCCGGTTCCGCGCGGTGCTGGCGGAACTCCGGCCCGAGGTCGTGTTCGGCACCGAGGCGGAGGTGGCGCTCATCGGTGAGCTGCCCGGCACGGAGATGGTGGTCAAGCTGGGCGCCCGCGGGGTGCGGGCCGGGGGCACCGAGTTCCCCGCCGTGCCGGTGGACGCGGTTGACCCGACCGGGGCGGGCGACGCGTTCGCCGCCGGGTACCTGGTCGGCGGGGTCAGCCTGGGCCTGTCCGCCGCGGCGCGGGCGGTAGCCACGATGGGAGCGATGCCGTGACGAGCACACCGCTGGCCAGCCCGGGTGATGCGCCCGGGGCGCCCGCCCCGGTCGAGTGCTCCGCGGAGGTGGCGGCCGCGCTGCGGGACCGCGCGCCGGTGGTCGCGCTGGAGACGACCCTGGTCTCCCACGGCTTCCCAGGCCGGCAAGGGGTGGAAGTCGCGCTCGCCGCCGAACAGCGGGTCCGCGACGCCTGCGCGGTCCCGGCCACCGTCGGCATCGTGGATGGCGTGCTGCGCGCCGGGCTCACCGAGGCGGAGCTGGACCGGTTCGCCGCCGCGGGGGAGTCGGCCCGCAAGGCGGGCGCCCGCGACCTGGCCGCCTGCGTGGTCCAGGGTGCGCTGGGGGCCACTACCGTCGGCGGCACGCTGGCGGTGTGCCGCCTGGCCGGGATCGCCTTCATGGCCACCGGCGGGACCGGCGGGGTGCACCGCGGCTTCGCCGCCACCCTGGACGTCTCGGCCGACCTGCCGCAGATCGCCCGGACCGGCGCGCTGGTGGTCTCCTCGGGGGTCAAGTCCATCCTGGACGTGCCGGCCACCGCGGAACTGCTGGAAACCCTGGCCGTGCCGGTGCTCGGCTGGCGCACCGCCACGCTGCCCATGTTCTACCGTGCCGATGGCGGGCCGCCCGTGTCCGCCGTGGTGACCACCGCCACCGGGGCCGCGCGCCTCGCCGCAGTCCATTGGCACCTGAACGGCCCCTCCGGGGTACTGCTCACCCGCCCGCCTGACCCGTCGCTGGACATCGAGCCGATCCTCGCCGAGGCGGTTGCCCGGGTCCACGAGCAGGGGGTGCGGGGGCAGTCGGTGACACCGGCCGTTCTGGCTATGGTTCACGAGCTGAGCGGGGGCCGGAGCGCGGCGGTCAACCGGCAGCTGATCGAGGACAACGCGGGCCTGGCCGCCGAGGTCGCGGTGGCGTATGCAGGACAGGACGGCCGGCCGGTGCCGCGCTGAGCGGCCGGCCCGGAGAAGGAGGCAAACCATGCGGATTGGCGTGTCAGTGCCGGACGCCAGCGGACCCGGTGCACTCACCCGGGTCCGGGACACCATCCAGCAGGCGGCTGACCAGGGGTTCGCGTCGGCCTGGATGAACAACATCTTCGGGCTGGACGCGCTCACCGCGCTCGCGGTGGCGGGTGGCGGCGTGCCCGGGATCGAGCTGGGCACCGCGGTGGTGCCGAGCTACCCGCGGCACCCGGCCGCACTGGCCCAGCAGGCGCTCACCGCGGCCGCCGCCCTCGGCGGGCGGCTCACCCTGGGCGTCGGGACGTCGCACAAGATGGTGATCGAGGACATGTTCGGCTACCGGTTCGATAAGCCGGTCGCGCACACCCGGGAGTACCTGTCCATACTCCGCCCGCTGCTGAACGGGGAACCGGCCTCGGTGGACGGAGAGCAGGTCAGCGCGCACATCGCGCTGACCACCCCGGGCCCGACGCCGGTGCCGCTGCTGCTGGCCGCGCTGGGGCCGAAGATGCTGCGGGTGGCCGGGGAACTGGCCGACGGCACCGTGCTGTGGATGACCGGCCCGGCCACGGTGCGCGAGCACATCGTGCCGCAGATCACCGCCGCGGCGCAGGCGGCGGGCGCCAGGCCCCCGGGTGGTATGAATCCGCCCATCTGCGTGACCAGCGACCCCGAGGCCGCGCACGCGCCGCGGCCAAGGCGTTCGTCGATCTACGGTCGGCTGCCGTCCTACCGGGCCATGCTGGACCGGGAGGGCGCGGCCGGGCCGGCCGACGTGGCCCTGATCGGGGACGAGGACGTCGTCGCCGGGAAGCTTCAGGTGCTGGCCGAGGCCGGGGTGACCGACTTCGTGGCCGGGGAGTACGCCCGGGGCGAGGATGCCGTGCGCACCCGCCAGTTCCTCGCCTCCGTCAAGGCCTGACCGGCGTCCCGGCCCGCCGGGCCCGCACCGGGTGGCGCGGCCGTCCGCGGCGCAGGGACTGGACCCCTCGAGGGGGTGCACGCTGATGCCGTTCCGCGATCGCGCCGACGCGGGCCGGCAGCTGTCCGGACTGCTGGCGGACTTGCGCGGGCCGGACACCGTGGTGCTCGGGCTGCCCGCGGCGGCATCCCGGTGGGGTATGAGATCCCCGCTCCCTCGGGGCGCCGCTCGACGTCATCCTGGTCCGCAAGATAGGCCTGCCGGCCCAGCCGGAACGGGCCATGGGGGCCATCGGCGAGGACGGCGTGCGCCGGCTCAACATGGACGTGGTCGCCCCCGAGCAGGTCAGCGAGGAAGAGTTCGCCCAGGTCGAGGCGGCGGAACGGGCCGAGCTGGCCCGCCGGGCGCAGCGGTACCGGGCCGACCGGCCGCGGGTGCCGCTGGCGGGCCGGACCGCGGTCATCGTGGACGACGGCATCGCCACCGGCTCCACGGCCCGGGCGGCCTGCCAGGTCGCCCGGGCGCACGGCGCGGCCGGGTCATCCTGGCCGTCCCGACGCGCCGCCGGCAGCGTCGCGGCGCTGGCCGACGCGGCCGACGAGGTGATCTGCCTGGAGTCACCGGAGCCGTTCTTCGCCATCGGGCAGTGGTACTCCGACTTCACCCAGTCCAGCGACGCGGACGTGATCCGCCTGCTGCGCCAGGCGGTGCTAGCCCGGGGGGGCGACCCCACCTCCCCCCCGCCCCCCACCCCCCCCCCCCCTCCCCCCCCCCCCGGACCCCCCGAGCATTCGCCGGCCTCGGCGCCGGGACACGCCTGCGGCGCACCCCGCCTCGCCCGCGAATAACCCCGGGCTAGCCCGGGGGGGCACCCCCCGGACCCCCCGAGCATTCGCCTCCTCGGCGGGGACACGCCTGCGGCGCACCCCGCCTCCCCCGCGAATAAGCCCGGGCTAGCCCGGGGGGGCGACCCCCCGGACCCCCCAAGCATCGCGGCCTCGGCGGGGACACGCCTGCGGCGCCCCCGCCTCGCCCGCGAAAAACCCCGGGCTAGCCCCGGGGGGCGCACCGGAACCCCCCGCGAATAAGCTGGGCGGCGCGGGAGGCCGACCTCCCGGACTCCCCGTCCTGGAGCAGGGCATTGACCGGGAGGTCGGGGTGGTGGCCGGGCCGGTCACCTGCCGGGCCGCCTGACCGTGCCGCCGGGCGCCCGGGGCATCGTGGTGTTCGCGCACGGCAGCGGCAGCGGCCGCAACAGCCCCCGCAACCTCTCGGGCCGGCACGCTGCACGTGGGCCGGCTCGGCACCCTCCTGTTCGACCTGCTCACCCCCGAGGAGGAGGCCGACCGGTCCAACGTGTTCGACATCGGGCTGCTGGCCGCCCGGCTCACCGCCGCGACCGGCTGGCTGCGCGGGCAGGCCGGGCTGGGCCGGCTCGGCCTCGGCTACTTCGGCGCGAGCACCGGCGCCGCCGCGCCCTGCTGGCGGCGTCTGACCCGGCCAGCGACGTGGCCGCCATCGTGTCCCGGGGCGGGCGTCCCGACCTGGCCGGGCCCGCCCTGGCCGGGGTCCGGGCGCCGACCCTGCTCATCGTGGGCGGGCTGGACGACCGGGTGCTGGCCCTGAACGAGGAGTCCCGGGCGCACCTGCCCGCCGGGAGCCAGTTGTCCGTGGTCCCCGGCGCGACCCACCTGTTCCCGGAGCCGGGCGCGCTGGAGCAGGTGGCCTCGCTGGCCCGCGACTGGTTCACCGGCCACCTGGTGCCCGGCCAGCGGCCGGGGTGACGGCCGGCGGGTCGTCCCCGGTGCCCCCCGGCCATCAGGCCGCTACCAGGGAATCCCCTCGGCTATATAGAGGACAGCGGCCACGCCCAGGAGAGCGGTGGCCGCCCCCCGGCGGCCGCCAGCGCCCGGGAGATCGGCTGCCCGCCCATTGCCTCGGTATCCCGGCCCAGGCGGACCAGGAGGGCCAGCCCGACCGGCGTGCCGATCCCGCCGAGCACGCTGGCCGCGACCAGCAAGCCCAGCACCGACACGTTGGCCAGCGCCAGGCCGGCCGCGAGCGCCACGGACCCGGTCACGGTGACGTAGAAGCGGCGCGCCTGGTCGATGGGCCGGGACAGGCCGCGCCGCCAGCGGTACTGGGCGCCGACAACATAGGCGGTGGTGGCCACCAACACCGGCAGTGCCACTACCGCCGAGACGACCAGCCCGGCCGCGAACAAGCCGGTGGCGAACGCGCCCGCCAGGGGGCGCAGCACCGGTGCGGCGTCCTGAGCCGAGCTGATCGCCTCGTGGGTGCGGCCGAGGGTCGCGGCCGAGGTGGCCAGCATGGACCACAGGATCAGCGAGGTGAAGACGGCTCCACGCAGCGCCGGCCCTGGCCCGCGTCCGCCGGTGACTGGCGGGTCCCTGCTCCGGTGCCTCTTCCAGGCCCCGCTCGATGGTCTCCCAGACGTACACGTAGCTGGTCAGCGTGGTGCCGAGCAGGGCCAGGCCGCCGGATATCTCGTCCGGGCGCAGGGACAGCCGCGGCACCAGGCTCCCGGCCAGCAACTGGGGCCAGTTCGGCCGGGCCAGCACGGCCGCTACGGTGAAGGCCAGGAACCCGGGCAGCACGAAACGCAGCAGCTGCACCACCTGCCCGTACTTTCCGGCGAGCAGGAGCGCGGTCAGGGCCGCGGCCAGCGGCAGGATCAGCCAGCGAGAGCTCACACCGGCCAGCAGGCCGATTCCGGCCGCGCCGGCCTTCAGGTCGGCCGCGATGGTCACCAGGTTCACGATCACGACGGACACCATCAGGAAAGCAGCCACCCGGCGGCCGTACCGGGACAGGGTGAGTGACTGCAGGTCGCTCCGGGTCGCGGTGGCGACCTGCGCGGCGATGGTCAGCACGACGGCCAGGAGCGGCGCGACCGCGAGCGTTACCCAGCACAGCCGGTATCCCGTTTGCGCCCCGACCACGGCGGCGGTGCCGATGTTGGTGGGGTCGTTGTCCGCGGCCCCGAAATTAGTTCCGGCCCGATATCCCGCATGGCCGACAGCGGCCGGCTCCGCCGCTGTCCCGCCCCCGAACCGTTCACCCGCACAGCATGCCCTATGCCCGGCAGACAGGGATCTGCGCCCCTCCTTTATCGCTTTCCCGGTAACTCTTGACAACGGCCGGCCGCCCCGGGAATTTATCGTCGCGCGGCGATTCTGCCGTCCTTGCCGGTTTGGCAATAACGTGCCTTCACGGTAACGCGGGGCCGTGGCAAGGGCGGCCGTCACCTGGGAAGTGAGATCACAGGCCCGGGGAGGGGGCAACGGCATGGGATCCTGGGTTACGCCAAGGAGGACGGCTCCTGGGTTTACGCTGGGGAGGACGGCCCGGCGGCCCAGGGAATTGCTGCCCGGGCCCCGCGGCCATGGCTATCTGTACGGACCGAGGCGTTTCTCCTGCTGCTTTCTGCTAATTCCTCATTTCGCTGTCGTCTAACGGGCGCGACCCGGCCATTATCGATGAGCGGCAGCTGAAGGCATGAGATCCGGGCCCCTCATCCAGCCGCGTACCCGGCCATTCCCCCCGGAGGTGAACTCGTCGGTTCCGCGCGATCCCCCGGACGCTGGCCGCGGCGGACAGCAGGCTGACCAGGACGGGCGTCAGGGGTGCGGCGGCAGGTTATGCCAGATCCGCTGGGATACGCCCTGGATGGTGGTGATCCCGTAGTCCAGCCCGGCCGTGCCCGGGCCTGCGGGTCGTCCGTGGTCAGCACGGCCAGGGCATAATCGCGGCCGAGGCCGTGCACCCATCCGATGCTGTTCACCTGCCAGGGGCACGAGTCGTCCTGCTTGACGCAGGTGGGAAGGTATTTCCAGCCGTTCTTGAGCGCCACGGTCACGCGGGGATCGGGATGGGCGTAGTCCGGCGGCCCGCAGGGCGTCCCCCACGGCCCGCAGCTCACGCCCCAGCGCTGGCCGGGCACCACGCTCTCCATGAGATGCAGTCCGTACTCACGGGCCGCGGGCGCCAGGACGTCGTTCGGGTAGGCGAGTGCCCGGAGATCCTTACCTGGTCGGCGGCCGTGGTGGTGGTGTTGCCCCACCCGTAATACGCGGGCGTCTCGCAGCCCACGTGGGTGTGTCGGGTCGGGATCAGCGTGTTGAACAAGCTGAGCGTGGTGCAGCCCCCGGAGAAGTAGAACAGCGACGTGGCCGCGGCATTGTCGCTCATGGTGATCATGTTCTGCAGCAGGTACTTGATGGAATACGGGATGCTGCCGGGGATGGTTCCCGGCCTGGCCTGGTAGCGCCGCAGCCACAAGCTCAGGATGTCAGCCTTCACGATGCTGGCGGTGTACTGCGTGCGGCTTCCGTCCCCGAGCAGGTAGGTCCGGCCGGTGACGTTGTCGAACAGCGCTACCTCCGCCACGCCCTGCCGGGTGCGCAGGTAGCGCCGGATCCCGCGCAGCGGGCGGCCCAGCGGCCGGCTCTAACGGTGTCCACCGCCGGGAGCGGGATGACGGGCGCATGCGGCCGCGTTGCGCTGCGGCCCGACGCGGCAACGGTGACGGCCGCGCGCGGCGCCGGGCCCGGGCTGCCCGCGGCCAGCAGCAGGGCCGCGGCGGCCATGACCGCCGCGCCGAGCGCCAGATGGGAAAGTCGCGCCCTCCGCGAGGCCCTGGAGGCCGGCATCCTTTTCCCCTTCCCGCGCTCACCAGTCGCGTCGCCGGACAGTCGAGTCATCGCTAAAAGTAGCGTGCCAATAACTCTTTGTCACTGACCGGCACGACGGCCCGGCGGGACCAGCTGGGTTTGCTCGGGCATGACCGCGGCGCTGCCACGCTGCGCACGACGGCGAAGCGCAAGGCCGGTCAGTCACCGGCAGTGATGGCTCAGGCGGGGCGCTTGGCGACGGCGCAGTAAAGCCAGCGCGAGCCCTCAGAGTCGGCCAACTCCAGGTCCTCGGCGCCCCACAGGCCCACCCAGGTCAGGTCGGGCTCGGCGCCGTCATAGGGCGGGACGATCTCCAGGCCCTCGAAGAACTTGCGAACCTCTTCCTTGGACCGCGGGTAGCCGCCCCCCGCAGCCGCGGTGTAGACCTCGGTCACCCCCTGTACGGCCTGCGGCGGCTTCTGGTCGGCCGTCGCCTGGGACAGCGCGAGGTAGCTGCCGGGGACGACAGCCCGCATATAGGCGGCGATCATGCCCTGCGGGTCGCTGTCATCGGAGACGAAGTGCAGCACCGCGGTGATCAGCACGCCGACCGGCTGGGTGAAGTCGATCAGGCTGCGCAGCTGCGCGTTGCCGAGTACCTGGTCCGGCTGGCGTGCGTCGGCGAGGATCACGGCCGCCACCGGGTCCTGGCCCGTAGCTGCCGGCCATAGGCCAGCACCAGGGGATCGTTGTCCACGTAAACGACCCGGGCGCCCGGAATGACCTGCCGGACGACCTCATGGGTGTTCCCCACGGTGGGCAGTCCCGAGCCTAGGTCGATGAACTGGCGGACACCCTGGCTGGCGATCCACCGCGCGGCCCGCTGGTGGAAGCCCCGGTTCGCCCAGGCCGAGTCGACCATCTCGGGAGCATGGGCCTTGACCCGCTCGGCCGCGGCGCGATCCGCCGCGTAGTTGCTGGTGCCGCCGAGCAGGGCGTCGTAGATGCGGGCCGCGCTGGGCTGGGCGGGGTCCACGCCGGGGGGAACCTCCGGCTCGCTGGTCATTCATGCCTCCGGTTCGCGATCTGGGATCAGTGTTCCACGGCGCCGGAGGCCACCGGGCCTCGAACAGCCCGTCGTCCGGCCAGCGTGGCGCGACACGCTGCTCAAACACCAAGAGAAATTGCTTGATGACGTTGCGTGAGCCATAGGGTCTTACTGCCGCCCAGCGACGGTCCACGAGGCGGCGGTCCCGGGGGAGGGCGAATGGATCCGATCAGCCGGCGCGCGATGCTGGCCGGGACGGGGAAGACAGCGCTGGCCGGAGGGGTCGCCGCGCAACTGGGCTGGCTCCGGGAGCCTGGCCTGCCTGGCCTGCCCGGCGCGGACCCGGCGCGGCCCAGGACGGCGGCCCGGCGGCGTCCCGACTGGGCCGCGCTGGCCCGGCGGCTGCAGGGCCCGCTCCTGCGGCCCGGGGACCGCGGGTACGGGCCGCGGGCACGCCGTACAACAAGCGGTACGCGGGGATCGACCCGGCGGGCGTGGCCCTGTGCGCCGATACCGCCGACGCGCGGACCGCACTGCTATGGGCGCGGCAGAACCGGGTACCGTTCGCGGTCCGGTCCGGCGGGCACAGTTACGGCGGGCTACTCCGCCGGCCGGGCCTGGTCATCTCGCTGGCCCGGATGAACTGGGTGCGGATGGACCGCGAGTCGCTGACGATCCGGCTCGGCCCCGGCGCCCTGAACCGGGACCTGTACGCCGCGCTGGCCGGCACCGGGGTCGCGGCGCCCGGCGGCCGGTGCCCGACGGTCGCGATGAGCGGACTGCTGCTCGGCGGCGGGTTCGGGTTCAGCAGCCGGCACATGGGCCTCACCTGCGACCAGCTGCTCGCAACCGAGGTGGTGACGGCGTGCGGCGACGGTGCTGCGGGTCAGCCCGCGGTCCCACCCGGACCTGATGTGGGCGTGCCAGGGCGGGGGCGGCGGGAACTTCGGGATCAACACCGGGTACGTGCTGCGGGCGACCCGGTGGGCGGCGTCTCGGTGTACCGGCTCGAATGGGCCTGGCGGCACGCCGCGGCCGTGCTCGGCCCGATGCTGGACCTGATGGCGACGGCCCCGCAGCCGCTGTCCTGCCGGATCGGCGCGCGACGTCAGCGGCGGCGGGCCCGGCGACCGGCGGAGCCCCGCAGCGCAGGGTGTCCGCGCTGGGCCTGTACTTCGGCCCGGCGCGCGAGCTCACGGAACTGCTGCCCCGGTGCTCGCGGCCGCGCCGGCCGTAGGATCAGCTGATCGAGGACCGAAGCTACGACCAGGCGCAGGCGCTGCTGGCGCATAACGTGCCGTTCGGCGAGTTCACCTCCAAGTCCCGCTACCTGGACCGCCCGCTGCCGGGCGACGGGATCGACACCCTGCTCCGCTGGGTGGAGCGCTGGCCGGGCAGCTCCAACCCGGCCGGCGCCGGGGCGACGATCTTCGCCTGGGGCGGCGCGATCGGCCGGGTGCCGCCCGCGGGCGACCGCGTTCGTGCACCGCGGCGCCGGCCTTCCTGATGGACAACGAGACCACCTGGACCCGGCGGGACAGCCCGCGGGTCATGTCGGCCGGGCTGGACTGGGTGGCCGGGATCTACGACGCGCTCGCCCCGTACGGCACGGGCCAGGCGTACCAGAACTTCATGGACCCCGCGCTGAAGGACTGGGAGACCGCCTACTACGGGCCGAACCTGGACCGGCTGATCCGGGTCAAGCGGCGTTATGACCCCGACCGGGCGTTCCGTTTCCCGCAGGCCATCCCGGACCGCTAGCCGGGCCGGGCGGGTCTTTGCTCAGCCCGTGGACGGCGGCTGGGACCCCGCGATGCCGGGTGGGCCACGGCCGAGGATGGTGCGTCCGGGCCAGGCGCCTGCCGCCCTCGCGTGGTGACTTGGGACCCGAATTCGGGTCCCAAGTCACCACGCAGTGCCGTGACTCGCCTGCCGCCGCATCAACGGTCACATCAGCACCGCGAGTGACCACCCAGGAAGATCAAACCCAGGAAGGCGCTCGTGGAGGGGGACCACCCCGGGTCGCGGTTCGACCTGGAACTCGCGCTGCGCGCCCGCCGCCTGCTGCGCGACGGGCTGGCCTACCCGCCCGGACAGGGCGGCGCATACCGCCGCCCGGGCAGGTAGGCCCGCCACTGCGCCGCGGTCAGCGGCTGCCCGGCGGTGCCGCAGACCGCGCTGGCCGCCGCGGCGGCCCCGGTATCCCACAGCCGCACGGTGCTGTCGGCGCTGCCTGCCGCGATGGTCTGGCCATCCGGGGAGAACGACACCGAGTACACGTTGGCGGCCGGGCCGGTCAGCGTGGCCAGCAGGCTGGGCCGGGCCGGGTCGGCCACCCGCCACAGCCAGACCGTGCCGTCCGTCACCCCGGTGCCCAGCAGGCGTCCGTCCGGGCTGAACTGCACCGAGTACACGTACCCGCCCGGGCCGGTCAGCGGCGGCCCGAGGGACACCGCGCGGGCCGGGTCGGTCACGTTCCACAGGTGCACGCTCTTGTCCGCGCTGCCGACCGCCAGGGTCCGGCCGTCCGGGCTGAACGCCACCGAGTAGGCGTAGCTGGCCAGGCCGCCCAGCGGCCGGCCGAGCGGCGTGGGGCGGGCCGGGCTGGCGATGTCCCACAGCCGGGCCAGCCCGTCGGCGCTGGCCGCGGCGAGGACGGTGCCGTCGCGGCGGAACGCCACCGAGAACACGTACGTTCCCGAGTCGGTCACGGTAGCCAGCAGCCGCGGCCGGCCCGGGTCGGTGACCGACCACAGCCGGATGTCGCCGTCGTCACCGCAGGTCGCCAGCAGCCGTCCGTCCGGGCTGAAGGCGGCGTACTCGACCAGGTCGCTGCGGTACTGCTCGGCCCGGGCCGGCTGGCTGAGCGGGGCCAGGCGGCCGCCCGCCGAGACCCGCCACAGCTGCATCTGCCCGTCGCCGTACCCGGCCGCCAGCATCGTGCCGCCCGGGGCGAAGCCGACCGCGTTGACGATTCCCGCGCCCGCCGGCGGGGCCGCGGCGGACAGCTCGGTCCGGCTCCGCGCGTCCCACACCTCCAGGGTGGTGCCGCCGACCGCCAGCAGGCCGCCCCGGGGGGCGAACGCCACGCTGTTCACCGGGCCGCCCGCGCGCAGCACCGGGCTGGGCAGCACCCAGAGCCGGGCTTCCCCGTCCGCGCCGCCGCTGACCAGCCGGCCGTCCCCGTCCCAGGCCAGCGAGGTGATCGGCTGCGGGTGCGGCAGGGCGGCGGTCACCGTGCGGCTGGCCAGGTCCCATACCCGGACCTGGCTGTCGCTGCTGCCCGCGGCCAGGCTCCGGCCGTCCGGGCTGAACGAGACCGTGTTCACCCAGTCGGCCGCCCCGGTCAGGGTCCCGTCCGGGACGGGCCGCTGCGGCGTGCGGACGTCCCACAGCCACACCTTGTCGTCCTGGCTCCCGGCGGCCAGCAGCCCGCCGCCCGGGCTGAACGCCACCGACGTCACCATCTTGGCCGGGCCGGTCAGCGGCCTGCCGAGCGCCGCCGGGCGCCCCGGGTCGGCCACGTCCCACAGCCGCACCGTGTCGTCGGCGCTGCCCGCGGCGAGCGTCCGCCCGTCCGGGCTGAACGCCACCGACTGGACGTAGGAGGCCGGCCCGGTGAGCGGCCTGCCCAGCGGCACCGGGTGCGCCGGGCTGGCGAGGTCCCACAGCCGTACCGTGTCATCGGCGCTGCCCGCGGCCAGGATCGCCGCGCGAGGGCTGAATGTGACCGAATAGATCGTGTTGCCCGGGCCGGTCAGCGGATCAGCCAGCCGAACGGCCCGTCCGGGGTTCCTGACCTGCCACAGCCAGACCTTCCGGGCGGCGCCTGCGGCGGCCAGCAGCGTGCCGTCCGCGCTGAACGCCACCGTGTACAGCGGTTCCTTGCCCTTCGGCAGCAGCGGGGCGCCCAGCGGCACCGGGTGCCCGGGCCGGGCCACGTCCCACAGCCGCAGGGTGCCATCGGCGGCCGCGACGGCCAGCACCCGGTGGTCCGGGCTGAGGCTGACCGCCTGGACCGGGCCGGCCGAGTCGATCAGGGCGGCGGCATCGGGCGTGCCGGACGATTCGAGCAGGCTGGCCCGGGCCTCCGCGGTGGCCGCGATCCGGTAGGCGGCCACGCTGAGCTGGGCGGCGAGGGCCGGGTCCTGCCCGCGGACCTGGCCTGCCTCCACGGCCACCTCGCGGGACTGCGCGGTGGCGGCGGCCGTGGTGGCGCGGGAGCGGGCCGCGGTGGCCGCCTGGCGCTGCTGGAAGGCGTACCCGGCCAGCGTGATCGTCACGACCACCAGCGCCGTGAGGCTAGCGACCAGCCGGTGCAGCCGGCGGGTGCGGTTCCGTTCGGCTGCTTCGTGCAGTTTCTCGCCGACGATGCTCGTGTCGACGAACATGCGGGCCAGCGGGGTGAGGGTTTCCCGGTTCGCCGGGTCCGCCGGCCCAGTCCCGGGCCAGCGCGAGCTGCCCGCCGCGCAGCAGTGCGGCATGGTCCCGCCCGGCCTCGTCCCAGGCCTCGGCGGCCTGGCTGATCCGGCGCCGCTCCTGCAGCCCGTCCCGGTTGTCATCGATCCAGGCCCGCAGCAGCGGCCACGCGGTGAGCAGGGCTTCGTGGCTGATCTGGGCGGAACCCGAGTCCACCGTGATCAGCCGGGCCGTGACGAACCGGTCCAGCACGCCGTCGGAGGACGCGGCGGCGTTCGGCCAGTCGCGCAGGTCGCTGAGCTGCACCGTCGTCCTGGCCTCCGGCGCGTCGTCGGTGACGCGCACGAGGCGCAGGAACAGCCGCCGGGCGATGTCGCGCCCGGGCACGTCCAGCGACTGGTACACCTCGTCCGCCGTCTGCGCGATGGCGTGCTGGATGCCGCCGCCCGCCTGGTAGTGCGCCACGGTGAGCCGTCCCCCGCGACTGTTGTTCCAGGTGGTGAGCAGGGCATGGGACAGCAGCGGCAGGGCGCCCGGCTCGTGGGCCGCGGCCGGCCCGGCGCCGGGCGGCCCGGTCCGGCCGCCCGGGGCGAGGTCGCGCAGCAGCAGCTCGACGAGGCCGTCGTCCACGGTCACCCGGGCCAGCCGGGCCGGCTCGACGATGGCCCGGCGCACTTCCGCCGTGGTCATCGGCCCCACGACCACCTGCCGCTCCTGCAGCGCCCGGGTCAGTTCGGGGTAACGCAGCGCGTGATCATAGAAGTCGGCGCGCAGCGCGATCGCGACCACGGCGGGCCCGGACAGCGCGCACACCGCGGTGATGAAGCGCTGCCGGTCCGCCTCCCCGCGGCACTGGGTGAAGACCTCTTCGAACTGGTCGACGACGATGACCGGCTGGCCGCCTGCGCTGCCGGGCGTGGTGCCGGGCGGGCTGTCCGCCCCGCCCGGGCCGAGCAGGAAGGCGGCCTGGGCCGGGCTGGCCTGCAGGACTGCCTCGATGGCGTCCTCGCTGGCTGGCTGCCCGGGACCGGTGCCCAGCCGGGCCAGCTGCCGGGCCAGCCCGGCCAGCGGCGTCCGGCCCGGGGTGAAGAGAGCTAACCGCGGGCCGGACCGGCCGCCCAGCGCGGGGATCAGCCCGGCGCGCAGCAGCGAGGACTTGCCGGAGCCCGACGGCCCGACCACGGCCAGCGGCACCCCGGCGGCAGCACCCGGCGACCCGGCGGCCCCGGTCACCAGGCTGGCCAGCCGCCTGGTGAGCTCTTCCCGGCCGAAGAACCTGTCCTCGTCCTCCGGCTGGAAGCTGGCCAGCCCGAGGTACGGCGGCGGGCTGGCCGGGCGGCGTCCCGGGCCGCGGCGGATACGGCCCAGCGCGTCCGCCCATGCCGCCTGCCGCGCCGGGCCGGCCTCGCCGCAGGCGCGCAGGATCTTGCCGAGCAGCTCGGGCTGGGTGGCTGGCGGCAGGTGCCGCCCGGCGAAGTAGTCGCCCGCGGTGCTCGGCGGGATGCCCGCCGCCCGGGCCACCTCGCGGACCGTGCGCCCGGCCTGCTGCCTGGCCCGGGTGAGCTCGCGCCCGAAATCCTGCTGGGTCGCGATCTGATCCGGGTCCGCGGCCCGCCCGGGGGACGCGGCCGCCGCCTGCTCCCCGGTGCCTCCCGCATCCGCCGCTGGCCCGGGCTGTTCCCCGCTGCCCGCTCCCGGCTGCTCCCCGGCCCCCCCGGCGCCCGCCCGTGGTCCCCCCTGGTCAACGGCCACACTCTCCCCCTTGTTGCCTTGCGCCGCACCCGGAATGCCCAGATGGCGGCCCCGCCCCGGCGCCCAGCGCTCCCTGCTGGGACCGGCCCCGCGCGCACCAGCCCGGGCGGCCGGGCTCCCCACCCGGCCGGCCCAGGCCCCTGGCGCACGCTGGCCTGATGTCTGCATGACTCCCAGCCAGCGCGGTCAGTTCACAGCATCGGCCGAATTGATACCAGCCAGGAATTCCTGGATGGTGCCGTCCGACTTTGTCCGGGCGTTTCCGATGGCGTCACCCGCGCCCGGCGGGGCAGGCAGGGTAAGGCCGGGACCTGCACCACTGCGTGCCGGACTGCCCCAGGTGAGGGGGGGCATGGAGGGTCCCTGTGCCTGGCGCGGGCGCAGGGACGGCCGCCAGGGTCCCGTTCGGTCCGGTGAGGGGGGCGGCCGAACGGGACCGCGGCCGGGGGGTGCTGGCCCGGCCCGGTCACCCTGGCGAAATGGGCACTTCCGGCGGCCCGGTTTGCGGAGGTAACCTCCAAGCGGGTCCCGGTCCGAAGACTGGGCCGAAGAGCCGCTGATGAGGGTGAGAAGCGGCCGCGCAGGCCGGCTGACGCTGAAGACGTTCTCTCCGTAGTCTCGCCGGGACCCGCCAGCTTCCGGTCCGCGCGCGCCGGGCCAGGCAGGCGGGACGGGCGGCGGACGGCCGGGAAGGTGGCGCGATGAGCCGGGTGCACGACGTGGGCGGCCAGGCCGGTTTCGGTCCCGTCCCGGCCGGCCCGGACGGGCAGCCGTTCGACCGCGACTGGGAGGCCCGGGTGTGGGCGCTGAACGGCGTGCTGCGCTCCCGCGGCCTGTATTCGGGTGATGAGTTCCGCGACGCCATCGAGCGGATCCCGCCGGCCGACTACCTCCGGCTCGGCTACTACGAGCGCTGGCTATGCGCCATCGAGACGCTGCTGGCCGAGAAGGGCCTGCTGTCCCCGGAGGACGCCGGATGAGCCTGCCGCCCGGCACCCGGGTCCGGGCCCGGCTGGCCGATCCGGACCACCACACCCGGCTGCCCCGCTACGTCCGCGGGCACACGGGCGAGATCATCGAGGCGGCGGGGGAGTGGCCGCTGCCCGACGATGTGGCCCGCGGCATCAGCCCGCCACGGGCCGAGACCGTCTACTCAGTCCGGTTCCCGGCCGCCGCCCTGTGGGGGCAGGGGACCCACCACGTCGTCGTGGACCTGTGGGAGTCCTACCTGGAGGAGGCGGGCTGATGGGGACAGGGCACGACGACGCGCCGGCCGCCGTCCGGGTGCGGCGGCTGGAGGAGCGCCTCATCGCGGCGGGACTGGCCACCGACGCGGAACTGGAGGCGGTGCTGGCCGGCCTGTACCGGGATGCCTCGCCGCTGAACGGGGCGCGGATGGTCGCCCGCGCCTGGACCGACCGGGACTACGCGCAGCGCCTGCTGGCTGACGGCAACGCCGCGGCGGCGGAACTCGGCTTCGGCACGCCCGGCTACCGGCTCAAGGTGGTCGCCAACCGCCCCGGGCGGCACAACCTGGTGGTGTGCACGCTGTGCTCCTGTTACCCGGTGTCCCTGCTCGGGCCCTCGCCAAGCTGGTACAAGAGCCTGGCCTACCGGTCCCGGGCGGTCCGCGAGCCGCTGGCCGTGCTCGGCGAGTTCGGGCTGGCGCTGCCGCCCGGCACCGAGATCACGGTCTGGGACGCCAGCGCGGAGAACCGCTACCTGGTGCTGCCGGCCCGGCCACCCGGCACGGGCGGCCTGGCCGAGCCGGCCCTCGCGGCGCTGGTGACCCGGGACGGGCTGATCGGCACGGCGGCGGCCTGACCGGAAACCGGCCGCTGACCTGTGCTTCCCGCGCGCTGCCCCGGGCCGTTACCGTGTCGGGGTGACTCGTGCCCCCCGCCGGGCCGCCGCATCGCCGGGACCGCGCTGGCGGGCCGGCGTGCCGGGTGCCCGCGACCCGGTCGTGGTGGTCCTGCTGCTTATCGCGTTCTTCTCGGCCATCTCCGGCAAGCCCCTGGACGGCCTGCTGATGCTGCTGGTGGCGGCCGGGCTGGCCTGGGACGCCCGGGCCCGGCGCCGCCGGGCCCGCCCTGCCGCCGCCGCGGACGAGCCCGGCTGGCCGCATCCCGGGCTGGCCGGGGCCGCGGCGGTCCAGCCCGATGAGCCGGCCGGGCTTCCGCCGGCTGGCCTGCCTGCCGAGGTGGCGCCGGCCGGGGCGGGTGGCGGCGTGGCGCCGGCCGGGGCGGCCGCGGGCCTGGCGCCGGCGGGCGTGCCTGCTGGGGTGATGCCTGCCGGGGTGTCGCCTGCGGAGGTGGCGCGGCACGGCCGTGGCCTCCTGGCCGCCGCCGGCGGGGTGGCGGGCGGGGCCGGGTACGCGCTCGTGGTCGGCTCGTTCGCCCGGTTCTCCTGGCCCGCGACGGCCGCGGTGGCCGGCCTCGGCGCCCTGGTCATCCTGATCGGATGGCAGGGACCGGTGCGCCCGCGGCCGGTTCCCGGGCGGCTGCCGCTGCCCGGCACCGCGCTGTGGGGCGGGGTGCTCGCGGCCGGCGGCCTCTGGGAGCTGTGGTCCCTCACCCAGCAGCCCAGCCTCTCGCAGACCTCCTACGCCCATCCCACGCTCAGCGCCCTCACCGACCCGGTGCTGGCCGGCCAGCCGGGCCGGGCCCTGGTGCTGGCCTGGTGGCTGCTGCTCGGCTGGTACCTGGTCCGGCGATGAGCAGCCACGACCTCACCGTCACCGGGTACCTGGTGGTGCTGCTGGCGGCCGCCGGGCTGCAGGCGGTGGCCCTCCGGACCAGCGCGCCCGTCCCGCCGCTCGGCCAGGTGCTGACCCGGATCATGCGCACCCGGACCGGCCGGGTCGGCGTGCTGGTCGCCTGGGCCTGGCTCGGCCTGCACTTCTTCGCCCGCTAGCGTCTCGCCGGCCGCCCCGTTCCCCGTTAGCCTGGGCAGAGCCGAAGGGAACCTGCCATGACGACTGCCGCTGCGGTGGCGAGCCCGGTCGACTTCACGCGATTCGGCGACTACAGCCTGAAGGCGCCGCCGCGGGCCGACGGCGCGTTCGTGCGGCCGCTGTACCGCTTCCAGGGCCGGATCACCGCGGACGGCTCGACCGGGTACCCGGCCCAGGCCGGCCGCTACCACCTCTACGTCTCGCTGGCCTGCCCGTGGGCGCACCGGTCGGTGATCGTGCGGTCGCTGCTCGGCCTGGAGGACGTGGTCTCCATGTCGGTGGTGGACCCGGTGCGGGACGGCCGGGGCTGGGCGTTCCGTGACGGCCCCGGGCACGGCCCGGACCCGGTGAACGGCTTCACCCTGCTGCGTGAGGCCTACGAGGTGACCGAGCCCGGGTACGACGGGCACGTGTCCGTGCCGGTGCTGTGGGACAAGCAGGCCGGCCGCATCGTCTCGAATAACTTTCCGGACATCACCGTCGACCTGGGCAGCCAGTTCGGCCAGTGGGCCACCCCCGGCCTCAGCCTCTACCCGGCCGCGCTCCGCGCCGAGATCGATGCGCTGAACGATCGGGTCTACGCCACCGTCAACAACGGCGTCTACCGGTGCGGGTTCGCCACCTCCCAGCAGGCCTACGACGCCGCGGTGGCCGAGTTGTTCGCCGCGCTGGACGACCTGGACCGGCGGCTGGCCACCCGGCGCTACCTGCTCGGCGACGCGATCACCGAGGCGGATGTCCGGCTGTGGGTGACCCTGGCCCGGTTCGACGCGGTCTATGTCACCCACTTCAAGGCCAACCTGCGCCGCCTGGCCGACTACCCGAACCTGTGGCCCTACGCCCGGGACCTGTACGCCATCCCCGCCTTCGGCGGGACGACCAACTTCGATCACATCAAGCGGCACTACTACGGCACGCACCCCCAGCTCAACCCGCTGCGCATCGTGCCCGCCGGGCCCATCCTGGACTGGGCCGCGCCGCACGGCCGCGCGGCCGTCCCGGCCTGACCGCACCGCGGCGCAGGGACGGCCTCACCGCGGCAAGCCGCCGATGTGCGCACCGGCGGCAGCCAGGTAGTGGCGGGCCGCGGTCACCGGCCCGGATCAGCGGGGGATCGGTGCGGTGAGGCTGGCGTAGAGGGCGGCCGTCTGGTCGGCGATGGCGTCCCAGCTGAACTCCGCCGCGGCCCGCCTGCGGCCCGCGGCGCCCATGGCCGACGCCCGGCCGGGATCGCCCACCAGCGCGTTGAGGGCGGCGGCCAGGGCCGCGGGGTCATCCGGCGGGACCAGCAGGCCGGTCTGCGCGTCCGCCACCACTTCGGGGATGCCGCCGATCCGTGACGCTGCCACCGCGGTCCCGCAGGCCATCGCCTCCAGGTTCACGATGCCGAGCGGCTCGTACAGCGAGGGGCAGGTGAACACGGTGGCGTGGGACAGCAGCTGGATGACCTCCCGCTTGGGCAGCATCTCCGGGATCCAGATCACCCCCGACCGGGTGGCTTGCAACCCGGTCACCAGGCTGGTCACCTCGTCCGCCAGCTCGGCGGTGTCCGGCTGACCGGCGCACAGCACCAGCTGGGCCTCCGGTGCCAGCCCGGCCGCCGCCCGGAGCAGGACCGGCAGCCCCTTCTGGCGGGTGATCCGGCCCACGAAGATCACCACCGGGCGCTGCGGGTCGATCCCGTGCCGGCGCAGGACCTCGGTCCCGGGATCCGGCGCGTACTCCACGGTGTCGATGCCGTTGCGGATGACCTTGATCCGGTCCGGGGGCACCGCCGGGTAAGCGGCCAGCACATCGGCGCGCATCCCCTCGGACACCGCGATCACCGCCGCGGCCGACTCGACCGCCACCCGCTCGCACCAGCTGGACAGCGCGTAGCCGCCACCGAGCTGCTCGGCTTTCCACGGCCGCAGCGGCTCCAGCGAGTGCACCGTCATCACGTGCGGCACGCCATACAGCAGCGACGCCAGGTGGCCGGCCAGGTTGGCGTACCAGGTGTGCGAGTGCACCAGGTCCGTGCCCGCCACCGCGCCGGTCATCGCCAGGTCGGTGGAGATGGTCGCCAGCGCCTGGTTCGCGCCCGCGAGGGCCGGCCACGGCCGGTGCGCCACCGCATCCGGCCGGTCCCCGCCCTGGCAGTGCACGGTCAGGTTCACCCGGGAGGCGAGTTCCCGGGCCAGGTAGGCCACGTGTACCCCGGCCCCGCCGTACACCTCCGGCGGGTACTCCCGGGTGAGCAGGGCTACCCGGAGCCGGTGGCCGGCCGCCGCGGTGGCCGGCCCGAGTCCCGCCGTCCCGGCCGTCATCCGGTTACCTTCTGGCTCTTGCCCACCACGGTGATGCCGCCCTCGGAGACCACGAAGCCGCGCGCCCTGTCCTGCACCTTGTCCACGCCGATGGTGGCCCCTTCCGGGACGGTGACGTTCTTGTCGATGATCGCGTCCTTGATCACCGCATGGCGGCCGATGATGGTGTTGTTGAGGATCACCGACCGCTCCACCCGGGACCAGCTGTTGACCCGGACGCCGGGGACAGCACCGACTCGCGGACCAGCCCGCCGGACACGATGACACCGTTGCTGACCAGGCTGTCGATGGCCCGGCCGACCCGCTCGCCGGAATCATGCACGAACTTGGCGGGCGGCAGGCTCGGCACGTTGGTCAGGATCGGCCACCGGTCGTTGTACAGGTTGAACACGGGGTGGATCGCGCACAGGTCCATGTGCGCGTCGAAGTAGGAGTCCAGGGTGCCGACGTCACGCCAGTAGCCGGCGTCCCGCTCGCTCGCCCCCGGGACCTTGTTGCCCATGAAGTCGTAGACCTGCGCGCCGCCCTCCTCCACCAGCATCGGGATGATGTCGCCGCCCATGTCATGCCGGCTGGCTGAGTTCGCCGCGTCCTTGCGCAGCGCCTCGATGAGCACGTCGGTGGAGAACAGGTAGTTGCCCATCGATGCGTATGACTCGTCGGGCCGGCCCGGCAGCGGCGGCGGATCCGCGGGCTTCTCCAGGAACGCCTCCAGGGTGCGCCCGTCCGCCCCGGCGTGGATCACGCCGAACGCGGTCGCCTCTGCCCGGGGCACCGGGATGGCCGCCACGGTGACGCCGGCCCCGTGCTCGCAGTGCTGGTCGATCATCTGCCGGGGGTCCATCCGGTAGACGTGGTCCGCGCCGAACACGATCACCAGCTCCGGGCGCTCGTCGTAGATGAGGTTCAGCGACTGGTAGATGGCGTCCGCGGACCCGGTGTACCAGTGCGGCCCGAGCCGCTGCTGGGCCGGCACCGGGGTGACGTAGTTGCCGAGCAGGGTGCTCATCCGCCAGGTGGTGGTGACGTGCCGGTCCAGGCTGTGGCTCTTGTACTGGGTCAGCACGGCGATGCGCAAGATGCCGGCGTTGACCAGGTTGGACAGGGCGAAGTCGATGAGCCGGTACATGCCGGCGAACGGCACGGCCGGCTTGGCGCGGTCCGCGGTCAGCGGCGACAGCCGCTTACCCGCCCCGCCCGCCAGCACGATGCCCAGAACACGCTTATCCGCCATACGCACCCCTCACGCGCTCGGCCATGTGCACCCCTCAGCCGCGGCCGCCGTCACGTGCCGCCGGCTTCTTTGAGGACCCCATCGAGGATCTGCTGTGCCTCGTCCTGGATCCGGGCCAGCTGGCCCGGCCCGGCGAAGGACTCGGCATACAGCTTGTACACGTCTTCGGTGCCGGACGGCCGGGCGGCGAACCAGCCGGACTCGGTGATCACCTTGATCCCGCCGAGCGGCTCGCCGTTGCCGGGCGCCCGGGTCAGCCGGCCGGTGACCGGCTCGCCGGCCAGCTCGCTGATGCTCACCTGTTCCGGGGACAGCCGGGCCAGCAGGGCCTTCTGCTCCCGGGTGGCAGGCGCGTCGATCCGGGCGTAAGCCGGGTCACCGAGCTGGCCGGCCAGGTCCCGGTACCGTTCGCCCGGCGACTGCCCGGTCACCGCGGCGATCTCCGAGGCCAGCAGGGCCAGGATGAGGCCGTCCTTGTCGGTCGTCCAGATCCGCCCGTCGGCGCGCAGGAATGACGCCCCGGCGCTCTCCTCGCCGCCGAACGCGATCGAGCCCGCCAGCAGGCCGGGGACGAACCACTTGAACCCGACCGGCACCTCGGTCAGCTCCCGGCCGGCCGCCGCCGCCACCCGGTCGATGATCGAGGAGCTCACCATCGTCTTGCCTACCGCCGCGCCGGCCGGCCAGCCCTCCCGGTGCCGGTACAGGTAGTCGATGGCCACGGCCAGGTAGTGGTTGGGATCCAGCAGCCCGGCGTCCGGCGTGACGATGCCGTGCCGGTCGGCGTCGGTGTCATTGCCGGTGGCGATGGCGAACTCGCCGGCCCGGCCGATCAGCGAGGCCATCGCGTACGGCGAGGAGCAGTCCATCCGGATCTTGCCGTCCCAGTCCAGCGTCATGAACCGGAAGGTGGCGTCCACCGCCTGGTTGACCACGGTGAGGTCCAGGCCGAACCGGTCGGCGATCTCGGCCCAGTAGGCCACGCTGGCGCCGCCCAGCGGGTCCGCGCCGATCCGCACCCCGGCCGCCCGGATCGCCTCCATGTTGACCACGGAGGGCAGCTGCCCGGCGTAGTTGCCGAGGAAATCGAAGGTGCCCACGGTCGGCGCGTCCTTGGCCCGGGCCCAGCGCACCCGGCGGACCCCGCGCAGGCCGCCGGACAGCAGCTCGTTGGCCCGGTCCTGGATCACGGAGGTGATCTGGGAGCCCGCCGGCCCGCCGTCCGGGGGGTTGTACTTGAAGCCGCCGTCCTCCGGCGGGTTGTGCGACGGGGTGATCACGATCCCGTCGGCCAGGGCGCTGGTGCGGTCCTGGTTATGCATCAGGATGGCCAGCGACAGGGCCGGGGTCGGCGTGTACCCGTCCCTGCTGTCCACCAGGACCGTCACCTCATTGGCGGCGAGCACCTCGAGCGCGGTCACGAACGCGGGCTCGGACAGCCCGTGGGTGTCCCGGCCCAGGTACAGCGGGCCGGTGGTGCCCGCCTGCGCCCGGTAGTCGCAGATCGCCTGCGTGGTGGCCGCGATGTGATCGTCGTTGAAGGAGGCGCGGAGCGCGGAACCCCGGTGCCCGGAGGTGCCGAACGAGACCCGCTGCCCAGGGTCCGCCGGGTCGGGATGCTCCGCGTAATAGGCGGTGACCAGCTTGGCCACATCCACCAGGTCTGCCTGGGCGGCCGGCTGGCCGGCCCGCTCATTCACCCGCAATGTCAGCTCCTCACCCGTGCCATTACCCACTGTGCGCCGTTAGGCATGAAGGGAGGTACCCAATTGCGCTGAACTCAGGGCATCCAGTGTTCCGGTAATCCTGGCCGCCCGCTACGGGTGGGCCGCCCCCGATCCGGGGGCGGGGCTGCCATGATGGCCGGGTGGGCAACGACGCACCGCCGGCCCGGACCCGGCGAGAGCGGCTCTGGGCGGCCGCCGCGGCCAGGGGCATCCCGCTGCCCACCATCCTGACCGTGGCCGCGGTCCTGGTTGCCCTCTACCTGCTGGCGAAGATCGTGTACCGGCTGCGCGACGTCCTGCTGCTGATCCTGGTCGCGGCCTTCGTCAGCGTGCTGCTGAACCCGCTGGTGGTGGGGCTGCAGCGGTGGAAGATCCGGCGCCGCGGGTGGGCCGTCGCGGTGGTCACGCTGTGGGCGCGTGCTCGTCTTCGTCGGCCTGGCGGTGGCCTTCGGCTACCCGCTGGCCAACGGGATCGCCACCTGGCCCAGAAGCTGCCGTCCTACGTGTCGGCGGCCGAGCACGGCCGCGGCTTCATCGGCGGCCTGGTCCGCAAGTACCACGTGCAGACCTGGGTGCAGAAGAACGAGTCCAAGCTGGTCAGCTTCGGTACCGGCCTGACCAAGCCGGCCCTGTCCCTGGGCAAGGGCGCGCTGACCCTGCTGCTGGAGCTGTTCACCATCTTCATCCTGGTGCTGCTCCTGCTGCTGGAAGGGCCGAAGATGCGGGTGGCCCTGCTCGGCGCGATGGAGCCGGCCCGCGCCGAGCGGTACCAGCGGGTCGCCCACGAGGTCAACCGGTCAGTCACCGGGTACATGCTGGGCAACTTCGTCACCTCGCTGATCGCCGGGATTGTGGTGTTCGTGACGCTGCTGGTGACCGGTGTGCCGTTCCCGTTCCTGTGGGCGCTATGGGTGGCGCTGGTGGACTTCCTGCCGATGATCGGCGGCGCGCTGGCCGGGATCCCCACCGTGCTGTTCGCGGCCGCCCACTCGCTGACCGCCGGGATCGTCACGCTGGTCGTCTTCCTGGTCTATACCCAGGTCGAGAACCACGTGCTGAACCCGATCGTGATGAGCCGCACGGTCCGGGTGAACCCGCTACTGGTGCTGTTGTCCATCCTGGTCGGCGGGGAGATGGGCAGCTGGATCGGCGGCATCTTCGGCGCGTTCGTGGGAGCGCTGCTGGCCATCCCGGCGGCCGGTGCCATCCAGGTGGTGACCCGGGAGATCTGGCAGGCGAGCGCGCCCGCCGGTGTGACGGCCGGCCAGGCGGCCGACTAGCGCGCGAATTGTCGCTTCCGCCACGCCGCCAGTCTGCCTCCGCCGGGAGATCACGGGTAGAACGAGGGTCATGAGCGTGGAAAGCCGGGACGGCCAGTGGGCGCTGGAGGACCCGATGCGGAACAAGGGGACCGCCTACACCGAGGCGGAGCGGTCCGCGCTCGGCCTGCGCGGGCTGCTGCCCAGCGTGGTGGAAACCCTGGACCAGCAGGCCGCGCGGTGCTACCAGGCATTCCGGGAGCAACCCACCGATATCGCCCGGCACGTCAACCTGCGCGCCTTGCAGGACACCAACGAGACGCTGTTCTACCGGCTGGTCGGCGAGCACGTCGAGGAGATGCTGCCGATCATCTACACCCCGACCGTGGGGCTGGCCTGCCAGCGCTTCAGCGAGATCTACCGGCGCCCGCGCGGGCTGTTCATCGCCTACCCGGACGCCGACCGGATCGGGGAGATCCTGCGCAACCGGCCGCGCCGCGAGGTCGATGTCATCGTGGTCACCGACGGGCAGCGCATCCTCGGGCTGGGCGACCAGGGCATCGGCGGGATGGGCATCCCGATCGGCAAGCTGTCCCTGTACACCGCGCTGGCCGGCATCGACCCGGCCCGCACCCTGCCGGTGGTGCTCGACGCCGGGACGGACAACGCGGAACTGCTGGACGACCCGATGTACCTGGGCTGGCGGCACCGCCGGGTGGATGGCGAGGACTACGACCACTTCGTGGACCGGTTCGTCCAGGCGGTCCGCGCCGCGCTGCCGCACGTGCTGCTGCAGTGGGAGGACTTCGCCACGCCGCACGCGCTGCCCATCCTGGAGCGCTACCGCGATCAGCTGCTCACGTTCAACGACGATATCCAGGGCACCGCCGCGGTGGTCGCCGCGGCACTGTCCGCGGCCGCGGCCGCCACCGGGTCACGGGCCAGGGAGCAGAAGGTCGTCATGCTCGGGGCCGGCGGCTGGCATCGGGGTCTGCGAGCAGATCGCCCGCTCCATGGTGGCGGACGGGCTGTCCGAGCAGGCGGCCCGGGACCGGATCTACGTGGCCGACGTGCGCGGGCTGATCACCACGGAGCGGGCCGACCTGAGCCCGGCGCAGCGCCAGTTCGCCCACCCGGCCCGCGCCGTGACCGCACCGGCCACCGGGAGCGGCGGCACCGGCCCGGGCGGCGCGGAGCCGGCCAGTTTCGCCGAGGTGATGGCGGCCGTGCGGCCAACCGCGCTGATCGGGCTGTCCACGGCCACGGGCGCGTTCAGCGAGAAGATCGTCCGGGAGATGGCGCGGCATGTGCCGCGGCCGATCATCATGCCGCTGTCCAACCCGACCTCACGGAGCGAGGCGCGCCCGCAGGACCTGGCCGACTGGACGGACGGCCGCGCGCTGGTGGCGGCCGGCTCGCCGTTCCCGCCGATGAACGTGGGCGGGACCAGCATGCCCGTGACGCAGTGCAACAACGTGTACATCTTCCCGGGCATCGGCCTGGCGGTCACCGCCGTGCGGGCGACCCGGGTCACCGACGCGATGATGACGGCGGCCGCGGCGGCGGTGTGTGGCCAGGCCACCCTCCACCCCGGCGCCGGGGGAGCGCTGCTGCCCGGAGGGGACCAGCTGGTGGCCACGGCCACCGCGGTGGCCCGCGAGGTGGCCCGGGCCGCGGTCGCCGGCCGGGTCGCGCCGCCGCTGACCGGCGAGGAGATCGACGCGGCCATCGAGCGCACCCGGTGGCTGCCCTGCTACTAGCGGCCGACGGCGCCGCCCGCCGTCCCGCCACCGGATGTCCGGGGACGGGCACCGGATGGCCGCCGTCACCAGAGCGTGTAGCCGCCGTCGATGACCAGGATCGAGCCGGTGATGAACGAGGCGGCCTCGCTGGCCAGGAAGACCACGCTGGGCGCGATCTCCTCGGGCCGGGCGTACCGCTGCTGCGGTGTGTCCTCGATCCAGTGCCGCCGGAACTCCGGGCGGTCCACCGGCGCCATGTCGGTCTTCACGTAACCGGGGGCGATGGCGTTGACCCGGATGCCCAGCCCGGCCCACTCGGCGGCCAGCGACTTGGTCAGCTGGTGCACGGCGGCCTTCGAGGCGTTGTAGGCGGGCTGCCACTGCGGCCGGTTGACGATCATCCCGGAGATGGAGCCCACGTTGATGATCGAGCCCCCGCCCGACTGGGCCATGTGGCGGCCAGCGGCCCGGCTGCACTGCCACAGCGCCCGCACGTTCAGGTCGAAGACGTCCGCCCACTGCTCGTCGGTCACCTGCCAGGACTCGTCGTGGTAGCACACCCCGGCGTTGTTGACCAGGATGTCCAGCCCGCCCAGGGCGGCCGCCGCCTGGTCAGCCGCCGCCTCGGCGGAGGTGGTGAGGTCGGCGTCGATGGCCGTGACGGGCAGGCCCTGATCCCGGAACTCGGTGACCGCGGCCGTGTTCCGGCTGCCGTCCCGGCCCACGATGACCACCTCCGCGCCGGCCTGGGCCAGGGCGGCCGCGAAGGCCTTGCCCAGGCCCTGGTTACCGCCGGTTACCAGGGCCTTGTGGCCCGCCAGCCGGAAGCTGTCCAGTACCGTCACCGGTCCTCCTCGCTGTGCCATCCCGCGGCCCGGGCGCGGCCGCGGCCCGCGGCGGCCGCTCACCCGCCGGGACGTCGATGCCCCGGTCACGACCATGACTCTGGCATGATGGATGGTGATGAGCAGCCCCCGCTTTCCCGTTACCGTGACGCAGCTTCCCCTGCTGCGCTGCGAGATCTGCCAGCGCACCATGGCCTACCGCCCGGGCCAGGCCAGCACGGTGCTCACCGAGCACTACCGGCGGCAGCACCCGGAGTCACTCGAGGCGGCCGCGGGCCGCACCGACTGACCGGCCCAGGCAGGCCGGCCGAGATAGGCCGGCCCCAGGCTGCCCTCCGGCCGGCCCCGCGGGGCCGCCGGCCAGCGTGACGGGCCACAATGCTGGCATGCGATCCACCGTCATCCGGGCCATCCGCCGGGCGCGCCCGCCAGGCGGCTCGGCCGGGTCGATCCTGAGCATCGGGTCGGCCGGGTCCATCTTGTCGATCGGCTCGGCCGGGTCGATCCTGTCGATCGGGTCCGCGGGCTCGATCTTGTCCATCGGCTCGGCCGGCTCCCTGGCTTCCGTGTTGTCGGTGGGCTCGGCGGCCAGTGGGCTGTCCATCCTGTCCGCTGGCTCATGGGGGTCCATCCGGGCCTGGCGGGGACCGGGACGGCGCCGGGGTCCTGGCGGCCGCCGGGACGGGGCCGCCCTCCCGGGGGCCGGTGAGCCCGGAGCGGCCGGATAGCCCGCCCTGCTGACGTCACGGGGGAATGAGTGGCCCCGGGGGCGGCGTTGCGGCTGGCATGTCAGCTGTGGTTATCGCGGCCGCCTATGGCGGCCCTGAGGTGCTCTCCGTCATCGACCAGCCGGTTCCCGAGCCAGGGCCGGGTGAGGCGCGGGTCCAGGTCCGGGCGGCGGGCGTGAACCCGGCCGACTGGAAGTCCTACAGCGGAATGTTCGGTACCGACCCCGCCCGCCTGCCGCTGCGGATCGGCTCGGAGGCGGCTGGCGTGGTAACCGCGGCCGGCCCGGGCGCCGCCGGCCCCGCGGGCCCGGTTGCGCCCGGTGACGAGGTGATCGCGTACCGCGCGCCGGGCGCGTACGCCGCGGACCTGGTGGTGCCCGGGACCGCGCTGGTGCCCAAGCCGGCCGCGCTGGACTGGGCGGAGGCCGCGGGGCTGCTGCTCGCCGGCGCCACCGCGTGGCACCTGCTCACCGTGACCGATGTGCAGCAGGGCGACACGGTGCTGATCCATGGCGGTGCCGGGGGCGTCGGCGCGATGGCGGTCCAGCTGGCGGCGGCCCGCGGGGCGACGGTGATAGCCACGGCCAGCGCGCGGCGGCATGACTTCCTGCGTGAGCTCGGGGCCACCCCGGTGAGCTACGGCGAGGGCCTGGCGGGCCGGGTGCAGGCCGTCGCGCCGGGCGGCATCAACGCCGCCCTGGACCTGGTGGGCACCGAGGAGGCCCTGGACGTGTCCCTGGCCCTGGTCGGCAACCGGGCGCGGATCGCGACCATCGCCAACTTCCGGGGCGGGGCAGGAGCTGGCATCAAGGTCCTCGGGAACGGCCCGGGCGCGGACCCGGGCACCGAGATCCGCAACGCCGCCCGGCTGGACCTGGCCCGGCTGGCCGAGAGCGGCACGGTGCGGGTGTTCGTGTCCGGGACCTACCCGCTGCGCGAGGCGGCGGCGGCGCACGAGTCGATCAGGAGCGGTCACGCCACCGGGAAGATCGTGCTCATCCCGTAACCAGCCCGCCGGCCCCCGCCCCGGCCGGGACGGGCATTGTCACCGGACAATGCGGAGAGCCAGTTTGCGGTGACCGCCGTTCTGCTTGACCAGGGCGAACCAGAGGGGCAGCAGCGCGTCGACGGTGCCGGCCGCGGCCGCCTCGCCCACGTACGCGGGCTCCAGCCCGACCGCAGTGATCAGTTCTTCGGCGACCGGGCGGGCGGCGGGGTCGGCGGCGAAGAACAGCGCCGCGCCGGCCGGCGGCTCGGCGAAGTTCTCCCACCCCAGTGTGTTGAACGCGCGGACGTAGCGGGCGCCGGGGCCGTCGCCGGTGCCGCTCCGCGAGCCGTACACCACGTCATGCCCGGCGGCGCGCCAGCGGCCGCCGAGCGTGCGGCCGATGTTCCCCGTCCCGATCACAGCGATCCTCATGCCTGCCCCCAACCGCCTCCCCGTCGCGGGAATTCCGCCCGGTGATGATGCCCAGCTTCAGGCGAAGACGTGCTCGGTGAACCAGTCCCAGGTGTCCTTGATGCCGTCCTCACGGCTGATCGTCGGGGCGTAGCCGAGCACCTTCCCGGCCAGCTCGTAGGAGGCGAAGTTGCGGTCCACCTCACCCGGGCGGCGCGGGGCGAACTCGACCGGGTGATCCGGCACGCCCGCCGCGGCGGTGCACAGGCCGGCCAGCTCGCGGGCGGTGGTCTCCACCCCGGAGGCGATGTGCAGCACGGTGCCGCCGGGCACGTCGGTCTCCAGGGCCAGCTGCAGGGCCCGGGAGATGTCGTCCACGTGGATGTAGTCCCGGGAGGACGACCCGTCGCCGTAGATCACGATCGGCTCCCCGGCGTGGATCCGCTTGAAGAAGGTGGTCATCGCGCCGCGCTTGCGGGCACTCCACGGGCCATAGACGTTGGCGAAGCGCAGCGCCACCGTGCGCAGGCCATAGCACTGGGCGTAGGCGTAGGCGTAGCCTTCGCCGGCCAGCTTGCTGGCCCCGTACGGGGAGATGGGCTTGGGCAGTGACTGCTCGTCGACCGGGGGAGTGGCGTCGCCGATCAGCGCGCCGCCGGTGGATGCCTGGACGGTCCGCTCCACCCCGGCCCGGCGGGCCGCGTCCAGCACCCGGAAGGTGCCCACCACGTTGACGTCGAAGTTGGTCACCGGGTCCTCGACGGACATCACTACCGAGCCGGCCGCGGCCAGGTGGATGACCGAGTCCATCCCGGCCAGCGCGGCGTCCAGGGCCGTGGTGTCCCGGATATCGCCCTGGACCAGCTCGGCGTCCACGCCGGCCAGGTGAGCCGGGTCACCGGTGGTGTAGTTGTCCAGCACCCGGACCGAGTGACCGCTGGCGATGAGCCGCCGGACCAGGGTCGCCCCCACGAATCCGGCCCCGCCGGTCACCAGCACGCGTCGCGTCTGCGCCATGACAGGCAAAGCTAGCACCATCCCCTGGCCCGGCCGCCGCCGCGCTGGCCAGCGCCGGGAGGAGGCGGCCGGCCGGTGCGGATGACCTGGCCACCTGATCAGCTGGCGGCGCGCTCACAGGGGGGCGGCTGGCGGAGGCGCGCACCGCGCGACACCCGCCCGGTACCGGGGATCCGCTCCCGCGCCGGGGTGCCGTCGGCGGCGAGGCGCCGTCGCCGCAGCGATGCGAGCTCCGCTTCGCCGAGCCCACCCCACACGCCGTGCACCTGCCGGGACGCCATCGCGAAGTCGAGGCACTCGGCGCGCACGGCGCACCGCGCGCACACGGCTTTGGCCCGCTCTTCCTGGTGCCGGCTGGCCCCCGAGGAGGAGATGGGGAAGAACAGGTCGGGATCGGCGGAGACGCAGGCGCCCCGGTTGCGCCAGTCGTCCTCGTCCTCCAGCGGCATGAGTTACCTCGCAGGTCGCGGCGTCGGCTGGCCTGAGCTTCTCCCCGCCGCGCCGGGCGCTATGCACAGGGATACCGATTCTTTGCGTAATTTCTGCGCGCCCCGGAGCGGCCGCCGGATACCGGCCCTCCGCTGAGGTACCGGCACAATGGGCAGGTGGGCGGCGCTCGTCCCCGATGGGCCTGTTGCCATGGCGGCCAGCCGGGTTATGGTCCTGCGCATAACCGCACACCGGCCTTCCTGCGCAACGGAGCGTGTCGTGATGAAGCCGAGCCGCCTGGCATTATTTGCCCTGCCCGTGGTCTTGCTGCTGACCGGGCTGAGCCCGGCGGCGCCCGCGCTCGCCAGCCAGGCCTGCGGCGGGTCGGGCACCGTGACGTCGCTCAACGGTGCGCTGCCCGATGGGGCGGCCTATCTCATCCAGTGCCCGGCCGTGCCGTGGAACGGCACGCTGTTCCTCTACAGCCACGGCTACGTGGCACCGGGATCACCCAACCCGGCCCAGGACGTGGGGGACCCGGTCACCGGCGGCTGGCTGCTCAGGCACGGGTTCGCGCTGGCGGGCTCCTCCTACGCCTCCACCGGCTGGGCCATCCAGCAGGCGCTGCCCGACCAGGCGGGCACGCTCGACGCTTTCGGCCAGGCCTACCGCACACCTGACCGGACGATCGCCTGGGGGCATTCGCTGGGCGGCATCATCACCGCGGGGCTGATCCAGCGCTACCCCGGCCGGTTCAGCGCCGCGCTCCCGATGTGCGGCGTGCTGTCCGGAGCGGTGGCTACCTGGAACACCGCGCTGGACGCGGAGTTCGCGTTCCAGCAGCTCGTCGATCCGTCGGTGCAGGTCGTCAACATCACCAACCCGGCCGCGAACCTGGCCGGCGCCCAGGCGGCCGTGACGGCCGCGCAGCAGACCGCGCAGGGCCGGGCCCGGATCGCCCTGGCCGCCGCGCTGGGCGACACGCCGGGCTGGTTTACCCCGCTGTCCCCCGAGCCCGCCCCGGGCGACGTCACGGCCCAGGAAGCGAATCAGTTCCTGTGGGACACCGACGTGGACTTCCCGTTCATCTTCGCGTTCCGGGCCGAGCTGGAGGCCCGGGCGGGCGGGAACCCGTCCTGGAACACGGGCGTGAACTACTTCGCGCAGCTGGCCCGGTCCGCGGACCTCCGCGAGGTGGTGGCGCTGTACCACGCGGCCGGGCTGAACCTGGCCCGCGACCTGCAGGCGCTCCAGCGCGCGCCGCGGATCAGCGCCAGCGCATGCCGCGGTCAGCTACCTGGAGCGCAACATCGCCTTCGACGGGCGCCTGCCGGTCCCGGTGCTCACCATGCACACGACGGGCGACGGGCTCGTGGTCCCGGAGAACGAGCAGGCGTACCGGAGCGTCGCCGACCGGGCCGGGGACGGCGGGATGCTGCAGCAGATCTTCGTGCACCGGGCCGGCCACTGCGCGTTCACCCCCGCGGAGACCATCACCGCCGTCCAGGTCCTGCTCAGCCGGCTCGGCACCGGGCACTGGGACCGGGCGGCGCTCGACCCGGGGAACCTCAACGCGCCAGGCCGCCGCGCTGGGGCCGGCGTACAACATCTTCTCCGTCGGCGGGACCGTCTACCCTGCCGCGCCGGGGTTCGTCCGCTACTGGCCGGCGCCTTACCCGCGCCCGTTCGACCTGCTCAGCCCGTGAGGTGACCGGCGGAGCCTGGTTCCCGGCCCGGGTGAACCGGCAGCCGGGCGCGGGCGCGCCATGAGCGGGGTGCACGATAGGCACTGACAGGCAGCGGCCCAACCATCGTGAGCGTCGGCCAGGAGGCGGTCATGGGGGAGTACCTCGACTACGGCGGCGGGTACGCCGCCGCCCGCGGCGGGACCCGCACGCTTTTCGGCCAGACGATGGGCTATGTCGCGGTGACCTGCGGGTTCTTCGCGCTGGCCTGCTACCTGGGCCGCCATCTCGCCATGGGCGCGGGCATAGCCGCCTACATCGCCGCGTTCGTGTGCCTGATCGCCATGAACTTCACCGTCCGGCGGTCCGGGGCGCTGACGACCGGCCTGCTCTTCGCCTTCGGCCTGCTCATAGGGCTGGCGCTGGCCCCGACGATCGCCTACTACACGGCGACCAGCCCGCAGGTGCTCTGGCAGGCCGGCGGGGCGACCGGGCTGTTCATCGCCGGCTTCGGGGCGGCCGGGTACGCGACCCGGCGGGACCTGTCCGCCCTCGCCCGGGTGTCCTTCTTCGCCCTCATCGCGCTGATCGTGTTCGGCATCGTGCTGATCTTCGTGCACATCCCGCACGGCGAGCTGATCTACTCCGTGCTCGGGCTGGTCATCTTCGCCGGGCTGACGATGTTCGACTTCCAGCGGCTGCGGCGCTCGAGCGACCTGGCCTCGGCGCCGCTCATCGCCGCTTCGATCTTCCTTGATGCGCTCAACGTGTTCCTGTTCTTCCTGCGCATCTTCAGCCGCGGCGAAAGCTGACGGCTCAGCCGGGCGGAGCAGGCGGAATTTCCGGACTGCCCGGCCCTAGGCCTCTCCGTGCTCGCGGAGGAATTCCCGGAATTCGATGATCGCCTCGTCGTGATCTGACCCAAGGCCCTCGGTCAGCACCGCTCTCGTCCCGGTCCAGTGGACCCCGGCGTACTCGGCGCTGCCGTCCAGCAGGACCAAGAGCGGGCCGTGCGCGATCTTTATGTGGTCCTGCACGGCTGCCCATGGAACGCCGGCGCCGACCAGGCCGATCGCAGGCGGCTCGCTGTCGTCGTACTCCAGGTCGTCCAGCACTGGCCTCACCCCGCGGTCACGCTAATCCCGCACGGTGGTGTCCGCCGGGATATTCCGGGTTAGCCTGCCCCGGAGGCTTAGTCTCCGGTCTGGTCGTCTACCCCCGCACCGGGGGCATTCTCCTTGACCGACTCGATCCCGTTCAGCGCAGACTGCTTGCGCTCATAGGCCTCGCTGGTCGCGATCACCTGCCCGTTGCCGGCCAGGAGATTAAAGTGGTACTTGCCGCTTGTGCCCTTCTTGAGCACGAATTTCCCAGCCATGTTCCCCCCTGCGTGGATGTCCACGATGCCCGGAAAACGGGCACGGCGCTCAGCATTCGCCGGGCCTGTGCCAATGTGCCCCGCCCCGACCGCCTTAAACGCTGGGTCGGCGGGATCGAAAAGGGAGCGGGCCGGCGGGCATGCCGCCGCGGTCACAGTCTTGTTGCCTTCGGCCGCCCCGCCGGGCTGGCGGCATTGGCCGGGGCGGCGACTACACGCCTCGGGCCAGCGGCGCCCGGCCCGGCCCGCGCCGAACACCGTGGCGATGGCCCGCTGGTACAGGTCGCAGCGGGTGCAGATGCCGCCACGGCGCCGAGTTCTTCCAGGCTGCCGGCCCCGCATTTCCACGACGGCGGCCTCAGCCACCACGCGGCTCAGCCGTCCCGCTCCGGCCCGGGTCCCGGGCACCCGGCAGCGGCAGCCAGGGCACTGCGTCGGCCGGCCTGCTGCCCTCCTGTCACCCGCGGCCGCTGGCCGCCGCCACGTTCCACCGCCCGCCGCGGCTACCCCGGGCCGGGACGTCCAAACGGGCGGCCCCCGCCGCGGAATCGGCGGATGAGGGAGGCGGCTATCCGGGTCCCCCCGGGCCTCTCGTTTTGGTGCCGGAGCCAGCGGGTATCGGCGGCTCTAGGCGCGAGCGGGAGGCGAGGGACCATGGGGCGGCCAGCGGGCGCCGCGGCAGGACCGCGGCCTGATCCGGCCCGGGCCCCGCGCGCGGTGATCCTGAGCGGCTCGCTCGGCATGGGCCACGATGTGCTGGCGGACATCGTCACGGGCAGCCTGGAGCAGCTGGGCTGGCAGAGCCGCACACTCGACTGCATGCGGATGCTCGGCCCCCGGGCCGGGCGGGCCGGGGAATGGGTGTTCCGCGGGCTCACCACGGTCCCGGGGGCCTACGACGCCCTGTACTTCGCCTCGCTGCGGGCGGGCGGCCGCCTGGCCGCGGCCATGGACGCGGCCGCGGAAGCCCGGCTGGCCGCCGCGCTGGAGGCCGAGCTGAGCGCGGCGCCCGCGGACCTGATCATCGCCGTGTTCGCGGCCGGGGTGCCGGCCGCGGCGCGGCTCGCCGCGGCCGGCTCGCGGCGGCAGGCCATCGTGCTCTGCCCCGACGCCCTGCCGCACGCCTCCTGGGTCCGCGACGGCATCAGCCTGTACCTGGTCACCTCGGCGGCCGCGGTGGCCTCGGTACGCCGGTACCAGCCGGATGCCCGGGTCACCATCGTCCCGCCGCCGGTGCGGGCCGAGTTCTCCCAGCCGCTTTCCCAGGCGGCGGCCCGCCGGCGGGCCGCCATCCCGCCCGGGGCGCCGTGCGTCCTGCTCATGGGCGGCGGGTGGGGCCTGGGCCCGCTGGCGGAGTCGGCCCGCGCGCTGTCCGGCGCGGGCGTCCACGTCCTGGCCGTGGCCGGCCATAACCGCCGGCTGGAACGCCGCCTGGACGAACTGGCCCGCCGCGACGCCCGTGTGCACCCCTTCGGGTTCACCGACCGCATCGCCGGCCTGATGGCCGCGTGCGACCTCGTCGTGACCCTTCCCGGCGCGCTGACCTGCGGCGAAGCCCGGGCGGTGGGCCGCCCGCTGATGCTGCTGGACGCCATGCCCGGGCATGGCCGGGAGAACCTGCAGCACGAACTCGACCTGGGCGGCGCCGACGTCTGCAACCCCCGGCCCGGGGATCTGACCCGCAGCGTGCTGGCGGCCCTGGACCGGATGACCGCCCCGGCGTCACCTGGCGGCCCGGGCCACGCTGAGTGGCTCGAGGCGTTTGCCGCCGCCCTGGCCGGCCTGGGCACCAGCCCGCCGCCCCGCCCCGCCCCGCCGGGTGAGGACCCGCCGGACGGCGGCCCCCCGGTCCGGCCCGTACCGAAGGAGGCCAGCCGCTGATGATGCGCACGCTATGCCTGCATCCGCCGTCGTATGAGGGATTCGACGGCGGAGCGGGATCCCGCTACCAGGCGAAACGCGAAATCCGGTCGTTCTGGTACCCGACCTGGCTGGCCCAGGTGGCCGCGATCGTCCCCGGCAGCACGCTGGTGGACGCGCCCGCCGCGGGCCTGCGCCTGGAGGACGTGCTGCCAATGGCCGGGCGGTACGACCTGGCCGTGCTGCACACCAGTTCGCCGTCCTTCGCCGGGGACGTGCTGGTCGCCGAGGCCCTCAAGCGGGCCAACCCGGCCCTGGTGATCGGTTTCGTCGGCGCCAAGGTGGCGGTCGAGCCGGAAGCGTCCCTGCTCGCGTCGGAAGCGATCGATTTCGTGGCCCGCGAGGAGTTCGACTTCACCATCGCCGAGATCGCCGAGGGCCGCCCGCTGGCGGACGTGGCCGGGGTCACCTTCCGGGATCCGGGCGGCATGGCCGTCTCGACCCCGGACCGGCCGATCCTGGAGGACATGGACCGGCTGCCGTACGTCACCGACGTCTACCACCGGGACCTGAACATCAACGACTACGTCATCGGGTACCTCAAGTACCCCTATGTGTCGCTGTACACCGGGCGGGGCTGCCGGTCACGGTGCACCTTCTGCCTGTGGCCGCAGACGGTGGGCGGGCACCGCTACCGGACCAGGAGTGCCGGGCATGTGCTCGGCGAGATGGCCCGGATCCGCGAACTGTTCCCCCAGGTGAAGGAGGTCTTCTTCGATGACGACACGTTCACCGACGACCGGCGGCGGGCCGAGGAGATCGCCCGCGGCATGGGCAAGCTGGGGCTGACCTGGTCCTGCAACGCCAAGGCGAACGTGCCGTACGACACGCTCAAGATCATGCGGGACAACGGGCTGCGGCTGCTGCTGGTGGGGTACGAGTCCGGGAACCAGCAGATCCTCATCAATATCAAGAAGGGCATCCGGGTCGACCGGGCCCGGCAGTTCACCAAGGACTGCCGTGATCTCGGCATCACCATCCACGGCACGTTCATCCTCGGCCTGCCCGGCGAGACGGCCGAGACGATCGCCGAGACCATCCGGTTCGCCAAGGAGATCAACCCGCATTCGCTGCAGGTCTCCATCGCCGCCCCGTACCCCGGGACCGCGCTGTACGAGCAGGCCATCCAGAACGGCTGGCTGCCCGCGGACGACGCCACGCTCATCGACGAGCATGGCGTCCAGACCGCCACGCTGAGCTACCCGAACCTGAACCGGACCGAGATCTACGACTCCGTCGAGACCTTTTACAAGGCGTTCTACTTCCGGGCCGGGAAGATCGCCGAGATGTCGGCGGAGATGCTGCGCAGCCCGGAGATGATGCGGCGGCGGCTGCGCGAGGGCGCCGAGTTCGTCCGGTTCTTCCGGCACCGGGCCAGCTAGCGGCGGACGGCGCTGCGCTACCGGCGCTGGCGCAGCCGCACCACGGTGCCGTCCGGCCCGGAGTAAATCTGCACCAGGTCGGTCAGCTGGTTGGCCAGCCACAGGCCGGCCCCTGGTCGGCGGCGGGCGGCAGCCGGCCGGCCAGCGGCTCGGTGAGGTGCCCCTGATCGGACACCTCGCACAGCAGCGCGTCGCTCTCGGCCCAGACGCGCAGCTCGCCGTGGCCGCCGCCATGCTGCAGGCTGTTGGTGGCGATCTCGTTGACCGCGGCGACCAGCGCGGTCGCGGGCCGTTCGGCCAGCCCGGCGTCCCGGGCCCGGGTGGCCACGAAGGCCCGCAGCCGCCCCAGCTCACCCCGCGTGAAGGGGAGGCGGGCGGCGTCCTCCGGGCCGGGCGGCAACGGCCGCGCGTACGGCTCCGCCAGGTTGAGCGGCCGGAAGGCGGGCGACGCCTGCCGGGTCTTCCCGTCGGTGAGGAACGGGTGCGTCTGCCGGGCCGAGGCGATCACGTCAGCGGGCAGGCTGGC
This sequence comes from uncultured Actinomycetes bacterium, assembly GCA_963840195.1. GTDB lineage: Bacteria > Actinomycetota > Actinomycetes > Streptosporangiales > Streptosporangiaceae > RYN-230. The sequence goes on from CAWIYD010000004.1 coordinate 347,495, forward strand.
CGCCTCGTAGGCGCACATCAGCCGCAGCGGCGTGGCCGCGTCGAAGGCGGCGTTCAGCAATGCCTCGTACAGCTCGCATTCCGCGAGTTCCGCCGCGGAACGGCCCGGGTAGACCGGCTCGCAGACGCCGCGCAGGTCCACCGCCCCCGGGTGGCTGGCCGCGAACCGGCGCCACACCCCGATGAGCCGGCCCGGGTTGGCGCCCGCCTCGGTGATGTCGGCGTACTCCACCGTGGCCGCCCCGGCCGGGAACTCGCGGCGCACCAGGTCAAGCTGGTCCGCGGGCAGCAGGACCAGGGCCGACTGCCCGGCCCGGGCCGCCGGGTCGAGGAAGGCCAGCACCCCGGCGAGGAACTCGGCGCGGTCCCGATACAGGAACCCCTCGTGGCTGTACCCGCCCGGCTCGTCCGGCTCCTTGCTCATCCGCATCCTCGTGACGTCGTCCGGTCCGGCCCGCCGGTGCCCGCCCAGCCGTGAGGCTGGCCGTATGCGGCCCTTGTCCGCAGCGCATTGTACGCCGGCCGGCCCGGGCAGACGGCTGGCTCACCGGCGAGGGCGGAAGCGCCGCCCGCCGGTCAGCGATGACCGGCCCGCATCCGCACCGTCGTCCCGCTGTCGCCAGAGGTGATCGCGACATCCCGCATGGTGGCGCGGATCAGCTTCAGGCCGTGGCCGCGGTCGCGGAGCTGCCGGGGCGGCCGCCAGCTGCCCTGGTCCGACACGGTGAGCAGCACGTCCGGCCCGCTCACCTCGGCCCGGAGCCGGACGGTGCCGGCCCCGGAACCCAGGTAGCCATGCTCGATGGCGTTGGCGCAGGCCTCGCAGGCCGCGATCAGCACGTCCTGGGCGGCCATCGGGTCCAGGCTGAGCTGGCCGAGCCAGCCGCGCAGCGCCCGCCGGATCAGCGCCAGCTCGTCCGGGTCGGCGGGGAAGCTCAGGTCGAGCGGGGCCGGGCGGCGGTACAGCAGCAGCGCCACGTCGTCCTCGTAGCCCGCCGCCGGGGCCAGGCCGGTCATCAGCGTGTCGGCCAGGTCGGCCACCGGGACCTGCTGCCCGCCGCGCAGCAGCGAGGCCGCCTGGGCCGTCGTCAGGTCCATGTCCACCCGGCGGCGCTCGACCAGCCCGTCGGTGTACAGCAGCAGCAGCGCCCCCTCGGGGACATGCGCCGTCGCCTCACCGCGGGGCCGGTCCGGGTCCAGCGCCAGGGCCAGCGACCGGCCCTGGTCGAGCAGTTCGGTGCGGCCGTCGGGCAGGGCCAGGATCCCGGGCGGGTGCCCGGCACTGGCGTAGATCAGCTCCCCGGTCGCCGGGTCGAGCACGCCGCAGAACACCGTGGTGGCCAGGGCGTCGGGAATCAGCGCGGCGAACCGGTCCAGGGCGGCCAGCGCCCGGGCCGGCCCCGGCGAGTCGAGCAGCAGGGCCCGGCACGCGCTGCGCAACTGCCCCATCACGCTGGCCGCTGCCAGCCCCCGGCCGACACAGTCGCCGACGATGATCCCGATCCGGCCGCCGGGCAGTTCCGCCACGTCGTACCAGTCGCCGCCGATCTCCAGCGGGGGAGTGGCGGGCTCGTACCGGGCCGCGAACCCCGGCGGCATCCGGCCGGGCCCCAGGACGGCGTGCTGCAGCGCCAGCGCGACCTCGCGCTCCTGGTCGAGCAGCCGGGCGCGGTTCAGGGCCTGCCCCAGGCTGCCGCACAGCAGGGCCAGCAGGGTCCGGTCCTCCACGCCGAACGGCGGGCAGCCGTCCAGGTCGACCCAGACGCCGGCCACGCTCCCGGAATACTCCACCGCGGTGCCGGCCCAGGCGGGCGGCCCCAGGGCCGTGCCGATCTGCAGCGGCGGCTGATCCCGCAGCGCCCCGATGCGCTGCCGCACCGGCCCGGGCAGGTCCGCCCAGCCGATGCCGGGCGGCGCGGACACCAGCTCCGCCGGGTCGTCGTCGTCGTTCCACACCGCCGCCAGCACCCGCGGGACGTTCCAGTGGCGGCGCAGCTCGGCCAGGCCGGCTTCCAGCACCTCCCGCCCGGTGTCCGCCCGGGCCAGCAGGTCGGTCATGGCCAGGACGGCCGCCTCGCGGTTCGCGGCCAGCCGTTCATCGGTCACGTCCCGCAGGGTGCCCACCATCATCTGGCCGCCACCGTCCGGGTTCTCGACGGGGTTGTAGGTCACGGCGCCCCAGATCACGTGCCCGTCGCGATGCCGGAGCGGGACCACGAACCGGCTGGTGCCGTCCCTGCTGGCGGCCGGGTAGGCCGAGCTGGCGAGCCGGTAGCCCTCCGGATCGGTGTCCGGATCGGGCCACCACGGCCGCGGGACGCCGTAGGGGCATCCCTCGTTGCCGTAGCCCAGGATGCGCTCGAACGCGGCGTTGAGCTCGATCACGGTGCCGTGCGCATCGAGGACGAAGAAGCCCTCCTGGAGGGAGTCGAACATCGCCGACCGCCACCGGGCCTGCCGGCTGCGCAGCCGGGCGAGGTCCACGTTGGCCCGCACCCGGGCCAGCAGTTCCTGCGCCGCGAACGGCTTGACCAAGTAGTCGTCCGCGCCCGCCTCCAGGCCCTCGACCGCCGCCTCCTGGCCCGCCCGGGCCGACAGCAGCAGCAGCGGCACCCCGGCGGTGCGCGGGTCGGCGCGCAGTTCCTGGGCCAGCCGCAGCCCGTCCACGCCCGGCATCATCACGTCGCTGATGATCAGGTCCGGCGGCGCGGCGCGGGCGGCGTCCAGCGCGGCCTGCCCGTCGGCGACCGCGGTGACCCGGTACCGGGACTGCAGCAGCCGCTGCAGGTACTCGCGCATGTCCGCGTTGTCGTCGGCGACCAGCACCGACACCGGTTCCCCCGGCCGGGCCGGGCCGGCCGTGGCCATGTCCTGGCCGTCGCTGCCCGCCTGGCCCGCGGGCGCCGCGGGATCCGCGGCGCCGGTCCCGGCCGAGCCGGGCAGCCAGCGCAGGGCCTCCTGGACGTAGGGGTCCACGGCGGCGGGATCCGCGGCGGCCGGGGCGCCGCTGCCCGCCGGCACCACGCTGGCCGGCGCGAGGTGAGCCCGGCCGAGCGGGATGGAGACGGTGAAGGTGCTGCCGGTGTCCGGGCTGGCTGGCCGCCGTGATCCGGCCGCCATGCAGCGCCACCAGCTCCTTGACCAGGGCCAGCCCGATGCCGCTGCCCTCGTTGGACCGGGCCCGGCTCACCGTCCCGCGGTGAAAGCGCTCGAACAGCCGCGGCATGTCCTGGTCCGGGATGCCCACGCCGGTGTCGATGACCCGCAGCACCGCCTGGCCGCCCTCCTGGGACAGGGCGACCCGCACCGAGCCGGCGAAGGTGTACTTCAGTGCGTTGCTGAGCAGGTTGAGCACCACCTTCTCCCACATTTCCCGGTCCACGTAGGCGGGCTCGTCCAGGGGACGGCAATCCACCTCGAAGGCCAGCCCGGCGCGCTGGAACGCGGCCCGGAACGAGCTGGCCAGGTCGGCGGTGAGGGTGGCGAGGTCGACCTGCTCGTACCGGGCCTGGCTGCGGCCGGCCTCGATCCGGGAGAAGTCGAGCAGCGCGTTGACCAGCTTGCCCAGCCGGAGCCCGTTCCGGTACACGACGTCCAGGTCCTCGCGGAGGCCCTTGTCGCCGTCGCCGGCCCGGGCACGCATCTCCTGCACCGGGCCCATGATCAGGGTTAGCGGGGTGCGGAACTCGTGGCTGATGTTGGAGAAGAAGATGGTCTTGGCCCGGTCCAGCTCGGCCAGGTCCTCGGCCCGCCGCTGCTCGGCCTGGTAGGCGACCGCGCCGTTGATCAGCGCGGCGGTCTGCCGGGCCAGCAGATCCATGAACGTGACGTAGTCATGGTCCAGCCGCCGCCCCGCACTGGCCGCCAGGACCAGCGCGCCGATCGGCTCGGCATCCGCGTCGCCCTGCAGCGGCACCACCATCGCCTCGGCGGGCGGGTTGGCCCAGCCGCCGTGCGGCAGTTCGCCGACCCGGGCCGCCAGATCCGCCACCGTCACCGGGTGCGGCCCGGACATCGCCTCGGCCAGCGGCCAGAGTTCCGGGTCGGCGGCGTCCTCCCAGCCTTCGGTCACCGCGGCCAGGGCCGGCCCGGTGCCGTCCTCCGGGTTGAGGTACACGGCGAAGTACGGGACGTCGGCCTCGGCCCGGCTCAGCGCCTGGCCGACCAGGCCGCACGCCGCCGCCACGGTCCGCGCGGTGCCCGCCTGGGCCCCGAGATCCTGCAGCGCGGACAGGCGCCGCGCCCCGATCACCCGCTCTGTCGTATCCGTGACCGCGGTGAACACGCCGCCGACCGTGCCGTCATCGTTCTGCAGCGGGCTGTAGGAGTAGGTCCAGTAGGTCTCCTCCCAGTAGCCGTGCCGGTTCATCGGCAGCAGGACGTCCTCGGACCAGGTCGGCTCGCCTTCCTCCAGGACGCTGCGCAACTGGGGCCCGATGATGTGCCAGATCTCCGGCCACACCTGCGCACCGGGCCGGTCCAGGGCCGGGTGCTTGGAGCCGAGCAGCGGGATGTACGCATCGTTGTACAGGAACCGGAGGTCCGGGCCGCACCACACGATCATCGGGAAGCGGGACGAGAGGGCGATCCGGCAGGCTATCCGCAGGTTCGGCGGCCACTGGTCCGGGGGCCCGAGCGGCGAGGCGGCCCAGTCATGGGCCCGCATCAGCGCCGTCATCGTGCTGGTTCCCGGGAAGGCCGAGCCGTGGCTATCCGTACCGTTCATCGGCGCGGGTGAACCTCCGTTCGGCAGCCCCGCGCCCAGGTACTCTGTCCGCCGGGCGGCCAGCGCAGGGGGTCGGCCGCGGGTTGCGCCGCGATCGACATGGCTAGGATAATCACCGATGCCACTCGTCACTGCATGTGCCTGGCCCGCGGGACCAGGCCGAGTCGCGTTTACCCATTCCGGTCAGGCGGTGATAGGTCGTGAAAGCAGGGCATCTGCCGGTGACCTGGCATGGGCAGCTGGCTGTCGTCACCATGCCGGAAGAGATCGACATGTCCAACGGCGCGGAGATCCAGGACAGCCTGCTGGCCGCCCTGGGTAAGCGGCCCGAGGTGCTTATCGTGGACATGACGCCGACCACGTTCTGTGATTCGGCCGGGGTGCGGGCCATCATGCTCACCCACCGCCAGTCGGCGGCGGCCGGCTGTGAGCTACGGCTCGTCATCGCCTCCCCCGGGGTGAGCCGGGTGTTCTCCATCATCGGGGCGGGCCAGCTGGTGCAGATCCACTCCGAGCTGTCCAGTGCTCTGGACGCCGTCCCCGGCAGCCCGCCGGACGGCAGCGGGCTGGACGGCAGCGGGCTGGCTCCCGAAGGCTGAGCCGCGGGGCCCTCCCGCAGCCGCGCGAGACGCCGGCGCCGATCTCCTGCAGTACCGCCACGCCTGGCTGCAGCGCCTCACCTGCTGAGCCCTGCCGGGTGCCGGGGCCCGCAGCGCCTGCCGCCGGGCGCGCTGCCGGGGCCGGGCCGCGGCGGGCTGCCCCGGCCCCAGCCGGGGCACCCCACCCCACTGCCTGGCCAGGGCGCCCGGTCCCGGCAGTGCCGGGCCTCCGGTGCGGCTGGGTGGCCGTTTCTGGGCCGGGACGTTAAGAATGGAGGGCCAGGAGGCCTGCCATGCTGTTGCGTGACGTGCAGCCCGGCGACGTGGATGCCTACGTCCAGATGCGCTGCGATCCCGTCATGACGGCTGAGCTGGGCGGCCCGCAGCCACGGGAGGGCATCGAGGGCAAGGTCGCGCGGGACGCCGCCGACGCCGCGGCGGGTACCGCGCTGATCAAGATGATCGTTCCCGATGAGGCTGCCCCGGCGACGGTGGCGGGCTCGGTGGCGCTGTGGCGGCACGACTCCGGCGGCCAGCATCTCTCGGAGATCGGCTGGATGGTGCTGCCCGGGTTCCAGGGCCGGGGCCTCGGCAAGCAGGCCGTCCGCATGCTGCTCGGCCTGGCCGGCCAGCAGGGCCGGTGGGGGGTGGTGCACGCCTTCCCCTCGGTCAGCAACGCGCCGTCGAACGGGATCTGCCGCTCGGTCGGCTTCCGGTTCGCGGGGGAGGCCGATGTCCCGTTCGCCGGCCGCATCTTCCGCGCCAACCACTGGGTCATCCATCCGGGACGGGTCGGCGGCGGCCAGCGCTGAGTCAGGCCGGGGACGGGCCGCCGAGGGTCTTCTCGAACCAGTGGTCGGCGTACGGCTCGTCGTTGAACGGCTCGACCTCCCGGTAGCCGGCCGACCGGTACAGGCTGATCGCCTCGCCCAGCGTGCGGTTCGTCTCGAGCCGGGCCGCCTGGGCCCCGCCGGCCGCCGCCTGTGCTTCCAGGCTGGCCAGCAGCCGCCGGCCGAGCCCCAGGCCACGCGCGCCCGGGGCCACCCACATCCGCTTGATCTCGGCCGGTGCCGCCGGGTGGAACTTGATGGCGCCGCAGCCGGCCGGCTCGCCGTGCAGGGTGGCCACCAGGAACAGCCCCCCGGGCGGCGTCATCTCTTCGTCGGCCGCGGGATTGCTGCGCGCCGGGTCGAAGCCGGCCGCGAAGCGCCCGGCCAGTTCGGCGAAGTAGGACCGCAGGCAGGCCCGGGCCCGGGGGTCCCGCGGATCGGCCACCTCGATCCGCACCGCGGACGCCGCCAGGAGCCGCTCCACCTCGGCCATCGCCGCGACCAGCCGGTCCCGCTGCGGGCCGGTGAGCGGTTCCAGGACGGACGCGGCGGCCTGGTCGGACAGACGGTCGAGTTCGGCCCGCTCGGCCAGCCCGCTGGGGGAGAGCCGGGCCAGCCGGACCCGCCCATCGGCCGGGCTCGGCCCGGTGACGATCAGCCCGTCCTGTTCGAGGGCCCGGAGCAGCCGGCTCAGGTAGCCCGAGTCGAGGTCGAGGCGAGCCCGCAGCAGCCGGACGTCGCTGCCGCCCGGGCCGATCTCCCACAGCACGCGGGCCTGCCCCAGCGGCCGGTCCCGGGCCAGGAAGGCATCGTTCAGCGCGCCGGTCCGCTGGGTGACGGTGCGGTTGAACCGCCGCACCCGGGCCACCATGTCCCCGTCCATTCCCTGACTTTAGTCCGAGAAAGGCCGCGGGCGGCCACCCGGTCATCCGTCGGCGTGCGACAAGTGCTCACCCGCGGCACCGGGTTCCCAGTGCAGTGTCTTCTCGAAGTGGACCGTCGTGCCCTCCCGCGCGCTGCTGGTCAGCCGCAGGTCGTCGACGACCGCGTTCATGATCTTCAGGCCGCGGCCATTCTCGGCGCCCGGCGGGGCGTCGCGGGCCGCGGGCCGGGCCATCCCGGGGGTGGCCCCGGTGTTCACCACCTCGATGACACACCGGGATCCGGTTACCCTGGCCGCCACCTCGTACTCTTCTCCCGGGCCCGCATGCTGGATGACGTTCGCGCACGCCTCGCTCAGGGCGAGGGCGATGTCCGTCCGGGTGTCCTCGGCGACCCCGAGCACATCCAGGCAGCCGTCCAGGACCTGGCGGATGACGGGGACGCTGGCCGCGTCGCGGGGCAGGAACAGGACCAGCTTGATCTCCACGTCAGCTACCTCCGGGGCCGGCGATGCGCTAGGGGCGTGCGTCCACGGCTCTTCCCGCGCAGCCCGCCGCTAACCCGCCGGCCCCGGCGGCCTGGTGGTCCCGGCAGTTGGATGGCTGAAAATCTGGTGCAGCCAGATGTGCATCGCATCCACTTTCATTCCCGTGGCCCGGTCGGCGGCGCCGATGCGAAGCGCTTCGACATGCGGGCCGTCATGATGCCAGTTCCGCCGACTTCCCGGGTGGTCCGGTGGCTTCGCCGGAAGGCCAGGGGTTCATGCCCGACCTAAAATCCCTGCTTATCCGCAACTTATTGACACCTCCCGTTAACACGGGAGATTATCGAAGCGCTTCGACAAGTGCCGTCCCGCTAGCGGCGCACCCCGCACAGATAGGAAGCTGCCCATGAGCAGGAAACCCCGCTTAGCCCCGCCCCGGCCGCCCGCCTCCCGGCCGCCCGCCTCCCGGCCGCCCGCCTCCCGGCCGCCCGCCTCCCGGCCGCCCGCCTCCCGGCGGGCCGCCCTCCGGATGCCCGCCCTCCGGCTGTCCGTGCCGCTGCTGTCCGCCCTGGTGGTCCTGGTGCTGGGCGCGAACGCCGCACTGGCCGCCGTGTGGTCGTCCTCCGCGCAGTACGCCTCCTGGTCGAATGGGGGGTACACGCTCTACAACGACGTCTGGGGGAGCGGCGCCGGCCCGCAGACCATCTGGGCCAACTCCGCCAGCAACTGGGGCGTCTCCTCGGACCAGCCCAACACCGGCGGGGTCAAGTCCTTCCCCAACGTCAGCAGGAGCATCGGGGTGGCGCTCAGCTCCCTCAGCCACGTCACCAGCAGCTTCAGTGACAGCATGCCGGGGGCGGGGAACTTCGAGTCGGCCTACGACATCTGGGCCAACGGCTCGGCCGACGAGATCATGCTGTGGACCTACACGCGGAACGTGGGGCCGCTGGGCACCTACCAGACCACCGTCTCCATCGGCGGCAGCAGCTGGAAGGTCTACCGCGGCAGCAACGGCTCCAACGCGGTCTTCTCCTTCGTCCGGACCAGCAACGAGACCTCCGGCAGCGTCAACATCAAGGCCACGTTCAACTGGCTGTCCAGCGCAGGCTGGCTGACCAACGCCACGCTGAGCACGGTCCAGTTCGGCTGGGAGATCAGCTCGACCAACAACGCGACCGAGAACTTCCAGGTGAACAGCTACTCGGTGAGCTACGGCTGACCCGGCAGGCCAGGAATCAGGAATCTGCCTGGTAAGCACGCAGGAAGGCGCCGGCCCCGGCGTCGGCCATCCCGGCCAGTTCCGCGGCGGTGAAAGTGCCCGCGCCGCCGTGGAACAGGCTCTTGTCCAGCGCCCGGCCGAGGACCAGGAAGGCGAAGTGGCTCGCGGTCAGCGCCGGGTCGGCCGGGCGCAGCAGCCCGCGCCCGGCCAGCCGCCCGAAGCAGGCGGCGAGCGCCTCGATGGTCCGCTCCGGCGCCCGGTCGTAGTAGGCGCGAGCCAGCCCGGGCAGCCGGGCAGCCTCGCTGATGACCAGCCGGCGCAGTTGCAGGACCGGTGGCTGCATCACGGTGGCCAGGTATTCCCGGGCCAGGTCACGCAGGTCGCCCGCGAGGTCGGCGGTGTCAGCCAGCTTCTCGATCCGGGTCCGGAACGGGTCGCCGGCCCGGTCCAGCGTGCCCAGCACGATCTCGGTGAACAGCCGTTCCTTGTCAGCGAAGTGCTTGTACACGGTCTGCTTGGAGACGGCGGCCCGGGCCGCGATGTCGTCCATGCTGGTGCCCTGGTAGCCGTGCTCCAGGAACAGGGCCGTGGCCGCGGTCACGATCGCGCGCCGCTTGCGGGCCGACCGGGTGTCCTCCCGGGCCTCCGCCATGCCGCCTCCCGCTCCGCACGTCCAGGTACTGGACAGTCTAGTTCTTCTGACAGTACTGTACGGTCTAGTACTCGGACAAGGACCAGCGGGAAGGGGCATGCGATGAAGTTCCACGGGGTGGTCCGGCTGGACGGGACGACCGCCACCGGCATCGAGGTCCCGCCGGAGGTCGTGGACGGCCTCGGCTCGGGGAAGCGGCCCCGGGTCCTGGCCACCATCAACGGCCACACCTACCGCAGCAGCGTGGGCTCCATGGGCGGGCGGTTCCTGCTCCCGGTGAGTGCCCAGGTCCGGGCGGCCGCTGGGGTATCCGCCGGGGACGAGGTGGACGTGGAACTCCAGCCCGACACCGCGCCGCGCACCGTCACCGTGCCGCCCGACCTGGCCGCGGCCCTGGACGCCGACCCCGCGGCGCGGCGGGCCTTCGATGCCATGTCCTACAGCCACCAGCAGCGGTACGTCATGTCGGTCGAGGACGCCAAGACGGCACCGACCCGGCAGCGGCGCATTGAGAAGACGGTCACCCAGCTCCGGGCCGGCTAACCGCCCATGTTGACGGCGTTGACCCGGGCCGGCCGGATCCGCACCACGACCCGGGACGCCCCGGGCCCGTCGTGCTCGCTGAGGTCAGCGCCGCCGTACTTGGCACCGACCCGCTTGGCGAAGGAGTAGTCGTCGTCCGGGATGATCTCGGCGTCGCCGCGGATCTCCAGGTACCGGTACGGGTTGGCCAGGTCCAGGATGAACAGGTTGACGGCCGGGTTGCGGGTCAGGTTCTTGGTCTTCTGGCGGCTGGTGTTCAGTGAGATCGCCACCGAATCGCCGTCAGCCAGGAACCACACTTCGGACAGCTGCGGGCGCCCGTCGGGCCCGATGGTGGCCAGCGTGGCTACCTGGGCGGACAGCAGGTCGCGGTGGGACTGCGGGATCTCGGTCATCGGCAACATCCTCGGGCGGGACGGGCGGTCACGGGTCAGGTGGCGATGTCCGGGTAGGGCAGGCTCCAGTGGCTCAGCCGCGCCGCGTATTCGCGCTGGAACGCCAGCGGCTCGGCGTAGTCCCGCTCGAACATCGCGATGAACAGGGTGAGGGTCAGGAAGTTGTGCGCCCCCAGCTCGAACAGCGTCACGTAGTCATGCGTGGCGAGGGCCTCGCGCTCGGCGTCGGTGAACCTCAGCCAGGTGCTCCGCTCCCCGCCGGGGCAGTTCAGGATCACGTTAGCCTGCTCGGCCTCCCACCACTCGACCGTCCCCCGGGGATCGGTGCGGTACCGCTCCACCAGCTCCGGGTCGCGGTCGATGGTGAAGAGGAACTTGTTCAGCAGGTACTTGCTCATGCCGTCGGCGCCCCCTCCGGGTACCAGGTGAAGTAGGCCTCCATGGTGTGGAACAGGTCGAGCGAGTCGGTGTAGTCGGCCTTCACGTTCGCCCCGGCCGCCCCCATCATCAGCATGAAGTCCATGAAGCCGTGGGTGGCGTTGCCGGGTTCCCACAGGCTGTCCAGGCTGACCTGCGCCAGCGCCGAGTCCAGGTCGCCGGAGGCGATCCACTCGACGGCCTGGCGGTCGAACTCCGGGTCGGGGCCGTGCGGCCCGAACTGGCGCGGCCCGCCCAGTTCCAGCGACAGGTGCCCGGTGCCGATGATCGCCACCCGCTGGTCCGACGGCCACGCCTCGACCATCCGCCGGATGGCGGCACCCAGCTCCACGAACCGCTTCGGCTGCGGCATCGGCGGCGCGAAGATGTTGGTGTAGACCGGCACGATCGGCAGGTCCGCCGCTGGCCGCAGGGTGATCAGCGGGCAGGTGATGCTGTGGTCGATCCGCAGCTCGTTGCTGAACGCCAGGTCGAAGCCGGCGTCCATGCCCTCCCGCAGCAGGTACCCGGACAGCTCCTCGTGCCCGGGCAGGAACATCCGGGGCAGCCCGAACTCGCGTTCCTCGTTGTACCAGTTCGCGTCGTAGCAGGGCGCCTTGCCGATGAGGAACTGCGGCATGTTGTCCAGCCATAGCTGGTGGAAGTGGTCCGACCCGACCATGACCAGCACGTCGGGCCGGGCGCGGGTCAGCGTTTCGCGGAACGCCTCGATCTTGGCCACCCATTCGTCGGCGAACGGCGGCCGGTCGGCCCCGGTCGAGGTGGCAGCCCGGTAGTAGAACGGGTGGTGGGTCGATGCGATGACCGCGGCGACAGTGGCCATGGCGCTTCCTTACGCAGATTCGGGTGGGGGGCTGGCCAGCCAGGCGCGGACCTGCTCGCCGTGCTCGTCAAGCTGGGGCGGCGGCAGGTCGTAGCGCGGGGGAGTGCGGGAGAACGTCAGCGGATGCCGGACCGAGGGCACGGCCGCGTCGCCCGGCCCGGCCGCCACCACCGGCTCCAGGCCGACCTCGGCGGCGAACGCGACCCCGCCGTCCACCGTGTTGATCGGCCCGCAGGGCACGCCCGCCGCGATCAGGTCGCGGAACCACTCGGCGGCGGTGCGGGCCTTCAGCCGCCCGGCCAGCAGCGGCTTGAGCTCATCCCGGTGGGCGGTGCGGCCCTCGTTGCGGGCGAACCGCGGGTCGGTGGCCAGGCCCGGCGCGCCGATCACCTCGCAGAGCCGGGCGAACTGCGCGTCGTTTCCGGCCGTCACGATCAGCTCGCCGTCGCCGGTGGGCAGCGGCTCGTAGGGGAACAGGCTGGGGTGCGCGTTGCCCATCCGGAACGGCACCACGCCACCCGCCACCCACGCGCTGGTCTGGTTGACCATGCCGGACAGGGCCGAGGCCAGCAGGCTCGCCTCGACATGCTGGCCCTCCCCGGTCGAGTTCCGGTGCGCCAGCGCGGCCAGGATGCCGATCGCGGTGTGCAGGCCCGCGATCACGTCGAAAACCGAAATTCCCGCTCTGAACGGCGGGCCGGACGGATCCCCCGTCAAGCTCATGAGCCCGGACATGGCCTGGACCATGAGGTCGTACCCGGGCAGGTCCTTGCCGCCGCCGGAGCCGAACCCGCTGATCGAGCCGTAGATGATGGCCGGGTTGGCGGCCCGCACCGACTCGTAGTCCAGGCCGTACCGGGCCAGCCCGCCCGGCTTGAAGTTCTGCACGAAGATGTCGGCGCGGCGGGCCAGCTCCCGGGCCAGGCCGAGGTCGCGCTCATCCTTGAGGTCGAGCGCGACGGACCGCTTGTTGCGGTTGATGGCCAGGAAGTAGGTGGACCGCCCGTCCGCGCTGACCGGCGGGACCCACTGGCGGGTGTCGTCCCCGCCCGGGCTCTCCACCTTGATCACGTCCGCGCCCAGGTCGGCCAGCAGCATGGTGCAGTACGGGCCGGCCAGCACCCGGGAGAAGTCCGCGACCAGCAGGCCGGAGAGCGGCCCGGCAGGCCGGTCACCCGGTGCCGCGGGGGATTGCTCCGGGACCAGGTCACTCATGACTGCGGGCCCCTTTCCGTCCCAGTGTCCGTATGCCGGACATCTGTCCGTTCTGCTGCTTGTGGAGTCTGCTGGGACACCGCGCCGCCTGTCAAGGAGCCACCGCCGGCTGCGGGATGGTGCGCTGCGGCGCCGCCTGGTAACTGGCCCAGTCCGCGCTGATCGCGCCGGCCGCCTGCAGCAGCAGTGGCAGGTAGTCGCCGGTCAGCACCTCGACCGGCGTCTCGGCCGCGTGCACGGTGACGTTGAGCGCGGCGATCACCTGGCCGTCCCCGTCACGCAGCGGGGCGGCCACCGAGCGGATCCCGGCGGCAAGCTGCTCGTCGGTGAGCGCCCAGCCGCGCGCCCGGACCTGGCGCAGCTCGGCGCCCCGCTCCGCGGGGCCGGGCTGCCAGCGCGGGGCGATCCCGGCCCGGCTGGGCTCGGCGACCACCCGCTCGGCCGCCTCCGGCGGCAGCGCGGCCAGCAGTACCTTGCCCAGCGAGGTCGGCATGGCCGGGAACCGGGTGCCGATCGTGACCGCCAGCGCGATGATCTTCGGCACGGCGACCCGGGCCACGTAGACGATGTCCGAACCGTCCAGCTGGGCGATGGACGAGGACTCGTGCGTGCGGGCGACCAGGCGTTCCATGTGCGGCCGGGCCACCTCCCACAGGTTGCGGGACAGCACGTAGGTCATGCCCAGGTCCAGCACCCGAGGGGTGAGCTCGAAGCCGCCGCCCGAGGACCGCACGTATCCCAGCTGCTCCAGGGTGAGCAGGATGCGCCGGGCGGTGGGCCGGGCCAGCCCGGCCGCGCCGGCCACCGCGGCCAGCGACATGGCCGGCTGGTGCGGCTGGAACACCCGGATCACGTCGAGCCCGCGGGCCAGCGCCTCGATGAAATCGGGGCTCGGGTCGCGGCGGGCCATCGCATCTCTTCTCCTGTGCGGGTGTCGGGAACGACTGTAGCGCGCGGTGCGGCGGTTGTCCGCATGCCGGACAGCTCCTGCCCGACCCTGGGTGCTGTCGCCCCGGGATCGGGCAGGTACCCCTTGACAGTGCCCACTGAACCGGCAACGCTTCCGAGCTAGCGCCAGCAGGCCGCTTTTCGGACATCTGTCCGCGGCTACGTCCAGGTTCTCAGTACCACCTCACAGCGGAGGTCAGCCATGACAGCCTCGCCCGGCCCGGTGCCCGGCCAGCCCCTGGTGTTCCGTAACGCCACCGTGCTCACCATGGATAACGCGCACACCGTCCATCATGGCGCCGACGTCCTGGTCAGCGGGGAGCGGATCGAGGCGGTCGGCCCTCATCTGGAGGTGCCGGAGGGCACGGCCGAGATCGACGCGAGCGCCGGCATCGTCATGCCGGGAATGATCGACACGCACCGGCACATGTGGCAGACCGCAATGCGCGGCTACGGCGCGGACTGGACGCTGACCCAGTACTTCGTCTGGTACTACCTGCAGTGGGGCAAGGCGTTCCGGCCGCAGGACATCTACGCGGGCAACCTGCTGGCCGCGCTGGAGGCGGTCGACGCCGGGGTGACCACCACGGTGGACTGGTCGCACGGCCTGCAGACGGTCGACCACGCCGAGGCGGCGGTGGACGCGCTGCAGGAGGTGCCCGGCCGGTTCGTGCTGGCCTACGGCAACATCCAGCAGGGCCCGTGGGAATGGTCGGCGGCCCCGGAATTCCGGGACTTCGTCCAGCGGCGCTTCGGCACCGCGAACGACATGCTCGGCTTCCAGATGGCGTTCGACGTGACCGGGGACCCGGCGTTCCCGGAGCAGGCGGCGTTCGAGGTGGCCCGGGAACTCGGGGTGCCGGTGACCACGCATGCGGGGGTGTGGGGCGCCACCAACGACGACGGCATCCGGCTGATGCACGAGCACGGGTTCATGACCCCGCAGACCATCTACGTGCACGCGGCCACGCTGAACCGGGACTCCTATCACCGGATCGCGGCCACCGGGGGGACCGCGTCGGTGTCCACCGAGAGCGAGCAGAGCGCCGGGCAGGGGTACCCGCCCACCTGGCAGCTGCGTGAGCACGGCATCCCGGTGTCGCTGTCCATGGACACCAGCGTGTGGTGGAGCGGCGACCTGTTCTCGGCCATGCGCACCACGCTGGGCGCGGACCGGTCCCGGGAGCACCTGGAGGCGCATGGCCGCCAGGAGACCGTCACCCACTGCCACCTGCGCGCCGAGGACGTGGTCGATTGGGCCACCCGCGGCGGGGCCAAGGCCCTCGGCCTGGATTCGGTCACCGGCAGCCTGGAGCCGGGCAAGAAGGCCGACATCGTGCTGATCAAGAACGACGCCTCACCGGTCATGTTCCCGCTGCTCAACCCGTACGGGCACGTCGCCTTCCAGGCCCAGCGCGGCGACGTGCACACGGTCGTGGTGAACGGCCAGGTGGTCAAGCACGGCCACCAGCTCACCGGGACCGGGCTGGCCCGGGCGCGCGAGGTGACCGGTCAGACGGTCGAGTACCTGCAGGGCCAGCTGGGGACGGAGGCGTGGGCCGAGGGCATGCACCCGGAGATCCCCGAGACCAAGGTGCTCGACAACCCCTACACCTACACGACGTGGGACGCGGGCTCCGCGCAGTGGAAGGGCGGCGCCGGCCCGGACGCGCCCGGCGGCGCTGGCTGACCCAACCAGAGCTGGTCAGGACTCCAGGTAGCGCAGCACGGCCAGCACCCGGCGGTGGTCGGCGTCCGACGGCGCCAGGCCGAGCTTGCTGAAGATGTTGCCGACGTGTTTTTCCACGGCCCGCTCCGAGATCACCAGGATCCCGGCGATCGCGCCGTTGGACCGGCCCTCGGCCATCAGGGCCAGCACGTCACGCTCCCGGGCGGTGAGGGAGCCGAGCCCGTCGGTGCGGCGGCTGGCGCCGAGCAGTTGCGTCACCACCTCCGGGTCGAGGGCGGTGCCGCCGGCCGCCACCCGGCTCAGCGCTTCGACGAACTCCCCGACGTCGGCGACCCGGTCCTTGAGCAGGTAGCCGACGCCTGCGGCACCGCCGCCGGACGCCGCGCCGAGCAGGTCAGCCGCGTACCGGGTCTCGATGTACTGGGAGAACACCAGCACGCCGGTCGTGGGGTGGTCGCGGCGGATGGCGATCGCGGCCCGCAGGCCCTCGTCGGTGTAGCCGGGCGGCATCCGCACGTCCACCACGGCGGCGTCTGGGCGGTGCTCGTCCACCGCGGCGAGCAGGTCGGCGGCGTTGCCGACGGCGGCGACCACCTCGTGGCCGCGGTCGGCCAGGATCTCGGCCAGGCCCGCCCGGACTACGGCTGAGTCTTCGGCGATCACAATCCGCATCGGGGGCTCCGGTCCGGTCAGGCGTGCGACGGCAGCTCAACGGTGACCACGGTGGGGCCCCCGGGCGGGCTGGCGACCTGCAGCCGGCCGTCCACGGTCCCGACCCGGTCGGCGAGCCCGGCCAGGCCGCCGCGGGCCTCGATGCGGGCGCCGCCGCAGCCGTCGTCGCTGACCCGCATCCGCAGCAGCCCGGGCACGTGGGCTGCCTCCAGCGTGGCATGCCGGGCGCCGCTGTGCTTGGCCACGTTGGTGAGCAGCTCGGCGGCGCAGAAGTAGGCGATGGTCTCGATCGCGGCCGACGGGCGCTCGGGCAGGTCGATGACCAGCTCGACAGGCACGTCGCTGCGCGCGGCCAGGGTAGTGAGCGCAGTGCCCAGGCCGTGGTCCAGGACCGGGGGGTGGATGCCGCGGGCCAGGTCACGCAGCTCGGTGATGGCCTCCTTGGCGCCGCGGTGGGCGGCGTCGACCAGTTCCAGGGCCCGCTCGATGTCGGCCCCCGTGGTGGCGGCGACTGCGGTTCCGGTGACCGTGCCGCCGAGCTTCTCCCGGGCCAGGCCCAGCTTCATGGCGACGGCGACCATCTGGGCCTGCGCCCCGTCGTGCAGGTCCCGCTCGATCCGGCGCAGCCTTGCGGCCGAGTCGTCCACCGCGTGGGCCCGGGTCTGCTCCAGTTCACGCACCCGGTTTCCCGGCGGTGGCCCGAGCAGCCTGGCGACCAGCCTCCCGTCGACGGCGTTGCACTGCCTCAGCCACCACGGGCAATAAAGCAGCACGGCCAGGCCCGCCGGAACCAGGGCGAAGGAGACAGCCAGGGAATGCACCGAATTGGCCACCAGCAGGGGGTCTGGTTTCCACCACATCAGCCACCCAGGCAGGTGGATCATCACGCCGTTGACGTGCAGGATCTCCCACCAGATCGGGAAGGTCAGGTAGGGGAGGCCCCACAGCAGCAGGTAGACCGCGATGATCATGGCTAGGGCCGCGAGCGGCAGCTTGAGCAGCAGGTAGGCACAGGCCCGCCAGCCGGCCGGATCGGTCAGGACCGCCCGGGCCCGGCCCAGGACGCCAGGCCGCGGGCGCAGCGGAGGCGGCGGTGCGACCCGCAGTCCCAGCAGCCGGTTGGCCAGGTGGCGGTGGACCGCGCCGAGCCGCCGGGCGGCCAGCAGGGTCACCATCAGCAGCGGCAGCCCGACCAGCATGCCGGCGAAACTGAGCGACATCCCGAATCCGACGGTGACGGCCACCACGATGAACGCAAAGCCGGGAATCGCGAGCAGGAGCCCGAGCGCCGCGTACTCGAGTTGCCGCCGGCCATTCCGGGTGAGCGGCTCCCGCAGCAGCCCCAGCACGGTCCGCCGGAACCAGATCCGGTCGCGGGGGGGCCGGGACGGCCGCACGGATGGTGCGGCGGGCGGCGCCGAGGTGCCACGCCACGCATGGCCGGGCGCAGCCGGCGTTGTTGCGTGGGCCTGCTGGCCGGCCACCGGGTTGGCGCTGTCCATGATGGGGCTCCCGCTTCTGCTCTCCAGTATCCGCGCCCACCGCCCGCACCGCGAGCGGTCATATCTCGATGCTGACGGCAGGCCGGCCCGGGATCGATGGGGCAGGCACCCGGGATCCGGACCGTGCCAGCCGTACCTCAGGCTCGGGTGGCGGCACGGTGGATCTCCCGCCCGGGCGGGCGGAGCATCGAGATGTAGCTGACCGGAGCGGCCGGCACCGCAGGTCACAGGAGGCATTCTCATGCATGCAACCACTAACGACGTCTATGACTCGCAGCCCCTCGTCATGAGGTTCCTGGTCAGGTCCTGGGAATACCGCCACCCCCGGGCCTGGGTGCGGGTCCGCTTGGCCTGTGGCCTCTTCAATCTCGGCCTGGGCGTCCTGCTGCTCGCGTCCGCCCCGGTGCTGGGGTGGTTCGCCTGGCTGGGGGCGATACCGCTCGCGGGGGCGGCGCTGATCTTCTGGACCTGCTACCGCCTGCGCCGCAGCGTCCAGGACTAGCGCCGTGCCGCGCCGCTGCCTGTCCCCGGTTCCGCGCGGCGCGGGACCGGGGCGGGGTGGGCGCGGGCTACAGGCCGTTCGGGAACGTGATGTGCTCGGGCGTGACGAGCGGCTTGCCGACGTCCAGCTGGATCTGCGCGTGCGCGTTCAGCGGGATGTCCTGCGGGTTGCCCCGGTACACCTGGCCGTTGTAGAGGGCGGTCACGGTCCCGGTGACGGGCCCGACCTGGTGCGTGCTGAGCGGCTGGCCCCACTCGTTGAAGAACTCGCCCAGCGTGTAGGTGCGCTGGACCGGCGACTCGATGTGGATGATGCCGTCCGCGGCATGGGTGTGCAGCCAGTAAAAGCAGCTGCCGGAGCCGATGAACGTGCCCTGCGGGGTGTTCTGGCCCTGGGCGCCGGGGATGCCGATGGCGGCGGGCACCTGCCGGGGAGCGCCGTTCACGAAGATGGTCAGGTGCGCGTGGATGTGGAACAGGGTCTGCTCTGAGGTCTGGCAGCCGATCCCGTCCACCGGCTTCCCGCTGACCGCGGCAGACAGGCCGGCCAGCGGGGGCGCGGCCGGGATCGGCACGCCCTCCGGACCGGCCGGGCCGGGGGCGGGTGCCGCCTTCGAGCGTGCCCAGCGCGCTCAGCGGGGCCAGCTTGAGGGATGGCTGGCCGCCGGCCGTGCTGGTAGGGGGAGTGCTGCCGCCGCCGGAGGTGACCGCCAGCGTGATGCCCACGATGGCGATGACCGCGATGACCGCCGCGCCGATCCAGCGCACCATGAGCTGACGCCGCCGGCGCTGAGCTTCCTCGGCCCGCATCTGGGCGACTTTCGCCCGGGCGGCCGCCTTGTCACCGGGCTGGCTCGCCCCGGGCTTGCTCCCGGCCGGCCCGTTGCCGGCCGGGTTTTTCCCTGCTGGCGTGTTCCCGGCTGCCTTGGGCACCTGACCCTCTCCTCCTGAGATCCGTGCCCAGGCTAGTAGCTGGCTGCGGGTCAGCCGGCCAGGCCCGGGAACGGGTGCAGCTCGATGATCTCCGTGTCGATCAGCCCTTCCCGGACCATGGGCAGGCCGGCCAGGGCCGCGTCCACGGCGGGGCGGCCGGCCTCGAAGATGAGCACCGCTCCGGGGCCGCCGGGGGAGTAGGCCCCGGCCAGGGTGCCATCCGCCTGCAGTTGCTTAAGTGCCGCCATCTCGGCCGCCGCGTGTGCGCCAATGTCGCCCGGCTGGACGCCCGGGCGCGGCGTGCAGATCACCAGTACCTTCACGGCGCCAACCTAACAAGACGTGGTGAACGGCGGGTCGTGGCGCCCAGTGCGGGCAGGCCGCCACGGCGGGTCAGCGGCAGGTGGTCGGGGGGTCAGCGGCGGGTGATGGTGGCGAGCCAGGACTGGGCCGTCCGGGCGGGCATGCCCGGGTTCAGCTCGAATGTCTCCGCGGCGATGCCGGTCACCTCCCAGCCGTCGGCGAACGCGGCCCGCAGCTCGTCCTGGCTGACCCGGCGGGGGCCGAAAGTGCCGGGCACCCGGTCGCTGAAGCACATCAGGTAGCAGGTGCCACCGGGCGGCAACGCCGCCGCCAGGCTACGCACATACCGCGCGCGGTGCTCGTCGTCGAACACGTGGAACAGGCCGCAATCGAGGACGGTGCCGGCGGCCAGCCCGAGGCCGCCGAGGTCGGTCGCGTCGCCGACCTCGAAGCGGGCCGTGAGGCCGCGCTCGCCCGCTTTGCGGCGGGCCTGCTCGATGGCCCGCGGGGAGATGTCCACCCCGGTGGCCTCGGCACCATGAGCCGCGGCCAGCAGCACCTGCTCACCGGTGCCGCAGCCAGCGTCGAGCACCTGCCCAGTGAACAGGCCGCGGTCGGCCAGCCGGGCAAAGGCGGGCTGCGGCCGGCCAATGTCCCACGGCGGCGGCGTGCTGGCCAGGTACACGTCATCCCATCCCGGCGTGGTCATAACCGGGACGCTACCGGGATCCTGGTTCCCGGCGCTGGGCCCCGCGCCGGGAACCAGGATCTGCGGCGGCCGGCGCTTCAGGAGCGCCGGCGTTCAGCGCCGCCCGGCGGCCTCGGCGAGCGGCAGGTGGCCGGCCGCCCCGGCCGGGCCGGACGGGGTAAGGGCTCGCAGCGGGGCGGCGAGTTCCCGGGCGAAAAAGTCCATGAACCCGTCCGGGTCGGGACCGGCGTTCATGGTGACCAGGTGATCGAAGCCCGCGTCCACGTACGGCTGGGCGATGTCCAGATGCCGCCGGACGTCGGGGCCGCAGCCGAACCGCTCGCGGACCTGGTCCGGGGTAATGCTGGCCACGGCCGCCTCGAAGTTGACCGGGTTCGGCAGCTCGGCCATCACCTTCCAGCCGGTCAGCGCGAACGTGCTCTTCTGCATGACCGCCTGCACGGCCGATTCCTCGTCAGGCGCCCAGGCCACCGGCATCTCGGCGTAGGCCGGGCCGCTGCCGCCCAGCTCGTGCCAGGTGCGGACGAGATCCCCATCGGGCTCGGTGGCGAACAGGCCGTCCCCCAGGTCGGCGGCGATCCGGGCCGACTCCGGCCCGCTCCCGGCCACCGCGATGACCGGCGGCTCGCCGGGGAGGTCGAACACGCGGGCGTCCTCAAGCTGGAGGTGCTTGCCCTGATAGGAGTGGTACCCGCCCTGCCACAGCAGACGGATGATCTCCAGCGCCTCGCGGAACCGCTCGTGCCGGATCTCCGCTCCCGGGAAGCCGGTCCCGGTCACGTGCTCGTTGAGCCGCTCACCCGCTCCCGCGCCCAAGGTGAACCGCCCGCCGGAGACGATCGCCATCGTCGCGGCCGCCTGGGCGATGATGGCCGGGTGGTAGCGCACGGAGGGGCAGGTCACGCCGGTGGCCAGGCCGATCCGCTCGGTCTTGGCCGCGATGACGGCCAGGATGCTCCAGGTGAACCCGCTGTGCCCCTGGGCCTCGACCCAGGGGTGGTAGTGGTCGCTGATCTCCACGAAGTCGAATCCGGCCTGCTCGGCCTGCACCGCCTGGCGGATGATCTCCTCCGGGCCGAACGCCTCGGTGGCCAGCTTGTAGCCGATCTGCACGCGCTTCTCCCTCGTCCGTCTCCGCGCTGCCCCGTCGGATAGCCGGCTGGCCTGGTCAGTGGCTGGAGTTCCCGGGGCTACCCGCAGCTTCCCGGGCTACCCGTGGCCGGGGGGCGCAAACGGCAGTGGCCGCGCTAGCCCACCGGGCCGGTGAACACGATGTGCCCCTCGGCGTGGCTGATGGCGGGCCCGGCCGCGATCTCCCGCACCGTGCAGCGGGCGGCGCAGCGGACGGCGATGGTCAGGGCGCTGCCCTCGGTCGCGACCAGCAGGTCACCCGGGCGGACCCCGGCCTGGGCCAGTCCGGTGCCCGGGAGGCGCAGGATGCTGTTCGTCCCCGGGTGCCGGTTGCCGCGGGAGTAGCGGTCGGCCAGGTAGGCGGCGTCACCGGAGGTGAACCCGGGCGGCACGAAGCCGGTGCTCTCCACGCCGATGTCCCCGCCGTGCGGCAGCCCGGACTCCACCAGCGTGAACACCCGGCCGTCCGGCGCGACGGCGTAGACCCGGCCGGTGCCTTCGTTCGGGGCGATCAGGTCCCCGCCGTACCGGCCGAACGAGGCGGGGGCCACCGACATGCCGCCCTCCATGCTCGGGGCGCTGCGGGTGATGATGCGCAGGCCGCCCGCGCAGTCGATGGCCAGCACGGTGGTGTGCCCCGGGCCACGCGCGGTGACCAGCAGTCGGTGGCCGAAGCTCCCGGTCGTGTCGAAGGCGATGCCGTCCGGCGTGCCTGCCCCGGCCAGCCCGGCAAACCGCTGCGCCTGGCCGCTGGTGCCGATGCGGATGATGCCGGGCGGGGCGCCGGGCTGCAGCGCGAACACGGTGCCGGCGCCGAACGAGCAGTGCGTCCCGGCCACCGGCACGGCCGTCGTGGTGGCCAGGTACGGCTCGGGGCCGATGGCCGTGGCGTAGCCACCGGGGCCCCGGGCGAACGGCGCCAGCGTGCCGGACCGGTTCAGCACCAGGAGGCGGCCGGCCGCGGCCACGGTGAACGAGCCGTCGCCGTGCGGACCGGCCAGATCAACGACCCCGGGGACATGCCGGAAGCGGTCCCAGTGCGCGGGCAGCGCGCGGGCGGGCAGGCCAGCGGCTGGCCGCTGGCCCGCGCCGGAGCTACAGGCGGCCAGCGTGCCGCACAGTGCGAGGCCGGCCACGACGGCCGCCAGGCGAGGAGATTTCACGGCGGCCACAGTCTACGAAGCGGCCCGCGGCCCGTCAGCCGCTCCGGCCGGCCGTAAGAACTGTGGCCACCGGCGGCCCGCCGCTGGACTGCCACCGGCGGCCCGCCGCTGGACCGCTGCCAGTGGGCCGACGGTCAGGCCAGGCCCACCGTCCGTCAGGCCGGGCCGGCCGCCCGGAGCACGCAGCGGAAGCCGAGGTGGGACGTGGCCGTCTCGACGGCCTGGCCCTGCCGGGCGGCAGGCCGGTAGCGCAGGCAGTAGTTCGGGGCGCACAGGTGGGAGCCGCCCTTGACCACCCGGCGCGGGATGTGCGCGTCCGGCCGGGCCGGGCTGAAGCCCGGCCCCGGGTGGTCCACGCGCGGGTCCCGGGGCACGCAGCACGCCGGTGCGCCCGCGGCGTGCCGCGGGGCGTAGAAGTCAGCCGTCCATTCCCATACGTTGCCGGTCATGTCGGACAGGCCGAACCCGTTGGGCGGGAACTGGCCCACCGCCGTGGTCCCGCGGTCACCGGGGGCCTTGAGGTTCTCCCACGGGAAGCGGCCGTGCCACGTGTTGGCCATCACGCGGCCGCCCGGGCGCGCCTCGTTCCCCCAGCTGAAGGTGGCGCCGTCCAGGCCGCCCCGGGCGGCCCGCTCCCATTCCGCCTCGGTCGGCAGGTCCTTCCCGGCCCAGCTGGCGTAGGCGGCGGCGTCGGCCCAGGCCACCTGGGTGACCGGGTGCCGCTCCCGGCCGGCCGTGGTGCTGCCCGGCCCTTCCGGGTGGCGCCACTGGGCGCCGGGTACCCAGGACCACCAGTTCCGGGGGTCCCGCAGGTCGACCGGGTGGCCCGGGGGCCTGAAGACGAGTGCCCCGGGGACCAGCACCTCGGGCGGGGCGCCCGGGTAGTCGGCCGGGTCCGGGGCGTGCTCGGCTACGGTCCGGTAGCCGGTCGCCTGGACGAAGCGGCCGTACTGCGCCACCGTGACCGGCCCGGCGTCCATCCAGAAACCGGGCACGCCCACCGCATGGGCCGGGCCCTCTTCCGGGTAGAAATCGTCGCCGCCCATGCGGAAAGTGCCGCCCGGCACCCACACCATTTCACCGGAACGGCTTATTCCACTCATGACCGGCTCCCTCCGCCAAACGGGATGCCTGCGCGGCTGCGCTGCGAATGTTATCGGTAAATCCCGCGGGACCCGGCATTGTCTTCCGGCCGGCTGAAGGCTTCCGTGCCGTAGAGTGCGGCGGGAGTGCACCGGGGGAGCGGGCCGGTTAATGCGCGGGGGAGTGCAGCCGGGCGTCGTGTGCCTTTTTAGGGGGAAGAATGACAGAGCAGGGCAATGATGTGTCGCGCCGGGGATTCATCCAGCGGGCCGGGGTGGCCGCCGCCGCGGCCGGCGTGACCGGCCTGGGCCCGGCCGCGGCCGCGCAGGCCGCGCAGGGCGGCCGGGAAGCCCCGGCCGGGCCGCCGTTCGAGCCGCGCGGCCCGCTCCGCCAGCGCCCCAACATCCTGCTCATCCTGGCCGACGAGTACCGGTTCCCGGTGGCCTATGAATCAGCCGAGCTGCGGGATTTCCGGGCCAGGTACCTCACCGCGGAGGAGTCGCTGCGTGAGGACGGGCTGGAGTTCGCCAACCATTACGTCATGTCCGCGGCTTGTGTCCCCAGCCGGTCGTCCATCTTCACCGGCCAGTACCCGTCGCTGCACGGCGTAAGCCAGACGACCGGGGCGGCGAAAAGCTCATTCGAGATGGATATGTACTGGCTCGACCCGGACACGGTGCCGACCATGGGCGACTATTTCGAGGCCGGCGGATACGACACCTATTACAAGGGGAAATGGCACGTCTCGGAAGCGGATATCCCGATCCCGGGCACCCACAACGCGTTGCTGACCTTCGACGACAAAGGGCTGCCGGACCCGGAGGCGGAGGCTGTGTACCTGGCATCCGACCGGCTGGCCGATTTCGGCTTCCACGGCTGGGTCGGCCCGGAGCCGCACGGCAGCAACCCGCTGAACTCAGGATCGTCGGCAGCGGGCGCCATCGGCCGGGACGAGAAATTCGCCACCCAGGCGGTGGACCTGCTGGATGAGCTGGCCGCGCGGGGCCGGGGCGGCCGGCCGTGGCTGATGGTCAACTCCTACGTCAACCCGCACGACATCACGACGTGGGGCGCGCTCACCCTGCAGTCGCCGAACTGGAACCTGCGCGGGCAGCTCGAGGGCAGCGCCGTGCCGGACCGGCTGTTCGACCCGGCCCGGTACGCGGCCACCAGCCACGAGGACCTGTCCGGCAAGCCACGCTGCCAGCCCAGCTACATCGAGACGTACCCGCAGATGCTCCAGCCGACCTTCAACACGCTGGACTACCGCCGGTTCTACTACCAGCTGCAGCAGAACGTGAACCAGCAGATCCAGCGGGTCCTGGATGCGCTGCGGGCCCATCCGGCGATGGCCGCGAACACGATCGTCATCTTCACCTCCGACCATGGCGACATGCTCGGCGCGCACGGCGGGATGTTCCAGAAGTGGCACCAGGCGTACGAGGAGTCCTCGCACGTCCCGTTCATCGTGCACAACCCGGTGCTGTTCTCCGGGCGGCAGCAGCTGGACGCGCTGACCAGCCATGCCGACCTGCTGCCCACGCTGCTCGGGCTGGCCGGGCTGGACCCGGCCGCGCTGCAGCGGGAGCTGTCCGCCAGCCATACCGAGGTGCACCCGCTGGTCGGCCGGGACCTGTCCGGGGTGATCCTCGGCGAGGAGCCGCCGGGCCAGGTGAGCGGCCCGGTGTACTTCATGACCGACGACGAGGTGAGCCGGGGTTACGACCAGGTCACCACCACCGGGGACATGTACCGGTCAGTGCAGCAGCCCAACCACGTGGAGACCGTCGTCGCCTACCTGCCCACCGGCCGGCGCGGCGCCCGCGAGAAGTGGAAGTACTCCCGCTACTCCGACAACCCGCAGTTCTGGAGCGATCCGCAGGGCCTGTCGCTGACCGACTCGCATCAGCCGCCGCCCGAGGTGGACCTGGGCGCGCAGCGCGACGTCGTCACCCTGGTGCACGGGAACGTGAACCGGGGCGGCCCGAAGCGCGCCACCACCACGGTGAAGACCGAGCCGGTGCCGGACCAGGCCGAGGCCTACAACCTGGCCCGGGATCCGCTCGAGCTGGACAACCTGGTGCACAGCCGGCAACCGGGCATCCGGGCGACGGTGCGTCACCTGGAGGCGCTGCTGCACGAGCAGTGCCAGGCCAAGCGGCTCAAGCCGAGTAGCGGCACCGTGCCGTCCCAGCCCGACTGTTAGCCGGTCGCCAGGGACGCGCTCAGCCGGACCGGGCCGGCCAGCGTCTGGAAGACGACGCAGTACCGCTCGGTCAGCTTCAGCAGGGTGGCGAGCTGGTCCTCGGTGGCGCCGGTGTCCAGGTCGAAGCGCAGCCGGATGGCGGTGAACCCGACCGGCGCGTCCCGGTCCACCGCCAGCGTGCCGCGGAAGTCCAGGTCACCCTCGGCGTGCACGGTGCCGCCGGCCACCGGCACCTGCAGCGAGGTGGCCACCGCCCGGAGCGTCACGCCCGCGCACGCCACCAGCGCCTGCAGCAGCATGTCCCCGGAGCAGGCCAGTGTCCCGTCGCCGCCGGTCGCCGGGTGCAGCCCGGCCTTGGTCAGCGCCGCCCCGGTGGCGACCGAGCAGCTGATGCCCTCCTCGCCCAGTTCGCCGGTGGCCTCCAGGGTGATGACGGCCTGCCGCGGGTCGTCCCGGTACGCATCCTTCAGTGGCTGCTGCACGGCCCGCAGTGCGGTGCTGTCCACGGCCGCCCTCCTGGTCCATCGCGGCCAGCGTGCGCCGGCCGGCCGCTCCCCACGCTCGCAGCCCGCCCCGGCCCGTGTCCACCCCCGGTGACGGGCCTGCGCGGGCCGGCCCTGGCGCCATCCCCCGGGAGCGGGTACACCTGATGCCATGCCGGCGCCGGCCCTCGCTCCCCTGGTCCTCGTGGTCGTGGTGCTCGTTGTCAGCATCGTGATGTCCCGGCGCCGCGGCTCTCCGGGGGGCGGCATGGTGGTGGTGCGCTGCAACCAGGGCCATCTCTTCACCACGATGTGGATTCCGCTGGCCTCGTTCAAGGCGATCAGGCTGGGCGGGGTCCGGCTGCAGCGCTGTCCCGTCGGGAACCACCTGGCTCTCGTCACTCCGGTCCGGCCCGACGAGCTGACCGAGGAGGAGCGGCTGATCGCGGAGCAGAACCGCGACCTGCCGATCCCCTGACCATCCGGCGGGACCGGGCCGGACGGGCCGTTCAGGCTGACTGGGCAGCTGTGCCGTAAGACACGCCCGTCGGGGGGAATAGTCCGGGGCCCGTGGGAAGTCTTCACTTACATGACGGAAATTAGTACTGCGGCCGGGGAGGGCCGCACGGCCAATCTCATCCTGGTCGAGCAGTCCGGGGCCAAGCGGGAGATCCCCCAGGCCAGCACCCGCGACGGGATGATCAAGGCCAAGCAGGCGATGCGCCACCCCGGCCTGCACCTCCGCGAGATCAAGGTGGTCCAGGAGCACACCGCGGTGGCGCGGTGGCGCGCCGATGAGCAGGGCTGGCGCCGGGTCGCCTGAACCAGCCCCGCGGCCGCTGACCGGGGGTGCTGCCAGGCGCCCGGCCGCGGCCTGCCGGACCCGTAGGGTGCTGGCATGACTGATGCGCTGGATCCCGTGGCCTACAACCGGGCGGCCTGGGACCGGGAGGTCGATTCCGGCAACGAGTGGACCCGCCCGGTCGAGCCGGACGTGATCGCCCGGGCGCGGGCCGGCGACTGGTCGGTGGTCCTCATCGGATATCAGCCCGTGCCGCGGGACTGGTTCCCGGCCGAGCTGGCGGGCACCGAGATCCTGTGCCTGGCCTCCGGCGGCGGGCAGCAGGGCCCGGTGCTGGCCGCGGCCGGGGCGGCGGTGACCGTGCTCGACAACTCGCCCCGCCAGCTGGGCCGGGACCGGGAGGTGGCCGCCCGGGAGGGGCTGGCCATCCACACGGTGCTCGGTGACATGCGGGATCTCAGCGCGTTCGGCGACGCCTCCTTCGACGTGGTGTTCCATCCGGTGTCCAACGTGTTCTGCCCGGAGATCGCCCCGGTGTGGCGGGAGGCGTTCCGGGTGCTGCGGCCCGGTGGCCTGCTGCTGGCCGGCTTCATGAACCCCGACATTTTCATCTTCGACGTCGCGGCGCTGGATCGCGGCGAGTTCGTGGTCCGCCACGCCGCTGCCGTTCAGCACGCTCGACCTGCCCGAAGCGGAGCGGCGCCGCGGCTACGGTGACGGGCCGGTCGAGTACAGCCATTCGCTGACCGGTCAGATCGGGGGCCAGCTGGCGGCCGGCTTCGTCCTCACCCACCTGGCCGAGGCGCCGCACCATGCCGACCTGACCCGTGAGTACCTGCCCGGCTATATCGCCACCCGCGCGGTCCGCCCGGCCTGAGGCGCCCGGCGCCGCCGTGGCAAGCTAGTCGGGCGGCGCGCCGGGCCAAGCCGGCGGGTCATGAGGCAGCGAGGAGAAGCTATGCCTACGCGCAGCGCCCGGACGACGTGGACCGGCGGCCTGGAGGACGGTACCGGCACGGTGTCGCTGGTCAGTTCCGGAGTCGGGAGTTACGAGGTCAGCTTCCCCAAGCGGGCCGCCGACAAGGCCGGCGGCACGACCAGCCCGGAGGAGCTCATCGCCGCCGCGCACACCTCCTGCTTCGCCATGCAGTTCTCCGCCCTGCTGGGCGCGGCGGGCGGCAGCGACATCTCGCTCGATGTCCGCGCGGACGTCACGCTCCGCCCCGACCCGGCGGGCGGGTTCCGGATCAGCGGGATCGTCCTCACGGTCGGCGGCTCGGCGGCACGGCGTCGACGCCGAGTCGTTCGCCAAGATCGCGCAGGACGCGAAGGCGTCCTGCCCGGTCAGCAAGGCCCTGGCCGGCACGGATATCACGCTGGACATCACCGGCTGACCGCCTGAGCCCGGCCGCACCGCCGTGGCCGTCGCGCGGCGGTGCGGGCCAGGCCCGGTACGCCCGGTTATGCCCCGGGTCGCGCGGGATGGGCGGCATC
>CAWIYD010000005.1:0-55727 GCA_963840195.1 uncultured Actinomycetes bacterium
GGTCTCGTGGGCGGCCGGGGGCGGCGCGGTGGCGCAGTACCCCGACCCGTCGCACCCCGATGAGCTGCTGCTCATCGCGGACCAGCCGGGCACCCTGGCCCTCACCGCGCGGGTGCGGGACGGCCTGATGGAGCGGCGCGGCACCAAGTCGGTGACCGCGGTCGAGGACGTGACCGACGTGCCGCCGCCGTTCACCCTGCGGCTCTTCCTGCACGGGTGGGGGCTGATCGTGGTGGGCGTGCTGACCGTCGGGTTCGCCGGCGCCCTGGTCGCGCTGGGCAGCCTCAGCGCCTCGGATTTTATCGCGCTGGTCGCCCCGATGGCCGCGCTGCTGGCCGTGGTGGCCGTCGCATGGGGATCCCCCGAGCCGGCCGGGCGCCCCGGGCCGGCCGGCCGCCGCCATCCGGCCAGCCATCCCGGCGCGGACCGCGCACCGGCCCGCCCCCGGTCCTGACCCAGCCCGCCTGGCCGCGCGGGCCCGGACGGTCCGGCGGGCCGCCCGGACGGTCCGGCGGCGGGCCCGATGGTCAGGCGGCGGGGGAGGCCTCGTCCCACGCGGCGGCGAGCAGGCGGGCGTACACCTCGGCGGGCTGGCAGCCGGGAACGGCGAGCCGCCCGCCGCGACGGCGTAGGGGACTCCGGTGATGCCAAGCTGGCGGGCGCGGTGCTCGTCGGCCCGGACCGCGTCGGTGTAGGCGTCACCGGACAGCACCTCGTCCACCTCGGCGGGATCCAGCCCGGCGGCGGCCGTCACCGCAGCCAGCGAGCCCGGCTCGAAAATGGACTGCTCGCCGCTGAAATGCGCCCGGTACAGGGCGTCGAGCACCGCGTCCTGGGCGTGCCGGCCCGCGGCCAGGTGGGACAGCCGGTGCGCGTCGAGCGTGTTGCCGTGCCCGCGGTCCGCGCTGAACGGGAGCCCTTCGGCGGCGGCCAGCCCGGCCACCCGCTGCTCGGCCGCCTCGGCCTGCGCCGGGCTCATCCCGTACTTCTCGCGGAGCATGTCGCCGATCGCCACCTCCTGGCCGGGCGGGAAGTCCGGGTCGAGCTCGAACGACCGGTACACCACCTCGACCTGGTCGCGGTGCGGGAAACTGGCCAGCGCGTGGCGGAACCGGGCCCGGCCCAGGTAACACCACGGGCAGACCAGGTCGCCCCACATCTCCACCTGCATGACATGCCCTCCTCGGTTCCCGCCTGCTGCCGTGGTGACGCTGCCTTCTCCTAACAGCGCGCAGGGCGGCCGGTAATCCATGAACCGGGGCCCTACGGTGGGACCAGGAGGTGCCGGTGCCAGCTGATTACCAGAAGATCCGCGACGAGAACGTCGCCCGCTACGGCTGGGACACGGCCGTGCTGGACCTGCTCGGCCAGCTGTACAGCGAGCGCACCCACTTCATCTTCGAGCTGATCCAGAACGCCGAGGACGCCGGGGCGACCAAGATGGCGTTCGAGCTGTTCCCCGACCGCCTGGAGGTGCGGCACGACGGCCGGCCGTTCACCGAGGCCGACGTGCGCGGCGTCTGCGGGGTCGGCGCGAGCACCAAGGCCGCCGACCTCACCGCGATCGGCCAGTTCGGCATCGGGTTCAAGTCGGTGTACGCCTACACCCGGAGCCCGCGGGTCTGCAGCGGCGCGGAGCGCTTCCGGATCGACCACTACGTCCGCCCGGCGGCCCTCGGCCCGGGCGAGCCCGTGGCCGGCACCGTGTTCGTGTTCCCGTTCGATCACGATGAGGTCCCGCCCGCGACCGCGGCGGCCGAGATCGCCGCGGCCCTGGGCCAGTTCGCGCCGCGCACCCTGCTCTTCCTGCGCAGCATCCAGCGCATCCAGGTGCGGGGCACGGGAGTCGAGGCGGCGGTGGCCGAGCGCGCGGTGGCCGCCGCCGCGGGCCCGCGGCGTCAGGTCACCGTGTCCCGCCAGCCCGCGGGTTACCGGGAAACCTGGCTCGCCTGGCACCGGGACCTGGACGCCGCCGGGCACCCCGGCCAGCGCGTGGAGATCGCCTTCCGGGTCAGCGACGCCGCGGGCGGCGGCCTGGCCAGCTACGAGGGCGTCCCGCTGGTCGTGTTCTTCCCGACCGAGAAACAGACCTTCCTCGGCTTCGCCGTGCAGGGCCCGTACCGGACCACGCCCGCCCGCGACAACGTCCCCGAGCATGACCCGGCCAACCAGGTGCTGGCCGGCGAGACCGCCGCGCTGCTCGGCGGGGTGCTGCCTGAACTGCGCGCGGACGGGCTGCTCACCGCCGAGGTGCTGCAGGCGATGCCGCTGGAGGCCGCCCGCTTCCCGCCGGGCTCGCTGCTGCGCCCGCTGTTCGACACGGTGCGCGCCGCGCTGGCCGCCGAGGAGCTGATCCCGGCCGCGGACGGCGGCCACGCCGCCGCCGCGGCCCTCAAGCTGGCCGCCGACCCGGGCCTGCGCAGCCTGCTTGGCCCCGCTCAGCTCGGGTTGCTGTACTCGCGCCCGGGACCGCTCCATTTCACCGCCGAGACCATCACGCCCAACGAGACACCTCAGCTCTACCGCTACCTCCGCGACGAGCTGGGCATCGGGGAAGTGACCGGGGCGGACCTGGCCGCACGGCTCAGCGCGGAGTTCCTGGCCGCCCAGCCGGACGAATGGATCGCCGCGCTGTACGCCTACCTGGACGCCCGCCCCCGCCTGTGGCGGGAGGCCGGCCCGGGCGGGGAGCCACCCGGCCCGGCGGACGAGCACGCACGGTCGGCAGGAGAGCAGCCAGGGGCGGCCCGGCGGCAGCCGATCATCCGGCTCGAGGACGGGCGCCACGTGGTCCCCGGTGACTCCGCGCAGTGGCCGGGGGCGTACCTGCCGGCGGCCGGGGCACCCGGGACCGGGACGGGCGGCGGGAGCATGGCCGGGCTGCCGGTGGTCCGGCGGGCCGTCGCGGACGTGCCCGCGGCCCGGCGTTTCCTGGAGGCCCTCGGGCTCACCGAGCCTGACCTGGTAGCGCAGGTCCTGGACGGCATCCTGCCCCGGTACGCGGGGCTGGACGCCGCCGCCCTCGACCCGGTCCAGCATGACGCGGACCTCGATGTCATCATCCGCGCGGTCGGCGAGGCCCCGGCCGGGCGGCGGGACGAACTGCTGCGGCGGCTCCGGGAGACGGCGTTCCTGGCCGGCGAGAACGCGGCCACCGGGGAGCGCCGCCTGCTGCCGCCGCCCCGGCTGTACCAGCGGTCCAAGGACCTGGAGCGGTACTTCGACGGGAATCCCGGGGCCTGGTTCGCCGCCGATGAGTACGGGCCGTGGCTGCCCCAGTTGCGCGCCATGGGCGTCCGGGACACCGTCGCGGTCACCGCCCGCGCGCCCGGTGCGCTCGGGCACGTCGTGCTGGCCGACGGCTTCGCCCGGCACGAGCGCGGCCTGGCCGGGTTCGATCCGGAAGCGCAGATCGACGGGCTGGAGTTCGCGCTGGGCCATCCCGGGCCGGCCCGGTCGGAGTTCGTCTGGAACGTGCTGCTGGCCCCGGCCCGGCACCTGGTCGCGGGCATCATCGAGTCGTCGGTCCGGGACGGTTTCGCCGACTCGGCCCAGCAGCCGGCCCGGTCCGCGATCGGGGAGGCGGCCGCGCGGGAAGCCTGGCTGCCCGGGCCGGACGGCCGGCTCCACCGGCCGTCCGTGCTGTCCCTCGACGACCTGCCGCCGACCTTCCAGCGCGACGAGGGACTGGCCGCCGCGCTCGGGATGAGCCAGCCGGTCGTGGCGCAGGCCAGCCGTCAGCTCGGCATCCCGCCCGAGGTCCTGTGGGGCCTGTCCGCCTACCCGGACCTGGTCGGCATGGTCGAGCGGGAGATCGAGTCCCGCCGCCGCGGGGCTTGACCGGTACGGGACTCCCGGCACCTCACGGTGCGGTCCCGGCGAACCGCTCGTGCCCCAGCACGGCGAGCAGCTGCAGTTTCTCGTAGCCCTCGGTGTGCGGGGGAGCGGTGAGCACCAGCAGCGCCTGGGACTGGTCCTCGGTGAACAGCACCTGGCAGTCCAGCTCGATCGGGCCGAGCTCGGGATGGATCAGCGTCTTGTGGTCCTCGAAGCGCCTGGCGACCTCGTGCCGTTCCCACAGTCCGGCGAACTCCGCACTGGCCTGCTGCAGCACCCGCACGAGCTCGCCGGCCCGCGATCGCGGGCCCAGCGAGCCGTAGGCGGCGCGCAGGTTCGCGACCTGGGCGCGGCTCTGCCGGTCGCGGTCATCCTCGGGATAGCGCAGCCGCTCCGCGGGATCGGTGAACCAGCGGTAGATCCCGCTGCGGGCCAGGCCGGTGTAGCCCGACTCGTCGCCGAGCAGCGCGGCCGCCATCCGGTTCGCCACGAGCGTCTCGCCCAGGCTGGACAGGATCAGCGCCGGGGTGTCCGCCAGCCGGTCCAGCACGCGCAGCAGCGCGGGGGCCACGTGCGTCGCGGCCGATACCGAGGCCGGCGGATTGTGCCCCGCGATCTGGAACAGGTAGCCGCGCTCGCCGCTGGTCAGCCGCAGCGCCCGGGCGAGCGACGCGAGCGTCTGCTCGCTCGGCTGCGGGCCGCGCCGCTGCTCGAGCCGCGTGTAGTAGTCGGCCGACATCGCCGCGAGGGCCGCGACCTCCTCACGCCGCAGGCCCGAGGTCCGGCGGCGCGTCCCCGCGGGGAGCCCGACGTCCCTGGGCTGCAGCACCTCGCGGCGCTGGCGCAGGAAACCGGCCAGGGCGGCACGGTCCATGCCTCCATTATCGGCCGGGCCCGGGTGACCAGGGATCGCCGATCCCCCGATAACCGCTCTCTGCCCCGCCGCGCCCGGCCAGACTGGAGCATGAACATCTCCGGGAACACGTCTTCATCCCCGGTTCCACCAGCGGCATCGGGCTCGCCCTGGCTTCGAGCTGCAGGCCAGGGGCAACACCGTCATCGTCGGTGGCCGGCGCACCGAGCTGCTCGGGCGGATCGCCGCCGAGCACCCCGGCATCGACACCGTGCAGATCGACACGGCGGACTCCGCGAGCATCGACTCCGCCGCGAAGGAAGTGCTGGCCCGGCACCCGGACCTCAACGTCCTGGTCGCGATGGCCGGCATCATGCGCATCGAGGACTGGCACCAGCCCGGGTCCTTCCTGGCCTCGGCCGAGTCCGTCGTGACGACCAACGTGCTCGGCCCGATCCGGCTCATCGCCGCGTTCATCGAGCATCTGCAGGCTCAGCCGGACGCCACGATCGTCACCGTCTCCTCGGGCCTCGCGTTCACGCCGCTGCGGGTGACGCCGAGCTACAACGCGTCGAAGGCCGCGATCCACATGCTCAGCGAGTCGATCCGGCTGCAGCTGGCCGATACCACCGTGCAGGTCGTGGAACTCGAGCCGCCCGCCGTCCGGACCGCGCTGCTGCCCGGTCAGGAGCAGAGCGAGTTCGCGATGCCACTGGACGAGTTCGTGGCCGAGGCCGTCGCGCTGCTCGAGGCGCAGCCCGACGCGAAGGAGATCCAGGTCGAGCGGGTGAAATTGCTGCGCAATGGCGAGGCGCGCGGCGACTACGACCAGGTCGTTGCGACGCTCAACGCCGCCGACGCGCACGGGAGCTAGTGCCGTCACGGTTACGTGGCCCTGGAGCGCCGGGACGCGGTGCCAGGCGCGGGATGGGCGGGCATTATCTGTTGCCGTCGGGCTGGGGGCGGCCTTAGGATCGCGCCTCGGCAGAGGAGGAGGTCCTGGTGGACGATGCCCTGACCGAAGCGCTCACCCCCGTGCTGCGTGACCTGCAGGCCTCCGGCTCGGTCGTCCCCGATGTCCGTGACGAGCCATGGTCCACCGGCGGTGAGGAGGCGACGGCCATGCTGTACAGCCCCGGCGGCTGGGCACAGGGCGTTTTCGCGATCACCGGCGAGCCGCTGCCGGAACGGATCGCCTCGGTAGCCGACCAGGTCCAGGAGTGGGCGGTCGAGGAGCTGTGCAGCATCGGCCAGCCGACGAACTGGCCGCAGTGCCCGCACCATCCGGACTCCCATCCGCTGTCGGCCGTCGAGCGGGACGGCCGGGCCATGTGGACCTGCCCGAAGACGGGACAGGCGGTGTGCGAAATCGGGCGGCTGGCCAGTCCGTAGCGAGCCGGTGGTGGCCGGTGGCGGCGGCCATGCCCAGGATGCTGAAGGTGCTGCGCCAGCACCCGGAGCTGGGCTGCCTCGGGTTCCAGCAGTGGTTCGGCCGCACCACCATCCTGGTCCAGTACTGGCGCGACTTCGACGGCCGGCCGCCAGCTGCCCGCCGCCCGGAAGGCCAACACCGCGGCCGCCCGCATCGGCGCCAGCACGACCGACGAGCCGGCCGTCACCCCCTACGGAAGCCGCTCCTGCTGCGGGCAGGAGCGGCTTCGGGATCTTGGTTGCGGGCCAGGATCTCGGTTACCGCGGGCGGTATACGCTCACGCTGGTGACGGCCTTGTGGCAAAACGACGCGATCACGCTGGCGCGGATGCTGCGCAGCCGGGAGGTCTCGGCGCGGGAAGTGATCGCGGCCCACATCGAGCGGGTCGAGGCGGCCGACCGAGCGGTGAACGCGGTGGTCACGCGGTGTTTTGAGCGGGCCATGATAAAGGCGGCGGCCGCAGACCAGGCCCTGGCGCGGGGTGAGCAGCCGGGCTTGCTGCACGGGCTGCCGGTCGCGCACAAGGATCTCATGGATACCGCGGGAGTCCGCACCACGTACGGGTCGCCGCTGTTCGCGGAGCATGTACCCGACCGCGACGAGCTGCTGGTGAGCCGGATGTCCGGCGCGGGCGCGATCAGTCTCGGTAAGACCAACACGCCCGAGTTCGGCGCGGGCTCGCACACCGTGAACCGGGTATTCGGTGCCACCCGCAACCCCTATGACCTGAGCCGCAGCGCCGGCGGCAGCAGCGGCGGGGCGGCCGCCGCGCTCGCCGCGCGGATGGTCTGCCTGGCTGATGGCAGCGATCTGGGTGGATCCTTGCGTAACCCGGCCAGTTTCTGCAATGTGGTGGGCTTGCGGCCGTCGCCCGGCCGGGTGCCACGGTGGCCGGTCACCGACCCGGCCGACACGCTGGGCGTTGAGGGGCCGATGGCCCGCACCGTCGCGGACGCGGCCCTGCTGCTGGCGGTCCAGTCCGGGCCGGACCCGCGGGCGACCCTCGCCCTGGATGCACCGCCGCCCCCGCTGACCGCCCCGGCCGACGTGACGCGGGTACTAGCGCGGGACCTGCGCGGGCTCCGGGTGGCATGGAGCGCGGACCTGGGCCTGCCGGTCGAGCCCGCGGTCCGGGCCGCGCTGGCCCCGGCCCGGACAGTACTGGCGGATCTCGGCTGCGAGGTGAGTGACGCGGCACCCGACCTGGCAGGCGGGGACGAGGTGTTCCGGACCTGGCGGGCGCTGCGCTTCGCCACCGCGTTCGGGCCGCTGCTGCGCGACCATCCCGGCGACGTCGGCCCGAACGTGGCCTGGAACGTCGTGCGTGGCCAGGAACTGACCGTGGCTGACCTCAGCCGGGCCACACTGTTGTGGGCAGCACTGGCTGATCGCGTCAGTGCGTTCTTCGCCGAATTTGATGTGCTGGCCTGTCCGGTGAGCCAGGTACCCCCGTTCGACGTGGACCTGGACTGGGTGCACGAGATCGACGGGGTGCCGCAGGAGTCATACCTGGACTGGATGAGATCGGCGTACCTGATCTCGGTCACCGGGCTGCCCGCCATCTCGGTGCCCGCCGGGTTCACCCTGGACGGCCTGCCAGTCGGGCTGCAACTGGTCGGCCGCCGCCGGGCCGACTGGCACCTGCTCGGGATCGCCGCCGCGTTCGAGGCAGCCACCGGGTGGGCCCAGACCGCCCCCAGCCTGCCCGGCTGAGGGCGGCCGCCGAGCTCACGTAAGGCTCACTCTGGCCTGGTGGCGAGCGCCTGCCTGGTCCGCAGGGTGAGTTCGGCCTGATCCGCGCCGGCCACGGCCAGCGCCCGGGGCACCGTCCCCGCCTGCGCGCCCAGCACCCCCAGCAGCAAGTGCCCGGGCCGGATCTGGCGCTGCCCGGCGGTAGCCTTCAGGGCGCGCTGCAGCGCCAGCTTGCTGGAGGCGCCCAGCCGCGCCTTGTGCGCCGCGGCGCGGCTGGGCCGCGGCAGGCCGCCCGGCGGCAGGGCGACCCCGGCCACGGCCAGGCTCTGGCGCATCTCCTCGTCCAGGGCCGCGCTGACCGCGTCATGGCCCAGCCCGGCCGCGGTGAGCACGTCGTAGGCCTCCGTGCCCGGCGCGGACGCCAGGGCCAGCAGCAGGTGCTCGGCCTCGATCACCGGCGAGCCCGCCACCTGAGCCTCTTTCTCTGCTTGCCTGACGACCGCACGGGCGTGCTCAGCGAACCGCGTCACCATCACCGTCTCCTCAGCGTGACGCCCGCGGCAATGAGCCGCTGGGCGTGCTTCTTGTGCACTGCCTGCCGGGTGACACCCAGCGCCTCGGCGACCCGCGGCCAGCCCCAGCCCGCCCGCATGGCCCGCTCGACGGCCACGTCCTCCAGCTGGTCAGCCAGCCGCCGCAACGCGGCGACCGCGGCCAGCTCATCGGCAGGGTCGCCATCCGCCAAAACCTCCATCACGGGCATGTAAGCAACCCTAGTTGACAAGGCCTCAATTAGTCAACCAAAGTTGCTTCGCCAGGGAAAGTGACCGGGACAGGACCGGCAGAGGCCAGGGCGGGATGCCAGGATGGTCGGGTGGACACTCCTGATCGTGTTCTGCTGCCCGGCGGCCGGCGCCTCGACCTCCGGGTCACCGGGCCCGCCGGCGGGCTTCCGCTGGTGTATCACCACGGGACCCCCGGCGCGGCCACCCCGGTGCGGGCGATCGAGCGGGCCGCGCACGCGCGCGGGCTCCGCCTGGTCACGACGTCGCGGCCCGGGTACGGGCAGTCCAGCCGCCAGCCGGGCCGCAGCGTGGTGGACGCCGCGGACGACACCGCCGCCGTCCTGGCCGCGCTCGGAGCCGAGCGCTGCCTGATAGCGGGCTGGTCCGGCGGCGGTCCCCATGCCCTGGCCTGCGGCGCCCGGCTCGGCGCGGCGGCCGCGGTGCTGGTCATCGCCGGCATTGCCCCGTACGGGGCCGCCGGCCTGGACTGGATGTCCGGGATGGGGGAGGAGAACGTCACCGAGTTCTCCGCGGCGCTCCAGGGCGAAGCCGCGCTGCGGGCTTACCTCCTCCCGGAGGCCGAGCAGCTCAGCACGATCACCGCCAGCGATATCGTCTCCTCGCTCGACACGCTGCTGCCCGGCGTCAACCGGGCCGTGCTGACCGGCGAGTTCGGCGAGGACATGGCGGCCAGCTTCCGGGAGGCGGTCCGGGCCGGCGTGGATGGCTGGCTCGATGACGACCTGGCCTTCGCCAGCCCGTGGGGCTTCGGCCTGGGCGAGATCTCCGTCCCGGTCATGATCTGGCAGGGCAGCGCCGACCTCATGGTGCCGTTCGCTCACGGGCAGTGGCTGGCGTCGCAGCTCCCCGGCGCCTCGGTGCATCTCGAAGAAGGAGAAGGCCACCTTTCCGTCGCGCTCGGCGCACTGGACCGGATGCTCGACGAACTCGTGGGCGTGACGGGCCGCGGAGTCAGCAGCCCGGCTGAGTAGTGGTCGGCCCGCCGGCGGCGGGGAACGCGCCGCGCCGCCCTGCCTAGCGGGCGTACTTCAGGACCAGGTCGCCGACGCGCGGCAGGGCGGCCTGGATGTGCTTGGTGGCATGGTTGCGGACACTGCCGTAGGCCCTGACGACCGTGGGCCGGCCGGAGGCCGCCGCCTCCTCGTCGGTCACCGACAGCAGGTCCTCGGCCACCTCGTCGCCCCGCTTGGCCAGGTAGTCACCGAACTCGGCGCCGCCGGCCGTGCTGAAGTCGGCCCAGTACGGCTCGAGCTTGCCCACCATCCGCGGCAGCAGCTTTCCCACCATGTGGTAAACGTGGCCCGGCATGAACGTGTTCACCGTCTTGTAGGCCAGCTTGACCGCCGTCCCGGAGATCCCTGACTTCTCCCCGACCTCCTGCTCGATCAGCAGGTTGCAGTCGGCGATCACCTGGGGCTGGATGTCCGGCCGGAGCAGGATCTCCGCAAGCGTGGCGGCCATGGGTATGTTCGTCTCCTTTTGCCGGGCTTATCCCATCGGTCCCGCATGCATGCGCCATGCGCGTCCGTCAGTAGACGGCGAGCCCCCGGCCGTGGTTTACCGGCCGGGGGCGGGCTGGGCCGTGCTGAACAGGTCAGGCGGCGGGGCCGGTGACGGCGTGCTGCCCGCGTCGGTGATGGGCGCCGCCCCGGCGGCCAGCCGGTCCAGGGCGGCTCCGTCGACCACCCGCCCCGGGAACGGGTCGGCGGCCGCCCGCCGGGCCAGCGCCGTCGGCCGGCAGCTCATGCTGGGCGGCGGCGAGCACCAGGTTGCCGAACCGGCGGCCGCGCAGCACGGCCGGGTCGGCGACCAGGCACGCGTGCCGCAGCACCGACCGGACCGTCGCCACCCGGGCGCGCAGATGCGCCAGCGGCGGCCCGTCGCCGATGTTGACCGCGTAGAGCCCGCCCGGGGCTCAGCGCCCGGGCGGCCAGGGCGTCGAACTCGGCCGAGGTCAGGTGGGCCGGGGTGCGCGCGCCGCGGAACAAGTCGGCCACCACCAGGTCAAAGGACCCGGCCCGGACACTGGCCAGCACGGCCCGGGCGTCGCCCACCCGGATGCGCAGCCGCCCGGCCGGGCCGCCCGGTGCGCGGCAGCGGCAGCCGCTGGCGGACGAACTCGGCCAGCGCCGCGTCGGACTCCACCGCCAGCTGGCTGGACCCGGGCCGGGTCGCCGCGATGTAGCGGGCCAGGGTCAGGCCGCCCGCCCCGAGGTGCAGCACGCGCAACGGCGTCCCGGCCGGGGCGGCCAGGTCGGCCAGGTGGCCCAGCCGCCGCATGTACTCGAAGTCCAGGTACTCCGGGTCGTCCAGGTCCACGTGGGACTGGGGCGTGCCGTCCACCAGCAGGGTCCAGGAACCGGGCCGGTGCGGGTCGCCGACCAGCTCCGCGGTCCCCGACTCGACGTCTTCCCGGACGACCAGCCCGGCGCGGCCCTGCCGGTGTGCCATACCGCCAGTATCACCGCAAGCCGGGACAGCCCGGCCCGGACCGTCCCCGTACAGTGCGGCGGTGCCCGAGGACACGATCACGGCGGATGACCCGCGCGCCGCGGCGGAAGTGCGCGGCCAGGGCATCGGCCGGGCCATGCTGGCCCACCTCATCTGGCGCAGCCCGCCGGCCTAGGACCGCACTGAATAACCCGTCACCGGTTCGGCATTTTGCCGGCAGAGTGTTCGATCATCTGGGATGATCTTGCTCATGCAGGGTAAGTCGCGGATGGACCGGGAGTTGCTGGATGCGGGCGAGGTCGCCGGGCATCTGGTGCCGCCCGGGAGCGTGTTCGCGTTCTTGGCTGAGCACCGCCAGGAGCTGTTCCCGGATTCGTTTACCGCGGACTTGTTCCCCTCGCGGACCGGGCGGCCGTCGCTGCCGGCGGACCTGGTCGGGTCGGTGCTGGTGCTCAAGGAGCTGTATGACCTGTCCGATACCGCAGACCGCCGAGGCGCTGAAGTTCGATATCCGCTGGAAGGTGGCCTGCGGCCGGTCGCTGACCCAGGTGAGCTTCGACCCGTCCACGCTGGTGTACTGGCGCAAGCGGATCGCGGCCTCGGATCGCCCGGACCGGGTGTTTGACGCGGTCGCGGAGGTGATCGCGCAGACCGGGATCTTGCGCGGGCGGCGGAAGCGGTGCGTGGATTCGACGGTGTTCGATGACGCGGTGGCCACCCAGGACACGGTCACCCAGCTGGTGGCGGCCATGCGCAAGGTGGCCCGGGTGGTGCCCGGCGCGGGTGAGGTGATCGGGGCGGTGTGCAAGCTGGACTACTCCAAGCCGGGCAAGCCGCCGATCGACTGGGACGACCCGGCGGCCAGGGAGAGCCTGGTCAGCGACCTGGTGAATGACGCGCTGGCGGTGCTGGATGCGCTGGCCGGCCCGGGCGCGCCGGAGCGCGATGCCGGCGGCGGCGGATGCGCTGGGGCTGCTGGCGCTGGTGGCCGGGCAGGACGTGGAGCCGGCGGAGGGTTCTGATGGCACGGACGGGCGGTGGCGCATTGCGCGGCAAGGTGGCCCCGGACCGGGTGATCTCGACGGTGGACCGCGAGGCCCGCCATACCCGCAAGTCGAAGTCCAAGCGCCGGGACGGGTTCCGCGGGCATGTGGCCGCCGAGCCGGAGACCGGGCTGATCACCGATTGCGAGATGACGATGGCCGCCGGGGCCGGGCAGCACCGATGCGGAGAACGGCGTGAAGATGGCCGCCCGCGACCGGTTCACCGGCACGCCTGGCGGCACCGGGCCAGGCGAAGAGCCGGATGCGCAGACGGGCACGCAGGGACAGCACGGGCCCAGGCACCGGCGGGCAGCAGGATGGCCGCCGCAGGATGCGCGGCTGGAGGTCTACGGCGACTCCGCCTACGGCAGCGGGGAGGCCCGCGCCGCCTACCGCGACGCCGGGCACGACACCGTGATCAAGCCCGGGCCGCTGCGCCCGGCCGTGCCCGGCGGGTTCACCCTCGACGACTTCACCATCGACGAGGACGCGGGCACGGTCACCTGCCCGGCCGGCGTCACCCGGCCGATGAGCCCGGCCCGGACGGTGACCTTCGGCGCGGCCTGCGCCGGCTGCCCGCTGCGGCACCGGTGCACCACCGCCAAAGACGGCCGGTCGATGAGCATCCACCCGCACGAGGGCCTGCTGCGCGCCGCCCGCGCCCAGGCCCGCACCGCCGAATTCAGGCAGGCCTACCCCACCCGCTCGGCCATCGAGCGGATCATCGCCTGGACCGCCACCCAAAACGGGCGCCGTATCCGGCTCCGCTACCTCGGCACAGCCAAGAACGACGCCTGGCTGCACACCCGGTGCGCCGCGATCAACCTGCGGACCCTGCTGCGGCACGGGCTGGCCCGCCGCGACGGGGCCTGGATCCTGGCCTGACCAGCCCGGCCGCGTCTGCCAGCACCCTGGCGGGCGCCACCACAGCCCGGCACAGCCCACCCGGGCCACTCTGGGGCCGGCCCTTCCGACCGGGCACCTGCCTGCCCGGCGACATAACCGGGCTGGCACGCCCTGCAAGCCAGCCGCCGGAACCAAGTTGTTCAGGAGCCTCCTAGGATGAGCAAGCATGCGGGTACTCGTGACCGGCGGCGCCGGGTTCATCGGCTCTCACCTCAGTGACCGGCTGCTCGCCCGGGGCGATGACGTGATCGTGGTCGATGACCTCTCGGCCGGCCGGGCCGGTCGCCTGGACGATCACGCCGAACTACACAAGCTGAGCATCGCCGACGCCGCCGCGCTGACCCGCCTGGTCCAGCAGGCCCGGCCGGAACTCATCTGCCATCTGGCCGCGCAGATCGATGTCCGCTCGTCGGTGGATGCCCCGGGCCAGGACGCCGGGGTCAACGTGGTCGGCACGGTCAACGTGCTGGAGGCGGCCCGGGCTACCGGGGCCCGGGTGCTGTTCGCTTCCTCCGGCGGGGCGCTGTACGGCCGGAACGCCGCGATCCCGTCCCGCGAGGACGTGCTGCCGCTGCCGGGATCCCCGTACGGCATCGCCAAGTACTGCGCCGAGCAGTACATCGGCCTGTACAACCGGCTGCACGGCACCCGGCACTCCATTCTCCGGCTGGCCAACGTGTACGGGCCGCGGCAGGATCCCAGCGGCGGGTCCGGCGTGATCCCCATCTTCTGCGGGGCGGCCCAGGCCGGGCAGCGCCCCACCGTCTACGGGGACGGCAGCCAGACCCGGGACTACGTCTACGTGGCCGACGCGGTGAGCGCCTTCCTGGCTGCCGCCGACGCCGGCCGGCCCGGGACCTGGAACATCGGGACCGGGGTGGAGGTCAGTGTCCTCGACCTGGTGGACATCATCTCCCGCGTGGCGGAGCAGCCCCTGTCGCCGCGGTTCGGGCCGCCCCGGCCTGGTGAGCTGCTGCGCAGCGCGCTGGCCGTCAGCCGCGCGGAACGGGATCTTGGCTGGCGGCCCAGCACGGGCCTGGCCGATGGCGTCGGCCGGGTCTACCAGTGGATCTCCGGCGGCGCGCCCGACCGGGCGGCCAGCTAGCGGTGCTGGCCCGGGGGGCGACCCCCCGGAACCCCCGCGCATTCGCCGGCTCGGCGGGACACGCCTGCGGCGCGCCCCGCTCTGCTGGCCCGGGGGCGGCCCCCCGGAACCTCCCGCGCATTCGCGGCTCGGCGGGGACACGCCTGCGGCGCGCCCCGCTCTGCTGGCCCGGGGGGCGGCCCCCCGGAACCCCCGCGCATTCGCGGCTCGGCGGGGACACGCCTGCGGCGCGCCCCGCCTCGCCCGCGAACAAGCCTGGGCTGGTTGGCGGCTGCCATAGGCTGTCGGGCATGTCCCGACCCGATGGGCGCAGCCCCGACCAGCTGCGCGAGATAAAGATGACCCGCGGCTGGCTCGACCACGCGGAAGGCTCGGTGCTCGTCGAATTCGGGGCGACCCGGGTGCTGTGCGCCGCTAGTGCCACCGAGGACGTGCCGCGCTGGCGCCGCGGCAGCGGGCTTGGCTGGGTCACGGCCGAGTACGCCATGCTGCCCCGGGCCACCAACACGCGCGGCGACCGGGAGTCGGTCAAGGGCCGCCTCGGCGGCCGCACCCAGGAGATCTCCCGGCTGGTCGGCCGGTCCCTGCGGGCCTGCGTGGACGCCAAGGCCCTGGGGGAGAACACCATCGTCATCGACTGCGACGTGCTGCAGGCCGATGGCGGCACCCGGACCGCCGCGATCACGGGCGGCTACGTCGCGCTGGCCGACGCGGTCGCCTGGCTGCGGGGCCGCAAGCGCTGCAAGGGTGATCCCCTGGTCGGCTCGGTCGCGGCGGTGAGCGTCGGCATCGTGGACGGCCAGCCCCGGCTGGACCTGTGCTACGAGGAGGACTCCGCCGCGCAGACGGACATGAACGTGGTCTGCACCGGCGACGGCCAGTTCGTCGAGATCCAGGGCACCGCCGAGCGGGAGCCGTTCGGCCGCGACATGCTGACCAGCCTGCTCGACCTGGGGGTGGCCGGGTGCGCCGAGCTGACCCGGATCCAGCGGGACGCGCTCGCCCGGGAAGCCGCCGGCCGGTGAGCGCCGGGCCAGTGCGCAGGCGGCCCCGGCCCGCGGGGCGGTGACCGGGATGGGGAGCACGCTCATCCTGGCCACCAGGAACCCGGACAAGCTCGTCGAGCTGCGCCGGATCCTGGAAGCCGGCCATGTCCCGGTGGACGTGGGGGACCTCGAGGAGTACCCGGACATGCCCGAGGTGGCCGAGACCGGGCTCACGCTTCGCCGAGAACGCGCTGCTCAAGGCCCGGGCGGTGGCCGCCTTCACCGG
Organism: uncultured Actinomycetes bacterium; assembly: GCA_963840195.1. Lineage (GTDB taxonomy): Bacteria > Actinomycetota > Actinomycetes > Streptosporangiales > Streptosporangiaceae > RYN-230. Next base: position 15,398 of record CAWIYD010000005.1, read on the forward strand.
GCGGCCCGCGGTCGCCGACGATTCCGGGCTGTGCGTGGACGCGCTGAACGGCATGCCCGGCGTGCTGTCCGCCCGCTGGTCCGGGCGGCACGGGGACGACGAGGCCAACCTGCGGCTGGTCCTCGGGCAGATGTCCGATATGCCGCCAGGCCGCCGGGGGGCGCACTTCGCCTGCGCCGCCGCGCTCGTCCTGCCGTCCGGTGCGGAGCACGTCACCGAGGGCCTGCTGGAGGGCTCGCTGACCGGGGAGCCCCGCGGCCGCAACGGTTTCGGCTACGACCCCATCTTCGTCCCGGACAGTGCGGTGCTCACTACGGCGGAGATGAGCGCCGCGGACAAGGACCGGATCAGCCACCGGGGCCGGGCACTCCGCGCCCTCGCCCCGATCATTGCCGCGCTGCTCGGCGACTGAGCACGGCCGGGCTGAGCGCGGCGAGGCTGAGTGCCGCGACCGCAGCACAGCGAAAGGCCCGCCGTTCCCTGGTAGCGGTTCCAGGGTCCGGCGGGCCTTTCGCGTGCGGTCAGCCCAGTCGGCTAGCTCACCAGTGGGTGGGCATGCCGCTCGGGGTGGCCGCGGTCGGGGTGCTGGCGACCCCCGGCGTGGGGGTGCTGGTCACCGGGGCGGTGGCCATCGGGGTGGGCACGGTCGTCACCGTCGGCCGGACCGTCGGCGTCAGGGTCGGCGTCGCGGTCGGGGTGGTGACCGGCGTGGTGGTGGTCGTGCCAGGCAGGACGATCACCACGGTGCTCGGCGGCGTGTTGATCTGCATCGGCTGGTTGAACGAGTTCACCAGCAGCGTGATGGTGATCGTGGTGTTGCCGGCCACCTCGATCAGCACCAGCTTGCGCACCATGTGCGTGTTGTCCGTCCAGACCCGGAACCGGGTCATCTGGATGCCGCTGTTCATCCACGGACTGCCACCATCGGGCGCATGTCCGAGTTGGAGCTGAGGTGATTGAACAGGGACGACAGCATGTAGTGGCCGCCGTACTCGGTCATCCGGCTGCCGTCCCACGCCGCGTGGCCCATCATGCGCAGGTTCGTGCCGTAGCCGAACAGCTGGGTCTGCGTCATGGGGTTGCTGGCCTGCAGCAGCCCGAGCAGGGAGCCGAGGTTGAGGCCGGAGCTGCTGCTCATGTCGGCGTAGGAGCCCATGATCCACGGCTTGCCGTAGGCGCGCGTCACGAACGGGCTCCGCAGGTAGGCGGTCCCGTTGTCCAGGATGATGCGCACGTGGCCCAGTGAGCCGGCGTTCCCGGTGACGGACATCATCGGGGTGGGGCTGAGCACCTCATTCAGGTTGCCGATCATGCTGGCGTTGAGTGCGCCGGTGGCCTGGATCTGCAGGCTGGCGCCGAGCGAGTTGACCTGCTGGGTCTGCTGCGCGGCCAGCTGCAGGGCCTGGGACGTCAGGGACGACGACGAGGCGGTGCCGAACTGCGAGCCCGACGCGCCGCTGAAGCTGCCGGGCTTGCACCCAGCCACGGTCACTGCGGCTGCGACCGCCACGGCGGCGAAGCCCAGCGGGCGGACTGCCCTGGTCGGCACGCCGAAGCGGGTGGCCCGTGCGGGCCGGGCCGGGGTTGTCCCCTCGGGGGGAACGCCCGCCCGGCGGGCCTTCAACTGCGGGAACACGCTAGCTCCTCCTTGGGTTGGCGATTGCCGTACTTCACACGTATTCACATGCAATCCCCCGCCACCCGTCGGTGACATTACGCGGCGGCAGGCCCCGGCTACCGGTGCCTCACAATCCGCGTAAGGGGGTCGTAACATCCGGCCGCGCCATCGCGGCGCGCCCGGTAACGTGGGGTCGTCCTTTCCGGAGGGAGCGACGCGTGACCGAGCACAAGCTGGCGCCAGGCGATGTGGCGCCGGAGTTTTCGCTGGCAGATGCGGACGGCAAGACTGTGAGCCTGTCCTCGCTGCGGGGCCAGCGGGTGATCGTTTACTTCTACCCGGCGGCGATGACGCCAGGGTGCACCAAGGAAGCCTGCGATTTCCGGGACAACCTCGGTGCGCTCGGCGGGGCCGGCCTGACAGTGCTCGGTATCTCTCCGGATAGCCCGGAAAGGCTGTCCAAATTCCGGGATAAGGAATCGCTGAATTTCACTTTGCTCGCCGATCCTGGCCGTGAGGTGATGCAGGCTTACGGCGCCTATGGCGAGAAGATGATGTATGGCAAGAAGACGACCGGGGTAATCCGGTCCACGTTCGTCATCGCCGCGGACGGCACCGTGGAGCGGGCGTACTACAACGTGAAGGCGACCGGCCACGTGGAGCGGCTGCGCAAGGACCTCGCGGCCTGACACGAGCCAGCTGACCTCCCCGCGGGCCGTCGCGGGGCGCCCGGGGCCGTAGCCCAATGGCAGAGGCACAGGACTTAGGATCCTGGCAGTATGGGTTCAAATCCCATCGGCCCCACCACCGGGCACCACGGGCGTACCTGGGTGCCGCCGCCGGACAACCACGTCCACTCGCAGTGGTCGCACGACACCGGCCCGCGGGCGTCGATGACCGCCGCCTGCGAGCGGGCCATCGAATTGGGCATCCCCTCGGTCGCGTTCACCGAGCACCTGGACTTCACCACGGCCGGCCCTGGTGACGCCCTGCGGGGCACCGGGATCTCGCCCAACGCCCAGCCCCGGCGACCGCTCGACATCGCCGGGTACCTCGCCGGCCTGGGCGAATGCCGGGACCGGTACCCGGCGTTGCGCATTGTGTCCGGGGTGGAGGCGGGCGAGCCGCACCTGTTCGCCGGCAGCGCCACCGCGGTGCTGGGGCCCGGCCAGTTCGACCGGGTGCTGGGCTCGGTGCATACGCTGCCCAGCGGGGGGCGGCTGGTGTACGCCAGCTCGCTGCTGGACGGCCGGTCGGCCCCCCGGGTGATGCGCCGGTACTTCACCGAGGTGCTCGCGCTGATCGAGGGCAGCAGCCTGTTCGAGGTGCTCGCCCACCTGGATTTCCCGCGGCGGTACTGGCCGGCGGCGGCGGGGGAGTACACCGAGGGCGCGTTCGAGGAGGAGTACCGGGCCGTGCTGCGGGCGCTCGCCCGGTCCGGCCGGGTCCTGGAGATCAACACCGCCAGCCCGCTCGCCTCGGCCGGGCTGCTGCGGTGGTGGCGCGAGGCGGGCGGCCGTGCCGTGTCATTCGGCAGTGACGCGCACCTGCCCGGGCAGGTCGGCCAGCGGTTCCGGGACGCGGCCGGCGTCGCGGCCGCCGCCGGGTTCCGGCCCGGCCGTGATCCGCTGGATTTCTGGCGGCTCTAGGCAGCCGGCCGCCGGCCGCCAGGGCCTGCCTAGCCGGCCAGCAGGGCGGTCACGATGTCGGCCACCTCCGCGGGCCGCAGCCCCAGGGTCGCGTCACCGACCGCCAGCTCGACCCGCTGGACCCCCGGGTCGGCGGTGCCGGCCGCCTCGGGCCAGGTCCACACCCCCTGCTCCTTGGCCAGCTCGCGGGAGGCGGCGCGGAAGGCCGTCCCGGATGTGCTCAGCAGCAGGTGCATCATGGGTGTCTGCGGCGGGTCCGGGACGACCCGGACGCCGGGAATGTCCCGCAGCGCGGCGGCGATGGCCCGGGCATGAGTCAGGTACCGGGGCATCAGCGGGAGCCGCCGGGCCAGGCAGGTCAGCGCGGACGCCGCATTGGGCCACAGCCCGAACAGCGTGCCGCCCATCCGCCGCCGCCACTCGCGCACCTCCTCGATGACGCTGGCCGGCCCGGCCACGCAGCATCCCGGCAGCGCGCCCAGGCCCTTGTAGAACGACACGTACACGGTGTCGAACAGCCGGGCCACGTCGGCGGGCGGCCGGGCGTACCCCGCGGCCGACTCCCAGAGCCGGGCCCCGTCCAGGTGCGCGGCGGCGCCGCTGCTGCCGGGCCCAGGCGGCCTGCGCCTCCAGGTCGGGCCAGTCCGGCTGCTGGCCGCCGAGGTCACGCTGCGGCAGCTCCAGCACCAGCGCGGCCAGCGGCTCGGCCACGGCGTCCAGGTCGGCGGTGCGCACCAGCCGGTGCGGCTCACCCACCGGGCGCCCGGTCAGCTGGTGCAGCCGCTGGTAGCCACGGCCCTCGTGCACGTCGATATGGCAGGCGGGGTGGAACGCGACTACCCGGCGGTTCCGCCGGTCGGCGTGCACCCGCAGCGCGGCCTGCTGCGCCATGGTGCCGCTGGGCAGGAACACCGCGGCCGGCTTGCCGAGCAGCAGGGCGATCTCGCCTTCCAGGTCGGCGACCACGCCGCCCTCGCCGTAGCGGTCGGGGGCCGAGTCGGGGGGCACCGTGGCCAGCAGGTCGGCCACCCGGACCGGGCCGTGGTTGTGCAGGAACCGGGTGCACTGGTCGCGCAGCGCAGTGAGCTCGGCCTGCTCGGGGTCGTTGGCAGCGGGCATGCGGCCATTCTGCCGGGCAGCCCGGCGCGCGGGCCAGGCGCGGCCGGCCCGGCCGGGCCCGGCATACTGCGACCATGGGGAATGCGGCGGAAGACGCGCTGGCGGCGGCTGGGGTTGGCTACCGGATGATCAGTCACGGCCCGGTGCGCAGCCTGGCCGAAGCCGCCCGGGCCCGCGGGGTGCCGCCCGCCGACGTGGTCAAGACGCTGGTGGTCCGGCGGGGCGACGGCGATTTCCTGTTCGTGCTGGTCCCCGGGGACCGGGCCATCTCCTGGCCGAAGCTGCGCGCCCTGCTCGGCGTCAGCCGGCTCTCCATGCCGGACGCGGCCGTGGCCAAGGAGGTCACCGGCTACGAGCGGGGGACCATCACGCCCTTCGGCTCGGTGCGGCCCTGGCCGGTCATCGCCGACCAGCGGATCTCCGGGCGCGATATCACCCTCGGCGCGGGCCGCCCGGGCCTGGCCGTGGCCCTGCCCGCCGACGACGCGGTGCGCGCCCTCGAGGCCACCGTCGCGGACATCAGCGACCCCGAGCCGCCCCGCTGACGCCGCGCGCGAACACCGCGCGCGGCGCTGCGCGGTGAGTTGAGACCGCCTGGCGGGTCACAAGTCACCGCACCCCCGGCGGTCAGCGTGCCGGGGCGGCCATCCAGGCGTCGATGACGGCGGGGAGCTCAGCCAGCCGGGTGATCACGGCGTCCGGGGCGGCGCCGTCGAACGGGGGCACCTCACTGTGCGGGATCAGCACCGTGCGCATGCCCGCGCCCTGGGCCCCGTGAATGTCGTCGTACGGGCGGTCGCCCACGAACACGCAGGCGGCCGGGTCGTCCACGCCGACCGCGGCCATCGCGGCGCGGAACGCCTCCGGGTGCGGCTTGGCCCACGGGATCTCGCTGCTGAACACGGCGCCGTCGAACAGGCCGAGCACGTTGTCCCGGCGGAACACCCGCTCGTGGGCGCTGCGCGGCCACAGCGTGTTGGACAGCACCCCGGCCTTGATGCCGCGGGCCCGTAGCTCGCCGAGCACGCCGATCACCTCGGGGTCGGTGAACGTGTGCGGGTCCCAGGCCTCGAAGTAGCTGGCCAGCATGGCGTCGGTGGGGGTCACCCCGGCCCGCTGGAACACCTCGTCCAGGGTGCCGCTGCGGTGCGCGGTCTCGGCCAGCTCCCACAGCGACCGCTCGGCGGCGAGGATGGCGGCGGCCAGTTCCTCCGCCCGGCCGCCGTCGAAGTGCAGCCCGCACACGCTGCGCCACAGCGCATCGTGATCCACCGTGTGCCAGGGAGTGAGCGTCCCGCCCCAGTCGAAGATGACCGCCCTGATCTCCATGCCAGGCACCCTACGTGATTTGGCCGTCGTTTCTTTTTCCCGTCGCCGGGAATTCGGCCCATGTCCCTAGGGTCACCGGCAGGGCTGCCCGGCGGTGCGCCGGGCGGTGGGAAGAGGAGGACCGATGCGACATCACCTAGGCCGACGGGGGCTGGCTGTGCGCGCCGCCGCCGTCACCGGCTGTGCCTCGCTGCTCAGCGCGCTGGCCGTGGCGGGAGCCACGCCCGGGCTGGCCGCGGCGGCCCAGCCATTAACGCGGGCGGCCCAGCAGGATCCCGCCGGGAACGGCTGCCAGCTCGGTAACGGGGTCAAGCACGTGGTGGAACTCACCTTCGACAACGTGCACTTCTTCCGCGACAACCCGAACGTCCCCTCCGACCTGCAGATGCTGCCGAACCTGCTGAACTTCTTCGAGCGCAACGGCACGTTCCTGTCCAACAGCCACACGCCGCTGATCGCGCACACCGCCGATGACCTGCTGACCACCTTCACCGGGCTGTACGGCGACCGGGCCGGCATGCCGGTCAGCAACAGCTACCAGGCCTACAACACCGACGGGACGACCGACCCGGCCGGCTCGTTCGCCTACTGGACCGACCCGATCTACGACACCGCCTCGAAGCCGAACCCGGGCCACGACACCAACCCGTCCCTGGTGTACTCGGCCACCCCGCCCGCCACCACCAGCCCGGCCCCGGCGCCGGACACCATCACCCCCGCGCCCTGGGTGCCGTTCACCCGGGCCGGCTGCGATGTCGGTGACGTCGCCACGGTGAACCAGGAACTGGAGAACACGGCGGTCGACATCCCCAAGGTGTTCGGCGCCGGCTCACCCGAGGACCAGCAGCTGGCCAGCGACCCCGACTCCTTCAAGGACGCGGAGACGGCGGACTACGTGGGCCTGGCGGTGCACTGCGCCCAGGGCAGCGCGTTCTGCGCGGATGCCGAGGCGGTCAAGTACGGGCAGACCAGCCCGAGCCACACCGCGGTCGCCGATGCGCTGCCCAGCGAGCCGGGCGGGTACACCGGGTACCAGGGGCTGTTCGGCCACAAGTACGTGGCACCGCAGCTCGGCGCGGGCACCGCCGAACCTGACCCATGACGGCTACCAGGTGACCAATGCCGCCGGGAACCTGGTCGACCTGAACGGCAACCAGATCAACGGGGCCTTCCTCACCAGCCACCCCGGGTTCCCCGGCTTCGGCAGCATCAACGCCTCGCAGACGCTGGCCTACATGGCCGACATGCTGGAGAAGGGCGTCCCGGTGGTCAACGGGTACATCTCCGACCTGCACGGGAACGAGCACATCCCCGGCGTGTCCGCGTGCGCGGACTCCCCGTCCGCGCTGGGCAGCGGTGACCCCTGCTACGTGGCCCAGGCGCAGTACTACAACCAGGCGTTCGGCGCGTTCTTCGCCCGGCTGGCCGCGGACGGGATCACGCCGCAGAACACCCTGTTCATGGTGAGCTCGGACGAGGGTGACCACGAGGCCGGGGCCAACGTGGGCCGGGCCATCCAGCCCACGCCGGCCAGCTGTGACGGCGCGACCGTCAGCGGCACCACGGTGACCCCGGACGTCGCCTGCACCTACCCGGCCGGGTCCTTCGGCGAGCTGGACGCCAACGTCACCGGGCTGCTGGCCAGTCAGCAGCACGTGACGGTCCCGTTCAGCCTGGAAAGTGATACGGCGCCAGAGTTCTACGTGACCGGGAACCCCGGGCCGGATACGGCATCCGTACGGACCCTCGAGCACGGCGTGGCCGCGCTCACGGCGGCCAACCCGTACACCGGGACCACGCAGGACATCACCAACTACATCGCCGATCCCGCGGAGGAAGCCATCCTGCACATGGTGAACGCCGACCCCGCGCGGACCCCGACCTTTGCCATGTTCGCCAAGCCCGACTACTACCTCTACAACGGCTCGGCCACCTGCACCGGAGCGTGCGTGCAGCAGGTCACCAGCTACGCCTACGATCACGGCGACTACGCCGCCGAGATCAACACGAACTACGTGGGCTTCGCCGGGCCGGGCGTGCGGCAGCTGGGGCTGGACGGCCCGGCCGCCGGTCAGGGGCCGAACTCGGCCGGGCCGGACAGCGGGCAGATCACCGTGGCCCAGCAGCACCTGCCCGGGCCGTGGGTGGACGAGACGGACATCCGGCCGACCCTGATGTACCTGGCCGGCCTGCGCGACGACTACGAGCATGACGGCCGGGTGATCACCCAGATCCTGGCCGCCCCGGACCGGGCCCTCAGCGATCCTGCGGTGACCGCCCTCGGGGAGTGCTACAAGCAGCTGAACTCGAGCGTCGGCCAGTTCGGCGCGGCCACCCTGGAGGCCTCGACGAAGGCGGTCGAGTCCAGCAGCCCGGGAGATGCCACCTATCAGCACGTCAACCAGGCGCTGACCGGGCTGGACAAGGCCCGGGACGCGCTGGCCGGGCGGATCAAGGGCGAACTGGAGGCCGCTGCCTTCGGCGACGCCCCGGTCCGGGGCGCTGCGGCCCAGACCTTCGCCTGCCACGCCCTGATCGGCGCCGCGAGGCACCTGGCCGCCGCCAGCTGACCAGCGGGCGAGCGGGTGGTCCCCGGCGCGCAAGGCACGCGCCGGGGGCCACCCGTACCGCGGCTCGTGGCTGGTGTGACAAGCGCGGCTCCTGGGAGTTCCCGGGCGGGGTGCCCACTACATGGCTGTTGCTTTCATGCACACCGGTGCGCAGCAGACTTTCATCCACTGACGGGCGGCGGGGGCGGCTGGGGCGGCTGGGGCGGCTGGGTCCAGGCCAGGGGGAGGGCATCGATGCCGTAGATGCCCTCGACGCCGCCCAGGCGGGGCTCGGCCGCCGGGCGCAGCCCGGGCATCCGGGGGACCAGGAAGGCCAGCGCCTCCTCCAGTTCGGCGCGGGCCAGGTTCGAGCCCAGGCAGAAGTGCGGTCCGGCCCCGAAGGTCAGCAGCCGGCCGGCCGCCTCCCGGCCGATGTCGAACCGCTCGCCCCCCTCGCCGTCGCGGTTGGCCCGCTCCGCGCAGATGGCCACGATCGTGCCGGCCGGGAACGTGACGCCGCGGTGGATGATGTCGGCGGTGCAGATGCGGGCCGTGAACGGGGTGATCGGCTCGAACCGCAGCACCTCCTCCACGGCGGCGGGCACCCGGCCGGGATCGGCGGCCAGGGCCGCCCACTGGGCGGGGTGGGTGGCGAACAGGCGCATGGCGTGCGACAACTGGGCCTGGGTGGTGTCCACCCCGCCGGCCACCACGTTCAGCACCAGGTTGACGCACTCGGCGTGGGACAGCTTCTCGCCCTCGTCCTCGGCCGCCAGCAGCGCGCTGATCAGGTCCTCGCCCGGCTCGCGGCGGCGGCGCTGCAGCAGGACCTCGACGTAGTCGTACAGTTCGCCGACGGCCTTCTCGATCCGGGCCGGCTCGCTGGCCAGTGCCTTGATGTCGAACTGCCGCTGCACCCAGCCGGACCACTCGTGCAGCCGCGGCGCGTCCCCGGGCGGCGCGCCGAGCACGGCGGCGATGGTCAGCGACGGGTAGGGCTTGGCGAACGCGGACACGAACTCGCACCCGGCCGCGCCGTCGAGATCGGCCCACAAGCCGGCCAGGAAACCCCGCATGGCCGGCCGCCATCGGTCCGCGGCCCGCGGGGTGAACGCCGGGCTGACCAGGCCGCGCAGCCGCCGGTGCCGGTCCCCGGTCTGGTTGAGGATGTTGACGTCGATCTGCTCGCGCAGCCGGCCGCCGGTGATCCCGAACAGGTCGGCGATCTCGCGGCCGGGGAAGGCCGCGTCCCGGCTGCGCAGGAAGAACTCGCCGGACTCCCGGTCCAGGACCACGTAGGTGAGCGGGGAGCGGGCCAGCCAGCCCTGCGCCCGGGCCGCGGCGAGCCGGTCATGGTAGACCTCGCCCACCAGGTCCGGGTCCGTGTAGTCGAATACCGGCAACTCAAGATCATCGATGACAGGCGCCGACATGCCCCGTTCCTTCCGCCGACTGCCCCGACCATATGCCGCCGACCCTACTCGCCGGTAGCCCCGGGTGGCGGCCGACGCGCGGAGGCCGGGAGGCAGGCCGGCTCAGGGCTGGTAGGAGCCGGGGGTCCAGGTCCGGGTGGCGACGCCGATCGCGTTCCAGGCGTTGATGGTGACGATCAGGCTGACCAGCGCGGCCATCTCCGCGGCGGTGAACGCCGCGGCGGCGCTCTCGTAGGCCTCCGCCGGCACGTGGCCGTCGGCGAGCAGGGTGACGGCCTCGGTGAAGGCCAGCGCGGCCCGTTCGCGGCTGGTGAAGTAGGGTGCCTCGCGCCAGGCGGGCAGCGCGTACAGCCGCTGCTCGCTCTCCCCGGCGGCGCGCGCGTCCTTGGTGTGCATGTCGATGCAGTAGGCGCAGCCGTTCAGCTGCGAGGCCCGGATCCGGACCAGCTCGCGCAGCCGGTGGTCGATTCCGGCCTGATCGAGTTGCCTGGTGGCGGCCTGGTCGAGGTGGTTCATGGCGCGGGAGAAGACCGCCGCCTGGGTGTCGAAGTCGAGCCGTACCGGGAGCTGCGCTGGTCTGCGTCTCGGTCATGGGGACGTTCCTCCTGGTTGTCGCGGGTGGGCTGACCTCCACGCTAGAACCCAGATGGCATGCAAGTAAGCTCCATTTCAATGGCAAATTCGTGGGCCAATTCTGGCCTGGACCTGTACCTCGGGCTGGCCGGCCGCCGGGTCCGCGCCGGGCTGGAGTCCGCGCTGCGTGAGGCCGTCCGCAGCGGGCGGCTGGCCCCCGGGACCAGGCTCCCGGCGTCCCGGCAGCTCGCCGCCGACCTGGGCCTGTCCCGCAACACCGTGGCCGACGCGTACGGCCAGCTGATCGCCGAAGGATGGCTGGCGGCCCGGCAGGGCGCGGGTACCTGGGTCGCCGGGGGCGCCGCCCCGCCGCCGGGGAGGGCCGCCGCGCCCGCGGTCACCGCGGCCCGCACGGCCCGGTACGACCTGCGGCCGGGCCTGCCCGACCTGGCCGCCTTCCCCCGGCCGGCCTGGCTGGCCGCCGCCCGCCGCGCGCTCACCTCCGCTCCCGTGACGGCCCTTGGCTACGGTGACCCGCGGGGCCTGCCGCAGTTGCGCGCGGCACTGGCTGGCTACCTGTCCCGCGCCCGCGGGGTGACGGTTACCCCGGACCGCGTGGTGGTGTGCTCCGGGTTCGCCCAGGCCCTGGAGCTACTGTGCGAGGTCCTGCGCAGCCGCGGTGCGCGCAGGCTGGCCGTGGAAGGCTACGGGCAGCGGCAGCACGGGCAGCTGGCCGAGGCGAAAGGACTGCTGGTCAGCGCCCTGCCAGTGGATGGTGGCGGAGCGGTGCTCGATTCGCTGGGCGGCGCGGACGGGGTGCTGCTGACCCCGGCTCACCAGTTCCCGCTCGGCGTGGCGCTGGAACCCCGGCGCCGCCGTCAGGTCGCCGGCTGGGCCGCCGAGGCGGGCGCGCTGGTCATCGAGGACGACTACGACGGCGAGTTCCGCTATGACCGCCAGGCCGTGGGCGCCCTGCAGGCACTCGCCCCCGAGTCCGTCGCCTACGCTGGCACCGCCAGCAAGAGCCTGGCCCCAGGCCTGCGCCTGGGCTGGCTCGTCCTGCCGGCCCGGCTGGCGGACGACGTGGTGGCCGCGAAGAGCCAGGCCCGCCGGTTCAGCAGCAGCCTCGATCAGCTGACCCTGGCCGAGTTCATCACCAGCGGTGCCTATGACCGGCACGTGCGGCATGCCCGGCTCGCCTACCGGCGCCGCCGTGACACGCTGATCGCCACGCTCCGCCGCGAAGCACCCCAGGCACGGGTCACGGGTATCGCCGCCGGCCTGCACGTGCTCGTGCACCTGCCCGCCGGGCAGCGTGAGGAGGACCTGGTCGCGGACGCCGCGGCCCGCGGGCTGGCCATCGAGGGCCTGAGCGCCTACGCCGCCGTGCCGGACGGCCAGCACGTCCCGGCGCTGGTGCTCGGCTACGCCACCCCGCCGAGCCACGCGTTCACCACCGCCCTGGCCCGGCTCTGCGCCACCCTCCGCGGCGGCTGACGTGTCCGGGAACGGGCCCGGGCGGCCGGCCAGGAGAGCACAATTCAGGCACGCCGGCTAGCCGGCCGTGCGCGGCGGGCCGGTGGCTGGGAGACTTACCGCAAGTTACGTGCCGAGAGGGGAAACAGACCATGGCCGAGGCGAACGGCACGGTCGCGGTTCGCGATCCGGATGCGCTGCTCCAGGAGATCGAGCGCACCCGCCAGAACCTGGCGCGCACCATTGACGTGCTGACCGAGCGGGCCAGCCCGGCCAACATCACCCGCCGCGCGGTGGAGCGGGCCCGTGAGCAGGCCCAGCGGCCCGGGGTCCAGCGGGTGGCCGGCGGCGTGGCCGCCGGGGTCATCGTCCTCGGCGCCGTAGCTTTCCTGCTCCGCCGCCGGAAATAGTGCGGGCCGGGGGGACGACCCCGAACCCCCGCGATCCGCCGGCTCGGAGTGGACACGCCTTCGGCGCGCCCCGCCTCGCCAGCGGGAGCTGATACTCCTCAGCCGAACGACTGGCCCTCGCCGCGGTAGGTCGGCACCGTCGCGGTGACCGCGGTGCCGTCGATGAGATGCAGTTCGGTGAACCGCTCGCACAGTTCCCCGGCCTTCGCATGCCGGAACCAGACCCGGTCCCCGACCCGCAGCCCGTCCGCGGCCCGGCCGAGCAGCGGAGTCTGCACCTCGCCCGCCCCCTCCTGGCGGTCCAGCCGCAGTCCGGGCGGCAGGTACGGCTGCGGGAGCCGGCTCCGGTGCGCCGGCCCGGAGGCCACGTAACCGCCGCCCGCCACGGTCACCACCCCGGGGCCGGGCCGCCGGGCCACCGGCAGCGCGAACAGCGCGGCCGGGCGGCCGGAGAAGGCGCGGTAACTGTCGAACAGCCACGGCTGGTACAGCCCGGACCCGGCGCCGATCTCGGTGACCGCGGCCTCGGCGGCGGTCCGCTCGATGGAACCGGTGCCGCCGCCGTTGACGAACCGGAGCGGGCTCACGGCGCGCACCGCGTCGGCGATGGCCGCGCGCCGCGCGGCGAGTTCGGCCGCCGAACGGCCCTGCATCAGCCGAACGGCCCGTGCGTACAACGGCCGTCCGTCCGGCTGGTCACCGACGCCCGCGATCTGTGCCTCGTACGCCATCAGGCCGGCCAGCCGGAGCCCGGGCCGCGCCAGGATGTCCCGGGCCAGTGCCGCCGCGTCGGCCGGGGTGCGGACCGGCGAGCGGTGCGCCCCCGCGCGGACCAGGCCGCCCAGGGCCCGGTAGGACGTGTCGATGTCGATGCACACCTGGACGGGGGCGGGATCGGGCACGGCCGACCGGGCCTTCTCGATGAGGTCCAGGTGGTCGGGACTGTCCACCATCACCGTGATCGCGCCGGCCGCCGCCGGGTAACTGGCCAGCCGGGCCAGGGCCGCGCGGTCCGCGGTCGGGTAGGCGACCACGATGTCGTCACAGCTGCCCTGGGCGGCCAGCCAGAGCGCCTCCGGCAGGGTGAACGCCAGGATGCCCTGGAAGCCGTCCAGGGCCAGCGCGTCGGCGAGCACCGCCCGGCACCGGACCGACTTGCTGGCCAGCCGGATCGGCTTCCCGGCCGCCCGGCGGGCCATGTCCGCGGCGTTGGCCCGCAGCGCGGCCAGGTCCACCACCGCGAACGGCGGTTCCAGGTGCGCGGTGGCGGCGTTGTAGCGCCGCAGGTCATCAGGTCCCGGCGGATCCCCGGCGCCGGCCGGATAGCTCACGGTGCCTGCTGGGAGGTTCGCCCCGCCCGGCGGAAGCCCACACGCCGGCCACTCGCCCGGGCCTGGCGGCCCGGGCCCGCGAGCCGGTACCGGACGGGACTCACTCAGCCTCTTTGGTCAGCGCGTCATACTCCTCGGCGGTGAGCAGCCCGGCCGGCTCGGCGTCCTCGGCCACCCGGATGCGGAGCAGCCAGCCTGCCCCGTAGGGGTCGGTGTTGACCAGGCCCGGGTCGTCCTCGATCTCCGGGTTGGCCTCGATCACCTCACCGTCCACCGGCGCGAAGAGGTCGGACACCGACTTGGTGGACTCCACCTCGCCGCACGGCTCGCCGGCCGTCACCGTCTCGCCCGCCGCGGGCACCGAGACGTAGACCACGTCGCCCAGCGCCTGCTGGGCAAAGTCCGTGATGCCGACCGAGGCCACGCTGCCCTCGATGGCCACCCACTCGTGCTCCGCGGTGTACTGCAGATTCTCTGGAACGGTCATCTGGTCGCTCTCCTGTGCGGATCTGCTCGTCCCGGGCGGGCGGTGGGCCCGGCCGGAGGTCATCGTGGCGGACGGCTGTCCCGATGGTAGAAGGGCAGCGCGGTCAGCCGGGCCGGCTCGGCCCGTCCCCGGATGTCGATGGCCAGCCGTCCTGGTTCCGCGTCCGCGGCCTGGCTGGCCACCCCGGCGTCGACATAGGCCATGGCGATGGGCGCGCCCAGGGTGGGGGAGGGCGCCCCGCTGGTCACCGCACCGCACGGCTGGCCGTCCCACAGCACGGTGTAACCGTGCCTGGGCACCCGGCGGGTCTCGCCGCGCAGCCCGGCCAGCACCTGGCGGGGGGGCTGCGCGGCCGCCGCGGCCAGCGCGGCGCGGCCGACGAAATCGCCGGGCTTGTCCAGTTTGACCACCCGGCCCAGGCCGGCCTGGTAGGGGGTGACCTCGGGCCCGAGTTCGTTGCCGTACAGCGGCATGCCGGCTTCCAGCCGCAGCGTGTCCCGGGCGGCCAGGCCCGCCGGGACCAGCCCCGCCCCGGCGCCGGCGCTGCTCAGCGCGGCCCACAGGGCCTCCGCATCCGCGGGCGCGGCGAACAGCTCGAAGCCGTCCTCGCCGGTGTAGCCGGTCCGGGCCAGCAGTACGTCATGTCCTGCCACCCGGGCCGGCTGGCTGGCGTAGTACCGCAGACCATCCAGGCCGGCGGAGCTGAGCGGGGCCAGGATGGCCGCCGCGGCCGGGCCCTGCAGGGCGATCAGCGCGTAGCCGCCGGTGTCGTCGGTCACCTGGGCGTCGTGCCCGGCCGCCCGGTCACGCAGTGCGGCCAGCACCACCGGCGTGTTGGCCGCGTTCGCCACGACCAGGAACTCCTCCTCGGCCAGCCGGTAGACGATGAGGTCGTCGAGGATCCCGCCGGTAGCCGAGCAGATCATCGTGTACCGGGCCCGGCCGGCGGGGATCGCGGACGCCGCGCCGACCAGGGCGTAGTCCAGGCCGGCGGCCGCGCCCGGGCCGCGGACGGTGATCTCGCCCATATGCGACAGGTCGAAAAGCCCGGCGCTGGCCCGGACGGCCAGGTGCTCTGCGGTCTCGCTGCGGTAGCGCAGGGGCATCAGCCAGCCGGCGAAGTCGGTCATCGTTGCGCCGAGGCGCTCATGCACGCCGCGCAGCGGGGTGTCCCGCGGCTTCGCGGGGTCAGGCGTGATCATCGGGGGCACTCCAGGACCGGTCCGGCAGCTGGCCGGTGCGGGCCGGGCCGGGGGGCGGACCAGGCCGGGCCGCCGGAGGCGGCGCTGCACCAGGTGGTGTGGCGCCGCCCAGCTTACCGGCTCAGCCCCGGGGAGGGGGCTGGCGGGACGGCCAGCGTGGCGGTGAGGGATCTGTGGCCCGCGGCGGCCAGATTCCGGTGTGGTCCAGGATTCCCGGTCCAGCACGTTCAGCGGGAATTAGGCCGGGTACGTACGTAGTCGGGTAGTCACGGTGAGTATCCTCCCGATGCCGGTTTGCTGCCGGTAGGTGAACCCCCTCACGGCCCGGCTAGGCAGCCGGGCTCGGTTGGCGGGAGCCCCCTCCCGCCCTTGTACCGAGGGGATCCGATCATGACCACCCGCACCTTCCGTACCATGCTGCGCTGCGCGTGTGCGGCGGCCGTCGCCGTGGTCATCGCCTGGGCCGGCGTCGCGGCCACCGCGTCCAGCCGGTACCCGGGCGTGGCGGCGGGCCACCGCGCCGTCCTGGCCCGGGCGGGCGGGCAGCACGGGCAAGAGCCTTCGGGCCGCACCGGCCACGCGCCCCCCGGGATGCGGCCCGCGTCGGTCAACCCGCGGGGTGCGCTGGGCCGGGTCCTGACCCGCGCGCAGGCCGCCGCGGCCGCCCAGGCCTGCGTCCGTTTCGCCACCGCAGCAGGCTGGGCTAACAACGCGCAGGACGGGAGCCTGGTGGTGGCCAGCGCCATCTGCATGGCCGAGTCGGGCGGCCGGACGGCCGTCTACTACTGCGACGCGTCCGGGCTGGACGGCTACTACCCGCCGGTGAACTGCTCGGGGCCCTACGACCGCGGGCTGTGGCAGATCGACAGCCAGGCCTGGACCTCCATTTCCGACGCCTGCGCCTTCAGCTCGCGGTGTAACGCGGACGGCGCCTACGTGATCAGCCGCGAGGGCCAGAGCTTCGCCCCGTGGGCGACCTACACCAGCGGGATCTACGCCAACTACCTGGCCGACGCGCAGGCGGCCGTGGGCAGCCTGCACGTCGGCACGATCCCGGCCGGGGTCCCCGGCGTCTGCCTGTCCCGGGTCAGGTACGCCCAGGGTGCGGATGCTGTCACCGCCGCATGCGGCAGCGGCACCCGGCGCCAGCAATGGGACGTATCCGGGCAGACCATCCAGGATGGCACCTACTGCCTGGCCACCGCCTCGGCGGCCGGTAACGCGAGCGTGGTGCTGAGCACCTGCGACGGCAGCAGCGCGCAGCAGTGGGCGGCGCAGGGCAACGGCGACCTGCGCAATGCCCGGTCCGGGCGCTGCCTCCGTGATCCGGGGGGCTCGACCACCGTCGGCACGCCGGTCAACGTCGGCTCGTGCAGCACGGTCGGGTCCCGGCTCTGGTGGGTGCCCTGAGGCGGCCGTTAGGGTCGGCAGACATGGAACTGCTCTCCGATGGCGACGTCGGTGCCGAACTGGCCACCCTGCCGGACTGGACCCGGGAGGGGGATGCCATCACGGCCACCGTCACGCTGGCCGACTTCCGGGCCGCGATGCTCTACGCGGGCGCGGTGGGATACCTGGCTGAGCAGGTCAACCACCACCCGGACCTGCTGATCCAGTGGAACCGGGTGACGCTGACCCTGTCCACCCACTCGGCGGGCGGCCTGACCGCGGCGGACTTCGCGCTGGCCAGGAAGATCAGCGCGCTGGCTAGCCCGGGGGCGACCCCCGGACCCCCCGCGCTCGCTGCCGGGGGGACACGCCTGCGGCGCGCCCCGCCTCGCCCGCGACCGGAAGCGTGCTTGCCCGGGGGGACGACCCCGCCGGACCCCCCGCGCAATTCGCCGGCCCGTCACGCCCTGGAATCACGCAAGCACCTTCGTCCTGGGCGGCGCCACGCCCCCGGGTAGCGCCGCCCATTGGACGAAGGTCCCCCTCGGCCCTCGCGCCCTGCGCCGCCTGCCGGGCCGCCGGCCTGCCGGGGCCCTCACGGGCGAGCCCGGCGGCCAGGCGGGGCAGGTGGCGACCCCCTATGACGC
Organism: uncultured Actinomycetes bacterium; assembly: GCA_963840195.1. GTDB lineage: Bacteria > Actinomycetota > Actinomycetes > Streptosporangiales > Streptosporangiaceae > RYN-230. Next base: position 32,610 of record CAWIYD010000005.1, read on the forward strand.
GCAGCCCCCGTAAGCCAGGGGGTTCTAGTTATACACTCCGCCATGACTCAATTACTGTTCGTTACCAGATTGAAGCCGGGGCAGGGGAGTAGGGAACCCCGGACCGGGGGACCTGAGTGCCCCGGTCCGGCGGTTCAGCCGGTGAAGGTGCACTCCAGGTGCTTGATGCCGTTGATGAAGCTGGACCGGAGCCGGTCCGGGGGCGCGGCCGCGCTGATGTCCGGGACACGGCTCAGCAGCTCGCGGAGCGTGACGGTGATCTCCCGCCGGGCCAGGTGCGCGCCCAGGCAGAAGTGCGGGCCCGCGGCACCGAAACCGACGTGCGGGTTGGGCGAGCGGGCGATGTCGAAGCGGTCACCGTCCGCGAACACGTCCTCGTCGTAGTTGGCCGACCAGTAGAACAGCGCCACCTTGTCGCCGCGCCGGTAGTCCTGCCCGTTCATCGAGTAGTCACAGGTCAGCGTGCGCCGCATGAACATGACCGGGGAGGCCATCCGGACCACCTCCTCGACCGCGCCGCCGATCCTGGCCGCCAGGTCGTCCCGCAGCAGCGCCCGCTGCCCGGGATTGTCGGTGAGCAGCACCAGGGCGTGCGAGAGCGCGGTACGGGTCGTCTCGTTGCCTGCCACGACCAGCAGGATGAAGAACGAGGCGAGCTCGGCGCTGGTCAGCTGCTCCCCGTCGATGTTGGCCAGCGCCAGCGCAGTGATCAGGTCATCGGCGGGCTCCTCCAGCCGGGCCGCCCGCAGCCCGGTGACCAGTTCGGCCAGTTCCTGGCCGGCCCCGAGCAGTTGCCCCACCGCCTCGTTGGCATCCTCGCTGAGGAAATCGGGGTCCGACCCGGACAGGATGATGTTGGTGTCGCGCAGCACCATGGCGTGGCTGCTCTCCGGGATGCCCATCATCTGGCAGATCACGGTGAGCGGGATGCGGGCGGCAACCTGGTCGACGAAGTCGCCCGGGCCCTCCGCCAGCAGGCGGTCCACGACCGAGGCGGCCACCCGCTGGACGTCGTCCTCGAACTTCCGGATCATCCGCGGGGTGAACGCCCGGGACACGATCCGGCGCAGCCGGGCGTGCCGGGGGTCGTCCATGTTGATCATGGAGCCGAAGTACTCGTTGAACTCCACCGGCAGGTCAACGATGTTGGTCGCGCCCTGGCCCGAGGAGAACACCGCCGGGTTCCGGCTGGCCTCGGCCACGTCGGCGTGCCGGACCAGCGCGTAATAGCCCGGCCCCGGCTCGGCGAACGGCAGTACCGGCTCGCTGAAGAACGGTGGCCGGGGCAGCCGCCGCAGGGCCGCGAAGGCAGCGTGCCGGTCGGCCAGCGGCAGCGCCCAGAACGCGTCATCGGACAGGTTCACCGTGGCGGCGTCCGGCGCCGTCCCGCCGCAGGAAGGGTCGGCTGAGGGCACTGGCGACCACCTTCCGCAACGATCCGAACGGCGTTCGGTCTATGCTCGCACAGCCGGCCGGGGGAGCGGAAGGCTGCCGCCCGGCCGGCGGCGTGCGCGCCGTCGTCCCGGGCGCCGGTCAATGCCGCCCGGATTCCGGAAAGGACGAGTGCTATCCGGGGGCCGTCTAGATCGCCGGGACGGAGACCCAGAACCGGGTGTTGTTACTGAGATTCGCGGAGTTCGAGGCCAGTTGCGCCTCGATCCAGTCGACCGCTGTGACGTATTCCGTGATCACGCTCTGATTGGGATTACTGAGCCCACTCTGGCCATCCCGCTGCCCGGCGAACCAGCGGGACAGCCCATAATGGCTCTGGCCCTGATTGATGCAGGACACGTCCTCGCCGAGGTTGCTGTTCAGCGCCGCACCGTCGTTGTACTGGCTGGTGCTCTGGCCGGAGAAGTAACTGCACGAGGTGCGGAGCATGTACCAGTTCTGCTTGAAAATGCCGAAGTTGGCCGCGTCGCCGCTCTTGCCGTCGCCGTAGGAGTAACTGGAAGCCTGCATGGTGTTCGTTTCCAGCATGGCCACGGCCAGGTCGAGCACGCTGGCCCCGGCCTGCAAGACCTGCTGCTTGCGGGAGCCGAGGCCGCTGATCGTGTAGGAACCGCAACTCATCCCGGACGGACAGGTGAGCGCGGCCGCAGCCGGCGCGGTCGCGGTGAGCGTGCCGGCGGTTAAGGCCAGGGTTCCCGCCGCCGCGGCGGCCATGGCGGTGATGCCGCTAATGATCTGTCTCATTGCCTGCTCCATTTCAGGTTTTGGGGGCGTCAATGACCCGGGCGGCTCCTGATCAGGTAAGGCTTAACGACTGTGCGCGCTGAGCTGGCATCCGGGATTTCCGGGCATGCTGGGCTCATCGGGCCGTCCGCTGCCGTGCGCGGCGGGCGGCTTGCCGTCGCCTGGTCCGTCGTGATGACATAGCATCACTTAACCGGTTCAGTGTCAATATGTAATTCTGTCGCTAATACTGGGCCTTCGCCTTTCCGGCGGGACGTGGGTGAGCCGGTATCCGGCCGGGAGCGCGGCGGGTACCGACGGGCCGCCGGGCCGGGCACCGGCGGGCTGGCGGGCTGGGCACCGGCGGCGGCTGGGCCGGCGGATACGAGGCGCGGGCATGGCCCGCCGGGCCTGGCGATACGCTGCCAGCACCGGGACGGCCCGGGGAGACGTCGATGAAGGCAGTCATCAGGGCAGCCACCGTGGCTGGTGGCGGACTCGCGGTCCTGCTGTGCGCTGGCTTCAGCGGGGGCGGCCACCCCCCGGTGCCGCGCGGCTCGGTGCCGGCTTGCACCGCCTTCGGCGTCCGCGCCATCGAGCACCATGTCACGGTGACGACCGTGCCGCCCGCCTGCCGGGGACTGAGCCGGCCAGCAGTGAACTTGGCCATCGGCCGGGCCATCTACGAAGTGGCCGGCGCCGGCCAGCACAAGACCGCGTGGCGGCGGCGCGCGTCCGTCGTCGGGACCAGGCTGGCCCAGCTGATCACCAGCCTGCCGCAGCCGGCCGGGCCGCCCTCCGGCACCAGCACCGGGGCGACGGCCGGGCCACCGCCGCCGGACCGGCTCCCGCTGGGCCTGGCCACCCTGGCCGCGTGGCTGGCCGCGGTGGCGACCGGCGGCTACATCTTTGCCCGGCGGGTGCTCCGTGGCGGGCGGCCGCGGCGCGGCCCGGGCCGTGGCGGTGCCGTGGCCACCGTGCTGCCCGGGCACGCCGGGCTGGCCGTCACGGGGCTGCTGGTCTGGGTCAGCTTCCTGGTGAGCGGGCTCACCGGGCTGGCCTGGGTGGCGGCCGGCCTGCTGCTCCCGGTGAGCGGGCTGGGCATGGCGACGCTCACGCTGTGGTCTTCCGGGCCGCGCCCTGGCCCGGCCGGACCGCCGGGCCCGGGCCAGGTTCCCGGCCTGGTGCCTACGCTGGCCGCCGCCCCGTCCGCGGCCGGCCGCGAGGCCGGGGCGCCCGCCGGGGCTGATCCGGGCCGGGCGCTGCCGCCGGCCGGGGGGCCCGGTTCCCGCGGCCGGGCGCGGCCTCCTAGCCGGCTGATCGTCATCCTGCCGGTCGTGCACGGCCTGGCCGCTATGGCCGCCATCCTGCTCGCCCTGCTTACGGCGGTCGGCGCGGGGTAATCGCCCCGGTGCCAGGAGGCCTGCACTCCGGTGCGGCGGGGATGGCCAACCGTGTTCCCGGGCCGCGATCAGCCGGCCGGTTCCGGGGTCCGCCGCCCGGACACCGAGGTCGGGCGGATCCGGATCCAGAACGGGTGGGGCACCCCGCTGGCCCAGGGCTCCAGGCCCAGGTCGCCGAGCCGGCGGCTGTCGGCCTCGTCGTAGACGACGGTGGCGCGGCCGGTGACCAGGACGCTCCAGCCGTTGCGGGTCCGCGCGTCGTAGTGGTCGGCCTCGAAGGCGACCACGTCCTGCTGCTCGGCCGCGGTGAGCTTGGAGCCCTGGGTGGCGCGGAAGACTATGTCCTGGCCGTCCATGACGTGATTGACCGGGAGCACCACCAGCTCACCGTCGGTGAAGAAGGCAAGCCGGCCGAGTGGAACGGACGCGAGCAGGTCCAGGCAGGCGTCGAACGGCAACGTTTCCAGCCCTGCGTGGTCGATCGGATGTGCTGTCATGCCAGCCTCCGGTACGCGTCGGCCTCGGATGCCCGCGGCGCGGCCGCCGCGGCGCTGTTGCTTTCACCGTGCCCGGCCGGGGCCGGGCCCGGCACCGGACCGAGGTCCCCGGCCGGCGGGCCGTTCGGCACCTTGCCGAGCCCAGCTACGCCGGGCTGGCCCGCTGGTCACCGGCCGCATAGTCTCGGGCCATGACGCAGACGCTGCCGCTGTTCCCGCTCGGCACCGTCTTGTACCCCGGCCTGCTGCTGCCGCTGCACATTTTCGAGGATCGCTACCGGCGGCTGGTCCAGGACATGCTGGACGAGCCCGAGCCGCGGCAGTTCGGGGTCATCGCGATCCGCAAGGGCCGGGAGACCGGGATCGACGGCATTTCCGCGCTGTACGACGTGGGCTGCACCGCCACGCTGCGCCGGGTCGCCGAGCACGAAGACGGCCGGTACGACCTGGTGACGGTGGGTACCCAGCGGTTCCGGCTGGCCGGCCTGGACGACTCACGGCCCTACCTCACGGGTGAGGTGGAGCTGCTGGGCGAGGAGACCGGCGAGGAGTCCGCCGCCGCCCTCGCGGCCCGCGCGGTGCAGGCGGCGTTCCGCCGGTACATCGAGGCGCTCGCCACCCGGGAATCGGTCCAGGTAAGCATGCCGGAGCTGCCGGACGAGCCGGTCGGCCTGTCCTACCTGGTCGCCTCGTCAATGATCCTGGACCTGCCGGCCCGGCAGGCCCTGCTGGCCGAGCCGGATGCGCTGCGCCGGCTGACCAGCGAGCGGGCGATGCTGACCCGGGAGGTCACCATGCTCCGGTCGCTGACCGCCACGCCCGCCCCGGATCTGCGGAACTCGCCGTACAACCCGAACTGAGCCGGGCGGCGCTACCCGGCGAGCGCGCTCAGCGTGTCACCCAGCGGTGCGTCCACCGTGAGCAGCGCGTCCGCGTCACCCCGGGTCGGGCCCTGGTTGATGATCGCCACAGGCAGGCCCAGGCCGGCCGCCCGCCGGACGAAGCGGTACCCCGACATCACGGTGAGCGAGGAACCCAGGACGAGCAGCGCCCGGGCCGCCTCGACCAGCCGGTAGCACTCGGCCACCCGGGCCGGCGGCACGTTCTCGCCGAAGAACACCACGTCGGGCTTGAGCAGCCCGCCGCAGCGAAGGCAGTCCACCACCTGGAATCGCTGTTCCGCCTCGTCGGCCAGGGTCGCGTCACCGTCCGGGTTCAGCTGGCTGACGGCGGCGTCCCAGCCGGCGTTCGCGGCGCGCAGCCGCAGGTCCAAGGCCGTCCGTGCGGTGCGCTGGCCGCAACCGAGGCAGGCCACCCGGCTCAGGTTGCCGTGCAGTTCGATGACGTCCTGGGCGCCGGCTGCCTGGTGCAGGCCGTCCACGTTCTGGGTGATGATCCCGGCGAGCAGCCCGCGGCGCTGCAGCCCGGCAACGGCGTGGTGACCGCGGTTGGGCGCGGCGGCCGCGATGTGCCGCCAGCCCAGGTGGCTGCGCGCCCAGTAGCGCTGCCGGGCGGCCGCCGAGCCGGTGAACGCCTGATAGGTCATCGGCTGGGCCCGGCGGGCCAGGCCGGTCGGCCCCCGGTAGTCGGGAATCCCGGACTCGGTGGACAAGCCGGCCCCGCTCAGCACGACCACGCCACCGCCGGACAGCAGGCCCGCCAGTCCGGCCAGGTGCCCGGCTGAGGGGTAGTCCGTTCCGGGAACCGCGTGTGTCACCTCTCCATGCTGCCTGACCCGGGCAACTGCCACGGCCACGGGCCCGGGCCCCTGCGCGGGCCCGGGCCCCTCTCCGGCCGTCGGCGGGATCGCTGGCCGGCTCAGCCCAGCAGCGGTTTGCCCAGCGGGATCGCCTTACCGCCGGTGGCCTGCGCGGCCGCGCCGTAGAAGACGTACGCGCCCACGGCGGCGAACAGCAGGACCACGTAGCCGCCGGTCTTCAGCAGGCCCGTAGAGGCGTTGGCGGTACCCAGCAGGACCAGCAGCAGGGCCACGTCGACCAGCCCCAGGATCACCGTGAAGGCGAGCGGCAGCCGGAGCGTGAACAGGGTGAGGGCCACGATGATGATGAGCCAGGAGGTCAGGAACAGCTCCTGGGTGGATTTCACCGCGAGCAGGGTGACGCCGAACCAGTTGTGCGTGAGGCCGAGCACCAGCACCGCGTAGCTCAGCCAGAAGCCGGCGAACACGCCGAAGATGCACGCCACGGCGCTCTGCCCGAGCGCTGCGGCCCAGATCGTGGCCAGGAACAGGCCGGCCGCGGTGGCGGCCAGGATGATCGGCAGCGAGGCGCCGACCGCAGTGGCCGGCACCATCCCCACCAGGACCAGCCCGAGGGCGATGGACCCGACGATGAAGGTGGGCAGCCCCAGCATGGCCGGGTCACCGCCCAGGGACGGGGCCGGCGTCGGCACCGGTGCGGGGGCGGGCGGGTTCGCTAGGTGGCCGGTCTCATCGGGGGCGTTGAGCGTTGTCATCGGCTGCTCCTTCGCAGGGCGGTGGCACCAGTGCGGCACGTGGTGCAGGCCGTTGCACAATCCGTACCCCTGCTCACCAGCCAGGCGGTTCTCAGTTTGAGCCAGCGGTGCCCGGCACCGGGTCCCGGCCGGTGCCGGCACCGCGTCGGCTGGGTATTTTGGCTGGTATGAGGACCCCGCATCTGCACGCCACGATGACCAGGCCGGCCCGGTGACCGCGGACCCGTACGCGGCCGCGGCCGACCTGGTCGCCCGGTCGGCCGCCGCCTACGCGGCCAGCATCCCGGACGCCCCGGCGGACGAGGGTTTCTTCGGCCCGGGCAGCGTCACCTGGCGGGTGAGCACGGACCTGTCCTCGCCGGTGGCCGGCCTGCGCGCGCTGCTGCTGCAGGCGCTGCACCCGCTAGCCATGGCCGGGGTGGACCAGCACAGTGACTGGCGCCGGGACCCCGTCGGCCGCCTGGCGGCCACCTCCGCCTACCTGGCCACGATCAGCTTCGCCGAGCGGGCGGCCGCCGAGCGGGCCGCGGCCCGGGTGCGCCGCATCCATGACCATGTCACCGGGGTGGACACGGTGACCGGGCAGCACTACGCGGCCAGTGACCCGGCCCTGCTGCTCTACGTGCACGCCACCTTCGTCGGTTCTGGCCTCGCCGCCGCCGCGCAGTTCGGGACGGCATTGTCAGCCGCGGAAAGCGGGCGTTTTGTCGCTGAGCAAGTGACCGCGGCGGAACTCGTCGGGGTGCCCCGCGACCGTGTCCCGGACAGCGTTCCGGCCCTCGAGGCCTACCTCAGCTCGGTACGGCCCGAGCTGCGCTGCACCCCGGCGGCCCGGGAATCCATGGACTACCTGCTCGACCCGCCCGGCCTGGACGCCGACATCGCCGAGATCTGGCAGGACGTGCGGCACGCCGCGCTCGGCACGCTGCCGGCCTGGGCCCGCGAGATGTACGGATACGAGGTGCCGCCGCTGACCGACGCCCGGCGGGCCGAGATCCGCCAGGCGCTCGGCGTGCTGGATACCGTGTTCATGGGCGAGCCGGGCGTGCTGGAGGCCCGGCAGCGGATCGCCCTGCGGGCGCGCGCGGCGCGGCGCCCGTGAGGAAGCTGGTCACCGGGTTCGCCATCGGGGCCTCGCTGGCCGGCCTCGCCCTGCTCGGCCGGCGGCTGGGCTGCCGGGTACCCGGCCATGGCCGCCCGGTGCGGCTCCGGCTGTCCCGGGGCGGCGCCGCGGTGCGGCTCGCGGTGCGCGGCGGGGTCCGCTATGCGAGCCACGCGCCCCGGCTGTTCACCCTGGCCGGCGAGCACCGCCAGCAGCTGCGCAACGACCTCGCGCTGGAGACCGCCGAGGATGTGGCCACCACCCTGGGCGCCATGAAGGGCGTCCTGATGAAGATCGGCCAGATGGCCAGTTACGTGGACGACGGCCTGTCCCCGGCGGTCCGCCGGACGCTGAGCCGGCTGCAGGACAGCGTGCCGCCGATGAGCGCCGAGCTGGCCGCGGCAGTGATCACCGAGGACTTCGGCTGCCCGCCGGACGAGCTGTTCGCGCGCTGGGACGGCGAGCCGATCGCGGCCGCCTCGATCGGTCAGGTGCACCGGGCGATCACCCGGGACGGCCGGGCCGTGGCGGTCAAGGTCCAGTACCCCGGCATCGCCGAGACCATCGCCGCGGACCTGCAGAACGTCGCCCTGCTGCGGCGCATGCTGAAGATCACCGCGCCCAGCCAGGACGTGGACGAGCTGCTCGCCGAGCTGCGGGAGCGGGTCGGCGAAGAACTCGACTACCGGCGGGAAGCCCGCAACCAGCAGCTGTTCGCCGATCACTACCGGGGTCACCCGACCGTGCACATCCCGGACATCGTCGGCGAGCTGTGCACCCGGCGCGTGGTGACCACCGACCTGGCCGACGGCGCCCGGTTCGCCGAGCTGGCCGGCTGGTCCCAGCACGAGCGTGACCTGGCCGCGGAGACCATCTACCGGTTCACGTTCCGGAGCCTGTACGAGGCGCAGGCGTTCAACGGCGACCCGCACCCCGGCAACTACCTGTTCCACGGGGGCGGCCGGGTGACGTTCCTCGACTTCGGGCTGGTCAAGCACTTCAGCCCGGCTGAGCTGCAGCCGCTGATGGACATGGTGCGCTACCTGTGCGTGGAGGACGACCCGGAGGCGTTCCGGGCCAGCATGGTCCGCGCCGGGTTCCTGCGCCCCGACACGCCGCTCAGCACCGACACCGTCGTCGAGCACATGGCCGTGTTCTATGACACGGTCCGGCGGCCGGGCCCGGTGACCATGACCGGGGACTATGCCTCGGCGGTGGTCCGGCGGTTCTTCGACCTGCGCAGCCCGCTGGCGGCGTACGTGAGCGTGCCCCGGTCCTACGTCATCCTGCAGCGGATCAACCTGGGCCTGTTCGCCATCCTGGGCGAGCTGGCCGCGACCGCGGACTGGCGGGCCATCGCCGAGGAGATCTGGCCGTTCATGCAGGGACCGCCGGCCACCCCGATGGGCGAGGCCGAGGCGGCCTGGCGGGCCGGCCGGCGGGCCGGGCCGGGCCCCGGCCCGGCCCGGAGCGGCTGCCCGCCTGACCCCTGAGCTGGCGTGGTTTGCAGGGAGTGCGCCCGTTTCGTTACTGTCGTCTCCCGCGTGTGGCCGCCGAGGCCGGGCGGCCGGGCGCATACTTAGAGGGTGAGAATCGATCACGCCGCGACCCGGCGCCCGCTGCCCGGAAGCCCGTTCAACAAGCCCACGATGGTCCGCCCGGTCAAGCAGTTCGCCGTGCAGGACCAGGTAACCCACGACCGGTACGGACTCGGCCGCGTCATCAGTGCCGACGAGACCGGCGTGCTGGTCGACTTCGGTACCCAGCAGGAGCGGATCGCCGCCCCGTACACCAAGCTGACCAAGCTGTGATTTCCCGCGCCGGGGCGGCGCTGCCGTCCCGGCGCTAACGTCCCGGCGCGCCCTGCGCCAGCATCCCCGGATCAGCCGGGTGATGTGCCGTTCCCGGCCAGGTGGCCAGGGCGATCACCACCGGCTGGGGCACCCCGTCGATCCGCGCGGCCGTGCAGGCCACGGTGATGCTCCCGGCCCGCACCCGGATCCAGTCGCCGTCGTGCGCGTCATCCAGCTGCAGCGGGGTCCGGCCGGACCAGCCCGCTGCGGTCAGGCACGCGGTGATGGCACGCGCCCTGGTGCTCACGATCGCCGGGTCGCCGCTGCCCCGGTCATGCAGTTGCCTGGTCAGCTCCCCGGAGCTGGCCAGCTTCTCCGGGCTGGCCCGGGTCCCGGCCGCCTCCCAGTAGCAGGCGATGGGCCGGCCGGCCCGCACGGTCAGTTCGTAGCCGGCCAGCGGCCCGGTGCCGACGGCCTGGTCCAGCCAGGGCAGGCCGGCGGCGGCGGCGGCCGGGTCCGGGCCGGCCGGGGGGGTTCCGGTGGCCGGCGGCTGGCCGCAGCGCACCGTGGCCCGCAGTGACGGGTCGAGCCCCAGTTCGGTGCCGTGCGCCTCCAGGGCCGCGGCCAGCAGGGTCGGGTGCCACGGGGCGTGGTGCTCCAGCGGTCCCACGTCCCGCAGCCGCAGCCCGGTCACGGTCAGCACCGGGTGCCCGGTCGCGTCCAGCGCGGTCAGGTCCCAGCCGCCGCCGGCCCGCTGCCCGGCCTGGACACTCACCGCGCCGCGCACCTCCTCGCCGGTGCAGGCGAGCGACTCGAAGCCGGCCGGCAGGACCCGGCGGTGCGGGACACAGGCCTGCAGCACGTGCATGAGGGCGTCGTTCAGCCCGGGGCTGCCCAGCAGAGCGGGCCCCGGCCGGCCGCCGTCCCGCTGAACCACGGCCGGTCGTCGGCCCCGCGCACCAGGGCGCGGCAGGAACGGGCGGTCACCTCGGGCAGGAACGCCACCCGGCGGAACGAGCCGGCCTGGAAGCAGATCGGCCCGTACAGGTCGGTGCCGTCCACGACGCCGCCCGGCGCGGTCACGGTCAGGCCGGGCCAGGCCTGGCTCACCCCGCACAGCCGGGCCGGCTGGCCCGGGCGCGTTCCCCAGCGGGAACACGGCGCGGAAGTGATCGAGGTGGAAGCCGCTGCCCGAGTAGCGCAGCACGGCCTCCACCGCGTCACCGGCCCGCAGCGCGCACACCCGCAGCGTGGCCTCCGTCCCGCCGGGCGGGAGCAGCACCGGCACGTCCATGCCCGCCGCGGCCAGCCGCCGGAGCGGCCGCCCGGCGAGCGCGGAGGCTGCCTGCGCCATCGCCTCCAGGCCGATCGCCGGTGGCAGTGCCGCGAGGCCGTCGAGCTGGTAGTCGGCCAGGTAGGGATCTGAGCTCAGCGAGAGGCCGGCCTCGGCGACCAGTTCCACGCCCGGGTAGTGCACCCGGACCCGCTCCAGGAAGCGCCCCCCGGCCGCCAGGCCCGGCCCCGGCGGCCCGGGTCCGGGCTCCTGGTCCTGGTCCTGGCCCGGGACGCGGGCCGGCCCCGGGACGCGGGGCGGCCCGGGGCGGTGGCGCCGGGCTGGCGGGGAAGCCCTCGGCGTCCCGCCCCAGCCGCCCGTGGATCGCGACCCGGGCCGGCGCCTGCCCGCTGGCCACCACGCCCTGCAGCAGCCGTCCCACCTCGGCTGGCGCGGCCAGGTCCGGGTCCCAGTCGGCGTGCACGACCCGGCAGCCGGGCAGGCTGGGCTCGAGCTGGCGCCCCTGCTCGGCGAGTGCGCCCGCCAGCAGCGCGGGCCCGCACTGGCCCGCCGCGCCGTACCGCGCGGCCGCGCTGCCGGCCGTCAGCAGCAGCCGCAGCCGGGCCGCGTTCACGCTGCCCAGCACGCTGCGCAGCCCGTCAGCCTGGCGCGACAGCCGGGCGCGCAGGTCCGGGGCGGACAGGCCGGAACAGGCGCTGTCCGGCCCGGCACCGGCCACGTAGCAGACTATGGTCACCGGGCCGATCCGCTGCTCCACGCTGGCCACCGCCGCGTCCGCCTCGTCCGGGTCGGTCAGGTCGGCCTGCAGGTAGCTGACCTCGGTGCCGCCGCCCTGGAGGCTGGCCAGCGCCAGGTCCATGGCCGCGGGCTCGTCGGGGTCGGGCGGCCCGATCAGGGCCAGCCGCGCTCCGGACCCGGCCAGCACGCCCGCGGCGGCCAGCAGGTCCCGGGGCTGGCCGCCGGCGATCAGGACCACGTCGCCGCGGCCGGGGGCCGGGGCGGCCAGGCGGCCCGGCACGGCCCTGGCGGCCGGGACAGCCGCCGGGACCAGCCCCAGGCCCGGCGAGGTCGTCCCCCCGGGCTAGCACCGCCATGACGAGGCCGCTGCGGCTCGCCGCTGGCGTCCAGCACCACCTGCCGGAACTCGCCGGGCTCGGTCGCCGCGAAACGCTGCGCGGCGATCAGCCCGCTCATGCTGTCCGCGGTGCGGATCAGGGTCAGGCCGAGCGACGGATGTTCGGCATGCAGCCCGGCGCAGAAGCCCTCCAGGCCGGCCGCCGGGGTGATCACCACGAAGCTGCCGGCCCCGGCCGCCTCCCGCGCGGCCGCCAGCAGCGTCCCGGTCCCGTCCGGATCGGTCAGGTCACCGATCACCGCGAGCACGCCGTCGGCGGCCGGATCGTCCTCGAACACCTCTGCCGCCATCCGGCCAAACGGCTGGCGCGTGGTGGCATGCAGCCGCCACGGTTCCTCGTCAGCGGGAGCGGGGGGCAGCGGTAGCGGGCGGAGTTCCTCGGCGAAGCAGCGGACCCACGGCGCGACACCCGGGACGTGGCCGCCGGCGGCGGCGGTCCCGGGGCCGGCCGCCCCCTCCGGCGCCACCGCGGCCGGGCCGCTGGTGGGCGGGCGGCCAGCCAGCGGGCCGCCCGGCCGCCTCGCCGGACCCGGCCCGCCGTGGCGGGGACGCGGGGCCGGGGGCCGCCAGCCACGATCCCAGGCTGCCGTCCGGGGGAGCGCTGGCGGGCGGCGCGCCCGCGCCCGGCTGGGCCGCCGGCCCGACGCCGGCGGCGGCCTGCTCCGGCGTCACCACGGCGCACGGGTTGGTCAGGAAGCGCGGCGTGCGGGCGATGTCGAAGGGGCGCGACGGGCGCCCGGCCAGCAGCGGGGCCAGGGTCCTGATCGCGCCCGCCGCGAACAGCGCGGCGGTGGCACCCGGCGCCGCGGCGCTGTCCGGGCCGCTGCCGAGGCTGACCGCCGGCACCGCACAGCAGCCCGCCGCCAGGGTGGCCAGCGCCTGGCCCGGCCCGGTGTCCAGCAGCAGGTCGGCCTCGGCCGCCGCCACGCCGAGCGCCGCGGCCAGCCGCACCGGCGAGGTGAGCTGGCCGGCCAGCAGCGCGGGCAGGTCGGTGCCGGCGGTGACCTCCCTGGCGGTCACCGTGGAGATCACCTTCCGGGCCGGGGCGGTGAACCGGGCCCTGGCCGCCGCGGCCCGCAGCGGCGCGGCGGCGTCGCTCATCGCGGGGGAGTGCAGCGCGTAAGGCAGGTCCAGCGGGCGGGCCTGGATCCCGGCCTCGGCCGCCTGCCGGGCCAGGCCGGCGACCGCCTCCTGCGCCCCGCCCAGGATGTGGCAGCGCGGCCCGTAGTACCCGGCGACGGCCAGGCCGGCCGCGGCGGGCAGGGCCCGCACGGCTTCCTCGTCCGCGGTCACGCAGATGAGTGCCGTGCGCTCGCCGGCCGCGGCGCTGAGCACCGCCTCCCGCTCGGCGATCAGCGTGGCCGCCTCGGCCTGCGCCAGGCTGCCGGACCAGATGAGCGCGGTGATCTCGCCCACGCCCACGCCGACCCCCGCCGCCGCGCGCAGGCCGAGCGCGTCCAGCCAGCGCAGGGCGGCCAGTGACGCCTGGGCCAGCGCGGATGGCGGCACCCGCCCGGGCGAGTCGTGGCCTCCCGCGGTGACCGCGGCTTCGCCCGGGAACAGCAGCACCACCCGGCCGGCCGCGCGGTCGGCGGCGAACAGGCCCGGGCGGGCGGCCAGCCGGCCCGGCTCCAGGCCGGGCAGCAGCGCCGCCGCGTCCGCGCACAGCCGGGCGAGTTCCTCCTGGGTGGCGGCCACCAGCGCCACCCGCACCGGCCCGGGCTCGGCGGTGCGCCCGAGCTGGCAGGCGAGGTCGCCCAGTTCGCTGTCCGACAGTCCCGGCGCCACCGCGGCCACGGTGCGCAGGGCGGAAGCCACCGACTCCCGGTCCGGGCCGCTGAACGCGAAGACCTCGGCCCGGGACACCCGCGGGACCGACCAGGTGGCGAGCGGGCGACCACCGGCGGCGGTGCGGTCCCCGGCCCGGCGTGGTGCCGTCCCCGGCCGCGGCGGGCGGTCCCGGGCGGTGTGGCGGCAGCGCGGCCCCCGGCCCGCTGCCCTGATTGCGTTCCCGGCGCAGCACCACGTGCACCGTGCTGCCGGCCGGGTCGGTGGCGGTCACCGCGGCCAGGCGGTGGCCAGGCCAGCCGGCTCGGCCGAGCGCGGCACCCGGAGCACCGCGTCCTCGTCCGCCAGCACCGGGTGCGGATGGCCGCACCCGGTCGTCGGCGGGATCACGCCGGCGTTGACGGCCAGCGCCGCCTTGATCAGCCCGGCCGCCCCGGCGGCGGCCTTGGTGTGACCGATGTTCGCCTTCACGGAGCCCAGCGCCGCGGCGGCGGTGGCCCCGGACCGGATCGCGCTCAGCGCGGTCAGCTCGGCCAGGTCCGCGTCGGCGGTGCCGCGGCCGTCACCCTCGATGAGCTGGATGTCCGCCGGGTCGATCTGAGCGCGCTGGTAGGCGCGCTGCAGCGCCAGCAGCTGGGTGCCCGCGTCGGCGGGGGCGGGCCCGGGGCGGCCCGCCGAGGAGATGCCCCAGCCAGCGATGTCCGCGTACCGCGGCATGCCGGCCGCGATCGCGTCCTCCGCCCGCATCAGGGCGACCATCCCGCAGCCCTCGCCGGGCAGGAACCCGGTCGGGCTGGCGTCGTAGATCCGCATGGCCCCGGCGGCCAGCGCGCCGCCCAGGGCCAGGCCGGACAGCTCGAACGGGTCCAGGCTGATGTCCACGCCCCCGGCCAGCACGAAGTCGAGCTCACCGGCGGCCAGCAGAGCGCAGGCGGTCGCCACCGCCAGCAGCGACGACGCATGCGCGGTATCCACCGCGTAGCTGCCGCCGCGGAACTTGAAATGCCGGCTGATCCGGTCCGCGATCGCGCCGGGCTGGGCGCCGGCCAGGGTGGCGGGCGAGGTGGCGGGCAGCGGGGCGGCGAACGAGGCGGCCGCGTGCCCGAGCACCGCGGCCCGGTCGGCGGCCGGGACATCCCGGGCGGCGAGCGCCTGGGAGAGCACGGCGGCGACGAACGGCCACTGGCTGCGCAGCGCCGCCGTCCGCGCGATCTCCCCGGTCAGGGTGTTCCCGATGATGACGCCGGCCCGGTCGGCGGCCAGCCCCTGGCCGCCCGGGAACCCGGCGTCGGCCAGCGCGCGGCCGGCCGTCTCCAGGGCGAGCCAGTGGGCCGGGTCGGCGGCCCGGTAGGCGGGCTCGGTGATGCCGTACCCGGCGCGGTCGAATTCCCATCCCTCCAGCAGGGCCGCCCGCGGCGGCCGCCCGGCGGCGAGCCCGTGCGGCCCGTCCGGGCCCGGGTGGCGGCCGGGTGCGGCGCCGGCCCGGCCGGGCGGCATCCGGCGGAACGCGCGCCGCCCCGCCAGCGCGCTCTCGAACAGGGCCAGCGGGTCGTCCGCATCCGGGAACCGGCAGGCCAGGCCGACGATGGCGATGGGGGCGGCGCGATCGCCGGTCGCGGAGCGCTCAGGCGTCAACGCAATGGGTTCCGCGGTCGTATCCACCAGCCATTATCTCTGTCCAGGTCACGGGAACTCCTGCTCGCCCCGCAACGTCCATTGTTTCTCCGGAAGTGACTGATTTCGCTGCGTTTGCCTCCCACCGGCAGTGCCTGCCGCCGGGCTGGCACCTCTCCCGTCGATGGGAGTATGCCACCCGTTCTCACCTGCGCTGACCGTGCCCGGCATCCCCTTCGCCGGGGAACGCGGGCGTGGCCTGCCAGGCAGTGTAGGCCGCCCGCGCGGGTGCCGCCGCGAACGCAGGTGACCTTATTCAGATTCACTTGCGGAGGTCAACACGAATGCGGGACATGCGATTATGCGCGACTGAGCCCATTTCACAGCGATATTAACCGCCTCGTGGCCGGCGTATAATCACCCCGGTATTGTGCGGCCGCGGCGGCCGATGGCGCAGGCGGCCGCGCCGAGGCGGCCGTGCCCAGGACCACGGAGGTGCTCACCATGCCCGACGGGCTGATCACCGTGCCGAGCAGTTACCCCGTTCCCGAGACCATCGACCGGCTGGCCGGGGCGGCGGAGGCGGCCGGCCTGCAGGTGTTCGCACGCGTGGATCACGCGGCCGGCGCCGCCGAGGTAGGCATGGAGTTGCGCCCCACCCAGCTGCTGATCTTCGGCCAGGCGCGCGGCGGCACCCCGCTCATGATCGCGGCCCAGACCGCCGGGATCGACCTGCCGCTCAAGGCGCTCGCCTGGGCCGACGCCGACGGCCAGACCTGGCTCAGCTACAACGACCCGGCCTGGATCGCCGCCCGGCACGGGCTGGGAACGGCCGTCGCCGGTCCCGTCCAGGCGGTGCAGGGGGCGCTGGCCAAGCTGGCCGCGGCCGCGGCAGGCGGCTGACCTGGGCGGGGGAGTGCCACCGTCCCTGCGTTAAGAAGCGGGTTTGCCCGGGTGCGGGGGGATCGCCCGGCGCGGCCGCTCGCCGCGGGGCGACCGGGACGGGCCGGGCCGTCCCGGTGCGCGCTACCCTGCGGCACCGCGGTCGCCGGTACGCTACCCTGGGATCATGCGTTCTGCCCGGCTGCTCCTTACTTAGCCGCGCCGACTGACCCGTCGTTGGCGCGGCTGCCCCTCGTGACCGGGGGGCTTTTTCAATGCCGGAGCAGAGCCGATTCACGTCCCGAGGGAAGCATCATGACAGCCGCCGAAAGTGCCGAGCGGATAGCTCACTACGACCCGCGCGACATCCAGGAGAAGTGGCAGCAGCGCTGGGAGGCGCTGGACCCGTTCCGGGCCAGCGACGACCCCGCTGACAGCCGCCCGCGCACCTACCTGCTGGACATGTTCCCGTACCCGTCCGGTGACCTGCACATGGGGCACGCGGAGGCGTACGCCATCGCCGACGCGCTGGCCCGGTACTACTTCCAGCGTGGCCACAACGTGCTGCACCCGATCGGCTGGGACGCGTTCGGGCTGCCCGCGGAGAACGCGGCCATCCGGAACAACACCCACCCGGCCGACTGGACCTACGCCAACATCGAGACCCAGGCGGCCTCGTTCCGGCGGTACGCGGTGTCCTTCGACTGGTCCCGGCGGCTGCAGACCTGTGACCCGTCCTACTACCACTGGAACCAGTGGCTGTTCCTGCGGCTGCACGAGCGCGGCCTGGCCTACCGCAAGGACGGGTACGTCAACTGGTGCCCGCACGACCAGACGGTGCTGGCCAACGAGCAGGTCATCGCGGGCCGGTGCGAGCGGTGCGGCACCGAGGTGGTACGCCGCCTGCTGACCCAGTGGTACTTCAAGATCACTGAGTACGCCGAGCGGCTGCTGGCCGACATGGCCCAGCTGGAGGGCGCCTGGCCGGACCGGGTGCTGCTGATGCAGCGCAACTGGATCGGCCGCTCCGAGGGCGCCGAGATCCGGTTCGAGATCGAGGGGCGCGCCGAGCCGGTCACCGTGTTCACCACCCGCCCGGACACGCTGTACGGCGCCACCTTCTTCGTGGTGGCCGCGGACTCGGCGCTGGCCGCGGAGATCTGCGCGCCGGAGCACCGGGAGGCCCTGGAGGCAGTACCTGGGCCAGGTGCGCAAGCTGACCGACATCGAGCGGCAGTCCGCGGACCGGGAGAAGACCGGCGTGTTCCTGGGCCGGTACGCCATCAACCCGGTGAATGGCGAGCGGCTGCCGGTCTGGGCGGCCGACTACGTGCTGCCCGACTACGGCACCGGCGCGATCATGGCCGTGCCCGCGCACGACCAGCGTGACCTGGACTTCGCCCGGGAGTTCGGCCTGCCGGTCCGGATCGTGGTGGACACCGGCGGGCCCGACCCGGCGCGAGACCGGGATCGCCACCCACGGGGACGGGAAGCTGGTCAACTCCGGGCCGCTGGACGGGCTGGACAAGGCCGCGGCCATCGCCGCGATCATCGAGCTGATGGAGGCGGACGGCGGGGGACGCGGCGCGGTGAACTACCGGCTGCGTGACTGGCTGCTGTCCCGCCAGCGGTTCTGGGGCACCCCGATCCCGATCCTGTACTGCTCCTCGTGCGGCGAGGTCCCGGTCCCGGACGACCAGCTGCCGGTGGTGCTGCCCGACCTGCGCGGCCAGGACCTGGCGCCGAAGGGGGTGTCGCCGCTGGCGGCGGCCACCGACTGGGTGAACACGGAGTGCCCCAAGTGCGGCGGCCCGGCCCGCCGGGACACCGACACCATGGATACGTTCGTGGACTCGTCCTGGTATTTCCTGCGGTACTGCTCGCCCGGGTATGAGCACGGGCCGTTCGACGTGGCCGCGGTACGCCGCTGGGCGCCCGTGGACCTGTACGTCGGCGGCGTCGAGCATGCCATCCTGCACCTGCTGTACAGCCGGTTCTTCGTCAAGGTGCTGCAGGACATGGGGATGGTGGACTTCGGTGAGCCGTTCACCAGGCTGCTGAACCAGGGGCAGGTCATCAACCGGGGCCGGGCCATGTCCAAGTCCCTGGGCAACGGGGTGGACCTGGGGCAGCAGCTGGCCGCGCACGGGGTGGACGCCATCCGGCTGACGATGGTCTTCGCCAGCCCGCCGGAGGACGACATCGACTGGGCGGACATGAAGCCCGAGGCGCAGGTCAAGTTCCTGGGCCGGGTGTGGCGGATTGCCGCCGACGTCGCCGCGGCGGGTGCCAGTGCCGGTGCCGGGGCCGGCGCGGATGCAGCGGCCGGCCGACCGGAGAGCGGCGACCGGGGCCTGCGGAAGGTCACCCACCGGACCATCGACGAGGTGACCCGGCTGCTGGAGGCCTACCGGCTGAACGTCGCCGTGGCCCGGCTGATGGAGCTGACCAGCGCCGCCCGCAAGGCGATCGACTCGGGCCCGGGCGCCGGCGACCCCGCCGTGCGGGAGGCCGCGGAGACGCTGGCCGTGCTGCTGTCGCTGTTCGCCCCGTACACGGCGGAGGAGTGCTGGGAGCTGCTGGGCCACCAGCCGTCGGTGGCGCTGGCCGGCTGGCCGGCCGCGGACCCGGCGCTGCTGGCCGAGGACCTGGTCACCTGCGTGGTGCAGGTGGCCGGGAAGGTGCGGGACCGGCTGGAGGTGCCGCCCGGGATCGGCGAGGACGAGCTGCGTGAGCTGGCGCTGGCCACGCCGGGGGTGGCCCGGGCGCTGGCCGGGCGCGAGGCCCGGATGGTCATCGTCCGCCCGCCCAAGCTGGTGAACGTCGTCCCGGCCTGAGCAGCCGCCCGCACGGGGGCCGGGGCCGGGCAGGACTGCGCGCCGATCGGCTGACCGGGCGGCCCCGCCCTGGCCTCAGACCCGGCGCAGCACGGCCACCACGCGGCCGAGGATGGCCGACTCGTCCCCGGGGATCGGGGCGTAGGCCGGGTTGTGCGGCATGAGCCAGACATGCCCGCCGGACCGCTTGAACGTCTTCACGGTCGCCTCACCGTCGATCATCGCCGCGACGATGTCACCGTTCTCGGCCACCGGCTGCTGCCGGACCACCACCCAGTCACCGTCCGCGATGGCGGCGTTGATCATGGAGTCCCCGACCACCTTGAGCAGGAACAGGGTTCCGTCGCCGACGATCTGCTTGGGCAGCGGGAAGATGTCCTCGATGGCCTCCTCCGCGAGGATCGGCCCGCCAGCGGCGATCCGGCCCACCAGGGGGACCATGGTCGCCTCCTGGGACGGGATGTCGAGCGACGTGTCCAGCGGCGCGTCCTCGTCGCCCTCGGCCTCGGGCCGTATCGCGGGCTGCCCCGGGAGCCGGATCTCCACGGTGCGCGGCCGTCCCGCGTCCCGCCGCAGGTAACCCTTGCTCTGCAAGGTGGACAGCTGGTACGACACGCTCGACGTGCTGGTCAGCCCCACCGCCTCGCCGATCTCCCGCATCGAGGGCGGATAGCCGCGGCGCTGCACGGAATCCCGGATGACCTGCAGCACCTTCCGCTGCCGCCAGGTCAGCACGTGGTCCGGGTCGGGCCGCTCCGGGATCTCGGTGACCACGCTCGGCACGCTGCCCTTCGGCTTGCGCCCGGGCCGGCCCTTGGGCCTGGCCTCGGGAGCGGCGGTCTGGCCGGCCGACGCGACCGCAGTGCCGTCCTCGCCGGTGTTGTTGTCCATCGATCGACCTCCGGATCTGGTGGCTGAGTCAGAGCAGACGGTAGCGCTTCCGCTCCAGTATCTCAAACATCTGTTCGATGGACGAAAAAAGTGTCGTATCCCTGGATGGCATGGCCAAGCCCCGAACGGATACGGAGGAAGGCCGTGCCTGGCCGGACCGGCTTCCCGGATTGAGCTGAACCTGGCCCGCGGCGCACGGGTGACTAGGGATCAGGAAGCTCCGGTTTGATTTCCCCGTCGGTGCGGCCCGCGGCCCGGTAGGCGCTGGCCAGGTTGCGGCGCGATTGCTGGGTGCTGGGGTGGTCGGGTCCCAGCAGCCGCTCCTGGTCGGCCAGGGTCTGCTCGTGCAAGGTGATCGCCTCGTCCGTGCGGCCGGCGTCCTGGTAGCAAGAGGCGAGGTTGTTGCGCAACAGCAGCGTGTCGGGGTGGTCGGGTCCCAGCAGCCGCTCCTGGTCGGCCAGGGTCTGCTCGTGCAAGGTGATCGCCTCGTCCGTGCGGCCCGCCGTTCGGTAGGAGACGGCCAGGCTATGGCGCGCTTTCAGCGTGAAGGGATGGTCGGGTCCCAGAAGCCGCTCCCGGTCGGCCAGAGCCTGCTCGTTCAGGGTGATCGCCTCGGCCGTGCGGCCCGCGTCCAGATAGGCGTTGGCGAGGTTATTGCGCGAACTCAACGTGTCGGGGTGGTCGGCACCCATGAGCCGTTGCCGGGCAGCGAGGGTCTGCTCGTTCAGGGTGATCGCCTCGGCCGTGCGGCCCGCCATCCGGTAGGCGACGGCGAGGTTGTTGCGCAGAGTCAATGCGTTGGGGTCGTCCGGGTCCAGGTGCCGTTCCTGGTCTGCCACCAGCTGCTCGCCGATCTGGATGGCCTGCGCGGCGCTGTCGCCGAGCTCGTTCAGGAAGAAGACCACCCACTCCCTGAGCCTGATCATCGGGGGACCCAGGGTGCTGTCGTCCGGGCAGGCGGCGGAGCACTCATAGAGGGCCATGATCTGCTCCACCAGATCCCGGACGGCCGCCCGGTCCTGGTGCCAGCTGTCGCCGAGGGATTTAGCCAGCCCGTGGAGCAGTTGCGCGGCCGCCGCACAGGCAGCCATCAGGGAGTTGCTGGCGACCAGGTTCTCCCGGATCACCCGCATGACCAGCCGGTGCGCGCTGACGGTGGAGCCATCCAGGCTGAAGGTCAGCAGCGACGCCCCGGCCAGATGCGCCAGTGCCTGGTCCACCACCTCAGCGGCCAGCCCAGGCAGCGGCTGGTCCCGGCCCGGCAACCCCTCCCGGCCCGACTGGTACACCAGGGACCTGCGCACCCCTGCGGCCGACAGCACCGCCAGCAGGTCCATCACGGCCCGGCATGCCCCGGTGTCGTCGTCGGCTTGAACGGCATCCAGTGACAGCAGTACTGCCGCCGCCGCTCCCCGCGGGTACTGCCCCGCGGCCACCGGTGCCAGCAGATCGGCGACGGGCAGGCGGCGCAGCCGGTCCACATACGTGGCATACGACAGATGCTGGCTGGCGATCACCGCCGCGGCCTGTGCCAAAGCCAGCGGAAGGCGCCCGAGTTCCCCAGCCAGGACCCGGGCCCCGGCCGCGTCAGCCTGCCCGGTCCGCTCGGCCAGGAAGGCCAGCGCCTCGGGCTCGGAGAACACCTCCACCGGCACGCCCGCACCCAGCTCGGCCACCGACTGCTGGTTGCTGGTGATGATCACCCGGACCGCCCCGGCCGCCGGGATGAACGGCAGCAGCAGCTCGGGGTCGGTGGCATTGTCGAACACCAGCAGGCACCGGTCCCCGTCGGCCTCCAGCCGGTGCCGCACCGCCCGGCCAGCCGCCCGCGCGTCGTCGCTCGCATCCAGGCTGAGCGCCGCCGCGACCTCGGCCAGGCCGGTCAGCATGGCGCTGGCGTCCTCGGCGTTGACCCACGCCACCAGCCGCCAGCCCGCATCGATCCGGGCCCGGGCGTAGGCCGCCGCCAGGTGCGTCTTGCCCACCCCCCGCATCCCGGTCAGCGTATGGACCACCAGCACCCGCGGCCCTGGCCCGGGCGCGTCCAGGGCGGCCAGCAGGTCGCCGCGGGGCTGGAACCCCAGCGGCTCCTGCGGGATCTCGCCCACCACCACTGTCCCCGGGACCAGCCCGCGCTGGATCCCGCTGCGCCGGTGCTTCTCGGCCAGCTCCCGCAGCGAGCGTTCCACCACCTGGCCCAGCGTGGCCGGATCCGTGAACGACTGCGTGACCAGGCCGCCTTCTTGCACCCGGGCGCGGAACGCGGCCTGGCGGGCCCCGAACTCGTGATCGATCAGCGCCGACACCGGAATCCCCACATTTTCAGCGCTGGTGTCCAGCACGAACACCAGCCGGCCCAGGCCTGCCTCGGTGGCGGCGGCGAACTCCAGCTCCGTATACGACATCTCCGGCCTGTCCCGCACCGGTGAGCCGTACCGGGTCCCCAGCACCCCTACGTACACCTCGCACCCCCGCACCCGCTCGGCGCACAATTCGGCGGGGGCCTGGTCGGCGGCGGGAAAATCCGTCATGTTCACGACCACATGGCCAGCAGCGGAGACCGCCCGCTCCACGGCAGCCATGTACGACTGACCCTTCGGGAAGTCCCGCAGCTCAGAAGTATGCGAGAGGAACACCCGCCACCTGGCAACCTCACCGGGATCATCCAGGCTTGCCAAGCGCACCACCCCCACAGTGCACACCTGCAACCAGCCAACCGGCCGCCGGATCGGCGCCGGGCGGAGGCCCCCCAGCAGGCGCCAGAGGCGGTGGTCCAGCGTAGTCCGCCGTTGCCATGCCTCGAAAGGGTGCCGGTACGGCGACGCCTGTCTCGCTGCCGCCGACGGCCAGGCCACCGAATGTCAGACCCCTGCGGTAGACCGGTACCGTACAGTCATTCGATCGAACGTCCAATCGATAGAACTGCTGTACTATAGAACGTGCATTCGAGTGTGGAGGGCTGGCATGAGCGTGACGAGCGCAGGCAAGCGGCCGGGGGCAGCGACCCACCCGCTCCGTGCCGGGCAGTCCGGCCGCAGCATCCGGCGAGGGGCCGGGCGCGGCACCGGACGGCCCCGCCTGACCCTGGTACCGCCTATCCCGTCTCCCGGATCACCCGACTCGCAGGCGCGGGATTCGGCCGCGCTGCCGCTCGGGGCCGTGCCACGGCCCCGGGTCCCCCAGGACGGGCTGCCGTCCAGGCCGCGGCCTGGACGGTATGCGGGGCAGGCGG
>CAWIYD010000006.1:0-146272 GCA_963840195.1 uncultured Actinomycetes bacterium
AGGTGCAGGAGACGGAAGAGCAGGGCCGAGAACCTGGTCGGGCTGGGGGTGGCCTCGATCCTCCAGGCTGTGCCATCCCAGTGCGCGGCCACGGTGGTGTCGGCGACGAGCCCCGCGTTGGAGTAGTCGCCGACGGCCATGCAGTCCGTGGCCGACGGGCAGGACACCGATTCGAGCTCCACCACGCTCCCGGCCGGGGCCAGGGTCCGGGACGGGCAGGACCGACCATTTGCCCGCGGCGTAACGCTCGGCGAGTGGGAGATCCGACGTCGAGCCCGCCGTCCCGACGGCCACGCAATCGCCGGCCACGGGACAGGACACGCTCAGCAGCTGGCTGAGCTGCTTCGGGCTAGGGCGTGTCCCGTGGATCTTCGAGGCCTGGTCGTGTAGATCAGTACGGTGCTTGACCGACTGAATCGCCATGACCTGACGGAGGAGGAATGGGAGCGGCTGCGGGTGTTCCTGCCCGCTGATCCGCGGCAGGGCGGCGGGTGGAGGGATCCACCGGCTGGTGATCGACGGGATCTTCTTCCGGGCCCGGGCGGGGTGCCCGTGGCGGGATCCGCCGGGGGGTTCGGGAACTGGAAGACGGTCTATAACCGGCATCGCCGCCGGTCGCTGGACGGGACCTGGAAAGGGTCCTGGACGGGCTGCGGGCCGGGTGTGATGAGGCCGAGGGCGGGGACTGGACGGTCAGCGCCGATTCCACGGTCACCCGGGCGCACCAGCACGCGGCCGGGGCCCGCCGCGTGCTGGCCGCTGATGACCGCACGGGGGGGTTCAGCAATGACAGGGAATCGGGCCGGGAGGCGATCGGCCGTCCCGGGGGCGGGCTGACCACCAAGATTCACCTGGCCGCTGACCAGCGCTGCCGTCCCGTTGCCCGGCTGACCAGCCCCGGCCAGCACGGCGACTCCCCCCGGTTCATCCCGTTGATGAACGCGATCCGCATCCGGCGGCGCGGCCTGGGTAGGCCCCGCCGCCGGCCGGGCCGCGCGATGGCAGACAAGGCGCACTCCTCCGCCCGGCAACCGCGCCTACCTGCGGCAGCACCGCATCAAGGCGGTCATCCCCGTCAAGGAAGACGAGAAGAAGCACCGCCGCAACCGGGGCCGCTCCGGCGGGCGGCCGACCCGCTTCGATCTGCGGCTGGACAAGAAGCGCAACACGGTCGAACGCCGCTTCAGCAAGCTCAAGCAGTTCCGCGCCGTGGCCACCCGCTACGACAAACGCGAACGCATCTACCAGGGCACCATCGACGTCGCCTCGATCAGCATCTGGCTACGCGACCCCGTCCCATGATCCACGGGACACGCCCTAGGCGCGGACTGGAGCGACCAGGCCGTCCCGTTCCAGTGTTCGGCGAGGGCCTTCCCGGTGATGACTTCCCCGACGGCGGTGCAGTTCTTGCTGGCCGGGCAGGAGGCCCCGGCCAGGACGCCGCGCCGCTGCGTCGCCTCCGCAGACCACTTCCTGCCGTTCCAGTGCTCGGCCAGCGTGCCGCCCCCGGACCTCAGGCCGGATGCCGTGCAGTCGTTGCGCCAGGTGCAGGAGATCCCGCTGGCCACGCCGCCCGGCACCGGGGTGGCAGCGGGCTGGGTGACCCACTTCCGGCCGTTCCAGCTCTCGCCGAGCAGCGCGGACCGGGTCTTGCTGTAGGAGTAGCCCGCGGCCACGCACGCCGTCGGCGAGGTACAGGCCACGCCGCCGAGCAGGCCGCCGACGAGGCCGCCGGACAGCGGGGTCGGGGTGGACTGCGCGGCCCATTTCGAGCCGTTCCACCGCTCAGCCAGGGTCCTGGCGTACTTCCCGTTGGACGTGGTGATCACGCCCACGGCCGTGCATGCCGTCCGCGAGGTGCAGGACGCCCCGTACAGCACGGCCGTGGCCGGCGTGACCGCAGCCTTCGCCGCGGTCATCGGCCGTGCCCCCGGTGCGGAGGCGGCCGCTCCTGGCGTGAGCCAGCGGGCGGCCGGCCTCCCCGGGCTGATGGCCGTGACCCTGGCCGGCCCCGCCACGGTGCGGGAAAGCGGGGCCGCCGCCGCTGGCCCGGCGGACAGCAGCGCGCCCGCCAGGACGGTGACCGTGAGCCCGGCGCTGAACGCTAATCCGGCCGGCCGCCGCGCCGGGAGGACGCCGCCCGCCCGCCCTCGGGCCAGGCCCGGGCGGCGGGGTGCCGCATCATCCCGGGATACGCGTGCTTCCTGGCGTGCCATGTTTCCTCCGTCGGATCAGGCCCCCCAGATCGGTGCGTCACATCAACGACGCCTCAGCGACCCCGCCGGTTGGCCGGAATCGTGCCTGAGCTGAAAAGGGACTGGACGGGCCCCGGCCGGGCCGGCCGGCGGCCGCCCGGCGTACCCGGCGGCCCCGTGAGGCCGCAAGTTACCGATCGGTAGGATGGCCGGGGCCGTACCGCGGCCCGTGCTCACGATCACCAGGCGAGCAGGGCGCGGCGTACGCTGACAGCCGGCGCGGCGCACATCATGCCTGCCCGGTGCCGCATGAGGAGGCTTTCGTGGTTGTGCGGATCGTGGTCGGGCTGGTGCTGACGGTGGTGGCCTTTGCCCTGGCCGGGCGGCGGCTGTGGTGGCTGGTCCGGGTGGGCCGCAGCGGGCAGCCGGCCCCGGAGCGGATCGCGGCGGTGCGCTCGCATCCCGGCCGGGATGCGGAGATCGAGGCCACCGAGGTGATCGGGCAGCGCAAGCTGCTGAGGTGGACGGTGCCCGGGACGGCGCACGCGCTGACGTTCTGGGGCTTCATCGTGCTGCTGCTGACTATCATCGAGGCGTACGGCGACCTGTTCTCCAAGACCTTCGCGATCCCGGGCATCGGCCACTGGGCCTTCATCGGGTTCATCGAGGACCTGTTCGCCGTGGGCGTGCTGGCCGGCATCATCACCTTCGCGATCATCCGGCTCCGCGATAACCCGCACCGCGAAGGCCGCGCGTCCCGGTTCTCCGGCAGCCACACCGGCGCTGCCTGGCTGGTCCTGGGGGCCATCTTCCTGGTCATCGCCACGCTGCTGATCTATCGCGGCGCGCAGATCAACACCGGCGACTTCCCCTACCCGCACGGCGCGTTCGCCTCGCAGATCGTGGGCCACTGGCTCCGCCCGCTGGGCGTCGGGCGCGAACAAGGTGATCGAGACCATCTTCCTGCTGTTGCAGCTGGCGGTGGTGCTGGGGTTCCTGGTGTTCGTGACCTACTCCAAGCACCTGCACATCATCACCGCGCCCGTCAACGTGCTGTTCTCCCGCCGCCCGAACGCGCTGCGCGGCCTGGAGCCGATGCGCAGCAACGGGACGGTGCTGGACTTCGAGGAAGCCGACCCGGACACCGACGTGTTCGGCCTGGGGAAGATCGAGGACTTCACCTGGAAGGGCCTGCTGGACATGGCCACCTGCACCGAGTGCGGGCGGTGCCAGTCCCAGTGCCCGGCGTGGGCGACGGGCAAGCCGCTGTCACCCAAGCAGGTCATCCTGGACCTGCGCGACCACGCCCTGGCCAAGGCGCCCTATCTGCTGGCGGGCAGCGAGGCGGCGCGGGAGGCGCTGCCGGAAGCGGTGAAGTTCGAGGCGGGCCGCCCCCTGGTCGGCACCAGCGACGAGCACGGCGTGATCGACCCGGACGTGATCTGGTCGTGCACCAACTGCGGGGCGTGCGTCGAGGAATGCCCGGTCGACATCGAGCACATCGACCACATCGACGGGATGCGCCGTCACCAGGTCCTCATCGAGTCGGCGTTCCCGGCCGGAAGCGTCCGGGATGCTGAAGAACCTGGAGAACAAGGGCGACCCGTGGGGCATGGGGGGCGCCCGGCGCCTCGGATGGGCTGAGGAGCTCGACTTCGAGGTGCCCGTCGTGGACGGCACGATCGGCGACGATGTGGAGTACCTGTTCTGGGTGGGCTGCGCCGGGGCGCTGGAAGACCGGGCCCGCAAGACCACCAAGGCCATCGCCACCCTGCTGCATCAGGCCGGGGTGAACTTCGCGGTGCTCGGCCCGGCCGAGACCTGCACCGGGGACCCGGCGCGGCGGATGGGCAACGAGTTCGTCTACCAGATGCTGGCCCAGCAGAACGTCGAGACGCTCAACGAGGCCGGGGCCAAGACGATCGTGGCGTCCTGCCCGCACTGCTTCAACACGATCGCCAACGAGTACCCCCAGCTCGGCGGGAACTACCAGGTGGTCCACCACACCCAGCTGCTGGCGCAGCTGGTCGAGCAGGGCAAGATAAACCCGGTCACCAGCGGTCGAGGAGAAAATCACCTACCACGACCCGTGCTTCCTCGGCCGGCACAACAAGGTGTTCACCCCGCCCCGGGAGATCATGGAGCAGGTGCCCGGTGTGGCCGCCCAGGAGATGCACCGGTGCAAGAACCGCGGCTTCTGCTGCGGCGCGGGCGGCGCCCGGATGTGGATGGAAGAGCGGATCGGCAAGCGGATCAACACCGAGCGCATCGACGAGGCGCTGTCCACCAGCCCCGACACCATCTCCACCGCCTGCCCCTACTGCCTGGTCATGCTCGGCGACGCCATCAGCGCCAAGCAAGCCGCCGGCGAAGCCAAGGAAACCCTCCAGGTCATCGACGTCGCCCAGCTCCTCGCCCGCTCGGCCACCGCGCCCGCCGGCCGCCGGCAACGGCAGCACCACGGCCAGCAACGGCGGCATCGCGCCCGGGACGGGTGGCGTGACCACGGCGACCGGCCCCGCGGGCGGTGAGGCCAGCCCAGACGGGCGGGGCGGTACCGCGGCGGGCAGCGAGGGGACGTCACCGGGCACCGACGGCTAAGGTCCGGGGGTGGACAGTCGGCGCGCAGAGGCGTTCAGCGACGGGGTTTTCGCCGTGGCCATCACGGTCCTCGTCTTCAATCTGCTGGCCATCAAGCCGCACGGGCCCTACCTCCGCTACAGCGACCTGACCGGGAACTGGGCCAGCTACTTCGCGTACGTGGTGAGCTTCCTGACCATCGGGATCATGTGGATGAACCACCACACGATCTTCGCCCACTTCGCCCGGGTGGACCGCCCGGTGCTGGTGCTCAACCTGTTCCTGCTGCTGGGCGTGGTGGCCATCCCGTGGCCCACCGCCCTGGTGGCCGACCAGCTGCGCACCTCCGGCGGCGCGCCCGCGGCCGTCACCTACGGCCTGGTGATGATCCTGATCTCGTTCGGCTTCGCCGGGCTGTGGATCTACGTGGTCACGCATGCCGCTGAGCTGGGCGGCCAGGCGGAACCGGAGGCGCTGCGCCGATCCATCCCGGGCTTCACCGGCGGGCTGCTGGCCTACGTGGCAGGCACCCTGCTGGCGGCGTTCGGCCTGCCGGTGGCCGCGCTCATCCTCTACGGCCTGCTCGCCGTCTACTACCTGTTCGAGCACCTGCCCAGCCCGTCCGCCCCGGGGGGGTCATCCTGAGCAAGGGGCCCGCGGCGGGCGCGTCACGCCCCGGGGCTGACCGGCAGC
This sequence comes from uncultured Actinomycetes bacterium, assembly GCA_963840195.1. Lineage (GTDB taxonomy): Bacteria > Actinomycetota > Actinomycetes > Streptosporangiales > Streptosporangiaceae > RYN-230. The sequence goes on from CAWIYD010000006.1 coordinate 5,469, forward strand.
CAGACCCGCACCCGGGTGCCGTCGCCCGGCCATGACTCCAGCTGGGCCTGGCCGCCGTGCGCCGCGGCGATCGCCTGCACGATGGACAGGCCCAGGCCGCTGCCGCCGGCCTCGCTGGACCGCCCGTCCGGCCGCTCCGTGCCGCGGTGGAACCGGTCGAAGGCCCGGGCCGCGTCCTGCGGCGGCATCCCCGGCCCGGCGTCGGCGACCTCCAGCATGGCGCCGCCCGGCACCGGGACCAGGCGGACCGCGGCCGGGGTGCCCGGGGGGCGTGTGCTCCCGCACGTTGCCCAGCAGGTTGGCCAGCACCTGCCTGATGCGGGCCTCGTCCACGCTGGCGATCAGCCGTTCCGGCGCCTGGACCGTGACCGGCCGCCCCGGCTCCACCGCCGACGCGTCCGCGGCCGCGTCCCGGACCAGCCCGGCCAGGTCGGTCTCGGCCAGGTCCAGTGAGGAGGTGCGGTCCAGCCGGGCCAGTTCCAGCAGCTCGGCGACCATGGTGCTCATCCGGTTCGCCTCCTGCTCGATCCGGCGCATCGCGTTGGGCAGCTGGTCGGGGCCGAGCGCCCCCTGCCGGTACAGCTCGGCGTAACCCCGGATCGTGGTGAGCGGGGTGCGCAGCTCGTGCGAGGCGTCCGCGGCGAACTCGCGGACCTTCTGCTCCGAGCGCAGCCGGGCGCCGAACGCGTGCTGGATCCGGTCCAGCATGGTGTTGATCGCCCCGCCGAGCCGGCCCACCTCGGTCCGGTCATCGGCGCCCGGCATCCGGGTGGTGAGATCGCCGCGCGAGGTGATCTCCTGCGCGGCGATGGCCATCTGGTCCAGCGGGGCCAGGCCGCGGCCGATCAGCCAGCGGCCACCCGCCGCGAGCAGCAGGATCAGCACGCCTCCGGTGATCAGCTCGACGAGGACGATCCCGCCGACCTGGCCGGTGACCACGCCGACCGGGCGGGCGACCACCAGCACGGCCCGCTGGCCCAGCCCGGGACCGCCGTTCCGGACCAGCCGGGCCACCGCCCGCAGCCGCGGCCCGGACGAGTGCGGCACGTCGAAGGGCGGGCCGCCCACGTAGTCGCGGACCTTGTGGGCGGCGACGATCTGCCGCACCGCGGCGGCCAGTTCCTGCGTGGCGGCGCTGCTGCCGGTCAGCGGCTGGATGCCCAGCGGCGGGAAGGTGATCTCCACGGCGGCGTAGTCGCCGGGGTTGCTGGCGATCTGCCCCGGTTTCCGGTGCGCCGCGGCGGACAGCTCGGAGTTGAACTGGTGGCCCAGCCGCTTGCTCAGCACCACCGTGCTGACCACTCCCATGATCAGCAGGAACGCCGCGGTGACCGCGATGAGCAGCACCAGCAGGCGGGAGCGCAGGGACAGCCGCCCGGGCCCGCTCATCCCCCCGGCCCGGCTGCCCCGCCCGGCCCGGCTGCCCCCCCGGCCCGGACGGCCGCAGGCTGTACCCCACGCCGCGCTGGGTGTGGATCAGCGGCGGCCCCAGGGGGTCGAGCTTGTGCCGCAGGTAGCTGACGTAGGTCTCGACGATCTGCGACTGCCCGGCGTAGTCCCAGCCCCACACGTTCTCCAGCAGCTGGCCCCGGGTGAGTACCCGGCCCTGGTGCCGCATCAGGTAGGCCAGCAGCCGGAACTCGGTCGGGGACAGCTCCACCGGCACGCCCGCCCGGTGCACCGTCCACCGCGACTCGTCCAGTTCCAGGTCGCCCGCCCGGAGCATGGCCTGGTCCGCGTCCGCAGCATCGCTGCCCCGCGTGGCGCGGCGCAGCACCGCCCGGACCCGGGCCACCAGCGCCTCCACCGAGAACGGCTTGGTGACGTAATCGTCCCCGCCCAGGGCCAGGCCGGTCACCGTGTCCGAGGAGGTGTCCCGCGCGGTCAGGAAGATCACCGGCACGTCATTGCCGGCGGCGCGGAGCCGCCGGCACACCTCGAACCCGTCCAGGTCGGGCAGCATCACGTCAAGCACGATGAGATCGGGCCGGGCCGCCTCCGCCTGCCGCAGCGCGTCCTGGCCGCTGGCCGCGGTGGTCACGGCGCAGCCGTGGAACTTGAGCGCCACCTGCACCAGCTCACGGATGTTCGGCTCGTCGTCCACGACGAGCACCTGCGGGATCTGGTCACCCACTGTCATCCCCTGGGCAGCACGGTACGGGAGGGGCGAGGAAAGGCTACCCGGCTCCCGCAGCACGCACGCTGCGGGAGCCGGGTGGGTTGCGGTGCCTGCCGGCTCAGCTGCCTGACGCCGTGGGGCTGGGTGCGGGGCTGGGTGCCACGCCCGCGGCCCCGCCCGGCGGCGCGACCACGATCAGCCTGGCGTCCTTGGCCCCGGAGACCACCGGGCCGCCGACCCAGACGCTCTGCCCGGTGGCCAGCGCGCTGCGCTGCGCCTTGGCGCCGTGCTCGCGGACGACGGTGTTGCTCACCAGGTCCCAGGTCCAGGTGGTGCCGTCGGTGGCGCGCACCACGACGGCGCTGCCGCTCACCGACTGCACCGTGCCGCGCTCGAAGGCCAGCGTGCGCAGGCCGTGCGCGGTGCGCACGGTGACCTGGCCGTCGATGCCGCGCAGCAGCGTCGCCCGGAACAGGCGGTACCGGAACCCGCGGCAGCCGGCGATCGCCAGGCGGGCCGCCTGGGGCTTGCCTGCCCGCCGGTCGGCCCGGGCCGCCGCCCGCGCTGCGGCACAGGGGTGGGCCGCGGCCGCGCCGGTGGCCGACGACGATGTCAGCGCGAGGGTGCCGGGAGAGTCAGCAGAGTTCAGGGTGCTGTTCAGGGCGGCGGCCTGGTTCGCGGGCAGGGTGGCCGCCGCGCCGGACGCCGACGGCGACCGGCCGCCGAAGGACAGCCCGAGGAACACCGCGGCCACCGCGACCGCCAGGGCCAGGGCCAGCCCGATGCTCCAGTGCACGGCGTGCCGCTTGTCCCGCTCGTAGTGGGCGCGAAGGCCAGCCGGCTCCGGCGGCTGGCCGGGCCCCGGTCCGCCGGGGCTTGCTGGGTTCATCGGCCAGAACTGCTCGGTGGACCGGGAGTCCTGCGGGTCACCGCCAGTGGGCCGGTTCATGTTGTCCATGGAGCCGAGCATCCCGGGTGGCTCTGGGATACAGGCGGGCGGAAGCTGGGAGTTCGCTGGGACGCGGCTCCGGGCTGGCCCAGGAAGGCGGCTACATCCGGTCCGGGACGGGGATGCCCAGCAGTTCCAGCCCGGTCAGCAGCACGCGCAGGGTCAGCGCCGACAACGCGAGCCTGCTCTCCCTAACGTCCGCTGCGGGCGCACTGAGCACCGGGCAGCTGCTCGTAGAACGTGGTGAACGCACTGGCCACCTCGAACAGGTAGCCGGCCAGCAGGTGCGGTTCCGCGTTCTCCCCGGCCTGCCAGGCCGCCGCGCCGAAGCCCAGCAGGCGCAGCGCCAGCGCCCGCTCGGACGGCTCGGCCAGCCGGACCGGGCCGGCGGCCGCCTCCGGGTCGACCTGGGCCTTGCGGAAGATGGACCGGATCCGCGCCGTGGCGTACTGCAGGTAGGGCCCGGTGTTCCCCTTGAAGGAGATCATGCGGTCCCAGTCGAACACGTACTCGCTGTCCCGGGCGGTGGACAGGTCGGCGTACTTGATCGCGCCGATGCCGACCGCCTCGGCGATCGCCGCCCGCTCCTGCTCGTCCAGGTCGGGGCTGGGGTTCAGCTCATCGAACACGGCCCGGGCCCGCTCGACGCCCTCGGCCAGCAGATCGGTCAGCTTGATCGTGTCGCCGGCCCGGGTGCGCAGGATCTTCCCGTCGGTGCCGAGCACGTTGCCGATCTGGGCGTGCTCGAACCGCGCTTCCGGCGGCAGCCAGCCCGCCTGCCGGGCGACCGCGAAGACCATCTGGAAGTGCAGTGACTGGGCCGCCCCGACCACGTAGATGGCCCGGTCGATGTGCAGGTCCCGGATCCGGTACCGGATGGTGGCCAGGTCGGATGGTGGCGTAGTTGTACCCGCCGTCCCGCTTGCGGATGATGAGCGGGAGCGGCTCGCCGTCCCGGCCGGTGAAGCCGGGCGGGAACGCGCACAGCGCCCCGTCGCTGATCACCGCGACGCCGCTGGCCTCCAGCTCGGCGCAGACCTCGGCCAGCATGTCGTTGTAGAAGCTCTCGCCGTGGATGTCCTCATCGGTCAGCGTCACGCCCAGCCGCGCGTAGACCCGGTGCAGGTAGTCCAGGGACAGGTCCACCACGTGGTGCCAGAGCCGGAGCGTCTCCGGGTCGCCGCCCTGCAGCAGCGACCACCCGCTGCCGGGCCCGCTCGGCGAACGCCGGGTCGGTGTCGAACGGCGCGCCGCGCCGCCTGGTAGAACGCGTTCGGTTCGGTGGCCAGCAGCTCCGCCTCGGCGGAGTCCTCGCCCACGTCGAGCAGGTACTCGATCAGCATGCCGAACTGGGTGCCCCAGTCGCCGAGGTGGTTATCCCGGACTACCTGCTGGCCGGTGAAGGCCAGGATCCGGGCCAGCGCGTCCCCGACGATCGTGGTGCGCAGGTGCCCGACGTGCATCTCCTTCGCGACGTTGGGCGAGGAGTACTCCACCACGACCCGCTGCGGCGGGCTGGCCTGGGGCGCGCCCAGGGCCGGGTCGGCGAGCTGGCCGGTGGCCTGGGCGGCGATCCACTCGCTGGTGAGGGTGAGGTTGATGAAGCCGGGACCGCTGACCTCGGGCGGCTCGGCCACCCCGGTCAGGTCGAGGTGGCGGATCACGTCCGCGGCGATGTCCCGGGGGGAGCGGCCCAGCTTCCGGGCCAGCGGCAGCGCCACGTTGGACTGGAAATCGGCGAACTGCGACGGGCGGATCACCGGATCGGCGCTCGCGTACTCCGTGCCGAACGCGGCGCCGAGTGCATCCTGCACCCGCTGCGCCAGGACATCCCGGGGATCAGCCATGCATCCAGCCTAGCGACCCGCCCGGGCAGCCCGCCGCTGCGTTTACGCGGGGCGCGGGTCCCGCGGGGGGCGGTGCGGAAACCCGGGTGTCAGGGGCGGCGGAGGAAGTGAGCGCCCCGGCCGTGCCCGAGCCGTTCCCGGATCCTCTCGGTGATCTGCCCCTTGACCAGGTCGGAGGCGAGCAGGCAGGCGGAGGTGATGCCCCGCGCGGTGGACGCCCCGTGCGCGATCACGATGGTGCCTTCCAGGCCGAGGAGGGCGGCGCCGCCGTAGCTTTCCGCGTCCATCCGGCTGCGCAGCGCCTGGAGCTGCCGCCGCTGCAGCGCGGCCCCCAGCCGGGCGGCCGGCGAGCCCTGCAGCGCCGTGCGGAACTGCCCGGCGGTGAACCGGGTCGCGCCCTCCAGCGTCTTCAGCGCCACGTTGCCGCTGAAGCCGTCCGCGACGATGACGTCGACCTGGCCGGCCAGCAGGTCACCGCCCTCCACGTTGCCGGCGAAGCGGATCGGCGGCGCGCCGTGCTGGGGTGCGGCGGCGAGCAGCTCGTGGGCCCGCCTGATCAGCTTGTTGCCCTTGCCCGGCTCGGTGCCGATATTGAGCAGCCCCACCGCCGGATCGGCGATCCCGTAAGCGATCTGCGCGTAGGCCACCCCGAGCTGGGCGAACTGCACCAGCATCTCCGGCTTGGGGTCGGCGATGGCCCCGGCATCGAGCAGCAGGGTCGGGGTGGGCATGGTGGGCAGCGCGACGGCCAGGGCGGGCCGGAGCACGCCAGGCGCGGAACGCAGCCGCAGCCTGGCGGTGGCCACGATGCCGCCGGTGGATCCGGCGGACACCACCGCCGCGGCCTGGCCGCGGCGGACCAGCTGGCAGGCGACGGCCACGCTGGAGCGCGGGCGGCGCCAGCTGGCCAGCGCGCCCTCCTCCATGGTGATGGCGTCGTCGGCCGGCACGATGCGGAGCAGCCCGGCCATGCCGGAGTGCGCGGCGAGCAGCGGGTTCAGCTCCGCGGGCCGGCCGGTCAGGATGATCTCCGAACGCAGCGCCGCGGCGGCCGCGGCGGCGCCCGCCACCACATCCGCCGGCCCGTGATCGCCGCCCATGGCATCGACCACGATCGGGGCCCGTTCCCGGGGGGCGGGCGGCGCCGGCTCGGCAAGCACGAGGACAAGCCTCTCACTGGCTGGCGGCGTTTACGCCGGTGGCACCGGGACCGGGCCTGCCGGGCCGGGAAGATAACCGGGCATATCCCCGTGAATCAGTACGAGTCGGCCTAGTATTCAGGATTGATCATCAGTCTCGCCGGGTAACCATCTGTCACGATCTGGGCCGGAGAAACGCCACCTGGACTTGGGTGGCGCCGGGGGCAGAACGGCTTCCGGCCCGGGTGGCACCGGGGAGGGCGCCCGCGGGCGGGATCACCGCACGCGGGTGGCTGACGGGGCGCAGGGGAGCGAACCGTCAACGTTGGTTCAGTGTTCCTGCAGGGTGACGTCTTTGACTGGAGCAGCGAACTGCTCCACCCCGCCCGGGGCCGGAAGGGGTTGACCACACCGGGCAGACCACAGCCGCCGGCTGGCACGACCGCAACCTGGCAAGGCCGCCAGGAGCGCGACCCGACGGAGGGAGACGCGTGAGCAGGATTCGGCTGACAGTGCCCGCAGAGTCTGGGGGACGACGGTTCCGCGCATACACCGGCAAGCACCTGGACACCCTGACGGAACGGGCCGGGCTCAGCGCCGCGGACCGGCTCGCCGTCCGCGCCGTCGGGACCGTGCTGCCATTCCGGACGAACTCCTATGTTGTCGAGGAACTGATCGACTGGGCCGCGGCCCCCGAGGACCCCATCTACCGCCTGGTCTTCCCGCAGGCGGACATGCTGCCCACCGCTGACGTCGAGCACATCGCCGGGCTGCTCCGCCGGGGCGCGCCGGAGCAGGAGATCACCGCCGCGGCGCACCGGGTGCGGATGCGGCTGAACCCGCATCCGGCCGGCCAGCTGGCCCTGAATATCCCCGACTTCGGCGACGAGCCGCTGCCAGGCGTGCAGCACAAGTACCCCGAGACGGTGCTGATCTTCCCCAAGCAGGGCCAGACCTGCCACGCCTACTGCACGTACTGCTTCCGGTGGGCCCAGTTCGTGGACGAGCCCGGGCTGAAGATGGCCACCGCGGACACCGGCCGCGTCCTGGACTACCTGCGGCAGCACCGCGAGGTGACGAGCGTGCTGATCACCGGCGGCGATCCGATGATCATGGGCGCCCCGGTGCTGCGCCGGTATATCGAGCCACTGCTCGAACCGGGCCTGGAGCACATCGAGTCGATCCGGATCGGCAGCAAGGCCCTTGCCTACTGGCCGAGCCGGTTCGTCTCCGACCCGGACTCCGACGACACGCTCCGGCTGTTCGAGCGGGTCGTGGCGTCCGGCCGGGCGCTCGCCTTCATGGCGCACTTCTCGCACCCGCGGGAACTGGAGCCGCCGCTGGTGGCCGAGGCGGTGCGCCGGATCCGGGCCACCGGCGCGGTGATCCGCACCCAGGCCCCGCTGATCCGGACGATCAACGACGATCCGCAGGTCTGGGCGGCCATGTGGCGGAGCCAGGTCCGGCTGGGCATGGTGCCGTACTACATGTTCGTAGAGCGGGACACCGGGCCGCAGGACTACTTCGCGGTGCCGCTCGCCTGCGGCTATGGCATCTTCCGTGACGCCTACCGGCAGGTGGCCGGGCTGTGCCGGACCGTGCGCGGCCCGTCGATGTCCGCGACGCCCGGCAAGCTGTGCGTGGACGGCATCGCCGATGTGGCCGGCCAGCGGGTGTTCGTCCTGCACATGATCCAGGCCCGGGATCCCGCGCTGGTCGGCGTGCCGTTCTTCGCCCGGTACGACCCGGCCGCGACGTGGATCTCCGACCTGGAGCCCGCATTCGCCGCGCGGTTCCCGTTCGAGCCGCACGCGGAGGACATGCCCGGCGTGTGGTCTCCCGAGCTCTTCGAGTCGGCCAGCTAGCCACCCGCCCCGGAGCCCGGTGCCCCCGGGCCGGGCACACGGGGGGCGGCTCAGGCTGCGGTGCCCTCCGCGCCTACGTGTCCTGCGACCAGGCCACGCTGGCCCGTGATATCGCGGTGTTCGCGGAGGCCGGCCGGGAACTGGGCGCGCTCCGCGCATTCGACGCATTCCCATGACCCATCATGTGGAGTACGTCGCGACGCTCACCCGGCGCGGGACTAACCCTGCTGCTGCCGGAGGACCGCCTCGGCCTCGATCTCGATCTGGATCCTCTCGCTCACCATTACCCCGCCCGAGCCAGGTACCGGGGCGTTGAAGGTGATCCCGAACTCGGTCCGGTCGATCTCTCCGTGGGCCGAAAACCCGGCCCGGGTACCGCCGTAGGGATCCGGCCCGAACCCGTTGACCTCCACGGTCAGGATGATCGGCCGGGTCACCCCGCGGATCGTCAGTTCCCCGTCCACCTGGAACGAGTCCTGGCTCCCGGTCGGCCGGATGCCCGTCGAGCGGTACGTCATCGTCGGGTGTGTGGCGGCGTCGAAGAAGTTCTCCGACCGCAGGTCGTTGTCGCGCGTCTCGTTGCCGGTGTCCACCGACGACAGGTCGATGGTGGCGGTCGCCGAGGACTCCAGCGGGTTCGGGGCCGTCACGATCTGGGCCTCGAACCTGGTGAAGCGGCCGCGGACCTTGCTGACCATGAGATGGCGGGCTACGAAGCCGATGGTGGAGTGGACGGGGTCGAGATCCCATGTTCCGGCGATATAGCCGGGAATCTTCACGGCCGGGGATGTCATCGTCGATCCTCCCGTGTGGGGCTGGTCTTTTTCCGACCATAACTCCGGGCCTGCGCGGCAGCCCGGCGGGTCCTGCTAAGGGATCCGCCGGGCCCACGCTCCTGCCTGAGTCAGCCGGTCCTGGCCTTCTGCCACGAAGGCGCGACCTGCGTGAAGCCGGCCGGGACCGTCATCTTCAGCGGGCTGGCCAGCATGATCACGCTCGTTGGCGGCCGGTGGCACGTTTCTTCGGCACCCCGCGTACCGGAGCGAAGGGCAGCGCCTGGCGGCCACGGCCGCCGGCCCGTTCTAGCCGCACGCGGAGGACATGCCGGGGCTGTGGTCTCCCGAGCTCTTCGAGTCGGCCAGCTAGCCACCCGCCCCGGAGCCCCGTGACCCCGGGCCGGGCCCACGGGGGCCGGCTCAGGCCGCGGTGCCCTGCTCGACGGCCAGCTCCGGCGTGGGCGGGGCCGTGGCGGACGGCCTGGGCCCGGTCAGCAGCAGGCAGCTGAGCGCGCCGACGGCGAGCAGGATGACCGGCATCAGCATGGTGGCGCGCATCGCGTCCACATAGCCGGAGGTGAAGACCTCGTGGCCGATCCGGAGCAGGTCGGCGATCAGCCGGGCGGGCAGCCCGGCCGGCAGCTTGATCCCGCCGTTCTGCCCGGCGCCCACCTGGATGCCCTTGCTGGCCGAGCTCTTGATCCCGGCCACGAACGGTCCGCGCAGCGCCGCGGGCAACGCGGTCGAGCGGGCGGTGGCCTGGCTGGCCAGGGATGACGCCAGCTGATTCTGCAGCAGCGCGCCCACGGCCGCGGTGCCGATGACCATGCCCACCTGGCGGACGGTGTTCAGCACGCCGGATGCGGCCCCGGCCATCCGCGGGTCGATGTTCCGCATGGCGGTGGTGACCATCGGCGCGAACGTGCAGCCCATGCCGATCCCGGCCACGATCAGCGGGGCGAGGAAGTCATACCAGGCCGAGGTGGGCTGGGCGGCCAGGGCCGCCCAGCCCATCCCCACCGCGAAGAGGGTGAGCCCGGCCATCAGGATGTACTTGCCGCCGATCCGGTCGGTCATCCGGCCCGCGACCGGCGCGATGACCATGGACAGCAGCGAGGCGGGCGCCATGGTCAGGCCGGCCTTGAGCGCGGAGAAGCCGAGCACCGACTGCAGGTAGATGGTGAACGGCAGGAAGATGCCCATCATGCCGATGGCCAGCGTGCCGGACACCCAGTTGACCACCGCGTAGTTCCGGTCCCGGAACAGTGCGAACGGCACCAGCGGCTCCTTGTTCTGGGTCAGCCCCTGCAGTAGCAGGAAGCCCAGCAGCAGCGCCACCCCGAGGCCGAGCACCAGCGGGATGGACAGCAGCCCGGTGATCGTGCCCCAGTCGTACTTCTGCCCCTCGACCAGCCCATAGCAGATGGCCAGCAGGGCAGCGCTGGCCAGCAGAACCCCCGGGATGTCGATCCGGTGCCGCCGCCCGGGGCGCAGGTCCGGGATGATGACAAAGGTCATGATCAGGGCCAGGATGCCGAACGGCAGGTTCACGTAGAAGATCCACCGCCAGTCGAACGCGGTCACCAGCAGGCCGCCCAGCGTGGGACCGGCGATCGTGGCCACCCCGGCGACGGCGCCCCAGACGCCGAAGGCCGCACCCCGCCGCTCCGCCGGGAAGGTGCTGGTGATGATGGTCAGCGTCTGCGGCATGAGCATGGCCGCGCCCAGCCCCTGGACGGCGCGGAACCCGATGAGCCACCCCGCGCTGGGGGCGGCGCCGCAGGCGGCCGACGCCAGCGTGAAGACGGCGACGCCCCCGGCGAACATGACCCGCGGCCCGATCAGGTCGCCGAGCCGCCCGGCCGTGATGACCAGGACCGCTAGCACCAGGGCGTAGGCATTGATCACCCAGAGCACGTCATCCAGTGAGGCGTGCAGCCTCACGATCATGTTCGGGATCGCGATGTTCACGATGGTCAGGTCCAGCAGGGTCATGAAGAACCCGAGCGAGACCACCAGCAGCACCGCCCATGGGTTCCCGCGGAATTTCGTCACTGACTCGCTCCTGTCTCCGAAATCCCCGTCCGGCACACGGCAGTCCCCATCCCCCGCATGCCTGGTGCCAGTGCTTCCTGATCGTAGACCGCGGGACCGACAATTCCCCCACCCCTCGGCTCGCCGGCCGCCCGCCGCTGGCCCGGGGCCCGCCGCATCCCGAACCCGGTTCGGTTGGCGGGAGGGCGGGCGAAGTATGCTCCCGGCCATGAAACTGAACGGAACCGCAGCGATCATCTCGGGTGGCGCCAGTGGCCTGGGCGCGGCAGTGGCCCGCAGGCTGGCCGCCGCCGGGGTCACGGCGGTCGTGGCTGACCTCAACGAAGAGCAGGGCAAGGCGGTGGCCGCGGAGACCGGCGGGATCTTCGTCAAGGCGGACGTGGCCGACGAGAACTCGGTGACCGCCGCGGTAGAGACCGCGGCGGCCCAGGGGGCGCCGCTGCGGATCGTCGTCAACTGCGCCGGCATCGGCTGGGCCGCGCGCACCGTGGGCCGGGACGGCACCCCGCATGATCTCGCGGCCTACCGCAAGGTCATCGACGTCAACCTGATCGGCACGTTCAACCTGATGCGCATCGGCGCGGCGGCCATGGCCCGCACCGAGCCCGCCGACGCGGACAACCAGCGCGGCGTGGTGATCAACACCTCCTCGGTGGCCGGCCTGGAAGGCCAGACCGGCCAGGTCGCCTACTCGGCCTCCAAGGGCGGCATCATCGGGATGACCGTGCCGGCCGCCCGCGACCTGGCCGCCGTCGGCGTCCGGGTGAACACCATCTGCCCGGGCATCATCGACACCCCGATCTACGGGTTCGCGCCGGACGCCGAGGAGTTCAAGGCCAAGCTGGCCGCGCCGGTGGTGTTCCCGAAGCGGATGGGCACCTCGGCCGAGTTCGCCCACCTGGTGCAGGTGCTCATCGAGAATGACTACATGAACGCCGAGGTCATCCGGTTCGACGGCGGGATCCGGTTCCAGCCCAAGTAGCCACCCGGGCGGCCCCGGAGGGGGTGGCCCCGGGCCGCACGGCGGCGCCGGCGTTTCCGCCCGGCCGGCGCGCTGGGCTCGTTTCCGCCCCGCCTGGCGCCCTGCGCTACCAGCCGTGGAACTGGCCCCGGGCGGCCCAGAAGCCAGCGAGTGCCGTGAGGCAGGCCAGGACGGCCGCGGCGAGCAGGAGCCGGCGGCCGCGGTGGCCGGCCGACCAGCGCAGGCCTCCGGCCGCGAGCCTGCGCCCCAGCCCGGTCATGACGTACACCGAGCCGGCGAACGACATGGCGAGCAGCGCGAGGCCGATCGCGTCGACGCTGGCCATCACGTAACGGTGCCCGCTGATCGCGGCCGACATGAGATGCGCCTGACGGCTCCCGGAGCGCCAGAGCGCCCGGTTGATCTCGGGGAGATGCAGCAGCAGGTACCCGATGCTCACTGAGAGCAGCGGGATCACGCACAGCACCCAGCCCGTCACCACGATCCGGGCGGGGCGGCGCAGGCCGGTGACGCGCGGGTCCCGGGGCCCCCGGGACACGGCGCTGCGCACGATGGGGACGACGCGGGCGAACAGGTCCGGCACGCCGGCCAGGTCGCTGAGGATGAAGTAGCCGTCGAAGCGGACGAACGGGAGCAGTTGCTCCAGCATCTCCAGGTGCGTGATGGCTATCACCAGGAGCAGGACCTCCGCCGAGGTCGCCGCGTAAACGCCGGCCAGGGCCAGCATGAAGATCAGGTTGAAGTACAGGCCACCGAGATCCGTCCTCAGCCGCCGGCCCGGCTGAGCCGGTAGGAGTCCGTGACGTTGGTGAAGAACGAGGGCCAGATCAGGTAGAGGCCCACACCGACCACGCCGGGCCGCGCGCCCCCGTAGCGGCAGCCGGTCGCGTGCCCGCACTCGTGGAACGCGGCCGAGGCCAGGGACAGGCCGAGCGCGATGAGCAGGTCCACCGGGTTGCGCAGGACCTGCTGGATCCCTCCGCTCAGCCCGTGGACGGCGAACAGCCAGTAGTCCACGGCGAGGACACAGCCGGCCACGGCCACGATCACGGGCGCGCCGAACAGTGGCCGCAGCAGTGCCCCGGCTACGTTCACCGCGCGATCGGGCAGCAGCGTGCCCCGCGCCCGCAGCGCCAGCAGCGGGTCAGCCTTGGGCGGGTGGGCCGGCGCGCCCTCGTCGGCGACGACGCCGAGGGGTAGCAGCTTGGCCGCGACCAGGTAGCGGACCTGGTCGGCGCTCAGTGCCCGGCCCAGGTCGTCGCTGACCAGCCGGGCAATGGCAGCCGGGTCGCGGGAGCCATCGATCCGGCAGGTCACCCGGTACAGCAGCGGGGACATCTGGATGACCTGGCCGTCGGGCCGGCGCACCAGCGACGGGGGCTGGCGGTAACCGGAGTCCCGGTACTGGCCGAGCAGTTCGACGCCCTCGGCCAGGCGGGGAACCGCGGCCGCCTGCGGCGCCGGCCCGGCCGGCCGGGCCGGCGCCGCAGGCCCGGCGGTCACGGGGGCGGTCATGGGTCTGCTCCTCCCTCGCAGGAGAGAAGGGCCGCCCGGGACGAGTCCGGACGGCCCTTGCTCCCCGCTGCACAACTCCCTCCCGTGGTGCGCAGCAGGACACGATGCGCTATGAGCCGGGCAGCGGCTACAGGATGTTGCCGGAGCCCAGGCTGAGGATGTTGTTGAAGCTGCCGTTGGCCACGGCCACGTTGAGCAGGCCCGACTGAGCCGTGTTGCCGTAGCCCACCTGGGTGAAGCTGCTGCCACCGTGGCTCGGGTGGCACACCCAGAGGGTTTCCCGGCTCGGCAGCAGCTCGGCGTGCTCGAGCTCCAGGTCCTCCATGGTCACGGCCGGTACATTGGTCATTAAGCCTCCTTCGGCAGCGATCTGCCTTGGCCAAGGCAGATCGAGTTGGCCGCCCTCGCGGGCGGGACGGGTCTCGGGGACCGCCCGGCACCCCCGTGGTGCCGGGCCCGAAGCTGGTGTACGCTCCTGGGCGTACAAACTGTTCGGCTACCACCGGACAGTAGTCATTACCCCCGGGTAAGACAAGGGCTGCGCACCGCCACTGCAGAGCCCGCGATCGGAGACGGCTGGGCACGGTATGGCGGCGCATGTGACGGGGGAGGAGCGGGAGCCCTCCGCAGACCAGCCGGACGCCTCTGCTGCCGCGGGGGCACTCAACCCGCTGCAGCGCCTGATCCAGCAGCGCCTGCGCGAGCGGGGCTGGTCCTATGGCGCGGTGGCCCGGCGAGGCGGGCTGCCTCGTTCCACCGTCTACACCCTGGCGATAACCCGCAACCTGTCCCGGCCGCCCCGCCCGGCCACGCTCGACGGGCTGGCCAAGGGCCTCGAGGTGCCGGTCTCCGCGGTCCGCGCCGCCGCTGCCGAGTCCACCGGCCTGCACTACTACGACGAGGTCCCGGCCGGGCGGGAGCAATCGGGCGATCGCGAACGCGAGCTCCTGATCGCCAGCATCGACGAGCTGACGCCGGAAGAACGGCGTCATGTGGCCGCGCTGGTTCAGTCGCTGCGGAACAGGGCGCCGCAGGAGCCGGCCGGCGGTTAGCGGCGCCAGGACCGTGAGCCCCGGTGTCGCGGGAGACGCGCACCGCGGGCACTCGTGGCGGGCCGCGGGCCGCCCGCGCGCCCGGCCCGGCTAGTGCGGCGCACATCGTCTAGTCCACCGGCCCGATGGCTGGCACCCCGAGCTGCCTGGCCAGCTCCCCGTACGTTCCCTCGGGCACGACCAGGCGGGCGACCCGCAAGATCGCCAACGGGTCTTCGCCGGGGGGCCGCAGCACATAGACCGTGTGGTCACGCTGGCTGCAGGTCACCACGAGCCGGTCATGGTCGGCCAGGATGATGCAGGCCTTGTCCCCGGCGGGCTGGGCGACGGCCGGGCCCCGGTCAGCGCCGGCTCGCCCGGGCCGGGGAGCGTCCAGCGCGGCCTGCCGCCGGCGGCGCCGGGCCACCAGCACGGGCTCGGCGAGGAAAGCCGCCAGGATGAGCAGGCCCACCGCCAGCAGCGCGGTTTTCAGCCACGGCGGCATGCCCGTGGCGGCCCGCGCCGCCCGGGCTGCCGCCCTGGAATGGGGCCGGCCCGCCGCGGATGACGGCCGTGCCGCCGCGGGCCGGCGGTGGGCCGGCGGCGGGGCATGCCGGTGAGCCGGGCGCGGGGTAGGCCGCGCCGGGGCGGCCGGGGCGGGAGCCACCGGGCGCGGGACCGTCAGGACCGTGCCCGGGCGGATCACGTCCGGATCGGGGCCGATGGCCTGCCGGTTGGCCGTGTAGAGGGCCGGCCAGCCACCGCGCACGGCGAACCGGGCCGCGATGCCGGACAAGGTGTCCCCGGCCGCGACGGTGTACCGCGCGGGGGTCGTCCGGGCGGGGAGCGCCAGGACGATGCCGGGGCGGATCACGTCCGGATCGGGGCCGAGGGCCTGCCGGTTGGCCGCGTAGAGGGCCGGCCAGCCACCGCGCACGGCGAACCGGGCGGCGATGCCGGACAACGTGTCGCCGTGGCGCACCACGTACGTGGTGGCCGGGGCGGCCGCCGTCACGGACGACGTGGCGACGGGGAACGTGCTGGTCAGGGTGATCTCAGTACTGCTCGCAATGCGGGTGTTCGCCGGGGCCGGGTGGACCGGCCCGCTCGTGCCGACCGCTGCCAGCGGGATCGACAGGATGGTCCCGGCGAGCACGACGCACGCGGACGTGGTCCACGCACGCATAGTGCTCTCACTTTCCTTCCGAGGGGCCGGCGCCGGACGTTGCGGGTCCGTGCGCCGAGGGGGCAATCAGTCCGGGAAGGAAAGGACTTACGCGGGTGGTACCTCCGGCAGGTAGGAGCGCCAGATTGGCCCGGCGGCGGCCCCACGCGCCAGCCGGAGCAAGATCAGAGTGAGGAGCGTCATCAGCGCAGCGGTGATGCCGCCTGGCATCCCGCGCCCGCCGGTACCGCTGCCGGAGCCGCCGCTGGGGGCGCCGCCCGGCCCGGCCGGCAGCCGGGGAGCCGCCGGCGGCGGCGGCAGCGGTGCGCCGGCACCTGACCGCCCCGCGGCCAGCCCGGGGAACGAGGGCCCGCCATCGCCCAGCGCCGTCATCGCCGCGCCACCGGCCGGTGCGCTCCTGGCCTGGATCACCGGCGAGGCCACCGGGACGCCCTTGCTGAACGAGCCGCTCGGCGGGGCCAGCGTCCCGCCGGAGCCCGGCGGGATCACGGGCAGCGTGCCCTGGGCCGGGGGAAGGCTGCCGATGGTGGCGATGACCGGGGCCAGGGTGCCGGTGACGGCCGGGAGGATGGTGCCGGTGACGCCGGTCAGGGTGCCGGTGACGGCCGGGAGGATGGTGCCGGTGACGCCGGTCAGGGTGCCGGTGACGGCCGGGAGGATGGTGCCGGTGACGCCGGTCAGGGTGCCGGTGACGGCCGGGAGGATGGTGCCGGTGACGCCGGTCAGGGTGCCGGTGACGGCGGGGAGGATGGTGCCGGTGACGCCGGTCAGGGTGCCGGTGACGGCGGGGAGGATGGTGCCGGTGACGCCGGTCAGGGTGCCGGTGACGGCGGGGAGGATGGTGCCGGTGACGCCGGTCAGGGTGCCGGTGACGGCGGGGAGAACGTGGGCGGCCGTGCCGTTGAGGGTGCTCGTGACGCCGGCGACGGCCTGCGTTGCGCCGGTAACGGTCCTGCTGAGGCCGCCGACGGTGCCGGTTACGCTGCTGATGGTGTGGCTGAGGGCGGCCACCCTGGTGACGGCGCCCGTCACCGCGGGCAGGGCGCCGGTGACGCCGCCGGCCGGGCCGGGCAGCGCGGCGCCGGCCGTCCCCGCACCCGCCGTGGTGGTCCCGGTCAGTGTGCTGGTGGCGGCGGTCACCGTGCGGCTAGCGGCCGGGACCGCGGCAGCGGCGCTGGCCGTGACGCTGCTGGCCGTGACGCTGCTGGCCGGCCCGGCGGGGCCCGGCTGGCCGCCGGGCACCGGGGCGGTGGCCTGGCCCGGCGCGGCCGGATCCTGATGCTGGCCGCTGCCCGGCCCGGGGATGACGGCCTGGACGACTCCGGTGACGGCCGCCACCGGGGCACTGGATGACGCGGCTGCCTGGCTGGGGGGCGCGGCCGGGCTGGCCCCGGGCTGGCCCGGGGAGGATGGCGGCTGGCCCTGGCCGCCGCCCGGGAGGACACCCTGGACGGCACTGACCACGGAACTGACCGGATCGGCGGTACCGCCGGGCAGGGTGACCGCGGCCAGCCCACTGGCGGGCGGGCCGGCGGAGTCCGGGGTCGCGGCGGCGGAAGCCCGCCCGGCCGTCAGCCATGCGAAGATGAGCGCTGCGGCCAGCCCTCCGCACGCATACAGGCAGACCCTCAGGACCAGGACTAAGGCCCGTGAGAGGGTCGCGGACCCCTCCACGGGTCAGCACGGTACCCCGGATGCCGATAATCATCCATAACCCCCGGGCAACTGGATCACGGCCCGCCTGCCGCCCAGTCGCGCGAGAGGGCATCTAGCTGCACAGACACGGCCAGCGGCGGCGGGAAAAGATCGGCAGGAGGCAACGAGGTGCCGGACAACACCGGAGATGCAGCACCGGGCGAGGCGAATGTCACCGACCATCCGGCGGCGGTTCAGTGTGCGGTGGAGGGCCCGGTCGCGACCCTGACCATCAACCGGCCGCAGGCCCGCAACGCGGTCAACGAGGCGGTGGCGGCCGGGATGGCCGCGGCGTTCGATGAGCTGGAAGCACGCCAGGACATCCGGGTCATCGTAGTGACTGGAGCGGGCGGGACGTTCTGCGCTGGAATGGACCTGAAAGGGTTCCTGCGCGGCGAGAACCCGCAGGCCGGCGGACGCGGGTTCGCCGGCATCGTGGAGCGGCCGCCAGCCAAGCCGGTGATCGCGGCGGTGGAGGGCTATGCGCTGGCCGGCGGCTTCGAGATCGCGCTGAGCTGCGATCTCATCGTGGCCAGCGAGACGGCCTGGTTCGGGCTGCCCGAGGTGACCAGGGGGCTGGTCGCGGCCGCGGGCGGCCTGCTGCGGCTGCCCCGGCGGATCCCCTACCACCTGGCCATGGAGATCGCGCTGTCCGGCGAGCGCGTGCCCGCCGCCCGGCTGCACGCCGCGGGCCTGATCAGCGCGCTGGTGCCCGAGGGCCAGGCGCTGGCCGCCGCCCGCGAACTGGCCGGAAAACTGAGCCTCAACGCCCCGCTGGCCCTCGCGGCCACCAAGCAGATCATCACGGAATCGGCGGACTGGCCAGCCGCCGAGGCATTCGCCCGGCAGGGCAAGATCGCCGGGCCGGTGTTCGGGTCCGCGGACGCCATGGAGGGCGCGGCCGCGTTCGCGGAGAAAAGGGCGCCGGTCTGGCGGGGCGAGTGACACCAGCGGGGCTGCAGTGACGTCCCGCCGCAGGCGGAAGCCGGGGCCGGGCCACGCGAGCGGCGCCCGGCCCATAGGATCGGGGCCCATACGACCGGCTGAGTCAACCAGACACACGCTTGGGGATATCCATGTGCGGAATCGTCGGCTGCCTGGCTCTCGCCCTGGAGGCAGACCCGGACCAGGACTGGGTGCATGCCGCCACCGAGCGGATCTGCCACCGCGGGCCGGACGACGAGGGCTTCTACACCGACCCTGACGTCGCCCTGGGCTTCCGGCGCCTGGCGATCATCGACCTGTCCCCGGGCGGCCACCAGCCGATGCGGTCAGCCGACGGCCGCTACTGGATGGTCTACAACGGCGAGATCTACAACTACGTCGAGCTCGGCCAGGAACTGCGGGAGCAGGGCGTGGCCCTGCGCACCGCCTCGGACTCCGAGGTGCTCCTGGAGATGTACGCCCGGGTCGGCAAGGACGTGGTGCACCGGCTGCGCGGCATGTTCGCGTTCGCGATCTGGGACACCTGGACGCGGGAGCTGTTCTGCGCCCGCGACCAGTTCGGCATCAAGCCGTTCTACTACACCGTGGACCCGCCCGGGGAGCAGGACTGGCTGGGCGGCCCCGGACCGGCGGGCCTGCCTCGGCGGCGGCCCGGCTCAGGACCCGGGCCGCGCCGGGTCTGCGTCCGGGCGGCACGCCGCCGGCGCCGCCTGGGCGGCGGAGCGCCCCGCCCCCGCGAGCGCGCCGGGCGGCCGGGGGCGGCACGCCGCCGGCCGGACGGCCGGTGAGCCCGGCCCGGCCGGCCCGCGGGACAGCTCCGGGGGCCCGGGCGGGAACGGCCACGGCGAGGCCGCCCACGCCGACGGCGGCCTGGGCGCCCCGGCCGGCACCGGACGGCTGCTCCGGTTCGCGTCCGAGCGCAAGTCGCTGGCCAGCCCGGGCGAGCTGAGCATGCTCGACGGCGACTCGCTCCGCCGCTACCTGGCCTTCCAGTACGTGCCGCCGCCGGCCGCGCTCACCCCGCCGATCCGGGTGCTGCCCCCGGGGCACGCGCTGATCGCCCGGCCCGGCGGCAGCGTGGACGTCTACCGTTACTGGCGGGCCGACCTCCGCCCGGCCAAGGCGCCCAGCGAGGGCACCGCCGCGCAGATCCTGGCCGTGATGCGGGACTCGGTCGCCGTGCACCTGCGCAGTGACGCCCCGCTGGGGGCGTTCCTGTCCGGCGGGATCGACTCCGCGGCCATCTGCGCCCTGGCCGCCGAGCACCGGCCCGACCTGCTTACCTTCACCGTGGGTTTCGAGCGCGAAGGCTACAGCGAGATCGACCGGGCCCAGGAGACGGCCGCCGCGCTCGGGGTGAAGAACATCCCGTACGTGATCGGCGCGGAGGAGTTCTTCACCCACCTGCCCCGGATCATCTGGCATCTGGACGACCCGATGGCGGACGCCGCCGCGGTGCCGCTCTGGTTCGTCGCCCGGGAGGCGAGCAAGCACGTCAAGGTGGTGCTGTCCGGCGAGGGCTCGGACGAGCTGTTCGGCGGTTACGCCATCTACCACCAGCCGGGCGTGGTCCGCGCCGGGGAGCGGCTGCCCGGGATGGCCCGGCTTCCCCTCAAGCGGGCGGCCGCGATGATGCCGGCCGGAGTCAAGGGCAAGGGCTTCCTGGAACGGACCTCCACCCCGCTGCGGCAGCGGTACATCGGCAACGCGCACGTCTTCCTGGATGGCCAGGTGGACCTGGTGGCCCGGGGCCAGGGCAGCCCGGCGGCCAGCGCCTACTCGGTCACCGACCCCATCTATGACCAGGCCGCCGCGGCGGACCTGGACGACACCTCCACCATGCAGCTGGTGGACATCAACACCTGGCTGCACGGCGACATCCTGGTCAAGGCGGACCGGATGACGATGGCGCACAGCCTGGAGCTGCGGGTGCCGTTCCTGGACCGCGAGGTGATGGCGGTGGCGTCCCGGCTGGCCCGCGAGGAGAAGATCGGCGCGGGCACCACCAAGCTGGCGCTGCGCGAGGCGATGAGCACCGTGCTGCCGCAGGCCGCCGCGGAACGGGCCAAGCTGGGCTTCCCGGTGCCCATCGGGTTCTGGCTCAAGGGCGAGATGTACGGGTACGCGGAGCGGCTGCTCAGCGAGGCGCGGACCGATCAGTGGATCGACCGGCAGGCGGCGCTGTCCCTGCTGCAGCGGTTCCGGGCGGGCGAGGCGGACGTCAGCTGGCGGCACATCTGGGTGCTGGTCGTGTTCTCCCTGTGGCACCAGATCTACGTCGAGCGGGTCTACGACCCGGCCGCGCTGGGCTGGGAACGCCTGCCCGGCCCGGGAGCAGAGCAGCCACCGGGGGCCCGGTCCTGGCCCGGTGAGCCCCCGCTGGGCGGAGCCTGGTAGCCGGCGCGCCGGGGGGTCAGCGCAGCTCCTGGATGCGGATCAGGTTGCCCGCGGGATCGCGGAAGGCGCAGTCGCGAATGCCGTACGGCTGCTCGGTCGGCTCCTGGACGACCTCGGCGTCGCTGGCCTGCAGCCGCTCGAAGCTGCCGTCGAGGTCCTTGGTGGCCAGCAGGATCCAGCCGTAGGTGCCTTTGGCCATCATCTCGGCTATGGTGCGGCGCTCGTCGTCGGTGATGCCGGGGTCGGTGGCCGGCGGCGCCAGGAGGATGGACGTGCTGGGCTGGCCGGGGGGCCCGACCGTGATCCAGCGCATCGTGCCCCGTCCGACATCGCTGCGGACCTCGAAGCCGAGAGCGTCGCGATAGAAGGCCAGGGAGGCGTCCGGGTCGTCGTGCGGGAGGAAGCTGGCGTGAATGGTGATGTCCATGGCGGTCACGCTAGCTGCGGTCCGGTGACCGGCGCTTCTCGATTCCTGACCGGCCGGGTCACCTGATCCGCCTGCGCCCGTCCCGCGCGGGCCCCGGTCAGGTGCCGACGTAGGCCGCGAGGTGCTCGCCGGTGAGGGTGGAGCGGGCCTCGACGAGGTCAGCGGGGGTGCCCTCGAAGACGATCCGGCCGCCGTCGTGGCCGGCGCCGGGGCCGAGGTCGATGATCCAGTCGGCGTGCGCCATGACCGCCTGGTGATGCTCGATGACGATGACCGACTGGCCGGAGTCGACGAGCCGGTCGAGCAGGCTGAGCAGCTGCTCGACGTCGGCCAGGTGCAGGCCGCTGGTCGGCTCGTCGAGGACGTAGATGCCGCCTTTCTCGCCCATGTGGGTGGCCAGCTTGAGCCGCTGCCGCTCACCGCCGGACAGCGTGGTGAGCGGCTGGCCGATGGTGAGGTAGCCGAGCCCGACGTCGGCGAGCCGCGTGAGGATGGCGTGCGCGGCCGGCGTGCGCGCCTCGCCTTCGCCGAAGAACTCCAGGGCCTGCGCCACCGGCATCGCGAGCACCTCGCTGATGTCGCGGCCGCCGAGGCGGTATTCCAGCACCGAGGCGTCGAACCGCTTCCCCCCGCACACCTCGCAGGTGGTGGCGACACCGGCCATCATGGCCAGGTCGGTGTAGATGACCCCGGCGCCGTTGCAGTTGGGGCAGGCGCCCTCGGAGTTCGAGCTGAACAGCGCCGGTTTCACGTCGTTCGCCTTGGCGAACGCCTTGCGGATCGGGTCGAGCAGCCCGGTATAGGTGGCCGGGTTGCTGCGCCGCGAGCCGCGGATCGGGGTCTGGTCGACCGACACCACCCCGTCGCGCCCGGACACCGAGCCGCGGATCAGCGAGCTCTTGCCCGAACCCGCCACCCCGGTGACCACGGTCAGCACGCCGAGCGGGATGTCGACGTCCACGTCCTGCAGGTTGTGCAGGCTGGCGCCGCGCACCCCCAGCCTCCCCGACGGCGTCCGTACCGAGGGCTTGAGCGCGGCGCGGTCGTCCAGATGCCGCCCGGTGGTGGTGTCACTGTCCCGCAGGCCCGCCACGGTGCCTTCGAAGCAGACCGTGCCGCCCGCCGGGCCGGCCCCGGGGCCGAGGTCGATGACGTGGTCGGCGATCGCGATCATTTCCGGCTTGTGCTCCACCACGAGCACCGTGTTGCCCTTGTCCCGCAACTGCAGCAGCAGGTCGTTCATCCGCTGGATGTCGTGCGGGTGCAGCCCGACCGTCGGCTCGTCGAACACGTAGGTCACGTCGGTGAGCGACGAGCCGAGCTGGCGGATCATCTTGGTGCGCTGGGCCTCGCCGCCCGACAGCGTGATCACCGGCCGGTCGAGCGAGAGGTAGCCCAGGCCGATCTCGGTGAACGAGTCGAGCGTCTGCTGCAGCGCCGCCAGCAGCGGCGCGACGGACGGCTCGTGCTAGCGCCCGCACCCAGCCGGCGAGGTCGCTGATCTGCATCGCGCACGCGTCGGCGATGCTGATGCCCTTGATCTTCGAGGACCGGGCCTCCGCGCTGAGCCGGGTCCCGCCGCACTCCGGGCAGCTGGTGAAGGTGACCGCGCGGTCCGCGAACGCCCGGACGTGCGGCTGCATCGCCTCCGGGTCCTTGGACAGCATCGACTTCTGGATCCGCGGGATCAGCCCCTCGTACGTCATGTTGATGCCCGCGATCTTCATCCTGACCGGCTCGTGGCGGAGGAAGTCGTCCAGCTCTTTCCCGGTGAACTTGCGGATCGGCTTATCCGGGTCGAAGAAGCCGGACGCGCTGTAAAGCCGGGAGTTCCAGCCGCCGCCGGTGTAGCCGGGAACGGTGATCGCGCCCTCGTGGAGCGACTTGCTGTCGTCGTACAGCTGGGACAGGTCGATGTCGGTGATCGTGCCCCGGCCTTCGCAGCGCGGGCACATGCCGCCGGTGATGCTGAAGCTGCGCCGCTCCTTCACGGTTTTCCCGCCGCGCTCGAACTTGACCGCGCCCGCTCCGCTGATCGACGCGACGTTGAAGGAGAACGCCTGGGGGGAGCCGATGTGCGGCTGCCCGAGCCGGCTGTAGAGGATGCGCAGCATCGCGTTGGCGTCGGTGGCGGTGCCGACCGTGGAGCGGGGGTCGGTGCCCATCCGCTGCTGGTCGACGGTGATCGCGGTCGTCAGCCCTTCGAGCACGTCGACCTCGGGCCGCGCCAGCGTCGGCATGAAGCCCTGCACGAAGGCGCTGTACGTCTCGTTGATCAGCCGCTGCGACTCCGCGGCGATCGTGCCGAACACCAGCGAGCTCTTGCCCGAGCCGGAGATGCCGGTGAACGCCGTCAGCCTGCGCTTCGGGATCTCGACGCTGACGTCCTTGAGGTTGTTCACCCGCGCGCCATGCACGCGGATCAGATCGTGGCTGTCACCAACGTGCCGCGCAGGTGACTGCGTGTCCGTCCTGGTGGCCATGCTCATCGTGTCTCCAGTCGCTCAGTTGCGCGGGCCGCCCCTCGCGGGCTCCGCCGGTGCCGCGCGGCCCGGTGTCACCTGCTCCGAACGGTACGGCTGGTCCTGACCGGCCTGGTCACCTGTTTCGCCACGCACGATGGCATCCCCGCCGTCGCGCGCGCCGCCTGGCGCTGGTAGGTGCTGGGCGGCATGCCGACCAGGTCGGTGAAGCGGGTGCTGAAGGTGCCCAGCGACGCGCAGCCGACCGCGAAACAGACCTCGGTGACGCTGAGGCCGCCACGGCGCAGCAGCGCCATCGCGCGCTCGATCCGCCGCGTCATCAGGTAGCTGTACGGCGATTCGCCGTAGGCGAGCCGGAACTGGCGGCTGAGGTGCCCGGCCGACATGTGCGCGCCGCGGGCGAGCGCCTCGACGTCCAGCGGCTGCGCGTACTCCCGGTCGATCCGGTCGCGGACACGGCGCAGCCGCGCGAGGTCACGCAGGTGCTGCGCCCCGGCGGGCCTGCTGGTCATCTGCGAGATCGTGCCACGTCGCGCCGGAGTTGCCTAGCGCCGCTGGCGTCCGACGCGTCCTAGCTGGTCATCGGGGCCAGGCCGGGGCCGTGGCCCGGGCCGTAGGCCGACAGCTTGTCGCGCAGCCGCCCGCGGCCGCGGTGCAGCCGGGACATGACCGTGCCGATCGGGGTGCCCATGATCTCGGCGATCTCCTTGTAGGCGTACCCCTCGATGTCGGCCAGGTAGACCGCCACCCGGAACTCCTCCGGCAGGTCCCGCAGGGCCCGCAGGATCTCCGAGTCGGCCAGCCGGTCGAGCGCCTCCGCCTCCGCCGACCGGGCCTGGGCCAGCAGCGGGTCCGCCGGGAGCTGCCATTCCTGGAAATCACCGCTGGAGGCCTGGCGCGGCTCCCGGCGGCGCTTGCGGTAGCTGTTGATGAACGTGTTGGCCAGGATCCGGTGCAGCCACGCCTTCAGGTTCGTGCCCGGGCGGAACTGGTGGAAGGCGGCGTATGCCTTGGCCGAGGTCTCCTGGACAAGGTCTTCGGCGTCGGTGGGGTTGCGGGTCATCCGGAGCGCGGCGGGGTAAAGCTGGCCGAGGAAAGGCACGACGTCCTGCTCGAACCTCCGGTCCCGGTCCGGCGCCTCTTCGGTAGTCCCCATCGGTCACTCCTCGATCGTTACCCTGTCAACTGTAGAGACGTATGGGAACCCACGTCTGGCTCGGTGACTCGGGTCACATTTCCTTACCCCCGGTGTTGCGTTCTAGTTGTACCCGCACAAACTGAAGGATTCCTGAAGGTGCCCTGTGAGCAGCGCCTGCTCAGGTACTAGTGATTCGGTGCCACCCCGTCGTGCGGATGCCGCCGCTGGCCTGCCAGTAACGGCGCTGGCCGGCGGCGGCGCCGTGGACGAGCCGGGCCTGGCTGGCGGCGGCGGCCCGGCTCGGCGCGGCCAGCGTGCCCGGCTGGTCCCGGGCCGAGCAGCGGCTGGCCGCCGCGGGGCGCCCCGGATCCCCGGCGGAGGCGGCGGGCCTGGCGGCCGTGCGGGAGCAGGTCCGGGCGGGCGGGGACCCGCTGGGCGCGGCGTTCTGCGCGCTGCGCGGGCCGGCCCGGCGGCGCGGCCTGGGCCAGACCTTCACCCCCGCGCCGGTCATCGACAGCATGATCGCGTGGGCCGCGGCGAGCGGGTGCCGCCCGGCCCGGGTCGTCGATCCGGGCTGCGGGTCGGCGCGGTTCCTGCTGGCCGCGGGACGGCGCTGGCCGGATGCCGAGCTGGTCGGCGTGGAGATCGACCCGGCGGCCGCCATCCTCGGCCGGGCCAGCCTGGCCATGGCCGGGCTGGCCGCCCGGTCCCGGGTCGTCCTCGGCGACTACCGCAGCGCGCGGCTGCCCCGGCCGGCGGCCCGACCCTGTACCTGGGCAACCCGCCCTACGTCCGGCACCACCACATCGCGGCGGGCTGGAAGGACTGGCTCCGGCGGGCCGCCGCCGAGCAGGGCCTGCCCGCCAGCGCCCTGGCCGGGCTGCATGCCCACTTCTTCCTGGCCACCGCCCGGCGCGCGGTGCCCGGGGACACCGGCGTGCTGATCACCGCCGCCGAGTGGCTCGACGTGAACTACGGCAGCCTGGTCCGCGGGCTGCTGCTCGGCAGCCTGGGCGGCCGTGCGCTGCACCTGATCGAGCCCGCCGGCCCGGTCTTCGCGGACGCCGCGGCCACCTCGGTGATCGCCTGTTTCCAGCCCGGCACCGCGGCCCGCACGGTGCGGCTGCGCCGGGTCGCCAGCGCCAGCCAGCTGGGCCGGCTGGGCGGCGGCCGGGCCGTGCCCGCGCCGGTGCTGCGGGCCGCGGCGCCGCTGGGGCCCGCTGCTGCGGGCGGCCCGGCCGGGCCGCCCGCCAGCGGGCCACGTCGAGCTGGGTGAGCTCTGCCGGGTCCACCGGGGCCAGGTGACCGGCGCGAACGCGGTGTGGATCACGGCGGCGCGGCATCCGCTGATCCCGGGCCGGTTCCAGGTCCCGGCGGTGACCCAGGGCCGCGAGTTGCTGCGCGCGGGCCAGGCGCTGCCCGCCGGCGCGGCCCTGCGGCTGGTCATCGACCTGCCGGCCGACCTGGGCCAGCTCAGCGAGGCGGAACAGGAGCCGGTGGCCCGCTTCCTGCGCTGGGCGGCGTCGGCCGGCGCCGCCGACGGCTACGTGGCCCGGCACCGCACCCCGTGGTGGCGGGTCCGCCTGGGGCCGCCCGCGCCCGATCCTGGCCAGCTACATGGCCCGGCGGCCGCCCGCGTTCGTCCGCAACCTGGCCGCCGCCCGGCACCTCAACATCGCGCACGGCCTGTACCCGCGCGACCCGCTGGCCGCCCCGCTGCTCGACGCCCTGGCCGCCGCCCTGGCCGGGTCGGTGACCACCGGCCAGGGGCGGGTGTACGCGGGCGGCCTGGTCAAGTTCGAGCCGCGCGAGATGGAGCGGCTGCCGGTCCCCGGCCCGGTATTGCTGGCCGCCCTGGCCGCGGGCGGCCGCTCAGATCCAGCCGTGGTACCACATGTGCGATAGCCAGGACGAGTACGGGATGATCTGCCCGGAGATGACCGGGTACAGGTACGCGAAGTTCAGCAGCACGCCGAGCACGTAGGCGCCGGCCACCGCGGCGCCGACCGTGCGGCGGGTGGCGGACGCCTGCGCCGGGCCGATGATCAGCCCCAGGCACAGCGTGATCGCGATGATCAGGAACGGCTCGAACTCCAGCGCATAGAAGAAGAACTCGGTCCGGTGGTCGTGCACCGCGAACCAGAACCAGGGCAGCCAGCCCACCGCCACCGCCAGCAGCACCGCGCCGGCCCGCCAGTCCCGGCGGGTCAGCCACCACAGGAGGCAGACCAGCAGGGCGGCGATGGACGCCCACCAGATCAGCGGCGTCCCGATGGCCAGCACCTCCTGCGCCTTCGTGCCCGCCGCCCCGCAGCTCCCGTGGGTGCCGCCCGCCGGGCACTGCCAGAAGAAGGCCACCGGACGGCTCATCACCAGCCACGTCCACGGCTGCGACTGGTACGGGTGGTGCGTGGTGAGGCCGAGGTGGAACTGCAGGATCTGCTTCTGGTACTGCACGAACGAGGCCAGCGCCGAGATCACCGGCACATGGATGCCGTCCTGCGCGGCCCACTGCCGGTCGTAGCCGGAACTGGTGAAGAACCAGCCGGACCAGGTGATCACGTACACCGCCAGCGGCAGCAGCCCGCACCAGGCCGGCAGCCACCGGGCCCGCCGCAGGGTGCCGCCGAGGCCGACGCGCAGCCCGGCCGCCCGCCGCGCCCCCACGTCCCACGCGATGACCAGGCCGGCGAAGCCGAGCACGTACCAGATCGCGTCCCACTTCGAGGCGAGCGCCAGGCCGAGGCACACCCCGGCGCCCACCCGCCACCAGGGCACCTCACGCCAGCGGACCTGCCGCCAGGATCCCGGCCCGCGAAGCGTCCCCGGGCCGCCGGTTCCGGCCCGTCCCCGGGGGACGCCTGCACCGCCTCGACCAGCCGGGCCCGGGTGTGGTCCCGGTCGACCACCAGGCAGCCGAACGCGGCCAGCACCCAGAACATCAGGAAGATGTCCAGCAGCGCCGTCCGGCTCATCACGAATTCCAGCCCGTCCAGCGCCATCAGCAGGCCCGCGACGCAGCCGAGCAGGGTGGAGCGGGTCATCCGCCGGGTGATCCGGGCCAGCAGCAGGATGGCCAGCGAACCGATCAGCGCCGTGGCGAACCGCCAGCCGAACGAGCTCAGCCCGAAGGTCCACTCGCCGAACGCGATGAACAGCTTGCCCACCGGCGGGTGCACCACGAACTCGCCGCCGGTGGTGAAGATGTTCGGGTTGCCGTGGACGAGCAGGTAGTTCCGGCTGCGCCACGTAGTTGTGCTCGACGCCGAAGCGGAGGATGCCGAGCGCGTCCGGCACGTAGTACGTCTCGTCGAAGATGACGTGGTCCGGCACGCTCAGCCGGTTGAACCGGAGAAGCGTGCCGAACGCGGTGACCAGCAGCGGCCCGGCCCAGGCCCAGAAGGCGCTGCCGGGCATGGCCGGGACCATCCGGGCACGCAGCGCGGATGGCTGGTCGGCAGCGGCGGCCGGCTGGGCCGACGCCCGGGAGAGCATCATCGCAACATCGTAGGGCGGCGGTGCGGCCTAGCGGGCGCCAGATCCACCAGATCGGAGCGTACCGGTGCGCCAGCCGCACCAGGGTGGTGGCCGGGACATACCGTGGTCCCGGCATGAATATCACTGACCGCGGCACGCTCACGGTGGCCGCCGTGCCCATCGGACGGCCCGGCGACGCCTCGCCCCGGCTCGCGGCGGCGCTCGCCACGTCCCCGCTGGTGGCCGCGGAGGACACCCGCCGGGTCCGGCGGCTCGCCGCCAGCCTGGGCACCGAGATCACCGGCAAGGTGATCTCCTACTACGACGCGGTCGAGCGCAGCCGGGAAGGCGGGCTGCTGGCCGCGCTGCGCAGCGGCCAGGACGTGCTGCTGGTCACCGACGCGGGCATGCCGGCCATCAGCGACCCGGGCTACCGCCTGGTGGCGGCGGCGGCCGAGGCGGGGCTGCCGGTGACCGTGCTCCCCGGGCCGTCCGCGGTGACCGCCGCGCTGGCCGTGTCCGGGCTGCCGTCGGACCGGTTCTGCTTCGAGGGGTTCCCGCCCCGCCGGGCGGGCGAGCGGGGCCGCCGGTTCGCCGGCCTGGCCGCCGAGACCCGGACCCTGGTCTTCTACGAGTCCCCGCGGCGGCTCGCGGCCACCCTGGCCGAGCTGGCGGCGGCGTTCGGCGCGGACCGCCGGGCGGTGGTGTGCCGGGAGCTGACCAAGACCCACGAGGAGATCGTCCGCGGGTCGCTCGCCGAGCTGGCGGACTGGGCCGCGCCCGGGGTCCTGGGCGAGATCACCCTGGTGGTCGCGGGGGCCCAGCCGGGGACGGGCGGAACGGCCGGGCGCGGTCCCGCCGAGGCGGCGGCCGAGGTGGCCCGCCGGGAAGCGGCCGGCGACACCCGCCGGGACGCCATCGCCGCCGTCGCCCGGGACTGGGGCCTGCGCAAGCGGGAGGTCTACGACGCGGTCCATCACGGCACGCGGGCTGACCCGCCCGCGACGGTCGGAAAGCCACCCCCCGGCCCCCGCTAGGCTGGGCTCCATGTCCCCGACGACCCGGCATATCCTCACCGCCCCGGCGTGGCCGTATGCGAACGGCCCCCGGCACATCGGCCATGTCTCCGGCTTCGGCCTGCCCTCGGACATGTTCAGCCGGTACCAGCGGATGGCGGGGAACCGGGTGCTGATGGTCAGCGGCACCGACGAGCACGGCACCCCGATCCAGGTCGCCGCGGACGCGGAGGGCCTCACCGCCCGGCAGCTCGCCGACCGGTACAACCGGGTGATCGCGGAGGACCTGCGCGGGCTGGGCCTCTCCTACGACCTGTTCACCCGGACGACGACCCGCAACCACTACGCGGTGACGCAGGAGATCTTCCTGGGCCTGCTCAAGAACGGCTACATCTTCCCGCAGACCACGCTGGGCGCGATCTCCCCGTCCACCGGGCGGACCCTGCCGGACCGCTACATCGAGGGCACCTGCCCGATCTGCGGCTACGAGCACGCCCGCGGCGACCAGTGCGACAACTGCGGCAACCAGCTCGACCCGGTCGACCTGATCAATCCCCGCTCGAAGATCAACGGGGAGGCGCCCAGGTTCGTCGAGACCGAGCAGTACTTCCTCGACCTGCCCGCGTTCACCGAGGTGCTCCGCAAATGGCTGGAGAGCAAGACCGGGCAGTGGCGGCCGAACGTGCTCAGGTTCTCGCTCAACCTGCTCGACGAGATGCGGCCCCGGGCCATCACCCGGGACCTGGACTGGGGCGTCCCGGTCCCGCTGGACGGCTGGCGGGACCGCACGGACAAGCGGATCTACGTCTGGTTCGACGCGGTCATCGGCTACCTGTCCGCATCGATCGAGTGGGCCCGGCGGTCCGGTGACCCGGACGCCTGGCGGGCCTGGTGGCAGTCCCCGGACGCCGAGTCCTACTACTTCATGGGCAAGGACAACATCGTCTTCCACTCCGAGATCTGGCCCGCGATGCTGTTCGGCTACTCGGGACAGGGCGCGAAGGACGGCTCGCCGGGCCAGCTCGGCGCGCTGAACGTGCCGACCGAGGTCGTCTCCAGCGAGTACCTCACGATGGAGGGCCGGAAGTTCTCCTCGTCCCGCTCGGTGGTCATCTACGTCCGTGACTTCCTGGAGCGCTACGACGTGGACGCGCTGCGCTACTACGTGGCGGTGGCCGGCCCGGAGAACCAGGACACCGACTTCACCTGGAGTGAGTTCCTCCGCCGCAACAACGACGAGCTGGTCGCCACCTGGGGCAACCTGGTCAACCGGTCGGTGTCGTTCGCCGCCCGGAACATCGGGTCGATCCCGCAGCCCGGGCGAGCTGACCGACGCCGACCGGCAGATCCTGGCCGCCTCGCGGGACTCGTTCGGGCGGGTCGGCGGGTCGCTGGGCCGGTCCCGGTTCAAGCAGGCGGTGAACGACGCCATGCGCGGCGTGGCCGACGCCAACAAGTACATGTCCGACCAGGCGCCGTGGAAGCTGCGCGAGTCCGACCCGGAGCGGATGCGGACCATCCTGCACGTCGTGCTGCAGCTGGTGGACGACGCGAAGACGCTGCTCACCCCGTTCCTGCCGGAGTCCTCGGCCAAGGTGTACCGGATGCTGGGCGGCGACGGCGAGTGGTCCGGCACCCCGCGGATCGAGGAGGTGGACGAGGACGGCGGCCCGTCGTACCCGGTCATCACCGGCGACTACGACGCGGCGGCGGCGCGCTGGGAGTCCCGGGCCATCAAGCCGGGCACCCCGCTCGCGCCGCCCGCCCCGCTGTTCGCCAAGCTCGACCCCTCCGTCGTGGAGGAGGAGCTGGCCCGGCTGGGCCAGCCGTGACCAGGGCGCGCGGGTGAGCACGCGGACCGCTCGACCAGTACGGCCGGCCGCCCGCGGCCGACCCGGAGCCGCTGCCGGCCAGCGCGTTCGACAGCCACTGCCACCTGGACATGGTGCCTGGGCCCGGTCCCGGAGGTGCTGCGGCGCGCCGCGGCCTGCGGCATCACCCGGGTGATCACGGTGGGCACCGACCTGCCGTCGTCCTACTGGGCCGTCACCTGCGCGGCCGACTACGACCCGGTGTACGCGGCGGTCGCCATCCACCCGAACGAGACGGCCCGGGCCGTGCCGCCGGGGCGCACACCGGGACAGCGTGCTGGACGAGCTGGCCGAGCTGGCCCGGCAGCCGCAGGTCCGGGCGGTCGGCGAGACCGGGCTGGACTACTACTGGGATGACGCGCCGCACGAGGTGCAGCAGGACTGGTTCCGGGCGCACATCGAGATCGCCAAGCAGGCGGGCAAGCCGCTGATGATCCACGACCGGGACGCGCACCAGGACATCCTGCGCATCCTGGCCGAGGAGGGGCCGCCGGACCAGGTGATCTTCCACTGCTTCTCCGGGGACGCCGACATGGCCAAGAGCTGCGCCGACGCGGGCTACCTGGTCAGCTTCGCGGGCGTCCTCACCTTCGCCAACGCCCCGCAGCTGCGCGAGGCCGCCGCGGTGACCCCGCCCGGGCAGCTGCTGGCCGAGACCGACGCCCCGTTCCTGACCCCGGTGCCGAACCGGGGCAAGTCGAACTCGCCGGCCCAGGTCGCGCACACGATCCGGGCCCTGGCCGCCGTCAAGCAGCTGGACGTGGCCGAGCTGTGCGCGATCATCGAGGCCACCGGCGAGCGCGTCTTCGGCCCGTGGTAAGTGCTAGCCCGGGGGGGCGACCCCCCGGAACCCCCCGCGATTCGCCGGCTCGGCGGGACGCGCCTTCGGCGAGCCCCGCCTCGCCGGCGAGCGGCCTGCTCGGGCCGGCCGAGATCCGGTCGCTCGCGGCCCGGCTGGGGGTGCGGCCGTCCAAGCGGCTGGGGCAGAACTTCGTCACCGACCCCGGCACGGTCCGGCGCATCGTGACGCTGGCCGCGCCTGGCCCCCGAGGACGTGGTGCTGGAGGTCGGGCCGGGCTTCGGCTCGCTCACCCTGGCCCTGCTGCCGGCCGTCCGCCAGGTCACGGCGGTGGAGGTGGACCCCGTGCTGGCCGCCGAGCTTCCGCTGACCGTCGCGCGTCATGCCGCTTCCCTGGCCGAACGCCTCGTCGTGGTCACCGCCGACGCCGCCCGGATATCCGCGGGCGAGGCGGGGGCCGCCGCAGGCGGGCTCCCGCCGAGGCGGCGGATGGCGGGGGGTTCCGGGGGGTCGCCCCCCGGGCCAGCACTGCCGGCTGACGCACGACCCGACGGCGCTGGTGGCCAACCTGCCCTACAACGTCGCGGTCCCGGTGGTGCTGCACCTGCTGGCGGTGGTCCCGTCGCTGCGCCGCGGCCTGGTCATGGTCCAGGCCGAGGTGGCGGACCGGATGACCGCGCCGCCGGGCAGCCGGGTGTACGGCGTGCCCTCGGTCAAGCTGGCCTGGTATGCCGAGGCGCGGCGGGCCGGCCCGGTGCCGCGCACCGTGTTCTGGCCGGTGCCCAACGTGGACTCCGGGCTGGTCGCGTTCACCCGGCGCGACCCGCCGGCGGTGGCGGGGGCATCCCGGGACGAGGTGTTCGCCGTCGTGGACGCGGC
Organism: uncultured Actinomycetes bacterium; assembly: GCA_963840195.1. Classification (GTDB taxonomy): domain Bacteria; phylum Actinomycetota; class Actinomycetes; order Streptosporangiales; family Streptosporangiaceae; genus RYN-230. The sequence goes on from CAWIYD010000006.1 coordinate 38,060, forward strand.
CTTCGCGCAGCGGCGCAAGACGCTCCGGGCCGCGCTGGCCGGGTGGGCCGGGTCGGCGGCCGCGGGCGGAGCGGGTGCTGCGCGCCGCCGGGGTGGACCCGCAGGCCCGCGGTGAGTCGCTGGACGTTGCCGCGTTCGCCCGGATCGCGGCGGCCGCTACGATCGGGGAATCGTGACCGCTGTGACTGCGCGGGTGCCCGCGAAGGTGAATCTCCAGCTCGCGGTGGGGCCGCTGCGCGGCGATGGCTACCACGACCTGGTGACGGTGTTCCATGCCCTGGCGCTGTTCGACGAGGTCACCGTCGCGCCCGCGGAGCGGGACAGCGTCGTGGTCACCGGCGAGGGCGCCAGCAGCGTGCCGCTGGACTCCGGCAACCTGGCCGCCCGGGCCGTCACCGCGCTGGCCGACGCGGTCGGCCCCGGGCTGCGGGACTCGCCCGGAGTGGCCATCGAGATCAGGAAGCGGATCCCGGTCGCGGCCGGGCTGGCCGGCGGGAGCGCCGACGCGGCCGGCGCCCTGGTCGCCTGCAACGAGCTGTGGGGCGCCGGGCTGAGCCAGCAGGAGCTGGCCGAGGTGGCCGCGCGGATCGGCAGTGACGTGGCCTTCGCCCTGCACGGCGGGACCGCCGTCGGGCTGGGCCGGGGCGAGCAGGTCACGCCCGCGCTGACCTCGGGCACCTACCACTGGGTGCTGGCGTTCGCCGCCGAGCAGCTGTCCACCCCCGCCGTCTACGCCGCCTGCGACCGGCTGCGGTCGCGCGCGGGCGCCGCGGCGGCCTCGCCCTGAGCCGGTCGCGGGGGGTTCCGGGGGGTCGTTGCCGCGGGGTGAGATGCCGGGGGGTTCCGGGGGGTCGCCCCCCCGGGCTAGCACCGGCGACGTGACCAGATGGCCGGGGACACCGTCCGCCCCGGTACCGCAGCTGAGCACGGCGCTGCTGGCCGCGCTGCGGTCGGGGGACCCGGCCGCCGTCGGCCCGCTGCTCAGCAACGACCTGCAGCCGGCCGCGATCTCGCTGCTGCCCCGGCTGCGGCAGGCGCTGGCGGCCGGCCGGGAGCACGGAGCGCTGGGCGCCATCGTGTCCGGGTCCGGGCCGACCTGCGCCTACCTGGCCCGGGACGGCGCGCACGCCCGGGACCTGGCGGTGGCCCTGACCGGCGCGGGCGTGTGCCGCTCGGTGGTCAGCGTGACCGGCCCGGCGCCCGGTGCCACCGTGATCAGCCAGTCCCGCGCCGTGCGGCCGCCGCAGCCCGGCGGCCCCCGGTGAACCTGGTCAGCCTGGAGCGGGCCGTCAAGGGGTACGGTCAGCGGCTGCTGCTGGATGAGGTGTCCGCCGGCGTCGCGGAGGGGGACCGGATCGGCGTCGTGGGGCGTAACGGGGTCGGCAAGAGCACCCTGCTGGCCGTGCTGGCCGGGGCCGAGGAGGTAGACAGCGGCCGGGTCACCCGGTCCCGGGGCCTGCGGACCGGGGTCCTGGCCCAGCGCAGCGAACTGACCGGGACGGTGGCCAGCGTCGTGGTCGGGGATCTCCCCGAGCACGCCTGGGCGGCCAATCCGCGGACCAGGTCGATCCTCGGCGCGCTGCTGGCCGGGATCGCCCTGGACGCCCCGGCCGCCCGGCTGTCCGGCGGCGAGTCCCGCCGGGTGGCCCTGGCGGCCGTGCTGATCGAGGAGCATGACCTGCTGCTGCTCGACGAGCCCACCAACCACCTGGATGTGGAGGCCATCGACTGGCTGGCCCGGCACCTGGCCGGGCGGCCCGAGGCCCTGGTCGCGGTGACGCACGACCGCTGGTTCCTGGACGCCGTGTGCAACCGGACCTGGGAGCTGGCCGACGGCCGGCTGCACGCCTATGACGGTGGCTACGCCGCGTACGTGCTGGCCCGGGCCGAGCGGGCCAGGATCAGCGAGGCCACCGAGCGGCGGCGGCGCAACCTGCTGCGCAAGGAGCTGGCCTGGCTGCGGCGCGGGCCGCCCGCCCGGACCAGCAAGCCCCGGTTCCGGATCGACGCGGCCAACGCGCTCATCGCCGGGGAGCCGCCACCCCGGGATGGCGTGGAACTGGCCCGGCTGGCCACCGCCCGGCTGGGCAAGACCGTCATCGAGGCCGAGGACGTCACGGTCACCGTCGCCGCCGCAGACGGCGGCGGGGGCCCCGCAGGGGGATCCGCGCGGACCCTGCTGGACGACGTCACCTGGCAGCTCGGGCCGGGTGAGCGGGTCGGCCTGGTCGGGCCGAACGGCAGTGGCAAGAGCACGCTGCTGACCCTGCTGGCCGGGGACGCGGAGGACGTGCTGTCCGCCGGCCCGGGCCAGCCGCCGGAGGGTGGGACGGAGGAACCGGCGGGCGGCGGCAGCGCCGCGCTCACCGTGACCGGGCAGATCACCCGGGGCCAGACGGTCCGGCTCGGTTACCTCCGGCAGAGCGACGCCGGCCTCGATCCCACGCTCACCCCGCGTGAGGCGGTCACCGAGATCCGCGGCACCCTGGACTCGGCCCAGGGCGCCGCCGCGGCCGGCCAGCTGCTGGACAGCCTCGGGCTGCGCGGCGACACCCAGTTCACCCCGGCCGGCGAGCTGTCCGGCGGTGAGCGGCGCCGCCTGCAGTTGCTGCGCATCCTGCTCGGCGAGCCGAACGTGCTGTTCCTCGACGAGCCCACCAACGACCTCGACGTGGACACGCTCACCGAGCTGGAGGACCTGCTCGACGGCTGGCCCGGGTCGCTGATCCTGGTCAGCCACGACCGGTACTTCCTGGAGCGGGTCACCGACCACGTGCTGGCCCTGGTCGGCGACGGCAGCCTGGCCTTCCTCCCCGGCGGTGTCGACGAGTACCTGGACCGGCGCCGGGCCGCCGTCCCCGCGGCCGGGCCGGCGGCTTCCAGCGGGACGCCGGGCCCCGGTTCCGGCCGCGGCGACACCGGCCCGCCCGGGAACGGGGGGCCACCGTCCGCGGCGGCGCAGCGGACGGCGCGCAAGGACATGCAGCGGCTGGAACGCCAGATCTCCCGGCTGGCCAGCCGGGAGGACGAGCTGCACGCGGCGCTGGCCGAGCACGCCGCCGACTACGTCCGGCTCACCGAGCTCGGTGCCGAGCTGCGCGGTGTCCAGGAGGAGAAGGACCGCCTCGAAGAGCAGTGGCTGGAGGCGGCCGAGACAGGTGAAGCGGGATAGTGCCGCGGCTCCCCGGCCGGGCGGGGATTGACGGGGCGCCGCGGGCCACGGGAGCATGAGGGCGGCGTGGCCTACGCCTAACCTCCGCTGAAGATCCCCACGTCACGGCGTCTCTGGCTCAGAGACGGAACTCCCGTGGTGCGTCCTCGCCGACCAGGCCGTCCACGGACTCGCGCAACAGGTCGGCGTGGCCGGTGTGCCGCGCGTACTCCTCAATCGCGTCCAGCAGCATCTCCCGCACGCTGGCGGGGTGTCCGTCCGGCCCGGTGAAGCGCGCCGCAGCGTCCATGCCCCCCTCCTGCACCACGGCGGCCACCACATCCCGGGACCGCTGCACGGCCGACCGCCACAGCGCGTACACCTCCTCCGGGGCATCCGTCGCCCCGGTGCGCCACTCCCAGTCAGGATCGGCGTCGAAATCCACCTCGTCCCACGGCGGCCCGTACGGCTGCCCGGCCAGCTTCACCACCAGCCAGTCCGCCTCCACCAGGGCCATGTGCTTGACCAGCCCGCCGAGCGTCATCGAGCTCGCCGCCGCCGTCGCCGCCAACCCGCCGCGGTCCAGGCCTCCCGTCTTCCACGCGAACGTGCGGCGGTTGCGCTCCAGCACCGCCAGCACCGCCTCCGCTTCCGCGGGAAGGCTCTCGTGGGCCGCCGATTCAGTCACCCGGCACAGTCTAGGCGGGCTCACCCGCACGCCGCCTGGCCCCTGAATCCACCATGGTCATGGGTGCCGGGTCCGGCCGATGGCCGGGGCGGTCAGGCGTCGAGCGGGGCGAGCAGCACCCGGAGCAGGCCGGCCAGGGTACGGCGATCGGCCACCGAGAGGCCGTTGAGCAGGGCGTGCTCGTTCTTGACCAGGTCGGCGAGCGCGGCGTCCACCCGGGCCCGGCCGGCGTCGGTGAGCGTGACCAGCACCCCGCGGCGGTCCTGCGGGTCGGGCTCGCGGCGGACCAGCCCGGCCTCGGCCAGCCGGTCCACCCGGTTGGTCATGGTGCCGGAGGTGACCAGGGTGGCGCGCAGCAGCGCCCCCGGCGTCAGCTGGTACGGCGGTCCCTGGCGGCGCAGCGCGGACAGCACGTCGAACTCCCAGGTCTCCAGGCCGTGCCCGGCGAAGGCGGTGCGCCGGGCCAGGTCCAGGTGCCGGGCCAGCCGGGACACCCGGCTGAGCACCTGGAGCGGCTCCACATCCAGGTCCGGCCGTTCGGCGTGCCAGGCGGCGACCAGGTCGTCCACCTCGTCGCGGGCCGCCGCCGGCCGGCCGGGCCGGGGCGCTGCTCGTCCATGCGCGCAGCATATCTCTTGACATCAAGAGTGTCGCTGCGGCCAGTGCCCAGCCTGTGTATCTTGATATCGAGAGAAATGGGGGGACCCGATGTGGGATCCGGCCACTTACCTGCGGTTCGGCAGTGAGCGGGCCCGGCCGTTCTTCGACCTGCTCACCCGGGTGCGGGCCGACGACCCCCGGTTCGTCGTGGACCTCGGCTGCGGGCCGGGCAACCTCACCGCGCTGCTGGCCGCCCGCTGGCCGGAGGCGCAGGTGCTGGGGGTGGACAACTCCCCGCAGATGATCGAGGCGGCCCGGGCGGAAGCCGGGCCGGGCCGCGCCGAGGCGGCCCGGCTCGCGTTCGCCCTGGCGGACCTGCGGGACTGGCGGCCCCCGCGCCCGGTGGACGTGTTCACCTGCAACGCGGTGCTGCAGTGGATTCCCGGTCACCTCACCCTGCTGACCTCGTGGGCGGCCTGGCTGGCGCCCGGCGGCTGGCTGGCCTTCCAGGTGCCGGGTAACTTCGACCAGCCCAGCCACACCATCCTGCGGGACCTGGCCCATTCGCCGCGCTGGCAGTCCCGGCTGCGCGGCGTGCAGTTGAACCGGCAGGCCGTGGACCCCCGGGCCTACCTGGACCTGCTCGCCTCGGCCGGCTGCGAGGTGGATGCCTGGGAGACCACCTACCTGCACGTGCTGCCCGGCGAGGACGCGGTGCTGGACTGGTACCGGGGCACCGGGCTGCGCCCGGTGCTGGCCGCCCTGCCCGAGGAGGAGGCGGCGGACTTCACCGGCGAGTACGCGGCGCGGATCCGGGAGGCCTACCCGGCGGCACCGTACGGCACGGTGCTGCCGTTCCGGCGGGTCTTCGTCGTCGCCCACCACCGGTGAGCCCGGCGGTCACCCGCAGCGCGCACTGGCCGGGCCCCCGGCGGTGCCTGCGGCGGTGCCGCTGACTGGCCGGCGGTGCGCTGGCCGGCGGTGCTGGCCGGCGGTGCTTACTGGCGGGCGCGGCGGGCGACGTCCGGGGAGATCCGCGGGGTCGGTCTCCAGGTGGGACAGCCCGTTCCAGGCCAGGTTGATCAGGTGCGCGGCGACCTCGTCGCGGCTCGGCCGGCGCGCGTCCAGCCACCACTGCCCGGTCATCGCCACCATGCCGACCAGCATCTGCGCGTACATCGGGACCAGCGTGGGGTCGTAGCCGCGGGCGGCGAAGAAGTCGCTCAGGATGTACTCCACCTGGCTGGCGATGTCGCTGATCAGGCTGCCGAAGGTGCCCGCACCGGAGGCCGGGTGGGAATCCCGGACCAGGATCCGGAATCCGTCCGAGTCCTCCTCGATGTACTTGAGCAGGACCACCGCCGCGGCCTCGAACTTCTCCCGGGTGTGCGCGCCGCCGAGGATCTCGGTGGCCATGGTCAGCAGCCGTTCCACCTCGCGGTCCACCACGACCGCGTAGAGCCCTTCCTTGCCGCCGAAGTGCTCGTAGACCACCGGCTTCGACACCCCGGCCTGCGCCGCGATCTCCTCGATGGAGGTGCCTTCGAAACCGCGCTCGGCGAACAGCCGGCGGCCGATGTCCAGCAGTTGCTCGCGACGTTCCTTCCCAGTCATCCGCCTGCGCTGATGGGGGCCAGAATCCGAAGTGGTCACCAGCCCATCATGGCCATCAGGCAGCGCGCTGGTCACCTGAGTTGACCGCCTGCTGGTCTGCGGCGGCCGTGGCGCGGTCCCGGGCGCCCGGCCGCGGCACGCTCCGGTCGGTCATCGAGCCGAGCACCTGGCCGCGTACCCCGGTCAGCCGGGCCGACAGCCGGTCCCCGTCCGGCCAGCGGACGTCCCAGGCCCAGCCGAGCCGCTCGGCCCAGGCGATGACCCGCGCGCTGGTGTCGATCTGGCCCTTGAGCGCGCCGTGCCGGGCGCAGGTCGGGTCGGAGTGGTGCAGGTTGTGCCAGGACTCGCCGAAGGACGGGATGGCCAGCCAGGCCACGTTGCGCGACTTGTCCCGCACCTCGAAGTCCTCGTTGCCGAACGTGTGGCAGACCGAGTTGATGGACCAGGTCACGTGGTGCAGCAGGCAGATCCGGACCAGGCTGGCCCAGAAGAACGCGGTGAGCGCGCCGGCGATGGACATCGACCACAGGCCGCCGATCAGGGCCGGGGCGAGCAGCGACACGGCGACCAGGCCGGGGAACCAGCGCGAGACGCGGCTGACGTCCTTGTCGGCCAGCAGGTCCGGGCAGAACTTGGCCTGCGACGTCCGGTTCGGGTTGAACAGCCAGCCCACGTGCGCGTACCCGAAGCCCTTGGTGAGCGCCTTCCAGTCCGTGCCGAACCGCCACGGCGAGTGCGGGTCGCCTTCCTTGTCGCTGTACTTGTGGTGCCTGCGGTGGTCAGCCACCCAGACCAGCACCGGCCCCTCGATGGCCAGGCTGCCGGCGATGGCCAGCGCGATCTTGAGTCCCCGGTTCGCCTTGAACGACGAGTGGGTGAAGTAGCGGTGGAAGCCCATGCTGATCCCCATCCCGGAGATCACATAGAAGACCAGCGCGATCACCACGTCATGCCAGCCCAGCCAGCCCAGCCCCCAGGCCAGCGGGATGGCCGCCAGCACAGCGAGGAGCGGGACGGCGACGAACAGGCTGACCAGGAAGCGGTCCAGCGTGCTGCTCGGCTCGGCTTCGATCTCCGGCAGCGGCGTCCGCCGGGTCACGGCAGGCACCTCGTCCGGCGTGCGGCTGGGCCTCACGGTCTCTGGGGAGGCAGTCATATTGGGGGGAACCTCACTCTGCTCTCGGGCCCAGGGGGGCGGGCCGTCCGGCGGTATCCGGTTCTCACTACCCTCGACCGCCGAAGTTATGACGCTTACGTCACCGTAACCTACGATACCGTAAGTTGCACACCCCACCGTCAAAGATTTCACCTAATGAAGCGCCTAGCAGCAGCCTGTAGTCGCTCCGAGCGTCTCGGATCATGAGACGAAGAGACTACTAACTGCTGTGGTCGAGTCTCGAGAAGGTTCCGGATAGGGAGCCATGGCAGGAGGCCGGGAAGGGCGCATTAGCCCGAGGATGGCTGACGCGGAGCCGAGCGCGGCCGGGAGGCGAAAGGGATAATAAAGACAGTTCCGGCGCCTGGACTCGAACCAGGACAAACCCAGGACCAAAACCTGGTGGGCTGCCAATTACCCTACGCCGGACTGTCGCCCGATACCTGGCGTGCGGCCCGGGTGCGACCACTCCACGATACCGGGCCAGGACCCAGTGCTGAGCGGACCCAGCCTTCGATCTTCCGGTAGAGGTCGGCGCTCTGCCTGACATCAACGATCAGGCAGCCGTGGTAGTCGGCGCCTACGTTCTTGCGGATGGTCCGCGGGTTGTGCCTTTTCAGTACGGTGCGGTGGAACTGGCCTGGCTCGGCACCTGTCACGCTCAGCCAGAACTGCTCCGCAGCGGCTACATCCGCGGTCTCGTGGATGTGCACGCGGAACCGCAGTCGCGCGGACTCGACACCAGCCTCGCGGAGGAAGCGCAGAAAGAATGTGATCAGCCCAGGATCGCTGTTGATGAAGACGACGCGCTCGCTCAGTTTGTGGGGCTTGCTCTTAGCGCCCTCGCACCAGTAAGCGATCGCTCCGGCGATGAGGATCTCCCGGGTGGAAAGCAGCCCCGATCTGGCCGGCCGCCGCGGCCCGGACCTCCTCCCGCCGGGCCTCGCGGGCGGGCCTTTCGGCCGCCCAGTACAACCGGGAGCCCTCAGCGCACCGCTTGCGGCACTCCTCGTAGCTGAGCCGCTCGGGGCGGGGCATGTCCCGGACCCACAAGGAGACGGAACTCTTGGACACGCCTAACGCGCTGGCGATCTCCGCGTAGTCGAGGCCCTGCTCGCGGAGTTCACGGGCCCGGGCGTGCAGGTCGTCCTTGGCGCGGGGGCGGCGGGTCCACTCGGGGGGCGGCTCGCCGCGCAGCGCCCGGTCTAGCGTCGCGTTGCTGCCGATGCCGAGCAGGTCCTTGATCTCGCGGCGGGAGCGGCCGGCCCGGCGGAGGGCGATCGCCTGCTGGCGCAGCCGGTCGAAGGAGTCCCGGGGCCCTCCCGGGACCGGGGGTAAGGCTGGGGGGCGAGCGGTGCGTTCGGCCGAATTCATGTTCGAATGCTACGGGTGGGCACCGACATAACCAGCGGCTCCGGCCATCGTGGATGGCCGGGCGGCAGCCCGCGGATAGCCCGCGCCGCCCAGATTGGCTGCATGTGTGACCCTGGCTACACTCCGCTGATCAGGCACTTCGCCGGCCCAACCGGCGGCCCGCCGGCTGGCCGGACGGTATCCTGCGAAGGTCGGGCGCGTGAACTGAGGAGCTGGGGCAAGGCCCAGCGGATCAGCGCGGGTGCTGGCGGCGCGGCCGGGGAGGGTGCTCCCCGGCATCCGGGGAGCAACCGAGGAGCACCACAACGTGAGTGTGAGCCGTCCGGCTGCGGTCATCGTCCTCGCTGCGGGCGAGGGCACGCGGATGAAGTCCGACACCCCCAAGGTGCTGCACCAGATCTGCGGTGACACCCTGCTCGGGCACGTGCTGGCCGCGGCGCGCCAGCCCGACCCGGTCCGGATCATCGTGGTGGTGGGGCACCGCCGCCGGGAGGTCACCGCAGTACCTGGCCCGGCGGGCCCCTGACGTGCAGCCGGTGGTGCAGCACCGCCAGGGTGGCACCGGCCACGCGGTGCGCACCGTGATCGAGGAAGTCGGCCTGGACCACGGCACGATCCTGGTCGCCTGCGCGGACACCCCGCTGCTGCGCGGCTCGACGCTGACCGCGCTGGTCGCCGAGCACCAGGCCCGCGAGGCGGCGGCCACCGTGCTCACCGCGCGGCTGGCCGACCCGCACGGCTACGGCCGGGTCATCCGGGACGCCGACGGCGAGTTCACGAAGATCATCGAGGAGGCGGACGCGACCCCGGAGCAGCGCGCCGTCAACGAGATCAACTCCGGCGTCTACGCCTTCGAGGCCCACCTGCTCGGGGATGCGGTCAAGCGGGTGCCCACCGACAACGTGAAGGGCGAGGAATACCTCACCGACGTCATCGCCATCCTGCGCGCCGAGGGCCATCTTGTCGCGTCGGTTACGCTGGAGGATCCTGACGAAGTCCTGGGAGTGAACGACCGTGCGCAACTCGCGCGGGCGCGGCAGATATTCAACGCACGGCTGCTCGGCACCTGGATGCGTGCTGGCGTGACGATCGTCGATCCGGCGACGACCTGGATCGACACCGGGGTGGTTCTCGGCCGGGATGTCGAGATCGGCCCCGGCACCCAGCTCGAGGGCAGCACCACGATCGCGGCGGGCGCCCGGGTCGGACCCGGCTGCCTGCTCCGCGATACGACGGTCGGTGAGGGCGCGACCATTACCCAGGCGGTATGCCGGCGGGCCGAGATCGGCCCCGGCGCCGTGGTGGGGCCGTTCGCTTACCTCTCCCCGGGCACCAGGGTCGGCCCCGATGACCCGGTGGCCAGCCGGCCGGGCGCCGCAACGAATGAGGGAGCTCAGGACGCGTGACCGGCATCACCGCGACCGGCGAGAAGAAGCTGATGCTCTTCTCCGGCCGGGCCCACCCAGAACTGACCAGCGAGATCGCGGGGTGCCTCGGCATCGATCCCACTCCGGCCCGTCTCTTCGATTTCGCCAACGGCGAGATCTTCGTCCGCTTCCTGGAGTCCGTCCGGGGCAGTGACGCGTTCGTGGTGCAGAGCCACACCGCGCCCATCAACCAGTGGATCATGGAACAGCTGATCATGGTGGATGCGCTGAAGCGGGCGTCCGCCAAGCGGATCACCGTGGTCGCGCCGTTCTTCGGGTACGCCCGGCAGGACAAGAAGAGCCGGGGCCGCGAGCCGATCTCGGCCCGGCTGATGGCGGACCTGTTCCTGACCGCGGGTGCGGACCGGATCATGGCCGTGGACCTGCACACCGCGCAGATCCAGGGGTTCTTCGACGGGCCGGTGGACCACCTGTTCGCGCTGCCCACGCTGGCTTCCTACATCCAGCGCAACCTGGACGTCTCCCAGGTCACCGTGGTCGCGCCGGACGCCGGCCGGGTCCGGGTCTGTGAGCGGTGGACCGACCGGCTCGGCTGCCCGCTGGCCATCATCCACAAGCGGCGCGATCCCGACGTGGCCAACAAGGTGGCCGTGTTCGAGGTGGTCGGGCAGGTGGCCGGGCGGACCTGCATCGTGGTGGACGACATGATCGACACCGGCGCCACCATCATCAAGGCCGCCGACGCCCTGTTCGAGCAGGGCGCCGCGAAGGTGATCGTGACCGCCACGCACGGGGTGCTGTCCGGCGGCGCGGTGGACGGTCTCAAGAACTCTCGGGTCAGTGAGGTTATTGTCACCAACACGCTGCCGATCGCGGCGGACAGCCGGTTCGACAAGCTCACCGTGCTGTCCATCGCCCCGCTGATCGCCCGGGCCATCACCGAGGTGTTCAGCGACGGCTCCGTGACCAGCCTGTTCGACGGCCAGAGCTGACTCAGGCGGGCTGGCTGGGCGGCTGGCCCGGGCGGGCTGGGTGAGCCGGGCCGCCGCCGGGCGGCCGCCGCGGGGCCGCGAGCCGGTCCGGGCCGTCCCCCGGGCCCGGTCCGGCCCGCGGCTAAGGTGACCGCTGTCTTCGCCCCCGCAAGCGACGAAGACGGCGGCCACCGCCCAGGCGCGCCGCATGGCGGCGCGGGCCTGTTCCCCCGTTGATTCAGGTCGGCGTCCCTGGTCAGGGCCGGGCACGCGATCCCGGCCCTGACCAGGTGATGGTGCGGACTGCGCCCCCGCATGGCGGTCCGCAGCGATCCGGCCTGTCCCCGCTTAGGCTTCCCCTTGCCGGCGATTAGGTCCTTCTCGCCGGCGCCTGGTACGACAATGGCAGGGAGCTCTTGCGTCACGATTGATCCGTGATTGAGCCGCCGGTACCCGGGTCACCCCGCCGCCACCCCCGGCCGGAATCCGCACCGGACACGCTGACTGGTGCATGATGAGAGCGGTGGGCGCTGCCTTCCGTTCAAGTGCCTGGGGGCAGGCCGCCGCAGTTGATCGGGGCGCGATCGATGCTGTTTCGGATGCTTGGGCCGCTCGAGGTCCAGGTGGACGGGGAGTGGAGCGGCATCGGCGCAGCGAAGTGGCGCACGGTGCTGGCGGTGTTGCTGGTGAACCGGGGCCAGCTGGTCTCCACCCCCCAGCTGATCGAAGAGGTGTGGCCGTCCCACCCGCCCGCGACCGCGACCAACCTGGTCAGCGTCTACGTGCACCGGCTGCGCAGGCAGTTCGGCGGCGACGGCCAGCAGGTGCTGGTGACCCGCTCGCCCGGTTACCAGCTGCTCGCCGCGCCCGAGGACATCGATGCGCAGCGGTTCGCCACCCTGGTGAGCCAGGGCCGGGCCGCGCTGGCCGGCCAGGATGCCCCGCGGGCCGCGGAACTGCTCAGCGAGGCGGCGGGCCTGTGGCGGGGGACCCGGGCGCTGGCCGATGTGCCGTCGTCACCGCTGGTCAGCGCCGAGGCGAGCCGCCTGGAGGAGTGCCGCGTCGAGGCGCTCGAACTGCTCATCCAGGCCGATCTCGGCTGCGGCCGGCACGCCCAGGTGGTGCCGGAGCTGCGCAGGCTGCTCACCGATTACCCGCTCCGGGAGGAGCTGTGGGGCCTGCTCATGCAGGCCCTCTACACCTCGGGCCGGCAGGCGGAGGCCCTGGAGGCCTATGCGCAGGCCCGCGAGCTGATCGCGGATGAGCTGGGTGTCGATCCCGGCGCCGAGCTGCGCCTGCTGCATGAGCGCATCCTGCAGGCCGATGCGGGTACCGGCCCCCCGCCCTTCCTAACGGATGGTGCGGCCGGCTCCCGCCACCCCGGCGCGGCGACCGCGGGGCCGGGCACGCCGGCCAAGGCCGGCCACGACCGGCGGTCCGGCGGGGACCGGCGGGCCGGCGAGGACAGCCACGCGGCAAAGCGGCCCTCGCCGGGTCCCGCGGACGCCGGGCCGGCCCGTCCCGGTACCGCGGCCCTGCCGCAGCTGGCCCAGCTCCCGGCGGATATCCCCGACTTCACCGGCCGGGCCGGCCACCTGCACGCCCTGCATGACCTGCTGTCCGGCCCGGGACGGCCGGACAGCCCGGGCGCGGTGGTGGTGGCCGCCGTGATCGGGGCGGGCGGCCTGGGCAAGACCACCCTGGCGGTGCACGCGGCCCACCTGCTGCGCTCGCAGTACCCGGATGGCCAGCTGTACGCCAACCTGCAGGGCGCGTCCCGCCGGCCGGCCTCGCCCACCGATGTGCTGGCCCGGTTCCTGCGCGATCTGGGGATGGACCCGGGCCGCATCCCGGCCGACCCGGAGGAGCGTGCCGCGCAGTACCGGACCCGGCTCACCGACCGCAAGGTGCTGATCGTTCTCGACGACGCCCGGGACGCCGCACATGTCCGTCCGCTGCTCCCCGGTTCCGCCTCCTGCGCGGTCCTGGTCACCACCCGGAACCGGATGCCGGACCTGGCCGGCAGCCGGTTCGTGGACCTGGACGTGCTCGCGCCGGGCGAGGCCCGGGACATGTTCGCCGGGATCATCGGCCCCAGCCGCGCCGACGCCGAGCTGGCGGCCACCCAGGAGGTGCTGGCCGCCTGCGCCGGCCTGCCGCTGGCCATCCGGATCGCCGGGGCCCGGCTCGCCGCCCGGGGCAACTGGACGGTCAGCAACCTGGCCCGGCGGCTGTCGGATCAGCGCCGGCGGCTGGATGAGCTGAAGACCGGCGACCTGGCCGTGCGGGCTTGCTTCGAGGTCAGCTTCACCAGCCTGCCCGGCCGGCCCGGGCCGGACGGGGTGGACCCGGCGCACGCATTCCGGCTGCTCGGGCTGTGGCAGGGGCCGTCCATCGGGCTGCCCGCGGCGGCCGCCCTCATCGGGCAGCCCGAGGATGCCGTGGCGGATGCGCTCGAGGTGCTGGTCGATGCCCAGCTGCTGCAGTCTCCGGCCCCGGACCGCTACCGGTTCCATGACCTGCTCAGGGCCTACGCGGCCGAGCGTGCACTGGCTGAGGAGCCCGCGGCCGGGCCGCGAGGCGGCCGTGCGCCGGGTGCTGGCCTGGTACCTGCATACGGTCGTGGCCATGGCCACGCTGGTTTCCCCGCACCGGGATCAGGTCCACCTCGGGCCGCCCGGGCCGGACTGGCAGCCGCTGAGCTTCGCCACCGTGGAGGAGGCGCTGAACTGGTGTGAAGGCGAACGGGGGAATCTGGTCGCCGCGCCGCAGCAGGCCGCCGACTGGGCTATGGACGAGCTCGCGTGGCAGTTGCCGGTCGCCTCGCTCAGCTTCTTCAACCGGCGGAGCTACCGGGCCGAGTGGGTCAGGACGCACGGCGTCGCCCTGGCCAGCGCCGGCGGGCCGGGCGACCGGCCCGGTGAGGCGTGGGTGCTGAACAATCTGGGCATGGTGCACGGGCAGCTCCGGATGCCCGACGCGATCGGCTATTTCGAGCAGGCCCTGGCCATCCGCCGCGGGATCGGGGACCTGCGGTGAGGCGCAGAGCGGCGAACAACATCGCCGATACCTACCTGCGCCTGCAGCGGTACGACGAGGCACTGGACCCGCTCAGACGGGCACTGGAAATCCAGCGGCAAGCGGCCAATCCGTACAGCGAGGCGGTCGCGCTGAATAATCTCGGCGAGGCGCACCTGGCGCTGGGGCGGATCGCGAGGCGGTCGGCAGCCTCGAGCAGGCCCGGAAGATCTTCCGGGAAATCGAGGACACCGAGGCGAGGGCTATGCCCTGAACAACCTGGGCGAGGCGTACCTGGACCTGGGCCGGATCGCCGACGCGGTCGGCTCCTGGAGCAGGCGCTGGATCTGCGCCAGCCGCCGGTGACCGGCTGGCGGAGGCCCGGACACTGCGTCACCTGGTCCGGGCCACTGCCCAGGACCGGCCTGAGCAGGCGCAGGACGCGCTGCGGCAGGCGCTGGCGATCCTCGAGGAACTGGACGAGGGAGCACAGGCGGCGGTGCTGCGGACCCAGTTCCCCGGCGTCGTGGCGAGCTCCCCGGCTTAGCGCCAGGCTCCCGGCCCGGGCTCCCCGGGCGTGCTGCCGGGGCGGGCTAGCGGGGCGGGCTGGCGGAGCGGGCACGCGGAGCGGGCTGCTGGGGCGTGTGGGTCATGGCCGGCCGGCGCCGGGCACGGAGACCGGGAGGGTCAGGATCTCTCCGGTGTGCGGCCCGCTGGCCAGCCGATCGAGGTTGGCGACGTGGCCGTCGGCAGGCCGCCATTCGGCGGTCAGGATGAACAGGGTCCGCCGGTCCGGTCCGCCGAGCATCAGCGCGAACGGGGCCCGGTTCTCGGGCAGTTCGACGCGTTGCAGGACCTGGCCGCCCTCGGCGACGCGGGCCACCGAGAACCCGGTGCTGACCCAGACCGCGCCTTCGGCGTCGAGGCAGATGCCGTCCGGGGCGAGACCGTCGGCGAAGACCCGGCGGCTGGACAGCCCTCCGTCGGCGTCGATGTCGAACGCGGTGAGCCGGCCGGCGAACGACTCGGAGATGATCAGCGTCCGGTCATCGGGCGTGATGACCATGCCGTTGGGGAACTGGATGTCGCCGGCGACCTGGCGTAGCTGGCCGTCGGGGGTGACGAGCTTGATGTAGCCGGGCTTGGGCGGCGCTCCCGCGACGAAGTCGAAGTCCGCGCCGTTGAGGTAGATGTTGCCGCGGCCGTCCACCACGATCTCGTTCGCGCGCTGCTCAGCGTGGACGGCCATCGACCCGTCGGGCTCCTGGCGCCGCAGCTTGTCGCCGGTGACCAGCAGCCTGCCGTCGGGCAGCCAGTCGATGGAATAGCCCATCGGGTGGCTGCCGGGATCTCGGGTGGCCATGACCTCGGCTTCGCCGTCCAGGCTGACGGCCACGACCTGGCGCTCGATCCAGTTGCAGAACCACAGCCGGCCCTCGTGCCACCGTGGTGACTCGGGAATTCCCAGAGCAGTCAGCAGGACCTTCGGCTCGGACATGAGCGTCTCCTCGCTTCGCCGGGCGGCGCCAGCCGTAGGCCGGCGCCTCTATCTCCTATACGAACGCCAGCCCGGCCAATCGACGCGGTTGCCCGCATCCAGCCGCCACCCCGGTGCGGACCGAGGTGAGCCAGGCCGGGTGGGACCCTGTGGTGCGCCCCTCTGGCGGGCGCCTGGGCGGCGCTGTGGCGGGCGCCTGGGGGCGCCGGGGTGCGCCCCTGATGCGCCCAGGTCAGGGCCGCGCCCGGGCCGCGGATTGGCATGGCCTTTTCGCTACTCCCCGGGCTATCCGTTCAGTGAGTTAGCTATGGCTTGTCCGCCACACCAATTCCCGCGGGGCCGGAAAGCGTGTTCGGTAGCCTGCTGCCATCTGCTCGCTGTCTTTCTTCCTGGCTCCCGGGGGTCAGGAACAGGAGAGGACATGATCATGGAAGACAAGAGCGTCGCTGGGGACGAGCCGGGCATGACGCACGATGCCGATCCCGCCATGACGCATGACGCGGATCCCGCGATGACGCACGACGCCGAGCCCGCCATGACGCACGACGCGAAGCCGGCGATGACGCACGACGTCCGAGCCGGCCATGACGCACGAGTCGCGAAGCCCGCGATGAAACACGAGTCGAAGCCCGCGATGACACACGACGCGGAACCCGCGATGACGCACGACGCTGAGCCGGCGATGACGCACGACGCGGAACCGGGCATGACGCACGACGCGGATCCCGCGATGACGCACGACACCGAGCCGGGCGCCGCAGCGGCTCACTCCGCCCCGGCCCGCTGTCCGGCGGCCAGGTGGGGACACCGTTATTCTGAGCTAGACTCCGACAGGCACGCTGTATTCGGCGTGCCTGTCGGCTGTCGTGCGGCCCGCTGCCCGGGAGGCCGATCCGGCGAGACGCCGCACCAGCAATCACGCTGCTGTGTAAGGAGCAAGTACCGTGCCCGAGGTCCGCATCGCGGCTGAGCCGCGCACCGAGTTCGGCAAGGGCCCAGCCCGTCGTGAGCGCCGGGCCGGCCGGGTGCCCGCCGTGGTGTACGGCCATGGCACGGACACCCGGCACATCACCCTGCCCGGCCACGACGTGATGATGGCCCTGAAGGCCGCCAACGTGCTGATCCGGCTGGACGGGCTGCCCGGCGGCAACCAGCTGGTGCTGCCGAAGGCGGTGCAGCGGGACCCGATCCGGGGCTTCGTCGAGCACGTGGACCTGGTCATGGTCCGCCGCGGCGAGAAGGTGACCGTGGACATCCCGGTCCAGGTGACCGGTGAGGTGTACTCCGGCGGGCTGCTGGACCAGCAGATGGTGCAGATCTCCATCGAGGCCGAGGCCACGCACATCCCGGCCGCCATCGAGGTCGACGTGGAGGACATGCAGGTCGGCACCGCGGTGCACGCGGGCGACCTGAAGCTGCCGTCCGGGTCGTCGCTGGCCGTGGACCCGGAGGCCCTGGTCCTGCACGTGATCGCGGCACCCACCGCCGAGCAGATGGAAGCGGAGATCGGCGTGCCCGAGGCGGCCGCGGCCCCGGCCGAGCCGGCCCCGGTTCCCGAGGGTGAGGGCGGCGAGGCCGCGGACGAGTCCGCCGCCCCGGGCCGGGAGTAGCCGGGGCTGCCGCTCCCGGCGGGCACGATGCGGTGGCCGGTGCTCCGCCGGGGACGGGCGGCCGGAGGCGAGGACGCCATGGCTGAGGACCGCTGGCTGATCGCTGGGCTGGGCAATCCCGGGCCGCAGTACGCCGGCCACCGGCACAACGCCGGGTTCATGGTCGCGGACGAGCTCGCGGACCGGATGGGCGGCCGGTTCCGCCCGGCCCGGTACCGGGCCGTGGCGGTGGACGGGCGGCTGGCCGGGATGCCGGTCACCGTGATCAAGCCACTCACCTACATGAACGAGTCCGGCGGCCCCGTCGCCGGGTTCCGTGGCTACTACCACCTGGACACCGGGCAGATCGTGGTCATCCACGACGAGCTGGATCTTCCGTTCGGCACGATCAGGCTCAAGCTCGGCGGCGGCGACAACGGGCATAACGGCCTCCGCTCGATCACCGCCGCCCTCGGCAGCCGGGACTACTACCGGGTGCGGGTGGGAATCGGCCGCCCGCCGGGACGGATGGACCCGGCCGCCTTCGTGCTCCGGGACTTCCGGCCCGAGGAACGCAAGGAACTGCCGTTCGTCATCGCCCGGGCCGCGGACGCGGTGGAGACCCTGCTCAGCAAGGGCCTGGCCGCCGCGCAGAACGAATTCCACAGCTGAGGCCCGGGCCGCCAGCCGGGGCCGTAACGGGGATTTTCTGCCGCTATCGTCGCGCGGCCGTGGCGGACCGGCTACCTTCGCTGCCATGAAGGCCCTGGTCCTGTCGGGGGGTGCGGGGACGCGGCTACGGCCGATCACGCATACCTCGGCCAAGCAACTGCTCCCCGTGGCGAACAAGCCAGTGCTCTTTTACGGCCTGGAAGCCATCCGGGACGCCGGCATCACCGACGTCGGGCTGGTGGTCGGCGACACCGCGCCGGCCATCCGCGAAGCGGTGGGCGACGGCTCGGCGTTCGGGCTGGCCGTCACCTATATCCAGCAGGAGGCGCCGCTCGGCCTGGCCCACGCGGTGCTGGTCGCCCGGGACTTCCTCGGCGAGGACGACTTCGTCATGTACCTCGGTGACAACTTCATCGTGGGCGGCATCTCCGACCTGGTGACCGAGTTCCGCGGGACCCGGCCGGACGCGCAGATCCTGCTCACCCAGGTGCCGGACCCGCGTGAGTTCGGCGTGGCCGAGCTGGACGCCGCCGGCCAGGTGATCGGGCTGGAGGAGAAACCGCGGCAGCCCAAGAGCGACCTGGCCCTGGTCGGCGTGTACCTGTTCACCTCCTGCGTGCACGAGGCGGTCCGCGGCCTCCGGCCCTCCCGGCGGGGGGAGCTGGAGATCACCGAGGCCATCCAGTGGCTGATCGACCACGGCCGGAAGGTCACCTCCACCACCATCTCCGGGTACTGGAAGGACACCGGCAACGTCGCCGACATGCTGGAGGTCAACCGGCTGGTGCTGGAGACGGCCGAGCCAGCCCGGCGTGGCGTGGTGCACCCCGGGTGCGAGCTGATCGGCCGGGTGGTGATCGAGGACGGCGCGGAGGTCACCGCCTCGCGGATCGTCGGGCCGGTCATCATCGGCGCGGGGAGCCGGGTGGCGGATTCCTACATCGGGCCGTTCACCTCGGTCGCCGAGGACTGCGCCATCGATGACAGCGAGATCGAGTACTCCATCGTGCTGCGCGGCGCGTCCATCAGGGGGGTGCGGCGGATCGAGGCGTCCATCATCGGCCGCGATGTGGAGGTGACCCCCGCGCCCCGGGTGCCCAAGGCGCACCGGCTCATTCTCGGCGACCACAGCAAGGTGCAGATCAGTTCATGACGACGACAGTGACGGACGGCGGGCGGCGGTGCCCGGCGCGGGGAAGCCGGGCCTGCCGGGGGCGCCGGACGTGAGCCGCTGGCTGGTGACCGGGGCCGGCGGCATGCTCGGCCGCGACCTCGTGGCCGTGCTGGAAGGCCGCGGCGCGGCCGTGGCCGCGCCTGGACCGCGGCGGGCTGGACATCACCGACACCGGCGCGGTCAGCCGGGCGCTGGACCGCTGGCAGCCGGCCGTGGTGGTCAACTGCGCGGCCTGGACCGCGGTGGACGACGCGGAAGCCCATGAGGCCGAGGCGCTGCGGATCAACGGCCAGGCGGTGACCGGCCTGGCCGCGCTGTGCGCCGCCCGTGGCTGCATGCTGATCCAGATGTCCACCGACTACGTGTTCGACGGCCGGGCCGGGCAGCCCTACGCCGAGGACGGCGCCACCGCGCCGCGGACCGCCTACGGGCGGACCAAGCTGGCCGGCGAGCAGGCCGTCCTGGCCCAGCCGGGACTGGCCGGCTACGTGGTGCGCACCGCCTGGCTGTACGGGCGGGCCGGGCGGAGCTTCGTCGCCACGATGATCGGTAAGGCCCGGGAGCAGGCCGGCGTCAGCGTCGTGGACGATCAGCGTGGCCAGCCCACCTGGACGGTGGACGTGGCGGCCCAGATCTTCGCGCTGGCCGAGGCCGCCGCGCCGCCGGGCATCTACCATGCGACCAGCGCGGCCGACACGACCTGGTTCGGGCTGGCCCAGGAGGTCTACCGCCTGGTCGGCGCCGACCCCGCCCTGGTCCGGACGGCCCGCACGGCGGACCTGGGCCGCCCGGCGGAACGCCCGGCGTACAGCGTGCTCGGCCACGCCGCCTGGGCCCGGGCCGGGGTGCCGCCGATCGGCGACTGGCGGCTCTCGCTGGGCCGTGCCCTCCCCGGCATGCTGGCGGCCGTCACGGCCGGCGCAGGCGGCCGCGGCTGAGGCTCACGGCCGGAGACTCCCGGGTGGGGCTCCCGGGGCTCACGTGGAGTTCCCGGGGCTCAGGGCCGGGATCGCTGGCGCCCGGCGGTGTAGGCCAGGCACTCGGCATAGTCCGGGAGCAGGCCGGCGGCCTGTGCCTTCTGCAGTGACGGCGCGGCGGCGTCCTTCTCGGACAGCACCGGGGTGATGCCCGGCGGCCAGGTGATGGCCAGGTCGGGGTCGAGCGGGTGGACGCCGTGCTCCCGGCCCGGCGCGTACGGCGTCGAGCACAGGTAGACCGCGGTGGCCTGCTCGCTGAGCGCCATGAAGGCGTGCCCCAGTCCCTCGGCCAGGAACACCGCCCGCCGCCCGGTGTCGTCCAGGCGCACCGACTCCCAGCGGCCGAACGTGGGTGAGCCCACCCGCAGGTCCACGATCACGTCCAGCAGGGCGCCGCTGAGGCAGCTCACGTACTTGGCCTGGCCGGGCGGGACGTCGGCGAAATGAATCCCGCGCAGCACGCCGCGCCGGGACACCGAGCAGTTGGCCTGGGCCACATCCAGGGGGTACCCGGCTGCCCGGGCCAGGTCCGCGCCGCGGAACCACTCCAGGAAGCTGCCCCGGTCATCGGCGTGGATGGCGGGGGTGAAGACCCAGGCCCCGGCGATGCCGAGCGGTTCCATGCCAACTCCTCGGGTCGGGCGTACGGGGACGCGGGGCACGCGCGGGCAGTGCAGGCCGCTGACCGGGCACACCGTAGCCGGCCGGGCCGCGCGGACGCAGCCGGCCGTATCCGGGCACACAGCGTCATAGATAACAAAACGATAACAGCGGCTATAGGGGGTCATCGGGCCTGCTGGGCTAGACGTCGTACGGGTAGTTACGCGCGCTTTCGCGCGGTCTGCCACCTCAGTAAGCACCTCCGCGAGAGAGAGTGCCAGGCATGGCGGGCGGGGTGGGCCACTCATGGAGGCTGGGTTGCACGGAATCACGGCGCGCACGGCTGCCCGCTGGGCACACGGCGGAAGCACGGCTACGGCAGCGCTCCGATGACGGTGCAGACCACCCGGCTCGGCCTCGTCGCCGACCGGGATACCCAGAGCGCCGCGCTGCTGGAGCGGCTGATCCGGATCGGCCTGGTCCGCCTGGCCGGGCAGTACGCCGACGGCGAGTTCGTGTTCACCGTGACCGGCGAGCCGGGGCCCGGCGGTGGCTGGCAGCTGCGCCCGGCCGGGACCAGCCTCCGCTACGCGGCGATCGTGGCCCTGGGCCTGCTCCGGGTGTCCGTGGCGGAACAGCAGGCCGTGCTGGCCGGCCAGACGTGTGACGAGCTGGTCGGGCTGCTGGCCAAGCGGCTGGACGGGATGACCGGCGTCGGCGACACCGCGCTGGTCTGCTGGGCGGCCGCCGAGGCCGGGCACAGCGAGCTGCCGCACGCGCTGGCCCGGCTGGCCGAGCTGGACCGGAAGCCGCGCCCGCTGGACGTGGTCTCCGCGGCCTGGGTGGTGTCCGCCCTGGTCGCCGCGCGGCACCGGGCTGACGTGGAAGAGCACCTGGCCGCGGCCCGGAAGCGGCTGCTGGCCGCCCGGGGCGAGCCCGCCTACCCGCACACCACCGGGCCGGCCGCGCCCTGGTACCGGGCGCATGTGGGCAGCTTCGCCGACCAGGTGTACCCGATCCAGGCGCTGGCCCGGCTGCACGCCAGCTCCGCCGACCCGGAGGCGCTGGCCGCGGCCAACGAGGTCGCCCGGGTGATCTGTGACGCCCAGGGCCCGGCCGGGCAGTGGTGGTGGCACTACGACTCACGGACCGGCGGGGTGGTCGAGGGCTACCCGGTCTACACGGTGCACCAGCACGCGATGGCGCCGATGGCCCTGCTCGACCTGGCCGACGCGGACGGTGAGCCGCACCTGGACAACATCTGCCGCGGGCTCCGCTGGCTGGCCGCGCCGCCCGAGGCGGACGTGCAGCTGGTGCTGGACGACCCGCCGATCACCTGGCGCAAGGTCGCCCGTGGTGATCAGCGCAAGCTGGTCCGCGGCCTGCGCGCCGCGACCACCCGGCTGCACCCGGGTACCCGGATCCAGGCGCTGGACCGGGTGTACCCGCCGGGCGTCGTGGACCACGAGTGCCGGCCCTACGAGCTGGGCTGGCTGCTGATGACGTGGCTGTCCTGAAACCGTGCCGTGCTCTCGCCAGCGGCTGAGCAGTGGGGGGTTCGATGAACGACGACGCAGTCGCAGTGGGCGCGGCGCGACCTGTTTGGCTTGTCGGTCGATGCGGTGACCATGCGCCAGGCCGTGCAGCGCTGCACCGAGGCCATCGAGCACGGCGAGCAGCTCGCCGTGGGGGTCCTCAACGCGGCCAAGATCGTGTCGATGCGGCGCAACCCGGCGCTCCGCGAGGCCGTGGCCAGCTCCGGGATGATCCTGGCCGACGGGCAGTCGGTCGTCTGGGCCAGCCGGCTGCTCAGCGAGCCGCTGCCGGAGCGGGTGGCCGGGATCGACCTGTTCCTGGAGCTGCTGGCCGAGGCGGAGCGCAGCTCCTACCGGGTCTACTTCCTGGGTGCCCGGCCGGAGGTGCTGGCCAAGGTGCTCGCCGAAGTCGGCCGCCGCTTCCCCGGGCTGGTGGTGGCCGGCGCCCACGACGGGTACTACCAGGCGGGCGAGGAAGGCGAGATCGCCGAGGACATCCGCCGGTCCCGGACCGACATCCTGTTCGTGGGCATGTCGTCACCGCGCAAGGAACTGTTCCTGGACGAGTGGGGCCCGGCCACCAAGGCGCACGTGGTGCACGGTGTCGGCGGCTCGTTCGACGTGATGGCCGGGCTGACCCGGCGGGCCCCGCTCTGGTACCAGGAGCACGGCCTGGAATGGCTGTACCGGGCCTGGCAAGAGCCGATTCGCCTGGGCCGCCGGTACCTGACCACTAACATGACCTTCATTGCCCTGGTCGGCAGGGAGATGCTGCGCCGGAAGATGGCGGGGGAACGCTCGTGACGACAGTCGTTGTTGTCGGCCTGGGGTATGTCGGGCTGCCGCTGGCCATGCGGGCGGCGGAGGTCGGCCACCGGGTCATCGGGTACGACGTCGATGCCGCGCGGGTGAAGCTGCTCGAGGCCGGGGAGTCCTACATCGAGGACGTGCCCGCCGCGCAACTGCGGGGGGTCCTGGACAGCGGCGCCTTCACGGCGTCCACCGACGGGCGGGCCTGTGCCGGGTTCGACATCGCCGTCGTGGCCGCGCCCACCCCGCTGCGCGACGGGCTGCCCGACCTCACCTACCTGGAGGACGCCGCGCGCACCCTGGCCCGCTGCCTGCGCCCGGGGGCCACGGTGGTCATCGAGTCGACCTCCTATCCCGGCACCACCCAGGAGAAGGTGCTGCCGCTGCTCGAGGAGGGCTCCGGCCTGGCCGCGGGGCGCGACTTCCACCTCGGCTTCAGCCCGGAGCGCATCGACCCGGGCAACGCGACGTGGACGCTGGTCACCACCCCGAAGATCGTTTCCGGCATCGACCCGGAGTCGCTGCAGGTCATCAAGGCGTTCTACGACACGATCGTGGAGACAGACGGTCGTGGTGTCCTCGCCGCGCGAGGCGGAGCTGGCCAAGCTGGTCGAGAACACGTTCCGGCACGTGAACATCGCCCTGGTGAACGAGCTGGCGATGTATGCGCACGACATGGACATCAACGTCTGGGAGGCCATCGAGGCGGCCTCGTCCAAGCCGTTCGGGTACATGCCGTTCACCCCCGGGCCCGGGGTGGGCGGCCACTGCCTGCCGATCGACCCGTCCTACCTGTCCTGGCGGGTGCAGCGCGCCCTGGGCAAGAGCTTCCGGTTCGTGGAACTCGCCGACGACATCAACAACCACATGCCCGACTACGTGGTGAACCGGCTCATGGTGGCGTTCAACGGGCGGAGCCGCGCCATCCGCGGCGCCCGGATCCTGCTGCTCGGGCTGGCCTACAAGAAGAACACCGGGGACGCGCGCGAATCGCCCGCCGTCCGGGTGGCCCAGCTGCTCACCGCGATGGGCGCGGACGTGCGCGCCACCGACCCGCACGTGGTCGAGGCCACCGCCGTGGACGGGACCGTGCCCCGGGTGGACCTGACCTCCGGCGAGCTGGCCGAGGCGGACGTGGTCGTGCTGCTCACCGACCATGACGCGTTCGACTACGAGCTGGTCTGCCAGCACGCGGGCTTCATCTTCGACTGCCGCCGCCGCCTGTCCGGCCCGAACGTCGAAACGCTCTGACCGGCTGATGCGCATCGTCTGCGTGGCCGGGGCCCGGCCGAACTACATGAAGATCAAGCCGGTCATGGATGCCCTGGAGGCGCGCGGCGCGGAGGTCGTGCTGGTGCACACCGGCCAGCACTACGACGCGGCCATGAGCGACGTCTTCTTCGAGGATCTGCGCATCCGCCGGCCCGATCACTTCCTCCAGGTCGGCTCGGGCAGCCACGCCGTGCAGACCGGCCGGGTGATGGCCGCCTTCGAGCCGCTGCTGGCGGAGCTGCGGCCCGAGGCGGTCGTCGTGGTCGGCGACGTCAACTCCACGCTCGGCTGCGCCCTGGTCGCGGCCAAGGGCGGGGCCCTGCTCGGCCACGTCGAAGCCGGGCTGCGCAGCCGTGACTGGGAGATGCCCGAAGAGGTCAACCGGGTCGTCACCGACCGGGTCAGCGACTACCTGTTCGCCCCGTCCCCGGACGCGGTGGCGAACCTGCGGGCCGAGGGGTACCGGACCGACCAGATCCACCTGGTCGGCAACGTCATGGTGGACACCCTGCTGGCCAACCTGGACCGCGCCCTCGCCTCCGACGTGCTCGGCCGGCTCGGCCTGACCCGTGGCGAGTACGCCCTGGTGACCCTGCACCGCCCGGCCAACGTGGACGACCCGGCGGCGCTGGGCACCCTGCTGGCCGCGCTGGACGACCTGTCCCGGGAATGCCCGATCGTGCTGCCCGCCCATCCCCGGGCCGCGGCGCAGCTGCGCAGTTCTGGCGTGTCGGAGCGGGTGCAACTGGTCCCGCCCGCCGGGTACCTCGACTTCGTCGCCCTGCAGGCGTCGGCGCGGCTGGTCCTCACCGATTCCGGCGGGGTCCAGGAGGAGACGACGGTCCTGGGCGTGCCGTGCCTGACGCTGCGGGAGAACACCGAGCGCCCCATCACCCTGACCGAGGGCACCAACCAGCTAGTCGGCCGGGACCGGGAGCGGATCGTGAAGACCGCGCTCAGCGTGCTGGCGTCCCCGCCGCCGCGGCGGTCCCCGGCGCTGTGGGATGGCCACGCCGGGGAGCGGATCGCCGAGGTGCTGCTGTCCGGGGCCGGGCCGGCCGGGCATCCCCGGCCGACCGATCTGGGCAGCTAGCCCGGCCCGCAGGCCTCGCGGCCGCTAGTCGGCGAGTGGCCGGCCCGCGGGATCGCGCCGCGCCCAGTCCGGACGTCCCGGCGTGCGGCCCGGCGCGGATCGCCGGCCGAGCGGGCCGATCCGGACCGGGTGCCGCTCCAGGAACATGGCCACCCCGAAGATGGCCACCAGGGTCAGGATGATCAGGCCAATCATCACCCGTTTCGGGGAGCCCTGCTCAATGAGCGGCCCGGTATCGCCGGTCTGCAGAATCTGGATCCGGTTATTGGGCGCGACGTTGTCCCGGACTTGCTGGGCCGTGAACTGATCGGTAATAAGCCGATTGACCACCACGAATGTGCGCTGCACCGCAGCCGGATCGGTAGACGATGTCGTAACCGATAGATAAGCATTACTAAAGTTTGGGTATTCCAGGTTGTAGCTGTTCAGCAACTCAACGTCATAAGATGCCGTGCCGCCCGCCTGCAGTACCTGCTGCTGTTCTTGCGGGCTCATCGCGTCCACGGCCACCGTGCCGGCCGTTTCCAGGATGGAACCGCCCACCGCGGACAGCGGGTTCGGGTGGGCGCCGGAGGACGGCGGGACGAAGACCATCGTCTCGGTCTCCATGAACGTCGGGGCACTGTGCTTGATGCCGTAGTCCACGCCCGCCGCGATCACGAGAATCACCAGGACAGCGACGAAGTGCCGGCGCAGCAACCGGGCGATCGCAGGCAAGCTCACGAGCAGCCCCCCATCCAGTCCTCCCGTGCACCCCTGCTCCGGTACCCAGCTGGCACCGGGCGGCTGCTATGCACGATACAGGCCAGGAGATATGTTCAGGTGCCATCCCGCCTAAAGCGAGGAAACGCGGGGCGGATCGGGCGCCCGCCGCGGGGCTGCCGAACCCGCTCAATATGCTGCATCGCCGGGAGTAGCCGTCGGTACAATAACGCAAGGTCGCACTTGCCGCCCTGCTGGCGGAAGCGGATTCAAGCGGGCGGCGCGGCCGGATCGCGGGCGGGGACAGACTCCCCAGACATCCGGTGCTTGGCACGGATTGTGACGGGTCACGACAGTGGGGCGGATTAATGGACTTGGTGGCGTCAGGGCGCACCCTGCGCAGGCGGTGGATCCTCACCTCCGTTTTGTTCCTTCTGACATTGGTCGCGGCCGGCGCGGCCTGGCAGAAAATCTCCGGCCCCTACCAGGCCGAGTCGATGGTCGCCCTGATCCCGTCCAAGCAGGCGGCCAAGCCCGACGGCAACAACCCGCTGATGGCCTTCGGCGGCTCGGAGAGCGTGGCCGGCGACATCGTGCAGCGCCAGGTCATGGCCCCGCCGTTCGCGGCCAAGCTGGCCAGTGAGGGCTACACCGCCTCCTTCGCCATCGTGGACGACCCCACGTCCACCGGGCCCATCGTGGACATCACGGTGACCGGGGGTAACCAGGCCGCGGTGGCCAACACCCTGCGCGGCGTGACCGCGGCGTTCACCTCCCAGCTGGCCACGCTGCAGCAGGCCTACGTGCCGGCCAACCGGATCACCAGCCAGGTGGTCTCCTACCAGCCCACGCCGAAGCTGCTGGTCAGCAAGAAGGCCAGGGACATCGTCATCGTCCTCGGCCTCGGCCTGGTGCTCACCTACGCCATCCCGCAGATCGTGGACGGCGAGATCCGGCGGCGCCGGGGCGACCGCGACCGCCGCGCGACGGCGAACTTCGCCGCCGCGGGCCCGCGGCCGGGTGTCGAGGAGGAGGCCCAGCCGGCCCCCGCCGGCCGGTCGGCGGCTCCGTCGTACATGGCCGCGGGAAGTGAGGCGCCGGGCAGCTATGGCGCGGGCGAGCGGTCCGACTACCCGGCCGGCCGCCGGGCGGACTACTACGGCGACCCGGCCTCCACCGACCGCCGGTACGGCAGCCAGCCGGTCAACCCCTTCACCCAGCCGCGAGGTGACGCCAGCACCGGGCAGGGTGACACCCGCGCGCAGCGCCGCCAGTCAGAAGGCACCCGCATCTAGCACACCGCCGCCGGGCCGTCCCGGTGGCCGTTGACAGGGGCTCCCGGCCGATCCGGCCGGGAGCCCCTGTCAAGTCGGGGCCGCTGCCCCTCGCGCGCCTCCGCCACCTGCGCGCCTCGCCTGCCGCCCCGCCCTGCGTCCCCACCCGGCTGCCGCGCCTGCCCAGTTGCGCGGTCCCGTCTGGCGACCCGCATGCGGGTCCCAAGTCAGCCCGGCAACTCCTCTGCGCGGCCCACGGCCCGCATGCGGCGGGCTGGACCCGCAAGGGTCCCGGGCGTGGCGGCTCCGTCACTGTCACCCCGGCGCGGAACGTGGTGCCGGTTGCCGGGTCGGAGCGCGACGCCGGGGGGATCAGGCCGGCTGGACGGCAGCCGGGCCGCATCCGGGCTAGCCCGGCGCCGGGCGAGGGCCGGGCGGGGATCGCATGGCGCCCGGCGGCCGGGGCTCGTGGCGC
Organism: uncultured Actinomycetes bacterium; assembly: GCA_963840195.1. Taxonomy (GTDB): domain Bacteria; phylum Actinomycetota; class Actinomycetes; order Streptosporangiales; family Streptosporangiaceae; genus RYN-230. The sequence continues at coordinate 65,691 of CAWIYD010000006.1, forward strand.
CGGGATGGCATGTGGCACCCGGCGGGCGGACTGGCTGCCGGCCGCGGCGCGTAGCGGGCGACGCATGCGGCCGGGTGTGAGGGCGCCGGTCAGCGGGAGCCGGCGGCGCGCCGGCGCCCACGCGGATCACGGGGATAGGGGCGGTGTCGCTGAAGTCCGGGGCCGCTGGCGCCGCCTGGCCCGCCGCTCCGTCCGGTCCGCGCCTGCCGGGTCCGCCGCCGCCAGGTCCGCCGCCGCCGGGCCCGTTCCCGCCGGGGCCGCCACCGCCAGGCCCGCGGTCCGCCGGTCCGGGGCCGGCCAGCGCGGCCGCCTGGTCGGTGCGCACCAGCCGCCACAGCGCGCCAGCACAGCCCATGATCAGGAAGGTCAGGCTGGCCGCCATGGCGAAGGACGTCGCGTCGAAGGTGGCGAAGGCCACGATGGGCACGGCCACCGCGGCGGCCATCGTCTGGGCCAAGATCCCGGATTTCCGGGCTGGTGGACAGGCGGCGCGCGTTGCGGGCGCACATGTAGCCGGTGATGAACAGCCCGAGCAGGGCGAACAGGCCGATGAAGCCGATCTCGATCAGCGACAGCAGGTACTGGTCGTCGGTGAAGAAGTAGGTGGCGGGCAGGAAGGTGCCGAAGCCGCGGCCGAGCCACGGATGCATGGAGACGAACGGCATGGCCCGGGAGAACGCGCCGGTCCGTGACGTGCTGCTGGTGTCCGTGCCGACCTGGCCGAACAGCGAGCGGAACTCGCCGAGCAGGCCGGGGATGGACGCGTACATGACGCCGACCGCGATGACCCCGACCACGTAGGCGACCCGGCGGTCCCGCTTGGGCCAGGTCGGCAGCAGCACGAGGGCGGCGGCGGCCAGCGCGACGATCCCGGTCCGGGACACGGTCATCGGCAGCGCCGCGCCGATCAGGGCGGCCTGCAGCCAGCGCTTCAGCTTCTCGCCGGGCGCGGCGAACCGGGCCTGGTGTATCGCGATGGGCAGGCAGATAGCCAGCACGCAGGCCAGCTCGATGGGGTCGATCGCGGTCGCGGACGGCCGGTTCAGGTTGTTGCGGGTCAGCAGGTCGGTGAACGGGGTCTGCGCGGTCAGCCCCGGGATCTGGATGTACTTGGCGGCCTGCAGCCCGGTGGCGAACTGGACGATGGCCAGGATGGACATCGCGGTGGCGCCCAGCACGATCCGGCGCAGCAGGACCTTGAGCCGGTCCATGCTGGGGATGCCGTCCGCCGCCACCAGCATGATGCCGAGCCAGCCGAGCATCAGGATGAGACCGCGATCGGCGCCGTTCTGCTCCAGCGACGGCAGGCTGCGCCGGTTGGCGGAGATGTACGCGGCGATCACGACACACGTGAACAGGACGGCCGCCACCCGGATCGGCTGGGGTCCCTTCGCCACCGCCAGGAACGGGGTGACCAGGGTCACCAGGTACATGACGAGCAGCACGCAGCCGAAGATGGTGTCCGGGCCGCCCGCCCCGCCCAGGGGCGAGAAGACGAGCGGCGAGGGGATGACCATCAGCAGGAAGGTGTAGATGGTGAGCAGGGTGACCGCGTCGGTCCTGCGCAGCTGGGTGCCTTCCGCGGGAAGGTCGAGTAGTTGAGCGGTCACCGCAGCGCTGCTCCCTGCCGATTCATCCAGCCCCCCGGGGATTCCGGTGCGTCATGCCAGCTGGGCCGGGCCAACCGGCCTCAGGGCGCGAAACCTCAGCAGGAGCCTACTGGGTCAAGCCCCGCCATCCAGGGCAAATGCTGCGATAGGCCGGGGGTGCGGGGAGGCAGCGCGCGGGTGGCTCCGGGTCACCGGGGCAGCCGCCGGTCCGAGCAGCCGAGCTCGGCGGGCCGCAGCGACGGCTGGAGCAACGCCCTGATGGCGAACCAGGACTGCGGGTGGCCGCGGGCCACCCAGGTCAGCTCGCTCGCGATGGCCAGCCAGAAGTAGCACCAGGAGGCCAGGACGCCGTTGCGCCGCCGGTAGAGCCGCACCCGGTTGACGATCTGCATGGCATGCGTCTTGTTGTTGCGGCCCGACGCGCCGCCGATGTGCACCGCCACCGACTGCGGCTCATACCGGGTCAGCAGCCCGAGGTCGCGGGCCCGCAGCGACAGGTCGGTCTCCTCGGAGTACAGGAAGAAAGACTCGTCCCAGCCGCCGAGGGCGTCGAAGCACTCCCGGGACATCAGCACCACCGCGCCCGTGGCCCAGTCCACCAGGTGCGGGTGGTCGTACTCGGTCGCGTCGCCGATCCGCTCGGACAAGGTGGCGACGCCCGTCTTCTCCAGGCCCAGCGCCCGCAGCAGGGTCGGGTCACGCCGCAGCGAGGGTTCCAGGGTGCCGTCCGCGGACCGGAGCTGCGGGACGACGATCCCGGTCCGGGGCTGCTCCAGCGCGCCGGACAGCGGCAGCACCGAGCCGGGCGAGAGCCGGACATCCGGGTTGAGCACCAGGATGGCGTCGGCCCGGCTGGCCTCGCGCACACCACGGTTGATGCCCGCTGCGTACCCGACGTTGGCCGACCGGATCACCCGGCAGTCCCCGCGCGCGGCTACCAGGTCGGCGGTACCGTCCGCGGACCCGTTGTCCACCACGACCACCTCGGCCGGGAGTCCGCCCAGCGCGGCAGGCAGCGAGTCGAGCAGGGCCCCGATGACGGGAGCACTGTTGTAAGTGACGATGACGACGGCCAGCCCGGAAATCACGGGTGTGATCATAGGGCGGGAAAGCCTGGATTTCAGCCGGTCAGGGCACTGTCACCCGATACCGTTGACCGGTGCTCAAGTTGCTCCTGATCGCGCCGACCTGCGACGGCGACGACATCGGTGAGGCCTGGGTGGCATACCAGTGGGCCCGGCTGCTGGCCGACCGTCACGAGGTGACCCTGCTGACCTATTACAAGCGGGGCAGCCAGGCCGGCGGCCGGCCAGCTGCCCCGGGCCAGGGTTATCGAATGGGCCGAGCCGCCCGGCCTGGGCCGGGCGGAACGGCTGAACAGCATGCTCAAGCCGGGCTATGTGCCGTTCTACCGGAAGGCGCGGCGGTGGGTCCGGGCGGCACTGGCCCGGGGTGAGACGTTCGACCTCGCGCACCAGCCGGTCCCGGTCGCGATGCGCTACCCGTGCCCGGTGGCGGGCCTGGGCCTGCCCTACCTGATCGGCCCGGTCGGGGGCAGCCTGGACTCCCCGCCCGGCTTCGCGGCCGAGGAGGGCACCGCGCCCTGGTACGTCGGCCTGCGCAGCCTGGACACGCTGCGCATCCGCCGGGATCCGCAGCTGCGGCGGACCTATGAGCAGGCGGACTGCGTCCTCGGGATCGCCCCGTACGTGAAGGACTTCCTGGGCGGCCTCTCGCTGCGCCGGTTCGAGGTGATGAGCGAGACCGGCATCGATGAGCTGCCGCCGCCGGCCGACCGCGCCGGGCGCGGTGACGGCCCGGTCCGGCTGCTGTTCGTGGGCCGGCTGGTGCGCACCAAGGGCGCCCGGGACGCGATCCGGGCCCTCGGCCTGGCCCGCGCCCCGGTCATGCTGGACATCGTGGGCGACGGCCCGGACCGCGGGGCGTGCGAGGCGCTCACCGCCGAGCTGGGACTGTCCGCCCAGGTGCGCTTCCACGGCCGGCTGCCGCGCGACGAGGTGACCGCCTTCTACCAGGCCGCCGATATCTTCGTCTTCCCCAGCTACCGCGAGCCCGGCGGCAACGTGGTATTCGAGGCCATGGCGCACGGCCTGCCGCTGATCGTGAGCGACATCGGCGGCCCGGGGAACGTGGTCGACGAGTCGTGCGGGATCCGGCTGCACCCGGTCACGCCGGATGGGTACGCGCGCGACCTGGCCGGCGCCGTCACCAGGCTGGCCGGTGACCCGCTACTGCGCGGCACACTGGGCGCGGGCGCCCGGCGCCGGGTCGCCGAGGTCGCCCTGTGGGACAACAAGGTGCGTCACCTGGAGGGCATCTACGCCGACGTGCTCGCCGCCCGGCTCAGGGGCTGACGGACCGGCCGGACGTGTCCCAGACGTTCCCCGCCCAGGCGTTGCCCGGGGCGCTGGGGTTGAACGCGGTGATGTACCCGTAGTACCCGCCCTGCGGGAAGTAGATCGTGCTGAACCGGTTGTTCGTGATCTTGATGTTGTACGCCTGCGGGCCGCCCGCGTTCTGGCCGCCGTAAACGGTGTAGCCGCCGCCAGCCAGCAGGTTGTCGTTGATCACCACGTTCGCCTCGACCCCGAAGTCCTCGAACAGGCTGACCGCGTCGGTCTGCCCGTTGGGGTTGAACACCGTGTTGTGCTGGATGGTCAGCGGGACGGTGGACCCGTTGGACGTGGTCCCGTTCAGGTGGCTGCCGGGGGAGGCGAGGGTCACGTCGTGGATGTAGTTGTCCTGGATCAGGCCGATGTAGATCTGCACCCCGGTGGAGGCGTCAGCGATGTTGTTGTCCAGGACCCGGGTGCCCATGGCCTCGCCGTTGATGTCCTTGATGCCGGCGAAGATCCCGTGATCCCCGCTGCGGCCGTACGGGCTGGAGATGCTGACGTCCTCGATCGTGACGTTGCTGGGGTTGCCGCTCAGGTTGACCCCGTCGCCGTTGATGTCGGTGCCGTAGTTGACGATCGAGTCGTCCCGGACGGTCGCGTTCGAGCCGGTCACGTCCACGTACCCGTGCACCGAGTACCCGGCGAAGACCGCCCCGTTGCCGGACACCTCGACGTTGCCCTGGCTGTCGGCCGACCAGCCGGGGCCGCGGGACCCCGGCTGGACCGACGCCAGCGCCATGCCGGCCGGGACTCCGGTGTTGGTGGCGTCCGGGAACCCGCACAGGTGCGGGTCGGGGCCGCAGTCGTTGCTGCGCGGCGGGGCCTGGCTCGACGCCGTCTTCTTCGCCGCTGCCCGGTCGGTCGCCTTGGGCATCGGTGAGGTCAGCGCGGAGGCCGGGGCCGAGCCCGGGCCCCCGGCCGAGGAACCGGACCGCGCGCTGGCGCTGGCCGCGCTGGCGTTGCGGCCGACGTGCGCTATGACCAGGGTGACGGCCACCGCCCCGATCACGATCAGGGCGCTGGCCAGCAGCGGCAGCGACCGGCGGGCCAGCAGCTTCGGCCGCCGCCTGCGTTCTTTCACGGTCCGGCCCCTTAGCGCAGCGCGGCGGCGAGCGCGGCCACGACGCGCTCCTGCTGCCCGGCCGTGATCTCGGCGAACAGCGGAAGGCTGAGGATCTCCCCGGCGGCCCGCTCGGTGACCGGGAACGCGCCGTCGGCGTGGCCCAGCCCGGCGAAGGCGCCGGTGAGATGGATGGGGACTGGGTAGTGGATGCCCGCCCCGATGCCGGCCGCGTGCAGTTCCTTGAGCACCCGGTCCCGGTCCGGCACCCGCACCACGTACAGGTGCCAGACGTGCTCGTTGCCGTCCAGGGTGCGCGGCCGGATGACGTCCGGGACCCCGTCCAGCAGGCTTTCGTAGCGCTGCGCGGCGGCCCGCCGGGCGGCGTTCCACCCGGCCAGCCGCCGCAGCTTGGCCGACAGCACGACCGCCTGCAGGGTGTCCAGCCGGCTGTTCACGCCCATGCGATCGTGCTCGTACTTGCGGGGTGACCCGTGGTTGCGGATCATCCGCATCCGGTCGGCCAGCTCGGCCGAGCCGGTGAGCACGGCGCCCGCGTCCCCGTAGGCGCCGAGGTTCTTGCCCGGGTAGAAGCTGGTCGCGGCGGCGTGCCCGAGCGCGCCCGCGCCGCGGCCATGCCGCCGTGCTCCCTGCGACTGGGCCGCGTCCTCCACCACCCAGCCGCCCATCCGCTCGGCCAGCGGCATCAGCCTCTCCACCGGGGCGGCCTGCCCGTACAGGTGAACCGGCAGGATGACCCGGGTGCGCGGGGTGATGGCGGCCTCGGCCGCGGCCGCGTCCATGAGGTACGTGCCGTCGTCCGCGCAGTCCACCAGGACCGGCGTGGCACCGGCCCGGACGACCGCCTCGGCGGTGGCGATGAACGTGTTGGCGGGCAGGATGCACTCGTCGCCGGCCCCCACGCCGAGCGCCCGCAGCGCGATCTCGATGGCGTCGGTGCCGTTGCCGACCCCGACGCAGTGCGCGGCATCCGTGAAGGCGGCGTACTCCGCCTCGAACGCGGCCACCTGCGGCCCGTCAATGAATGCGGTCCGGCCCAGCACCTGCTGCCAGCCGTCCGCCACCTCCTGGGCCACGGCGGCATGCTGTGCCGCCAGGTCCACCAGTGGTATCGAGCTCACTGCGGTGTTCCCCCCTGCCCGGTCATGGTGTCCTTGCCTCCGGTACCGGCGCGTCAGCCGGCGTCTCCGCCTGCTCCCGGTCTGCTGGCTTCTGTGCCGCCGGGCCGATCATCTTCGCGTTGAAATCCTCGATCGCCACCGTGCCCCGCCAGCGCTGCCAGCGCCGGATGGCCTTGTGCTGCCAGGCCCCCTCCCAGGTCCCGGCCGCCTGCCGGGCGAGCTGAGCCCGGGACGGCTGGTGGGCGGGATCCATCGCGGCCAGGTACATCTCCTCCTGGAGGGCGGCCGCGTGGTCCAGGCTGAACCGCTCCGCGACCAGGTCACGGCCGAACCGGCCCAGCCGGGCCATGGTGGCCGGGTCGTCCAGCAGCACGCGCAGGATGCCGGCCATCCGGGTGGCGCCCGCCGCCCGCCAGTCCGCGTCCTCCGCGGTACCGCCCCAGCCCTGGGCCAGGAACACCGGGGCGGATTCGGGGGTGACCAGGGTGGCGAAGCCGTTCACGCCCTGCACGATGAGCGGCTTGCTGAAGGCCATCCCGCGCAGCGCCGAACCGCCCATGCCGAGCACGACGTCGGCGGCGGCGTAGGCGGGCCGGGGGTCGAGCATCTCCCCGGCGAGCACCACGGCCCGGCGCCCGGCCCGGGCGTTCGCCGCGGCGGCGGCCTGCTCTACCCCGGGCCGGGCGGGCCCGTCGCCGACCACCACCAGCTGCGCGGCCACGCCCGAGGCGCCCAGCTCACCCATGGCGTCCACGGCGGTCAGCACCGACTGCAGCTTGACGTCCACCAGCCGGCACACCACCGCGACCAGCGGTACCGCGGGATCCAGGCCGTGGCAGGCGCGGAATTCCCCGGCCGGGAAGTCGGGTGAGTTGCCGCGCACGTCCACCGGCGGCTCCAGCAGCGTGACCAGCGGCCGGCCGCGCCCGGCCTCGTAGCGGCGCAGTTCCTCGGTGCCCACGATCAGCGGGAGGGTGCGCGGCAGGAACGGCGCGACCATGGCCGACATGATCGTGCAGACCACGGGCACGCCGAGGCGGAGCCGCGGGCCGAGGATGGCCTCCGCGGTGGGCGGCCACTCGTAGCCGTGCACGACGTCGATGCCGCGTTCCCGGACCAGCGTGGTGAGGTGGTCCAGGGCGCGCAGGGACAGGGTGCGCCGGGCCCGGGGGTCCAGGGTCACATGCGGCAGGCCGAGCTGGCGCACGGTTTCCACCAGCGCGCCCGGCCTGCTGACCACGGTCACCTCATGGCCGCGGTCCCGTACCGCGGCGGCGATCTCGATCGCATTGAGCTGCGACCCGCCGATCTCCATGGTGTGCGGGTAGACAAGCACTTTCACGTGCGAACCCCTCCAGCTGGCGCCGCCGGCCCCGGTGCCGCCCGGCCGGCGCAGCTCAGTCAATGCTGCCCATCCCCTGGCCGGCTGGCCCCTCTGTCCTGGCCAGCAGCCAAACCAACCTACTGAGTAACGGTGCCGGTGTCCGGTCACCCGGCCAAATCAGCCGCATTTTCCGTTATTCCGGTCTTGCCCCCCGGTCCCGCCGCCGGGGCCGCGTCCGGGGCGAGCCCGATCGCCGCGGCCAGCGCGTCGGCCCGGCGGCCCCAGGAATGCCGGGCCGCGAAGGACCGGCACCGGGCGGCCAGGGCCGGGCCGCCCGGCCGGGCGGTCATCCGGCGTACCGCGGCGACCATCTCCGCGGGGCCGCCGGCCAGGGACAGCACCTGCTCCGGGGCCGGGTCCACGCTGGCCAGGTCCTCCAGCAGCCAGCGCGCCCCGGGCAGGTCGGTGCTGACCACCGGGCGCCCGGCGGCCAGGTACTCCAGCGTCTTGAGCGGGAAAGAGGCCCGGTTGAAGGCGCTGTCGGCGTAGGGGGTGACGCCCACGTCGATGGCCGCCAGGTAGGCAGGCACCGCGTCCCCGGCGACCCGGCCCGGCATGGTGCACGCCGGGCCGGGCGGTCAGCGCCGCGAACCGCCGCGGTTCCCACCGCGGGTCGTGCGGGCCCACGATGAGCTGCCCGAATCCGGCCTGGCTCAGCGCCTCCAGGATGGCCATGTCGATCCGGTCGGAGAGCTGCCCGACCAGCCCGGCGACCGGCCTGGGCAGGCCCGCGGCGGCGGCCGCGGGAACCGGGGCGGCCGGGCGGTCCGCGGCGCACCCGTTCGGGATCAGCACCGGTGCCGCACCGAGCGCGGCCCACCGCCCGGCGAGCGTCGGCGACACCACGACCACCACGTCGGCCCGGGCCAGCGCCCGGCGGTCCTGGGCCTCCAGCCGGGCGGCGGACAGCCCCATCAGCGCGGCGCCGGCGACCAGGTCGTCGGTGCAGTACAGCACGTTCACCGCCCCGGCCTGGCGGCCGAGCACGTCCTCGGTGTTCCCGGCCACCACGGCGGCCGGCCTGATGCCGAGCTTCCGCAGCGCCCAGCGGACCTGGGCGCGTTGCAGCGGCGCGGTCGTGGCCCGGATGCCGGGGCGGCTCAGGCCGGGCAGGGCGACGGTGGTGAGCCGGGTGACCCGGTCCGCGGCCTCGGACAGCGACGGCAGCAGGCCGCCGCCGACCTCGCCGCCGACCCGGGCCGGGGTGAGCGCGGAGACCGGCGGGTCGACCCAGAGCACCCGGGCGTGCCGGGTCATGGCCAGGGCCAGCTGCCGGTCGCTGCCCGGGATGCCGTCCCAGGGCACCGGGGCCATCCAGACCAGGGAGGGGGGGTCCGGTGTCACGTCAGTGGCGTCCTATCTGCTCGCCGGCCGCCCCGGCCGCGGCCGGGCGGCCGTCTTCCTGCTCATGCGCGCCGGGCTCGCGGACCTGGTCGGTGGGTGCCGGGCTGCGCCGCAGCAGGTGCCGCATCGGGTACACGATCGGCAGGTACACCAGGCCGCCGGCCACCATCGCCGCAGCCAGCCCGGGCAGCCCGCCGCCGGCATAGTGGATGACGAGCAGCGAGACCGCGGCCATCAGCGCGCCGCCCAGGGCGGGACGCGCAGCAGGCGACGGCCATCGCCCGGACCGAGATGCCGGCCCGGGACAGCGCCCACAGGAAGGCCGGGCCGACCACGACCGCGGCCACCACGACGTGCCCGGCGGCGACCCCGGTGATGCCGTCCAGCCGGGCGCCGATGAGCAGCACCGGGATCAGCGCGCCGAGCCACAGGGCCTGGATGCCCATCAGCGTGTTCCGCCGGTTGACCACCGCCATGCAGTCGTAGTAGAGGCCGTAGGCCACCCGCAGCAGGCCGAGGATGGCCAGCAGGCTGAGCGCGTGCGCGGCCGGCACCCACCGCTCGCCGTAGATGGCGCGGATCAGCGGGCTGGCCAGGGTGGCCAGCAGCACGCAGGCGGGCACGGTGAGCGCCATCAGCAGGCCGAGGGCGCGGGCGGACGCGTCGGTGAGGTCGCCGCCGGAGTCGGCCACCCGCGACAGGCCGGCGAACGAGATCCGCTGCACGGCCTGGGAGATGCTGCTGACCGGCCAGCTGGAGATGTTGAAGGCGAGCTGGTAGAGGCCGAGGAAGGCCGGCCCGAGGGTGGCGCCGACGATGGCCGAGTCCACGTTGAACACGCCCAGGGTGAGCAGGCTCGCCCCGGCCAGCGGCAGGCCGAACTGGAGCAGCTGGCGGGCCTGGGCCCGGTTCCAGCCGGGCAGCACGAAGTACGGCGCCAGCACGGTGGCCACGATCATCGCCACGCCGGAGCCGGCCAGCGAGGCCCACGCGAAGCTCATCACGCCGAAGCCGCTGAACGCCAGCCAGATGGTGATGGCCGTGCTGATCACGAAGTTGGTGAGATCGACCACCATCCGCCGCCCCTGGGCGAACTCCCGGGTCAGCAGGGCGAGCGGCACGCTGGCCAGCCCGTCGATGATCACGCAGATGCACAGCACCCGGAGCATGTGCGTGGCGTCCGGCGAGCCGAGCAGCCGGGCGATCGAGGGGGCGGTGACGTACAGCATGACGTAGATGACCGTGCTGGCCGCGACGGACAGGGTGAACACGGTGCGGGCGAAGCTGCGGATGTCGCCGTCCCACCGGATGATGGCCGCGCTCACCCCCAGCTCGTTGGCGCTGAGCAGGACGGCCAGCACGACCTGGGAGACGGCGTACAGGCCCCAGACCGAGGGGCCGAACACCGTCCGGGCCAGCACCGCCCCGACCAGGAAGTTGCTGATCCGGACCACGATCGTGTTCAGCATGCTCCACCGGGCGCCGGACCGGACCTTGCTCTCCAGGCCCTTGGCGCCCGGCTCGTCCGCGGGCGCCAGCACCCGGGCGCGCAGCGGCGCCGCCAGCGGGTACAGCGGCGGTTCCAGCACCACCGCCAGGGCCGGCCCCATCACCTCGGCGACCCGGCCGGGCCGCCGCGCGGCGCCCGCGGCGGCCTGCCGCACGGCCTGGTACACCGAGCGCAGCCGGTAGGCCAGCAGGCTCATCGCGGCCAGCGCGGCGGTAGCGCCGATGCCCAGCTTGATCCCGTCGTCGGGGCCGAGCCGCCGGGCGGCGGACACGATCAGCCACAGCGCGGCGGACACGCCGATAGGGATGGCCAGCCCGGCCCCGGGCATCCGGGGCCAGATGGCCAGCGGTCTCAGCTCGGTCAGGAACCAGGGCACCAGGAACAGCACCGCGATGGCCAGCTGCACCACGGCCACCGCGAGCATGCCGCGCTCGAACGCGGCGATGGACACCGCGGGCACCAGGGTGAGCAGCCAGATCAGCTGGAAGATAAGCCCCCGGCGGGACGAGGCGAGCACCGCGAAGTAGTCGTTGGCCAGGGCGTAGAACACGCGCAGCGTGGCCAGCGGCGCCAGCCAGACCAGCAGGTGCGCGGTCGGCGCCCACGCCGGGCCGTACAGCAGCGCGATCAGCGGCGCGGCCAGGCTGCTGATCAGCACGCAGACCGGCAGGGTCAGCGCGGCCAGCAGGTTGGCGGACGACATGAACGCCGAGCCGACGATCTGCGGGCCGCGCCGGAACCGGGCGAAGGCGACCGGCGCCGCGTCCCGGACCGGCTGGGACAGCACCGTCACCGGCCAGCTGGCCACGCACAGCGCGAGCGCGTAGTAGCCCAGGTCGGCCGGCCGCAGCATGTGCCCGACCACGATCTGGTCGGTGTTGGTGATGGCGAAGGCCAGCACGCCCGAGGCAGCGAACGGCAGCGCCACCACGAGCAGCGCGCGGGCCCGGCTCAGCTTCAGGCCGATCCGCATGGCCCGCGGCGAGAAGGCGATGAACAGCACGGCGGCGACCAGCGAGCCGGCGATCCGGCCGACCGCGAAGCTCATCAGCCCGTGGCCCGTCGCCACCAGGCCGATGGTCACCGCCACCCCGACCCAGTTGTCCAGCTGCTCGATCATCACCCGCAGCCACGGCGCGCGCCGCTGCAGCATCGCCCGCGGCGCGGTGACCAGGCCGCTGGCCACGACGGAGAGCGTGACGGCCCGGATCACCGGGGCGGCGGCCGGGGCGCCCATGGTCGCGGCGAAGGCCGGCGCGCCCAGGTAGCAGCCGGCGTACACGGCGGCGCTGGACAGCGAGCGACATGGTGGTCACCGTCGGCGCGAGGTCCTCCGGCGCGGTCCGCCACAGGGCCAGCGCGCTGCCCGCGCCGAGCTGGCCGATGCTCTGCGCGCCGAGCAGCGCCACCACGATCACGCCGAACGTGCCGAACTCGCGCGGGCTCATCATCGCGGCCAGCACCAGCCCGATGACCAGGGTGCCGGAGCGGGCCGAGACCGCGTCCAGGAAGACCCGGCCGATCCCGCCGCCGATCCGCCGGGTCAGCGGGCGCTTGGCCCGCCGTCCCTGCGGCGGCCGGTGGTGGCCGTACACGCCACCGGCGGGAACAGTCACGTCAGCCAACTCCCGGGCTCATCGGGCAGCCCAGGGTGGAAGCAGGCCAGGGCCGCGACGCACATCGAGGACGTCACCATCGGGTTCCGGTTCAGCGGTGCGGTGAAGCGGGCAACGAGCCGGGCCCGCGGTTCCCAGCCGGGGAAACTGGTCGCAGGCCAGCGTGGTGATAGCAGCTAGCACCCGCCATGCAGCCGTCAGAATGCATCAGGACCCTACCATGCGGGGCACGACGGACAGGTGCACTTTGCCACGGGACCGTTGGGGTATAACCGCATGTCAGATGGCTGCCACAGTGGCCAGGTCGAGCTCGTAGTCCTCATGCAGGACGCCGCCGGCGCCGAACGAGGTCTTGAAGTCGTACTGCGGATCGTTCAGTTCCAGGCCCCCGCGCATCGTGCTGGTGCCGAACGAGAAGTACCGGCAGCCCAGCTCGGCGGCCAGCCCGATGCCGCGTTCGACCACCAGGTCGGTGGCGGACAGGGTCCGGCCCGCCTGCGTGGTGGCCGTGTAGCGGACCATCAGCACCGGCCCCTCCACCGTGAACAGGTTCCCGGCCACCAGGTCGTCGCCGAGCCACGCGGTGACCAGGATCACTTCCTTGGGGAACCGGTCGTGCAGGTCCTCGATCTCCGGGAGGGAGTGAGTGGGCGTGGCGCCGTGCCGCCCGGCCAGGTTGCCCTCGAGCATGCCCCAGTAGCCGGCGATGTGGGCCCAGCCTTCCTCGACCCGGACCCCGGCGGCCTCGGCGCCCTTGCGCCGCTGGCGGCGGCTGCTGGCCACCTTGCCCCGCCGGGCCAGGCAGATGGCCGCGGCCAGGTGGCAGCCGGACCGGGCCGCGCCCAGCCGGAACAGCACGTGCAGGTCGTCCGCGGCCGGGGCGGACTGGTAGATGGACGGCAGGGCCTTGTACCGGAGCGTGGCGTAGCCGAGCGCCTGGTAATGCCCGGCGACGGCGGTCAGCGCCCGCATCATCGCCGCCCCGCGCAGCGAGCCGTCGTGCACCAGCCCGCCGTAGGTCAGCCCCGGGTGGCTGCTCACCACCGAGGCGTCGGCCGGGTCCTCCGCGGCCGGCAGGACCGCGATCGGCCAGCCCCGCGGGTTGGTGATCACCAGGGAGCGGTCGGCGAACCGGTCCCCGTGGTAGGACAGGTACCGCCGGGTATGCAGGATGGTCCCGTTCACCGAACGGGTGACCATGTCGTCCCAGGCCCCAGCCCGATCGGGTAGGTAGTCCTGGATCACTTCAGCATCAGATCCCACCACCGCGCTCCCCCCTGGGCACAAGGCTCCGGTTCCCCCCGGTGCCCGGCCTAGTCCAGCGTGGGAGTATAGCCATCCGTTTCTTATGGTGGCAATGTGCACGCTACCGCTAATTAACCAGCCGCCGTTTCGGCTCCGGCGCGCAGCCGGTAGCGCTGGATTTTCCCGGAGGCCGTCCGCGGCAGCGCGGGGACGAACTCGATGGACCGCGGGTACTTGTACGGGGCTATCCGCTGCTTCATGAACGCCTGCAGTTCGGTGACCTGGGCCGCATCGCCGCTCACCCCGTCACGCAGCACCACGGCGGCATGCACGATCATTCCCCGGTCGGTGTCGGCCTGGCCGACAACGGCGCACTCCGCGACGTCGGGGTGCTGTTCCAGGGCGCGCTCGATCTCCGTGGGGGCGATGTTGTAGCCGGCCGAGACGATGATGTCGTCGCCCCGCCCCTGGTACCAGAAGTAGTTGTCGGCGTCCTTGATGTAGGTGTCGCCGGTGACATTCCAGCCATTACGCACGTAGTCGGCCTGCCGTGGGTCGGCCAGGTACAGGCACCCGGTCGGGCCGATGGTGGCCAGGTTGCCGGGCATCCCGTCGGGCACCGGGTGGCCGTCGGGGCCGATCACCTCGGCCTGGTACCCGGGCAGCGCGGTGCCGGTGGCGCCGGGCCGGATGGTCCCGTCGGCCGCGCCGACGAAGAAGTTGAGCATCTCGGTGCTGCCGATCGCGTCGATGATCCGCACCCCGGTCTGCTCGCAGAACTCGTCCCACACGTCCTTGGGCAGCGTCTCGCCCGCGGAGACGGCCCGCCGCAGGCTGCCCAGCTCGGCGGCCTTGCCCGCGCGCAGCATGGCCTTGTACGCGGTCGGCGAGGTGAACAGGACCGTCGCCCCGGTCTGCGCGATGGCGTCCGCGTACTCCGCCGGGGTGGCCCGCTCCAGCAGCAGCACCGACGCGCCGACGCTCAGCGGGCAGACCAGCAGGCCGCACACGCCGTAGGCGAAGCCGAGCGGCGGGGTGCCGGTGAACAGGTCGCCGGGCTCGGCGCGCAGCAGGTACTTGCCGAACGTGTCGGCGACCACGAGGAGATCGCGGTGGAAGTGCATGGCCACCTTGGGCGTCCCGGTGGTGCCGGAGGTCATGGCCATCAGGGCCACGTCGTCGGCAGCCGTCGGCACGGCGTCGAACGTGCCCGGCTTGGCCGCGCAGCGGGCCGTCAGGTCGTCGTCCCCGGGGCCGCCGTAGCGCAGCAGCGGGAGGCCCGGGGCGGCCGCGGCCAGCTCCTCGGTGAACCGGTGGTCACTGATCAGCAGCGCCGGGCGGGTCCGGTCCACCAGCGGGGCCAGCTCGAAGCTGCGCAGCAGCGGCATGGTCGTCACCGCGACGCAGCCGGCCTTGAGCACGCCGAACCAGCAGGCGGCCAGCCAGGGGTTGTTCGGGCCGCGGAGCACCACCCGCTGGCCGGGCACCAGGCCGAAGTCCTCCGTGAGCACCCGGGCCACCTGACTGGACCTGGCCGCGACCTCGCCGTAGCTCCAGGTCTCGTCCAGGGTGCGCAGGCAGGGCCGGTCCGGGCCGTACTTGGCCGCCATGTCGTCGAGCAGCACCGCCGCGCCGTTGATCCGCTGCGGGTAGTCCAGCTCAGGCAGGTCGAAGCGGAACTGGGGCCAGTGCTCGGCCGGCGGCAGGTTGTCGCGGCAGAACGTATCGGCATGCGCAGACGGTGACAGGTTCACGACGGTCCCCCCAGGGAGCACGCAGGACTAGATCAGTAGGTAACCGGAAGAACAGTAGGTAACCGGAAGAACAGTTGGTACCGGAAGAACAGCAGGTGCCGGGCAGAGCAGCATGTATCTGGATGACGAGTATGCTGCCAAAATGACGGCAGTGAAGGAAAATGCACAAGATGGTCCCTGCCGGTGACTGTGGAGGCTGGGACCAGCGGGATGGTGGCCAGGTCACCGCGGCCGTCTGAGGAGCAAGCCGCCAGCCCGGCGCCCCGGCGGCTGATCATCACGCTGTACGGCTGCTACGGGCGGGGCGAGCACGGCTGGCTGTCGGTGGCCTCGCTGATCCGGCTGATGGGCGACCTCGGCGTGGAGAGCCAGGCGGTCCGCTCGTCGGTCTCCCGGCTCAAGCGCCGGGGGATGCTGCGCAGCCTATCCATATCGGGCGCGGCCGGCTATGCGCTTTCCCCCGCCGGGCTGGGCGTGCTGCGTGACGGGGACGCCCGGATCTTCGGCCGGCGACGGGCCAGCGCCGCGGACGGCTGGGTGCTGGTGGTGTTCTCGGTGCCGGAGGCGGAGCGCGGCAAGCGGCATGAACTGCGGGCCGCGCTGGCCCGGCTCGGGTTCGGCACCGCGGCGCCCGGGGTCTGGCTGGCGCCCGGCACGCTGTCCGGCGAGGCGATGGACGCCCTGGCCCGGCGGGGCCTGGACAAGTATGCCGACGTGTTCCGGGCCGAGCACCTCGGCTACGCCGACCTGTCCGCCCAGGTCCAGCGGTGGTGGGACCTGGACGGGCTGGCGGCCCGGTACGGGCAGTTCACCGGCCGGTACCAGCCGCTGGCCGCGCGGCTGGCCAGCGCGGGGCCGCCCACCGGGCGGCAGGCGTTCCGCGAGTACATCTCGCTGCTGGTCAGCTGGCAGCGGCTGCCCTATTCCGATCCCGGGCTGCCGCTGGAGCTACTGCCGCCCGGCTGGGCCGGCGTGACCGCAGCCGAACTGTTTTCCCTGCTGAACGACCGGCTGGCCGACACCGCCGCCGCCCATGCGCGGGCCCTGATCTGCCCGTGACGGCATCGCGGCCCGGCACGGTCGCCTCGCCGGAAGCTGGCGATGTCCCCGCAGGTGACAGCAAAGTCCGGCAAAGTGTGACCTGCGTGTCATCCCGAGGGCTGGGATGCGCGTCGTGATTAATGTTCTGTCGGCCGTGCGGCATGCATGTGCCAGGCCCTGGGCGCGGTGGGTTTTGGTGGGCCGGAGCGCCTGGGCTCGATGGCTGACCCGTGGATGGTGGGGGTATCGGCTATGCGCACGTTGCTCATCGACAACTACGACTCCTATACCTACAACCTCTACCAGCTCCTCTCCGGGGTGAACGGGGTCGAGCCGGTCGTGGTGACCAACGACGATCCCGGCTGGGGCCGCATCGACCTGGGCAGCTTCGACGGGGTGGTCATCTCGCCCGGCCCCGGCCACCCGGCCTCCGGCCGGGACTTCGGCCACTCCCGGGCCGCGCTGGCCGCCGACGACGTCCCCATCCTCGGGGTGTGCCTGGGGCACCAGGGGATCGGCCTGGTCTACGGGGCCGCCGTGCTGAGCGCACCGCAGCCGCGGCACGGTCACCTCACCGAGGTCCGGCACACGGGTGACGGGATCTTCGCGGGGCTGCCGCAGGGCTTCACCGGTGTCCGGTACCACTCGCTCAGCGTGGCCGAGCCGCTGCCCGAGGACCTGGAGGCCATCGCCTGGGCCGAGGACGGCGTGATCATGGGCCTGCGGCACCGCCGGCTGCCCCGCTGGGGACTGCAGTTCCACCCGGAGTCGATCTGCACCGAGCACGGCGCCCAGCTGATGAGGAACTTCCGCGAGCTCGCGCTCGGGTGGGCCGGGCGCGCCCGGCGCCCGGCCGGCGCCCGGCCCGGCCGGCCCGGCTGGCCCGCCGGTCATCCCGGGGGCGGCGGACGCCCCGGCAGCGGTGCCGGCCCAGCGGGCCGGGCTGGCGGCGCACACGGTGCGGCTGGACCGGCTGGTCAACGCCGAGGCCGCCTTCACCACGCTGTACGGCACGTCCACCCGGGCCTTCTGGCTGGACAGCGCCCGGGTGGAGCCCGGGCTGTCCCGCTTCTCCTTCCTGGGCGACGCGAGCGGGCCGTCCGGCGAGGTGCTCACCTTCCGGGTCGGCGATGACTCGGTCACCGTGGAGCGGGCCGGCCAGACGCCCGGCTCCGAGCCCGGCACCATCTTCGAGGCGCTGGAACGGCGCACCGGGGTCACGGTGAGCGGGGCCGAGCAGCTGCCCTTCGACCTGGCGGGCGGCTACGTCGGCTACTTCGGCTACGAGCTCAAGGCGGTCTGCGGCGCGACCGCCGCGCACCGGGCCGCCACCCCGGACGCGGTCTGGCTGCGCGCCGACCGGTTCCTCGCCCTCGACCACCTGGCCGGGCACACCTACCTGGTCGCGGTGGCCGGGCATGATGAGGACGCCGCGGCGCGGTCCTGGCTCGACGAGACCTCGGCGGCGCTGGACCGGCTGCCTGGGCCCGCCCCCGAGGAGGAGGTACCGGTCCGGCCGGGCAGCCTGGACGCCGCGGCGCTGCTGGTCCGGCCCCGCGAGCAGTACCTGGCCGACATCGCCGAGTGCAAGCGGCAGCTGCACGCCGGTGAGAGCTACGAGATCTGCCTGACGAACAACCTGCGCACCGCGGCCCCCGAGGACGACCTGGAGTTCTACCGGCGGCTGCGGCGGCTCAACCCGGCGCCCTACTCGGCCCTGCTGCGGATCGGCGAGCTGACCGTGTTCAGCTCCTCGCCGGAGCGGTTCCTCCAGGTCGGCGCGGACCGGGTGGTCGAGACGAAGCCGATCAAGGGCACGGCGCCGCGCAGCGCGGACCCGGCCCTGGACGAGACCATGCGGCAGTCGCTGTTCGACAACAAGACCCGCGCCGAGAACCTGATGATCGTGGACCTGCTGCGGAACGACCTCGGCCGGGTGTGCGAGATCGGCAGCGTGGAGGTCTCCCGGCTGATGGCCACCGAGTCCTACGCCACCGTGCACCAGCTGGTGTCCACCATCCGCGGCCGGCTCCGTGCGGGGGTCAGCGCGCTGCAGTGCGTGCGGGCCTGCTTCCCCGGCGGCTCGATGACCGGCGCGCCGAAGCTGCGCACCCTGGAGATCATCGACTCGATGGAGACCGAGGCGCGGGGCGTCTACTCCGGCGCGCTCGGCTACATCGGGTTCACCGGCACCGTCGACCTGTCCATCGTCATCCGGACCGCGGTGCGCTGGCGGGACGAGCTCACCGTCGGCGCGGGCGGGGCCATCGTGCTCGATTCCGACCCGCACGCGGAGTTCGACGAGATGCTGCTGAAGGCGATGGCGCCGTTGCGGGCACTCGACGGCCCCCGGGTCGGCCAGGCCACGATGACCGGCAAGAACGTTGGCTGACGCCCGGCCGCCCGCCGCCCCGCAGGAGGTGCTGCTGGGCTGGTCCGCGGCGGGCCGCCGGCTGGAGCCCGCGGCCGGCCCCGCGGCCGCCCTGGACGTGGCGGATTCCTGGCTGGTCAGCGGCGGGATGGTACGCGGCCTGGACTACCACGCCGAGCGGTTCGCCGGGTCCTGCCAGCGGCGGCACGGCGTTCCCGTCCCGGACACCATGGAGTTCCTCCTCGCCGCCGCGGCGGTGCTGCCGCGGGACGGGCGCTGGTTCCCGCGGGTGGAGTTCGAGGCGGGCCACGGGTTCCGGCTGCGGCTGCGGCCGGCCCCGCCGCCCTCGGATGGGGTGGTGCTGGGCCGGGTCGCCGGCCCGGACCCGCGCCGGGATCCGGCCGTCAAGGGCCCGGACCTGGTCATGCTGGCGGCACTGCGGCAGCAGGCCCAGCCGGCCGGCGCCGGCGAGGTGCTGCTGGTGTCCGCGGACGGCCTGGTGCTGGAGGGGGCCCTGTCGGCACTGCTGTGGTGGCGCGGTGATGTGCTGTGCGCTCCGCCGCTGACCCTGCCCGTGCTGCCCAGCGTCACCCGTCGGCTGCTGCTGGACATCGCGGCCGAGACCGGGACGCCGGTCCGGTTCGAGGCCTGCCGCCCCGGGGACCTGGACGGCGCGGAACTGTGGTCGGCCAGTGCGCTGCACGGCATCAGGCCGGTGACGGCGTGGGCCGTCCCCGGGCTGGCCGCGGGAGCCGCCCGGCGCGCCGGGCACTGGCAGGGAATGCTGGCCGCCAGGGCCCGGCCCGCGGCCACGGCGGCCCGCGCCATGGCCGTTCGCCGCGCTCCCGCGGGTGCTGCTCCGAGGGTTTAGCGGGGATAAAGGTTCCGCATAATCCTGAGTATTCCCTGAACGTTGGCTTTATCATCTATCAATGGGGAACATTAGGGGAAAGCGGCACCCTCTTCAGGAGCAGTCCGCGGGGCAGCGCATCGTGATCGTCGGCACCGGTGAGTGGGCGGCGATGGCGCTGGAGTATTTCCATCGTGACTCGCCGTATGAGGTGGTCGCGTTTAGTGCCGAGGCGCCGTATGCCGAGGATGGAAGCTACTGCGGCCTGCCCGTGGTACCCCTCGACCAGCTCGCGGCGGAGTATCCGCCGTCCGAATACAAGGCATTCGTGGCGGTTTCGCTGACGCAGCTCAGCCGGCTGCGGCGGCGGCTTTACAACACGGTGCAGGCCGCCGGGTTCGATTGCGTTTCTTATGTCAGTACTGACGCCTTTGTGCTTGCCTCGGCCGAGATCGGGCAGAACGTTTTCGTGTTCGAGAAAGCCACCCTGGAGTTCCGGGTCCGGGTGGGCGACAACGTCTTTCTCGGCTGCGGGACGTGCGTGGGGCACAGCACGGTGATCGAGGATGATTGCTGGTCCGGGCCGAACGCCACGGTCTGCGGCTGGGCCCGGGTGGGCCGTGGCTGTTTCCTGGGTGCCGGCAGCTGCATCATCGGCGGGGTCACCGTGGGCGAGGACTGCGTCGTCGGCGCGGGGGCGGTGCTGCTGCGGGACACCAAGCCCCGCCAGGTGTACGTCGGCAACCCGGCCCGTCCCACCGGACGGGACAGCTTCGACGTGTTCGGGGTCCAGACGGGCCAGCCGGCCTAGCCGACAACCTGGGTTAAATGTTCCGTATAGCGACCTGCCGGGCGATCTTGCATCGCATACGGTCGGGCCATGGGGCATGGAGCGACACGGGCTCAGCACGCGCTGCAGGCCAGTACGGACGGTGAACGCCTGGTCATCGTGGGTACCGGCGAATGGGGCGCAACCGCCCATGAGTACTTCGACTACGACTCGCCGCACGAGGTGGTGGCGTTCAGCGCCGAAGCGCCGTTCATCGAGTCGGGGACGTTCCGTGGCCTGCCGTCGGTGCCGCTGCACGAGCTGGCCCGGGCCTACCCCCCGCAGGAGTACCGGGCCTTCGTGGCCGTCTCGGGCACCCAGCTCGGCCGGGTCCGCCGCCGGCTGTACGGCGAGGTGAAGGCGGCGGGGTACCGCTGCGTCTCCTACATCAGCAGTCACGCCTTCGCGCTGCCCGGTGTCGAGGTGGGCGAGAACGTGTTCGTCCAGGAGAACGCCGCGCTGGAAATCCATACCCGGATCGGGGACAACGTCTTCATCGGGTGCGGGGTCTGCGTCGGCCACAGCTCCGTGGTCGCGGATGACTGCACCATCGGCCCGCACGCCGCCATCTGCGGCTACGTCTCGGTGGGCCGCGGCACGTTCGTCGGCGCCAAGAGCTGCATCACGGACTGCCTGTCGATCGCTGACGATTGCATCATCGGGGCGGGCGCGATCGTGCTGCGGGACACCAAGCCGCGCCAGGTCTACGTGGGCAACCCGGCCCGGCCCACCGCGCGGGACAGCTTCGAGACCTTCGGGGTCGACTTATAACCGGGGCAGGAACGGGGCGGCCGGGGCCAGCGGGCCGCGGTCAGAGCAGCTGGACCAGCGCCCGGTCGCCCGGGCCGGCCGCGTCCAGCCCGCGGGCCAGCAGTTCCCCGACCTTGAGCCCGCCGGCCTGCAGCCGGACCACGGGTTCGGGGCCGAGGGCCGACGGGAGCACGCCCATGTGGCCGGCCCGCGGCGCCGCGGGCGGCCAGGCGGGCACGCCCTCGGCGGCGAGCGCATCCCGGTCGGCGTCGCCCCAGTACTGGACCAGGATGGTGCCCGGAGCGGCCTGCGCCAGCAGCGCGGCGTCGGCGGCCGTGCAGGCCACCTGGTCCCGCGGCCGCAGGGCGAGCAGGACGGCGTCGGGCTGCGGGGTGAGCAGCGCCTGCTCCAGCCGGGCCGCACCCACGACCTCGGCGCCGGCCCGCTCCAGGTAGCCGGTGATGAACGGCGCGAACGAGTTGTCGCAGAGCACCACGACGCGGCTGTGGCAGACCGCCACCCCGGCGTCGTGCAGTTCCTTCACCGCCATCGCGCCCAGGAAGGAGAAGACGTCCACCGCCGGGTGCGTCTCGCTGGTCCCGGCCACCGGGATGCCGCGGGCGCGGCAGGCGTCCAGGTCGACGTCGGTGCCCCGGTACTCCCAGCTCTCGTACATGAGCGGGATCACCGCCGACGGCTTCATCCAGCCGACCATCCGGGCGTCGATGGGACGTACCTGGCCGCTGTTGGTGATGATGTCCGCCGCCCCGACGAGTTCCGGGGCCGCGGCGCCGGCCAGCTCGATCCGGGCCGCCACCCCGGCCAGCCGGGCCAGCCCGGTGGTGCCCGCGGCCAGCTCGGCCGCGGCTGGCGTAGCTGGTCGCCGCGGCCAGCGCGACCACCTCGGCCCCGGCCAGCGCGGCCAGCACCGGGGTGACGGCATACGCGCCGGTGGCCGCCTCGGTCAGCACGGTCAGCCCGGACAGGTCCAGCTCGCACCGGTCCACGGCGGCGCGCATCAGCCGGACCAGGCGCCGGCCGTCGAGGCCCGGTGCGGCGGCCGGGCCCGCCGGACCGGGCGGGGCGGCCGGGGCCGCCGGACCTGGCTGGGCGGCGGCTCGGGGGAGGCCGGTTGCCGTCATGCCCGCGCTGCGGGCTCGGCCAGCCCGGCGGCGGCCCGGATCACCGACACGACGAGGTCCTGCTCCTCCTCGGTGAGCTGGTGGAACAGCGGCAGGATGAGCGAGTCCGCGGTGAGCCGCTCGGTGACCGGCAGCGGCCGGTGCGGGTAGCCCGCGTAGGCCGGCTCGGTGTGCGCGGCCATGATGCCGCGGCGGGCCGACACGCCCGCGTCGGCCAGCAGCCGGAGCAGTTCGTCCCGGCCGGCCGGGAAATCCTCCGGCAGCAGGACCCAGAACGACTGGTAGTTGGTCTGCCCGTAGGGCGGGTCGGCGGCCATCCGCAGGCCCGGGAAGGCCGGCCAGCAGCGCGGCGTACCGGGCGGCGAGCTCACGCCGCCGGGCCACCATCGTGCCCAGCTTGCCCAGCTGCACCAGGCCGATGGCCGCCTGCACGTCGGTCATCCGGTAGTTGTAGCCGACCTCCAGGTACCGCTCGAGCACCGGCTGCTGGCTGGCGTGCCGCTCCGCCGCGCTCACGTTCATGCCGTGTTCCCGGAGCCGGCGCAGCCGGGCGGCGAGGCTCGGCGTCACCGGTGACCACCATGCCGCCTTCCCCGGTGGTCAGCAGCTTGCGCGGGTGGAAGGAGTAAGCGGCCAGGAAGGCGCCGGCCCCGGCCGGGCGGCCGCGGTACACCGAGCCGGCCGCGCACGCGGCGTCCTCGATCACCGCGACGTCCCGCGGGTCGCACAGGGCGCGGATCGCGTCCACATCGGCGGGCACGCCACCCTGGTCCACGGCGATCACCGCCCGGGTCCGCCCGGTCAGGCACGGCGCGATGGTGTCCGGGGTCAGGTTCTGGGTGGCGGCGTCCACGTCGGCGAAGACCGGGCTGGCACCCACGTAGCGCACCGCGTTGGCGGTCGCGATGAACGACAGCGACGGCACGATCACCTCGTCGCCCGGGCCGATCCCGGCCACGATGAGCGCCAGGTGCAGCGCGGTGGTGCAGGAGGACACCGCCACCGCGTGGCCGCCGCCGAGGTGTTCCGCGAACGCGGCCTCGAACTCGGCCACCCGGGGGCCCTGCGCCACCCAGCCGGAGGCCACCGCCGCGGCCGCGGCGTCGGCCTCTTCCTGGCCGAGCCAGGGCCGCATCACCGGGATGGTCACGGCGCGGTCCCCGCCGCCCGCTGCTCGCGCCACCAGCCGACCAGCCGCCGCAGCCCCTCTTCCAGGCTGACCTCGGCCTTCCAGCCGAGCCGCTCCGCGGCCGCGGACACGTCGGCCAGCCGCCGGGTCACCCCGTTGACGCTGCGCGGCGGCCCGAACTCCAGGTCCAGGTCCGCGCCCATCACCTGGATCAGCAGCCGGGCCAGCTCGGTCAGGCTGGTCTCGGTCTGGCTGCCGATGTTGAACACCTCGCCGGAGGCGTCGCTGGCCGCGGCGAGCAGGTTCGCCCGGGCGATGTCCTCGGTGAAGACGAAGTCCATGGTCTGCGTGCCGTCGCCGAGGATGAGCGGCGGCTGGCCGGCCTCGATCCGCTCCATCCAGCGGATCAGCACCTCGGTGTAGAGGCCGTGGATGTCCATCCGCGGGCCGTACACGTTGAAGTAGCGCAGCGCCACGTAGTCCAGCCCGCGCATGGCCCGGAAGCTGCGCAGCAGGCCCTCGTTGAAGGTCTTGGCCGCCCCGTAGAGGGTGTCGTTGTCGTAGGGATGGTGCTGCTCCGTGGTCGGGAACTCCTCGGCCAGCCCGTACACCGACGCGGACGACGCGGCGACCACCTTGCGCACCCCGGCGTCGGCGGCCGCCTCGACCACCTCGTAGGTGCCGTCCACCAGCACCTCCAGGGCGAGGCGCGGCTCGGTGGCGCACTGCGTGATCCGGATCGCCGCCTGGTGGAACACCAGGTCCATGCCGGCCATCACCGAGGTGACCAGGCCGCGGTCCCGGATGTCCCCCTCGACCAGGCGGACGTTCCCGGCGGCCAGGGCGGCCGCGAGGTTCTCCCGGCGGCCCCGGACCAGGTTGTCCAGCACGACCACCTCGGCGGCGTCCGCCGCGACGAGCTGGTCCACGATGGTCGAGCCGATGGTGCCCGCTCCACCGGTGACCAGGCACCGCTGCCCTGCGATCATCTGCTTCCCTCCAAGGCTGCTGGCATGGCGACATCCACCCGGGCGCCCCCGGACTCCGCGCTGCGCGAGGCCGCCTCGAGCACGGCCAGCACCCGCAGCCCGGCGTAGCCGTCGGTGAGCGGGGCGCGGCCCTCGCTGATCGCGCTGCCGAACTCGGCCATCACCGAGTGCAGCGCCTCCTTCTCCGGCAGGGCCGGCACGCTGATGTCGCCGGTCCGGTAGGAGATGAGGGTCTGCCGCCGTTCATCCGGCCCGACGGTGTCCGCGGGCAGCCGGTCCACCCCGCGGTCGTGGACCATCAGCCGGGCCGGCGGGTTCATGTCGTCCCACACGATGGTCCGCCGGGTGCCGCCGATGACGGTGGTCCTGATCTTCATCGGGCTCAGCCAGTTCACGTTCACGTGGGCCAGCACGCCGTTCGACAGCCACAGGGACAGGTAGGCCAGGCAGGCCTTGCCGGTGCCGACCGGGTCCGCGGTGTGCGCGGCCACCGCCACCGGCACCACGCCCTCAGGCAGCACGAAGTCCAGGATGGACAGGTCGTGCGGGGCGAGATCCCAGAGCACGTCCACGTCCGGCTGGATCAGCCCCAGGTTGACCCGGACCGAGTCCACGAACTGCACGTCGCCGATCTCGCCGGAGGTGATCAGCTCGCGGATCCGCCGCACCACCGGCGTGTAGCAGTAGGTGTGGTCGCACATCAGCACCAGCCCGGTCCGGCGGGCCAGGTCGGCCAGCTTGGCCCCCTCGTCCACCGTCGCGGTCAGCGGCTTCTCCACCAGGACGTGCTTGCCTGCCTCCAGGGCGGCCCGGACCAGGTCGAAGTGGGTGGCCGCGGGGGTGGCGATGGCCACCGCGCCGACCTCGGGATCGGCCAGCACCTGCTCGTAGCTGGCCGTGGCCTGGACCGGCGTGTACGCGTCCAGCGCCGCCTGGGCCCGGCCCAGGTCCCGGTCGCACAGCCACTGCAGCCGGAACGCCGGCGTCACCCGGGCGGCCCGTACCAGGTTCGGTCCCCAGTACCCCGCGCCGATCACTGCCAGCCCGATAGGCGGCATGCTTCATCCTCCCCGGTTGATCCATTGCTGGGGGCGCCCCGAAGGCGGGCGCCTGCGCTCCAGACGGCGCATGCCGGACCCCGCGGCCCGGCTGGTCACTAACTGGACGCGCGGCCCGGCGGCCGGGATGACACCCACCGCACACTTTGCCGCAGATGGCAGGCCTCTGCCCGGTAATCAGCAGCTTTGCCGGGGGCTACCCGGCCGCGGACGGTGCGGTCAGCCGCCCGTCGGCCTCGGCGTACTCCTCGCCGGTCTGCGGGCAGCGCCACCGGCCGTCCCCGGCGGCGGCCAGCGGCCGGCCAGCCCGCCCGACCCAGCCGATCCGGCGGGCCGGCACCCCGGCCACCAGGGCGAAGTCCGGCACGTCCCGGGTGACCACGGCGCCCGCCGCGACCAGGGCCCACCGGCCGATCTGGCAGCCGGCCACCACCACGCTGCGCGCGCCGAGCGCGGCGCCCTCCCGGACGACGACGCCGAGCGCGTCCCAGTCGTCGGGCCGCTTCACCTTCCCGTCGGGGTCGGTGGAGCGCGGGTACATGTCGTTGGTGAGCACCACCGCCGGGCCGATGAACACGCCGTCCTCCAGCCGGGCGGGCTCATAGACCAGCGCGTAGTTCTGCAGCTTGACGCGGTCCCCGATGACCACGCCGGGCCCGACGTAGGCGCCGCGGCCGATGATGCAGTCGCGGCCCAGCCGGGCGCCCTCGCGGACCTGGGCCAGGTGCCAGACGGTGGTGCCCGGCCCGAGCGAGGCCGCCTCGTCAACGTCCGCCGAGGGCAGGATGCGCGCAGTGTCCACTGCAGACTCCTTCACGATGGCCCGGCCGGAACGGCCGGGACGCCACATGTCCTGACGTACCAGGCCAGGCCGTGCATACTTGCCCGTTGTGGTGACCGTCATCGTGCCAGCGCACAACGAGGCCCGGGTGATCGGGCGGCTGCTCGGGCGGCTGGTGCCGCCCGGCGGCGGGGAGGCCGGGGCCGCCGGCGACGAGCTGGATGTCATCGTGGTGGCCAATGGCTGCACCGATGATACGGCCGAGGTGGCCGCGTCGTTCGGGCCCGGTGTCCGGGTGGTCGCCATCCCGGTCCCGTCCAAGCGGCAGGCGCTGCAGGCCGGGGACGAGGCGGCCAAGGACTTCCCCCGGATCTACGTGGACGCGGACGTGGAACTGGGCGCGGCCGACATCCGGGCCCTGGCCGCCGCGCTGGCCCGGCCGGGCGCGCTGGCCTGCGGCCCGGAGCGGGCGCTCGACCTGGCCGGGCGGCCCTGGCCGGTGCGCTGGTACTACGACGTCTGGTCCCGGCTGCCCGAGGTGGCGGCCGGGCTGTTCGGCCGGGGCGTCATCGGGCTGAGCGAGGCCGGGTACGCCCGGGTGGCCAGCCTGCCGCCGCTGCTCGCCGACGACCTGGTGGCGTCCCTGGCGTTCGGGCCCGGCGAGCGGGTCATCGTGCCCGGCGCGCGGGTCGTGGTGCACACCCCGCGGACGCTGCGCGACCTGCTCCGCCGCCGGGTGCGCGCCACCATGGGGGTGACCCAGGTGGAGCAGGCCGACGGCGCGCCCGCCTCGACCGCCCGGACCCGGCCGCGGGACCTGCTCGCCATGGTCCGTGCCGACCCGATGCTCGCGCCGCGGGTGGCGTTGTTCCTGGCCGTCGCGGTGCTGGCGCGCCGCCGGGCCGCGCGCGAGGTCCGCCGCCGCGAGTACACCACCTGGCTCCGCGACGAGAGCAGCCGGGATTAGTGCGGTCCTGCCTCCGAGCTGGCGGATGCGCCGGGGGTCCGGGGGTCGTCCCCCAGGCCAGCACTGTGGCGAGTTCGATACCAAAGCGTGTCTGTCGTGATATTCCTGGCTCCGTGGTGAAGTAGCGGTCAACCTTCCGGTTTAGTGGGGCGTCTTCCGTATGTGCCCGGGGGTGAGGGCGGGGCGGAACATGAGGGACGGTGGGGACGGGTGTCTTCTGGAAGCACGGCCGTTTCGGGCGCACGACGGGCCCAGACGCGGCTGGCTGCGGCGAATCCCGCTGCCTGGACCAGCGCATACCTCCGCAAGGTGGCCCTGGCCGACATCCTGTGCGCGCTCGCCGCGGGCGCAGTCGCCTACCAGCTCCGCTTCGACACGACCAACTACCGGCCGGCCATGTACCTCGCGTTCACCGGGCTGCTGCCGGTGCTGTGGGTCGCGTCGCTGGGGATAGCCGGGGGCTACGACCCGCGCTTCATCGGGGTCGGCTCCGATGAGTTCCGCCGGGTGATCAACGCCGCGGTGGCGCTGACCGCCGTGATCGCCATCGCCTCCTACGC
Source organism: uncultured Actinomycetes bacterium (assembly GCA_963840195.1). GTDB lineage: Bacteria > Actinomycetota > Actinomycetes > Streptosporangiales > Streptosporangiaceae > RYN-230. The sequence continues at coordinate 93,240 of CAWIYD010000006.1, forward strand.
GGTCAAGTTCGACACCGCCCGCGGCTACGTGGTCATCGCGCTGCCCGCGGTCACCCTGTTCGACCTCGTCGTCCGGCACCGGCTCCGGCGCCGGCTGCACCGGCTGCGCAGCCGCGGCGCCTGCATGCGCAAGGTCGTGGCCGTCGGCCACGCCCCGGCCGTCGCCGACCTGGTCGGCGAGCTGCGCCGGGGCACCTACCACGGCCTGTCGGTGGTCGGTGCGTGCCTGGCCGGCGGGACCATGCTGCACGAGATCGCCGGCGTGCCGGTCTACGGCGGGCTGAGCAACGTCACCGCCACGGTCGGCCACCTCGGCGCCGACACCGTCGCCGTGCTGGCCTGCCCGGAGATGAACGGCATCCGGCTCCGCCAGCTGGCCTGGGACCTGGAGAAGACCGGCACCGACATGTGCGTCGCGCCGGCCCTGCTGGATGTGGCCGGCCCGCGCACCACCATCCGCCCGGTCGCCGGGCTGACCCTGCTGCACGTGGACCACCCGCAGCTGGACGGCGGCAAGCAGGTGCTCAAGACCGTGTTCGACAAGGCGGTCGCGCTCACCGCGCTGATGCTGCTCACCCCCCTGTTCGCGGTGGTCATGCTGGCGGTCAAGCTGGGCGACCACGGGCCGGTGTTCTTCCGGCAGACCCGGGTCGGCAAGGACGGCCACACGTTCTCGGTGTGGAAGTTCCGCACCATGGTGGTGGACGCGGAGCAGCGCAAGGACGAGCTGGCCGCGCTGAACGAGGGGTCCGGCGCGCTGTTCAAGATGCGCCGGGACCCGCGGGTCACCACGGCCGGCAGCTGGCTGCGCCGCTACTCCCTCGACGAGCTGCCCCAGCTGTTCAACGTGCTGGTCGGGGACATGTCCCTGGTGGGCCCGCGGCCCGCGCTGCCCGCCGAGGCGGCCCAGTACGGCGACAGCATGCGCCGCCGCCTGGTGGTGAAGCCGGGGATCACCGGCCTCTGGCAGGTCAACGGGCGGTCCGATCTGCCCTGGGACGAGGCAGTACGGCTGGACCTGCGTTATGTAGAGAACTGGTCGCTCGCGCTCGACCTGCAGATTCTGTGGAAAACCTGGTCTGCGGTGATCCGCGGGCACGGAGCCTACTAGCCTGTGAAGGCCGGCGCCCCCGCCGGAGGAGGGGCGCCTGCCTGATGACGACCGACGATGACCGCCTGGCCGCCGACCTGGCCGCCGAGGCCGGGGAACTGCTGCTCGCGCTGCGCGCCGGGGGCGGCGACCCGGACGCGCTGCGCAAGGCGGGGGACCGGCGCTCGCACGAGTTGCTCGCCGCCCGGCTGGCCGCGCTGCGCCCGGCCGACGCGGTGCTGTCCGAGGAGGGGCGCGACGACCCGGCCCGGCTGGAGGCCAGCCGGGTGTGGATCGTGGACCCGCTGGACGGCACCCGGGAGTTCGGCGAGCCGGGCCGCACCGACTGGGCCGTGCACGTGGCCCTGTGGGAGCGCGGCGACGCTGACGGCCGGCGCGGTGGCGCTGCCCGCCCAGGGCCGGGTGCTCAGCACCGCCGAGCCGCCCGCGGCGCCGCCCCGCCCGCGCCGGGTGCCCCGGTGCGGGTGGTGGTCAGCCGGACCCGGCCGCCCGCGTTCCTCACCCCGCTGGCCACCCGCGTGCCGCTGGAACTGATCCCGCTCGGCTCGGCGGGAGCCAAGGCCGCCGCGGTCATCAGCGGGGAGGCCGATGCCTACCTGCACAGCGGCGGCCAGTACGAGTGGGATTCGGCGGCCCCGGTCGCCGTCGCGATGGCCGCCGGCCTGCACGCTTCCCGGCTGGACGGCTCCCCGCTCGCGTACAACCAGGCGGACCCCTGGCTGCCGGATATCCTTATCTGCCCGGAGGGTCTCGCCGGCACGCTGCTGGAGGGCCTGCGCGCCGCCGGCTGCCGCGCTGCCCAGTAGCTGCCTGCAGGCGAAGCCCGCCGGGTGAGCCTGCATCCGTGCCCCGACGATCCGGAGTCTGCTTGATGGCCGTGACGCGCTCTGACTATTCGCTATCCCAGCTCGAAGTCCTGGAGGCGGAGTCGATCCACGTGATGCGTGAGGTCGCCGCCGAATTCGAGCGGCCGGTGCTGCTGTTCTCCGGCGGCAAGGACTCGATCGTGATGCTCGCCCTGGCCGAGCGGGCATTCTCGCCCGCCCGGATCCCGTTCCCGGTCATGCACGTGGACACCGGGCACAACTTCCCCGAGGTGATCGAGTACCGGGACCGCCGGGTCGCCGAGGCCGGGGTGCAGCTGGTGGTCGCCTCGGTCCAGGACTCCATCGACGCCGGGCGGGTGACCGAGGAGACCGGCCGGCGGGCCAGCCGGAACCGGCTGCAGACCATCACCCTGCTGGACGCGATCGAGGAGCACCGCTTCGACGCCGTGTTCGGCGGCGGCCGCCGGGATGAGGAGAAGGCCCGGGCCAAGGAGCGGGTGTTCTCGTTCCGGGACGAGTTCGGCCAGTGGGACCCGAAGAACCAGCGGCCCGAGCTGTGGAACATCTACAACACCCGGATCCGGATGGGCGAGCACATCCGGGTGTTCCCGCTGTCCAACTGGACCGAGCTGGACGTGTGGCAGTACATCTCCCGGGAGAAGCTGGAGATCCCGTCCATCTACTACGCGCACCAGCGCCGGGTGTTCGAGCGGGACGGCATGCTGCTCGCCGACAGCGAGGTCACCCAGCGGGGCGAGGACGAGCCGGTCTTCGAGACCACCGTGCGGTACCGCACCGTCGGCGACATGACCTGCACCGGCGCGGTCGAGTCCACCGCGACGACGGTGTCCGACGTGATCGCCGAGGTCGCGGCGACCAGGGTCACCGAGCGCGGCGCGACCCGCGCGGACGACCGGGCCAGCGAGGCGGCCATGGAAGACCGCAAGCGGGAGGGGTACTTCTAAATGACGGCCACGATCGATGACGTCATCTCCCCGGACGGGAGCAGGCAGATGGACATTCTGCGGCTGGCCACGGCCGGCTCGGTGGATGACGGCAAGAGCACCCTGATCGGGCGGCTGCTGTTCGACTCGAAGGCCATCTTCGAGGACCAGCTGGCCGCCGTGGAGCGGACCAGCAAGGCGCGCGGCGAGGACTACACCAACCTGGCGCTGCTCACCGACGGGCTGCGCGCCGAGCGGGAGCAGGGCATCACGATCGACGTGGCCTACCGCTACTTCGCCACCCCGCGGCGCAAGTTCATCATCGCCGACACCCCCGGGCACATCCAGTACACCCGCAACATGGTCACCGGCGCGTCCACCGCCGACCTGGCCATCGTGCTGGTGGACGCGCGCAACGGGCTGACCGAGCAGAGCCGGCGGCACGCCTTCCTGACCACCCTGCTGCGGGTGCCGCACCTGGTGCTGGCGGTGAACAAGATGGACCTGGTCGGCTACGACCAGGGCGTCTTCGACCGGATCAGCGAGGAGTTCGCCGCGTTCGCCACCAAGCTGGAGATCGGCGACCTGAGCTTCATCCCGATCTCCGCGCTGCACGGGGACAACGTGGTGCAGCGGTCGGAGAAGATGCCCTGGTACGACGGGCCCTCGCTGCTGCATCACCTGGAGCACGTGCACATCGCCTCGGACCGCAACCTGATCGACGTGCGGTTCCCGGTGCAGTACGTGATCCGCCCGCACCAGGCCACCGACCCGGAGCTGCACGACTACCGCGGGTACGCCGGCCAGGTGGCCGGCGGCATCCTCAAGCCCGGCGACGAGGTGATGCACCTGCCGTCCGGGCTGACCACCCGGATCAGCCGGATCGACACCGCGCGCGGCCCGGTCCCCGAGGCCTACCCGCCCATGTCGGTGACCCTGGTGCTCGAGGACGACCTGGACATCTCCCGGGGCGACCTGATCTGCCGGCCGCACAACCAGCCGCTGGTCACCCAGGACGTGGAGGTCATGGTGTGCTGGATGTCGGAGGCCCGGCCGCTGGCCGTCCGGGACCGGCTGGTGGTCAAGCACACCTCGCGGACGGTCAAGGCCATCGTCCGCGACCTGCACTACCGGCTGGACGTGAACACCCTGCACCGGGACGAGGCCGCGCGCAGCCTCGGGCTGAACGAGGTGGGCCGGGTCACGCTGCGGCTGACCCAGCCGCTGTTCTGCGACCCGTACAGCCGGAACCGGCAGACCGGCGGCCTCATCCTGATCGACGAGGCGACCAACGCCACCGTCGGCGCGGGCATGATCACCGAAGGGCGCTGACTGGCACTTTCATCGTGGGGGGGCCCACCACGGCCGCGGAGGCGGAGTATTGCTGACACCCTTCGATGATCTCGACCAGTACCTGGCGCTGCCCCGGCTGACCGGGCTGCGGCTGGCCCCGGACGGCACCTGGCTGGCCGTGTCCATGTCCGCGCTCAGCCCGGACCGGCGCACGTTCAAGCCGAGCATCTGGCGGCTGGACACCACGCCCGGGCCGGGCGGCCCGCGGCCCGCGATCCGGCTGACCCGGTCCGCGGAGGGCGAGGACAGCCCGGCCTTCCTGCCCGACGGCGGGCTGCTCTTCCTGTCCTCCCGGTCGGCCCCGCCCGGTGCGGCGGTGCCTGGAGCGGCCCCGCCTGGAGCGGCCCCGCCTGGAGCGGCCCCGCCGGAGCGGCGCCGGGTGCGGGGGCGCCGCGGCCCCGGGAACCGGGCCGGCGAGGTCCGCGGTCCCGGGCGGCCCGGCGGCCCCGGCCGCCGCGCCCGGGAAGCGGGCGCTGTGGCTGCTTCCCGCGGCGGGCGGTGAACCGTACCTGCTCCGGTCGGCGCCGGGCGGGATCAGCGGCTGGCCACCGCCTGCGCCGCCCCGGCGGCCGCGTTCACCGCGCCGTTGCTGCCCGGGGCGGCCGGCCAGGCGGAGGACGCGGACCGGCGCCAGGCCCGGGCGGACGCCGGGGTGACCGCCATCCTGCATTCCGCGCCGCTGGTCCGGTACTGGGACCACGACCTCGGGCCGGACGAGCTGCGGCTGCTGGTGACGGCCACGGGGGACGGGGCAGAGGCGGAGCAGCCCCGCGACCTGACCCGCGAGCCGGGCCGCGCCCTCGACGAGCACTCCTTCGAGCTCACCCCCGATGGCCGCCACGCGGTGACCGGCTGGTCCGTCGCGGACGGGCGCGGGGACCTGCGCAAGGAGGTCGTCGTCCTGGACACGGCCACCGGGGCCCGCCGGGTGCTGCTGTCCGCCCCCGGCACCGACTTCTCCGCGCCCCGGGTGTCGCCCGACGGCACCCGGGTGCTGGCCATGGCCGAGCGGCACGAGACATATCACGAGCCCGCCGAGGTGACCGTGGTGGTGGTCCCGCTGGACGGCGGTGACCCGGCCGACCTGCTGCCCGGCTGCGACCGGTGGCCCGAGGAGGCGGCCTGGTCGGCCGACGGGACCAGCGTGTTCGTCACCGCCGCCGACCGCGGCCGCTGCCCGGTGTTCCGGGCCGCCGTGCCGGGCGCCCCGGCCGGGGACGCGGGCCCGGCCGGCCTGGCGGAGGCCGGGCTGACCCGGCTCACCACCGACGACGGCGCCTACTCCTGGCTGTGCCCGGCACCGGACGGACGGTCGGTGTACGCGCTGCGCTCGGCGGTGGACAGCCCGCCGGCCGTGGTCCGGATCGACGCCGCCCGCCCGGGGCCACCGGAGCGGCTGCCCGGCCTGGCCGCCGCCCCGGCCCTGCCCGGGCGGCTGACCGAGATCGAGGCCGCGGCGGCCGACGGCACGCCGGTCCGCGGCTGGCTGGTGCTGCCGGCCGCGGCCGGCCCGGACCAGCCCGCCCCGCTGCTGCTGTGGGTGCACGGCGGCCCGTATTCGAGCTGGAACTCCTGGTCCTGGCGGTGGAACCCGTGGCTGATGGCGGCCCGCGGGTACGCCGTGCTGCTGCCTGACCCGGGGCTGTCCACCGGGTACGGGCAGAAGTTCATCGCCCGCGGCCACGGCGCCTGGGGTGACCTGCCGTACACCGACCTGATGACGGTCACCGACGCGGCCGTGGCCCGTCCCGACATCGACGCGGCCCGGACCGCGGCCATGGGCGGCTCGTTCGGCGGGTACATGGCGAACTGGATCGCCGGGCACACCACCCGGTTCCGGGCCATCGTGAGCCACGCCAGCCTGTGGGCGCTGGACCAGATGTTCGGCACCACGGACCTCCCCGCGGCCTGGCGCCGCGTGCTCGGCTACCCGGGCCAGCAGCCGGACCGGTACACCGCGAACTCGCCGCACCGGCACGCCGCCGCGATCAGCACGCCGATGCTGGTCATCCACGGCGACAAGGACTACCGGGTGCCGGTCGGCGAGGCGCTGCGGCTCTGGTCGGACCTGGCCGCCCGCCCCGCCCCGCTGGCCGGGGCCAGGTTCCTGTACTTCCCGGACGAGAACCACTGGGTGCTCACCCCGGGCAACGTGCGCGTCTGGTACCAGACCGTCTACGCGTTCCTGGCCCAGCACGTGCTCGGCGAACCGTGGCAGCGCCCCGACCTGCTCTGACCCCCGCCCCGGCCGCTGTCCCGGCCGCGGCCGGGGCGGGGGGCCGGGGCAGCGGGGCGGATGTGCCAGGCTGAGCGCATGACACGCGCCCACCTGGACAAGCGGCCGGCCGAGGTTTCCGCGATGTTCGACACCGTCGCGGAACGCTACGACCTGCTCAACGACGTGCTGTCGCTGGGCCAGGACCGCTGGTGGCGCCGGATCGTGGCCCGGGCGGTGAACGCCCGGCCGGGTGAGCGGGTGCTGGATCTCGCCGCCGGGACCGGGACCTCCTCGCTCACCTTCACCACGGCCGGCGCCGACTGCGTGGCCTGCGACTTCTCCCTCGGCATGCTCCAGGTCGGCGCGCGCAGGCTGCGGGACCGCACCTCCGCGCGCCCTCTTCCCCCCAACGGCCCTGGCCAGCCACGGCCACCGGGCGGGCCGGTCTGGTTCGTGGCCGGCGACGCGATGGCGCTGCCATTCGCCGGCCAGGCGTTCGACGCGGTGACGATCTCGTTCGGGCTGCGCAACGTGACCGACCCGGATGCGGCCCTGGCCGAGATGCTGCGGGTCACCCGGCCCGGCGGCCGGCTGGTCATCTGCGAGTTCGGCCACCTGCCCTGGCACGGGCTGAACACCGCCTACGAGGCGTACCTGGGCACCGCGCTGCCGGCCGTCGCACGCAGGCTGACCCGCGCCCCGGACGCGTACGAGTACCTGGCCGAGTCGATCAAGGACTGGCCCGCCCAGCCGGAGCTGGCCCGGCGGATCGCCGCGGCCGGCTGGTCGACAGTACGCTGGCGGGACCTGAGCCTGGGCGTGGTGGCCGTGCACCTCGCGCGCAGGCCCGGATGAGCGGGGCGCCGGTGTCACCCGGCCGGTTCGCCGGGCCGTTATGTAAAGGTCTAGACTTCGGAAAGAGCCTTGTGAAGCGGTTCACAAGATAGTCAGGACAAGCTCTGTGACCCACGAAATCCCCCAGTCCGCCGCCCAGGCACGAGCCGGTGCGGCGGGGCCGCCGACGGCTCCGCCCGCCGCCGGCGACGCCGACGTCATCGTGGTCGGCGCCGGGCCGGCCGGCTCGGCGACCGCCTGCTACCTGGCCCGCGCCGGGCTGGACGTGCTGCTGCTGGAGAAGGCCATCTTCCCGCGCGAGAAGGTGTGCGGTGACGGGCTGACCCCGCGGGCGGTCAAGGCCCTCATCGACATGGGCGTGCCGGTCGGCGAGCAGGACGGCTGGGTGCGGAACAAGGGGCTGCGCATCATCGGCGGCGGCATCCGGCTGGAAGCTGCCCTGGCCCGACCTGACCAGCTACCCGGGTTACGGCCTGGTCCGCAGCCGGCTCGACTTCGACGAGATCCTGGCCCGCACCGCGCAGAAGGCGGGCGCCCGGCTGATCGAGGGCATGACCGTGACCGGCCCGGTGCTGGACGACACCGGCCGCATCGCGGGAGTGACCGCACGCGAGGAAGGCGGCTCGGAGCGCACCTACCGCGCGCGCGTCGTGGTGGCGGCGGACGGGAACTCCTCCCGGCTGTCGCTGGCCATGGGGCTGAGCAGGCGCGATGACCGGCCGCTCGGGGTCGCGGTGCGCACCTACTACACCAGCCCCCGGCACGACGACGACTACCTCGAATCGTGGCTGGACCTGTGGGACGGCCAGCGGCTGCTGCCCGGCTACGGCTGGATCTTCGGCATGGGCGACGGCACCAGCAACGTCGGGCTCGGCATGCTCAATACCTCCGCCTCGTTCGGCCACGTGGACTACCGTGACCTGCTACGCCGGTGGCTGGCCGGGATGCCCGCCGAGTGGGGCTATGTCGAGGAGAACCGGACCCAGCCGATCCACGGGGCGGCGCTGCCGATGGGCTTCAACCGCACCCCGCACTACACCCGCGGCGTGCTGCTGGTCGGGGACGCGGGCGGGATGGTGAACCCGTTCAACGGCGAGGGCATCGCGTACGCGATCGAGTCCGGCCAGCTGGCGGCGACGGTCATCGCCCAGGCACTGGCCCGGCCCGGCCCGCTGGGCACCGAGCGCGTGCTGCAGGCCTATCCCCAAGCCCTGAAGGACGCCTACGGTGGCTACTACACTCTCGGGCGCAGGTTCGTTCAGGCGATCGGCAACCCGAAGGTCATGCAGTTCGCGACCCGGCACGGGATGCCCCGCCCGGCGCTCATGCGGATCACCCTGAAACTGCTGGCCAACCTCACCGAAACCCGGGGTGGTGACGCGACGGACCGGGTGATCCACGCACTGTCTAAGATGACGCCGGCGGCCTAGGGCCGGGCCCTGATCGCCGTCAGGAGAAGCGGAAAGGAGGCATGTCGTGCTGGTCTTGTACGTCCCGATCCTGGTTCTCGCCGGGTTGGCCGCGTTCTTCGCCATCTTCTCGCTCATCATGGGCTCGCTGAGCGGGCCCAAGCGGTGGAACCGGGCCAAGCTGGATTTCTACGAAAGCGGGATCGAGCCGACGCCGCAGCCGGCCGGCAGCCGGTTCCCGGTCAAGTACTACCTGACCGCGATGCTGTTCATCCTGTTCGACATCGAGATCGTGTTCCTCTACCCCTGGGCGGTGTCGTTCGACTCCCTGGGCGCGTTCGGGCTGATCGAGATGGTGCTGTTCATTGTCACCGTGCTGGTCGCGTACGCCTACGTGTGGCGGCGCGGCGGTCTGGATTGGGACTAGCCGATGGGACTTGAGGAAAAGCTGCCGGGCGGTGTCCTGCTCACCACGGTCGAGAAACTGGCCGGGTACGCCCGCCGGGTTTCCGTCTGGCCGGCCACCTTCGGGCTGGCCTGCTGCGCGATCGAGCTGATGCAGACCGGCGGCCCGCGCCACGACCTGGCCCGGTTCGGCATGGAACGGGCCTCCAACACGCCGCGCCAGGCCGACCTGATGGTGGTGGCCGGCCGGGTCAGCCAGAAGATGGCGCCGGTGCTGCGGCAGATTTACGACCAGATGTCCGAGCCCAAGTGGGTCATCTCGATGGGCGTGTGCGCATCCAGCGGCGGCATGTTCAACAACTACGCGATCGTGCAGGGCGTGGACCACATCGTGCCGGTGGACATCTACCTGCCTGGCTGCCCGCCCCGCCCGGAGATGCTGCTGGACGCCATCCTGAAGCTGCACGACAAGATCCAGAACATGAAGCTGGGCGATGGACCGGGAGCAGGAGGTAGCCGACCTGGAGGAAGCCCGGCTGCGCCGCCTGCCGCTCGCCGTCGACCTGGCCGGGTCCTCGCGCCGCGGACCGACGCTGCTCGGCGCGCCAGCGGAGCGGCGGCCGGCCCAGTGAGCGACACCACGCCTCCCCCCGGCCCGGACGGGCCGGCTGAGCCCGACCCGGCTGCGCTGGCCGGCCGGCAGCGGCTGAGCGATCAGGTCGTCCGGACCGGCATGTTCGGCACCGGGACCACCGGCGACACCTCGGGCTACGGCGGCCTGCAGGTGCGCCGGGCACCGGTGCCGTCCTCGCCGCGGCCCTACGGCTCGTACTTCGACGAGGTGGCCGACGCGCTGGGCGACCGGCTCGAGGGCGACGGCACCGGCTTCGGCGACGCGGTGGAGCGGGTCATCGTGGACCGCGGGGAGCTCACCCTGCACGTGCGGCGGGAGTACCTGCTGCAGGTGGCGAAGCTGCTGCGCGACGAGCCCACGCTGGCCTTCGAACTGTGCAGCGGGGTGTCCGGGGTGCACTACCCGGCCGACGCCGGCCGGGAGCTGCACGCCGTCTACCACCTGCGGTCGATCACGCACAACCGCGGGCTGCGGCTGGAGGTCAGCGCGCCGGACGCTGACCCGCACATCCCGTCGGTGGTCGGCGTCTACCCGACCTGCAACTGGCACGAGCGCGAGACCTGGGACTTCTTCGGGATCGTCTTCGACGGGCACCCCGGGCTGACCCGGATCGAGATGCCCGATGACTGGAAGGGCCACCCCCAGCGGAAGGACTACCCGCTGGGCGGCATCCCGGTCGAGTACCGCGGCGCCCACGTGCCGCCACCCGACGAGCGGAGGTCTTACACGTGAGCACGGACGCTGGGACCGAGGGGCGGGTCTACGACGTCGGCGGCGAGGACTGGGACGAGGTGGTCCGGGCCGCCCAGGAGGCCGGCGAGCGCCGACACCGAGCACCTCATCGTCAACATGGGACCGCAGCACCCGTCCACGCACGGCGTGCTGCGGCTGGTGCTGACCCTGGACGGGGAGACGGTGACCGAACTGCGGCCGGTCATCGGGTACCTGCACACCGGCATCGAGAAGAGCATGGAGTTCCGGACCTGGACCCAGGGCGTGACGTTCTGCACCCGGGCGGACTACCTCTCGCCGTTCTTCAACGAAACCAGTTACTGCCTCGCGGTCGAGAAGCTGCTCGGGGTGGAGGCGGGCATACCCGAGCGGGCCAGCATGCTCCGGGTCCTGATGATGGAGCTGAACCGGATCGCCTCGCACATGACCGCGATCGGCACGTTCGGACTGGAACTCGGCGCCACCACCGTGTTCCTGTACGCGGTGCGCGAGCGGGAACGGATCCTCGACCTGTTCGAGATGATCACCGGGCTGCGGATGAACCACGCCTATGTCCGCCCGGGCGGGGTATCGCAGGACCTGCCCCAGGGGGCGCTCGACGCCATCCGCGAGTTCCTGGCCCGGATGCCGCACCAGCTCATTGAGCTGCGCTCGCTGCTGGACGCCAACCCGCTCTACCTGGCCCGGACGAAGAACGTGGCCTACCTGGACCTGGCCGGCTGCATGGCCCTGGGCGTGACCGGCCCGCTGCTGCGCGGCACGGGGCTGCCCTGGGACCTGCGCAAGAGCCAGCCGTACTGCGGCTACGAGACGTACGAGTTCGACGTGCCGACCGAGGACAGCTGCGATGCCTACGGCCGGTACCTGGTCCGCATCGACGAGTGCGACGAGTCGCTGCAGATCATCGAGCAGGCCGTCGACCGGCTGGCCGGCCACGCCCGGCCCGGTGATGATCGCGGACAAGAAGATCGGCTGGCCGGCCCGGCTGGCCCTGGGCGCGGACGGCCTGGGCAACTCGCCGGATCACATCGCGCACATCATGGGCCAGTCGATGGAGGCCCTGATCCACCACTTCAAGCTGGTCACCGAGGGCTTCCGGGTGCCGTCCGGGCAGGTCTACGCGGCGGTCGAGTCGCCTCGTGGCGAGCTGGGCTGCCATGCGGTCAGCGACGGCGGAACCCGCCCGTACCGGGCCCATTTCCGCGACCCGTCGTTCACCAACTTGCAGGCCGTCTCCGCCCTGGCGGAGGGCGGCCTGGTTGCCGACGTGATCGCGGCGGTGGCCAGCATCGACCCGGTAATGGGAGGCGTGGACCGGTGAGCAGTCAGCTGCAGGCCCGCATCGATGCCTCCCATCAAATGGGAGGCGAGGACAGGTAATGGCGCTGTCGCAGGAGGTGCGCGACCGGCTGGAACCGGACGCCGCGCGGATCATCGGGCGCTACCCGCAGCTCGCGGTCGGCGCTGCTGCCGCTGCTGCACCTGATGCAGGCCGAGGAGGGCTACCTCACCGCCGACGGCATCGAGTTCTGCGCCGGGCGGCTCGGGCTGACCACCGCCGAGGTGACCGCGGTGGCGTCGTTCTACTCGATGTACAAGCACCAGCCGGTGGGTGAGTACCACGTCGGCGTGTGCACCAACTCGCTGTGCGCGGTGATGGGCGGCGACGCGATCTTCGCCGACCTGCAGGAGCATCTCGGCATCGGCAACGACGAGATGACGGCCGACGGCCAGGTCAGCCTGGAGCACCTGGAGTGCAACGCGGCCTGCGACTACGCGCCGGTGGTCATGGTCAACTGGGAATTCTTCGACAACATGACCCCGCAGAAGGCCCGGGACCTGGTGGACGGGCTGCGGGCCGGGGCGGATGTCCAGCCAACCCGGGGAGCGCCACGTCTGTGCACCTGGAAGCAGGCGTCCCGGATCCTGGCCGGCTTCCCTGACGACCAGGCGGCCGCTGGGCACACGGCCGGGGAGCCCAGCCTGGCCGGCCTGCGCATCGCCAAGGGTCACGGCTGGACGCCGGACGCCGACCAAGGGAATGGGAGGGCTCAGTGACCTCGGTGCTGACCCCGGAACTCACCGCGTACTGGGACGAGCCTGATTCCTTCACGCTCGCGGCTTACCGCCGTAACGGTGGCTACACCGCCCTGCCCCAGGCCCTGGCCATGCCGCCCGACCAGGTCGTCCAGACGATGAAGGACTCGGCGCTGCGCGGCCGCGGCGGGGCCGGCTTCCCGACCGGGCTCAAGTGGGGGTTCATTCCCAAGGGCGGCGACAAGCCGCACTACCTGGTGGTCAACGCCGACGAGTCCGAGCCGGGCGCGTGCAAGGACATGCCGACGCTGCTGGCCAACCCGCAGGCGCTCATCGAGGGCATCGTGATCACGTGCTTCGCGATCGACGCGCACCAGGCCTTCATCTACGTGCGCGGCGAGGTGCTGCACGTGATCCGCCGGCTGCACCACGCGGTGGCCGAGGCCTATGAGGCCGGCTTCCTGGGCAAGGACATCCTCGGCTCCGGCTTCGACCTGGACGTCGTGGTGCATGCCGGGGCGGGCGCCTACATCTGCGGCGAGGAGACCGCACTGCTGGACTCGCTGGAGGGCTACCGCGGCCAGCCCCGGCTCAAGCCGCCGTTCCCGGCGGTGGCCGGCCTGTACGCCAGCCCGACCGTGGTCAACAACGTGGAGTCCATCTCCACCGTGCCCTACATCCTGGGCCACGGCGCGGCCGACTTCGCCGCGTACGGCACCGAGAAGTCCAAGGGATTCGGCATCTTCTCGCTGTCCGGGCACGTCACCATCCCCGGGCAGTACGAGGCGCCACTCGGCATCACGCTGCGCGAGCTGCTGGAGCTGGCCGGGGGGATCCGGGCCGGGCACCGGCTCAAGTTCTGGACCCCGGGCGGCTCGTCCACCCCGCTGTTCACCGACGAGCACCTGGACGTCCCGCTGGACTACGAGTCGGTGGCCGCTGCCGGGTCCATGCTCGGCACCCGGTCGGTGCAGCTGTTCGACGAGACCACCTGCGTGGTCCGGGTCGTGCTCCGCTGGATCGAGTTCTACCAGCACGAGTCGTGCGGGAAGTGCACCCCGTGCCGGGAGGGCAGCTGGTGGGTGGTCCAGCTGCTGGAGCAGCTCGAGCGCGGCGAGGGCAGCGAGGCGGACCTGGAGAAACTCCTCGACATCTGCTCCAACATCACCGGCCGGGCGTTCTGCGCCCTCGGCGACTCGATCGAGTCACCGGTGAAGTCCTCCATCCGGTACTTCCGCGACGAGTACCTGGAGCACCAGCGCTACGGCGGCTGCCCGTTCGACCCGGCCGCCTCGACCCTCTTCGCCATGGAGTCCGCCTGATGACAGTAACCACGAGCGGGGCCGCGGGCGGCGAGGTAGCCCGCCCGGCCGACGGCGTCACCGTCACCATCGACGGGTTCGAGATCACCGTGCCCAAGGGCACGCTGGTGATCCGCGCCGCCGAACTGCTCGGCATCCAGATCCCCCGGTTCTGCGATCACCCGCTGCTCGACCCGGTCGGCGCCTGCCGCCAGTGCCTGGTGCACATCGAGGGCCAGCCCAAGCCGCCCGCCTCCTGCACCACCACGTGCACCGAGGGCATGGTGGTGCACACCCAGCTGACCTCGCCGGTAGCGGAGAAGGCGCAGCGCGGGATGATGGAGCTGCTGCTCGTCAACCACCCGCTCGACTGCCCGATGTGCGACAAGGGCGGCGAGTGCCCGCTGCAGAACCAGGCCATGTCCACCGGGCAGGGTGAGACCCGGTTCAGCGGCGTCAAGCGGACCTTCCCCAAGCCGATCGCCCTGTCCACGGCGGTGCTGCTGGACCGGGAACGCTGCGTGCAGTGCGCCCGGTGCACCCGGTTCGCCGAGCAGATCGCCGGTGACCCGCTGATCGAGCTGCTGGACCGTGGCCCGCAGGAGCAGGTGGGCATCGCCGAGGGCCAGCCGTTCGACTCCTACTTCTCCGGGAACACGGTGCAGATCTGCCCGGTGGGCGCGCTCACCGGCGCGGCCTACCGGTTCCGGGCCCGGCCGTTCGACCTGGTGTCCAGCCCAGTGTGTGCGAGCACTGCGCGGCCGGCTGCCGCCAGCGCACCGACCACCGGCGCGGCGTGGTCACCCGGCGGCTGGCCGGAAACGACCCCCAGGTCAACGAGGAGTGGAACTGCGACAAGGGCCGCTGGGCGTTCAGCTACGCCACCCAGCCGGACCGGCTGGCCGGACCGCTGGTCCGGGGCGAGGACGGCGTGCTGGCCCCGGCCTCCTGGCCGGAGGCGTTCGCGGCCGCCGCCCGCGGGCTGGCCGCCGCCCGCGGCCGGGCCGGCGTGCTGACCGGCGGCCGCCTCACGCTGGAAGACGCTTACGCCTACGCCAAGTTCGCCCGGGTCGCGCTGGGCAGCAACGACATCGACATGCGGGCCCGGCCGCACTCAGCCGAAGAGGCCGAGTTCCTCGCCGCCCACGTGGCCGGGAGCGGCATCGAGGTCAGCTACGCCGACCTGGAGCGGGCCCCGGCCGTGCTGCTGGCCGGGTTCGAGCCCGACGATGAGTCCCCCATCGTGTTCCTGCGGCTGCGCAAGGCCGCGCGCCGCCACGGGCTGGCCGTCTACTCCATCGCCGCGCTGGCCGGCCGGGGACTGGCCCGGATGTCCGGGACCCTGCTGGCCACCGTCCCGGGCGGCGAGGCGGCCGCGCTGGGCAGCCTGATCAGCGGCACCGGGCTGGACGAGGCCGGCCGGGCCGCCGCCGCGGCGCTGGCCGCGGAAGGCGCCATCATCCTGGCCGGCGAGCGGCTGGCCGAAGTGCCTGGCGCGCTGCAGGCCGCTGACCGGCTGTCCCGGGCGACCGGGGCCCGGCTGGCCTGGGTTCCGCGCCGGGCCGGCGAGCGCGGCGCGATCGAGGCGGGCGCGCTGCCGAACCTGCTGCCCGGCGGGCGGCTGGCCGCCAGCTCGCAGGCGCGGGTGGAAGTGGCCCGCGCCTGGGGGGTGGCGTCGCTGCCGCTGCGGCCAGGACGGGACACGGCCGGCATCCTGGCCGCCACGGAGCATGACATCGACGCCCTGCTGATCGGCGGGGTGGACCTCGACGACCTGCCCGACCCGGCCGCCGCCCGGGCTGCCCTGGAGGCCACGCCGTTCGTGGTCAGCCTGGAACTGCGGCCCAGCGCGGTCACCGACCGCGCCGACGTGGTGCTGCCGGTGGCCGCGGTGGCCGAGAAGGACGGCACGTTCGTGAACTGGGAGGGCCGCCCGGGCTCGTTCGGCGTGGCGCTGGAGGTGCCGGGCATCGAGTCCGACCTGCACGTGCTGCGCCGGATCGCCGACGAGATGGACGTGCACCTCGGGCTGCCCGACGCGGCCGCCGCCCGGCGGGAACTCGCCGCGCTCGGCGTGGCCGGCCGGGGCGAGACCGCGTGGGACGCGCCCGCCCACGCGGAGACCGGCCCGGCCGCGGTGCAGCCCGGGCCGGGTGAGGCGCTGCTCGCCACCTGGCACCAGCTGCTGGACGCGGGCCGGATGCAGGATGGCGAGCCATTCCTGGCCGGCACGGCCCGGCCGGTGGTGGCCCGCGTGTCGGCGGCGACCGCGGCCGAGGCAGGCACCGCCGACGGCGGTAAGGTCTGTGTCGCCACCGAGCACGGCAGCCTGACCGTGCCGGTGGAGGTGGCGGCCATGCCGGACCGGGTGGTCTGGCTGCCAGCCCATTCCGACGGGTGCGACGTGCGGCGCGATCTCGGCGCCGGCCACGGCGGCCTGGTGACGCTGAGGAGCGCGCAATGACCGGTGTGGCCAGCGTGGCGGTGGCCGGTCACGGCCGGCTGCTGGCCGCGGCGGATCCGACCCTGGCCAGCTTCTACCACCAGCCCTGGTGGCTGGTGGTCATCAAGGTGCTGTTCGTCTTCGTGTTCCTGCTGGTGCTCACCTTGCTCGCCATCTGGGCTGAGCGCCGGGTGATCGGCCGGATGCAGCAGCGCCCCGGGCCCAACCGGGCCGGGAAGTTCGGCCTGCTGCAGTCGCTGATGGACGGCATCAAGCTGGCGCTCAAGGAAGACATCGTGCCGCGGCGGGTGGACAAGCTGCTGTTCTGGCTGGCCCCCGCGATAGCGGTGATCCCGGCGTTCGTCAGTTTCGCGATCATCCCGTTCGGCCCGATAGTTTCGATCTTCGGCGTGCGCACCCCGCTGCAGCTGGCCGACCTGCCGGTCGCCGTGCTGCTGGTGCTGGCCATGAGCTCGATGGCGGTGTACGGGATCGTGCTGGCCGGGTGGGCGTCGGAGTCGCCGTACCCGCTGCTCGGCGGGCTGCGCTCGTCGGCCCAGATCATCAGCTACGAGATCGCGATGGGGCTGTCCTTCGTCGCGGTGTTCCTGTACTCCGGCTCGCTGTCCACCACGGCGATCGTCAGCAGCCAGGCCAACGGGGCCTCGTTCCACCTGTTCGGTGCCATCCTGCACGCGCCGTCCTGGTACGCGGTGCTGCTGTTCCCGTCGTTCGTGATCTACCTGATCACCATGGTCGGGGAGACCAACCGGCTGCCGTTCGACCTGCCCGAGGGCGAGGGGGAGCTGGTCGGCGGATTCCACACCGAGTACTCCTCGCTCAAGTTCGCGCTGTTCTACCTGGCCGAGTACATCAACATGGCCACGGTCAGCGCGCTGGCGACCACCTTGTTCCTCGGCGGCTGGCGGGCGCCCTGGCCGATCAGCGTCTGGCCGGGCGCGAACAGCGGCTGGTGGCCGATGCTGTGGTTCCTGGCCAAGGTGCTGATCCTGATGTTCTGCTTCATCTGGCTGCGGGGCACGCTGCCGCGGATCCGCTACGACCAGCTGATGCGGTTCGGCTGGAAGGTGCTCATCCCGGCCTCGCTGGTGTGGATCCTGGTCATCGCCACCATCCGGGTGTGGCGCACGCACGGCGGCAGCCCGGCGGTGTACACCGTGGCCGGGCTGCTCGTGGTGGCGCTGATGGCGGCGCTGTTCCTCGGCGACACGGCCGCGCAGCGCCGCCACGCCGCGGCGCAGGACGCTGCCGCCGGAGCCGCGGACAGCCTGGCCCCGGCGGCCGCCGGGGCCACCGACGACCGGCCGGCCTTCCCGGTGCCCCCGATGGACCTTCCGCACTACCACGGAGTCGGGATCTCCCTGTCGGCCGGCCCGGGAGACCGCTCCTCTGGTCCTGGTGACCCCAGGGCTGCCGCCAACGGCACCACCAAGGAGGTGACCGGTGCCTGAGTTCCTGGGGCCCGTGAAGGGCTTCGGCGTCACCTTCAAGCAGATGTTCAAGAAGGTGGACACCGTCCAGTACCCGGAGGAGAAGAAGCCGACGGCTCCCCGGTTCCACGGCCGTCACCAGCTCAACCGGTGGCCGGACGGGCTGGAGAAGTGCATCGGCTGCGAGCTGTGCGCGTGGGCCTGCCCGGCCGACGCGATCTACGTGGAGGGCGGCGACAACACCCCGGAGGAGCGGTACTCGCCCGGGGAGCGGTACGGCGCCGTCTACCAGATCAACTACCTGCGCTGCATCCTGTGCGGGCTGTGCGTGGAGGCGTGCCCCACCCGGGCGCTGACCATGACCAACGAGTACGAGCTGGCCGACGACAACCGGGAGAGCCTGATCTGGACCAAGGAGCAGCTGCTCGCCCCGCTGCTGCCGGGGATGGAGCAGCCGCCGCACGACATGCGCCTGGGCCGGACCGAGAAGGACTACTACCTGCTGCGCACGGCCGGGGTGGCCGCGCCCGAGGATGACGCCGCGGCCCCGGCCGCGGGCGAGGCCGGCGAGGCGTCGCGCGCCCCGGAGACCGCCGCGTCCTGGGCCCCGGCCAGCCACGTGGGCGACGAGGATCCGGGGGACCAGTGATGCATGGTGTGCTGGCCGGTGGCGTGCTGGCCGAGAGCGGGGTCGCCAGCTGGACGCAGCAGGCGACGTTCTGGCTGCTCGCCGTGGTGTCGGTGGGCGCCGCGCTCGGCCTGGTCCTGCTCCGCCGGGCGGTGTACTGCGCGCTGATGCTGGCCGTGGTGATGCTCTCGCTGGCGGTGCTGTACGCGCTGCAGGGCGCGCCGTTCCTGGCCTTCGTGCAGGTGATCGTGTACACCGGCGCGGTGCTGATGCTGTTCCTGTTCGTCCTGATGATCGTCGGGGTCCGGTCCCGGGACTCCCTCGTGGAGACCCTCCGGGGCCAGCGGCTGTGGGCCGGGCTGGCCGCGATCGGCCTGCTGGTGCTGCTGGCCCTGACCATCGGGCACGCCGCGCTGGGGCCCGCATCCCCGGCGGCGTCCGGGCCTTCCTTCGGCGCGACCAACCTCAACGGGATCGCCCGGCTCATCTTCACCACCTACGTGTTCCCGTTCGAGGTGACCAGCGCCCTGCTGATCACCGCGGCGCTGGGCGCCATGGTGCTGGCGCACCGGGAACGCACCTCGCCCAAGCCCACCCAGCGTGACCTGTCCCGGCTCCGGGTGGCCAGCGGCGATCCCGCGCCGCTGCCCGGCCCGGGCACCTACGCCCGGCACAACGGGGCGGACATGCCCGCCCTCCTCCCGGACGGGACCCCGGCCGCGACCTCGGTCAGCCCGTACATCGGCCAGCGGATCGAGCCGCCCGCCGTGACGGCCGAGCCGCCGGGCGGCCAGATCTCCCCGCCCGTCCAGGATGCGCCCCAGCCCGACGGCGAGCCGCCGGCGCTGGCCGGCCGCGAGGCCGCTGCCCGGCCGGGCCGGCCCGGGCAGGAAGGTGACCCGTCATGAGTCCCGGCAGCTTCGTGGCGCTGGCCGTGATCCTGTTCGTGATCGGCGCGGTGGGCGTGCTGGTCCGGCGCAACGCCATGGTCATCTTCATGTGCGTGGAGCTGATGCTGAACGCCGTCAACCTGGCGTTCGTGGCCTTCGCCCGGCTGCACGGTAACCTGTCCGGCCAGGTCATCGCGTTCTTCGTGATGGTGGTCGCGGCGGCCGAGGTGGTCGTCGGGCTGGCCATCCTGATGGCCATCTTCCGCGCCCGCCAGTCGGCGTCGGTGGACGACGCCAACCTGCTCAAGTACTAGGACCCGCTGGACGTTGCCAGGCCTGCCCGCCGGCGGCCTGGCCCGGCACGAGGAGTAGCGCAGTGACAGGCTCACTTGCGGTCGCGCACGCAGTCGCGGCCCACGCCGAGACGACGTTGCCTGCGGCCGGCGCGCAGCGCGCGGCGTGGCTGCTGCTCGTGTTCCCGCTGTTCGGCGCCGCGGTCCTGCTGCTGGGCGGGAAGCGGACCGACCGGTGGGGGCACCTGCTGGGCGTGGCCATGCCGCTGGCCGCGTTCGTCTACGCGGTGATCGTCTTCGCCCAGATGCTCGGCTACCCGGGCTACCAGCGCAGCCGCAGCGTGCAGGTGTACCAGTGGATCGCGGCGGGCTCGTTCCGGGTGAACGTCGGCCTGCAGCTCGACCAGCTGTCGATCTGCTTCGTGCTGCTCATCACCGGCGTGGGCTCGCTGATCCACATCTACTCGGTCGGCTACATGGCCGCCGACCCCGGGCGGCGCCGGTTCTTCGGGTACATGAACCTGTTCCTGGCGGCCATGCTGCTGCTCGTCCTGGCCGACAACTACCTGGTGCTGTACGCCGGGTGGGAAGGCGTCGGACTGGCCTCGTACCTGCTCATCGGGTTCTGGCAGTACAAGCCGTCCGCGGCCGTGGCGGCCAAGAAGGCCTTCATCGCCAACCGGGTCGGTGACGCCGGCCTGAGCCTGGCCATCATGCTGATGTTCACCACCTTCGGCACCGTCACGTTCACCGGGGTGTTCGCCCGCGCCGGGCAGGCCGGATCCGGGGTGCTGACCGCGATGGGGCTGCTGCTGCTCCTCGGCGCCTGCGGGAAGTCGGCCCAGCTTCCGCTGCAGTCCTGGCTGCTGGACGCGATGGAGGGCCCGACCCCGGTATCCGCGCTGATCCACGCGGCCACCATGGTCACCGCGGGCGTGTACCTCATCGTCCGGTCGGGGCCGATCTTCGACCTGAGTGCGGACGCCCGGCTGGCCGTGGCCATCGTCGGCGCGGCCACCCTGCTGTTCGGCGGGATCATCGCCTCGGCCAAGGACGACATCAAGAAGGCGCTGGCCGGGTCGACCATGAGCCAGATCGGCTACATGATGCTGGCCGCCGGGGTGGGGCCGCCCGGCTACCCGTTCGCGATCGCGCTGCTCCTCGCGCACGGGTTCTACAAGGCCGGGCTGTTCCTCGACGCCGGGTCGATCATGCACGGGATGAACGACGAGGTGAACATGCGCCGCTTCGGCGGCTTGTTCCTGGCCCTGCCGATCACCTTCACCACGTTCGCCGCGTGCTACCTGGCCATCATCGGCATCCCGCCGTTCTCGGGGTTCTTCGCCAAGGACACGGTGATCGACGCCGCCTATCACGATGGCGGCACCACGGGCTGGATCGTTGGCACCGCGGCGCTGATCGGCGCGGGCGTCACCGCCTTCTACATGACCCGGATCCTGTTCATGACCTTCTTCGGGAAGCGCCGCTGGGCGGAGGACGCCCACCCGCACGAGGCGCCCCGGGTGATGACCTGGCCGGTGATCCTGCTGGCCCTCGGCGCCCTGGGCTTCGGCGCCTTCGAGGTGCTCGGCGACCGGCTGGCCAAGTTCCTGGGCCCGGTGACCGGTTACACGCCGCCCGAGCCGGCCGTGTTCACCCTGGCCGGCGTCGTGGCGCTGGTCCTCGTCGTGATCTTCGGGGTGCTGGCCTGGCTGCTGTACGGGCGGCGGCCGGTGCCGGAGACCGCCCCGGCCGCCGGGTTCCCGGTCACCGCCGCGCGCAAGGACCTGTACGGTGACGCGATCAACGAGTCACTGCTGATGCGGCCGGGCCAGTGGCTCACCCGGCTGTCGGTGTACTTCGACAACCGCGGGGTGGACGGCCTGGTCAATACGGTGGCCGCGACCATCGGCGGCACCTCGGGACGGATGCGCCGGATCCAGACCGGGTTCGTGCGGTCGTACGCGCTGTCCATGTTCGTGGGCGGGGTGCTGCTGGTCGGCGCCCTCCTGCTGGCGAGAATCTAGGAGAGGCCGGCTCATGAGCACGTTTCCCTGGCTGACCGTGATCGGCGCGGTGCCGCTGGCCGGCGCGCTGGCGATCGCCGTGACGCCAGGCGTGACCGCACCGGGCAGCGAGGCGGACCGGGCGTCCCGGCGGCTGCTCGTCAAGCGGCTGGCCCTGGTGTTCTCGGTGATCACGCTGGGCCTGACCATCGCGATGATGGTGGCCTTCTCGCCGCACGGCAGCGAGTTCCAGTTCACCCAGACCTACCAGTGGATCCCGCAGTTCGGCGTGCACTATGCGGTCGGCGTGGACGGGATCGCGCTGGTGCTCATCGCCATGACCGCCGTCCTGATGCCGGTGGTCATCCTGGCCTCGTGGAACGACGCCGACCCGGAGGACGGCGAGGCCGGGGCCGCCGCCGGCGACGTGGCCGCGGCCCGCCCCCGGCGCAGCGCGAAGACCTACTTCGCCCTGCTCCTGGTGCTGGAAACCATGATGATCGGCGTGTTCGCGGCCACCGACGTGTTCCTGTTCTACGTGTTCTTCGAGGCCATGCTGATCCCGATGTACTTCCTGATCGGCAGCTTCGGCACCGGCCAGCGCCAGTACGCCGCGGTCAAGTTCCTGCTCTACAGCCTGTTCGGCGGGCTGCTCATGCTGGTCGCCGTGATCGCGCTGTACGTCTACTCGGCCCATGGCGGCCATCCGGGCACGTTCCTGTTCGCCCCGCTCACCCACGTGGCGTTCAGCCCCACCGTGCAGAAGTGGCTGTTCCTCGGCTTCTTCATCGCGTTCGCGATCAAGGCGCCGCTGTGGCCGTTCCACACCTGGCTGCCGGACGCCGCCACCGCGTCCCAGCCCGGTACCGCGGTCCTGCTGGTCGGGGTCATGGACAAGGTCGGCACCTTCGGGATGATCCGGTACTGCCTGCAGTTGTTCCCCGCCGCCTCCCGCTACTTCACGCCGCTGATCCTGGTGCTGGCGGTGATCGGGATCCTGTACGGCGCGATCGTGGCCATCGGCCAGCGGGACCTCAAGCGGCTGATCGCGTACACGTCGATCTCGCACTTCGGGTTCATCGTGCTGGGCATCTTCGCGCTCACCACCGAGGCCCAGACCGGCGCCACGCTGTACATGGTCAATCACGCGTTCGCCACCGGCGCGCTGTTCCTGGTCGCCGGCTTCATGATCGCCCGCCGCCGGTCGCAGCGGATCGCCGACTACGGCGGCGTGTACCAGGTGGCGCCGGTCATGGCCGGGCCTGTTCCTCATCGCCGGCCTGGCCGGGCTGTCCCTGCCCGGGCTGTCCACCTTCGTCAGCGAGTTCCTGGTGCTGATCGGCACCTTCACCCGGTACAAGGTGGCGGCCACGTTCGCCACCGCCGGCATCATCCTGGCCGCCATCTACATCCTGTGGATGTACCAGCGCACCATGACCGGGCCGGTGCGCGAGGAGGTGGCCGGCATGCCCGACCTGAAGGCCCGCGAGCTGTGGGCGGTCGGGCCGCTGATCGCGCTGCTCATCGTGTTCGGCGTGTACCCGAAGCCGCTGCTGGACGTGATCAACCCGGCGGTGCACGACACGCTGTCCCAGGTGCATGTGACCGATCCGCGGCCGCAGCATCCCACCACCGTCAGCACAGCCGGCTTCCGGCACGGAAGCATGCTCTACCTCGTGAGCGCCGGCGGCGCTCAGACCCAGAAGGGAAGCACCCCGTGACCGGGTCCCTCGCGGTGGCGACGATACCCACGCCCCACATCGAGTACGGCCAGCTGTCGCCGATGCTGGTGGTGTTCGGCGTGGCGGTGGTGGGCGTGCTGGCGGAGGCGTTCCTGCCCCGGGAGCGCCGCCGCCCCGTGCAGCTGGTGCTCACCCTGGGCGGCCTGCTGGCGGCGTTCGTGCTCACCATCGTGGTCGCGGCCACGTCGTCGCTGTTCGCCCACGGCGGGCACGGGAACGTGGCCGCCGTCGGCGCGGTCGGGATCGATGGCCCGACGCTGTTCGTCTGGGGCACGATCCTGGTGCTGGCCATGGTCAGCGTGCTGCTGATCGCGGACTCCTCCCGCGACGAGGAGACGTTCGTGGCCCAGGCCGCCACCACGCCGGGCAGCGCCGAGGAGCGCGCGGCCCAGCTGGCCGGGGTGGTGCACACCGAGATCTACCCGCTGACCCTGTTCGCGGTGGGCGGGATGCTGCTGTTCCCCGCGGCCAACGACCTGCTCACCATGTTCGTCGCGCTCGAGGTGCTGTCCCTGCCGCTGTACCTGCTGTGCGGGCTGTCCCGGCGGCGCCGGCTGCTGTCACAGGAAGCGTCCATGAAGTACTTCCTGCTGGGCGCGTTCTCGTCGGCGTTCTTCCTGTTCGGCGTGGCCATGCTGTACGGCTACGCCGGCTCGGTGCGGCTGTCCGCCATCGCCGCCGCGGCGACCAGCAACGTGACCAACTCGACGCTGCTGTACGCCGGGATGGCGCTGCTCGGCATCGGGCTGCTGTTCAAGATCGGCGCGGTGCCGTTCCAGAGCTGGAAGCCGGACGTGTACCAGGGAGCGCCGACCCCGGTCACCGCGCTGATGGCCTCGTGCACGCTGGTGGCCGCGTTCGGCGCGCTGCTGCGCGTGTTCTATGTGGCGTTCGGCCAGCTCACCTGGGACTGGCGGCCGGCCATGTGGGCCGTCGCCATCCTGACCATGGTGGTCGGCGCGATCATCGCCATCACCCAGACCGACGTGAAGCGGCTGCTGGCCTACTCCTCCATCGCGCACGGCGGCTTCGTGCTGACCGGGGTGGTGGCGGCCAGCGTGGCCGGCCTGTCCAGCAGCCTGTTCTACCTGGCGGTGTACGGGTTCACCACGATCGGCGCGTTCGCGGTGATCACCCTGGTCCGTGACCAGGCCGGTGAGGCGGCCCACCTGTCCAGCTGGGCGGGCCTGGGCAAGCGCTCGCCGCTGGTGGCCGGGATCTTCGCCTTCTTCCTGCTCGCCTTCGCCGGCATCCCGCTGACCAGCGGGTTCACCGGGAAGTTCGCGGTGTTCCAGGCGGCGATCGCGGGTGGCGCGGTGCCGCTGGTCATCGTCGGCGTGGTGGCCAGCGCGGTCGCCGCGTTCTTCTACGTGCGGGTCATCGTGCTCATGTTCTTCTCCGACCCGGCCCCCGGCGGCCCGGCCGTGGTAACTCCCGGTATATTCACCGGCGTGGCGGTCGGCATCGGGGTGCTGACCACGCTGGTGTTCGGGATCGTCCCGGAGCCGCTGCTCAGCCTGGCCAACCATGCGGCCGCTCACCTGTTCGTCCGCTGACGTGCGGTCACGGCCCGCTTCGTCCCGGCATGTCTGCGGAGTGTCCGGGTACGGGATGAAGGGCATATCTGGGAAGGCGACGGCCTGGCCGCGGCACGGGGATGACCTGGCCGTCCCGGCCGCCGCCGGCCTGAGGCGGCCCCCGGCCGCCACGCCGACCACCGACCGGGAGCCGCATTGATTGCCGCCGTCCCTGTAGAGCTGACCGATGCCGCTCTCGCCGCGGACTTGGACCAGGGGCTAGCCCTGGTCGAGGATCAGCTCGCGGAGGCCTCCCGGACCGAGGAGGAACTGCTCTCCGAGGCGTCCACCCACCTGATCGACGCCGGCGGCAAGCGGTTCCGGGCCACCCTGGTGCTGCTGGCCAGCCACTTCGGCAATCCCCGCGATGAGCGGGTGGTGCCTGCCGCGGCGGCCATCGAGCTCACCCACCTGGCCACGCTGTACCACGACGACGTGATGGATGAGGCGCTGATCCGCCGCGGCCATCCCAGCGCGAACTCACGGTGGACCAACACGATCGCCATCCTGACCGGGGACTTCCTGTTCGCCCGGGCGTCGCACCTGCTGGCCCAGCTCGGCCCGGACGCGGTCCGGATCCAGGCCGAGACGTTCAGCCCGGCTGGTCAGCGGGCAGATCGCGGAGACCATCGGGCCGCCGCCCGGCGCGGACCCGCTCGAGCATTACCTGCGGGTGGTGAAGGAGAAGACGGCGTCGCTGGTCGCGACGGCGGGCCGGTTCGGTGCCATGTTCGCCGCCGCGCCGGACGCGGTGATCCGGCGGATCGAGCCGGCCTGCGAGGCGATCGGGGTGGCCTGGCAGCTGTCCGATGACATCCTCGACGTGGCCAGCGAATCCGCCCAGTCGGGCAAGACGCCCGGCACCGACCTGCGGGAGGGCGTGCGCAGCCTCCCGGTGCTGCACGCGCTGCGGTCCCGCCGCCCGGTGGACGCCCGGTTGCGGGAACTGCTCGATTCCGGGGACCTCACCGACACCGCCCTGCACGCCGAGGCCCTGAGCCTGCTCCGGGAGAACCCGGCCATGCAGCAAGCCCGCGCCGACCTGGAACGCTGGGCGGCCATCGCCCGCCAGGAGATCGCCGGCCTGCCCGATGTGCCGGCCCGGGCCGCGTTCGAGGGGCTCTGCGACTACGTCGTGGAGCGCACCGGCTGACCGCGCGGCCTCCGGTCCAAGGGGCCTGGGATACCCGGCCGGGTGAGCATCCTGGCCTGGTCAACGGGGCCGTCCGGGCGGTCACCGATCCTTGTGGCTGGCGGGCCGCCGCTGGCGCAGTGCACGGCCTGCCAGCCGGGGCCCGGCGCCTGGGCGGGCCGGCCCGGAATGGCCACCCAGGCGCTCCTCGTCCAGCCGCAGCCAGTACCCGACGGGAAACAGCCGTACGTTCACGTGGGCGTCCACCAGCCCCCAGAGCCCGCGCCGGGCGAACAGGGCCACGAAGATCGCCACCAGGCCGAGGATGATCAGGTACCACGCGTTGTACGAGGCGAGCGTCTGCTGCAGCAGCATGTACACCGCAGTGCCGATGATCGGTCCCTCGATCGTGCCCAGCCCGCCGATGATGGTCGCGAACCCCATCTCCGCGGTCCACTGCACGCTGAACACCGCGCTCGGCTCTACCTGGAGCTGGCTGATGGCGAGCAGGCCGCCCGCGGCGCCGCAGCCTGCGCCCGCCACCAGGAACACCAGCATCCTGGCCAGGCCGACCCGCGCCCCGGAGCTGCGGGCGGCCACCTCATCGTCGCGGATGGCGGTGAGCACCAGCCCGAGACGGCTACGCAGCAGCAGGTAGACGGCGACCAGCGCCAGCACCGTGACGGCCAGCCCGGCCCAGTAGGTGTACGCGGTGAGGAGCGTGGGATCGAACCCGGCCAAGCCGGGCAGCGGCATGCCGGTCCCGCCGCCGATCGAGGAGAACCTCTCGATGATGAGCATGATCGTCGCGGCGAGCACCCAGGTGGCGATCGCGAAGTAGCCGCTGCGCAGCCGGGAGACCAGCCACCACAGCGGCAGCGCGACCACGCCGCAGCCGATCGCGGCCACGGGCAGCGCGGCGAACGGCGAGGTGCCATTGATGGCCAGGATCAGCACGAAGTACGCGCCGAGCCCGACGAACGCCTGCTGTCCCACCGACACCAGGCCCGCGTAGCCCGCCAGCAGGTTCCACATGCTCGCCATCGTGAGCACGATGAACGCCTGAACCATGATGGTGGTGGTGCCGGAGTACACGATGTAGGGGAACATCGCCAGCACGACCACGACGATCAGCGCGGCCGCCCCGGTCCAGGCGACGTTCCGCTGCGACCGGGTGACCCGGAATCTGGTGGCCGGGTGGGCGGAGGTTTCCGTGGCCAGGCTCATGACTGCGCCCTCCGGTAAGTAAGGCCCTGCGGGCCGGAGCACCAGCACGGCCAGGAACACGAGATACCCGGCGAGCAACTCGTCGGAGATGTTGATCTGCGCGCCGATCTGCTGGGCGACGCCCAGCACCACGCCGCCGAGCAGGGTGCCCCACAGCGAGCCGAGCCCGCCGATCACCACGGCCGCGAACGCGAACAGCAGGATCGTGTCGGTGCCCGTGGTCGGGACGAGCTGGGAGTACATGCCGTAGGCGATGCCGCCCAGGGCCACCGTGCCGAACGCCAGCGCCGCCGCGATGCCGAACACGTGCCGGTAGTCCGCCCCGGCTCAGCTGCACCGCCTCCTGGTCGTCGGCGGCGGCCCGGATCAGGCGGCCGTACTTGGACACGGACAGGAAGTACTGCAGCCCGAGCAGCACCACCACGGCGACGGCGAAGATGACCACCAGCAGGTAGGCGATCTGGATCTGGGAGCCGATCTTGAACGATCCGCTGACCAGGGCCAGCCCGGTGCCGATGCCGCGGCTGTTGGCGGTGAAGAACTGGAGCAGGCCGTTCTCGATCACCACCGACAGGCCGAAGGTGACCATCAGCGTGGTGAGCACGCTGCGGTCGAGCGCGCCCTGGAGGACCGTGCGCTGCAGCACGTAGCCGAGCAGCGCCATCACCGGTACCACGATGAGGAAGGACCAGAGCACGGGGATGTGGGTGACGGTGATGACGCCGATCGCGACATAGCCCGCGACCACGGCGAGGTCGCCGTGCGCGAGGTTCACGACCTTCATCACCCCGAACATCAGCGACAGCCCGCAGGCGAACAGCGCGTACAGCCCGCCGGTCAGCACCCCCTGGATGATGGCGTTCACCCAGGCCATTACGGCTCGCTCCCTTCGCTGGACGGGCTGGCCGGGGCGGCGCCCGCCAGCCCGAAGTAGGCCGCCTCGACCTGGTCCGCGGTGACGTCGGCGGGCCTGCTTTCCAGGGTGGTCCGGCCCTCCAGCAGGCACTGGATGTGCGATGCCACCCGCAGGGCCTGGCTCACGTCCTGCTCGACGAGCAGGACGGTGAGGCCGGTGGCCAGGATCTGCGGCAGCATGGCGTAGATGCGCTGGACGACCACGGGGGCCAGGCCGAGCGACAGCTCGTCGAGCAGCAGCATGCGGGGGTTGGCGACGAGGGCGCGGCCGATGGCGACCGTCTGCTGCTCACCGCCGGACAGCTGGGCGGTGAGCTGGTTGCGGCGCTCGCGCATCCAGCCGAACGTCTCGTACACCCGCTCGATCGTCCACGGGCCCGGGCCGGGCGTACGTGGCGCCGACCTGCAGGTTCTCCTCGACGGACAGCGACCCGAAGAGCCGCCTGCCCTCCGGCACCATGACGATCCCCTGCCGGGCCCGGCGCTCGGGCCGCAGCCCGGTCACGTCCTTGCCGTCGAACAGGACCGAGCCCGTCGTCGGGTGGTGCAGGCCGGCGATCGTGCGCAGCAGCGTCGACTTGCCCGCGCCGTTCGCGCCGATGATCGCATAGACCTCGCCGGGGAACACCCGGAGCGAGATCGCGTCCAGGGCCCGGAGCTGCCCGTGGTGCACGACCAGGTCGCGCACCTCCAGCAGCGGCGTGCCGTGGTCCGGCGGCTCCCCGCCCACCTCCCCATCCCCCTTCACTACCGGCGCGCTCACGGCTCGCTCCCGTTGCCGCCTGCGGCCCCGTCCGGCTGCACTGGCGATGATGGCTCCAGCGAGCCGCCGGCCAGCGCCGCGGTGACCTCGGATGCCGAGGAAGACCTCGCGGACCGCGGGGTCGGCCAGCACCGTGGCCGGGTCACCGTCGCCGACGAACGCGCCCCCGGCCAGGCACATCAGCCGGCCGACCACGGGGGTGAGCGCGCGCACCACGTGCTCGATCCAGATCACCGCGGTGCCCTCGGCGTTGACGCCGCGGACGATCTCGACCAGCTGGGCGACCTCGGGGTCGGTAAGGCCGCCCGCCACCTCGTCCAGCAGCAGCAGCGTGGGCTGGGTGGCCAGGGCGCGGGCCAGTTCCAGCCGCTTGCGCTGCAGCAGGCCGAGCCGCTCGGCGGGCATGTTCGCCTGGCCGGGCATGCCGGTCCGCTCCAGCGCCCCGACCGCTGCCGCGTAGCTGGCCCGCCGCCGCAGCCCGCCGCCCTGCTGGGCGGCGACGAGCAGGTTCTCGAACACGGTCATGTCGCCGAACGGCCGCGGCACCTGGTACGTGCGGCCGATGCCCAGCCGGCACCGCGCGGCCGGGTCCAGCCTGGTGACCGTGCGCCCGGCGAAGCGGACCTCGCCCGCGCCGGGGGCCAGGTCGCCGGAGATGAGGCCGAACAGGCTGGTCTTGCCAGCGCCGTTCGGCCCCACGATCCCGACCGTGTCTCCCCGGCGCCGACGGCCAGCGACAGGTCCTCCGCGATGACGACCCGGCCGAACCGTTTCGTCACGTGGTCGAGCTCAAGCAGCGGGCTCGTCATCCGGTCACGGGTTGGTCGGCTTGCAGGTCGGCGGTGATCTTCGCCTGCGGCAGCAGCGTGTTGTCGACGACCTGCATCTCCAGCGGGTACTTGGTCCCCTTCTGCCACTGCACGCCGACCGGCGGGGTGATCGCCACGCCCGGCGCGGGGCCGCCGGAGGCGAAGTTCAGCGGCCCGGCCAGCGCCTGGATGTTCACCTTGTGGATGGCGTCGGCGACCTCGGCCTTGTCGTGCGGGTCGCTCACCGACGGTGAGGGCCGCGTGCGCGGCCTCGAACAGGCTGTAGTTGCTGATGTTGGAGTTCCACTGCCCGTTGGTGGCCGCCTCGAACTCGTTGGCCATCTGCTGGCAGGTCTCGCCGGTGAAGGAGGACTTCCACGGCAGCGACGGCGCCCACCAGGCGTCGGTGGCGACGTTGTACACCAGGTTGCCGAGCGCGTAGGCGTCGGTCGGGAACAGCAGCACCTTGGCCACGGTCGCCAGCTTCGGCTTGAAGCCCTGCTGCACCGACTGCTTCCACATGGTGGCGAAGTCGGGCGGCAGCGGCACGTTGGTGAAGAAGTCGGCGCTGGCCGACTTGAACTGGGAGATCATCGAGGAGTAGTTCGTGGTCCCGTCGGGGTAGGCCGAGGACAGCACCATCTTGTAGCCGGCCGCCTCGGCGATCGGCGGGAACACCGCGCGGAACGCGTTGCCGTCCGAGTCGTTGGGGAACGCGGCGGCGACCACCTTGTTGGTGTGCAGCTGGGCGTGGATCCGGTCCCACATCGGGATGAAGGCCTTGACCAGGTGCTCGGCGCCGAGGAAGTACATCACCACGTACTTGGGCTTGAGCGTCGGCTTCTGCGGGTTGCCGCCCAGGTTGATGTACCAGGACTCCCACGGGATGTTCGAGCAGATCAGCGGGGTGCCGAGCGATTCGGCCTGGCTGGCCACCGCGTTGACGGTCTCCGGCGTGGACGACGCGAGCAGCAGGTCCACGCCGTCGTTCAGGATGGCCGTCTTGGCCAGGTCCCCGGCCCGGGTGGGGCTGGACTGGGTGTCGTAGGACTTGATCGTGACCGGGTAGGTCTTGCCGCCGATCTTGAACCCGTTCTTGTACGGGGTGGTCTGCTTGATCTTGGAGATCACCCAGTTGTCCGGCGCGCCGAACCCGGCCAGGGAACCGGTCAGCGGGTGGATCCAGCCGATGGTGATGCCCTTGGTGCTGCCGCCCGAGCTGGCGCCCTTGATGCCGGAGCTGCACGCCTGCAGCAGCCCGCCGCCGCCCACCACCGCTGCCCCGGCGCCGACCGCGCGCAGCAGGCCGCGCCGGCTGATGCCGCCGGGCTGGCTGGTTCTACCGGATTGCACAGTCTGGTCACTCATCTGTCATCGATCTCCTTGTGAGGTCGTATCGCAGAGGTGGAACGCGCCTGCGGCAACCGCGCCGCAGCCAGGCCGCTTTCAGCAAGGAGGGCTGGTGGCCGGGAGGAGCTGGGTGGCCACGGCGTCGTTTCCAGGCGTTCCATTCCGTCCTCCTCGACGTCAGCACCGCCTCACACTGGCGTCCGGGACGCCGGCGTCCGGGGCCCACCACTAGGCCAACGCTCAGCTCAGGAAGGGCACTCGGGATGAAGGCATTGATAGTGTGCGCTTAGCGTACGGCTATGCGCAATACGGATAAATGCAATGGAAAAATTTCCTCGCCACCAGCGGCGAATCCGCTGGTGGGCTGGGGTGCGCGGGGAAAGGCGGAGACCGGCCCGGATGCGATGGCCGCGGCAGCAAACGAGGTCATCTGCGGAGAACCTAGACGCCGTGCGGCCGTAATGTCAACAATCTTGTGGCTTCAATTCTCTTAAGACCAGCACTGTTGAGCGAGCCTTCCGGATCGATCTGCCCAGCCTGAACTGGCTAAAATGCCGCCGGGACCGGGGGCCGACGTTCGGCCACGCGGACGTGACGCCCAGATCGTTGACAATATTGCTGGCTCTGGGTTAGCTTCGCGGCAGGGCCTGACCCGGGGGAAGGAATAGATGAGCTCGAGCGATGAGGGACCTGGCGGTCCGATCCTGGTGGTCAGCGCACACGCCGGCGACTTCGTCTGGCGTGCCGGGGGGGCCATGGCGCTGGCCGCCTCCCGTGGTGTGGACGTGACCGTGCTGTGCCTGAGCTATGGCGAGCGCGGCGAGTCGGCCGCAGCGTGGCGCGAAGGCAAGCAACTGGAGGAGATCAAGACCATCCGCCGGGACGAAGCGAGCCGGGCAGCGGAGGTTCTCGGCGCCGCGATCGAGTTCGCAGACGCGGGGGACTACCCGCTGCGCGAGTCGGATGAGCTCATCGACACCATCGTGCGCTGCTTGCGCCGGCTGCAGCCGGCCATCGTGCTCACCCATACGCTGGCTGACCCCTACAACCCGGACCATGCGGCCGCCGCCCGGATGGCGTTGCACGCCCGGGTGTTCGCGCAGGCGGTGGGTTACGACGCACCAGGCGAGCCGCTGGGTGCCCCACCGGTGTTCCTGTTCGAGCCGCACCAGCCGGAGCAGTGTGACTTCAAGCCGCAGGTGCTGCTGGACATCACGGAGATCTTCGGCGTGAAGCGCAAGGCCATGGAGTGCCTTAAGGCGCAGCAGCACATGTGGGACTACTACACCGAGCTCGCCAGGCGGCGCGGCGTCCAGCTGCGGCGCAACGCCGGCCCCAACCTGGGCCTGGCGCACTCGACCATGGCCGAGGCGTACATGCGGCTGTACCCGGAGGTAACCAGGATGCTGAAGTGAGAAACGTCGTCGTCACGGGCTGCCCGCGAGCTGATCCAGGCATCCGCTGCATGATGATGCGCAGCGGTACGTCGAAGGGCCTCTATTTCCTCGCCTCCGACCTCCCGCAGCAGCCGGAACAGCGAGATTCCCTGCTGCTGCGGATCATGGGAAGCGGTCACCCGCTGCAGATCGACGGGCTCGGCGGTAGTCATTCGCTGACCTCCAAGGCGGCGGTCGTCTCGCCGTCCCGCCGTGACGATGCCGACATTGACTATCTGTTCCTGCAGCTCGGGGTCGAGCAGGCGACGATCACCGACCAGCAGAACTGCGGCAACATCCTCGCCGGGGTCGGCCCGTTTGCGGTCGAGCGAGGCTTGATCTCACCTGGTGCGCAGTCGACCACGACGCGAATCTGGATGGTGAACTCGGGCAGCATGGTGACCGCGACGTTCGCCACCCCGGGAGGGATGCCAGACTACTCCGGTACCACCGCGATCGCGGGAGTGCCGGGCACGGCCGCCCCGATCAGCCTGTTGTTCGCCAACACCGCTGGCTCGACGACCGGGCGCCTGGTGCCGACCGGCAACGTCCTCGATGTCATCGAGGACGTCCAGGTCACCTGCGTGGACAACGGCATGCCGGTGGTCGTGGCGCGGGCCGCGGACCTGGGTATTACCGGGTATGAGCCGCACGCCGAGCTGGCCGGTGACACGAAGCTCCGGGACCGGGTGCAGTCGCTGCGGCTCGCGGCGGGCCAGCTGATGGGTCTGGGAGACGTCAGCCAGGCCCCGGTGCCTAAGACGACGCTGGTCAGCGCCCCCCGGGACGGGGGCACCATCTGCACCCGCACATTCATCCCCACTCATCCGCACCCGGCCATCGGCGTGCTCGGCGCGGTCAGCGCGGCCACCGCGCTGCTGCTTCCCGGCGCAGTCGGAGCCGAACTCGCCGACCTGCGCGATCCTGGGCGTCCCATCGACGTCGAGCATCCAAGCGGGCACCTGCTGGTTGAGGTCGACCTGGACACCTCGCAGCGTCCTCCGCTGGTCCGCCGGGCAGGTGTCGTGCGAACCGCACGCAAGCTCTTCGACGGCACCGTCTTCGCGACCAGCCAGCCGTAGTGCGACCACGGAGATGCATCCCCTGCTCCCACCACGGCCTGGGAGGAAGAACCGTCCGCAGACCCCAGTGGGAAGGAGCTGCATAGTGCCGGAGGACTCCAAGCTGGCGGTGGCCGAAGCGCTCCGCACGGCGATTATTGCGGGCGAATATGCGCCGAAGCAGCGCCTCGTCGAGGTCGACCTGTGCGAGCGGTTCGGCACATCGAGGTTTATCCTCCGCTCGGCCCTGCAGGAATTGGCGGCCCAGGGTCTGGTTGAGTTCCAGCGGAACCGGGGCGCGCGGGTGCGTGATGTGTCGCTCTCCGAGGCGGTCGAGATTACCGAGGTCCGCGTCCTGCTCGAAGGCCTCCTCGCGGCCCGCGCGGCGGAGCGGGTCACCAAGTCGGACATCGCCATGTTCCGCAAGCTCATCAAGGAGATGCGCACGGCCGTGGAGAAGTCGGAGCTCCTGGCCTACAGCGAGCTGAACGCCCAGCTGCATGGCGCAATCCGGGATATCGCCGGACACGAGACGGCATCCCGCCTGCTCCGCCAGTTGCGTGATCAGACCGTCCGTCACCAGTTCTCCCTGTCGCTGGTGCCGGGACGGCCGACGGTGTCGCTGCCGCAGCACGAGGCGATCGTCGCGGCGATCACCGCACGGGAGCCTGAGGAAGCCCAGCAGGCGATGCACGTTCATCTGCACAGCGTCATCGAGGCGTTCCGGGCGCTGTCCGCGGCCACGATGCCACGGTGACTCCGGCCGCGGGCGAACGCCGGCGGGTACTGCGGGCTGGATCGGACCCGATCCAGGCTAGATCGGGTAGCTGCCAGTGCCATCCCTGGTGGTGATCCACTGGATTTCGGTGAAGTCGGCCATGGAACCTGGGCCCGACCTCCCCCACCCGCTGTCCTTGACCCCGCCGAGCGGCAGTTGCGGCTCGTCGGCGATGGTCTGGTCGTTGACGTGCACGACGCCGGCGTCAATGCGGCGGGCGAGCGCGAAGCCGCGCTGGTTATCGCCGGTGATGAGCCCGGCGCTGAGCCCGTACCGGGTGGAGTTCGCGATCGCTACCGCCTCAGCGGCGCCGTCCACCGGCTGGACGACCAGCACCGGGCCGAACGTCTCCTCCGAATGGATGCGGGCACTGACCGGGACGTCGGCCAGGATCGTGGGACGGTAGCACGGCCCGTCCAGGTTCCCGCCGGTGAGCACCTTGGCGCCGGCGGCCACGGCCTCCTCGACTTCCCGGGCTACCCGGTCCCGCGCGGACGGGGTGATCAGCGGCCCGATCACTGTCCTGGCGGCTGCGGGGTCACCGACCGGCAGTGTCCCGGCCCGCGCGACGAGCCGGTCGATGAAGGCGTCGTAGACCGGCCGCTCGATGAGCACCTTACGGGCGTTCATGCAGATCTGCCCGGAGTGGAAGAATGCGGCGAACGCGGCGGCCTCGACGGCGTAGTCCAGGTCAGCGTCGGCCAGCACGATCAGCGGGTTGTAGCCGCCGAGTTCCAGCACGGAGCGCTTGAGGTGCCGGCCCGCCCGCTCCGCGAGCGTCCGGCCGGTGGCGGAGGACCCGGTGAAGTTGATGCACCGCACCTCCGGACGGTCGAAGAACTCATCCGCGATCGGCACCGCCGCACCGGGCGCGTGCGTAACCACATTGACCACCCCGGCCGGGAATCCGGCCTCGGCCATGATCTCCGCCACCAGCAGCCCGGCCGACACCGGCGATTCCTCCGAGGGCTTGAGCACCACCGTGTTGCCGAACGCCACCGGGTTGACCACGGTGCGCCAGGCCAGCACGTGCGCCCCGTTCCACGGCGAGATCCCGGCCACCACGCCGAGCGGTCTGCGCAACGCCAGCGCGAACGTGCCGGGCGTGTCAGAGCGGATGACCTCTCCGACGGGCAGGTATCCCCAGTTGGCGGCCTGCCGCAGCAGCCGGGTCGCCGTCAGCAGCTGAAAGCCGGCGAATGCGCCCGCGCAGCCGGTCTCGGCCGCCAGCAGCGCGGTGATCTCCGCCTGCCGCCGCTCCACGATGTCGGCGGCCCGCAGAAACATGGCCTGCTTCTCCACGGGCGGCAGCTCGGCCCAGCCCGGGAAGGCCGCGGCGGCCGCGTCGACCGCGCGGGCGGCATCCGCCCTGGTGCCGGCCGGGACGCGGGCCATGACGGTGCCCCGGTAGGGGTCGAGATCGTCGAACAGATCGTCCGAGCTCACCCATTCGCCGCCGATGTACTGCTGATACTCGCGCACCAATCCTCCGGCCTCATTTCAGGCTCGGCGGGCAGGCGTGGCCCGGTCCTGTGGCCACAATGAGACAACACGGCCGAAGCTGGCGCAAGGTCGCTGCGTCAGCGGCCTGAAGGGTGGTTCGATGGAGGAGATGGCAAGCAAGCTGGCGATCCGGGAGGTTATCGAGCGCTGGGCCATCTGGCGCGATGCTGGGGACTGGGATCGCTTTGCCGGGGTCTGGCATTCAGATGGTCATATGACCGCAACCTGGTTTCAGGGGAGCTTCCGCGATTTCATCGCGGTCAGCCGGCGGGCGTTCGAGGCCGGGGTACGGATACTGCACTTCCTGGGCGGCAGCGCCATCGACGTGCAGGCCGACCGGGCCATCGCCCAGACGAAGATGACCATCAGCCAGCGCGCCCTGGTCCATGGCGTGGAGGTCGACGTCGTCTGCACCGGGCGCTTCTACGACTTCTTCGAGTACCGGGATACCAGGTGGGCCATCGTTCGCCGGCAGCCGATCTATGAGCAGGACCGGATGGACCCGGTTGACCCGGGGGCCCGCCTCACCCTGGATGCCACGCAGCTGAGCAGGTTCCCCTACGGCTACCGCCACCTGGGTTACCTGCAGACTGAACTAGGCTTCCAGGTCAGAACCGGGCTACCCGGGCTTACCGGCGAAGCAGTCGGACAGCTCAGCTCGGAGGGGCGCGCGTGGCTGAGCGGATCAGCCACTCCCGGCACTCCTAGCTGAGCCCAGCTCAGGCTCGCTCACCTCACAGGCCAGCACCAGCGCCCGCGGCCGGGTCACCGGCCGGCCGGGGCGACCGCGGCTTACCCGAGGTCCCGGCGCAGCCGTTCGATGACCTCGGCCGGGTTCTCCGTGGTGACCCGGATCATCGCCCGCATCGCGTCCGCCAGGGCGACCCGCGGCACGTCGAGCGTGATGGCGGCGGAATCCGCCCACTTGGTGAGCTGACGGTAAAGTTCCGGGCTCAGGTCGAGAGTGATCCGGACCGGCTTCGACCTGATCGCGGTTCTCCCCGGCAATGGCGCATCGGCCTCGACGCGCCTCGACGCGGCGGCTGCCATTTGCGCTTTGCGCCGTTCCCGTTCCGTAGCCATAAGGGTCCCGATCTGAGTGGAGCACATCTCTCGATGAGGTCGCGGGCCACGCATCGCCAGACATCGCGGCCGGCGTCGGGAATCGGCATGCCGAAACTTTGCGCGTATACCTCTAGCCTCGGCACTGCCGTCTGCAGCACGTCGTAGCCAAGCCCGCCCAGCGCCTCCCGGGCGTTGGCGGTGGAATTAGCGCGGGTAACGCAGCGATTCAGCAATATCGCGGACCGCAGCGAGCTGTCCCGGATCTCCTCGATCTCCTCGACCTCATCCCGCACCGGCGTGGTGCGGTTGATCTCAATGGGGCTCGGGGCGCACGGAATCAGGACCTCATCCACGTACCGCAGCGCCGACCGGGCAATGCTCGCGTGGTCTTCCAGTTGCGGGGTGTCGATGATCACCACGTCATCGTCCAGCGCGATCTCGGCTACGCGCTTGTGCAGGATGCGGGAGGGCAGGGCCACCACCCGGAACGGGAACGCGGCCTCCTGGGGGACCCACGGCGACGCGGCCGCCAGGTCGGACCACTCCAGGGCGCTGCCCGAGGGGTCCGCGTCTACCAGCAGCACGTGTCCCGCCTCGGAGAAGACATGGGCCAGCCAGACGGCCGACGTAGTCTTGCCCGTGCCCGGCTTCAGGTTGACCAGGGCGACGCGGAGAGCCGTCATCCCGGCAGTATTGCAGTAACTACGGTATGAACGGAAGGTAGCCACCGGAGCGCTGGTATCCCGCCACCGGTGCGCCCAGCTCGGAGCACAAGTGCAGTATTACAGTATTTACTGCATAGCTGCCCGCCTGGCGGCGCACGGAACGGCCCGGACCCCCCCGCAAAACGCCCATTAGTTCACAACGGCCGCTCCGGTCCCATGACCACGCCCAGGAACGGCTCGTTACGTGGGTCACGCAAGATCCCTGATGGGCCTGCCTATCCGGATTAGTGGGTTACTTTGGGCTTCCGGACCAGCCGGACCTGTAGGGGGTGCGATGTCCCAGTTTCCAGACGAGCTGGGCGCATGGTGGACGGATTTCCCAGGCAGCGACAAGGCAGCCTGGCTGACGCCCTCCGCGCCCTCCCTCAGCCCGCTCGCTCCGGCCCAGGAGGGAGTACGGGGTGCCGTCTCGCGGCGGGCGCTCAAGCACCGGCTGGTGGTCCCGGCCGGCAAGCGGGAGCGGGCCCGGCGGGAAGCCGCGGCCGAGTGGCGGCGCCAGGCCGTGACCGCCATCCGCGAGCCGTCCCTCAAGTCCGGCGTGATCACCCTGGGCTCGGGCTTCGGCGGGACCGGCAAGACCGACGCCGCGGTCACGCTCGCGGCGATCTACGCCGCGGCCAGGCCCGCCGACCGCGTCATCCTGGCGGACAGCAATGACGACATGCCGCACGGGTACATCCGGCTCGGCGGGGTCCCGGTCGAGGCGCTGCCGAAGCACCAGCGGACCCTGTCCATCCGGGGTTTCTACCAGGCCTGCACGGAAGGCAGCATCAAGGTCTACGCCGACCTGAGGGATGCCGTGGCGTGGCTGCAAGGCGTGGCCGTGATCCGGGGCGACACCGCCGATGAGTGCGTGGGGGTCGATTTCGGCGAGCAGGAGTACCTGACCGTCCTGGAGTTCCTCCAGTGCATGTCGAACATCGTCATCAACGACGGCGGAACGGGGCTGTTCGCGAAGCTCCAGGTCGGGACGCTGCTGCACGGCGACAAGTACGTCTTCGTGACGGAGGCGTCGCAGCTCGGTTTCTGGTCCATCGACCAGGTGTTCAGCCGGTACCGCAACTACGAGGGCGAGAAGGAAAGGCCGCTGACCGACCAGGAGCGAAAGCACCTCAACGGCCTGATGGACGAGGCGACGATCGTGGTCGACAAGTACCGGGAAGACGATCCGGAGCAGGCCCGGTGGTACGCGCGGACCTGCGAGGCGTTCGAGGGAACGCAGGTGTCGGTGGTGGCCACGCCCTGGGATCAGGCGCTGGCTAACCGGGTGCCCCTGGACCTGGGCGCCGTCTCGGAGGCGACGCTGGACGCCAAGCTGGCCATGGCCGAGGTGGTGCTCCGCGGGGTCGACCGGGCCAACCGCAGGCGGCTCGGCCTGCCCGCCGACGTGACCGGGGCCGATGCCTCTGGCCAGCCGGCCCTGGCTGGCCAGCCGGCCATGGCCGAGCCACCGCGCTGGTTCTCCCAGCCGGCGCCTCCGGGCCCGGCCGCCGCACCGCAGCCCGCCGCCGGGGACCCGGCGGCCCCGCTGGCGGACGAGGACTCAGAGCCGGGCCAGGCCGCCTGGCCCGCCCGCGGAATCGAGGGCTGAGCCCGGCGGGGGCGGGTGCCTTACCGGCCGCCGCGCAGCCGCACCGTGAAGCCGCCGGGCGCGTAGCGCAGCTCCACGTCGGCCTCGAGCTGGTGCATGAACCACAGGCCGAGGCCGCCCTGCAGCGCCCCGCCGGACGCCGGGGCCAGCCCGGCCAGGGGGTCCGCCGGGCCGGGGCCGGTGTCGTGCACGGTGACGACGATGCGGTCGGCCCCCGCCCAGATGCGCACGGTCGTCGGCGCCTGGCCATGCCGCACCGCGTTGTTGACCGCCTCGGACACGCCGATGAGCAGGTCCGCCAGCATGGCCTCCGGGACCCGGCCGCGGCCGAGCGACTCCAGCGCGTGCCTGGCCTCGGCGGCGGTCCGGTCCACCAGTTCCACCAGGGGCGGCGTGCTTTCCAGCGGATCGGGCCGGACCGGGAGGCCGTGGAACTCCGAACTGTCCTGATACCGCTCACACCGGCGGTGCTCGCCCGACTGGGACAGGATCCACGGGTGGGTCCGCTCGATGATGTCGAGGACCTCGGCCGGCGCGGTGACCGTGTCGTACAGGCACAGGCCCCAGACCGGGGTGCTCCCCCAGATCGTGTTCAGCGCGCATTCGAAGCGGTCCCAGCCCTCGAAGCTGCCCCCGTTGCCCGGATGGGGCACGTCGCCGGCGAACCGGATCTGCTGCGCCCCCCTGGACCGGTGCGACTCGAACAGGCGCTGGTAGGTCGCG
The DNA here is from genome assembly GCA_963840195.1 of uncultured Actinomycetes bacterium. GTDB lineage: Bacteria > Actinomycetota > Actinomycetes > Streptosporangiales > Streptosporangiaceae > RYN-230. The sequence continues at coordinate 133,174 of CAWIYD010000006.1, forward strand.
ATCGCCCGGGTCGGCGTCGAGTACAGGTTCCCGGCCGCCAGGAAGGTGACCGCGCGCCGGGTCCTTGAGCCACGACCGCAGCAGGTCGGACTTGCGGTCGTCGTACCCGAGGATGACCGGCTCGCCGACGGCGACACCTTCCTCGACGAAGGGCACGACGAGGGACTGGAACTCATCCTCGGAACCGTAGAAGCCCGCCTCGTGGAAGTGCCCGATGTGGCCCCGGGCGGCGCCGGCCCTCACCGCCGTGCCCCACGCTGGCGCGGCCCGCGGTGCGAGTCCACGGGCCCGGTCACGCGCACCGTCGCCGTCATCCCTGAGCAGAACTCCCGTGAGCTGGTCGTGACCACATCATCGCCGGCCCGCCCGGTGGCCGGCACCCCGACCGGACCGCGCGCGGTCCGGTGGGGGTCCTCACGTTGGCTCATGAGTCTCAGCTTCCCGCGATGGCCCGGGGCATGCCTGCCGTCCCGGGATTCGGCCGCTGGCCGCCCGGAGGCCCTGACCACATCTTCCCGCCCAGGTCAAAGCCGGGTTATGCTCAAAACGGACAGTCCGGGGGGCGGAGGGACCACTGCCGCGGCCGGCGCTGACGGGGGGATAAGAGTGGCGCATCAGACTGCCGTGACCGCGGCCGGCCCGGGGAGCCCGCCGCAGGGCGCGCGTTCGTTCCAGATCGTGCCGGTGAAAGGGCTGCCTGTGGTGGCCCTGGTGCTGGCGGGGCTGGTGGCCGTCATCGCGGCCGGCTCAGCGTGGGGCATCACCTTCTACCACGTCGTCTTCGGCGGTGTCTGGACCACGCTGGACCTGTTCCTCGGCTTCGTGCTGGGTCCGATCCTCGGCCGGCTGTCGATCCCGGCCAGGGTCGAGGTGACCACCCGGCTGATGCCGGCCCTGATCCTCATCATGCCGACCGTGGTCACCTGCACCCTCGCGGCCGGCTGGCAGCTTGCCCTGCATACGGGGGACGTGAACGCCTCGTTCTCCCATCACGGGTGGGTGGTGGCGTCGATGGTCATCGTGGCGGTGATGGCCCTGGTGGCGCTGGGCATCCTGGAGCCGGCCAATCTGGCCGTGCTGTTCGAGCTGAAGAAACCCCAGCCCGACGGCCAGGTGATCGCCCGGCTGATGCGCCGGTTCATCTACTCGGCGGGGATCACCGGCGCGATGCAGGTGGCCACCCTGGTGATCATGACCAGGCTGGCCTCGCTATGAGCGGGGACGCCGCCCCCGGGCTGGCCCCGGCCAGCGTGGCCGGCCGCAGGCTGCCGCCGGTCGCCGAGGTCGCCGTGGTCTCGATCGCGCTGATGCTGGCCGGGGGCATCTACCTGGCCGCGCACCTCCCCGGCCGCCCGTCGCTGGCCGTCCCGGTGGCCACGCTGGCCGCCGGTGCCGCGGCGACCGTGGCTGACCTGGTGCTGCTCAGCCGCATCAAGCCGTTCGCCTGGCCGGTGTTCTTCCAGGTCTTCCGCTGGGGGCTGGTGGCGTACCTGGTCATCGCGGGGGTGCTGGGCTACGTGTTCATCCATGATCACACCCCGGGCGCGACCCTGGCCGTGCTCGTGGCCACGCTGGCCGTCTTCGCCGTCGACGTCCCGCTTATCCTGGCCTTCACCGTCGCCCGCTATCAGCGGCCCGGGGAGTGACCCGGCCTGGTCGTGCCTTAACGCCCGCTGTAGGCAAAGGTCAGGATCCGAGCCCGTCAGGCCGCTACTGTTCCGGTATGGGGTGGGAAACTCAGCTCGACGAGCCCTGGCCTTCGCGGGCCGGGACGGCCCCGGAGCGGGTCGTCATCGTCGGCACCGGGGAAAACGGCGCGATCGCGTACGAGTACTTGACCTATGACTCGCCGCACGAGGTGGTCGCCTTCAGTGCCGAGCCCGCCTACATCACCGGCGGCACCTACTGCGGCCTTCCGGTGGTGCCGCTGGACGATCTCGCGTCCCGGTACCCGCCGGACGTCTACCGGGCCTTCGTCGCCGTGTCCGATGTCCAGCTGAACCGGGTCAGGCGGCGGCTGTTCCACGCGGTCAAGGCGGCCGGCTTCCGCTGCCTGTCCTGTATCAGCAGCCGGGCCTTCGTGCTGCCCAGCGCCGTCGTCGGGGAGAACGTCTTCATCCAGGAGTTCACCGCGCTGCAGCATGGCGTCCGGGTGGGGGACAACGTCTTCCTCGGCACCGGGGTGTGCATCGGGCACAGCGCGGTCCTGGAAGAGGACTGCTACGCGGGCCCGCACGTGGCCGTCTGCGGCAGTGCCACGGTCCGGCGGGGCACCTTCCTCGGCGCCAAGAGCTGCGTCTCCGACCGGGTCACGGTGGCCGAGGACTGCCTTATCGGGGCGGGCGCGGTGGTGCTGGAGGACACGGAGCCGGGCCGGGTCTACGTCGGCTCACCGGCGCGCCCCACCGGGCGGGACAGCTACGCCACCCGCGGGGTCCCGGTCGGCTGAGCCTCCCGGCCGGGAGGGCATCACCACCAGCGCGACCAGGCACCCGGCCAGGCCGACCGCGGCCCCGGTCATCAGCCCGAGATCCATCCCGCTGATGAACGACACCTGGGCCGCATGGGCGAGCAGCCGGCCCGCCGTGCCGCCGACATGACCGGCCACGCTCAGCGCGCCGCCGAGGGAGCCGAGGATGGTGCTGGCGACCCGGGGCGGCAGGTGGTAGGGAGCCAGCAGCCCGGTCATCCGGCTGGTGTACCTGGTCGCCTGGAGGCTTCCGATGACCGCTACCCCGAGCGCGCCACCCACCTGCATGAACGTCCCGTTGGTGGCCGATCCCACGCCGGTGTCACCACGGGGCACGGCGCCCATGACGGCCGCGGTGGTGCACGGGATGGTCAGCCCGGCGCCAATGCCCAGCATCACCATGCCGGCCACGGAGTCGGCATAGGCGGAGGTGATCGTGGCCCCGGAGATCTGCCACAGGCCGGCCGTCACGATCAGCAGGCCCGCCGCCGTGGTGAGCTTGGTGCCGATCAGCCGGACGCTGACCGGGGACACCGGGGCCACCACCGCGACCGCCGCCGCGGCGGGCAGCACCCGCAGGCCGGTCTGCAGCGGCGTGTAGCCCAGTGAGAACTGCAGGTACTGGGTGAGCATGAACAGCGCCCCGTACATGCCGAACATGACCAGCCACACCGAGGAGATGGCCGCGGAGAACGACCGGTGCCGGAAGAACCTCAGGTTGAGCATCGGGTGCGAGGTGACCCGCTCCCAGGCGGCGAAGCCGGCCAGCACGGCCAGGCCGGCCGTGCCGGCCGCGAGGACCAGATCCGACGACCAGCCCCGCACCGGGGCTTCGATGATCGCCCACAGGAGCAGCGCGAGCCCGGTGATCGACAGCAGCGCCCCGGCCACGTCCGGGCGCAGTGCCGCCGGGTTCCTGGAGTCCGGCACCAGCGGGATGGCGCAGGCGATGCCCGCCACCGCGATCGGCACGTTGATCAGGAACACCGATCCCCACCAGAAGTGCGAGAGCAGCAGGCCGCCCACGATCGGGCCGAGCGCGATCCCCACTCCGCTGGTGGCCGCCCACAGGCCGATGGCGCGCTGCCGCTCCCCGGTGTCCCGGAACATGTCGGTGATGATGGCCAGGGTGGACGGCATCATCAGCGCCGCGCCGACGCCCATGCTCGCCCGGGCCGCGGTCAGCATGCTCACCGAGCCGGAGAAGGCGGCCCACCCGGACCCGGCCGCGAAGGCGGCCAGCCCGGCCACGAACGTCCGCTTACGGCCGATCCGGTCGGCCAGGCTGCCCGCGACCAGCAGCAGGCCCGCGAAGACGACGATGTAGGAGTCCACGACCCACTGCAGGTCGCTGGAGCTGGCATGCAGGTCGCGGACCAGGGTCGGCAGAGCCACGTTCAGGACGGTGTTGTCCAGGTTGACCATGAGGAGCGAGACGCAGAGCACGGCCAGTGCGGCCCAGCGCCTGGGCGTGGACCGTTCCTGGCCCATGCTGGGGGCCGGGATGGCCGTGGCGGCCGACATGACCTCAGGTCACCGTCCCGGCCCGGCTGCGCCGGCGGGCGCCCGTGGCCAGACCATGCTGCACATACTCGGTGAGGCGCTGGCCCAGCATGACCGGGACCGCGTACCCGCCATGGCTGACCGCCAGCCCGTGGCCGTCCGGCGTCGGGCTGACCGCCCAGCCGTGCAGGTCCACGTCGCGGACCGCGCTCTGCTGGATCCGGTGCGCCCGCTCCGCCGGGGTGTGGTACCAGCGGTCGTCGTCGTTCAGGTCCAGGGCCAGGGCGAAGTCGAGGTTGTCGCAGGTCCGCAGGCGGGCCAGGTTGCGCTCCAGCAAGAGGAGGACCGGCGCGAGGGCCAGGTCGGCGGCCGAGTGGGGATGGGGTGTGGACATCGGTACCACCGTGCTTCCGGTGCGTGGGTAGCGGCACCCTGATCGTGCGTTCCCGCGACCGGCCCCGGCCAGGGACCATCGTCGTGTCCTCACGGGCCAACGTCCCCGGGCCCCCATACCTCTCATTCATCTTCCGTTCACTTCTGAGTCGGTGTTATGTCGTTTTGATGACATACGTTCTTGGCCCGGGAGTGCGCCCGCAGGTGCTCTCCCGGCCCGCACGGAAGGATCGCTGGTGCCCTCATCCCGCTCTCTGGGCCTGACCGCGGCCCTGGATGAAGCGTCGATCAGCCGGTTTCATGTCCGCGCCGCCGGCGTCTCCGGGATGGGCTTCTTCACCGACGCCTATGACCTGTTCGTCATCGGGATCGCCGCCACCCTGATCAAGCAGGAGTGGCACCTGGACTCGGGCCGGCTGGCCCTGCTCAATGCCACCATGCTGGGCGCGGCCTTCGTGGGTGCCTTCGTGGTGGGCCGGGCCGCCGACCTGGTCGGCCGCAAGCGGGTGTACTGGCTGGTGGCGGCGATCATGGTGGTGGGCGCGCTGGGCTCGGCGCTCGCCCCGTCGTACTGGGTGCTGATCTTCTTCCGGTTCGTGCTCGGCTTCGGTGTCGGCGGTGACTACCCGGTCAGCGCGGTGCTGATGAGTGAGTACGCCAACCGCAAGGACCGCGGCGCTCTGGTCGGGATGGTCTTCTCTACCCAGGCCCTCGGGCTCATCGTCGGGCCGCTGATCGCGCTGGCGCTGCTCGGGGCGGGCGCGGGCAACGACATCGCGTGGCGGATCATGCTGGCCATCGGCGCGGTGCCGGCGGCCGCGGTGGTGTACCTGCGCCGGAAGATGCCGGAGTCACCCCGCTACCAGGCGCAGGTCCAGGGCCGTCACGAGAAGGCCGTGGCCGACCTGCACCAGTTCAGTGACGGGTCGGTGCTGGCCGACCCGACGCCTGCCATCCGGCACCAGATGGGGCTGCGGGCGTTCCTCACCAACCGCCGGTGGCTGGTCATGCTGGCGGGCACCGCCGGCTGCTGGTTCCTGCTGGACTACGCCTACTACGGCAACACCATCTCCACCCCGCAGATCATCGCGCTGATCTCGCCGCACTCGTCCACGATGACGGCCATCGCCCTTCAGCTGGGCATCTTCGTGGTGTTCGCGGTGCCCGGCTACGCGCTGGCCATCTCCCGGCTGGACCGGATCGGCCACCGGAAGCTCCAGCTCATCGGCTTCGCGATGATGGGGCTGTGCTTCGCGGTGCTGTCGCTGGTGCCCGGGCTGACCACCGTGGTGGCGCCATTCCTGCTGGTCTACGGCCTCAGCTACTTCTTCACCGAGTTCGGCCCGAACATGACCACGTTCGTGATGCCGAGCGAGGTCTTCCCGGTCACCATGCGGGCGACCGGGCACGGCATCTCGGCGGGCATCGGCAAGCTCGGCGCGTTCATCGGCGTGTTCCTGTTCCCGATCCTGCAGGGCTCGCTCGGGCTACGCGGCACGCTGCTGCTGACCGCGGGCGCGTCGGTGCTGGGCCTGGCGCTGACCCTGGTGCTGCCCGAGCCCTCCGGCCGCAGCCTGGAAGAGGTGTCCGGCGGTCTCGCCGACGCTGAACTGCTGCCCGTGGCGGCGGGCGCCGGTCACCCGTCGCTGTTGCTGGGCGTGCCGGGGGAGGGCAGGCCGCCCCACCGGGCCGCCTGACCCGGGTCGGCCAGACCGGGCTCCGGCTGGCCCGGCGCCTGGGCATCCGGGGCCGCCTGGCCCGGCGCCTGGGCATCCGGGGGCGCCTGGCCCGGGGCGGGACCCGCCCCGGCCGGCAGCGCCACCAGGGACCCTGCTTCCGGGTGCCCCAGCCGGGCCCAGATCAGGTTCAGCTCGTACTGGTAGTACAGCGAGTGCAGCCCGGCGAAGAAGCTCAGGACCAGCCCGAGCCAGCCGTTGCAGGACCGGTCCATCCCGGCGTCCTGCTGCATGGTGCCGATCCGCTGCCCGGTCCGGTATATGGACACGAACGGGGGCACGATGATGATCCAGCCGATCAGGATGGCCAGCAGCGACAGCACGGGTTCCACCGCGATGCCCTCGTCGAAGTCGCGTGCCTCCCGGTTGATCTTGTACCACCACACGAAGTGGTAGATGCCCAGCGTGATCAGCGGCCAGATCAGCCAGACCAGCCAGATGTTCCGTGTCTTCCCCGCACGACCCGTCATGCCGTCCCCCGTCCCCCGATGTCCCGGCTGGGCCCCGAACTTCCCCGCGCCGCCGGGCCGCGCGCTGCAACTTTAAGTAAGCTTATGGCTTCATTCGGACATATTCCACCGCCTGCGGCTCAGGCGGGCGCGCCGCCCCGGCCCGTCCCGGCGGTGAACCGGCCGACCTCGGCGGCCACGCCGGGGGCGGCCAGCGCGGTCATCCCGCAGCGCAACTCGTGGGCCATGGCCTCGGCCTCGGTCAGCGACAGGCTGCCCAGCGCGGACTCGCGGTCGCTGCGCAGGCAGGCCTGCGGGAACGCGGCGATGTCCCGGGCCAGCGCCTCGGCGGCCGTGCGGGCCTGGCCGTGCGGGACGACCCGGCTCGCCAGGCCCATCTGGAGCGCCTCGGCGGCCGGCACGGCGCGGCCGGTGAGGATCAGGTCGAGCGCCCGGCCCAGCCCGATCAGCCGGGGCAGCCGGACCGTGCCGCCGTCGATCAGCGGGACGCCCCACCGGCGGCAGAACACGCCGAGCACGGCGTCCTCCTCCACCACCCGCAGATCGCACCACAGCGCGAGTTCCAGGCCGCCGGCCACGGCGTGTCCGGCGATCGCCGCGATGACCGGCTTGGACAGCCGCATCCGGGTCGGCCCCATCGGGCCGTCCCCGTCCGGCGTGACCCGGTTACCGTCCGGGCCGCCGAGCGCCTTGAGGTCGGCCCCGGCGCAGAACGTCCCGCCCGCGCCGCACAGCACGGCGACCGAGGCGCCGTCGTCCGCCTCGAACTCGGCGAACGCGCCGGCCAGGGCGGCGGCCGTCGGCCCGTCCACGGCGTTGCGCACGTCCGGGCGGTCCAGGATCACCGTGCTGACCGGCCCGTCCCGCTCTACCCGCACGCTCATGCCCGGCTCCTCGCTGCTCCGGCACTACATGGATGTGACTGCCATACACATAGCACTACAGCAGATCCACAACCATGCGGCTGGGCCCGGTGCAGCGGGCGGCTGGGCCCGGTGCACGGGGCGGCTGGCTCCGGCCCACCGGGGGCGGTTAGCTGACCTGCCAGGTGTCGGAGCCGGCCAGCAGCGCGGCCAGGTCACCCTCGCCCTGCTGGGCCCGGGCGTCGGCGATCTGCTCCGCCATCAGGTCGTCGTAGCTGTCCCGTGGCCGCTGCCGGAACACCCCGATCGGGGAGTGGGCGAAGTCGGCGGTGTCCAGCCGGGACAGGGCGAACGCATAGGACGGGTCCTCGGCGTGCGCGTCGTGCACCACCAGCGAGTCCGGGTCGGCCGAGGCGGCGTCCACCGCCTCCAGCGACCCGGTCCGGCTGAACCGGAGCCCCATGCTGCCGCCGTCCCCGAACCGCACCGGCTGCCCGTGCTCCAGCCGGACCACCCGCTGGTCCCGGGAGTCCGGCGCGGTCAGCGGGACGAACGCGTCGTCGTTGAAGATCGGGCAGTTCTGGTAGATCTCCACGAACGCCGCGCCGCGGTGGTCCGCGGCCGCCCGCAGCACGCTGGTCAGGTGCTTGCGGTCGGAGTCGATGGTCCGGGCCACGAAGGACGCCTCCGCGCCGATGGCCAGCGAGACCGGGTTGAACGGGGTGTCCAGCGACCCGTACGGGGTCGACTTGGTCACCTTGCCCTGCTCCGAGGTCGGCGAGTACTGGCCCTTGGTCAGCCCGTAGATCCGGTTGTTGAACAGCAGGATGTTGATGTTGACGTTCCGCCGCAGCGCGTGGATCAGGTGGTTGCCGCCGATCGACAGCGCGTCGCCGTCACCGGTGATCACCCACACCGACAGGTCGGGGCGGGAGGCGGCCAGGCCGGTGGCGATGGCGGGGGCCCGGCCGTGGATCGAGTGCATCCCGTAGCTGTCCACGTAGTAGGGCAGCCGGGAGGAGCAGCCGATGCCGGAGATGATGACCAGGTTCTCCCGGGGGATCTCCAGCTCCGGGAGGAAGGACTGGAACGCGGCCAGGATGGCGTAGTCCCCGCACCCCGGGCACCAGCGCACCTCCTGGTCGGACTTGAAGTCCTTGGTGGACAGCTTCTGGTCGGCGGCCGGGATCAGGGTGAGCGACCGCGGGCGGTGGCTCGCCTCGGCGGCGCCGTCGTTGGCCGGGTTGATGATGTCAGGCATTGCCGATCACATCCTGGATGACTCCGGCCAGTTCCGCGGCGCGGAACGGGAGCCCGCGCACCCGGTTGTAGGAGATGACGTCGACCAGGTAGCGGCCGCGCAGCACCAGCGCGAGCTGGCCCAGGTTGATCTCGGGGACCAGCACCTTGTCGTAGGCGGCCAGCACGTCGCCCAGGTTGGCCGGGAACGGGGACAGGTGCCGCAGGTGTGCCTGGGCCACCTGGCCGCCGGCCTGCCGGACCCGGCGCACCGCCGCGCCGATCGAGCCGAACGTGGAGCCCCAGCCCAGCACCAGCACCCGGGCCCCGCCGTCCGGGTCGTCCACCTCCAGCGGGCCGATATCCGCGGCGATGCCGTCGATCTTGGCCTGGCGGAGCCGGACCATCCGGTCGTGGTTGTCCGGGTCGTAGGAGATCGTGCCGGTCCCGTCGGCCTTCTCGATCCCGCCGATCCGGTGCTCCAGGTCCGGGGTGCCCGGGATCGCCCACGGCCGGACCAGCGTGTCCGGGTCCCGCTGGTACGGGCGGAAGTCCGTCTTCCCGAACGCGTCCAGCCAGTCACCGGGGCTGGCGAAGGAGAACTCGTCACGCAGCTTGGGCAGCCCGGCCACGTCCGGGATGCGCCACGGCTCGGAGCCGTTGGCCAGGTACCCGTCGGACAGGATGATCACCGGGGTGCGGTACTTGGCGGCGATGCGCACCGCCTCGATCGCGGTGTCGAAGCAGTCCGAGGGGGTGGCCGGGGCGAGCACCGCGACCGGGGACTCGCCGTTCCGGCCATACAGGGCCATCAGCAGGTCGGCCTGCTCGGTCTTGGTCGGCATCCCGGTGGACGGCCCGGCCCGCTGCACATCGATGACGACCAGCGGGAGCTCCAGGGAGACCGCCAGGCCGATGGTCTCCGCCTTGAGCGCCATGCCCGGGCCGGACGTGCTGGTCACGCCCAGCGCGCCGCCGAACGAGGCGCCGAGCGCGGCCCCGACGCCGCTGATCTCGTCCTCGGCCTGGAAGGTGCGCACCCCGAACCGCTTGAGCTTGGACAGCTCGTGCAGGATGTCCGAGGCCGGGGTGATCGGGTAGGCGCCGAGGAACAGCGGCAGCCCGGACCGGCGGGACGCCGCGACCAGGCCGTAGGACAGCGCGGTGTTGCCGGTGATGTTCCGGTAGGTGCCGGGCTGCTGGGTGGCCGGCTTGACCTCGTACTGGACCGAGAACGCCTCGGTGGTCTCGCCGAAGTTCCAGCCGGCGCCGGAACGCCGCGACGTTGGCCCGCATGATCTCCGGCTTGGCCGCGAACTTGGACTCCAGGAACTTCAGCGTGCCCTCGGGCGGCCGGTTGTACAGCCAGGAGAGCAGGCCGAGCGCGAACATGTTCTTCGCCCGCTCGGCCTCCTTGCGGGAGATGTCGAACTGCTCCAGCGCCTTAACCGTCATCGAGGTGACCGCGACCGCGTGCACGTTGTAGGCGGACAGCGAGCCGTCGTCCAGCGGGTTGGCCGCGTACCCGACCCGGGCCAGGTTCCGCTTGGTGAACTCGTCGGTGTTGGCGATGATGTCCGCGCCCCGCGGCACGTCGGCCAGGTTGGCCTTGAGGGCGGCCGGGTTCATCGCCACCAGCACGTCGGGCGCGTCGCCCGGCGTGAGGATGTCGTGGTCGGCGAAGTGCAGCTGGAAGCTGGACACCCCGGGCAGCGTCCCGGCGGGCGCGCGGATCTCGGCCGGGAAGTTGGGCAGGGTGGACAGATCGTTGCCGAACGCGGCCGTTTCCTGGGTGAACCGGTCGCCGGCGAGCTGCATGCCGTCACCTGAGTCACCGGCGAAGCGGATGATGACGCGGTCGAGTTGCTGGACCTGCTTGGTCACAGTCGACTAACCTCCTCGGCGCGCCGCAGACCGGCACCTAGGCGGTGCGAGGCCAGCGAACGCCGCGCCCGGCACGCTCCGCGTCCGGGGGCTGAGTTGGGATTGGTTTAATGTTACAGCGCTGTTGCGCTGCTCACGTTCTCCTTATTCTTCCTGGCCTGTCGTTGTGGGCGGGATAGTGAGCTATCTCACACCACGGATGGCGCGGCATTCCGGTTCGGCGGCCGAGTGCCGCGCCGGGAAGCCGCCGGTACGCTGGGCGGCGTGCCCGCCGACCTGCCCTTCCCGCGCCCGTGGCGGCGGGCCGCTGACCAGCCCGGGGCCGGCCAGGTCGTGCTGGACACCGCCCGCGGGCTGGCGCTGTGGGTCTTCGACGCCGGGCTGGCCTGCTGCGCGGTGGAATGCGCGGCCGCGCTGGCCCGGCTGCCCGGCGGGCCGCCCGCCGGCCAGTCCGCCGGGGCTCCGGACAACGTGCTGCTGGTGGCGGGCACCGTCACCGACAAGCTGGCCCCGCTGGTGCTGCGCGCCTACGCGAGCCTGCCGGAACCGAGGTTCGTGGTGTCCTTCGGGGCCTGCTCGAACAGCGGCGGGCCGTACTGGGACTCCTACTGCGTGACGAAGGGCGCCGACCAGTTCCTCCCGGTCAACGTGTACGTGCCCGGCTGCCCGCCGCGGCCGGAGGCCCTGCTGCACGGCCTGGACGTCCTGGCCGCGCAGATCGCCGCGGGGCAGCGGCCGCCGGCCGCCGCGGGCCCGGGGCGGCCGGCATGACCGGCGAGGAGATGGCCGCGCTGGTGCTGGCCGGACTCGGCCCGGCCGGCCAGGAACCCGGGACCGGGGAGGCGGGCCGCGGCGGGGCTGGTTCTCGTTGGGCGGGCGGGGCGCCGGAGGGGGCGCGATGCGAGGCCGGCCAGGCGACGGTCACCATCACGGTGCCGCCGCCGCAGTGGCTGGCCGCGCTGACCCTGGTGCGGGACCGGCTGGGCGGCGATTTCTTCGACTGGCTCACGGCCGTGGACGATGAGCAGGCCGGCCTGGCCGTGGTGGTGCACGTCTATTCGCTGGCCGGCCGTCACCACGTCTTCCTGCGCACCATGCTGAACGGCCCGTCCCCGCGGCTGCCGTCCGCCACCGGCATCTACCGGGGGGCGGACTGGCATGAGCGGGAGACGTGGGAAATGTTCGGGGTGGCCTTCGACGGTCATCCGGGGCTGGTCCCGCTGCTGCTGCCGGACGGTTTCGAGGGGCACCCGCTGCGCAAGGACTTCGCGCTGGCCGCGCGGGCGGCACGGGAGTGGCCGGGGGCCCCGGAGCCCGGTGAGCGGGCCGCGGGTCGCGGGCGCCGGGCGCCGGGTGCCGGGGCGCGGGCCGCCGGTGCGCGGGCCGCCGGGGCGCGGGCGGAGCCGGTCCGCGCAGGCCGGCGTGCCCGAGGGCTGGGATACGCCGTGAGCGAGCTGCCGGCCCGCAGCCGCGGGGTGATCGCGCTGCTCGAAGAGAACTGCACGGTCTGCATGTTGTGCGCGCGTGAGTGCCCGGACTGGTGCATCTACATCGAGTCGCACAAGGAGCCGGTGCCCGAGGCGCCGGACGCGGCCGCCCCCGCCGGGTCGCGGGGCAGCGGCTCGCCCGGCCCGCGCGGGCGGCCCCGGGTCCGCAACGCGCTGGACCGGTTCGCGATCGATTTCTCGCTCTGCATGTACTGCGGCATCTGCGTGGAGGTCTGCCCGTACGATGCGCTGTTCTGGTCACCGGAGTTCGAGTACGCCGCGGGCCGACATCCGGGAACTGACCCACGAGCGGGACCGGCTGCACGAGTGGATGGCGACCGTGCCGCCGCCCCCGGCCCACGATCCGGGTGCGCCGCCGCCCCGGGAACTGCAGGCGGTACCCGGGGCGCGGCTGCGGCCGGCCGCGCGGGCGGCTGCAGGCGGGTGCGGGGGCGGCGGGCGCCGGGTCCGGGGGCGGCGGCGGGCGGCGGGCGGGTCCGGCGGCGGGCCGGTCCGGGGCGGCGGGGACGCCGGTGCTAGCGGAAGTTGACGAACTGCAGGGCCAGGTCCAGGTCCTTGCCCTTGACCAGGGAGATCACCGCCTGCAGGTCGTCCTTCTTCTTGGACGAAACCCGGAGTTCCTCACCCTGGACCTGGGCCCGGACCCCCTTCGGCCCCTCGTCCCGGATGATCTTGCCGATCTTCTTGGCGTCGTCCTGGGAGATGCCCTCCTTGAGGGTGACCCCGAGCCGGTACTCCTTGCCGGAGAGCTTCGGGTCGCCCGCGTCCACGATCTTCAGCGACACCTGGCGGCGGACCAGCTTGTCCTTGAACAGGTCCAGGACCGCCTTGGCGCGTTCTTCACTGTTGGCCCGGATGTCCACGCCGTGATCCCCGGACCAGGCGATCGACGCGCCGACGCCGCGGAAGTCGAAGCGGGTCGAGATCTCCTTGGCCGTCTGGTTGAGCGCGTTATCGACTTCCTGACGGTCGATCTTGCTGACGATGTCGAAACTGCTATCTGCCACGAGACGGCTCCCTTCCCCTCGGTCTT
>CAWIYD010000007.1:0-91794 GCA_963840195.1 uncultured Actinomycetes bacterium
CACCCGGCCAGGCTCGCGGACGACCCGCCGAACCCGTCGTGGTGAAGCGCGGGTGCTCGCGCCTGGGGAGACGTAACGTGCGCGAATCGAGCATGATCCAGGAAGCTACCTGGCATTACGCCAGGGGGCCGGGTCGTTCGGCTCGGCCCCGATCACGATCATGAGTTTCACGTCGAGTGCTGGTTCCAGTATTTCCGGACGGCTGACGGGAGCGGCCTGCGTCGGCGGCCTCATCGCATCGGGGAGCGCTGGAGCAGCGATCCCCGGCCCGCGCGGGCCGGGGCGCCTCGCCGCTGGTGCCTTCTGTCTGCTCACGATCTAGACGGACGCCGGCCAGTTCAGGAAGAAGTACACCGGGTCGTTGTAGTCGCTGGCTTCCAGACCGGCATCGCCGCTGATCGCGGCTCCGACGATCCTGCGGCTCACTGGCTCGGCCTGCACCGGCAGGCATGGCAGGATGGTCGCTGCCGCTGCCGGCATCTGACTGTTGTTGTTATCGCGGCTCATGGCATTCTCCTAGTTAGATCCGCGCCCTATTTGTAGGCGCCTGGACGGATGGTTCACCGGACACTAGACCGAAGTAGGCCAGTTCAGGAAAAAGTAGGACGGATCGTTGTAGTCACTTGCCTCGGCCCCCGCATCCGCGGACAAGACAGAGGCCACGACTGTGCGTATTACCGGCTCGGATTGTGAAGGCAGGCGCTGCCTGGTTGCGCTTTCAGCCACTGGGACGTCGTCGTGCATGATGCTCTCCTAACGTTCTGCCGCGCATCGCGCATTGCGATGGATACTGTTGAGTGAGTGCGGCCGCATCACCGCCCTGATTCCGTCCAGTGACGGACTGGGCCCAGCGTGACGGGAAGCTGGTCGCTGACGTCCACCGTGAATCGCATCACCGTCCGGGCCCTGCGGTCGTTCTCCGGATCGAAGAAACGCAACTTGATATCCCAGCAGTCGGAATCCATCCGGCAGAAGGGGCTCTTTGAAACGGAGATGTCGTCCAGCATGTACATACCAGCGCCAGGAACGACCTCTTTAGGGTGGAGGGCGCGTGCCATCGCGTCACTCGCCTGGAACGCGTTCGTCGCGCTGTAATTGAGCGCACGGTCCGACGATGTCTGCCCGAGGTTGCGCAGCTCGTAGTAAACCTTGTCCAGGAAGTTCTGCAGGAACGCCCCGATGCTGTCGCGCTCGCGGGCCTCGAAACGAGCCGTTATCGCGTCAACGAGAACCTTGACGTTCCAGCTCCACAGGCCGCGGTACTGGGCAACGACGACGGGGACAACCTGGCCGGAAAACAGCCGCGTGGTCCGCGTCGACAGCATTCCGGGCAGCGAGACCCGTGAGATGTACTCCGGGCTGGCCTCGTCCTGGATCTGCCCGTAGAGCGCCTTGCGGAAGAAATCGTAAACATCCCGCGCGTACGGAATCTCGGCCTCAACCGCGTAGATCGGCGTCAGTTCGAGATTGAAGGTCCAGATGAGCTTGGTGGACTCGTGCGGATGATCCTCCAGATAACTGACCATCTGCTCAGCCACATACGGGTTCGCGGGCCGGTCGTTACTGGCTGGCATGAGCTGCCGAAACGAGTCTCGCCGCGCTTCCGTCCCGAAGTCATAGCCGATTGTCCCGATGGCGAATACATAGGAGCCCTGGCGTCCGTCGCATCCGCAGTTTCCCGAGGGGGCAACGCTGCCCGGCTGGGCAGCGGCGCCCGATGGAACGAGTTCCGCCGTTGACAGGTCGGGGGGCTGCGGGAGACCCCCAGGCAGAGCGAGTTCATCCCCCCTCGCCTCGGCCACTTCCTCGCGGGCAGTTGGACCGGGGCTGCCTTCCGTTGCCGGCTGTGCGGAATCGCTGGCCTCGAGTGTGCTCATCGTGTTTCCTTTAGCCTGGGTGACAATGGTATAGGCACCTGTAATGTTGAGGATGCCAGCGAGACAGCGGCGGGAATCGGGCGCATCGGATGTGTCGCAGGGCAGGGCACTCGCGATGATCGCGTCGCCCACCTCGCGAGGGTCCGTGCGCCCAATTCGTTCGCGCTGGACACTGGCCAGGAGGCCGGCGACACCGGCGACGATCGGCGTGGCAAAGCTCGTGCCCGTCCGGAGTGCCACGCCGCCCCCAGGCACCGCGCCGCGGATATTCTCGCCTGGGGCCACCACCCCATGCTCGAGATACTCAGCACCCCAGTTGCTTATAGGGAGCGGGTGCTGCTGCTTGTCCATTGCGCCGACCGCGAGAACCGATCCGATGGCTGCTGGAACATGAAGACATTCGCATCCGTCGTTTCCGGCCGCGGCAACCACCAGCACGCGATTCTCTGCGCACAGATGAAGCGCCCGCTCCAGGATATCGTCAGCCTCATCTGTGGATGACCGCTCGCCACCACTGATGTTGATGATGCTGGCCCCGTACTCCACCGTTTGTTCGATTGCCCGTGCCAGGTCCAGCTGGGAGAGCCGGCCGTTCCCGTCACGGAAAACCGGAACGATAAGGCCCTTACACTGTGGTGCGATCCCGGCGACCGAGCTTCCTGGTTGGCCAAAAAGTACGCTGGCGATATGCGTGCCATGCGCCGACATCGGACCGGCTCCAGCACCATCCGTAACTAAGCTGGGCAGGTAGGTAAGGTTGGCACCGGCGAAGCAAGGATGGGTGTCGTCAACCGGTCCGTCGAGCACTGCGATGCATATCTCCGGATCACCGAGCGTCTGGGCCTGGAGTTCTGCCAGCCCATCGATTTCGCTATGCGTCGTTTCAACCCCGGCGGGAAGCATTGCACCCATCCGATAAGACGGCTCGGAGGTCTAGCACGAAAAGAGATACACGTCACGTCTAGCAAGAGGATTGCCTTGTGTCAAGAGGTACGGTACCAGTCAGGGTATAATCAGGGCGCCGCCGCTCGGGAATACGATTCGGTCCGGTGACTTGCGGGGTTATCGGGGCTCAGGCGGCGTGAGTGTATTCGTTGAGCAGGCCGCACGGCCGTCAGCAGATCCCTTCCGCACCGGCCGGTTAGAGCCGTCGGGTAGTAGCTCCGGCACCGTTGAACAAGTTCCGGTCCGCGATCAGCAGCCCAGTCATCTGCCAGCCGCCGGGGGGACAACCGGCAGGCCCGGCGGCGGTCCGGCGGTGATGAGCCGGTCCAGCGCCGCGGTATCCAGGTGCGCCGCCACCAGGCCGCCCAGCGTGTCCAGCCGGGCCTGCCGGACGGCGGCGAAACAGGTGTCCGGGGCGGCGGTGAAGTCCCGCCCGGCCCGGGCGGCGACCTCGGTCAGGAACGCCCGCCGGAACTCATCGCACTCCAGCGTCCCGTGCCACATGGTGCCCCACACGGCCGCGGACCGGCAGCCGCCGGGGAAGGGGTCGGCGGCCCCCTCGGCCACGGCCGCCACGCCGTGGTGGATCTCGTAGCCGGTGACCTCGGCCCCGTAACCGGTGCCCCGCGGCCGTCCCAGCACCTTCCCGGCGCCGAACGTGACCCGCGCCGGCAGCAGCCCCAGCCCGGCGACGGTCCCGGCCCGGGACTCCACCCGGTCCTCGATCCCGGCGGCCAGCATCTGGTAGCCGCCGCAGATGCCGAGCACCGGCCGCCCGGCCCGGGCCCGGCCGGTGATCGCCTCCGCCAGCCCGCGTTCCCGCAGCCAGCCCAGGTCGGCGACGGTGGCCCGGGACCCGGGCAGCACGACCAGGTCGGCGTCGGCCAGTTCGGCCGGGCTGGCCGTGAACCGGACCAGCACGCCCGGCTCCGCCGCGAGGGCGTCCAGGTCGGTGAAGTTACTGATCCGGGGAGTCCGGACCACGCTCACCCGGAGAACCTCGTTCCCGAACGCACCGCGTCCCCCCGCTGACCCCAGCCCGCCCGCGGCGTCCAGCGCCAGTGAATCTTCCATGTCGAGGGCGAGTCCCTCGGTCCATGGCAGCACGCCCAGCACCGGCCGGCCGGTGAGGCCGGTGATCATGTCCAGCCCGGGGGCCAGCAGGCCGGGATCACCACGGAACTTGTTGATCACGAACCCGCTGACCAGGGCCTGGTCGGCCGGGTCGAGCAGGGCCAGGGTGCCGTAGAGCGCGGCGAACACGCCGCCCCGGTCGATGTCCCCGGTCACGATGACCGGCAGCCCGGCCGCCCGGGCCAGCCCCATGTTGGCGATGTCGGTGTCCCGCAGGTTGATCTCCGCCGGGCTGCCCGCTCCCTCGCAGATGACCACGTCGTACTCGGCCTTCAGCGCCTCGAGGCTGTCCAGGGCGACCCTGCGCAGGTACGGGGCGAGGTGCCGGTACCCGGCGGCGCTCACGTCATCGGCCGGCTGGCCTGCCACGATGACGTGGGTACGGGTATCGCTGCCCGGCTTGAGCAGTACCGGGTTCATCCGCGCGTCCGGCTCGATGCCCGCCGCCGCGGCCTGCATGGCCTGGGCCCGCCCGATCTCCGCGCCATCGGCGGTGACGTAGGAGTTGAGCGACATGTTCTGCGCCTTGAACGGCGCCACCCTGATGCCCCGCCCGGCCAGCCACCGGCACAGCCCCGCGGTGAGCACGCTCTTCCCGGCGTCCGACGTGGTCCCCGCGACCAGCAGCGCGCCCTTCACGGCCCCGACCCTAGCGGCTGGCCGCGGGTTGCCCGTCTCGCGGTCGTTACGTGTCCAGCACGTGACCTGGAGCGTGCACAATAGGAGGTCCGGCGCCTGTAGCTCAGACGGATAGAGCGGCTGCCTTCTAAGCAGCGGGTCGCGGGTTCGAGTCCTGCCAGGCGCGCACAGACGTCTCCGGAGCCTTAGCCCAGGTCAGAACACATGTTCGTGATCTTGTGAGTTGATCTTCACGAGGCTTGCTTCCGGCCGCGTGCCCGTTGCGTGCCCGTTCTCTCGCGGCCCGCCTGGCCGCCCTTGCCGCCGCTCCCCCGCCGCACTTCGTCGCGGGCGAGCTTGCTCAGCGCGTCAAGGCGGCGCCGCACGCGGCGCCGCTGGCCCGGCGTGCAGAGAGGCGGCCATGGCTGTCGGGAACGGTGATCATGCCCGGTGGTGGGACGCGAAAGCGGGCGTCGTCCGGTTGGATGACGCCCGCTTCTCGAAGGATCTATGCGTCGCCGCGGCTGGCTGCGCCCGTTAGGGAAGGATCGTCGCGCAGCCCGCGCTGTTAGTGGAGACCATTATGTTCTGCGGCGACAGCCCGACACCGAAATTCCAGGAACTAACCCGGGGAATACACATCGCCCAGCCGGAAGTCTGATCTTCCGGATACTTGAGCTGGTGCAGCCATACCCGGGTACCGCAGTGGTTTATGGCGCCCCATATTGTATAGTTGGTTCCGGCGTTGTACTCGCCCGGAGTGCAGGATGAGCCTACCCACTTCGACGTCGGGTAACCCCCTGTGCAGCGCCAGAACATTGTAGTACCAGTGTACCCGCTCATGTCACTGCACGCGTAGTACGCCCTAGGCACCTGGTTGTGCGGCAGCGGCCTGGCCGATTGCGTCGATATTTGCGCTGATTGCGTCAGTGTGTGCGCGGATTGCGCGAGCGCGGGAGTGGTCATGGCCGCGGTGAAAGCTGCCGCCATGCAGGCGGCGGACGCGATTATGACAGCGGTTCGTCGTAAGCGTCGCACGACAGAGACTCCTTTTCGTTAGAGAGCTTGATTTCATGTAGCCGGGTCGTCCGTAATTCACGATGTTGTCGTGCTGTGAATCGGCTGAACGGGAACTCGTTAATCTCGGGAGGATTTCCCCGCCGTCGGCGGGGCGCGTCTCAATGGCGCACTGCTTGCCTCCTTCGCGGTCGTGAGGCCTCGGGCGGTGGGATGCCAGTAATTTGGCCGCGATCTCTGGCCTATTCCCGAAGATTGAGTTCGGTGTCGCCGGGTGGACGTGTGGTCCAGTGTGCGGCGGGCGGCGGGCGGCCGGCTGGCGGTCGGCTGCACGAGAAATTCCCGTACCGTGGGCCCGCTGGGAGCGCATAATGCCTGCTCGCGATGCGGCTGGGGAACAGAGGCCGGCTGAGCGCAGGACCGTAGTACTGCTTTTTTATGGCCATGAGCGTGATACTGGGCCAGGCGGCGGCAGTTGGCGCGGTCCTGAGGCGGCTTGCCCGGGACCGGAAGGGATGGTATGCGATGGGCGGTGTGCAGGGCGTGGCGGGCGCCCGGCTGGGCGCCTTAGTCCGGGAACGCCGTCGGGCCGCAGGGCTGACGCAGCGGCAGCTTGCAGAGCGGTCCGGGTTGAGCGTGGCGGCGGTACGGGATCTGGAGCAAGGCCGCAGCAGTCGGCCGCGGCAGGGGTCTCTGGACGCGCTGGCCCGCACGCTGGGCCTGGATGCCCGGCAGTCGGCCGCGCTGGCAGCCGCCGGGAACAGGGCGCCCAGCCCGGCATTACGCCGGGCACCTGCGGGACATGGCGAGGCACCTGCGGGGCATGACAGCGGGTTGTGGCTGGCGGTGCTGGGGCCGGTGACGGCATGGCGGGATGGGCGGGCTGTGCGGCTGGGGCCGCCTTCGCGGGCTGCGGTGGCCGGGCTGCTGGCGGTGCAGCCCGGCGAGTTGGTGCGCCGCGAGACGGTCATCGACGTGCTGTGGGGGCAGCAGCCGCCGAAGACGGCGGCGGAGCTGGTGCAGGCCCATGTCAGCAGGCTGCGCCGGGTCCTGGACCCAGGCGGGCGGGGCGGGCTGCTGGAACAAGGCCCGGCGGGCTACCGGCTGCGCGCCGGGGCCGATGAGCTGGACGCGGGAGCGTTCGCTGAGCTGGCAGAGCGGGCTGGAGCAGCAGTGGCAGGGGGAGATGCGGCGGCGGCGTGCGGACTGTATGCGCAGGCGCTGCAGCTGTGGCGGGGAGAGCCCGCCGCGAGCATACAGGTGCTGCGCGGGCATCCGGCTGTGATGGGCCTGGCGCGGCGGCGGGCCGAGGCGGTGCTCGGCTACGCTGATGCGGCGTGCCGGATGGGCTGGCATGGGCGGGTACTCCCGCTGCTGGAGGAACTCGCCTCCCAGCAGCCGCTGGAGGAGCGGGTGCACACTCGGCTGATGGTGGCCCTGGCTGGTGCCGGGCAGCAGGCCGCCGCGATCGAGGTCTTTGAGGCGCTGCGGCGGCGGCTGGATGAGGATCTGGGAGTCCGGCCGGGCCCGGAGCTGACCGCGGCGCACCAGCGGGTGCTGCGCCAGGACATCCCGCCACCAGCCAACGACGTCGCCGCGATCACCGGCGGGCCGGGCCCGGACGCCCGGCAGCGATCCGCGCAGGGAATGGTGTACTCGCTGCCTCCGGATATGGCTGTGTTCACTGGCAGGCACGCCGAACTGGACCAGATCATGGCCGCGGTGACTCAGGCCGCCGGTTCTGGCGGGGTGGTGGCGATCTGCGCGATCGGCGGGATGCCCGGGGTCGGCAAGACCGCGCTGGCGGTGCACGCCGCGCACCTGCTCAAGGACCGGTTCCCGGACCGGCAGCTGTTCGTCAGCCTGCACGCCCACACCCCTGGCCAGGACCCGGTTACCCCGCAGGCGGCGCTGGCCGGGCTGCTGGCCGCGGCCGGGGTCGACGCCCGGTATCTCCCCGACGACCTGGAAGACCGGGCCGCGCTGTGGCGGGACCGGATGGCCGGGAAGCAGGGACTCCTGGTTCTGGACAACGCCGCCAGCACCGCCCAGGTCACCCCGCTGCTGCCCGGCAGCGAGGGCTGCCTGGTGCTGGTCACCAGCCGCCGCCACCTCGGCGACCTGCCCAGCGCGGCCGCCCCCGTCCAGCTGCCGGTGCTGGCCGCGGACGAGGCGCGGGAGATGTTCACCCGGCTGGCTCCCCGTGCCGCCGCTGGCCCGGACCAGGCCATCGCGGAACTGGCGGAGCTGGCCGGGTTCTTGCCGCTGGCGGTCTCGCTGTTGGCCCGGGTTTATGCCCGGCATCCGTCCTGGACTCTGGCCGACCTAGTCGCCGAGACCCGCGCGGGCATGCTCACCATGACCGCCGAACGCGACAGCGTCGCTGCCGCGTTCGACCTGTCATACTGGCACCTGGCTCCCGCCCAGCAGCAGTTCTTCCGCCGCCTGGGCCTGCACCCGGGCACCAGCACCGACGCCTACACCGCCGCCGCCCTGGCCGGGGCATCTCTCCCAGAAGCCGCCAGACAGCTGGATGCCCTGCATGGCGAGGGTCTGCTGACCGAGACCGGGCACCGCCGCTACGGCATGCACGACCTGATCCGCTCCTACGCCCGGGACCTGGCCGCCACCGACCCGCCAGCCGCCCGCGAGCAGGCAGTGGACCGGCTGCTGGATTACTACCAGTCCGCCGGCGCCCTCGCTGAGAAATCTCTTGCCCCCCAGTCCCGCACCAGGCCCGCACCAGCCCTTCACGCAGTAGCGGCCACGGTCCCCGGCCTGAACGGCAGGACTCGGGCGCTGGCGTGGGCCCGGGCCGAGCGCGACAGCCTGCTAGCCTGCCTGGACCAGGCCACCGCCGCCGGGCAGCACACAAGGGTTGTCGCGCTCACCGCCGCCGTCGCATCCCTGCTGCGCCTAGATGGTCCCTGGACCACCGCCATCACCCGCCACACCGCCGCCGTCCAGGCCGCCCGCCACCTCGGCGACCGGCTGGCCCAGGCCAACGCTCTCACCGACCTGGGAGACGTGCGGCAGCTGACCGGGGACAATCGCGGTGCGGCACAGGCACTGGAACAGGCGCTTGGCATCTACCGCGGCATCGGCGACCAGCTAGGTCAGGCCTACGCCCTCAACAAAGTGGCGCGGGTGCGCGGGCCGAGCGGGGATTACCGTGGCGCGGCGCAGGCGCTAGAAGAGGCACTGGACATCTCACGCGACATCGGCGACCAGCTGGGTCAGGCCAACGCTCTCAACAACCTGGGGAACGCACACGGGGCGACCGGGGATTACCGTGGCGCGGCGCAGGCGCTAGAAGAGGCACTGGACATCTCACGCGACATCGGCGACCAGCAGGGTCAGGCCAACGCCCTACGGACCCTGGGCATCGTGCGGCAGTTGACCGGGGATTACCTTGGCGCGGCACAGGTACTGGAACAGGCTCTTGGCATCTTCCGCGACATCGGCGACCAGATGGGTCAGGCCATGGCCCTCAACAACCTGGGGCACGTACGGCAGGTGACTGAGGATTATCGTGGCGCGGCACAGGCACAGGAGAAGGCGCTGGGCATCTTCCGCGACATCGGCAGCCAGCTCGGTCAGGCCTACGCCCTACGGACCCTGGGCATCGTGCGGCAGATGACCGAGGATTACCGTGGCGCGGCCCAGGCGCTGGAACAGGCGCTGGACATCTCCCGCGACATCAGCGACCGGCTCGGCGAGGCTGAAGCTCTTAACGGGACCGGGGCGCTGTGCCGTGTCCGCGGTGATCCCGGCCAGGCCGCCGACTATCACCGACAGGCACTGAACCTGTCCCGCGAGATCGCCAGCCCTCGCGACGAAGCCTGCGCGCTGGCCGGCCTGGGCCGCTGCGCCCTGGCCCTGGGCCGCGCTGACGACGCCGCCGAGCACCTGCGGCAGGCGCGGGACATCTTCCAGCGGATCGGGGCAGCCGAAGCCGCCGACCTCGCCGCCGAACTAGACAGCCTCGCCGATCCGGGACAAGCCTCTCCGAGGCTGGAGCAAACTGAATCGCCCCGGTGAGTTCGGAGTGATGTTCCAGCCTCCCCCGGACAGCTGTGTGGCACCTTCTAAGCAGCCAGTCGCGGGTTCGAGTCCTGCCAGGCGCGCACAATTCCGGTCTTCCGGCCCAGGTCAGGGCATATGTGGTGATCTTGTGAGTGATTTTCAGGGCGCTTGCTTCCGGCCCCGTGCCCGCTGCGCGCCTGTGAAAGGTTCCGCTGGCAAGAGCGCGCGCGCGTGGCAAGCCTGCGTGGCTGGCCGTTGGCCGGTACTGTGCCGTTATGACCGCGCAGGCTGACGGCGGCCGGGACCTGACCGGCGCGTATCAAGTGATCCATCTCGGCGGGGAAACCGCCGCCATCGTCCCGCTGGGAGAACTGCGGCGGCTGCGGGCCGTCGAGCGGCATGCCTCCCAGGAAGCGCTGGAAGAAGCGGAGATCGAGGCGACGCTTGCCGCCCATGACGAGTGGGTCGCCGCCGGGTGCCCGGGTGCGCTGTCACATGAGGAGGTCATGGCCGAACTGCTCGGCAGCGACCGGTGAAGATCCGGTGGACGCCGGCGGCTGCTGCGTCCGCCCGCCGCTTCATGCACGACCAAGACGGCATGCGCGCGGTCGGCGCCGCCGTCGCGGGCCTGACCGAAGACCCACTCCCCGCTGCTGGATTCCACCGGGGCCGGTACCACCGGCTGCGAATTGACCGCTATCGAATTCTGTATGTGATCGATGGCGACGTAATCACCGTTGAGCGGGTCAACCGCATCCCTGACCGCTGAGGTCTTCCCCGTGGGGGTCAGGTGGCCGGGAGAGGCTTATCGCTACCTGCCGTCACTCGTGGCCCGCGTGCCCGTGATAGAGACCGTATTGGCCAGGCCCGGGTTATTGGTGCGCCAACGGGCGGCGCGCTATCCAGAGGGGTTGGTGTCGAGATGGGTGTTCGTCGTGCTCATGATCGCGGTGATCAGCGTGTAATAGCAGGTGTGACCGCCTGAGTCCGCGGTGATGATCCCGACCGCCTCCACATTATTGCCGCTGCTTTGGCGCTGGAAGACCGGGCCGCCGCTGTCCCCGGCCAGGCAGACGTCCCGGCTTCCGTCGTAGGCCTCACCCAGCTGGCAATGCGTCAATCCATCAGTGGTGATCAGGCAGAATGGCCCCTGGTCGGTTACCTCCACACCGCATTCCAGGCCGCTCGGGCTGTCCGGCTTGGGGTCGGCGCCGTCGAAGCAGACGTACTGGCGAGGAGGCGGCACGAAGATCGTAAAGGGGTCGTACGTGCCGGTATCGCCCCAGACTTCTCCCCATGCATTTGCACCGATCGTCTGGACATCGATGGCTGTGTTACCGCCAGCCCCGGCGAGGTAGTCCGTCGAGGTTGACCCGAGCGTGTAGCCAACGGTCCAGTTGGTGAGCCAGGTTTGCCGCCCGCAGTGGCCGGCGGTGAGTACCCAGTGGTTGGCCGGATGAGCGTTGCCGAGCATGACGAACCCGTCTGTGCATTCGAGTGTTCCGCCTGAACTGGGATAAGCAAATATCCTGTCACCGCCGAAGAACGGCGGGGTGTCGTAATATTTGTTGGCTGCCGACTCGGCGGGCTGGGTCATCGGCGTGTGGCTGACCGAGACCAGGTCTGCGCCGTAAGCGTTCCGCAGTTGCTGAGCCGCCGCGGCGGAATAGGCCCGCAGCCAGATCACCACCTTGCTGGCGGCCGGGTCCGGTCCCCACTTCGCCAGCTCGATCCCGCGTGCCCGCCACCGCGGCACCTGGCGGGCGATCTTCGTGGTCAGCGTCTCAAGCTGAGCCCAGGTGTGCGGGACGTACACCACCCGGTAACCCGGGTCAGCGGCAGCTCTGCCGCGCACCGCAGCCAGGAGACGCGCTTCATGACCCCGGACCACATAGAGGACGGCCACCCCGCCCGTTGCCGAGTTGATCTGCCCGCCGTAACCGGACTGGAACTTCGCCGTCGCCCCGAGCGTCGCCACGGTGGTGGAGAAAAGCGTGGTCAACGGCCGGCTCACGGCGGTCTTCGCGGCTAACTTGCCCTTCGCTGAGGGATTCCGCGATGCGGTGGCCGGCACGGGTATCGCCATAGCGAGCCCGGTCAGCACCGCGATCAGAAGATACAACCGTCGCACGTCTACCTCCCGACAGATACGCGCATATTCGCATATGTCTCACATCCCGTCCAGCTTTTGTTTCCGCTGAGCCGAGGCGCCTATCGCTCCACCCAAGCTCATGAAGATGGCGCAAATGGCCAGTGGCCAGGTTCAGCGGGGTCCGCGCACGGCTCAAGCGTGCCTCGCGGGCGGTGCGGGTTGAAGTTCCGGTTCCTGCGCTGGCGGGCTTTGAGCCTGCGCTGGCAGGATGAGCGCACCAGGCGGTTGCGGCCCTCGCGGCAGGCGCCGCTATCGCGGTCGCCGAAGCGGAAGGAGCCACCCGTGCTGAGGCAGGTCGCGGAGGATGTGCTGATCCACGAGAGCGAGTTCTGCCAGAGCAACGCCGTTGTCGTGCGCGGCCGGGCTGGCGTGCTGCTCATCGACGCCGGGGTGCACGGCTCCGAAATGGCCTGCCTCGCGAACGACCTTGGCCAGTTGGGCCAGACCGTTGTGGCAGGGTTTTCTACGCATCCGCATTGGGATCACCTGCTCTGGCACGCCGGGCTCGGCGCGGCGCCCCGTTACGGCACGGCTCGCTGCGCGGACGTTGTCCGAGTTCTGCTGTCGGACGCGGGTTGGCAGGCCCGCATCGTCGAGTGGATACCGCCGGACATCGCCCAGCAGGTACCGCTGGACCTGCTGGGCCTCATTACCGGCCTGCCCGCCGAGACGGCGCAGATTCCTTGGGATGGCCCTCAAGTCCGGATTATCGGGCATCAAGCGCATGCCCCCGGCCATGCGGCGCTGTTGATTGGGGAACGCGGGGTTCTCGTCGCCGGCGACATGCTTTCTGATGTTCTGATCCCGATGCTCGACTTGAACGACACCGCTGACCCGATCGGGGACTATCTCGCCGCGCTGCGGCTGCTCGAGGGCGTGGCGGACGACGTCGATGTCCTCGTCCCCGGCCACGGGTCCATCGGCGGAGCTGACCAGGTACACGCACGGATCGACCAGGATCGGGCGTACGTGCGCGCCCTGCGTGACGCTCATGTTCTCAGCGACCCGCGGGTCGGCCCATCGGCCAAGGACGGCTGGGACTGGGTGGCCGACGTGCACGCACGGCAACTCCAGCGCCTGGCCCAAAGAAGCGAGCGCGACAGGACGCCGGGCTAGCGATCGGTGTGCGACACAGCCAAGATGGACGACGTCGCATCAGGCGCACATGCCGCGATCGTCAAGCGTGATTGGGGCGCGCCCTGCCGCCGCTGCATCCACTTTGAGCAGGAGCCGCGCGGGCACGAGAGACCGCGGTGCTAGTCCCGGCAGGTGATCGCATGCAACGATCTGATGGTGTCCGTGGCCGGCCATCAGACGTTGCGGGTGCTCGACGGTTCTTACGTTCTTGATCGTCCGGCTGACGTCACCGAGATTATTGCGCGCGCGGACATCCTCGCCGTTGTGTTCGGCCCGGACGGAACCACAGTGATGCGGCGCGACGACACCGGCGAGGATGCATGGTCGGCGCTGTGGAACGGTGACCAGGCGCATGACGTGCAGGCGACTGGGATGCTGAGCGCGATCGTGGCGCCACTGGCGGCCGGTGGCGTGCCGGTCTGGGTGGCTTCGAGCTACGACGGCGACCTCGTCCTCGTCCCGGCCGATCGGTTGGATCAGGCTTCCGAGGTGCTGCAGGCGGCCGGCCACCAAGTCCGACGGTGACCGGGATGTCGCGCAGCGTGGGGCGTACTGCCAGGTGAGCAGTCATGCCGCTGGTGGAGGTCCTGGGTGATACTGGCCAGGTGGGTGAGGATGCGGCGCTGGCCGGGGGCCGGCTTGCGTTAGGCCGGTGCCGGTTCGAACCGGGAGATGACCTGGTGACGGGCCGGTTGCCTGAGCCGCTGGCTGGCATCGTGGCGGCGCTGGCGGGCCAGAAGGCGATGTCATGATCCTTGGGCGGCTGAGAGGGCACCAGGACAAGGGCAGCCTGGCCGCCGCGCTTGTCCAAGGCGGCCTCGTCGTCGTCAAGGCCGGCAAGCTGCTGCTGGCTCTGGCTTCCTTCGCGGCGTATGCGTTCCTGTTCACCTGGCAGTTCGCGGTCATCATCCTCGGCATGCTGGTGATCCACGAGGGCGGCCACCTGAGGTGCATGAAGCATTACGGCATGAAAACCAGGGGCATCTACCTCATCCCGCTGCTCGGTGCCGCCGCCGTGGCCGAGGACAACTTCCCCAGCCGGCGGGCCGAGGCCACCATTGCCCTGGCCGGGCCACTGACCGGGGCCGTGCTGGCCGCCGGGACCGGGCTGGCGTACTTCGCGACCCGCGACGGGGCCCTCGCCGCCGCCGCCGTGTGGATGGCGTTGATCAACCTGTTCAACCTGCTGCCGGTGGTACCGCTAGACGGCGGCCGGGTGGTGAAGTCGATCACCTGTTCCATCGGCTCACGGACGGGACTGGCCGCGCTCATCGCAGGGATGCTGCTGGGCGCGGTGCTCGCAGTCACCGCAGATCTGTGGATCTTCGTCATCGTCATCCCACTGGGACTGCTCGACTACCTGTATGACCGCCGCCAGGCACAGCGGACAGGGCGGCGAGATAGCCGGCAGGCGGGGAGGCATGCGCGCACGGAGACCGGGGCCGACGTCCCCGCGGCCAAGCCGCCGCTCAGCCCGCGGGCATCCCAGGCCGTTTTCGCCTGCTACGCGGGACTGGCCATACTGCTGTGGCTGTTCATGCTGGCGATGGGCCACCAGCCGGGAGCCGTGGCGGCGATGCACGCCCTGCAGGGCTGAACATCTGTCCTTGGTCCTGCCGCCAGGTGTATAGGCGGCTATCCGTACGGCCCGGGTCAGATTGCCATCGGATGTGAGCACCAGGCACGAGACGCTGCCAGGCCCCGCGGCCGTGGCCAGTACGGGTCTCCCTTCAACGGTGCCGGCCCGGCCGGGCACGCCAAGAGAGCCGATGACCAGGACGGTGGCAGGCCACAGCCGTGCCAGTCACGAGCTTCTAAGCGGCGGGTCCGGGTCCGGCTATCTGGCCACGCGGGATTCGGTGCCGCCGCCGACGCTGCCCGGGTCGGTCTCGATCAGGCTGACAAGATGCCCGGACGGGCTCACGTACACGTCAAAGTGGCCCATGCTCCCGGCTGTGTCGAACACGATCTTCCCGATGCAGTCTCGCTTGATGGCATAGGTCGAGGTCTCGGGGGTGTTGGCGTTAACGACCTTGCCGTTGACGTCGAAGGTAGTCACGCCGTGGCCGGTGCCCGCGCCGTTGAAGTGATCCACGCCGGCGATGGAAAAGGGCCTTTTTTTGCCTCGCGAAACCAGCCAGCCATCGTTGTAGTAGATATAGGTGCCCTTCAGGGTCGCGTTGCGGCATGAGTGGCGCGCGCCGGTTGCCGGGGGGGCGGCTGCACTGGCTGCCCCCACCAGCATCAGGACGCCGGCCGCGACACTGGCTGCGACGCCGGCCGACGCCAGGACCGCGTTCCGGCGGCGCAAGCCGATTCTTGCGATAATTGGACGTATCATTTTAAGTGGTCCTTCATGCGCGGAGTAATGAGGTGGGACGGGGAGACTTGGTCTTTTTGGTGCCAGGGAATGTTCCCCGAATCTCCTTCTGGAAAGTACTCCGCGCAGTTTATCTTCGACGCGATTTGGCGTGTCAAGCCGCTTCGCGTAAATCACGTTTAGCAGAGATGTGTCATTCGGCAGATAATCTATGCCGTATGCAGAGAGGACGGCCGGGCGGGCCGCTGAAGGCCGTGCAGCCGGTACGAGCTGGCCGGGCGGGACGCGGCTTCGCCGGCCTTGGCCCGGCGCCCAGTCCCAGGGCTGCGGCGCCTGCTGGGGAGACCGGAGACCAGGACGGGGCGCCAGGCCTTTACATACTCAGTATCGTATTCCGTACGGAGCCGGGATGGGTGGTGCCATGACTGTCAAGCATGCCCTGCTCGCGCTGCTGAGTGAGGGTCCCAAGTGCGGCCATCAGCTCCGCGATGAGGTGGAGGCGAGAACCGGCGAGATGCTGCCGCTGGACGCGGGCGAGGTGTTCACGACGCTGCCGCGGCTTGAGCGGGACAGGCTGGTGGAGTCCGACGATGCCGGGGCGGACGTCCCGCGGAAGGGATTCCGGATCACCGCCGAGGGGGAAAGGGAGCTGGCCGGGTGGCTGCGCACGCCTCCCGATCTGGCCTTCCCGCTCCATGACGAGCTGGCGAAGAAGATCCTGATGGCCCTGTGGGCGCCCTGCACCGACGTGCACGACGTGGTCCAGGTACACCGCCGGTACCTGGTGGAGCGGATGCAGCAGTGGACCCGGATCAAGAAGGGCAAGACCGGCCGCGATCTGGGCCTGGCACTGGCTGTTAACGCCAAGCTGGTCCGGCTGGACTCGGTGGTCCGGTGGCTGGACACCGCCGACGGCCGGATCGGGTGGACCGCCAGCCAGCCTCCGCCCGGCCCGCCGACGCCACCGGGGCCACCGGCGAGAGCCGGGCTGGCGCCAGGCAGGTCGCATCACAACGGGGCGAGCCGGGCCGTGGATGACCGCATCCGGATCTCCGATGCCGACCGGGAACACGCCGCCGCCCGGTTGCGTGACCACTTCGCCGAGGGCCGCCTCACCCGTCCGGAGCTGGACGAACGGATCATGGCCGTACTGACGGCCAGGACCGCCGGCGACCTGCGTCGTGCCCTGGCCGACCTTCCCTAGACTCCAGCGATGATCCAGGCGCGCCCACGATCGAGAACCCTCCCCCGGCACAGATCATCCCGGCTGGTCAGGGTGCCCTTCTGTGCTCGTCTTCTCGCCACTGGCCGCCGTGCTGCCGGGCATACTTCCGCTGCTTTCGGAGCGAGTCGGCGTAGCTGCCGTACATGTCTTCCGCCTTGCGGTCGGTCTTGCGGGTCAGCGTCCGCGTTCTGAAGCCGACAAGCCACGCGAAGCAGTAGACCCCGAAGATCATCACCGGCACGAGGATGACGTATTCCCACCACACTTCGATCGCCTGCCTCGATAGCTAACGCCCTACAACCGTTGCTGCCCGGTATGGCCGGAGGTAAACGGCGGACTCACCGGGGCCGCGGCGGTGACAGGAGCCCACCTCCGCCGCCGGGGTGGACACCCCGACCAGCCGGCCGGTCACGATGGTGCAGGACAGCGTGCGGGAGATGATCCGGTCGATCTCATACAGCCCGCCCGCGGCTGAGCACCGCTTCCCGCTAGCCGGCCGGCCGGACCGCCAGCAGGCAGACGTCGTCCGCGCGCGCGGTGTTGCCGAGCAGCATCCCCTGGACCGTGGCACAGACCCGCTCGGCCGTTGTGGCCCCGGCGCCGCGCATGGCGCTGGCCAGGGTGGCGAACCCTTCGCTGATGTCCCGGTGCCGGGCCTCGATGAGCCCGTCCGTGTAGAGCAGCAGGCAGGAACCGGCGGTCAGCCGCCAGTGCCCGGTAGTGAACGGCTCACCGCCGGGCACGCCGAGCATGGTCCCGGCCGCGTCGTCCAGGTAGTCCGCCCGGCCCGCCGCCGACGCGCAGACCGGCGGCGGGTGGCCCGCGTTGGCGTAGCTCAGCTCGCCGGTGGCCGGGTCGAGCACCGCGTAGGCGGCGGTGACCATCGCCTCGGGAAGGAGCCCGGCCAGCGCGGCACCGGTCCGGCGCAG
Organism: uncultured Actinomycetes bacterium; assembly: GCA_963840195.1. GTDB lineage: Bacteria > Actinomycetota > Actinomycetes > Streptosporangiales > Streptosporangiaceae > RYN-230. The sequence continues at coordinate 17,381 of CAWIYD010000007.1, forward strand.
TACCTCCGCCGGGTCGGCGGTCTCGACGGCGTAGGCCCGGAGCAGGTTGCGGACCTGGCCCATGACCGACGCCGACGTGACGTTGTGGCCCACCACGTCACCGATGGCCAGGCCGATCCGCCCGTCCCGGAGCGGGAACGCGTCGTACCAGTCACCGCCGATCTCGACGCCGTAGGTGCCGGGCAGGTAGCGCACGGCCAGGTCCAGCCCGGCTATCTCGGGCAGCCTGTCCGGCAGCACGGCCCGCTGCAGCGTCTCCGCCACGCTGTGGTCGCGGGCAAACTTGTCCGCGTTGGCCAGGCCGACCGCCACCTGGCGGCCCAGGCCCTCGATCACGTCGATATCCGCCCGGGTGAACGGGGACCGGTCCGGCCCCCGCCCGAGCACCAGCGCCCCCAGCGCCTGCGGTCCGGCCATCAGCGGTGTCACCAGCAGGGATTCCGGCTGCAACCCGGTGACCATGGCCTGGACCGGCGGCAGCAGGTCATCGCGCCCGAGCAACCGGTCGGTGACGTCGCTGACCAGCTGGCTGGCCCCGGCCGCGCAGGCGGCCTGGATGGTGTGCCGGCCGATCATCGGGACGGGATAGTCCCGCAGATCGGCGGCGTGCACCGCCTGGGCCGGGTCACGGTGGATCATGGTGGTGCCGCGCAGCTGCCCGTCCGGCTCCGGCAGGAAGCCGATGCAGAAGTCGGCCAGGCCCGGGACCACCAGCTGGGCGGCCTCCTGCAGCAGCTCGTAGCGGTCCCGCGCGGCGGCGACCAGGTGACCGGCCTGCATGAGGAAGTCGAGGCGCTGCTGGGTACCTTCCGCCTCGTCCCGGGCGGCCCGTTCCCGGGTCAGCAGCGTGGCGCGTTCCTGCTCCGCGCGCTGCCGTGCGGTCAGGTCCACCACGTAGGTAATCCAGCGGAGCGGACGGCGGCCGGTCACCGCCGCGCCCAACAGGACCGGCACCCGGTGCCCGTCGGCGTGCACGTACTCCTTCTCATAGGGCCGGAAGGCCCCGGCGCGGCGCAGTTGCTGCAGCGCGTCGGCGTCGCGGGGTGCCCACTCCGGCGGGGTCAGCACCTGGTAGGAGAGCCGGCCAGCTTCGAGGTCCGCCCGGCCGTACCCGATGATGCCCAGGAAGGCATCGTTCGCGTCGTGCACCCGGTCCTCGCCGACCAGCACCACCCCGAGCACGTTGGCCTCGCGCAGCCGCCCCATGAGGGCGTGGCCTTCGCGCAGCGCCGCCTCGGTCTGGCGCTGGCTGGTCAGGTCCCGGAAGATCGCGTATGCCCGCTGCGGCTTGCCGTCCTCATCGATGGCGTCGGGAACCGCGGTCACGCCCAGCCACTGCAGCTCACCGGCCGGGCCATGCGGAATGCCCATCACCACGTCGGAGACCACCTGGCCGGTGCGCAGCGCCACCGCGACCGGGATCTCATCGGGCTGGTACGCGGTGCCGTCCGGGCGGATGGAGCGCCAGGCGAACGCCAGCGGCCAGGTCAGCATGGACTCGGCCGGCAGGCTGAGGATCTGGCGCGCGGCCGGGTTGGCGCCGAGGATCAGCCCGTCGCCCGAGTAGTAGATGATGCCGTCCGGCATGGTGTCGAACAGGGTCCGGTAGCGGTCCTGGGTGGCGGTCAGCTGGGCGGCCAGGGCCGCGTTTCCCCGCCGGTCCCGCACGGTGCCGGTCACGTCCGCGGCGAACAGCAGCACCCCGGCCGCCCCCGGGCCAGGCCCGGGCACGGGCTGGCACACGTAGTCCAGGAACACCTGCTCGGCGGTTTTCCCGTGCCGCCGCAGCCAGAACTCGGCCTCATGGTCACGCACCGGCTGGCCCGACTTGCTCACCCTGCGCAGCATGTCCAGCAGGCCCTGGCCGGCCAGTTCCGGGACCGCATCACAGATGGGCTTGCCCAGCACCTCACGCCCGCCGAGCAGCTGGCGGAACTCGTCGTTGGCGAACTCCACGACGAGGTCCTCACCGGCCAGGTAAGCCACCGCGGCCAGCAAGTTGTCGAGCAGGTCACGCAGCCCGGCCAGTTCTCCACCACCCGGGCCACGCGACAACGGCACTGAACCCACCTCGCCCCCCCGGGCAAGCCAAGAAGTAACTATGCGCCACTTCAGCTCGAAATCAGCACAGTGACCCACAGTACACGTCCCGGGAAAATTCCCTCACCACGAGCGCCCGCCCGGTAGGTTCATGCCGCCGACGGTCCCGCCCCGATGGAGGCCCACGATGCCGCCCGCGCCCTTCCCGGTCCGCCGCCTGGCCCGGTTGCTGGCCCTGCCCGCGGCACTCACCCTGGTCACGGCCTGCGGTGGCGGCGGGGCACCCGCCGCCACCGGCAGCGCGGCTCCGTCTGTTAAGCCGTCACACTCCGTCACCACCGTGCGGCCGGTCAGCCAGACCACGGCCCGGCCCCCGGCCATCGCGGCGGTGACCGCGCGCGGCACCCTGGTCCTGCTCAGCTCGGTGACCGGAGCGCCGGTCCGGACGCTGGTCCGCGGCGGGGTGGTCGGCGAGGAGATCTCCGTGGCGCCGGGCGGCCGGCTGATCTACTTCAGCCGGCGGCACGGCTGCGTGGACGACGTGTACTCGGTGGCGGTCGGCGGCGGCCAGCCGGTGCTCATCACCAGCGGCAGCCTGCCCGCGGTCAGCCCGGACGGCACCAGCCTGGCCGTGGCCCGCCAGCCCGTGCTGGGCGGTCACTGCCCGGCCTCGTCCGGTGACCCGTCGATGCAGTACAGCCTGGTGATCCGGGCGCTCGGCACCGGAGTGGAGCACGTGTACCCGATGCTGCCCGCCGGCCAGTCCACCGGGCTGCCGGCGCCCATCTCGCACCTGTCCTGGTCCGCGGACGGCTCCCGGCTGGCCGTGTCCATCGCGGCCATCCAGGACAACGAGGGCTGGCAGGTCGTGCTGCTGGACACCGCTATCGCGCAGGACTACCTGGCCGGCACCGGTGACACCGCGGTGCCCGTCACCGGCCCGATGGCACGGCGCAGCTACTGGCGCGAGGGCGTGTTCATGCCCGACGGCGCGCTGTTCGTCAGCCGCGCCTGCTGCGCCGGGGTGCCGGTCCGCAACGTCTCCAGGCTGATGTGGGAGGTGAGCACCTCCGGGGTGCTGCGGCACCTGGTCGCCATCGGGTTCCCGGCCCTGGAGCACACCAGCCTGGCGGTCAACCGGTCCGGCACGTGGCTGCTCTACCTGGCCGGGACGACGCTGTACGTGTCGTTCCGCGGCGCCCGGCCGCGCCAGCTGGGCGGTGGCCTGATCGCGGCCGCCTGGCTCTAGTGCCCCGGCCAGGCCGGCAGGTAGACGGTGCGCCCGGTGTCGCGGGCCTGCCGGGCCGCCGGGACCCGGGCCGCCGTATGGGCCGGCATCCGGGCTTCCGCCTCGGCCCAGCTGACGAACTCGGCGGCGTCGAGTTCTTCCTCCTGCAGCCGGATGGCGCCCGGGTCCCCGACCGTGCCCCCGTCGAACAGGTAGGTGGTGATGGCCCGCGGGCGCTCCCCGGCGGGCGCCACCCAGTCCGCCACCAGCAGGTCACCCGCGGGGATGTGCAGGCCGAGTTCCTCGGCCACCTCCCGGCTGGCGGCCACATGCGGCGGCTCGCCGTGCTCCACGATGCCGCCCGGGATGCTCCAGCCGTCCCGGTAGTTGGGCTTGACCACCAGCAGCAGGCCGGCCCGGTCGGTGATGACCAGGCCGGCCGAGAGGTAGGCGGTGGGCAGGCTCGCGAACCACTCCGCCGTGCTGAGCCAGGTCTCTGCCACGCCTGCACCGTATCCACTGGAGGCAGCCATCAGCCACTGGAGGTCAGGTGCCCGGCACCCGCCCCCGGATGTAGATGGGGGTCCCGTTGGCCTCGCTGACGTGCACCAGCGTGTGGAAGAAGTAGGAGATGTCCATCGGGATCCTGATGCACCCGTGCGAGACGGCGTTCAGCGGCACCGGCACGTCGCCGTGGATGGCGTAGGCGCCGCCGATGAAGAACACCGGGTTGTACATGTACCCCAGCGGGACCTGCAGCCACCCGCTGGCGAACCAGTGCGCCCGGTAGTTCCCGTCCGGGGTGATGGCCGGGCCGCAGGTGCCGCCGCCCGGGCACGGGTAGTAGTAGCCCCCGCCGGGCGAGATGTGGCTGATCAGCTCGACCCGGCCCTGGCGGTAAAGGACCAGGTAGCCGCGGGCCAGCCGGACCTCGATCCGCCACGCGGGGCCGTGCGGGAGGATCGGCACCGGCTGCTGCGGGTGGACCAGCGCGCGCTCCATGACGCCGCCGACGTCATCGGGGTTGATCGCGGTCTGGATGCCCTGGACCTCCTTGAAGGCCCAGACCGCTTCCAGCGTGTTGTCGCCGAACTGCCCGTCCACCTGGCCGGGGTAGTAGTGCAGCGCGGCCAGCCGCCGCTGCAGGCTGCGGACCGCGGGTCCGCGCATCCCCGGGGACAGCACGCCTTTCGGCGGCACGTACCCCGCCGGGGCGGCCGCGGCCCCCGCCGCCGCGCGGGCCGCCGGGCGGCCCGCCGTGGCGCCCGCCAGCGTGGCCGGGCCGAGCACTCCCCCGCCTGCGGCCGCGGCCGCGGCCGCGATGCCAAGCCAGGCCCGAACCCTTCCCCTCATCGCGGCTCCTCGCTTTCGTGCTGTTTCCTACCCCAAGTGTTGACATTTCTCATGACGTCTAATCCCCCGTCGCTCTCATGACGCCTAATCCCCCGCCGGGGTTGTCCGCCAGGGCAGGATGCGGGCCGGCGGGTTCCGCGGGTGCCGGGCCACCGCGACGCACCAGGTAGAGTGCGCCTCGTGCCGTCAGGTAGCCCGCCGACAGCGATACCGGGGACGCTCGCCGCCGCCGCGTGGCTGCGAGAGCGGACCTCGCACTGGCGGGACTGGCCCGCCGGGCCGCTGCTGGCGGCGAAGGAGCGGTCCGGGACCCGGATCAGCGTGGTGATCCCGGCCCGCAACGAGCAGCGCACCGTCGGCCGGGTGGTCGCCGCGCTGCGCCAGGCACTGCTGGCCGACGTGCCGCTGGTGGACGAGATCGTGGTGATCGACTCCGACTCCACCGATGCCACCGCCACGGTCGCGGCCCGGGCCGGCGCCACCGTGCACCGGGCCCGCGAGATCGCCCCCGAGCTCGGCACCGTCCCCGGTAAGGGCGAGGCCCTCTGGAAGTCGCTGCTGGTCACCCAGGGTGACCTGCTGGTGTTCGTGGACGCCGACCTGACCCGCTGGGGCCCGCACTTCGTCACCGGCCTGCTCGGCCCGCTGCTCACCGAGCCGCAGGTGCGGCTGGTCAAGGGCTTCTACGAGCGGGTGCGCACGCAGGATGACGGCTCCACCTCGACCGAGGGCGGCCGGGTCACCGAACTGGTGGCCCGCCCGCTGCTCAGCCTGTGGTGGCCGGAACTCACCGGGGTGGTACAGCCGCTGGCCGGCGAATGGGCGGCCCGCCGGGACCTGATGGAATCGCTGCCCATCCCGGTCGGCTACGGCGTGGAACTGTCCACCCTGCTGGACACCGCGGCCCGGTATGGCCTGGACGCGCTGGCCCAGGTGGACCTGGGCTCCCGGGCGCACAACCACCAGGCCGATCATGACCTGGCCCTGATGGCCGCGGAACTGCTCCTGGTCGCCGAGGCCCGGCGCGGCACCGGGCCGGCCCCGGCCCGCCCCGAACTGCACCAGTTCACCCGGGTCGGCGGCGTGGCCACGCCACGGCACCGGCCGGTCCCGGCCCGGGAACGGCCGCCCGCCGCCTCGGTGCGGCCGGGCCGGCTCCCGGCCAGGCCGGCGCCTTAGCATGCCTAACGAAGCACCCCAGGGGGTGCTGCGGCTGGGAAAGCACTCCTTCCCCCCGCAGCAGCGGCTGATCATGGCCATCGTGAACCGGACCCCGGACTCGTTCTACGACCGCGGGGCGACCTGGGACGAGTCGGCGGCCATGGACCGGGTGCACGCGGTGGCCGCCGAGGGGGCCGACATCCTGGACATCGGCGGGGTGGCGGCCGCGCCCGGGGCCACGGTGGACGTGGCCGAGGAGATCCGCCGCTCCGTCCCGTTCGTGGCCGCGGTCCGTGCCGCCTACCCGGACCTGGTGATCAGCGTGGACACCTGGCGGCATGAGGTGGCCAGGGAAGCCTGCCTGGCGGGCGCCGACCTGCTCAACGACACCTGGGGCGGCCCGGACCCGCTGCTGTCCGGGGTGGCCGCCGAGTTCAGCGCCGGCCTGGTGTGCGCGCATGCCGGGAACCTGGCCCCGCGCACCCGCCCGTTCCGGGTGGCCTACCCGGATGTGCTGGCCGACGTGCTGGGCCGCACGCTGGCCCTGGCGTCCCGCGCGGTGGCCGACGGGGTGGACCCGGCCCGGATCCTCATCGACGCGGCCCATGACTTCGGCAAGAACACCTGGCAGTCCCTGGAGATCACCCGGCGGCTCGGCGAGATGACCGCCACCGGCTGGCCGGTGCTGGTGTCCCTGTCCAACAAGGACTTCGTCGGGGAGACCCTGGACGCGCCGCCCGCCGGGCGGCTGACCGGGACGCTGGCCGCCACGGCCATCTGCGCCTGGCATGGCGCCCGGGTGTTCCGGGCCCACCAGGTGCTCCAGACCCGTGAGGTGCTCCAGATGGTGTCGGCGATCGCGGGAGAGCAGCCGCCCGCCCGGGCGGTCCGGGGGCTGGCCTGAATGACCGGCGCGCCGTGATCGCTGCCGCCGCGCTGTGCCCGTGGCCGCCGCTGCTGGTCCGCGAGCTGACCGGGGGCGCCCCGGTGCTGCCGGAGCTGCGCGCGGCGTGCGACGCGGCGGTCGCCGCGGTACTGGCGGCCGGGCCCGCGGTGGTCGTGGTGGCCGGGCCGGGGCCGGTCACCGAGCGGCTCCCGGCGGACGGGCGGCTGGACGTGGCCGCGTTCGGCGGCCTGCCCGGGCGGTCGGCGGCGGCGCGCCGCCCGGCCCTGCCGCCCGCTCCCGGGATGGGGGCCTACCTGCTGGACCGGGCCGGCTACTCCGGCCCCCGGGTGATCTGGTCGGTGAGCGAGGACGAGCCGCCGGACGCCTGCGCACGGCTGGGCGCTGAACTGGCCGGCGCCGAAGTGCCCGGTCCCGGGCTGGGCGGCACCGGGCTGCTGGTGCTGGGCGACGGCAGCGCCCGGCGTGGCCCGAAGGCCCCCGGGCACTTCGACGAGCGGGCCGCGGCCTTCGACGCCACGGTGGAGAAGGCGGTGCGGGCCGGTGACCTGGGCGCGCTGCTGGACGTCGACCCGGCGCTGGCCCGGGACCTGATGGCCACCGGGCGGCCGGCCTGGCAGGTGCTCGCGGGCGCGCTGCGGGCCGGGGCCCGGCCGGAAGGCGCGGGGGGCGGGCCCGCTGCCCTCGCCGTGGACGTGCAGTACGCCGGGGATCCGTTCGGCGTGATGTATCTCGTGGCCAGCCTGGTCCCGTCGCTGTCCTGACTGGCGGACACCCGCCGGGTCGGGCGCTCTTAACCGGGCTGCCGACGGGTACTCACCGGCCATGAACGCGGTGCAGAAGCGGGTCGCCCAGGCCGACCGGGTCCAGCAGTCCCGGCCCTGGCTGGCCTTCCCGGTGGCGGTCTATAAGAAGTTCGGCGATGACCAGGCCGGCAACCTGGCCGCGCTCATCGCCTACTACGGCTTCGCAGCGCTGTTCCCGCTGCTGCTGGTCCTGGTGACGGTGCTGGACATCGTGCTGGTGCACGATCCGACCCTGCGCACTCAGGTGGTGAACTCGGCCTTCGGCCAGTTCCCGGTGGTCGGGGACCAGCTGAAGGGCCACGTGAAACCGATGAGCCAGACCGGCCCGGCCCTGGTCATCGGGCTGATCCTCACCTTCCTGGGCGCGCGCGGCGTGGCCGGGGCGGCGCAGAACGCGATGAACACCGTGTGGGGCGTCCCGCTGGTCCGCCGCCCCGGATTCCCGTGGTCGTTCCTGCGCGACATCGGCCTGATCCTGGTGGTCGGCATCGGGATCATCGCCACCACGCTGCTGTCCGGCCTGGTCGGCAGCACCAGCGTGCTGACCGGGGCCGGCGCGCAGATCGGCACGATAGCCGTGTCGCTGATCCTGAACGCCGGGGTGTTCTGGCTGGCCTTCCGGCTGGCCACGGCCCGTGAGATCGGCATGCGCCAGATGCTGCCCAGCGCGGTGCTGACCGCCATCGTGTGGACCATCCTCCAGCTGCTCGGCACGTACCTGATCGGCCGCACGCAACACAGCTCGGCGGTGTACGGCGTGTTCGCGGTGGTGCTGGGCCTGCTCGCCTGGCTCTACCTGGCCGCCCAGCTCACCCTGTACGCGGTGGAGCTGAACGTGGTCGCGGTCCGGCGGCTGTGGCCGCGCAGCCTGGCCCCGCCGCCGCTCACCGACAAGGACCGGGAGGCCTACGCCCTGTACGCCAAGATGGAGGAACGCCGCCCCGAGCAGCAGATCAACAGCCGCATCAGCGAAACCCCGCAGGGGCCTTAGCGCCGGGGCAGCCGCCAGAGCAGCACGCCCCCGGCCCGGCGCGGCGCCTGCTGGGCCAGTTGCCCGACGAACCCGGCCAGCGCCGGGGCTGCCCCGGGGCCGAGCACGATCGCGGTGGCCCGCCAGTAGCTCATGGCCTGCCGGAACTCGGCGCGCAGCTCGGGGGTGACCGGGGGCGCCGCGCCGCCCTGCCCGACCGCGATCAGGATGGTGGCGACCGGCAGCGGCCCGGGGCCGCCAATGTACGCCTGGCCGCCCGGTGCCGGGCCGATGAAGTACCCGCCGGGCATCCGGAAGGCCATGCCCGCCGCCGCCTGCCAGGTGAGCGGGACCGTGTCGGTGGCGGTCGGGTAGGGCAGCAGCAGCACGGCCGACCCGGCCGGCAGCCAGCGGCCGGTGGCGGTGAAGAACGACGGCGCCGGGGCCACGGTGCTGACCGGGTAGGGCCGCGGGGCCAGCGGGGCCAGGCACACGACGGCGAGCGCCGCGGCCAGCGGCCGGGCCGCGGGGCCACCGGAACCGGCCGTCCAGTCCACGGCCAGCGCCAGCAGCCCGGCCGCGGCCAGCGCGACGACGAACGCGAACCGGTCCGGCAGCGCGCTGCCGAACAGCGGCCAGTGCTCGGCGACCGCCCAGGGCAGCCGCACCCCGGTCTGGCGGCCGCCGTCCAGCAGCGTGCCGCCCAGCGAGAACACGGCGAACAGCAGCCCGGTGCCGAGCAGCACCCGGGCCCGCCAGTCGCCGATCCGCAGCAGCCCCGTGGTCACGGCCACGGCCAGCAGCGGGACCCCCAGGTAGGCCAGGTACTCGGCCGGGCCGCCGCCGTAGGCGGCCGCGAACGCCGAGCTGCCCGGGGTGGACAGCCAGAACATGTGCGAGGGCAGGTAGAAACCGCGCAGGTCGGCTTCGAAGTAGGACAGCGTGAACGGGCTGCCGTGCTGGTGCAGCGGCCCCCACAGCTGCAGCCACAGGGCCGCGCCGGACAGCACCCCGAAGATGGCGGCCGCGATGCCCACGCCGCGGGCCAGCCGGGCCGCCCCGGCCGCCGTGATCAGCCGCGGCGCGGTGACGGCCAGCAGCACCAGGGCGATCATGATGGCCAGCCCGGCCTGGAACAGCACCTCCTCGGAGGTGAACAGCTCGGCCGTGGCGGCCAGGCCCAGCACGATGCCGGCGGTCCGCACCCGGCGCCGCCCGGTGGCCAGGTCGTAGACGGTCACCATCATGACCGGCATCAGCGCGGTCAGGGCCAGGTTGAGGTGCCCCAGGCCGGCGGCCAGCACGGCCGGGGAGAACCCGAACGCCAGCGCCCCCGCGGCCGCGGCCCAGTCCCGGGTGGCGAACCGGCGCATGAGCGGGAACGCGCACACCGGCCCGGCCGCGAGGCCCGCGATGAACGCCACGTTGTAGGCGGCCAGCGGGCCGGCCAGCAGGGTGACCGGGGACAGCAGCAGGGCCGGGAACAGCAGCGAGGTGTTCCACATGCCGTTGACGCCGGCCGGGGCGTTCATCGTGGCGAAGTACAGCGGGTCACGCCCGTGCAGCACCGCCTGCGGGCCGTGCTCCAGGTACCACTCGAACAGGCGGACGTCGTCCGGGTTCCCGGCGATCATCCGCTGCCCCAGGCCGCCGAGCAGGTGCCAGGCCAGGTACAGCGCGATCAGCAGGGAGACCGCGGCCAGCACCAGGTAGGGCCGCACCGCGCCGTCAGCGGCCCGCCCGGCCAGCCACCCCCGGGCGGCCGCCGGCCAGGCACGGGCCCGCGCGCCAGCCCGCCAGCGGCGGGCCGCCGGCGGCGGCGGCGCCGGCGGCGGCGGCTGCCCCGGCACGGCCGGGGCATCGGGGTCGGCCTTCTCCACTCCCCTAGTCTCTCCCGCCCCTGCCATCCGGAGTGCCTGATGTGACGCATGTGCCGAAAGCGCCTGATGTTGTGCCGCACTCAGGCCCCGGTCCTCGGCTCCGCGGGGATCACCAGGCAGCACGACTACATGAAAGTTACAGCCATGCACACCGGTGTGCACTGAAGCCACATCCACGCACCGGGGACCGCGCCGAGTGCCGGGCGCGGTGGTGCGGGCGGGCGCTTCAGCCCGTTCCCGCCTCGGACTTCTGGCGGAGGCGCTCGCGCTGCGGGCGGACGGTGTACTTCGGGTCGCGGGCCGAGGCCATCCCCGCCTCGAAGATGCCGAACCTGGTCAGCGCGGACGAGGCGACCAGCGCGGCGCCCGACAGCACGGTCGCGGCCCGGCTCCGCCCGGCCAGCACCGCCCCGGCCAGCCCGGCCGCGGTGAGCACCTCGGCCAGCTCCATCAGCTGCCCGGGACGGCCGGCCTGGTACGGCTCGGCGGTCTCCCCCAGCCGGCGCAGCAGCAGGCTCTTGGCGGTCAGCTCGGTGGCGGCGCCCAGCACCGCGAACCGGACGGCCAGCCCGGTGTGCTCGCCCGGGACCGCCATCATGCCCAGGCCGCCCGCGGCGCTGGCGGCCGACCCGGCGAACAGGTACGGCATCTCCCGGTGCGCCTCGTGCCAGGCGGGCACCGCCGTGTCGCAGATCAGCGCGGCGGTGTAGGTGCAGATGGCCGGGCCCAGGAGGGTCGCGCCGGCGGTGGCGGCGGCGCCGGCCTTGGGCAGCCCGGCCGGTCACCGCGCTGGCGGCCGCGGCCGCGGCCGCCCCGCCGAACCCGGAGATCAGCCACGACCCGATGCTCATCGGCGAGGTGGGCTTGATCACCCGCAGCATGTTCAGGAAGCGCTCCGGGCGGCCGAGGTCGGCCACCAGGGCCACCCCGGACAGCCCGATGGCCCCGGCCGCGGCGACCTTCGACGCCCGGGCCAGCTTGTGGTCGCCGCCCGCCTGCGCGAACCCGGCCAGCACCGAGGAGGCCCCGGCCAGCCCGCCGAGGAACAGGTAGCCAGGGACTTCCGGCGACCGCCAGACCGGCGGCTTGATGATCGGCTTGCCGTAATAGGAGTCCGGGCTGGCCCGGGGCACCACGAGCTGCTCACCGCCACGGCCGCCGCCATTCCTGCCGCCGCGCCTGCCATCGGGCCGGCCCGCGGGCCCGCCACGAGTCCCGCCATCAGGGCTGCCGTTTCCCTGGCCATCCCGCTCGTGCTGCCCGCGCCCGTGCACGCCCCACCGGGCGGTCGGCCAGCTCATGGGCGCAGGTCCCGGCGCAGCGAGGCGACCAGGCCGCCCAGCAGCAGGGCGCCCGCCGCGGCGGCCACATGCCGCCACATCCGCGGCAGGTCGCGGGTGGTGACCACCGGGTCCGGCGGCAGGCCGTACACCTCCGGCTCGTCGAGCAGCAGGAAGAACGCCCCGCCGCCGCCGATGCCGTCGCCCGGGTCGTCCAGGTACAGCCGGGCGCCAGGTTCGCCCGCGGCGTGCAGTGCGTCCACCCGTTCCTGGGCCCGTTCCCGCAGCTCGTCCACCGGGCCGAACTGGATGGACTGGGTCGGGCAGGCCTTGGCGCAGGCCGGCTCCTGGCCATCGGAGATCCGGTCGTAGCACAGCGTGCACTTCCAGGCCCGGCCGTCACCCTCACGGCGGTCGATGACCCCGAACGGGCAGGCCGGGATGCAGTAGCCGCAGCCGTTGCACACGTCCGACTGGATCACGACCGTGCCGAACTCGGTGCGCATCAGCGCCCCGGTCGGGCACACGTCCAGGCACGCGGACTCGGTGCAGTGCTTGCACACGTTGCTGGACATGAGCCAGCGGGAGCCGTCCGCGGAGAACGCGCTCGAGCCGGCCGCCTCGCGCAGCGCGTCCCCGGGCCGGGCGATCTGCTCGATGAACGCGACGTGCCGCCAGGTGGAGGCGCCCAGCCCGCCGGTGTTGTCGTAGGACATGCCCAGCAGGTTCAGCCCGTCCTCGGGCACGTGATTCCATTCCTTGCAGGCCACCTCGCAGGCCTTGCACCCGATGCACACCGAGGTGTCGGTGAAGAACCCCATCCGCGGCGGGTGCTCCGCATACCCCGCGTGCGCCGCCGGATCGAGTTGCGCGCTCATATCTGCGTCCCAGTCTCATCGGTGATGCCGGCCCGCTGCTGGTAGGAACGGATCAGGTCGCGCAGCGCCGGCCCGCGCGGCCGGCGGCCGGGCCGGATGTCCACGGCCATGGCCTTGACCTCCTGGATGTGCACGTTCGGGTCCAGGGCCAGATGCGATAGCTCGTTGGCCGCGTCCCCGGTGGTCAGGCCGTTGGGGCCCCAGTGCCAGGGCAGGCCGATCTGGTGCACCGTCTGCCCGCCCGCGCGCAGCGGCTTGATCCGGCGGGTGATCATCACCCGGGCCTCGATGGCGCTGCGCGCGGTGATGATCGTGGCCCAGCCCATGTGCTCCAGCCCCCGCTCGGCCGCCAGTTCCGGCGACACCTCGCAGAAGAACGCGGGCTGCAGCTCGGCCAGGTAGGGCAGGAAGCGCGACATCCCGCCCGCGGTGTGGTGCTCGGTGAGCCGGTAGGTGGTGGTCACGTACGGGAAGATCTCCGACCCGGGCTCGGCGCCGCTGGGCTGGAACAGGTCCTGCGGGTGGGTGAGGATCTCGCGGACCGGGTTGTGCTGCTGGCGGTACAGCCCGTTAGGCAGCGGGGATTCCTGCGGCTCGTAGTGCGCGGGCAGCGGGCCGTCCACCAGGCCGGCCGGGGTGAACAGCCAGGCCTTGCCGTCCGCCTGCATGATGAACGGGTCGATGCCGGAGATAGCGGCCACGCCGGTGGCGCCTTCCGGCGGCCGGTAGGACGGCGGCCGGTCGGCGACGAAGTCCGCGTTGTCGTGCCCGGTCCACTTCTTGCTGTCCTCGTCCCACCAGACCAGGGCCTTGCGCTCGCTCCACGGCTTGCCGTCCGGGTCGGCCGACGCCCGGTTGTAGAGGATCCGGCGGTTCGCGGGCCAGGCCCAGCCCCACTCGTTCGCGACCCAGTTCTGCTCCTGGCCAGGCTTGCGGCGGTCGGCCTGGTTCACCCCGCCGGCCCGGACGCCGCAGTAGATCCAGCAGCCGGCCGAGGTCGAGCCGTCGGATTTGAGCTGGGTGTACGACGAGATGGGCTTGCCCTCGCCGTCCCAGCCGTTGATCTCGGCCAGGACCGCGTCGGCGTCCGGGTCCTCCTGCGGCCCCACGGTCGGGTAGTCCCAGGTCAGGTCCAGGATCGGCCGGTCCATATCCAGGGCCTCGGCCTCGCCCAGGATGGTCTTGGCGTCCGCGGCCTTCTCGCGGGCCGCCGCGGCCAGCTTCGCCCGGATGCGCCGGCCCAGGTGATACGCGAACCACAGGTCGCTGCGCGCGTCGCCGGCCGGCTCGACCGCGGTGTGGTGCCACTGCAGCATCCGCTGGGTGTTGGTGAAGCTGCCGCTCTTCTCGGTGTGCGCCGCGGCGGGCAGGAAGAACACCTCGGTCTTGATGTCCTCGGTGCGCATCTCCCCGGTCTCGATCTCCGGGCCGTTCTGCCAGAACGTGGCGCTCTCGATCATGACCAGATCGCGGACCACCAGCCAGTCCAGGTTGGCCAGGCCCATCCGCTGCATCCGCGCGTTGGCCGACCCCACCGCCGGGTTCTGGCCGAACAGGAAGTACCCCGTGCAGAGCCCGGCCAGCTGGGCCAGCACCGTCTCGTAGGTGCTGTGGCTGCCGGTCAGCCTGGGCAGGTAGTCGTAGCAGAAGTCGTTATCCGCGGTGGCGGCGTCGCCCCACCAGGCCTTCAGCAGGCTGACCAGGTAGTCGCGGGTGTTGGCCCAGAACCCGTTCTGCACGCTCTCGTCCTGCACGTAGCTGTCCAGGTCGTCATCGCCGTGCGCGAACGGCATCGGCAGGTAGCCGGGCAGCAGGTCGAACAGCGTGGGGATGTCGGTGGAGCCCTGGATGGAGGCGTGCCCGCGCAGGGCCATGATGCCGCCGCCGGGACGGCCCATGTTGCCCAGCAGCGCCTGCAGGATCGCGGCGGTCCGGATGTACTGCACGCCCACGGTGTGCTGGGTCCAGCCCAGGCTGTACACGAACGCGGTGGTCCGGTCCCGGCCCGAGTTCTCCGTGATGGCCTGGGCCACCTGGAGGAACTGGTCCTCCGGCACCCCGGCGATCTCGGCCACCACCTCCGGCGTGTACCGGGCGAAGTGCCGCTTGAGGATCTGGAACACGCAGCGCGGGTGCTGCAGCGTGTCGTCGGTGTCCGGGTCGGGATGGGCGGCGGCGCCGCCGGAGCCGTGCGCCTCGCCGCGGGCCGCCTGGCGGACCTGCCGTTTGCGGCCCGGCTCCATGCCGCGGGCACCGCTGGCCGGTGACACTTCGCCGCCCTGATACGCCCAGGTCTCAGCGTCGTAGACCCGGTTCTCGGCGTCGAACCCCGAGAACAGCCCGTCGAGATCCTCGGTGTCCGCGAAGTCCTCGGTGATGATCACCGGGGCGTTCGTGTACGCGCGGACGTACTCGTCGAAGTACTTCCCGTTCTGCAGCACGTAGTTGATCAGCCCGCCGACGAACGCGATGTCCGCCCCGGCCCGGATCGGCACGTGCAGGTGGGCCACGGCGCTGGTCCGGCTGTACCGCGGGTCGACGTGGATGATCTTCGCACCGCGCTTCTTGGCCTCCATGACCCACTGGAAACCGACCGGGTGGGCCTCGGCCATGTTCGAGCCCTCGATCAGGATGCAGTCGGCGTTAGCCAGGTCCTGCTGGAATGTGGTCGCGCCGCCGCGGCCAAAGCTAGTTCCCAGACCGGGAACTGTGGAGGAGTGTCATATGCGCGCCTGGTTCTCGATCTGGATCGCGCCCAGCGCGGTGAACAGCTTCTTGATCAGGTAGTTCTCTTCGTTGTCCAGGGTCGCCCCGCCCAGGCTGGCGAAGCCCATCGTGCGGCGGGTGCGGCGGCCCTCGTACTCACTCTGCCAGCCCTTCCGGCGGGCCTCGATGACCCGGTCGGCGATCATGTCCATCGCCGTGTCCAGGTCCAGGTCCTCCCAGTCGGTGCCACCGGGGCGGCGGTAGCGCACCTGGTACTGCCGGGCATCCCCGGTGGTCAGCTGCAGGCTGGCCGAGCCCTTGGGGCACAGGTGGCCGCGGCTGACCGGCGAGTCCGGGTCCCCCTCGATCTGGGTGACCTGGCCGCCGGACACGTAGACGTTCTGCCCGCAGCCGACCGCGCAGTAGGGGCAGACCGACTTGACCACCTGGTCCGCGGTCGCGGTCCGCGGCGTGAGCTGCGCGGTGACCCCGCTCTTCGTGGCCGCTCCCAGGCCGAGCCGGTCCGCACCGGTCAGCTGCCGGTAGGCCGGCCAGGATCCGATCCACGTTCGCGCGCCCATAGAGGACACATCCTTACCGCCCGGTGGCCCGCTTGTACAGCGCCGCCACGACTGCCCCGACGCGGTCCGCGTAGGACACCGAGGCCGTATTGCCGCCCTGCTGGTACCCGCCGATAATACCGAGAACCGTGCCCAGCCCCGTGACGGGGCTCACATCGGCCAGCAGCGCGCTGCCGCTGGTGCCGGTGGCGAAGCCGTCGCAGTCGAATTCCAGCCGGACCGCGCCGAGCGGCGTCGCCTGGTTGAGGCAGGAGACCGGGGCCCCGGCGGCGTCCGGGTAGCCGGTGACCCGGACCAGCTGCCGCGGCGGCTGCCCGAACCCGAGCCGCTCGCCGCCGGTGAACGACTGCACGCTGGCCTTCGTCCCCGGCTGGTGCACCAGGAGGAAGGCCATGTCGTCGTCCGGGCTGGCCGACGCCGACCACGCCTCGTCCACGACTGCCCGGGTCACCGGCCACACCCCGTCCGGTGCGGCGCCGTCCCGGTATTCCGGCACGAACACGATCTGGCGGGCCGACAGCCCGGCCAGGCAGTGGGCGGCGGTCAGCACCAGGTTCCCGGCCGGGCTGTTCACGACGCTGGCGGTACAGAAATGGCTGCCCAGCCGGACGGCCCGGTGCCGCCGGCCGACCGCCACCAGAGTGCTGCCCGAGGTGGCGCTGGTGGCGGTGCCCGTGGTGAACAGCGCGCCGACGGCGGCGAAGGTACCAGCCGGCGCCGGGTAGCGCTGCCCGGCGCCGGCCTCACGGGCCTTGAAGCCCAGCGTGTGCACGACGGCCGCCAGCCGGGTGGCGAGTCGCTCCGCGCTGGGTGCGGCCGGCACGAGCAGGACGGTGAGCAGTACCCCGGCCCCGGCGCCCGCCGCGATCAGCCTGCGGGCTGGCGGCCCCGGATGCGGGGGCCGCCCGGCAAGACGGCCTGCCCCCGCGTGCCTCCGGCTCGGCCAGCGCATCCGCTGTCCCTTCCTCGACGCTGTGTGCTACTTATCCGGGCAGGTCCAGTACCCCAGCGTGACCGCTGAACCTAACCGCAGCCGGAAATTCTCGCCTACCGAGCAGAAACACGCGAGAGGCCGCTGGGGGCCGGCGTGTCCTGCGGGAGGCCGCCCCCGGGGTCGCCCTCCGGGCCGGTACCGCCAGCCCGGCCGGAGGCCGTGAGCAGGGCGCCGCCCAGCACCGTCGCGGCAAAGCCGAGCCCCCGGGCGATGCCCGCCGGCCCGCCGGGCATCCGTTCAGAAAAAACCAGCAGTCCGGCCAGGATCGGCGCAGCGTTGGTGAGCAGGGTGGCCACGCCCGCCGTGGCCAGCGCCGGGCCGCGCTGGAAGGAAAGCTGCAACGTCACGAAGGCCAGGCCGTGGCAGGCCAGCAGCAGCGCGGCGAACAGCAGCACCGGGTGGACGCCGCCGACCGCCGCCTTGGTGGCCACATCCCCGGCCGAGTACAGCAGGCCGGCCGCCACCGCCAGACCCGCCCCGGGCCGCAGCGCCGCCGCCCCCGGAATCGCGGCCACCGCCGCCAGCACGAGCGAGACCGCCACCCACCCGAACGGCGCCGCCCACCCCGGCGCGACGGCGTGCCCGGTCCCCGACGGGAGGGACAGGCCGAGCAGCAGCAGGCCGCCGACGGAGGCGGCCACGGCCAGGCGTTCCCGGCCCGACAGCCGGCCGCCGCGCAGCCAGATCAGCAGGGCCAGCAGCCCGACCCCGCCTGCCGAGGTGGCCTGGACCAGGGACAGCGGCGCGAACCGGAGCGCCGCGATGTAGAGCGCCCAGCCACCGAGGCCGGTGACGAACCCGGCCAGCCACTGCCAGCAGCGGAACAGGGCGGCCAGCGACGCGGCCGGGTGCCGCAGGCTGAGCCGCGGCAGCCCGCCGGACGCCGTGTGCTGCAGGTAGAAGCCGCCGCTCAGCGCCGCGGTGGACAGCAGGGCCAGGCCGAGCCCGAGCGGGAGGCTCATCGCGCGCTCAGCTCCCGCTCAGATCCGGCCGCGGGCCCGTCGTCCGGGATGTCCGCCGCGGCTGGGGGTGCCCAGCCACGGCCGCGGATCAGCGTGGCGTGCGGCAGGTACCCCTCGGCGGCCATCGCCGCCACCGCGACCCGGGGCAGGTCGGTCCACGCCTGCAGCACCAGGTACCGGTGCCGCCAGACCGGGTCGAACTGCGCGTTGAAGCGGAGCAGGTTGTCCAGTTGCAGCGACATCGCCCCCTTGAGCCGCAGCAGGGCCTGGCGCTGCAGCCGCCGGGCCGGCGGCAGGTCGGCCTCGGCGGCCAGCAGGGCGGCGAACGGCGAGAAGTTGAGCGACAGGCAGCCGTACCCGGCGTCCCGCGCCCACCGCGCCGCCTCGACGATGAGCCAGGCGGTGAAGCCGTTGGGCGTGTCCCGCCAGCGCGGCATGGTGGACAGCGACAGGGACCGGCTGGCCGGGCACACCGCCAGGTGCAGGAAGCCGTTGACGTGGCCCGCGGCATCCCGGCCGATCACGAACGCGGCGTCCTCGCCGTCCAGGCCGAACAGGCTGTCCAGTTCCATGGTGAAGCCCTTGCGGGGGGCGCCGCGCAGCCAGGCCCGCTCCACCGCGGCCAGCTCGGCCCGGAGCGCGGGCGCCGCCGCGCCCGCCATGATCACCTCGGCGGTGAACCCCTTCCGCTCCAGCCGCCCCGCCGCCTGCCGGGTGGCCCGCATCGGGCGGCCGTCCAGCGAGAAGGCGGCGGTGTCGATGACCGCCTCGTCCCCGTGGTAGAGCGGGTGCATGCCGAGTTCCCGGTACCGCCCGGCCAGCCCGTCCGAGGCGCCGAGGACCGCGGTCCGCCAGCCCCGGGCCTGGGCGAACTCCAGGAAGCTGCGCAGCGCCGGCCCGGCCTCCTCCGGCGGCCCGACCGGGTCGCCGCTGACCAGCGCGATGCCCCGGACGGCCCGGTAGGCGATGAGCGTCTGCCCGGTGATGAACCATTCCTTGTCCCGCCGCAGCGCGAACGGGGCCAGGGTGTCACTCCCCCACCGGCGCACCAGGCCGGCCGCCTGCTCCCGCGGCCGCTGGTCGGGGAAGAACCGCTGCCGCCACGGGCGCAGCCACACCGCGGCGGCCCAGATCACCCCGGTCACCACGATGGACAGCACCGACAGCGGGAACCATTCGGCGAACTCGCCCGGCAGCAGGTCCACGTCGGCGGGCAGCTGGCCCGTCATGGCCCGCAGCGTGCCGCGCAGCGCGGCGGACGGGCTGAACGGCAGGCCCGCCGCGGCCCGGTAGGCGCACAGCGCGACCACACCGTACGCCAGGGCCAGGGCGAGCAGGGCGAGCAGCCGCGCCACGGCGGACGGCCGGGCGGCCGGGTCGCCCTGATGCCGGAAGTCGTCCCGGCGGGCGATCAGGGCGATGGCCAGCAGGCCGGTGATCACGGCCGCCGCGTAGTCCGGGCCGCGCAGCAGCTGCAGCAGCACCGACAGGCCCAGCAGCCCGGCGGCCAGCCGCCACGCGCGCCGGTTGCCGCGGGCCAGCCCCCGCGCGGTGAGCAGCAGCACGACACCCGCCGGGACCAGCAGGATGTGCGCGGCCGGGGAGACCACCTGCGGGGCGAAGCGGACCAGCAGGCCAAGCGCGCCGCCGAGCCGCGGGATCAGCGCGGAGACCAGGTCGATGAGGCCGGCCACGGCGACCAGCGCGCCGAGCAGCCGGGGTGTCACGCCGCCGGGACGGCCGCCCCGGCCGCCCCGGCCGAGCAGCGCCCCGGCCGCCCCGGCCAGCGCGGCCGCGATATACACCGGCTGCACGCGCACCGCATCGTGCAGCGCCTGGCCGGCCGGCACCTGCCGGACCACGAACATGCTGAACGCGTCCACGGTGAGCAGCCACGCCCCGGTCCCGGCGGCCAGGCTCAGCGCGGCCGTGAGCCGGTTCAGCCGGGTGGCCCGGGCCACCAGCCCGAGCATGACCGCGGCGATGGCGAAGGCGGCCAGGTAGCCGGCCAGCGGCACGCCGTCCGTGCCCGGCAGTTCGTCCAGGGGCAGCGCGTCGGCCACCCGGGGCCCGGGCCAGGCCGCGATGTGCGGGCGGAGCAGGTACAGCCACCCGGTGGCCATGGTGGTGACGAGCAGCACGGCCGCGGCGACCGCTGCGGTCCGGCCCACGGCCGCGAGCCGGCGGCCGGCTGCCGGGGGCGGCGATGACTTCTTGTTATCCATGGCTGAGGTGATCCGATGCGGTGATGAGCGCCTGCGGCATCAAGGCGCGCCACAGCCGCCAGTTGTGTCTTCCGGGAGCTTCGAAGAAGCGGTGCGCGACGCCCAGCCGGGCCAGTTCCGCGGCGAACGCGGTGTTCTGCGCGGTCAGTGAGTCCCCGGCGCCGCTGTAGAACCAGATGTAGTCATGGCGGGCCCGCAGTTGCGGGGCCACCACGGTGACCTGCGACGCCGGGCTGTTATAGGCGAGCAGGCCGGCGCTGGTCCCGAAGATGGCCGGGATGTGATCCGCCTGCATGTAACCGGACCAGCTTTCCAGCAGGCGGAATTCGCCAGGATGGTGCAGCCCGATGTTCAGCGCCCCGTAGCCGCCCTCGGACAGCCCCGCGATCGCCCGGCCCGCCCCGGCCGCTATGGTCCGGTACCGGGTGTCGATGGCCCGGACCAGGTCACGGGCCACGAAGGTCTCCCAGGCGTTGCCCTTGCTGATCCCGTTCGCCCATTCCTCGTCGGCCAGGAACGACCGGGTCCCGGTCGGCATGACCAGGATCAGCGGCTTCATCCGGCCGGACGCGACCAGCGTGGCCTCCAGGGCGCTCACCTGGCCCACGTTGAGGAACTGTGTCGGCACCCCAGGGAATCCGTGCAGCAGGTACAGCACGGGGTAGCGCTGCCGGGGGTGGCTGGCGTACCCGGGCGGCAGGACCACCTGGACCGGGTCGGCGTACCCGCCCAGGGCCGGGCTGGGCACCGCGATGCTCTGCACTGCGGGCGGCGTCACCACGATGCGCTCGTGACGGCCATGGCTGCGCACGGTGATGCTGTGCGGCACGGTGGGCGGCGCGAACCCCCGGTAGAGCCAGAAACCGGTCACGTAGTGAGTTGCGCCCGCCATGCCGAGCACGGCCAGGGCGGCCATGGCCATCCCGGCCAGGAGCGCGGCGAGGCGGCGGCCGGTGACGGCCCTGGGCCGGGGCGGCGCATTGCCTGGCCGCGGCCGGTCGAGTACGTCCACACCGCGAAGCAGACCACCGGATCCTCTCAGTTCGGTCAGAACGGCCGCTCAGCTCGCTCTCTGCTTCAGCGCGGCCGGCGGCCGTCCCCGGCGGTCATGGCCAGCAGCGGGGCAGGCCGGTCACGCGCTGACCGGGATGCTCTGCGCGTACCGGAACAGGTTGCCCGGGTCGTAGGCCTTCTTCACGCTCACCAGCCGCGGGAAATTGGCCCCGTAATAGGCGGTGCGCCAGTCGGTGATGCCCGCATACGGCCAGTTCTGGAACGACTGATCCTGGGTGTGCGGCTGGATGTAGTCCCAGGCGCTGGCCATCCAGTCCATCAGGTCCCGCTGCAGGGACGCCGGGGTATCCCGCCACCACACCGCCGGCCGCAGCAGCGAGTTCGAGTCCCGGTGCACGTAGGCGGTGGCGCCCGGGGCGACGCCGTTGATCACGTGACCGCCGCTCCAGCACATCAGCCGGACCTCAGCGTAGGCCTCGCCGGTCCCCCCGGGCGCGCTCACCACCCGGTCGATCAGGTTGGTGATCACCTGGTCGGGCAGCGCGGCATTGGTGAACCGCGCCCCCTCGGCGAAGCCGTGCTTGGGCTGGTCCGGCACGGCCAGCCAGTTGATCTGGCCGGTCCAGAACTCGAACTCGCCGATCAGCCAGTCGTCCGGCCTGGCCGCCGCGGAGACCGGCTTGAGCAGGTCCTGCGCTTCGTGGGCCGGACCGATGTAGCACCCGTCAATGCTCAGCTCAGGGAACAGCGACCTGGTATCCGGATTCCCCTGGCTATAGCCCAGCGCCCGCTCGTTGGTCAGTCCCGCGAACCCGGACAACTCGACCGGAGCGGTGAGCATGAGCTTGTCGTAGGCGGCCAGTGCCGCCGCGGCCTGGTCCTGGCCGTGGAACAGCATCCCGTACACGGTGATGCTCCGCCGCGGCAGCTCGACCAGGCGGAACGTCAGTTCGGTGCTGATCCCGAAGTTCCCGCCCGCCCCGCCCCGGCAGGCCCAGTACAAGTCACGGTGATCCCGGGCGTCCGCCGTGACGTGCTCGCCCGACGCCAGCACCACGCTGGTGGACAGGAGGTGGTCGCTGGTCATCCCGGCCCACCGGCTGTTGTCCCCGATGCCGCCGCCGAGCGTGAGGCCGGCCACGCCCACCGTGGGGCAGGTGCCTATCGGCAGCATCAGGCGGCCGCCGCGCAGCGTGGCCAGCAGGTCCCGGTTGAGCGCGCCCGCCTGCACGGTGACCGTGCCGTGCCCCGGGTCCACGGTGACCTTGTTCAGCGCGCCGGTCTTGATCAGCAGGCCAGAGGTGGCGGACGCTCCGTTGTAGTTGTGCCCGCCGCCGCGGACCACCGGCTGGACACCCTCGTTACGGCACCAGTTGACGCAGGTCACGACGTCAGCCGGGGTCTGGCACAACGCGATCGCCTGGGGCGTGACGTCCTCGTAGACATCGTTGGCGGGCAGGTTCTCAGCCGCGAAGCCCGGCACCCCCGGGAGCAGCAGCAGGCCGGCCAGCTGCCGGGCCAGCGCCCGCAGGGCACGCTGGCTGGCCGGGGTGGGTGCCGGGCTGGCGGTGCTGATGACGTTGCTGGCGGCGCTGGTCCCACCCGAGCAGCCAGACAGCAGGGCGGGCGCGGCCGCCCCGGTGACCAGCGCCCCCGATGCCGCCCGCAGGAACTCGCGACGCTCCACGGACCTTCCCCCCAGTCCATCCGCGGCCACCGCGCACGCTGACCCTAGTGATCTCCCACGTTTCCGGCCGCCTCACTCCCGTCCGGCTGGCATTCACAGAATGACCTGCCTGGTGCCGGGGTAAATGCTGGGTAGCCCGAGGTTCCCGGCCCGGCGCACGGCGGTTGCCGGGCACGCCGCGCCGCGGTCACCGGGGTCGTAGCTATGACGGCGTGGAGTGAAGGTCATGGATGGCGCCCGGCGAGATGGTGCGGAGACCAGCACGGCGGGAACCGGTACCGTCCAGCAGCCGCTGGGGCCCATTCATGCCCTATTCCAGCGGCGCGTCGCAGGCGACGATGCGCTGCTCAGGCTGGCTGGGCTCCGCTTCGCGCAGCTGGGCCTGGCCGCCGAGGTGTACGCCGGCACACCGGACGAGCTGGAGCATGTTCTGCCCTTCGTGCCGCCTCATCCGTACCTGCCTGTGGTCCACCTGGACCGCAGCATCAATCTCCTGCACGAGGCGAGCCGTGACGTGGTCGCGGGATTCGCCGGCCGATTCGCAGGCCGCGTGGCCGGCCTGGTCGTGCACGACAAACGTGAGATGGGAGCACAGACAGGCCGCCTGCTTACCGTGCTGCGCGAGCTCGACGCGCGCCTGCGCGAGCGGCCAGACGGTCCCGTCGTCTTTCTCGAGTACGCCGCCGGCCTGGAGCCGGCCTGGTTTGTCGAGGTAGCGGAACGGCTCCAGGACGCTGAGCGAGTGAGTTGCTGCATCGACATCGGCCACATCGGCATCCGGCAGGCATCGGCCAGGTTCGCAAGCCGCCATCCTGAGCTGAGCCTCGGGGACCTTGGCCCGGGGGACGGCCGGCTGCCTGATCTCGTCGCGGACGTGCAGGACGCGGTGGGAGCCAGCTTGCGAGACGTACTCGAGGTCACCCGCTCGATAGGCCGGCTCGGCAAGCAGGTGCACTTTCACCTGCACGACGGGCATCCCCTCATCCCGGGTCTCGCCGATCACTTCACCTTCTTGACGCGGCTGCCCATCCCCTTCAGCTACCAAGGCCGCGAGTCACTGAGCATGCTGTACGGGCCAGGCGGCCTGGCTTCCATCGTGTCCGGCGCCCTCAGGGCATGCCGCCCCGGGGCGGTATCGTTCACGCTGGAGATTCACCAGGCCGAAGGCCGGCTGCCGCTCGCTGATGCCGCACGGCTGTTCCCGCACTGGCGGGACACCACCAACGCTGAGCGAATGAACTACTGGCTCTCGGTGCTGGGTGAGAACGCGATGCTCATAGCTCAGCGCCTTGCTGAGCTATCCGGACCTGCCGACCGGCTGCGAGCCTGATTCCGGCCCGGGGCTGGCCGGGGCCGGGATACGGAAGATGTGGATGGACTGATCCTTGGCCCGGCAGCGGCGGTCCTGCTCCGGTTTGGCCTTGTCCGAGACCATGACCACCTGGTCCGGTGCTATCCATGACACTCCCTCGGCCGTCCCGTAGAGGATGCTGCCATCGGCATCTCTCGGGAGCGCGTAGCTCGTGCCGGCGCCCGTGACCTGCCAGCCGGATGGCGCGAGGCGGCCGACCCACAGCGCCGATGAGACCTGGGATACAACCGCGATCCGGTCGCCGTTCACCGCGAGACCGCTGTAGTCCTCGAACAGGACCGTTTCCGGCAGCCGGATCTTGGCCACGCGGTCCCAGTGGTGGCGTCCGCGCTGGAAGACGTGAATCCGCCCACCCCCCGGGACGCGGCCTGCGGCCCCTCCCTGGCACCTGTTGCCCTCACATAGCCCCAGCAGGTACGTCTGCCCGTGGCGGTGCACGCAGGTCAGGCCCTCCAGTCCCTTGTTCGGCCGGTCGAGCGGGAAGTCGAGCCAGGCCGTGCCGAGATAGCCCAGGTTGATGTCGTACTCCTGCACCGCGGCCATGAACTTCGCGCGACCACGGGGCAGCGATTCGATCAGGACGTAGAACCCGCCGTTCCGCGAGTCGTACGCGATGTCCTCGAAGCCACGGCGGTGGCCGCGGTCCTGTTCGATCACGTGATTGGCCACCGCGGCTGAGGAGAGCTCGGCGCCGACACACGCGATGTGCGGGAGGTTGTCGAAGATGATGTAGAACAGCCCGTCCCTGGCCAGCACCCCGCTGGCCTCCAGCCTCGGATCCAGCCGGCCGCCGAGGATGTCGAAGACCTTCGCTTCATTAACCAGCTCAAGCTGCTGCGTTGCGGCTCCTGTCGCGATCACGGTCCGTCCTCCTGGCTCTGTCCGGTCAGGCCTGCCGCGGCAGCGGTTCCATCGTGGCCGGGAAGCTCGCTCCCTCGCTGGCGCGCGGGGTGCTCTTCCGCAACTGCTCCAACTGCTGGCCCGCGCTGTCGCGCCGCATGCGGACGTAATGCATGATGCCCTCGGTCTTTTCCTGCCCGTGCCGGAGCTCATTCTGCTTGCAGCCGCTCAGGTAGACCTCGTCGTTGGTGAACTGCCGGCCGGTGAACGGCTGGCCGTAGGGCGTGGTGGATTCGAGGTAGGCAGCCTGATGCACGCGGCCCCACAGCCCGTCATCGGAGTCGGCTGCGATCTGCTCACCGAACGCGTCCGGGTTGAACCGGGCATCGAGCAGGAATTCCAGGTAGTCCAGGTAATACTGGCGGTAATCCCTGTTGCACAGCAGGTTCTGCACCAGCGGTATGCGTGACCTTCCGCGGTCCCGCCAGTAGTGCCCGGTATTGCTGGGCCAGTCGAGAATATCGGTGTACTGCCATTTCGTGCTGAAGTAGTCGATGCCCAGGCAGTTGTCGTAGTCCCATGGAATGAACGTGAAATAGGGGGCGTGCATGTAGTCGTCTGCGGCGCCCAGCCGCCCGGAGTTATAGAGGTAGTAGTTCGACGGCGTCGCGTAGTAGTTGTCCCAGCTGCCGAGCAGCAGGTTGACGCCCGCCCATCTGAGGAAGGCGCGCACGTTCATGATGCCGTCAACCGACTCGCGGAATGCATCGGTATCGAATCGCCCAGCTCCGCCGGGAAGTCCTGTGCCGTTGATCGCCGCGATGAACTTCGCCAGGTCATCATAGGTACTGGCGTCTGGGTCGCCTTCGTTGGTCTTAAGCCGGTAGGTGCGCTCACCGCCGCCGCCCCGGAAGTACTGCCGCCCGCTATCGTCGCCCCCCGGGCCGACCCGGTGTTCCAGGGTCGCGCATCCGACATCGCCGCAATAGGCCTTGTAGAGGTTGCCACAGTGGTTGTCGCCGAAGTGGTCCTTCAGGAATCTCCTGTTGACCTGCTCGATGACAGAGAACAGGCCGTAATACGACGCGTCGAACGCGAGCTTCGCGTATGTGTGGCGCGCCGAAGGAACCCCGGCATGGCGGAAAAGGCGCCAGGCCAGCGCCTCCCGCATCTGTGACGGATCGTTGTACATCGACTTGAGATTGACGCGCGTCATCCCGGCCAGGTGGTTTCCGCCGTGCCCGGTGTGCCCGAGGGTGATTTTCCATGATCTCTTCGGCGCGCGCAGGGTACGGTTGCCACTGTTCACGAGCGAGAAGTCCGGCGTGCTGAGGGCGGGGCCCTGGGCGCCCGGGCCGGGAATGTGCTGAGCGTCGGCCGGGCCGGTGCGCCACACATCCAGCCGTGCGCCGTGCGGAGCGCCCGCCTGGTGCATCAGAACGCCGGGCTGCTGCGGGAACCCCGTGACGTGGAACATGTACATCTCGGCGGCAAAGAACTCGTCCTGAGCAGACATGGGACCCCTCCCACGGATAGCCAGCCGGCGATCCCTTGACCGCGGCCAGCTGTCCCCCTACCAGGCCATATGTTGCGCCCGCGGTATTGAGGCACGGTGGCACTGGGATGCAGCCGGGATTGAGGACGGATGGAGAATGCGGCCGCGCGCGGGCTTCATCTCGTGGCGTGAAGGGCTCTCCCCGGCCCGGGCTACTACGGTGGTAGCGGACCGATCCGGTCAGGCTGACGCCGAACCACCCGCCGTACAGGAGAGACTCTCGTGATCCCCATGACGCTAGCCGAGATCGCCGCGGCCACCGGCGGGACGCTCAGCGACGCGCCCGATCCGGGCGCGCTGGTGACCGGGCCGGCGGCCAGCGACTCGCGGGAGGTCGTGCCGGGCGGGATGTTCGCCGCCGTCGCCGGGGCGCACGTTGACGGTCATGACTTCGCCGCCGGCGCGGTGACGGCGGGCGCGGCCTGCGTGCTGGCCTCCCGGCCGGTCGGCGTTCCCGCCGTCATCGTCCCCGACGTGGCGGCCGCGCTGGGCAAGCTGGCCCAGGCGGTACTCAGGCGCATTGGCTCTCCCGCGGTGATCGCGCTGACCGGGTCCTCCGGCAAGACCTCCACCAAGGACCTGCTCAGCCAGGTCCTCCAGGAGCTGGGCCCGACCGTGGCCACGCCACGGTCGTTCAACACCGAGATCGGCCTGCCGCTGACCGTGCTCACCGCCGGTCAGTCCACCCGCTACCTGGTGCTGGAGATGGGCGCCCGGCATAAGGGCGACATCGCCTACCTGGCCTCGCTGACCCCGCCGCGGATCGGGCTGGTCCTCAACGTCGGCTCGGCGCACATCGGCGAGTTCGGCAGCAAGGCAGGCCATCGCGGCCGCCAAGGGCGAGCTGGTCGAGGCGCTGCCCGATGCCGGGCACGGCGGCGTTGCGGTCCTGAACGCCGATGACGAGCTGGTCGCCGCCATGGCCACCAGGACCGCGGCCGGGGTGCTGCGGTACGGCCAGGCTCCGGACGCGGCCGTCCGGGCCAGCGACGTCGGGTTCGATGACCAGGGCCGGGCCAGCTTCATCCTCGTCACGCCGGCCGGGACCGCGCCGGTCAGGCTCCAGATGCCCGGTGAGCACCAGGTCAGCAACGCACTGGCCACCGCCGCGGTGGCGCACGCCCTCGGCCTGGAGACGGCGGCGGCCGCCGGGGCCCTGTCCGCCGCCCGCTCCCTCTCCCCGGGCCGGATGCAGGTCATCGAGCGGGGCGACGGAGTCACGATCATCAACGACGCCTTCAACGCCAACCCCGAATCCATGCGGGCCGGGCTGCGCACCCTGGCCACGATGGGGGCCGGCCGCCGGACCATCGCCGTGCTCGGGGAGATGCGCGAGCTCGGCCCGCACGCCGCGGCCGGGCACGCGCAGACCGGTGAGCTGGTCGGCCAGCTCGGGATCGACATGCTCGTCGCGGTCGGCGGCGAGGACGCCCAGACCCTGGCCGGGGCGGCCCGGCGGGTGAACCCGGCGCTCACCATCGAGATGGCCGCCGACCGGCACGCCGCGGGCGGGCTGCTCCGCGACCGGCTCAAGCCCGGCGACATCGTGCTAGTGAAAGCCTCACACAGCGTGCAGCTCGACGACCTGGCCGTGTCCCTCGCGGTCCGGCCGGAGACGGCCCCGGCTGAGGCGGGGACCGCCCGGGACACGTAATCCGCCTCATCTGACGCTCTGATTACATACGCCGGCGGTGCCCGGCGGCGGCCCGGAACCGCCCGGTAGCCTGGGCGGAAGACCAGCCGGAGGAGAATTAACGTGACCCTGCCCGCCAGACAGCTGCGGACCCTCGACCGGATCGAGCGGAGGCTGGGCGACTCTGACCCGCGGCTGCGGTCCTTGTTCGCCATCTTCACCCGGCTCACCCACGAGGAGGAGATGCCGCGGATGGAGGAGGTGAAGGCCCGGCTGACCCGGATCAGTGGCTGGATCGGGCGGCGCACCGCCCCGGTGCGGCGCCGCATCCCCCGGCCCTCCGACCGGGTGAAGGCCGTGCTGTTCTTCCCGGCGGCGCTGGCCGCGGTGATCTGCGCCCTGCTCATCGGGGCCGGCGGCCCCACGGTGCAGCGCTGCGCGACCACGATCCGGACCCCGGCCTCCGAACTCATCGTCAAGGCGCGGCAGTGCCGCCTGACCATGGTCCGGTTCCCGGCCCCAGCCTTCGGCCATTAGATCGTGGCCATGGCGCCAGCGGGCCGGCGGCCGTCCCGTAGGTCAGCCGCCGGCGCGCCGCACCCAGACCATCCGGCGGCCCATTTCGCCCGGCGCCTCGGGGTCGATCCGGTCGATCCGGTCCAGCCGGTAGCCGAGTTTGCGCGGGATGGCGGCACTGGCCTGGTTCGCCTCGTCGCAGTGGATCTCCACCCTGGTCACGCCGTCCAGCGCGAGCGCCACGCCGGTCAGCAGCCGGGCGGCCTCCGTGCCGATGCCATGGCCGGCGAAGCGGCTGTCGATCCAGTAGCCGATCTCCATGCCGCCGTCGCCGACCCGCCGGTGCAGCCCGATCTCGCCGACCACGGTGGGCCCGGGCCGCAGCAGCACCGAGTAGATGAAGTCGCTGCCCGCCTCCCACAGCTCATCGGCCTCGGCCACCCGGATCAGCTGGGTCCGCGGTTCGGCGGCCTCCCGGGTGGCCCAGGCCATCCACGGCCTCAGTTCTTCCAGGCTCACCCCCACCGCCGCGGCGATGGCCTCGGCGTGATCCGCGTGGACCCGCCGCAGCATCAGGCGCGGGGACCGCACCTCCTCGGCCGGGGCAGCGGCCGCCGGCGTCCGCGCGGCCGTTCCCGCGTAATCAGGGGCTGGGCACATGGCCTCATCCTAAGCAGGGGCCGGCCGTCCGGTCTGGCCTGCGGCCCGGCCGTTCAGTCGGATACCCGCGCCTGCTCGCCGTCCAGCGCCCGGCGCTCGGTCCCGACCGGCAGCGGCCCGTCCACCATGAACGGCGGCGGGTCGTCCCCGACGATCACCCCGCCGCCGTGGCCCCAGGTGAGGTAGCGCCAGGACAGGTTGAGCAGGGCGGACAGCCGGTTCCGGTTGCCGAGCAGGGTGAGCAGGTGCAGCGCCAGCCAGGCCAGCCAGGCCAGGGTGCCCCGCACCCGGATCCGGTGCGGCAGCTCCACCACCGCGGACCGGCGCCCGATCGTGGCCATGATGCCCTTGTCGCGGTACTCGAACGCGATGGCCTGCTCACCGCCGGCCAGCCGCCGGATCTGCCGGGCCGCGTGCCGCCCGGTCTGCAGCGCGGGCTGGGCCAGCTGCGGCAGCGGCTGATCCTCGATGAGCGCCAGGTCACCCAGGGCGAAGATGCGGTCCTGGCCGCGGACCCGCAGGTCCGGCTCGACCAGGATGCGGCCGCCGCGGCCCTGCGGCAGGCCCCACCCGGCCACCTCCGCGGGAGCGGAGACGCCGGCCGCCCACACGGTCACGTCGCTGGGCAGCTCCTCGCCGCTGGCCAGGATGACCCGGTCACTGCGCACCTCGGCGATGGCCTCCTCCAGCCGGACCTCGACGCCGCGGCCCGCCAGCTGCTGGCGGGCGTACTCGCGGAGCTCCGGGTCGAACGGCAGCAGCAGCGCCGGTGCCTGCTCGACCAGCCTGATGTGCACCGCGGCCAGGTCCACCTCGGGGAACGCGGCGTCCAGCGCGGTGCTGCGCAGCTCGGCGAGGGCGCCGGCCAGCTCCACCCCGGTGGCGCCGCCGCCGACCACGGTGAAGTTCACCTCTTTGCCCGGTCCGGCGATGTCCAGCCGCTCCAGCCGGGCCATCAGGTGGTTGCGCAGGTCGATGGCGTCCCGCCGGGTGTACAGGCCGAGGCTGTGCTCGGCCGCCCCGGCGACGCCGTAGTAGGCGGCGGAGACGCCGGTGGCCAGCACCAGGTAGTCGTAGCCGAGCTGGGCGCCGTCCGCCAGGGTGATCCGGCGGGCGGCCGGGTCGACCGCGGTGACCTCGCCCAGCCGGAACCGGGCGCCACGGCGCCGGGTGAAGCCGCGCGCCGGGTAGGAGACGTCGCCGGGGTTCAGCCCGCCGGTGGCCACCTGGTAGAGCAGGGGCTGGAAGGTGCTGTACACGTTGCGGTCGATGAGCAGGACGTCCATCCCGGCGCGGGACAGCTCGTCCACCGCGGCCAGGCCGGCGAAGCCCGCGCCCACCACGATCACGGCCGGGCGGCCCGGTGCCCGGGAGTCCCCCGCCATCCGGTCCCGGCCCCGCCACTTCCTCATCATTGTGCTGCCCCAGACGCGTCACGAACTAGTGCCTTCCCCTGGGGTAACAGCGACCGGGCGCAGAACATGCCGTCCCCGGCTCACCCGCCACGGCCATCCCCGGATCACACTCCGCCCACGTCAGGCTGCGGCATGTTTATCTCCCGCACAGCGGGCACTCAGGGGGCGCTCCTCCTCGCGTGGAGCCCGGGAGCGGAGGTGACCATGACGAGGACAGCCCTTCGCCGCGGGCCAGTGCCCCCGCTGACCCGCGCCAGCCTGCACCGTGCCAGCCTGCCCCGCCTGGACGACGGCGAGCTGCTGGACCTGGTCAGGTCCGAGCCGATCGGCAGCGCCGTGCGCAGCGACGCCTGCGAGGTCCTGGTGCTGCGGCACGAGGCGCTGGTCCGGTCCTGCGTGCTCCGGTACTCCGGCAGCCCCGGAGTCGGCCGAGGAACTCATGCAGGTCGGCTACGTCGGCCTGGTCAAGGCGATCAACAACTTCGACCCCGCGTTCGGCGGCAGCCTGGCCGCCTACGCGCAGCCGTGCATCAGCGGGGAAGTGAAACGGCACTTCCGGGACAAGCGCTGGCAGGTCCGGGTCAAGCGGTCGGCGCAGGAACTGCTGCTGGAGGTCAGGCAGGCCAGCGCGGACCTGGCCCAGCAGCTCGGCCGGGTGCCCGCCGACACCGAACTCGCCCGCCACCTCGGGGTCAGCGACGCGGACCTGCTCGAGGCCCGGCGCGCGGACCTGTTCTTCCACGCGCCGTCCCTGGACGCGCCGCTGCCCTCCACGGAAGGCCTGGCCCGCCTGGCCGACCTGCTCGGCGAGGAGGACCCCCGGCTGGCGCTGGCGGTGGACATGAACGCGGTCAGCGCGCACTGGACCGAGCTCCCCGCCCGGGAGCGCCGCATCCTGCTGATGCGGTTCTACGGCAACATGACGCAGGCCGAGATCGGCACCCGGCTGGGCATCTCCCAGATGCACGTCTCCCGGCTCCAGGCCGCGGCCCTCAGCTACCTGCGGGACCGGCTGCTCGGGCAGGAGCCAGCCACCCCGCCGTCCGCGCCGAGCGGCTCACCCTTAACGCAGACAAGGAGACAGTCATGAAGACGGCCACTGGTCTGGCGCTGATAGCCGTCGGGGCGATCCTCGCCTTCGCTGTCAACGCGCACCCCCAGGCGCTGAACATCCAGGTCGTCGGATGGGTGCTCATCCTCATCGGGCTGGTGGGCCTGTTCATCCCCCGGCGCGGCTACGGCTGGCTGCGCAAGCGCATGGTGGTGCGCCCGCGCCAGGCCGTGGTGGCCGGCCGGGCCGGCCGCCGGCGCCTGGCCGCCGCCGCGCCCGGCACGGTGGTGATGACCACCGAGGAAGTCGACGAGGTCCCGGCGGCCGGGGTGGACCCCGCCATGCTCCCCGACCGGCAGCTCAGCAAGGCCGAGGCGGACGAGCTCGGCCTGACCCCCGTCGAGACCATCGAAGAGTTCCGCCAGGAATAAGGCGAGCCCGGCCAGCGAGCACGGCCGCGATCTTCTTAACGGCCCGTTCCGGGCAACGGCCGTCCGCCCATGCGGACGCGCCGGGCCGGTACCCGCCTACCGGCCCGGCGGCTCCCCGGCCCGCAGCACCAGCATGGTCATGTCGTCCCGCAGCTCGTTGCGGCAGAACTCGACCACCAGGGACCGCAGGCCGGCCACGATGTCCCGGGGGGCCTTGCCCGCCAGGGCGGCCAGCTCGTCGGTGAGCCGGTCCTCGAAATAGGCCATCTCGGGGCTGCGCGCCTCGGTGACGCCGTCGGTGAAGAAGAACAGCACGTCCCCGGGCTCCAGTTCCAGTTCCTCCCGGCCGGCCGACGCCGCCGGGAACAGGCCGAGCGGCAGCCCCCCGGGAGACAGGATCCGGGTCCGGCCATCCGGGCGGACCAGCACCGGGCCCGGGTGGCCGGCGCTGCCCAGCACGACCCGCAGCCGGCCCCCATCCCAGCGCAGGTGGGCGTTCTTCGCGGTGACGAACCGGTCGCCGAACTCCTCGGCCAGCATCAGCTCGTTGGCCCGCTCCAGCACCTCGGCGGGATCGGCGGACCAGTGCGCCAGCACCCGGATGGAGTGCCGCGCGGCCGCGGTGACCGCGGCCGCTTCCTCGCCCTTGCCGCACACGTCCCCGATGGCCACGCCCCAGCCACCCGGGGTCCGGTACACGTCGTAGAAGTCGCCGCCCACGTCCAGCCCCTCGGTGGCGGCCACGTACGCCGCCGCCACCTCCACGCCGGGGATTTGCGGCAGGGCACGGGGCAGCAGGCTGGACTGCAGCGCGTCGGCGATCTCGGAATGGCGCCGGAACATCCGGTCCACCTTGATGGCCAGCGCCAGCTGCTCGCCGAGCTCCTCGACCAGGCCGAGATCGGCCATCTCGAAATGGCCCTCGCTGGCCTGCCGGGCCAGGGTCAGCGCGCCATAGGTGCGCTCCCCGTCGGAGAGCGGGACGCACAGCAGCGAGGTCGCGTTGAGCGTCATCATGACCGGGACGCCGTCCGGGCCGGCCCCGAGCAGGCCGGCGTCCTCGGCGTGCGCGGTCAGCAGCGAGCTGCCTGACTCGTGCACCTGCCGGGGCACCGTGCCCGGCTGCGGGTTGACCAGGGACACCGCGCGGGCCAGCTCCGGCGGCTGGTCGGCGGGCCCGATGACGAACTGCCGCCGCAGCCGCTGGCGGCGTTCCACGTCCACGATGACCCAGGCGGCCAGCTCGCCGGCCAGCAGCCGGGCGCACCGCTGCAGGGTCACCGACTCGCTGTAGGTCGCGTTCTCCAGGAACAGCCGGGTGGCCGCGGTGACCAGGTCGTAACGGTGGATCATGGCCTCGACCAGGCGGCCGGAATCGGGCTGGGCGGCCTCCGGCCCGGCCCGCTCGGCGCGGGGGGCTGGGCCCTGGCTGGCTGGGCCCTGGCTGGCGGCCACGACGAGCTGGTCGGCGTCCCCGCGCAGCCGGGCCACCGCCACGGTGAGCTGGGTTTCCACCGCGCCGTCCGGGCCGAGCAGGCGGCAGCTGACCTGGCGGGACCGGCCAGTCCGGGCCGCGGCCGCGAGCTGGCTGTGCACCGCGGCCCGCGACGGCAGGTCCACGAAGGCGGTGAACATCTTCCCGGTGGAGTAGCCGGGGCGGGAGCCGAGCAGCTCGCTCGCGCGGCCGTTGGCCCGGTGCACGGTCCCGTCCAGGCCGAGCAGGAACAGCGGGACCGGGGCGTCGGCGAACACGGCGCGGAGCAGGCGGCGCTCGGCGACCAGCGCGTCGGGGGACGGTGTGCCGTCCGGCCCGGCCGCCCGGCCGCTGACCGCGTCGAGCACGGTCATCGCGGCGTCCAGCTCGGCGAAGGCCGCGTCGAGCAGCGGGCCGGGCTCGGCACCGGGCAGGCCGGCCGCCTGCCGCAGCGCGGCATAACGGTCCCTGAGCCCGGCCAGTTCCCGGTGGACTTCCGGCCGCTCGGCGGGTTGCTGCATGCACGGGTCCAATCGTCGGCCGGCTGGACGCCTCAGGCTGGGTGGACGCCTCAGGCTAATGGGCTCCCGCCGTATCCGGGTACCGGGGCGGCGTGGATCGTTGTGATACCGGTGCAGGTCATCGGCGGCGCAGCGGGTGGCCCCCGTCGCTTTCCAGAGGTAAACTGTTTCCTAAGTGCCTATGACGCAGGTACGCCCTCCCACGCCGTTTGGTGTGGCGGGAGAGGCTGCCCTGGTCATGGCCTAACCCCCCCGTCCATGACCGCCTCTCCGGCGGCCGGCCCGAGCTGGCCGGCGCTGCGCCGCGTGGGTACCCCCCAAGGAGGCAGGTTCATGAAGATTGCCCTGGTCACATTGCAGGGGAATCCGTTTGCCCACGGCCGCGCGGCGGGCCCGGACAGCCACGACGGCCGTCTTGCGTCACTCAGTTCCGTCCTGGCCGGGCAGGGCCATCAGGTGGCGCTGTACGCGCGCCGGGACGCGCCGTCGGCGCCCCGGCGGCGCCTGCCGGCCCCGGGCCTGACCGTGCACCCGGTGCCGGCCGGGCCGCCGGAGCCGCTGCCGCTGGACGCGGCCGCGATGCACGCCGCCGAGTTCGCCCGCTACCTGGCCAGCCGCTGGCGGCGGGAGGCGCCGGACATCATCCATGCGCACTTCTGGACCGGCGGGCTGGCCGCGCTGGCCGGCGCGCAGGGACTCGGCGTCCCGGTGGTCCAGACGTTCCTCTCGCTCGCCGCGGCGCAGCCGGCCCTGGCCCCGGCCGCCGCCATGAGCCAGCGGCTCCGGCTCGAACAGGTCATCGCGCGCAGCGTGCGCGCGGTGCTGGCCAGCTCGTCGACCGAGATGATGGCGCTGGCCCGGCTGGGCGTGCCGCGGGGCTCGGTGACCCTGATCCCGCGCGGCGTGGACGCCGCGCGGTTCACCCCGGACGGGCCGGCCGCCCAGCGCGGGAGCCGGCCCCGGCTGCTGTGCGTGGCCCCGCTGGCCGGCCGGCACGGGCTGGACGTCGCGGTGCGCGCCCTGGCCGAGATCCCCGAGGCCGAGCTGGTCATCGCGGGCGGCCCCGAGCGCAGCAAGCTCCGCGATGACCACGCGTACCGGGCCCTGATCCGGCTGGCCGCCGAGGCCGGGGTGGCCAGCCGCCTGATCTTCGGCGGCCGGGTGCGCGACGCTGACCTGCCGGCCCTGCTCCGCTCGGCCGACCTGCTGCTGGAGGTGGCCACCGAGGAGCCGTTCGCCTCGGTGGCCCTGGAGGCGATGGCCTGCGGCGTGCCCGTGGTCGCCTCGGCCATCGGCAGCCACCGGGACACCGTGGTGCACGGCACCACCGGCCTGCTCGTTCCGCCCGGGTCACCGGCCCTGCTGGCCAAGCGGGTCCGCACCCTGCTGGCCAGCCCGATGCAGCTGGAGGGGTTCGGCATCGCCGCGCTGGACCGGGCGCAGTCGCGCTACTCCTGGGACCGGATCGGCCAGGAAACCCTGGCCGCCTACGAGACGTTCCGGCGGCCGCCGACCCCGGCGGCCCCGGACCCCGCGGAGCCAGAGCCGGCCGCCGCGGACGGTCAGCCCGCCTGACCCCCGCCGCCTCGATGGTGCGCCGGGCTACCCCGGTGACCCGCTACCAGTTGAGCGCGGTCAGCTCGGGACGGGCGCAACGCTGCCCGGCCCCGACCCGGGCGCACGAGGCCAGCAGCACGCCGCCCGATGCCGGGTCCGCGCTGCCGCCGATGCCGGACAGGTCCACGAAGTAGTGCGGCCAGGGCACCGACGGGTTGGCCCACAGCACCTGGCCCGCGGCCACGTCGTAACCCCACGCGTCACCCTGCGCGCCCGGGTCCAGGCCGAGCACCACGCCGTCGCGGGCCGCGTAGAACGCGGACGTGCCCGCCGCGCTGCCGCCCGGGACGTGCGCCTCGGTGCGCCCGGTCCACGGGTCCACCCCGACCAGCGCGGCCCCGTAGGACAGGTACAGCAGGCGCCCGGCCGAGTCGGACAGCACCGGCACCGTGCCGGTGCGGCGCCACAGCCGGGCGCCGGTGTACCCGTTGTAGCTGACGGTGCCGCGGGAGTCGGTGAACACCGCCACGCCGTCCAGGACACGGCTCAGCTCGCCCCGGAACGACCGCCCGGGCGGCCGGACCAGCCGCTGCGCCCCGGTGCGCAGGCTGATCCGGCGCAGCTCGCGCACCGGCGCGCCGCTCAGGTACCCGCCGTCCGCCACCGTCAGGTACAGCACGCTCCGGTCCAGCCGCCAGGCCTGCGCCGCGGGCCCGGTCGGGTGGCTCCAGGCCACCGCGCCACTCCGGTTGTCATAACTCGTCACCGCGGTGGGGCCGACGATCACGGTGCGCCTGCGGTCGGCGCTCACCGCGCCGCCGAACGACGCGGCCGGGTAGGTCCGGATCACCCGCCCGGTGGCCTCCGACAGCACCACCTCGCGGCGGGCCGGGGCCCCGCCGGGCGGCCTCGGCGGCACGTCCACGCCCGCCGTGACTACCCCGGGCCAGACCCGGACCGAGACCAGCCGGGCCCCGGCGGCGAACCCCGGCAGCGCGGTGGCCCACAGCGGGGCGCCGGTGCGGGACCGGTACGCGTACACCGTCAGCCCGATCCCGATCGCGGCCGCGCCATGGTTCATCGCCGCGTAGGCGTCGCCGGCCGCGGGCACCGTCCCGTCCGGGCCGGAGCTGGCCACCCAGTTCCCGGGCAGCGGCCGGCTCCACCGCACGCGGCCCGCGGACAGGCAGTCCCGGGCGGTGCACGGCCGCGCCGCGGAGATCGCCCCGGGGAACAGCGCCAGCGCGGCCAGCAGCGCTGCGAAGTACCCGCGGCGCAGCCGCCGCACCGAACCGGGGGTCACTTCGGGGCCTCCGAGGGGCCAGTAAGGTTTTCCGGGGGACGCAGCTCACAGGAGAGCTTCTCAACAGAAGGTAGGAACATGATGGCTGATCGCGCACCGCTTCCGTACGACTTTCTGCCCCCCGTGCCGGCCTTTACCGTCGAGAGTGACGACGTGGCCCACGGCGAGCACCTGAGCAACTCGCAGGTCTACAACAGCTTCGGCATGTCCGGTGCGAACATCTCCCCGGGACTGCGCTGGTCCGGCTTCCCGGCGGAGACCCGCGGCTTCGCCGTCACCTGTTATGACCCGGATGCGCCGACCGGCTCCGGGTTCTGGCACTGGCTGGTGCTGGACATCCCGGCCGACGTCACCGAGCTGGCGCGCGGGGCCGGGTCGGCCGACGGCGCCGGGCTGCCCGCGGGCGCCTTCTCGGTGCGCAATGACTACGGCACCAAGGACTTCGGCGGGGCGGCGCCGCCCCAGGGTGACGAGCCGCACCGGTACGTCTTCGCGGTGCACGCGCTGGACACCGACAAGCTGGGCGTGGACTCCGACGTGTCGCCCGCGGTGGCCGGCTTCAACCTGCGGTTCCACACCATCGCCCGGGCCCTGCTGATCCCGGTCTACGGTCACTGACGGGGGAGCACGCCAAAGTCACCCGGCCGCTGGCCGGCGGCCCGGGCCGGTGCCCAGCGCGTCGCGGCGCGGCGGCCACGACGCGACGTTCTCGCCGCACCGGCCCGGGTCGTAACCAGGCAGGCAGTCCAGCTGGGCCACCAGCCAGGGCGAGGCGAGCACCCGGAGCAGCGCGTCCACCTCGCGCGAGCCGGCCCGGCGGGCCGGGATCACCAGGTCGAACCGTTCCGCGGTGAGCGGCACGAAGCCCAGCCCGTAGGCCAGCGCGGCCGGCTCGCTGGCCACCCCGGCGTCGGCCAGCCCGGCCGCGGTGGCCGCCGCCACCTGGAGGTGCCCGGCCGCGCGGGTGTGGTAGCCGGCCAGGTCAGCGGGGTCCACCGCGGCCCGGCCCAGCTCCCGGTCCAGCACCCGGCGGGCCTCCGAGCCCGGCTCCCGGTTGACCACCCGCAGCCCCCGTTCGGCCAGGTCCCGCACCCCGGTGACCGCGCCGTCCAGCCCGGGCCGGAGCACCAGGCCCTCCCGCCACGAGGCGAAGCCGATCACCTCCGCCCCCTCACGGGCCAGCTGGTCCTGCGCCGGGCCGGTGTTGTACTCCCCTGAACTGCCCAGCAGGTGCACCCCGGCCGCGTGCACCAGCCCGGCCGCGGCCAGCCGGAGGGCCTCCGCGCTGCTGCACGGCCACCAGGTGAACCCGATCGGCGGGTCCAGCCGGGACAGCGGGGTCTCCAGCAGCGGCAGGGCCGGGTCGCAGCCGGCCACCACCACGGTGGGCCGGGGCGGCCCCAGCGGCCGGACCGGGGTGGCGGGCGCGGCATCGGCCGGCAGCGCGACCAGGCCGCCCGCGGGCATGAAACCGCCCCGGGTGGCCGACTCCCCGGACATGGGCAGGGCCACGAACCCCTCGCCCATCGGGGCCAGGCTGACCCGGGCGCCTTCCCCGCCCAGCGGGGCCACCGGGCGGGCGCCGACCACCGGGGCGGGCACGCCCGGCCCGAACAGTTCCTCGACCGTGGTGCCCAGCGCGCTGGCCAGGGCCAGGGCGACCCGCAGCGACGGGTCGGAGTGCCCGGCCTCGACCGCGGACACGGCCTGCCGGGACACCCCGGCCATGCCGGCCAGCTGCTGCTGGGAGTAGCCGCGGGCCTGCCGGGCGGCGCGCAGCCGGGTCCCGCCGTCCGGCTGCGGCTGGCCGGTCACGGCGCGACCTGCTGCCGCGGCAGCGGGGCCCCGCCGGGGCCGAAGCACGGCGGATCGAGCACGGTGAGCGTGAGCTGGCCGGGCCCCGGCTCCGGGCGGTCGGGCAGCCGCACCGGCAGCACCGTGCCGTGCGCCTCGATGTCGGCCTCCCAGGCGGCCCCGGCCGGGCGGCAGGACCGGACCCGGCCGGACAGCACCAGCCCGCGCGCGGGATGCGCCCCGGTGACCACCCGCTCCGGGTGCACCGCGGCCACGCCGCCGGCCACCGGCACGAAGCCCTGGTAGCCGACCAGTTCCGCGACCCGCCGCCGGGCCGGCCGGGCCACCACCTCCGACGGCGAGCCGGCCTGGAGGATCTCGCCCTGGTCCAGCACGGCCAGCCGGTCGGCGAAGGCCTGCGCCTCGGCCAGCTCGTGGGCGACCAGCACCGCGGGCACCTCGCGGGCCGAGACCAGGTCCCGGACCAGGCCGGTGAGGTCGCGGCGGAGCGCGGCGTCCAGGCCGGCGTACGGCTCGTCGAGGAGCAGCGCGTCGCAGTGGCTCAGCAGCAGCCGGCCCAGCGCGACCCGGTGCGCCTGGCCCCCGGACAGCCGGGCGGGCCGGTCGTCCAGCAGGCCGCCCAGGCCGAGCCGGCCCGCGATCTCGCCGAGCTCGTCCCGGCGGGCGGCCGCTCCCGGGGCGTAGCCCAGGTTCTGCCGGACGGACAGGTGCGGGAACAGGGCCGGATCCTGGCGGAGCAGGCCCACCCGGCGGCGCCACGGCGGCACCGCGCAGCGCGGCGGCTCGGTCCGGGTCAGCACCCGGCCGCCCAGCGCCACGGTGCCGCGCCGGGGCCGGACCAGCCCGGCGATGGCCTCCAGGATGGTGGTCTTGCCCGCTCCGGACGGGCCGAACAGGGCCAGCCGCTCCCCCGGCGCCACGCAGAACGCGACCAGCAGCCGGAACTCGCGCCGGTCAACCTCGACGTCGGCCTCGAGCACGCGCGCTCCAGATGTAGGCGGCCAGCGGCAGCGGCAGCGCCACCACCAGCAGGACCAGGGCGAACGGGAGCGCCGAGGCCAGGCCGGTCTCTTGCAGGGTGGTCCAGATCTGCAACGGTATCCCGAACGGGTGGTAGGCGATGATGACCACCGCGCCGAACGCGCCCATGGCCCGGGCCCAGGCCACCGCGAGCGCCATGGCCAGGCCGGGCGCGGCCAGCGGCAGCGTCACCCGGCGGGCCACCCGGGACGGGCGGTCGCCGAGCAGCGCGGCCTGCTCGCGCACGGACGGCTCGACCGCGCTGAACGCCGCCTGCGCCCCCAGCACGTAGTACGGAGCCGACTCGTAGACCTCCGCGATGACCAGGGCCAGGAACGTATTGGTGGCGGACAGGTGCACGGTGCCGAGGAGCGTGCCCAGCGGCGTGTACGGCCCGACCATGAAGATCAGCAGCAGCCCGATGACCAGCGGCGGGAGCAGCAGGCTGCACAGCACGCCGGCCTCCCAGACGCGCGGGAACGGCAGCGTGCCCTCGGCCAGCTTCCAGGCCAGCGGGGTGCCGAGGAGCAGCAGCACCGCCAGCGTGATCGCCCCCGACTCCAGCGACACGATGAGCGGGTCGAGGGCGCCGGGGGCGGCCAGCGCGGCGGCGACCTGATGCCAGGACAGGTGGGTGAACAGCGCGATGACCGGCCCGAGCAGGGCCAGCCAGATGACGGCCACCCCGGCCAGCGAGGCGGCCCCGCTGGCCGAGCGCACCGTCCGCCCGACCGCCGTCCTGGCGCCCTGGGCGGGCGGGCTAGCCGCCCAGCTCACTCTTGACGGCCGCCGGGACCGCCCCGCTGTCCCCGACCACGGTGGGGGTGATCAGCGTGAACCCGCCCGCCTTGTACTGGGCCAGGCCGGCCGGCGACAGCGTGTACTTGACGAACGCGGTCCCGGCCGGGGTCGGCTTGCCGATGATGGTGATGTCGATCACCTGCGGCGACCCCGACTTGGCCGCCTTGGGCTTGCCCGGCGGGGTGATGGTCACCGTCGCCTTGGCGTAGTCCGCGGCGAGCGCGGCGTCCCCGAGGTTGATCGCGGCCGGCAGCTTGATGTAATCCAGGTGCAGCTCGACCGCCTGGGTGATGAACGCGCTGGCCGCGTCGAGCTGGCCGGACTGCAGCGTGGCGTCCAGCGAGGACTCGGCGTAAATCTGCGGCGAGCTGGCCGTGCCGAAGTCCGAGGTGCCCAGGATCTTGCTCACCGTGTCCGACGGCAGGTGGTAGTAGGACTGGGCCAGCTCCAGCATGTAGATGAAGTCCCGGCCCTGCGGGTCGATGTTCGGGTCGGTGCGGCCGAGCTTCAGGCCGGGCGTCTGCAGCAGCGTGAACAGGCCGCTCAGCGGCTTGCTGCCGTCCGCGTACGCCTTGAACTGGCTGGCGTACTTGCTCTTGGGGTTGTAGGCCACGACCATCTGGGTGCCCGCGTACGGGATGTACCACTTGGTGTACTTGGGCTGCAGCGGGGTGATGTTGTCTCCCCCGACGGACTCGAATACGTTCGGCGAGATCTCACCGCCGGCGATCTCCGACTCCAGTTCGCCGGAGGACGCCCCCCGCCCGGAGTAGGTGTACCCGGTGGCCTTGGCGAAGGCAGGCCCGGCGACCTTTTCGTTAAGAAACTGGAGCGAGGAAGCGTAGGCGACGCTCGCGGTGCCCTTGGCCGCGGTGGCCGACGGGCTGCTGCTCCCCGGCCCGGACGACGGCGAGCCGGACGAAGAGCAGCCGGCCGCGGCCAGGCCGGCGCAGGCCAGCACCAGCGCCGTGCGCCGCCAGCGCGGGACGCGCGCGCTGGCGCGCGGGAAAATTCTGATCATGAGGTCACGGTAGCTACCGTTGCTTGCGCGAGGCAACCAAAGCTAACATCACCATCCGGCATCGGTTCCGGTCCTGGCGGGCAGGCCCGGGCCGGACCGGGCCGCCCGCCCGGCGGCCGGGCCATTTCACTATGGAAATTCGTAGACAGAAGCCAGCCGGGCATACCGGGGACAGCCGCCGCCTATTGATGCGAGACTGAAGCCAGCGGGCAATAGCTGGTTTTAAGGAAAATGCAGCCAGAGGCACTTGCGACATACGTTCCCGATGAGCCAAACCGGTTCATCGGGCGTGAAGGCGAACTTGCCAGCCTGCGCGATGCCCTGGGCCGGACCCGGTCCCTCACCCTGTGCGGGCCGGGCGGGATCGGCAAGACCCGGCTGGCCATGCGGCTGCTCGGCACCGTCAGCGCGGATTACCCGGACGGCGTCTGGGTGGTGGAGCTGGGCGACCTGTGGGAACCCGCGCTCATCGTGTCCCGGATGGCGTCGCAGCTCGGCATCGACGGCGAGGCCGGCCAGCCGCTGCTGGACACGCTGGCCGCCGCCCTGGAGCCGCGGCAGGCCCTGGTCCTGCTGGACAACTGCGAGCACCTGGTGGACGCCTGTGCCGGGCTGTGCCAGCGGCTGCTCGCCGCCTGCCCGGAGGTGCGCATCCTGGCCACCAGCCAGGAACCGCTGCGCATCCCCCAGGAGTCGGTGTGGCAGGTCGCGCCGCTCAACGTCCCCCCGGCCGGGCTGCCGGGCCGCCTGCCGCTGGCCGGGTACGAGGCGGTGCAGCTGTTCGCCGAGCGCGCCGCGGCGGCCCGGCCCGGCTTCGCGGTCACCGAGCGTAACGCCATGGCCGTGGCCGGGATCTGCCGCGCGCTGGACGGCGTGCCGCTCGCCATCGAGCTGGCCGCGGCCCGGGTCAACGTGCTGTCCGCGGAGCAGATCGCCGCCCGGCTGGACGACCGGTTCACCCTGCTCGGGCGCGCGGACCGGACGTCACCGCCGCGGCAGCGCACCCTGCGGGCCACCATCGACTGGAGTCACGACCTGCTCTCCCCGGCCGAGCAGGTGCTGGTCCGCCGCCTGTCGGTGTTCGCCGGCTGGTCGCTGGAGATGGCCGAGTATGTCTGCGCCGACGACCGGCTGCCCGCCGAGCAGATCATCGACGCCTCGGCCGGCCTGGTGGACAAGTCGCTGGTGGTGGTGGAGCCGGAGGTGGTGCTCGGGCAGGCCCGCTACCGGCTGCTGGACAGCGTGCGCGCCTACGCCGCGCAGCGGCTGGCCGCGGCGGGCGAGTCAGCCGCCATCCAGCTCCGGCTGCGCGACTACTCGCTCGGCTTCGCCGAGCAGGCCACGGCCGAGGCGATGGGCGAGATCCCGGCCGCCTGGGCGGCCACCGTGGACGTGTTCCGCCGCTACGACGTGGACGCCGGCAACCTGCGCCAGGTGCTGAGCTGGTGCATGAACACCGCGGACGTGGTGACCGGGCTGCGGCTGTGCACGGCGATGCGGCCGGTCTGGATCGTCCGCGGCCAGCACGCCGAGGGCGAGGAGTGGTTCGGCCGGTTCCTGGCCCTCGACCGCACCGGGCTGCCCCCGGCGGTGCTCGGGGCCGCGCTGATCGGGCGGGCCCAGCTGACCGTGCCGGATGAGCCGGCCGCCGCGCAGGCCTGGGCCCGGGAGGGCCTGGAGCTGTGCCGCGCGGCCGGCCAGCGGCCGTGGACCGCCACCGCCCTGAACCTGCTGGCCGAGGTGGACCTGCACGCGGGACGGCTGGCCGAGGCGCAGCGGTGCGCGGCCGAGGCGCTGGAGGTGGCGCGGGCGGCCGGCAACGCCTGGAACGAGGGCTACGCGCTGGGCACCCAGGGCACCCTGGCCGCCGTCAATGGGCAGCTGCGCGAGGCCGGGCGGCTCGGCGAGGCGGCCCTGGCCGTGATGCGCGGCATCGACCAGCAGTGGGGGGTGGCCCGCACCCTGCTCGGCCTCGGGGCACTGGCCCAGCTGCGCGGCGACCCGGCCGGCGCCCTGGACTGCTACCGGGAGGCGCTGCCGGTCCTGCGCGAGATCGACTCCCGGCCGGACATCGCCCGCTGCCTGGCCGGGATCGCCCGGATCGCGCTGGGCCAGGGCGACCTGGGCACGGCCCGGGAGCACCTGGCCGAGAGCCTGCGGCTGAGCCGCCTCACCGGGTCCCGGATCGGGGTGGCCCGCGGCCTGGAGGCCTTCGCGGCGCTGGCCGGCCGGGAGGGCGAGGCAGCCCTCGCCGTCCAGCTCACCGGGGCCGCCTCGGCCCTGCGCGCGGCGGCCGGGCGGCCGCCGCTGGCGCAGCGGCGGATCCAGCGGCGCCTGGACGCGGCCCGCAGCCTGGGCGAGGACGCGGTGGCCGGACTGTGGCGGCAGGGCGAGGAACTCACCGCGGAGGCCGCGGTGGCGCTCGCGCTGGGGGCCGCCGCCGGGGCGCGGCGCGGCG
This sequence comes from uncultured Actinomycetes bacterium, assembly GCA_963840195.1. GTDB lineage: Bacteria > Actinomycetota > Actinomycetes > Streptosporangiales > Streptosporangiaceae > RYN-230. The sequence continues at coordinate 61,493 of CAWIYD010000007.1, forward strand.
GGACCGTCACGCCGCTGCGCCGGGTCGCCGCCGAATCCACGCTCACCCCGCGGGAACAGCAGATCGCCGGGCTCATCGCCGGCGGGTACAGCAACCGGGCCATCGGCGCCGAGCTGGTCATCAGTCCGGCTACCGCCGCACGCCACGTTGCGAATATCCTGGGGAAGCTGGGTTTCTCCTCGCGAGCCCAGATCGCTGCCTGGGCTGCGGGGAATGCGTCAATCCAGCCGCCAGCGGCCCATGAACGAGGCAGCTTCATCCCATGACGCCACTACCATGGACCCGGCCGGCCACCAAATAGCACCATTCACGAGGACGGGAAATGGGCAAGGCGAGCAGAGTAAAGCGGGAGAGCGCCCGCGAGCGGATTGCGGCGCAGCGGGCCGCGGAACGCCGCCGGGAGCAGCGGAAGCGGATTTTCATCGCCGGCGGCAGCATCCTCGGCGTGGTGGTGATCGTGGTCGCCTTCCTGGTCATCAAGGCGTTGACCGGAACCTCGGCCTCCGCCTCGGCCGGTGCCAGCTCCGCCACGGGCGCCACCCTGCCGGCCAGCGTGATCAAGGACGTGAGCACCGTGCCGTCCGCGACGCTGACCTCCATCGGCGCGGGGACCGCCTACGCCAAGAGCGTGTCCGCGGTATCGGCGCCCCCCCTGACCTCGGCCGGCAAGCCCGAGGTGCTGTACATCGGGGCCGAGTACTGCCCCTACTGCGCCACCGAGCGGTGGGCGATGGCCGTGGCGCTGAGCCGGTTCGGCACGTTCTCCGGGCTGCACGGCATCAAGTCGGACGCCAGCGACGTCTATCCCAACACGCCGACGCTGACCTTCTACAAGTCGAGCTACACCAGCAAGTACCTGACCTTCAGCCCGGTCGAGGAGCAGACGGTGAGCAAGGCGACGCTGCAGACCCCGACCAAGGCGCAGCAGGCGCTGATCACCAAGTACGACTACCCGCCGTACGTGAGCCAGACCGAGGAAGGCGCGATCCCGTTCATCGACTTCGGCGGGAAGTACCTGGTGCACGGCGCGCAGTACAACCCGCAACTGCTGGCCGGGCAGACGTGGTCCCAGGTGGCCGCGGCGCTCCAGGACCCGTCCAGTTCGATCGCCAAGGGCGCGGACGGGGCGGCCAACATGATCACCGCCACCATCTGCAAGATCACCAATAACCAGCCGTCGAGCGTCTGCACCGCGCCGGTGATCAAGACCATGGAGGGGCAGCTCTGATGGCCGCCCCGAAGCAGGCGGGCAGCCGGGCCGCGTCCCCGGGGCGTTCAGCGGCCGGCCGGCCGACGGCGGCCAAGCGGGACAAGGGCACCCGGGGCGGCCGGCCGGAGGCCCCGGCCGCCCCGGAGGCCCGCCCTGGCGGCAGGCCACCCCGGCGCCCTGACCGGCCTAACCCCGAGGCCACCGTGGCAGCACCGGTCTCAGCCACCCGGGTCGCGCCGCTGTGGTTCCAGCTGACCACCTGGGTGCTGGCCATCGGCGGGCTCGGCGTGTCCACCTACCTGACCATCACGCACTTCGACTCGTCCGTGCCGCTGGTGTGCTCGGACAAGGGGCTGATCAACTGCGCGCTGGTGACCTCCAGCCCCCAGTCGTACGTGTTCGGCATCCCGGTGGCCGTGCTGGGCCTGGCCTTCTACCTCTTCATGGTGGCGGCCGCCTCGCCGTGGGCCTGGCGGTCGAAGTACCCGGCGGTGGCGTGGGCCCGGCTCGCGTCCGTGGTGGTCGGCATCGTCTTCGTGCTGTACCTGGTGTACACGGAACTGTTCACGCTGAAGGCCATCTGCCTGTGGTGCACCAGCGTGCACAGCATCACGTTCGTGCTGTTCGTGCTGATCGTGAGCAGCGCCGCCATCGGTTACGGCTTCCGCGACCCGGCACCGTCCCGCTAGCCTCGTCCGACGGGCGAGGCCCGGGTCGTCCTGCGGGCCGGCGACAGGGCGGCGGGGCCGTCCTACAGTGCTGGCATGCGACTCACCCGGGGTGGCCCGCGGCCGGCTGTTTCGTGGCGGCCGGCTGTTTCGTGGCGGCCGGCTGTTTCGTGGCGGCCGGCTGTTTCGTGGCGGGCGCTGGCGGCGTCCCGGCAGGCCGACCTGGCCCTCGCGGCCATCCTGCTGCTGTGGGGGCTGCCCGACGTGCCCTGGTGGTGGGAGGCACCCGGCCACGCCGGGTCGGCTGGGCAGATCGCCGGCGCGCTGACCCTGACGGTCATCATGTCCGTGCCGTTCTGCTGGCGGCGCCGGTTCCCCGGGGCGGTGCTCCTGCTGGCCGCGGGCGTGCTGGGCATCCGCCTGCTGCTGCACCATGACCTGGTCTCCGCATTCGCGGCGGTGCTGTGCGCGGCCTACGGCCTGGGTAGTTACGGGCCGCCCGGGCGGCGGCGGCCGGCTCGCTGGCTCGGCTGGGCCGCGCTGGCCGGAGCGGTGATCGTGGTGGCGACCAGCCACGGCAACCGGATGGAAGGGGCGCCGCTGGCGCTGCTCGGCGCCGCATTCGTGCTGGGCGAGGCGGCCAGCGCCCGGCGGTCCCAGACCGCGGCCGCGGTGGAGGCGGCGCACCAGGCCGAGCGGACCCGGATCGCCCGCGAGCTGCACGACGTGGTCGCGCACCAGCTATCCGCCATCGCGGTGCAGGCCGGGGCGGCCCGGCTGGCCCGCCCGGCGCCCGACCCGGTGATCGGTGCCATCGAGGGGCTGTCCCGTGAGGCACTCGCGGAGCTGAACCACCTGCTCGGCGCCCTGCGCCGGGAACCGGACGACGACCCGGCCCGGCCGCCGGCACCCGGCCTCGCCGACCTTGACCGCCTGGTCACCGACGCCGGGACCGCGGGCACCCCGGTGCGGCTGGCCGTGACCGGGACGGCGCGGCCGCTGCCGCCCGGGGCAGAGCTGGCCGTCTACCGGATCGTCCAGGAGGCCCTGGCCAACGTGGCCCGGCACGCGCCGCAGGCCCCGGCCTGCGTCACGCTGGCCTACCAGGCCGGCCAGCTCGACGTGACGATCACCAATCCGGCGGCGCCCGCGGGACGGCGGCTGGCCGGGACGGCGCACCGGGCCCCTGGCGGGCGCGGCGTGCGCGGGATGCGGGAGCGCGCGGAACTGCACGGCGGGTGGCTGGCGGCGGGCCCCGGGCCGGGCGGCGGGTTCGCCGTCACAGCCTGCCTGCCGGCCGCCGCCGTGCCCGCTGCGGGGCCACGGGACGCTGCGGAGCCACGCGACGCTGCGGAGCCGCGGGAACGGGAACTGACGTGACGCCCGGCGGGGACGTCCGCGTGGTCGTCGCCGACGACCAGGCGCTGGTCCGGGCCGGGCTGGCCACGCTGCTGGACAGCCAGCCCGGTCTGGCCGTGGTCGGCCAGGCGGGCACCGGGCGCGAGGCCGTGACGCTGGCCCGGGAACTGCGGCCGGACATCGTGCTGATGGACGTGCGGATGCCCGTGCTGGACGGGCTGGCTGCCACCCGGCACATCCTCGGCAACCCCGCGGCCGGGGCAGCGGGAGGCGGTGACGCCAGGCCGGTGCGGGTGGTCATCCTCACCACCTACGACCTGGACGAGTACGTATACGAGGCGCTCCAGGCCGGGGCGTGCGGCTTCCTGCTCAAGCACGCACCCCCGGAGGAACTGCTGCTCGGGGTGCGGGCCGCGGCGGATGGCGGCGCGCTGCTGTCCCCCTCGGTGACCAGGCGGCTGCTGGCCGAGTTCACTGCCCGGCGGCCGGCCGCCGCCACCCCGCCGGCCGCGCTGGCCCGGCTCACCTCCCGCGAGCGGGAAGTGCTGGACCTGGTGATCCGCGGCCGGTCCAACGCGGAGATAGCCCTGGACCTGGTGGTCACGCAGAGCACGGTGAAGACGCACGTCACGCACATCCTGGAGAAGCTGGGTCTGCGGGACCGGGTGCAGGCCGTGGTGTTCGGCTACGAGAACGGCCTGGTCGAGCCGGGCTCGCCGGGGTGACCGGCCACCTGGGAGCCACGGAAGCCGGGAGCCACGGAAGCCGGAGGCCGGGAGCCGGAGGCCGGGAGCCGGAGGCCGGGAGCCGGAGGCCGGGAGCCGGAGGCCGGGAGCCGGAGGCCGGGTCAGCCGGAGGCCGGGTCAGCCGGGATGGCGGCGCGCAGCGCCAGGATGCGGGCCACGGCGGCGGCCGCGGCCGGCGGCTGAGTTGCCCGTCCGTGTACCCGCTGGCCAGGGAGGCGAGCGCCTGTTCCCCCTCGCCGACCCGGCGGGCGGCGCAGAGCAGCAGGTCGTCCCCGGCCAGGGCGGCCAGCTGGGCCCGCTGGCTGATGCCGCCGAACGGCCACAGCGCGTTGGCCTCCAGCGCATCGGTGATGGTGACTCCGGTGAATCCGAGCCGCTGGCGCAGCTCGCCCTGGACCACCAGCGGGGACAGGCCGGCCGGCCGGGCCGGGTCCAGCGCCGGGTAGACCGCCCAGGAGAGCATGACCATCCGCAGCCCGGCGGCGATCGCCGCCCGGTAGGGCAGCTCATCGTCGGCCCGCAGCGTGGCGGCCGGCACGTCCAGTGTCACCGGGCGGTTGTCGGTGTCCTGACTGCGGGTGGCCGCGCCCAGGCCGGGAAAGTGCTTCCCCACGGCGAGCACGCCCGCGGCCTGCTGTGCCGTGATGAACGCCGCGCCGAGCCGGCCCGCCTGCCGTGGGTCCTGGCTGTAGGAACGGCCGTAGGCGCCGATGAACCCGTCCGGTGACCGGTACACGTCGAGCACCGGGGCCAGGTTGACGTCGAGGCCCGCCGCGCCCAGCGTGGCCGCCGCGCCCGTGCCCGCCAGGCGTGCCTGCAAGGCCGGGTCGGCCGACTGCCCGATCTGCTCCTCAGACAGGGCAGGTGCCCCGGGCAGCCGCCGCACCAACCCGCCTTCCTGGTCGGTCATGAGCAGCAGCGGCTCGTGCACCGGATTGGCCGGGGCGTCGTTGGCCTGCTGCAGCTCCTGCGCCACCGCGGCCAGGTGAGCGGTGCTGCCGATGTTCTGGGTGAAGAAGATGACCCCGGCCACCTCCCCCTGGCGGATCAGCGCCAGTAGCGCGGGCGGCGGGGTGAGCCCGCGGTAGCTGTAGATGACCCGCTGGCCCGCCAGCTGGTCAGGGCTCAGCCCGCTCACCAACCGGGCCAGGCCCGGCGCCGGGCCGATCGCGGCGGCGGCCCGCGCCGGGCCGGGCGGGCGCGCTGCGGTGGCCGCGCCGGCCGCCGCGACGGCCACGGCCACCCCGGCGGCCAGGACCGCTGCGGTGGCCAGCGTGCCCGGCCGGCGGGACCACGGCCGCGGCGCCCGGTGCTTCATGCTGGGCTCCTTACGTTACCTTGCGCATACGAATAGGCACGCTGAGTATCACACGGAGTCACTGGTCATGCGTCCAGAACGCCGGCCACGCCGAATACCGGGAGCAGAGCAGCGCGTCCCGGTGGCGGGCAACGCGCGGAATGTGGCGGGCAGCATGCGGAATGGCCGCGGCCGGGAGCTTGTTAGAGTGCCTAACTGTGAGCACCTCGCACCAAACACCAGGCATCGATGAGCTGGCCGAGGCCGTCCTGGTCATCCTCCGGCTGCACCGAGGGCTGGAGTGCGTCGACGCCGGGCTCACGCCGGCCCAGTACCGGATCATGAAGCTAGCGGCGGCCGGCGGTGAGCGGTCCACCCGGCTCGCGCACCTGCTGGCGGTGGCCAAGCCCACCCTGACGGCGATCGCCGATGGCCTGGTCGCCGCGGGGTACGCCAGCCGCACGGCGGAGCCCGGTGACCGGCGGGTGGTCCGGCTGTCGCTCACGGCCGCAGGCCGCGCCGCGCTGGACCAGGCCGACGCCGCCTACGCGGCCTGGCTCGGGCAACTGCTGGCCGAGACCAGCCAGCCGGGCCAGGTACTAGACGCCCTGGACCTGGTGGACGGGGCGCTCGCCCGGGCACGCCAGGCCCGGCGGCACGGGGACGGGAAGGAACGAGGAGACGAACACGCACCGGCATCCGAGAACAACGAGCAGGCGCCCCGGCCAGGAGGCGGGTAGCGGGACGGAAGCAGCCCACGGCGGGGCGGCGACCGGGCCCCAGGACGGTGCCGCGGCCGGCGACGGCTCGGCCGAGGTCGGTAACGGCTGGATGCGCCGGCTCGCCCGGTACTGCTGGCGCTACCCGCGCGTCGTCCTGCTAGCCATGGGCGGCACCCTGCTGGTGACCGCGGTGGCCGCCATCATCCCGCTGATCCAGCGGCAGATCGTCGATGACCTGGTCGGGACGAGCCACCAGGCGATCTGGCCGCTCGCGGTCGCGCTGATCGTAGCGGCACTGGCCAACTTCGCCGGCCTGTACCTGCGCCGCTACCGCGCCGGGCAGCTCTCCCTGGACGTCCAGCACGACCTGCGGACCGAGATGTTCGCCGCGTTGTCCCGGCTGGACGGCCGGCAGCAGGACCAGCTGCACACCGGCCAGGTGGTCAGCCGGTCCATCTCTGACCTGACCATGGTGCAGGCCCTGCTCAGCATGGTCCCCATGCTGCTGGGCAGCGTCGTGCTCTTCGTCGCCTCGCTGGTCATCATGGCCGTGCTCTCCCCCACGCTGACACTGATCGCGCTGGCCGTCGGGCCGGCCCTGTGGTTCATCTCGGTGGCGTCCCGCCGCTCGCTCTTCCCGGCCAGCTGGGATGCCCAGCAGCAGGCGTCCGGGGTCGCCGGGGTGGTCGACGGCGCGGTGACCGGGGTGCGCGTGGTCAAGGGCTTCGGCCAGGAGGAGCAGGAGATCGGCCGGCTGGACCAGGCCAGCCGGCTGCTGTACGCGTCGCGGGTCCGCGCGGTGCGGCTGATGGCCCGGTACAACCCGGCCCTGCAGGCGGTGCCCGCGCTGGGGCAGGTCGGCGTGCTGGCCCTGGGCGGCTGGCTGGCCATCCGCGGGTCCATCACCCTGGGCACCTTCGTCGCGTTCTCCGCCTACCTGATCCAGCTGGTGGGCCCGGTCCGCGCGCTGGCGTCGCTGGTGACCACCGGCCAGGAGGCACGGGCCAGCGTGATCCGCGTCTTCGAGGTGATCGATTCCCAGCCGGCCCTGACCGACCGGCCGGACGCGGTGCCGCTGGGGCCCGGGCCGGCCGGCATCGAGCTCGACGACGTCAGCTTCGGCTTCCTGCCCGGGCAGCCGGTTCTGCGTGGCCTGTCCCTGCAGGTGGCGGCGGGCGAGACGCTCGCCCTGGTCGGCACGGCCGGCTCGGGCAAGTCCACCATCGCCCAGCTGCTGCCGCGCTTCTATGACGTGACCGGCGGCGCGCTGCGGATCGGCGGCCACGACGTCCGTGACCTCACCCGGGACTCGCTGCGCGGCGCGATCGGCCTCGTCAGCGAGGACAGCTTCCTGTTCTCCGACACGGTCAGCGCCAACATCAGCTACGGCCGTCCGGACGCCAGCCGGGCGGAGGTCATCGCCGCCGCGCAGGTGGCCGAGGCGGACGAGTTCATCACCGAGCTGCCCCAGGGCTATGACACGGTCATCGGCGAGCAGGGCCTGACCCTGTCCGGCGGGCAGCGGCAGCGCGCGGCCCTGGCCCGCGCGCTGCTCACCGATCCGCGCATCCTGGTGCTCGACGACGCGACCTCGGCCGTCGACCCGCGGGTCGAAGCCGGGATCCACGCCCGGCTGCGGCAGGTGATGGCGGGCCGGACCACGGTGCTCATCGCCCACCGCCGGTCCACGCTGGAGCTCGCCGACCGGATCGCCGTGCTGGACGCGGGCCGGGTCGTGGACTGCGGCACCCACGCCGAGCTTGAAGCGCGCTGCCCGCTGTACCGGCAGCTGATCACCGGGACCGGCGAGAGCACCGCACCGCTGGCCCCCGGCGCGGATGCGGCCCCCGGGCGGGGCGGCGCGGCAGGGGAGGACCTGGAGGCACGGCTGTGGCCCGCCGCCCCAGACGCGGCGGACGGTGCCGGAGCGGACGCTGGCGGGGCGGACGGTGCCGGGGCGGACGGTGGCCGTGCGGCCCGGCCGGCGGCCTGGTCCCGGCCCAGCTGGCGGCGGGCGCCCTCCCGGGCGCGGCCCGGCCGGCCGGGCGGGTCGGGGCCCGCGGGCGCAGCGGAGGCCGCGGTGGCGGCACCGGAGGCGGGATGGGCAGCATGATGGCGGGCATCCCCGCCTCCCCCGAACTGCTGGCCCGGGTGGCCGCGCTACCGGCCGCCAGCGACAAGCCCGACGTCGATCCCGGCTGGGCCCGCACCGCGGCGCCCCACTTCACCCTGCGCCAGGTGCTGCGCCCGTTCGCCTTCGGCCTGATCATCGGCCTGATCCTGGACGCGCTGGACGCACTGGCCAGCATCGCGATGCCCGCGCTGGTCCGCGGCGGCATCGACCAGGGGGTCGAGGCGGGCCTGTTCCGCGCGGTCGCGCTGATCGCGGGTGTGGCGCTGGCCATCGTGCTCGGCGACTGGGTCATCAACACGGTGCAGACCCTGGTCGTCGGGCGGAATGGCGAGCGGGTGCTGTACACGCCTCCGGGTGAAGATCTTCGCCCAGCTGCAGCGGCTGGGGCTGGATTTCTACGAGCGGGAGATGTCCGGGCGGATCATGACCCGGATGACGTCGGACGTGGACGCGCTGTCGTCGTTCCTGCAGACCGGCCTCATCACCATGGTCAATTCCGGGCTGTCCTTCCTCGGCGTGCTGGCCGCGCTGCTGGTCATCAACCTCCGGCTGGGCGCTGACCGTGCTGGTGTGGATCCCGCTGATGGCGGCGGCCACGGTGGCGTTCCGGGCCGCGTCCTCGCGGGCCTACACCGAGGCGCGGGAGAAGGTCGCCACGGTCAACGCCGACCTGCAGGAGAACGTGGCCGGGCTGCGGGTCGCCCAGGCCTACCGCCGGGAGGGCGTGAACCTGGCCCGTTTCACCGGCCTGAGCCTGGCCTACCGCCGGTCGCGGCTGCGGGCGCAGCGCTACATCGCGGTGTACTTCCCGTTCGTGCAGTCGCTGTCCACCGCGGCCACCGCGCTGGTCCTGCTGGTCGCGGCCGGCCAGATGCGGGCCGGGCTGCTCAGCGCCGGGGCGCTGGTCGCCTACCTGCTCTACATCGACATGCTGTTCTCCCCGGTGCAGCAGCTTTCCCAGGTCTTCGACGGGTATCAGCAGGCGGCGGTCGGGTTGCGCCGGATCGGCGGCCTGCTGCGCACCCCGACCAGCACCCCGCAGGCCGCCCGGCCGCGCCCGGCGCCCCGTGGCCCGGCCCGGATCGAGTTCCGCGGCGTGCGGTTCAGCTACGCCGGGGCCGACCGGCCCGCGCTGGAGGACGTGGACCTGGTGGTGGCGCCGGGCGAGACCATCGCCCTGGTCGGGCAGACCGGCGCGGGCAAGTCCACGCTGGTCAAGCTGGTGGCCCGGTTCTACGACGTGACCGGGGGCGTGCTGGCCGTGGACGGCCACGACGTGCGGGACTATGACCTGGCCAGCTACCGGCGGCGGCTGGGCGTGGTTCCGCAGGAGCCGTACCTGTTCGCCGGCTCGGTCCGCGACGCGATCGCCTACGGGCGGCCCGGAGGCCACCGATGACGAGGTGGAGGCGGCCGCCCGCGCGGTGGGCGCGCTGGACATGATCGCCGGGCTGCCCGGCGGCTTCTACCACCAGGTGAGCGAGCGCGGGCGCAACCTGTCCGCCGGGCAGCGCCAGCTGATCGCGCTGGCCCGCGCCTACCTGGTGGATCCGGACATCCTGCTGCTCGACGAGGCCACCGCCGCCCTGGACCTGGCCACTGAGGCGGCCGTGACTGAGGCCACCGAGCGGCTGACCGCCCGGCGCACCACCCTGGTGGTGGCGCACCGGCTCACCACCGCGGCCCGGGCCGACCGCATCGCCGTGGTGGACGACGGGCGCATCGTGGAGCAGGGCACGCACGAGGAACTGCTCGCCGCGGACGGCAGCTACGCCCGGCTGTGGGCCGCCTTCACCGGGACTGCCCTGGTGGCGTGACCCCGGCCGGCGCGGCTCCGGCCGGCGCGGCCCGGCCGGCGCGGCCCCGGCCGGCGCGGGGGTGGCGGCCGGCGGGGCCGCCTGCCGCCGGGCGGTCCGGCACAGCGTGGCCAGGGTCTCCACGAGGCGGGCCGCCTCCGCCCCGTCGCGGTCGCGGAACTCGGCCCTGACCCGGCGGCCCGCCGCGTCCAGGCTGACGGTGGCCAGCGACAGCCGGCGCTGCACCGGGCCGCTGACCATCCGGACGCTCTGCACCTTCTCCAGCGGCACCCAGGTGGTAACCCGGCGGACCCGGCCGGTGACACCGATCGCGGTCGCGTGGTCGTGCCCCGCGCCCAGGAAGTGGTAGCTGAGCGGCGCCTTCATCCCGGCTCGCCGGGGCGGGGGATCCAGCCGGGGCGGCTCCGCGCCCATCACCAGCCGCATCAGCTGGGCGGCGGTGGCCCGGCGGCCGACCGGCAGCAGGGTCTTGCGCATCCGGCCGGAGCCGTCGGCCCGGTCCCGGCCCGGCGAGCCGGCCACGTCGATCTCCAGGCGGCACCAGCCCAGCGGGCGCCACAGCAGCGGCTCGATCATCCGCACCGCCTGCACCCGCTGCCGCGGGATGGTCTCGGCCACCGTGCCAAGCAGCCCGCGGCGGATCCGGATCCCGTCCGGCGCCTGGGCGACCGTGAAGCCGTAGTCGCTGGCGATCCTCCGCCACACCACCGCCGCCAGCGTGAGGAGCCAGAGCGCGGCGGTGCCGCCGGCCGGGGCCAGCAGCGCCGGGAACGCGATCAGCACGACGATCTCGGCCACCAGCAGCGCGGCCACCAGGCTGCCGCTGGACGCGGCCACCGAGCCGACCAGGCGGCCGACAGGCACGCTGGTCAGCACCGCCTCGGCGGGTTCGGGGGTGCCGGGATCGAGCCCGTGGTGCGTGGCGAGCAGCCGGGCCCGCAGGTCCAGCGCGGCCTGCTCGGGCAGGTAGGCCAGACGGCCATCGGCATGCGAGGACCCGGCCAGCCGGACCCTCAGCTCGGCCAGGCCCAGCGCGCGGGCCAGGAACGGGCGCACCACGTCCACCGCCTGGATCCGGGCCACCGGCAGCTGCCGCGAGTCGCGGCGCAGCAGGCCGGTCTCGATGCAGAGCGTGGCCGGCTCCAGCTTCCACCGGGTGACCAGCCAGTTGACCACCGCGGCCACCGCGACGAGGGCCGCGGCCACCCCGTCATACAGGTGCGAGCCGCTCTGGCCGAACCCGCCGGACGCGGAGACGCCCAGCAGCGCCAGCACGCCGAGGGTGGTCCGGCCGGAACGGACCAGCGGGGACAGCGGATGCAGCCGGTGCCAGGCGCCGGCCGGTGCTGTGCCGCCCGCAGTCCCGCCGCCCGCAGTCCCGCCGCTCGCAGTCCCGCCGCTCACCGGCCCGCCCATCACTGGGCCGCCGCTCACCGGGCCGTTGCTCACAGGCCGGCCGCCTTGGCCTCCCCGAGCGCGGCCAGCCGGTCCCGCAGCCGGGCCGCCTCGTCCCGCTCCAGGCCGGGTATCCGCGCGTCACTCGCGGCCGCGGCCGTGTGCAGCTTCACCGTGGCCAGCCGGAACGCGCGCTCCACCGGGCCCGCGGTCACGTCGACGAACTGCATCCGGCCGTAGGGCACCACGGAGAGGCGGCGGACCAGCACTCCCCGGGAGACGATGAGGTCCTCGTCCCGCTCGGTGTAGCTCCAGGCGCGGACCCGGCGGCGGACGAACCACGCGGCCAGCCCCGCGGCCGCCGCCACGGCCGCCGCCGCGGCCGCACCGGCCGGGGCCCCGGCCGCTAAGCCGGCACCGGTCCCCGCGGCCAGCGCTCCGGCCACCGCCGAGCCGGCCAGCTGCAGCGGAACGCATCCGCCACAGCCGGGGCGACGGTGATTTGGGCACCGGATCGGCAGGGCCAGGCATGGCCAAACGGTACAGCACCGCCCTAAACGGCGGCACTAGCATGAGGGGACCAGGAAGGAGCGCAGTGGGCGAGACTGGCAGACCCCTGGCGATGATCGGCGACATCACCGCGTCCTCCATCGACTCGGTAGCCGCGCTGATCCGGCCGTACATCCGGTACACCCCGGTACTCCGCCTGGACCGGGCTGAGCTTCGGGCTGGACCCCGGGCCCCTGGTGCTCAAGCTCGAGCAGCTCCAGCACTCGGGGTCGTTCAAGGCCCGCGGCGCGTTCGCCAACCTGCTGCTGCGGCCGGTGCCGGAGGCTGGCGTGGTGGCGGCCTCCGGTGGCAACCACGGCGCGGCCGTGGCGTACGCGGCACGGCAGCTCGGCGTACCGGCCCGCATCTTCGTCCCCGAGGTGTCCTCCGCGGCGAAGGTCGAGCGGATCCGGGGGTACGGGGCCGACCTGGTCGTGGGCGGCGCCAGCTACGCGGACTCGCTGGCGGCCAGCGTGGACTGGGCGGTCTCCTCCGGGGCTCTCCCGGTGCCCGCGTTCGACCAGCCGGAGACCATCCTCGGCGCCGGCTCGCTCGGCGCCGAACTGCGCGAGCAGGTCCCGGATGCCGGGACGGTGCTGGCCAGCGTGGGCGGCGGCGGGCTGCTCGCCGGGATCTGCGCGGCCTGCGCGGGCCAGGCCGGCGTGGTCGGGGTGGAGCCCACCGGCGCGCCCACGCTGACCCGGGCGCTGGCCGCCGGGCACCCGGTGGACACCGAGGTCGGCAGCGTGGCCATCGACTCGCTGGCCCCGCGCCGGGTCGGGGAGCAGACGTTCGCGGTGATCCGGGAGCACGCGCGCGGCGTGCTGCTGGTCACCGACGACGACATCCGCGCCGCCCAGCGGCTGCTCTGGGACCGGCTGCGGCTGGTCGCGGAGCCGGGCGGCTGCGCCGCGCTGGCCGCGGTCACCTCGGGCCGCTACCAGCCGGAGCCGGCCGAGGTCGTCACCGTGGTGATCAGCGGGGCCAACACCACGGCCGTGGATTTCGGGCACTAGGCCACGCGCCAGGCCGCCCGGGCCAGCAGAGCTAGCCGCCCGGGCCAGCAGAGGTGCGCGGCGGGCCTGGGTCCCCGGGGGGGTTGGAACCCGGCCCGCCGCGCAGCACCCGCCGCGGCGACAGGAGGCGGCGGGTGGTTCAGGGGGGCGGGGCCACCGCCGGGCGGCCGTCCCCGCCCCGCCGGCCGGCCGGCTGCGAGCCCGGCTGGGGTGACGCGCCCGGCTCCGCGCCCGGCGGGGACCCGCTTGTCGGGGGCGCACTGCCCGATGGCTGCGGGCTGGCGGACGACTGCAGAGCCGGCCGAGGGCGGCGAACCGCTGGACGGCTGGGCACCGCCCGAGGGCTGAGGACCGCCCGGGGGCTGCAGGTTCCCGGACGGCTGGGGACTCCCGGACCGCTGCGTGCCGCCCGGCTGCTGCGTGCCGCCCGGCCGCCGGGATCCAGTGCGAGCGCACCGTGGCGTGCCGCAGGCTGGGCGAGTCGTGCCCGCCTGGCCGTGACGCCTGCGGCCCGGCCGTGCTGGCGGCCCGGTGACGCCGGCGGCCATCCGCGCCCGCCGTGGTCGCGGCCGCCCGGGCGCCGGGGCGGCCGCCGGTCTGGTTATGCCGCGGCGCGGTCCATGCGGGCGCCCCGATCGTCGCGTGGGCCAGCCGCTGGGCCGGGGCGGGCAGGTCGCCCGCGTAGGCCACGGCGGCCAGCCCGCCGAGGGCGGCGGCGCTCGCGGCGACCGCGGCCGGCCCGGCCGAGCGCAGCATGGTCAGCACCGGGTGCCGCCTGCCCGGGCGCACGACAGCCAGCCGGCCGCGGCGCCGGGGCAGGGCGCGGAACTCGGCCAGCACGCTGGCGCCAGCACTCAGCTCGCCTCGTTCCGGCGGCGCGGTCAGGGCGGCCAGCACCTCGGCGACGGGCTGCCAGGCCGGGTCGGCCTGGGCGGCCGGCCGCCCGCCGCCTGCCAGCAGGGCATCAAGAATGGCCGCCGTGCCCGGCTGGCCCGTGACGGGGCCGGCACTGGCCAGGCCCGGGCCGGCCGCGGACGGCACCATGTCCCACGCCGCCCCGTCCCAGCCCGCCGGACCCAGGCCCGCCGGACCCAGGCCCGCCGGACCCAGGCCCGGACCGGGCGGGCCCTGGCCCCGGCGGGACCAGTACCTGCGGAAGCTGCGCGGACGGTGTGGCATGCCACTAACCGGAACGCCGCGGCGCGTCATCGCGTTACACCGGCCCGGGACACGGTCTGCGCGAGCCGCCGCAGGCCGCGGTGCGCGGCCACCCGGACCGCCCCCGGGCTCCGGCCGACCAGCCGGGCCACCGCCTCGTTGTCCAGGCCGGCCAGCACCCGGAGCACGATCACTTCTGCCTGCAGCCGGGGCAGGGTGCCGATCAGCGCGATCGCCGCGCCGGTGCTCAGCCGCTCCAGCACCACATCGGCGGTGTCCGCACTGGCCGGCCCGGCGCCGGGCGGGATCTCCGCGACCGGGACGACCGGGCGGCGGGCCCGGTACCGCCCGTGGTCGATGGCCCGGCGGCGGGCGGTGGTGAACAGCCAGGCGCGCCAGGCGCCCTCATCACCGCGGAACCCGGCCAGGCCGCGCACCACGTGCACCCAGGTATCGGCCGCGGCATCCTCGGCGACCTCCGGGGCGATCACCCGCAGGTAGCGCAGCAGGGCCGGGTTGGCATCCCGCCACAGCGCCGAGAACGGCTCCTCGTCTCCCCGCTGGGCGGCGGCGAGCAGAGCCGGGAACGTCTCGCCGATCACGATGCCGAGTATCCGCATATGCGCACCGCTGCGCAGCGAATCGCAAATTCGTGGTGGATTTGTCCGGCCACGGCCCGCCCGGGCCGCTAATGGCCGGCCGGCCGGGCCAGCCAGGCGGGCTAGCGGCCGCCGATATCCTCGCTCCACACCGCCGGGTAACGGCTCTGGAATTCCCGCATAACGGCCACGCAGTCGTCATCATCGACCAAGGTCACCTCGACCCCGTGGCCGGTGAGGAAGCCCAGGTCGCCGGCGAAGGTCCGGGCCTCACCGACGACCACGCGGGGAATCTGGAACAGCAGGATGGCCCCGCTGCACATCTGGCACGGCGACAGCGTGGTGTACAGCGTCATGTCCCGGTAGGAGGACTGCCGCCCCGCGTTGCGCAGGCAGGCGATCTCGCCGTGCGCGACCGGGTCGCCGTGCTGCACCCGCTCGTTGTGCCCGGCCGCGATCAGCCCGGGGCCGGCCGCCAGCACCGCTCCCACGGGCACCCCGCCCTCGGCCAGGCTGGCCCGCGCCTGCTCCAGCGCGGCCGCCATCATCTGCGCATCCACGTCCGGCTGCCCTGTCGTCATGGGATGAGGGTAGTGGCGGGCGGGCGTCCCGCGGGTGACGCGGGGCTCAGCCGAACGTCGCGTAGAGCAGGTACCCGTTCAGCACGATGATCGCCGCGGTGACCAGCGCGGCCGCGGCGGTGGTGGCCCGCCGGTTCACCAGCGGGCCCATCACGTCCGCCCGGCGGGTCAGCGCGACCAGCGGGATCAGCGCGAACGGGATGCCGAACGACAGCACCACCTGCGAGATCACCAGGCTGCCGGTGGTCGGCAGGCCGAGTTCCAGCACGAGCAGCGCGGGCAGCATGGTGAGCGCACGGCGCAGGAACAGCGGGATACGCCGGTCGATGAAGCCCTGCATGACCACCTGCCCGGCGTAGGTGCCCACGCTGGACGAGGACAGGCCGGAGGCGAGCAGCGCGGCCGCGAAGGCCAGCGCGGCGCCGCCGCCGACCAGCCGGCCCAGCCCGGCGTGCGCGGCCGGGAGCGAGCCCAGCTGGGTCCCGCCGGCGTGGCTGGCCATCGCGGCCGCCACGACCAGCATGGCCAGGTTGATCAGCCCGGCCGCACCGAGGGCGATGACCACGTCGAGCCGCTGGAAGCGGAGCAGCTCGCGGCGCTCGTTGTCGTCGCTGCAGGTCACCCGGGACTTGGTCAGGGCCGAGTGCAGGTACACCACGTGCGGCATGACCGTGGCGCCGATGATGCCAGCCACCAGCAGCGGCCCGCCTACCCCGCCGAAGCCGGGCACCAGCCCGCGGGCCAGGGCCGACGGATCCACCTGGACCGCGGCGAGGTCGTAGGCGAAGCCGAGGAAGACGATGCCGAGCAGGGCGCAGACGGCCAGCTCGAACCGCCGGTAGCCGCGCTGCTGCATGCCCAGCACGCCGAAGGCGACCAGGGCCGTCAGCGGGCCGGCCACCCGCAGCGGCACGTGGAAGAGCAGGTTCAGGCCGAGCGCGGCGCCGACGAATTCGGCCAGGTCGGTGGCCATCGCGATCAGCTCGGCCTGGACCCACAGGCCGCGGGAGACCGCCCGGGGCCACAGCGCCCGGCACAGCTCGGGCAGGTCGCGGCCGGTGGCCACGCCGACCTTCGCGGACAGGTACTGGACCAGCATGGCCATCAGGTTGGCCACCACGATGACCCAGGCCAGCGTGTAGCCGAAGTCGGCGCCGGCCGAGAAGTTGGTCGCGAAGTTCCCCGGGTCGATATAGGCGACCGAGGCGACGAAGGCCGGCCCGAGCAGGGCCACCATGCCGCGGAGCCGCCCGCGCGAGCGCATCAGGCGCAGGGTGCTGAGCTGCGCTGGCGCGGGCGGCGTCAGTCCGCCGGGCGGCGCCGCAGGTTCCGGCGGGTCCGGGGGTGGCGAGTCGGCCGGCAGGCGCAGTGCGGGGTCTGCTGCCATGGGCCGGCTCCGCTAGCCGACCGACGGGCCGAGGCCGAGCGACTGCGGCGTGCTGGAATCCGGGGAGGGCTGGTTCAGGCCCTCATCGAGCGGGCCGAACTCCGTCATCAGTGCGCGGCTGCCACCCCACGGCGTCTGCTCCTCGGCCACCAGGGTGTTCGTGGTGAGCAGCAGGCCGGCCACGGACGCGCCGTTCTGCAGGGCGGAGCGCGCCACCCGCAGCGGGTCGATGATGCCCATGTCGATCATGTTGCCATACCGGCCCTGCAGGGCGTCAAAACCCTCGTCCGGGCCGAGCTGGGACACCTGGGCCACCACCTCCTCGCCGGAGTAGCCGGCGTTGGCGGCGATCAGGTAGGCCGGGGCGGTCAGCACCCGGCGGACGATGTCCACGCCGGTCGCGTAGTCGTCCTTGACCTGGAGGTCATCGAGCGCGCCCGCGGAGTGCAGCAGCGCCGCGCCGCCGCCGGCCACGATGCCCTCGGCCATCGCCGCCCGGGTGGCGGCCAGCGCGTCCTCGACCCGGTGCTGCAGTTCCTTCAGCTCGGCCGGGGTGGGCGCGCCGACCTGGATCACCGCGACCTTGCCGGACAGCGCGCCGATCCGCTCGGTGAGCACGTCCTCGTCCACGCCGAAGGTGGCCCGCTCCAGCTCGGCGCGCAGCTGGCCGAGCCGGAACTCCAGGTCCTCGGCCGAGCCGTGGCCGCCGATGATGGCGGTGTTGTCGGCGGTGACCCTGACCTGCGCGGCCCGGCCCAGCTGGTCGAGCGTCATCGTCTCCAGGGTGAAGCCGGAGTGCTTGCTGTACACCGCGCCGCCGGTGATCGTGGCGATGTCCTCCAGCTTGCGCAGCCGGCGGTCGCCGAAGCCGGGGGCCCGCACCGCCACGCACTGGAACATCCCGTTGACGTGGTTGTGCACCAGCATGCTGCAGCGCGGTGCCCTCGACGCTCTCGGCCAGGATGACCAGCGGCCGCGGCGCCCGCATGATCTTGTCCAGCAGCGGCATGAGCTGCTGGACCTTGGTGATCTTCTCGCTGCACAGCAGCAGGTACGGGTCGTCCACGACGGCTTCCAGGCTGGCCGGGTTGGTCACCATGTACGGCGACAGGTAGCCGTTGTCGAACTCGAAGCCCTCGATGAAGTTCACGCTCATCCCGTTGGCGGCGGACTCCTGCACGGTGACGATGCCGTCCTCGCCCACGGTGTGCAGCGCCTTGGCGATCACCGCGCCGACCGTCTCGTCGTCGTTGGCCGAGATCGAGGCGACCCGCTTGTAGTCCTCCTCGGTGGCCACCGGGTGCGCGGCCTGCTGCAGGTGGCTGACCAGCCGGTCCACCGCGATGTCGATACCGCGCTTGACCAGCACCGGGTTGGCCCCGGCGCCGATCGCCCGCATGCCCTCCTGGATGATCGCCTGGGCCAGCACGGTCGCCGTGGTGGTGCCGTCACCGACGATGTCGTTGGTCTTGATCGCCGCTTCCTTGACCAGCTGGGCGCCCATGTTCTCGAACTGGTTGGACAGGTGGATCTCCCGGGCGATCGTCACGCCGTCGTTGGTGACCACGGGCGAGCCGGTGATCTTCTCCAGGATGACGTTGCGCCCCTTGGGCCCCAGCGTTGACTTCACGGCTTCGGCCAGCTTGTCCACTCCGGCCAGCAGCAGGCTGCGAGCGTCCGCACCGAAACGCAGTTCCTTAGCCATCAGTCCTCCTTGACCTGGGGTCTTCTAGTTATCTTATGAGCAGTACGGCAGGCACGCGGCCTGGCGGCGGCTAGGGGACGAGGATGGCCCGGCCGCGCACCCGGCCCGCGTCGAGGTCGGCGAACGCTTCCACGGCGGCATCCAGCGGGTAGGTCCGGGTGTGCAGCGTCACCTTGCCGCCCTCGGCCAGCGCCATCAGCTCGGCCAGCTCGTTGTAGGTGCCGACGATGTTCCCGATCACGTTCCGCTCGGTGGAGATGATGTCCAGGGTCGGGATGTGCAGCGTGCCGCCGTAGCCGATGACGAAGTAGGAGCCGGCCGGGGCGGTCATGTTCCAGCCGTCCATCTCGGCGCCCTGCTCGGCCACGAAGTCCAGCACCACCTCGGCGCCGGTGCCGCCGGTCAGGTCCTTGACCGCGTCCACCTGGCTGCCGTCGGCGACCACCGTGTGCCGCGCGCCGAGCTGCTCGGCCAGCTTGAGCGCGTCCGGGTTGCGGTCCACCACGACGATGTTCGTCGCGGTCAGCGCGGCCAGGCACTGGATGCCGATGTGGCCCAGCCCGCCCGCCCCGATGACGACGCAGGTGGTGCCGGGGTACAGCAGCGGGAGGGCCTTGCGCACCGCGTGGTAGGCGGTGATGCCGGCGTCGGCCAGCGCGGCCACGTCCTTCGGCTGGGTCTGCGGGTCGAGCTTGACGCAGGCCCGGGCCGAGGTCAGCAGGTACTCGGCCATCCCGCCGTCCCGGGACAGGCCCGGGAACTCGCTGTTGATGCAGTGCATGTCGTCGCCCGCCCGGCAGGCGCGGCACAGCCCGCAGGTCGGGGTGGGGTGCAGGATGACCGTGTCACCCACGGCGACGTTGGTCACCGCCGAGCCCACCTCGTGCACCCAGCCGGCGTTCTCGTGGCCGAGGATGTACGGCAGCGGGGTACCCATGGCCGCGTCCCACTGGCCCTCGATGATGTGCAGGTCGGTGCGGCAGACGCCGGCCCCGCCGATCTTCACGATGACATCCAGCGGGCCGCTGATCACCGGCTCCGGGACCTCGTCGATCTGCGGCTGGGAGTGAAACGCATGCAACCGGACGGCCTTCATTGGTCCTCCTCGCCTTCGGGTGTTTGCGGCACCGCTGCGGAGCCATAGCGGTGCTTGAGCATGCCGCGGCAGATGCTGCCGTTCGCCTCGAGGCTGGTCCGGGTGATCCGCGCCTTGCGCAGGTGCAGCGGAGTCGCCTCGGCGGTCACCGGCTGCCCGGTGACCGGGTCGATCAGCAGCGCGGCGTCGTCGCCCGCGGGCAGGCCGAGCTCGGCCCGGCGCTCCCGGAGCCGGTCCAGCGGCCGGGACGGCGGGACGTCCCCCAGGGTCAGCGCGCGCAGCCGGGCCGGGTCGGTGCCGGCGGCAAGAAGAGGCCGGCACACCTGATCTGTGCCGGCCATGACCGCCTTGCGCAGGAAGTCGGCGCGCAGCTGGTGCAGCTCGCCGACGGCCTCGCCATCGAACGACTGGGCGAACCCCGCCTGCGCCGCCACCCCCCCGTTGATGGCGTCCGACGCGAAGTGGTCATCCAGCACCACCTCGGCGCGGCGCACCCCGGGCAGGGCGGTCACCGCGTCATAGGCGTCGGCCACCATCAGGTAGGCGAAGTTGGGCGCGCAGAAGTAGGTCGGCAGCCGCAGCCGGACCTGGGCGTCCCCGTCCGCGGACAGGGTGGCCGACGCGACGAACCCGAGCGAGGTGATCGAAACGTCCAGTTCCGGGTCACGGACCGTCTCCAGCGCGGCGAACAGCGGCGCTGGCGTGCCCGCGGGCGCAGGCGGCCCATCGGCCAGCGAGGCGGGGCGCGCCGAAGGCGCGTCCCCGCCGAGCCGGCGATCGCGGGGGGTTCCGGGGGTCGCCCCCCCGGAACCACACTGCCTGCGCCCACAGCGGTGTTCGTTGCGGGAAAACTCATGCTCCCGAGACCAGCTGCGCGTCCTCCTGCGCAGCCGGCGTGCCCGGCCTCTTCCGGCAGCCGGAACTCGGCCGGCACCTCGATGCCGTAGAGCTTGGCCGCGTTCAGGCCGAGGATCTTCTTCTTGCCCACGGTGGTCAGCCGCGGGAAGTCGGAGAACTCCTCACGGTCCGGCATCTCCCAGTCCACGAAGCCCTCGACCTGCCACTTCGGCTCCCAGATGCCGTAGTCGCTGCCGAAGGTCATCTTGTCCTCGCCGACCCAGAACAGCAGCTCGCCGATGACCTTGGCGAAGAACTGCGGCCGGGCGTGCATGAGGCCGCCGATGACCACGGACAGGCCCGCGTACACGTTGGGCTCCTGGGTGGCCATGAAGCAGAAGTCCTCGATCCGCGGCAGGCCGACGTGCTCCACGATGAAATTCAGCTCGGGGAAGTCGGTCGCGCAGTGGTCGATGTCGGACACGTCGAAGGCATCCTTGTCCAGCGGCCAGATCGTCGGGCCCTTGTGCACATGGACGTTCTTGATGCCCAGGTTCTGCGCGGCCTCCAGGTAGCGGTAGGCGGCCGGGTCGCTCAGCTTGTAGCCGCGGGAGCCGTTGTTCCACTCCGCGGTGTAGAGCTTCACGCCCTTGGAGCCGTAGGTCTCGACGTTGCGCTTGAGCGTCTTCAGGCCCTCGTCACCGTCGCGGGGGTCGAACCGGGTGTTGTAGATGAACTTGCCCGGGTGCCGCTTCCCCATCTCGGCGTTGCGCTCGGTGGTGTTGAAGCCCTCCTTGTACCACTCCTTCAGGTAGGTGGGCTGGAACACCGCCACGTCCACGTACCCGTCCTCGAAGACGTCCTTCATCAGGTCGTCCTCGGAGTACTTCTGGAAGTGCTCGATGGACCAGTGGGTCTCGGGCGGGCCCGAGGCCCTGGTACGCATGGAAGCACTCGATCCAGCCCTTGGCGTACTGCTCCGCCCCCGGCACCCAGTTGTCCGGCGCGGCGTTCCAGTAATGCATGTGGCTGTCCACCACGAAATACTTCTCGCCATTCTTTTCGTACACTATGTCTCCCGATAGCGCTCTCGTCGTTAGGGCTGGACCGGGTGCTCCCTGCGCGGGCGGGTTAGTTCGCCGAGGGGGTTAGGTCGAAGCCGAGGAATTCCGCCGCGTCCTCCGGGTTGGCGAACATGATCGTCCGGTCGTCCTCGTGGATCATCCGGCCGTAGTGGGTGGACATGTTCTCCTCGAACTCCGCGGCGTCGAAGAAGCCCGGCTCCTCGCCGAGCGCCTCGGAGATCTCGTCGTAGTCGAAGTCCATCCGGCCGATCGCATCGACCCGGATCATCGACGGCAGGTAGCGCACGGTCACGTTCGGCTTGGTGCTTCATGACCTCGGCCACCACGACGCCGACCTGGTTGTTCATCAGCGTGACACCGCACTTGTTGGACGCGGTGTTGTCGGACTTGAACGGGCTCTCAGAGGTCTTGAACGTGGTCACTGGGCCAGCTCCTTCGGTGTGTCCAGGTGCAGGTCGGAGCAGGATGCCGCTGAACCGGCTCTTCGGCGGCGTCCAGGCCGTCCTCGAACCGGGGCGGCTTCGATTCGGGCTGCGACCAGATCGGCTGCAGCGTCCGGGAGGCGGTGATGGCGCGGGGCACCCAGGTCGCGAGCCACTCCTGGAGGATGCGCCTTGTTGTGGTCGGCGAACTCCCGGTCGCTGGTCAGCAGCTCGAACATCGGCCGCGTGTAGCGCAGGTCCCGCTCGGCGTAGTCGTACTCCTCCGCGCCGACGAGGGTCGGGGTGACGAAGTCGCCGTTGCGCGGGGCCGCGTGCTGCACCAGGCTGCTCCGGAACAGCTCGCCGACCAGCGGCTCGAACACCACGTTGGCGGCGAAGATGGCCTCGCACCAGTCGTCGATCCCGGTGAGCTGCTCGGCGGTCTCCCGCACGCCCTGCCAGGCCGGGTCGCTGTTCCAGGTCTCCAGGTGCGCGGCGCCGTCGAAGCCGTCGATCTCCTCGGTCAGCGTCAGGTTGTACAGCGCCAGGTCCTGGGCGGCCCGGATCCGGTGCATGCTGTTCACCGAGATGGCGTTGTTGTGCATGTTCGTCGGCGCCCGGCGGTTGGCGTTCGCGAAGAGGTACAGCCCCAGCCCGTGGTCTACGTGCATCCAGGCTCCGACGTTGCGCTCGACGAAGGTGACCCAGCTCGCGGTTCCACTGCTCGAACGCCTTGGCCTGCCGGGCAGCGTCGATGTTCTGGTTCAGCTGCCGCACGACGTTGGAGTTGTACCGGTAGAACGTGAGCTCCCACTCTTCGTTGGGGTCACGGAACTCGTGCCAGCCGAGTGGCTGGCCAGTCATACCCCTTGCCACCCGAGCCCGGGTAACGCTCCGGCTCCGGCCGGTCCGATCCCCAGGCTTTGAGAGCCGTCCAGTCCAGCGGGTACCCGCCCCGGCCGTCGGAGAAACCGTAGAGCCAGCCCTGGGCGAGGTAGTGCCGCGGGTCCGGCTGCACCTCGACCGTCACGTCCTCGTAGTGGGTCTGCTTGCGCTTGGCCGGCGTGTAGTAGTTGAACCGGCGGGCTGTCGAGTCCGGGAATTCCTTGGCCCCGGCTTCCGCGTCGGTGAAGACCGGCTTGGGAACGCTTCGTTCGGCTAGGCGCGGTTGTCATGAGGTCTCTCCTTCGGGATCCCCGGTGGTGGTGAACTTGTCGAAATAGATGCGCTTCTCCTCGACGCCCAGCTGCTGCAGCAGCGGCACCGCCGCCTCCACCATCGGCGGCGGGCCGCAGATGTAGGCATGGGCTCCGGCCAGGTCACTGGCATGCCGCTTGACCACGTCGGTGATCAGGCCGCGCTCGCCGTCCCATTCCTCGTCCCCGTCGGCGTCGGACAGGGCCGGGATGTAACGGAAGTCCGCCAGGGTCTGCTCGAGCTGGTGCAGTTCCGGCTCGAAGCAGAGGTCCTGGCGGGTCCGGGCGCCGTAGAAGAACGTGGCCTTGCGCTGGATGCCGCGCTCGGCCATCGACCGCAGCAGGGACAGGATCGGGGCCATGCCCGCCCCGCCGCCGACGAACACCAGGTCGTTGTCGCCCTCACGCAGGGTGAAGACGCCGAACGGCCCGGTCAGGTCGAGCCGGTCCCCCTCCGCCAGCTTCTCGGCCAGGAACTCGGGAGAACTTGCCGTCCGGGTAGACCTTGATGACGAACTCCAGCAGGCCGCTCTCGCGGCTGGAGGTGTTCGCCATCGAGAACGACCGGACCGCGTCGGTCTCCGGGATGGCGATGTCCATGTACTGCCCGGGGAAGAACTTGATCTCCTCCGGCTCGAGCAGCCGCAGCACCAGGTGGCGCATGTCGTGGGTGACCGCGTCCTTGGACACCACTTCCGCGACGCCCTGCTGGATCGGCAGGCCGGAGCGGATCATCTCCTCGTCGTAGTTGAGCAGCTCGATCGTGACGTCTTCGTAGGCGTGCGCCCGGCACAGCAGCGTGTAGCCCTCTTCGAGCTCGTAGTCGGGGAGCGCGAAGGTCGAGTACTTGTCGTGCTCGATATCCTCACCCTCGAGGATGAACGACTTGCACGACGGCGCACTGGCCTTCCTTGCAGCCGTGCATGAGCATGATCCCCTGCTCGGCTGCGGCCCGGAGGATGTTCTGCTCCTCGCTGACCTCGATCTCGATGCCAACCGGCTCGAAACGCACGAGATGCTTGTCGGCCATGGCTCCCTCGTGATGCCGCCGTGGTGGATGTGCCGGGTGGACGGGAGGGGGCCGCAGGGCTTGACCTGCGGCCCACCTCCCGGCTCGCTGGGACGGGCAACCGCTAGGCGTCCGCAGGCGCTGGCCGGCCCGCCGGGCCCTGCTTGTTGTAGTCGGCCACGAAGGCCGCCCGCTGTTCCGGCGTCATCTCGTTGAGCAGGACGTTGGGGCTCTGCACCGGGCCCATCCGGCGCAGGTGGTCCAGCGTCCACATCTTCTTCGGGTCCAGGTCCAGGTGCGGCTGGGCGACCAGCGTCTTGCCGTCGTCCCGCACGTAACCCATGTCGGACACCACATCGGCCCAGTTCCAGCCGTGGTACAGGGTCTCCCATTCGCGCTTGCCGATGAGCTGGCCCATGTTCGGCGTGGACCGGCCCTCGAAGGTGGGCCGGAACGCTTCCGCGTCCGTCCACCGGCAGGCCTCGTGGCAGTAGGTGCGCACCTGGCCGTCCACCTCGTCGATGACCATGTCCTCGCGGACCAGGCACGGGACCATGCAGGTCCAGCAGCGGTGCGGGTACACGTAGTCGACGGCCTCGGCGACGATCGGGTGGTGCCCGTTCGGCATGCGACAGCCGGTTGTAGTTCTCCCACCACTTGCCGTACTTGTCGTACCAGCC
The DNA here is from genome assembly GCA_963840195.1 of uncultured Actinomycetes bacterium. GTDB lineage: Bacteria > Actinomycetota > Actinomycetes > Streptosporangiales > Streptosporangiaceae > RYN-230. The sequence continues at coordinate 86,161 of CAWIYD010000007.1, forward strand.
CGGGTACTTGTACTCGAACCACTCGAAGTCCGCGTCGGTCATCGGGTCGATCCGCCAGTAGTTCGCCAGCCAGCCGGTGGCGAAGAACTGGGCTACCTCGTGCACGTAGCCCTTGTTCCAGATCTGGTTCCACGCCTCTTCGATGAGGTCGTGCGGGATGGCCAGCCCGTACTTCTCCAGCGGGACCAGGTAGCTGCGGTAGTAGTCGTCGTAGATCCACCGGCGCCACATCTCGGCGTAGGACTCGCGGTCCTTGCGCCGGTCCTTGGTGCCGTACTCGATGAACGTGCCGATGGCGGCGTCCACCACGCGGTGGTTGTTCCACCACGCGTAGCGCAGGTCGCGCTCGAGCAGCTGGTGGTTCTCCTCGTCGGCCAGGGCCATCAGCAGGGTGGCGTAGCCGTTGCTGATGTGCCGCGACTCGTCGGACTGCACCGAGTGGAACACGGTCGGCAGCAGGTAGTCGCCGTTGGCGGCGGCCTCGGCCGGCATGGCCACGAACAGCGTGTTGGTGAACGCGGTCTCGGCCACGATCGTCAGGTAGATGCTCGCCGCGGTGATCGCGTCACCGGTGATGAAGCCCTCGGCGAACTGCCGGCCGATCGTCCCGCAGTAGTCGTTCTGGAAGTTGCGGAGGCTGTTGTTGAAGCCCGCCGGGTCGATGTAGTTGTTCATGTACAGGCGCTTGAGGTTCTGCTGGATCGTCGAGTGCCGGACCTCGTCGATCATCTGGATCGCCTGGCCGTTGTGCAGTTCCGGGTTCGGTACCGTGCGGAACAGCAGCGGCATGGCGCGCGCCGCGGAGATCTCCGGGAGCGGGATGATGGACAGGAACAGCTTCTGCCATTCCAGCCACCGCTCCTGCACCTGGCGGAACATGTTGCCGCGGATGGCGCCGTCCTGCGCGCCGTAGACGCGGTGGTCCTTCTCTTCCTGCATGGGGAAGTAGGAGCGTAGGACCTGCTTCAGCGGGTCCTTCTTCTGCGCCTTGCGGAACGTGTAGTCAGTTCCATACTGCGATACCGGCTCGTGGTACATCGGTTCCCAGGAGAGCTCCTGGATCTTCGCGTGGGCCTTGGCCACACTCTGGCGACTCATGGTCACCCCTTTCCCCTTGGTGGGATGCATGCCGAGCAAGTCCCTTGGGCCGAATAACAACCTGTAAATGAGGCAGCCGGGCTCTCAACATGAGACAGGGCCCTGCGGCCCGCAGCAGGAACCGCCGGGCAGCAGCCCGGCCGCACCTCAGCGTTCACCGAAAAACGTGTCCCGGAGTTCGGCCAGCCGGTCCCGGGCCTCCTGGGTCACTTGCCGGCTGCCTTCGGCGGCCGGCTCGATGCCCAGCGCCCGCAGCAGGTCGGCCGCGGGTGCTCCGGGATCACCGGACTCGCCCAGGATCGGGTGCAGCCCCTGATCGGCCAGGTGGTGGAACACGAGGTTCACCACCGTCCAGGGGTTGTAGGTCTCGCCAGTGACGCCGCCCGGTTGATCCATGAGACACCCTTCGGTTTCGTCAGCGAGAGCGCGAGCGAGCCGGTGTCCTTGCATGAAAACGCCGTTTCCGGAGGGGTGTCGGTCTCAATGTGAGACAGGGGCCCGTGACGCGGCGCTTATTTTGGGTAGGTACGCACGCGACCCCGGATTCCGTGCTGCGGGCTGATCCTTCAGCTGGCGGGCGCGGCACCGGGAGGTACGGAGGCGCGATGGTGCCCACTGCAGTGCACCTGCCAGCCTTGGGCGACAGCAAGGGGCTGGCGAAGACGCGAGAGCGGTTCCTCACGGCTGAGCCGGTCAAGCCGAATGAAGTCCGCGATACGATCCTGGCCTCCTGGTGGCGGTCACGGCAGTTCAAGGTGGCGGCGGATCGCGTCGCCCTCCCCTACGTCCGCGATCCCGACCTGGATACGCCGCTGGTCCGCAACGCCATGCCGGTGCTCCGCAACCTGCGCGAGCATCTGGAGGGGCAGCCGATCAGCGTCATCCTGACCGACGCGGCGGGCGTCGTGCTGACCCGGATGACGGCCGACCATGACCTGGAGCGGCACCTGGACGGCGTCCAGCTCGCCGCGGGCTTCTCCTACGCCGAGGAGTTCGTCGGGACGAACGGCATCGGCACCGCCCTGGAGGGCGGCCAGCCCGCCCACGTCTTCGGCCACGAGCACTACGCGGAGGACCTGGAGGACCTGGCCTGCGCCGGGGTGCCGATCCACGACCCCATCTCGGGCAAGGCGGTCGGCGCGGTCGACCTGACCTGCTGGCGCCGGGACGCTGACCCGCTGCTCATCGCGCTGGCCAAGACCACGGCCGACCAGATCACCCAGGCCATGCTGGCGGACAGCAGCGCCCGGGAGCTCTCCCTCATGCAGGAGTACCTGCGGGCCTGCCGCCGCACCAGCGGGATCGTGCTGGCCCTGAACCACGACGTGGTCATGATGAACGACTACGCCCGCCAGGTCCTCGACCCGGGCGACCAGGGGGTGCTGCTCGGCCAGGCCGCCGAGGCGCTGGCCAGCCGGCAGCCCGGGGCGGTGTCGGTGGAACTGCCCAGCGGGATCCGGGCCCGGATGTACTGCCGCCCGGTGCCGGGCGAGGAGCGTGCCTCCGGCGGCGTGGTGCACGTGAAGCTCATCGAGCCGCGCCAGCGGGCCGGCGGCCGAGCCGGCCGCGAAGTCGGGCATGTCACTGCCCGGCCTGGTCGGCAACGGGGCGCTGTGGCTGCGCGGCTGCCGGCAGGTCGAGGCCGTGTACGACTCGGCGGAATGGCTCGCCCTGGAGGGTGAGCCGGGCGTCGGCAAGCTGACCGTGGTCCGCGCGGTGCACCAGCGCCGGAATGCGGCCGAGCGGTTCTACGTCCTCGACGCGGCCGAGGCGGCCGACGCCGACTGGCTGCTGCGCGCCCGCCAGGAACTGCTGGACGGCGAGGGTGCCCTGGTCATCAGGCACATCGACGTGCTCAACGCCCGGCAGTCCGCACGCGCTGTCCGCCGCGCTGCAGGAAGCACGGGCCGCCGGGCGGCAGCGGGAGCTGTGGGTCGCGGTCACGCTGAGCCGGTCCGGCGCCCACGCCGACCTGAGCAAGCTGCTCCGCCACTTCCCGTCCACCGTGGAACTCCCGCCGCTGCGGCACCACATCGAGGACCTGCACGCGCTGGTGCCGTTCTTCATCGCCAAGCTGGGCCAGCACGGCCGGCTGACCTGCTCCCCCGAGGCGATGCAGCTGCTGCTGCGGTCGAAGTGGCCGGGGAACACCGAGCAGCTGTGGCAGGCGCTGCGCCGGGTAGTGCAGAAGCGGCGCACCGGGACCATCCAGCCCGCGGACCTGCCGCCCGAGTGCTGGACGGTGAGCCGGCGGCTGCTGTCCCCGCTGGAGTCGATGGAACGGGACGCCATCGTCCAGGGCCTGCTGGACTACCAGGGCAACAAGGTCAAGGCGGCCAAGTCGCTGGGCATGTCCCGGGCCACGATCTACCGGAAGATCCACGAGTACGGCATCGTCACGCCGGCCACCTGAGCCCGGGCCACGGCCCGGCGCACCACGCGGGCGGCCCAGCTGCAGCCGGCGGGCGGGGCGCGTCCGCGCCACGCGGGCGGCCCAGCTGAGCCCCGGCGGGCGGGCGCATCCGCGCCACGCGTCCGGGCCGGCTCGCGTCCGAAGGTGGGATTAACACCACCGAGATCCGCGGCCGGGCACGATACCAATGGGAGGAGCGCGACCAGCACCTGACCGGGTGCGGATGACAGGCGCGCCGCGGCGCGGAGGTAACGATGAGTCACGGCGACGGCACATTCCGTCGGCTGTTCCGGCTGACCCTCCGGACCTGCGTCCGCGGGCTGGTCATCGCGGTGCTCTCGGTGGTGCCGGGCATCCCGCTGTTCGTGGCCTCCATGCTGTCCCTGCCCCTGCTGGCCGTGGGGATCGGCGTGGTGCCGGTGCCGATGAGCCTGCTGGCCGTGCGCGGCCGGGCCAGCCAGCAGCGCCGCTTCGCGCTGGAGTGGTCGGGCGTGAGCATCGCCACGCCCTACCGGCCCCGGCCGCACGAGGTCAGCAACGGTCTGATCGGGCGGCTGCAGCGGTGCAAGTGGCTGCTGACCGACCCCGCGACCTGGCGGGACCTGCTGTGGATCCTGGTCAACGCGCCGGTCGGGGTGGCGCTCGGGGCGCTGCCCGCGTTCCTGGTTTTCGTCGGTGGCTGGACGCTGGTGGCAGATGCCGGAACTTTGCTGTTCGGATGGTGGAACGCGGCGCCGCCGGGTTTCTGGCTGCAGGTGCTCTTCCTGAGCGCGCTCCCGGCCGGCGTGCTCGCGGGCCCGCGGGTGCTGAAGGCACATGCCCAGTTCAGTGCGGCGCTGCTGGCCCCGACCCGGAAGGAGCTGGACGCGCGGCTGGGCCGGCTGAACGAGTCGCGCTCCCAGGTGGTAGATGCCTCAGCGGCCGAGCTGCGCCGGATCGAGCGCGACCTGCACGACGGCGCGCAGGCCCGGCTGGTCTCGCTGGGCATGAGCATCGGCCTGGCCGAGCAGGTGCTCAGGGACGATCCCGACCTGGCGCTGAAGCTGCTGGCTGAGGCGCGCGCCTCCAGCGGCGAGGCGCTGGCCGACCTGCGCCACCTGGTCCGCGGCATCCACCCGCCGGTGCTGGCCGAGCGCGGCCTCGACGGTGCGGTGCGAGCGCTGGCGGTGAGCCTTCCGCTGCCCGTGAACCTGCACATCGAGCTGGCGGGCCGGCCGCCCGCCCCGGTGGAGTCGGCCGCCTATTTCGCCATCGCCGAGGTGCTGGCTAACGTGGTCAAGCACAGCGCCGCCAGGAGCGCCTGGGTGCAGCTGCTGTACGAGCCGGGCAAGCTGGTCGCGATCATCGGCGACGATGGCACCGGGGGGGCCGTCCCCCGGGCCGGCGGCGGGCTGCGCGGCATCGAACGGCGGCTGGCCGCTTTCGACGGGCTGATCGCCGTGACCAGCCCCGTCGGGGGCCCGACCGTGGTGACCATGGAGCTGCCGTGCGTGTTGTCCTTGGCGAGGACCTGACCCTGCTGCGGGACGGGCTGATCCGGCTGCTCACCGCGTACGACATGGAGGTGGTGGAGGCTGCGGACAACGGGCCGGCGCTGCTCCGGGCGCTGGTCTCCCATCGCCCGGACGTGGCGGTGGTGGACGTGCGGCTGCCCCCGACCTTCACCGACGAAGGCCTCAAGGCGGCGATCGAGGCCCGCGCCCAGGTGCCGGGCCTGCCGGTGCTTGTCCTGTCCCAGCACGTCGAGCCGCTGTACGCCCGCGAGCTGCTGTCCGGCGGGATCGGCGGCCTCGGCTACCTGCTCAAGGACCGGGTCTCCGACGTGCGGCGGTTCATCGAGGCGGTCCGCACCGTGGCCGGCGGCGGCACCGCCATGGATCCGGAGGTCATTTCCCAGCTGCTGACTCGCCGCGCCCGCGACGAGCCGCTGGGCCGGCTCACCCCGCGGGAATACGAGGTGCTCGCCCTGATGGCCGAGGGGCGCACCAACGCCGGCATCGCGGCGCGGCTCGTCGTCTCGGAGAAAGCGGTCAGCAAGCACATCAACAACATCTTTACCAAGCTCGACCTGTACCGCGGCGGGGACGACAACCGCCGCGTGCTGGCCGTGCTGACCTACCTCA